>JAEUQK010000031.1 GCA_016789265.1 Blastocatellia bacterium
TACCCGCCGCCATCCTTTGGTACGGCGACCGTCGTATTTGCAAAATCGGGAAGGTATTTGCTGACCGGGTCAGAGATCAGAAGCTTGCCCTCTTCCTGAAGGATCATAATGCCAACGCTGGTAAAAGCTTTGCTTTGTGACGCTATTCGAAATATCGAATCTTCGGACATCTTCGAACCGGCCTCCTTGTCGCGGAAACCGAATGCATGCGAGTAAACCAGCCTGCCCTTTCGCATTACCATCGCAACTCCGCCCGCGACCCTGCCGTTGCTAGCGAAGGCATCCAGGGTCTCGTTCAGCCGGCCGAGACGCTGTTGAGACATCCCAACGGTCTCCGCTTTGGAGCGTTGGAACTCCTGTGCCGAAACGTTGACCGCAAGGCAAAACGATAGAAATGCGCACGCAATGGCGATAGACTTGCTTGTTCGGATCTGGTTGAGGATCTTCATCATTTATCTCGTCAGTCTGTAGATCAAGATCGCTGCACGTTTGGTCAACGTTGAAAGCGTCTCTACGCTTGCTGATTCACCTTTCGCATGCGAATTCTGGCCGCCTCCGATGCCGATCCCGTCAAGTCCGGGTATGATGTCGGAAACATAGGCGATGTCCCCGGCACCGCGATCGCCCGGATCAAGAGCCTCCACTGGTCCAAAGCCCAGATCTTTGCTTGCTTGATCAAGTGTTTTCAGCAGTTCATAGTTTCCATCGACCGGGGTCATCGCCGGAATACCGTCAAAAAACGTGATCTTAGCTTTTGTGCCGGGCAAACTCTTAGCGACGATCTCCCGCATTTTTGCCCTGGCAGCTTCTTTCTGAACCTCACTGATAAACCGCAGATCCCCATTTACCACGACCTTTGCCGCAACGACGTTGGTCTTTCCGCTTGCGGAACCGGACGTGTCTTTTGGGTCGATCGTGGTTCCTCCAAGTATCAGTCCCGGGTTGAACGTCAGATATTTCTCTTTGCTCAATGTTTCGCGGAACTCGTTCAGGATCCTCGAAGCTTCATAGATCGCGCCGTCTCCCATGCTTTCACGAAAGATTTGGCTTGAGTGTCCAGTTTTCGCTTCCACCTCGAGTGTCCACGAGCTTGAACCACGACGCCCGACGGTTGCTGTATTTCTGACAGTACCTTCAAAGCTCAACGCGACGTCGCTTCGCTTCGCGGCGGCGATCATATCACCACGGCAAACCGCTATCGGATCGCAAGCGTCTTCTTCATCTCCGGTAAACAGCACGATGATCTGCGTATCCTTTAGTACGCCGGCCGCATGGAGGGCTTTGAGCGCGTAGAGCGCGATGACGTTGCCGCCCTTCATATCACCGACCCCGGTACCGAAGATCCGGTCGCCTTCGCGTCGGAACCGCTCACCGCGCAGTACCGTATCAAGATGACCTAATAGAAGTATCCGCTTACCTTTCGCTCCCTTTGTCTCGGCTATCAAATGTCCTGCCCGCTTCGCTTCCGCCGGCATATCGATCCAGCGAACATACATTCCAATTGCTTCGAACTCTTTTCGAAATGATGCACCGACGGCTTTTACTCCCGGGATATCCTCGGTCGGGCTTTCGATGTTGACCATCGTTTCGATCATCCCGATCTGTTCGGTTAGGTGCCGGTCGATGTACTCGATGATCTTCTTCTCATCCGAGCTAAGGATCTGACCGTAGGCCGCTAACGAAAACACCATCATTGCCATAACGGCGAACGAAGCAGATGCAGTTGTTCTCATCGTTTTACTAAAGTTCGTTTGCATGTTTCTTCAGAGAATACGTTCCATTTCCTGCTTTTTTCCTGACGCTCCCACAATGCATGAAACTCGTTTCCTGAGAGCTTAGTGATGGTCTCGCGGACCTTAAATTCATTTCCGGCGTCACTAGCAGTGCCGGTAAAGATCAGAACATCGCCCTTCCACCCGCTTGTCTCCATTTCAACTACAAGTCCGGAAGTCATCATCGTAACACGAAATATCTTTTTGCCGAATATCTGCCAGTGATCTGTTGAGGTCTTTACGCCATTCGTTCTTACCTCGCCCAAAAGTCCCGGTCCTTTAGTATCGTTAACAACCAGCCACTCTAAGTTCAGGTTCTCGCTTCCTTTCAGTGTGATCGTCCAAGCGCCTTTGAAATAATCGATCTGCGATTGAGCTGCGGCAGAGCGGGCCGACACAAACATGAGGGCGATCACGAAGATCGAGCCTGGAACGACCCATTTCGTGACAGGATTCTGTTGCGCTCCGTGCCGGAAGAACTTGATCATTTCGAATTCGACGCCATTGAACTCTCGTAATATACGTGATTTTTACGTCGATGTCATCGGATCGATTATCGACGGTAAATCAGCCGCATTGCAAAGAATTGCAAAGCCTTGCCGTCAGCCCCTCTGCAGATTTACTGAAACAATTTCTGCTGATATAGAGTAATAGCAGCGTAAAACACCACATCGCGTCTGCGAAATAACCTAAACATTGGTCCGTTCTCATGAACGGATCTCAGTAAAAGAAAGAATGAAAACCATAAATGCTGCACTGTCGCTTATTTTGACTTTGGCGTTCCTCGCTCCTTCGCTCACGTTTGCACAAACGGCGACAACGGAAGAGATCAACGCAAAGATCCGCAAAGAGGGAATGGAGAATTCGAAAATAATGAACACGATGCATTATTTTACCGATCTCTATGGGCCCCGACTTACAGGTTCACCCAATCACGTGAATGCCGCAAAATGGGGAGCGGCCGAAATGAGATCCTGGGGTTTTGATAACACCTTTCTTGAGCCATGGGATTTCGGACATCCGGGCTGGGTTAACGAACGTAATACCGGCATGATCGTTGCACCCTTTCAAGACACGCTGTCTTACGAGGTGCTCGCATGGACGCCTTCGACAAAGGGGGCCGTGACAGGTGATGCTTTTCACCTTGTTATTCCTCAGGTTCCGGCCGCGGAAAATCCCCGCGTTATGCAAAACCCGACACAGGAGGAATTGACAGCATACTTCAACAGCATCAAGTCCTCGATCAACGGAAAGATGGTCTTGGTGGGAAAACCGACCTTTATTGATCAGTCGACCCCTCAAACTCCCAAACGGATCGCTGACGATGTGATCAAATGCCGTGTCGATCCAACGAAAACGCCTGCAGACTGCGCAGCGTTGGGTGGAGGCCCGGGCGGTCCCGGAGGTCCGGGCGGCGGCCAGCGTGGCCCACAAGTTACCCCGAGGCCTAATGCTCTTACACCTCAGCAGATCAGCGACCAGCTGGATGCCTTTTTGCTCGCAAATGGCGTGCTCGTTCGTATAAATGAATCACAGCTTGATCGCGGATTGGTCCGTGCCTTCAACAATCGCACTTTCGACATCACAAAGGTCGTACCGACCGTCGTAATGCGAAATGAGGATTTCGGACGCATCGTGCGATTGCTTGCCCACAAAACCCCGGTCAAACTCGAATTCGACTTGCGAAGCCGGATCATGCCCGAAGGCACGACCAGCTACAACATGATCGGCGAGATCTTCGGTTCCGATAAGAAAGATGAAGTGATCATGCTCGGCGGCCACCTCGACTCTTGGCATTCTGCCACGGGCGCGACCGACAATGCGATCGGCTGTGCGACCATGATGGAAGCGGCTCGGATCTTAAAGGCTATCGGCGTAAAACCGCGGCGTACCATCCGTGTTGCTTGCTGGGGCGGGGAGGAGCAAGGACTGCTTGGTTCTCAGGCTTACGTGAAAAAGCACTTCGGTTCCTTTGAGAATCCGACTCCCGAATATGCCAAATTCGGCGGCTATTTCAACATCGATAGCGGAACCGGCAAAGCGCGTGCGTTGTCGGTCTTCGGCCCGCCCGAAACAGCGACTGTGCTTCGTGAGGCCCTTGCATCGTTTGGCGATCTCGGATTCGCTGGTGTCACGGCTTCGGCGAGCCGCGGACTTGGCGGTACGGACAGCACCTCGTTCAATAACGCAGGATTGCCAGGTATCGGTACCCAGCAGGACCCGATCGAGTACTTCGCAGGGACCTGGCATACGAACATTGATACGTACGAGAGGATAATCGAGGACGACGTCAAGAAGTCTGCCGTTATCTTTGCCGCTGCTGTCTATCAATTGGCGATGCGGGACGAACTCCTTCCCCGTTTTCCGGCCGATAAGATGCCGAAACCACCCCAGCAGCAGTAATGATAATCTAGGTTTGATAACAATTATTTTCAGCGGGATTGACAAATTCCGCTGAAAGGTTTCTTATGGTGTAAAGGCGTTTCTTCACTCCGAGGAGAGCCTTTGATCTACTATCCCGTTACTCAGGGCGCTTCCTCACCGGTCTCTATAGGTAATCGCGGTAAACGAGACGATGGGACTTGTTGTTGAGACCGAACTTTTTCCTGAATATCTTCAGATCCGTCTGTCGGGTGAATACACTTTCGACGAGATCTTGAATCTTGTCGAGGCATCAAAAAAGGAAGCCGTATCCGCCGGAAGGAATCGGATCCTAGTTGACGCCCGTGAACTCGCCGGAACCATATCTGAATCGCACAAATTCTTCATCGGAACAAAAATAGCTGAGGTTTATGGGCCAATGATCAAGGCAGTATTGATCATGAAACCGGGGACGATAACAAAACTCGGCGAGACAGTGGCTGTGAACCGAGGAGCGCGGTTTCTCGTGACCCATTCAGAGGACGAGGCAATCGAATGGCTGCTTGGCTGAGCGGTGTCACTTCCGCGAAGCCGAATCCTCCAAAACAGACAGATCCGAATGTCCCTAAGTAAGACTTTTGACCATCCAATAGAAACCGGAGTGTGTCTTCTCGCCCTCCGGTTCTGTTTCTGGTCAACTTGCTGATGAAAACTCCGCGAACGAAGGGCAAATGTCAGCCAGAACACATTCCGCGCACTTTGGTTTGCGCGCGTTACAAACCTGCCTTCCGTGATATATCAGCCAATGCGAGAACATGATCCAGTCCTTTTTTGGGACGAGGGCTTGAAGATCCAGTTCGATCTTTTCAGCGGTCTTTTGTTCAGATAGCCCGAGTCTCTGTGAGAGTCGGCCGACATGAGTGTCGACCACAACGCCGCTCGCGATGCCAAAGGCGTTTCCAAGTACGACGTTTGCCGTTTTGCGAGCCACGCCGCCGAGCGTCAATATCTCTTCCATCGTTCGCGGTATCTCGCCGCCGTAAACCTCAACAAGCCTTTGGCTTGCGGCCTTGATGTTCTTTGCCTTGTTTCGAAAGAAACCCGTTGAGTGAATGTCCTTCTCAAGTTCAGCCTGTGAAACTTCAATAAGATCCTTCGGTCCGCGGTACTTGCGAAACAGGTCGGCTGTCACGATGTTCACACGCTCGTCAGTGCATTGGGCGGACAATATTGTGGCGATCAGCAGTTCGAAAGCGTTCGTGTGGTTTAACGCGCAATGGGCATCGGGATAGGCCTTTTTCAGCCGTTTGATCATTTCGACGGTTCGTTTCTTTTTGTCTGCGAGCATTTGAGACGAGGCTAAAAAACAAACCACCAAAATGCAAATCCTCGGTCGTTCGGTTAGTATTAACCACAGAGAATATCGAGGTCACAGCGAAGAGATCATACATTTCTCAGCGGTCTCGTTGTACTTGCCAATTAATAATGCGTGTTCCTTTACTCGATCTGACCGAACAAAATCGGCTATTGCGCCCCGAGATCGAAGCGGCGCTTGGGCGAGTGCTCGATACAAATGCCTTTATACTCGGCGGCGAGGTCAAAGCCCTTGAAGATGAGTTAGCTGCCTATTGCGGTACCAAATATGCGATCGGATGTGCGTCCGGGAGCGATGCGTTGCTCCTCGCTTTGATGGCCCTTGACGTAAAGGCAGGCGACGAGGTCATCACAACGCCATACAGCTTTTTTGCGACTGTAAGCGCGATCACTCGGCTAGGAGCGACGCCCGTATTCGTTGACATCGACCCGCTCACCTATAACCTTGACGTCTCGCAGATCGAATCAAAGATCACCGAGCGAACCAAAGCGATCCAGCCGGTTCATCTTTACGGACAGTGCGCCGACATGGCAGAGCTTAGGAAAGTCGTTGCTAAGCACGGTATTCCACTTGTTGAGGACGCCGCTCAAGCGATAGGTGCTGAGGAGAATGGTGTTCGGGCCGGAGCGATGAGCGAGATCGGTTGTTTCTCCTTTTATCCGTCTAAGAACCTCGGCGGAATGGGCGACGGCGGGTTTATGACGACCGACGACGACGAACTTGCCGAGAGACTATTTGCGCTTCGTGTTCACGGGTCGAAGGAACGTTACTATCATAAGTGGGTTGGATTGAATTCACGCTTGGATGGATTTCAGGGAGCGGTCCTGCGCGTGAAATTACCTTATCTTGACTCGTGGTCTAACAAGCGTAAAGCGAACGCCGACCGGTATCGCGAATTGTTTACCGACGCCGGTTTGACCGAACAGGTCGGCTTGCCCTACGAGCGCGAAAATGTGCGTCACATTTATAACCAGTTTGTGGTAAGGGTTCCCGGAAAGCGAGATGAGCTGAGGGCCTTTCTAACCGAAGTGGGGATCGGTACCGACATCTATTATCCGGTATCGCTCCATTTGCAGGAGTGTTTCGAATACGTCGGTTACAAAGAGGGCGATCTTCCCGAATCCGAAAAGGCGTCGCGTGAAACGCTCGCGCTCCCGATCTATCCCGAATTGCGTCCCGAACAACTTGAATACGTGGTCGATACTATAGCGCGATTCTACGAACAGACAAGTTAGGATATTTTCTCGGTTCTGATCAAAGAAATTCAGATCAACAGAAACGCAGCTAGGGCAGTCGCAGTCTTGACTGTCCTATTCGCGTTGATCTTTGCGTGGTTTTCCGTACGGTGGCAGATCGGCGATATGATCGGCGAACTGACCTCGCCCGGTGAGGAAGGTGCGGCCGACATCGCCAAGGCTGCGATCGACCTGGCTCCGTCAGATCCGCGTTCGCGCTGGATCCTCGGCGCGGTGCTCCGCTCCGATCTGAGCGGGGAATCTTCCGCGGCATCCGTCGAACGGATCACCGAGTCGGTCCGGCTGTCGCCGTATCAGCCGCGGTGGTGGAGCGAACTTGGCCGCTCGCTCGAGCAGGCCGGAGACAACGATCGTGCCGAGCGGGCATTTAAGCGGGCCGTTGAACTCGCGCCTGAATACACTCTTCCTAATTGGCAGCTCGGCAACTTTTACCTCCGCCGTTCGAGGACTGACGAGGCGGTCGGTCCGCTGAAAAAGGCCGCTGAGCACAGCAATCTGTACCGGGGACAGGTTTTTACGATCGCGTGGAATTATTTCGGCAGCGACCCGCAAATGATCGAACAATTTTCCAACGACCGGCCCGACGTCAAGGCCGGGCTCGTGACCTTTTACTCGAATATGGATCGTGCCGAAGATGCGATCCGAGTATGGAACACGCTTAGCGAGGAAGAAAAAGGCAAATTCACCAAGGCAGCAGAAAACGCGGCAAAGAAACTGTTCCTCCAACGTTCGTATTCCGGGGCTATCGAATTCGCGCGGCAGTGCGGCATTGACAAGAATGTCCGGCCGGGCGTCTTTACCAACGGCGATTTCGAATCAGGCTTAAGAGACAAGGGCCAGCACATTTTCGATTGGACGATCACGCGGCCCGATAACAAGGTGGACATCGGGATCGATCCTGCGGTGGCTCACGGAGGCAAGCGAAGTCTTCGCGTCAATTTTCGAACCCTGGTAAAACCCATATTCGTTGTGTTCGATCAGGTCGTCGGCGTCCGCCCCGGTTCTCGCCAGAGAATTGAGTTTTGGCTGAGGACCGAAAATCTCCGCAGCGGCAGTATGCCGTTGATCGAGGTTTTGAGCGGCCGAGACGACAAAGTGATCGCCGTTTCCGAACCGTTCCCGGCCGGTACTAACGATTGGCGGCAATTCGCCATCGATATCGAAGTTCCGAAAGACACGGACGGCATCCGCATAAGGACCGGCCGCGAGGCATGTGGCCCGGAATGTCCGATCTCCGGCATCTTTTGGATCGACGACTTCACGATCGTGGAGGCTGGTTCGAAATAATGAACGCATCCTCTATCTTCGATCGCATCGGTTACCTGCTGATATTCCTTTTGATCACCGTTTCCACATTGGTTTACGGTGCGGTCCATCAATCTGTTCTAACGGTCGTTTACATAATGATCGCCCTGATGCTGGTCCTGTGGGCGGTCGACTGTATGCGGTCGGGGGTCATCCGATTCAATTCCAGCCTGCTTCAGCTTCCTCTTGTCGGGGCAGCCGTTTACGGCTTTGTCCAGGTCATCCCGTTCGGAACGCTAAACGAGGCCGCCGGTGTGAGCGGCATCCCGAGAACGATCTCGATCGAGCCTTTCGCGACCGAAATATCGGCCATACATTTCGTCGCCCTGCTTATCTTCTTTGCCGCGGCATTGACGCGTATCGATTCGGCGAACAGGCTGCGCAAGCTGACGATCTTCCTTAGCGTTTTCGGTTTCGGTTATGCGTTCTTTGCTATACTCCAGTCCGTTTTGAGTCCCGATAAGATCTTCGGGATCTACGGCCGGCCGGGAGCAAATCCGTTCGGCTCCTTCGTCAACCGCAATCATTTTGCGGCCTGGATCGAACTCGCGATCGCGCTTCCCTTAGGGCTACTTTTCACCGGTGCGGTATCAAAGGATAAACGGCTGCTTTATATCACCGCCATCTCGCTCATGGGCGTCGCCCTGATCGTCAGCGGTTCCCGAGGCGGGCTTGTCGCATTTCTCGTCGAGATCATCTTTCTGCTTCTGATAACGAATAGGTCAGAGGGGAAAGGGAAGGCGTTCGTCAAACCCGCTCTCGCAGTCGGGCTGATCCTTGTGGTCATCGCCGGTTCCTACTTTGTCGGCGGCGAAAGCTCGTTGACGCGTATAAGTACTGACCAAGCCGAGGCGGCCGGGACGAACGCTAATCGGGCGCATATCTGGAGCGTTACGTTAAAGGTTATCGGCGATTCGATGCCCTTCGGCGTCGGGTTGGGAGCATTTGGGACCGCTTACGGAAAATTTGACGTGAACAGCGGCCTCGAACGCGTCGAACAGGCACACAACGATTTCCTGCAGGTAATTTCCGATGCGGGGATCGTCGGTGCCTTGCTGGGGATCGGCTTTCTGTTTTTGCTCTATAGGACCGGAAAGAAGTCACTGCAAACGAAAAACGATCATCGCCGCGGCCTCGCGGCCGGTGCGCTTGCCGGCATTGTCGCGGTCCTTGTTCACAGCTTTTTCGATTTCGTACTTCACACGACCGCGGTCGCCTTGCTTTTCCTCACGGTGCTGAGCGTGCTTATCGCGTCCGGAACGACATTCCCGGACGACGTTCCGAACGAAGACGAGCCGAGGCATCGGCCAAAGCCCGGCCGCCGAACCGCCAGATCCTGAACGAAACGCTGAGATCCCCGGCCTATGCCGCCCACGATGTTACCCAAGCCGCAAACGACATCCACGCCTCGGTTCCCGAGATCATCAGCCTCACAGGATATGAAGCGATAAGCACGACCGCCGCGATGATCGCGATGATGATCACCACGACACGCTGCTCGACTAACGAGATGCCTATTTTGTTTTTCGTTGTTCTTCTTACTCCGTAATTAGATATAAGCCCGTGGGCCAGATCAGAAGAGACGTCGCGTACATCAGCCCTGAATCTGAAAGGCACGAACATTATTCGGCGTGCCTTTCTACTCACAACACGTGTGCCGGAACAGTGAACAGTGAACAGTGAATAAAGGAATTTGGAGATCGGGAGAATTTATACAGCGGGAATATCCGAGACTTTTTGTGAGGCCGGGGTGAGAAGTCTTGTAACTTTTCCGCCTTTCTTATTTTTCTTGCGCCACCTGCGCCACCTGCGCCGGCGCAAAGGGTGGCGCAAGACCATTTATGACTCGGCTTCGAGCGTTTCGGGTTTGGGCCGCCGCAGGATCGTGCGGACGATAAAGAAGATCAGGCCATGCGAAACATAGAGCGTCGCAAGGATGAGGAGCAGGTAGTTGGAGTATAGCCACAGGAGCATTCCCGCAGCCGCGATGACCAATAGGAGATAGAGATTTCGCTTGCCGAAGTTCAGCGTCTTGAAACTCGTGTACCGCAAGGTGCTGACCATCAATATCCCGAGCACCGCGATCAGGACCATCAGCAGATAGGTGTAGAACTTGGCGAGGCCCGCACCGTAATAGTTGAGCGGCATCGGGGCAAAGTGAACGATAGAGGCAAGCAGCCCGGCGGCGGGAGGTATCGGCAGGCCTACGAAATTCTTCTTGTCGAGCTTCGGCGTTCCTTCGATCAGTACACGCGGCCGCGTCGCCTGTATGTTGAACCTCGCAAGCCGAAACGCTCCGCACATCAGATACATGAAAAGTAGGAATACGCCCAATGCATGCGCCGAGCTTTGCTCAGGCAGCGAAGGCGCTATCGCCCAACTGTACATCAACGCTATCGGGGCAATGCCGAACGTGAGGACATCGGCAAGCGAATCGAACTGGACGCCGAGCTCGGTCGCCGTCTTTGTCATTCGCGCGACGCGGCCGTCCAATGTGTCGAAAAGTATCGCCAGGCCGATCGCTATCGCCGCGTAATTAAAATAAGCCGACGCGGCGACGGGATCTGTCTTTACGATCGAAAAAGCGCGTATCGAATAAAGAACGGCAAGAAAGCCCATCCCGATATTCGCGGCCGTAAAAGCCGTCGGGATGACGTACAAGCCTTTCTTCAGGCCTTTGTGAACTTCTTTGTCTTCTGTTGCTTCCACTAGATGACTCTGCCCAGGATCGTTTCGCCGCCTTTTACGTGATCGCCGATCTTTACCATCAGTTCGGTGTTCGAAGGCATCAGGACGTCGGTCCGTGAACTGAACTTGATAAGCCCGAATTTCTGGCCGCGTTTCAACTCGTCGCCCTCTTTGCTCCAGCAAACGATGCGTCTCGCCATTATACCCGCTATCTGCGTACACCGGACCGTGAATTGCTCGCCCGTGATGGTGAGGGAGTTTCGTTCGTTCGTAAAACTGGCGGTGTTGCTCGTCGCGGGAGCCTTCTTGCCGCGAATGTACTCGGCTTTCGTGACCTTTCCCGCGATCGGCGAACGATTGATGTGAACGTCAAGCGGAGACATAAAGACGCTTACGAGTTTGCCTTCGTCGGTCTCGTCGATGCGCGTCACTGTTCCGTCCGCTCCCGCCACGATCAAACCTTCGCCCTCCGGACTTTCCCGATACGGATCCCTGAAGAAGTACGCCATGAACAGCGCGATCGCCGCAAAAACCGCCGCGAAGATCCAAAGCTGGAAATACGCAAGCAGCATCGCGATCAATGCCGGGACCAATACAAATGGCAATCCTTCTTTGGCCATAATTCATAAGAGGCTGGGAAAGGGTATCGATTTGGCCCTGTATCTCCAGCCTCTTTTGGTTGAAACGTAATATTACTCGATTATTCGCAAACAAAAAAGCCCGGCGTTATCGAGCGCCGGGCGAAAGGAGGATTGTATGAAGAAAAAACTAACTGCGAACCGGGTTGTCTTTTGCGTAGCTGTACGCGCACCAACCGGAGATAATGTGAACTATCCAACCTAGCGTGCCGGCGGACCCGATCCATGAAACACCTGTCAGAATGAGCCAGAGGATACCGACGATGATACGGCCGTTATATATCTGGCCGACTCCGGGTATCAGAAAACTTAAAATTCCCGCAACAAATGGTTCGCGCATGGTTCCAATTACCTCCGCTTATTACTACGACGATAGAACGCAAATGTTCCCGGATTTTTGCTTTCAGTGCGGAGCAAGTTCGTGTACCGCGAAATGGACCGCGAAAAAGAAGGCGACCCCAGCGAAAACGGAAAGGGAAACCAGCGGACTCTTCCCGCCGTGGTGGTTTATCTCTGGAATGAGGTCGCTCGCCGCAACGTATAGCGTCACGCCGCAGGCGAGCGGCAAGGCGTATGCTACTGAGAAACCAATATTTGCTCCGATCAGATAGAACCCGATGACTCCGAGTAATGTCGTCGCCCCGATCAGAGACGTTGCGATCAATACTTCCCGGCGGCCCTTGCCCGCGGCCAACACCATCGAGCCGATCGTGAAGCCCTCGGGAAATTTATGGAGAAAAACAGCAATGAATACGAGGAATCCGATCCGCAGATCCAACTGTGCCGCTGCCGCTATCGAAACTCCATCCAAAAACGTGTGTATCAGTAAGCCTCCAACGCCGGTATATGCCGACTTCGACGAAATTACGTGTTCGGAAGTGACCTCTTCGCCCAGATGGAAATGCGGCGCGATCGTATGCTCGAAAAACTGGGTCATGAGATAGCCGCCCAGCAAAAGCAGCATCGGTACATACAGATTTTCGTCGGTGGACTGCGTTTTCTGCCACAGGATTATCGTTTTGGGAATGACCTCAAAAAAAGTGACGGACAACATAAAGCCGGCACCCAAAGCCAGCAGGTACCGCAGCAAGCCGCGATATTCGTCACGTATCTTAGACGGAAAAAGTATCATCCCGCCCAAGATGTTCGCCATTCCTGCCAGCACGCCAAATAATAAGAGTTGAAACAGGGTTGATCCCATCGCCAAACCAATCCTACACTCTTGCCCTTAAATTCCTGAAATCAGCGATTCCGAGCGGTAGTTATTGTCCTGAAAACAAATCTGGCATATTTTAAGCACATGATTAAAAATACGAGTCGATTTACCTTGACAAAGGAAGTTGGAAAGGCGTAATATCCATTCATTCGCTCGACAAATTGCGGTTGTCGGGTCGAGATACAAAGATTTTCGTAAAGTGGTTGTTTAATAAGTTAAGCGCACACATTCGGGAATCTCACCTTGAATCAATACACAATTCGGCACGTGCCAGTCCTGAAAGGACGGGGAATTACTGACGGCGGTTCGTGCAAAACATCGACAGATTGGTTCGAAACAAGGGTTGGCAATGCCATCGCCCGTAGGGTATCTGTGTCTTCAATGACACAACCGATCTTTGAATATGGCAGCCGCTGAACCAGAAAACCTGCATGTCTCTGTCCTTCTTAATGAGACGATCGACTTGGTCGATCCTCATCCGAATGCGGTCATTGTGGATGCGACGCTCGGTCTGGGTGGACATACACAAGGCCTATTTGAGCGAGAACCTAATATAACGGTGATCGGAATAGACCAGGATGCCGATGCGATCGATAATGCAAGGTCAAAATTGAGTCGATTTGGCGACCGTCTAACGATCGTGAAATCAAACTTTTCTCGGATAAGGACCATACTCGAAAGCCTCGACATCGAAAAGGTTGACGGAGTTATTGCTGATCTTGGTGTTTCCTCGCTTCAGTTCGACAGCGAAACACGCGGGTTCAGTTTCAGGTTTGACGCTCCGTTGGATATGCGGATGGATCCGGGCAGCAAGATGCCGACCGCAGCCGAACTTCTTAGCGATCTAAGTGAAGTAGAGATCGCCAACATGATCTATGAATTCGGCGAAGAAAGATTTTCGAGGCGGATAGCCAGGCGCATAGTGGAACGCCGTAATACGGGTGATCCGATCAGAACTACGAAGCAACTGGCCGAACTGGTAGAAAGAGCAGTGCCGAGGAAGCCCAAGGAAAAGATCCACCCAGCGACTAAGACGTTTCAGGCATTACGGATCGTGGTGAACGACGAACTTGGGATACTCGAAGGATTTTTGAAGGACTCGGTCGAACTACTCGCTCCGAATGGGCGAATGGCAGTGATCTCGTTTCATTCGTTGGAAGATCGGATCGTAAAGCAGACGTTTCAGCGACTGTCAGGAAAATGTCAATGCCCGCCGAGAATGCCGAGATGTGCGTGCGGAGCAGCAAAGAAAGTCGAAATATTAACCAGAAAACCCGTCGTCCCAAGTGAGAAAGAATGTGAAGAAAACCCGAGAGCGCGGAGCGCAAAATTAAGAGCTGTCAGAAAACTCGCCTAAAAATAGACCCCCAAAGCAAACAAAGGGAGGCCCACAATGAAAAAGAGAGCCCATCCAATCAATTCGAATGAAAACGGTCGTGCCGCGATCTCCTGGTTCAATGTTCTAGTTATGGTTGTCTGTGTCGGACTCCTCGCCACGGGTTTCTTTTTCGCGGCACGCCAGCATTTCACCGCAATGGATCTCGGCATAAAGAATTCCAAGTTGCGAAAACAGGTGGACGATATGGAAACCGAGAAGCGTCGATTGCTGCTCTCGCGAGAGGTCGTTCGATCACCCGGAGAAGTAAAGCGGATCGCGATAAGGCACGGATTACGTGACGCTGATGAGATCTTTACACCGGAGCAGGCAAATGCGATCGATAATGGCGACCGTAGTTTGGTGGTCAAGACCTCGTTGGCTGCGCCGGCGAAAACCAATTCGAACGAAGAAAAGGCGGTCAAGGCCTTTTACCCTGTCTCAGGAAAAGCAAAAACTTCACCTGCAGGAATGTCGCATCTGGACGAGACCGATAAACAAAAGAAAGTTTCAAGCGACCTTATGGCAACTACTAAAATCCGTTGATGAAAGACATTGAATGAAGAGAGCTAAGCGGCATTCAAAGAAAACGAACCTCCGTCAGCAAGCGTTCAACCGATTCATGCTGATAGTTGCGATCCTTGTTATTTGGATCGGTGGCATTGGAGCAAGGCTGGTCTATCTTCAGGTCCGACAGCACGATTGGCTACGAGATAGAGCGGAAAAGCAGCGGATCGATGTTAGAAAAAGTAAACTCCCCAGAGGAACGATCTTTGACCGTGACGGCCGTGTATTGGCGATGAGTGTCTCCGTGAAGACACTCTACGCGGACGCGACCGAGATCGACGATACGGCTGCAACTGCAAAGGCCGTGGCCAGACTTACAGGAGCCGACAAGAACCAACTGCAAAGGGTCCTGAACGAGGGCAAGGAGAGCGAACGCCGATTTGTTCCGCTCGTGCGCGGCCTGGACGAGGAGGCTGCACAGCGCTTGAACAAGGGCCTGGAAACATTAGACGTAAAGAAGGCTGATCTGCCTAAGTATGCGGGGCTGCATTGGCGTGACGAGCAAACGCGAAGTTATCCGGGAGAATCGCTTGCGGCCCATGTTATTGGTTTCAGTAATGCCGACGGCGTTGGGCAGGCCGGCATCGAACAGTCACAAAACGACCTCTTATATGGCGCCGTTATCAAACGTGTGCAGGAGCGAGACCGCCTGGGGCGAGTCTATGATGAAACCATTTCTGAAAAGGAGCCCCCGAAAGATGTTGTATTGACGATCAAGAGCTCCATTCAATACAAAGTCGAACTGCCGCTTGCAGAGGCAGTCAGGAATGCGGGGGCAAAATCGGGAATGGCCATAGTTTTAGATCATAAGACAGGTGAGATACTCGCACTGGCCAACTACCCGACATTCGATCCGAATCAGTTGAAATCGATATCGAACGAGAATCTCACAAATAGAGCTGTCCAGAATGTCTATTCACCAGGTTCGGTCTTCAAACTCATAACATACGGTACTGCACTTGAGCGCAATCTTATCTCACCCGACGGCACGATCGACAAAGGTAACGGCACGATCGATGTTGCAGGCCACGTATTTAAGGATCATGGCGGCGGCGGAACCGTGACCTATACCAAGGCACTTGCCCAATCGAGCAACGTCTCGGCAATCAAAACGGGGCTAAAGGTCGGCAAAGAGAATTTCTATTCTTCGCTTCAGAAATTCGGATTTGGAAAGTCCACGGGAATAGAATTGCCCGCAGAAACGGGTGGTATCGTGCGCAACCCGGCACGATGGAACGGGGACTCTTTGGCGTCAATGTCGATCGGATATGAAATTGGGGTGACAGCTTTGCAAATGGCATCGGCTTTTGCGACGATAGCAAACGACGGGGTCAGAATTCAGCCGCGAATCATTAAAGAAATCAGACAGTTTGACGAGAAGATCGGTTCGACGACTGAGCCCGCACGTGAGCAGGTCGTGTCGGCGGAGTCTGCTCGAAAACTGCGGCAAATGCTGCGAGAAGTAGTTGTTTCAGGTACTGGAAAACGCGCTGCTGTCAGTGGTTATTCGATCGCCGGGAAAACCGGAACTGCGTGGAAGTTCGACGAAAAACTGAAGCGGGTGAACTCCGCAAAGTATATGTCGTCGTTTATTGGTTTTGCTCCGGCAGATGACCCGCAAGTAACCATAGCGGTCATCATCGACGAGCCGAAGATCGGTGGACGCGACGGTGGAATGGTCGCCGCCCCAGTTTTCAGCAAGATCGCTGAGGACATATTGCCGGAATTGAACATAAGGCCCGATCTTGCAACTGAGACTTTGGTGGCGGAGAACGATGAGGCTGCCCAAGAACCCACAGCAGACGATCTGTTTACTGGACTGGTCGGCGACGAGGTTGCTGTCGAAAAGAACATAGCGTCGGATTCGCCGAAGGTCGAACGATCAGAGTCAAAAAAACTGGTCGTTAGGCCCGAGAAAGCAGAGGAAGCGAAAGGAACAAGTACGCCAGCTAAATTGACACAGGTAAAGCCGGCTGCAGCTGATAGGCCAAGAGTAATAAATAAACCGGAAAAGGGTCCGGAGGTGAAACGGAAGACTTGAAACTTGCCAAAGCGATTCAGCTAATGGGCGGAAATTCGCCCGGAATCGATCCCGCCTTGATGGAACGTGATGTCGTCTCTTTTGTTATCGACTCACGAGATGTAAAGGCGGGCGATGTCTTTTTTGCGCTTTCACAGCCTGAATACAGGAACAACGGGTTCAATGGCGATTTTGACGATGCGACGGTTTACGTCAGATCTTCTCTGGAAAAAGGAGCAGTGGCTGCGGTCGTTCGCCAGGATCGGTTTGAAGAATATCAAACAGAACTTGCATCGATCGAGGACAAGCTGATCTTCGTCGATGACGTCATCGTTGCTTTACAGGCCCTAGCCCACGCGGTTTACCTCGAATGGAACAGACCGGTCGTCGCGATCACCGGGAGTGCAGGAAAGACTACCGCTAAAGAACTGACGGCTCACGTACTCGAAGCGAGCGGACGCAAGGTCCTCAAGAATATAAAGAACTACAACAACGGACTCGGGCATCCGCTGACGGTGTTAAATCTGGCGAAAGACGCATCGTTTGACATTGCAGTTCTCGAGATGGGGATGTCCACGCCCCAACATGAGATCGAGAGACTGTGTAGGATAACCCCTCCGGACATCTCGGTCGTCTTGAATGTCCTTCCCGTTCACATTGAGCATCTAGGAACGATCGAGCGAATTCAGCAGGCGAAAGCCGAGATCGTCGAAGGAATGAAAATCGGCGGTATAGCTGTATTGAATGCGGATGATCATCGAGTAGCGGAAATGTCCGCCCTCAGCCGAGGAAGTGCTGTCACTTTCGGGATAGACAATCAGGCCGATGTGATGGCTCGCGAGATAAATTTTGAAGGATTTGGAACGACGGCATTTGCCTTGATAACGAAAGATGGTGAGGAGCGGGTTTCGTTTCCACTAAACGGACGCCACAACATCATGAACTCACTTGCGGCTGCTGCCGTAGGATATTCGCTTGGAATGTCAGTGGAACAGATCGGCCGAGCACTTGCTTCGGTAGAGTCGCCTCCGCAGCGAGGCGAGATATTGCGGTTTGCCGCAGGCTTCACGGTCATCAACGATTCCTATAATTCGAATCCGGACGCTTTGCTCTCGATGGTGCAGACCTTGGTGGACGGGTCCGAAGGTGCAAAGCGCCGTGTCGTCGTTGCGGGTGAGATGCTCGAGCTTGGGGATGACGCTCCTCGGTTGCATATCGAAACTGGCGAGAAGATCGCAGCGAGTGATGTCGATATTTTGATCGGGGTGCGAGGACTTGGCCGGCAACTTGTAGACGGGGCAAAAGAAGCAGGGTTGACGAATGCCATTTTCGCCGAAGATTCGGACGCGGCGGGAAGACTGTTAGCGGACGAGATCAAACAAGGTGACGTAGTTTTGGTGAAGGGGTCGCGCGGGGTGCGCACGGAAAAGGTAATTGAGCAATTGCTGGACAAATTCGAATTGGAGGATAAAAAATCGGCGGCGAATTAGGTGCAAACCTGAGTCAGCGATCCATATATGCTCTACTACTTCCTTTACCAGCTTATCTTTCGACAGTACGGTGCCGCTAGCGAATCGTACTTCTACAAAGGTCTCAATGTATTTCAATACGTAACCTTCAGAACCGCTTGGGCAGCGATCACGTCGCTTCTGATAACACTTGTAATAGGGAAGAGGGTGATAAAGAAACTGGCCGACATGAAATTTGGCCAGGAAATTAGAGAGGAACTGTCGGCTGAACATCAGGCGAAGCGCGGAACTCCGACAATGGGCGGGATCTTGATCCTTGGGTCTGTTTTTGTCTCTACGTTGCTATGGGCACGTCTCGACAGCGTATTTCTGTGGCTTGCCCTTGGAGCGACGACCCTGTTTGGGCTGGTTGGATTTGCGGACGACTGGATAAAGATCGTCAAGAAACGCTCGCTCGGATTGACCGGAAAGCAGAAACTCGCAGGGCAATTGGTAACCGCCTTGGTAGTTTGGGGAGTTTTGTATTTTGCGACGAATTATTCCTGGAACCTGAGTATTCCGTTCCTAAAGGACACAGCCGATCCCAACGGAATAAGCGTGATCCCGCCGTTGGTTTATCTGGTATTCATTATTTTCATACTGCTTGGGTCCTCAAATGCCGTTAACCTTACGGACGGCATGGACGGACTTGCATCCAGCGTGACGTTCATTGCAATGGCCGCCTTGACGGCATTGACATATGTCGCGAGCGATCGACGCTGGGCGGAGTATCTTGATATCACACATAACCCTGCGTCGGCAGAACTAACGGTTTTCTGTGGTGCAATGGTCGGTGCCAGTCTTGGATTCCTCTGGTATAACGCGCCCCCGGCGGAGGTGTTCATGGGCGATGTCGGTTCACTTGCCATTGGCGGGGCATTAGGTACGGTTGCCATCTTAACGAAGCAAGAATTCCTCCTGCCCTTTATCGGCGGTGTATTTATTATTGAGGCAATGTCGGTAATGCTGCAGGTCGGTTACTTCAAATTCACGAAGAGGACCGCAGGAGCCGGAAAGCGAATTTTTCTTCAGGCTCCGCTGCATCACCATTTTCAGCTTTCAGGGTGGAAAGAACCGAAGATCGTGTTTCGGTTTGTTATCGTAGCGATCTTGTTCGCGTTGCTCAGTCTTTCTACATTGAAGCTTCGTTAAGGGAGCAAGTGGTATGGAGAAAACAAAGATCAGAGATCTTCGAGTATTGTCGAGGGAACTTCTAAGTTGTTCATTGTACAGGGAATAGAGGGTTGGTGAGTTTGCGCCACCCTTTGCGCCGGCGCAGGTGGCGCAAGTGGCGCAAGATTTGGTTATGCAGATCGCAGGGAGAAAAGCACTCGTTTTGGGTGCAGGAAGATCCGGCATAGCATCGGCAAAATTCTTGGCCGATCGCGGTGCGACGGTCGCCTTGCACGATAGAAAACCTGTCGAAGATTTCTCCGATGCAGCCAGATCTTTGAAAGAAACGCATAAGGTAGGATTGATCGGTGGTGATCTGCCTTCATGGCTGCTCGATCAGATCGATCTGGTCATCATTTCGCCCGGCGTTCCAACGAACACTATCCCTGCACGATATGTTGACCGCAAGGACGGTGAAGTGATCGGCGAGGTCGAGTTGGCCTATCGGTTCATGAAAGGCCGTATCGTCGGGATAACCGGTTCGAACGGTAAGACCACGACAACGACGTTGATCGGAGAATTGCTGAAGAACTCCGGCATTGAAACGCAGGTCGGCGGCAATATCGGCACTCCGCTTCTAGACCTTGCGTCTACTTCGACTGACGAATCATGGACCGTTGCCGAACTTTCGAGCTTTCAGCTGGAAACGATCAAGGATTTTAACGCGAATGTAGCGATCTGCCTGAACGTCACGCCGAATCATCTTGACAGGTACGACTCGTTTACCGATTACGCCGCAGCAAAGCATCGCATTTTCATAAACCAAACATCGGACGATGTCGCGATCTTGAATGCGGATGACGAGATAACTGCGAGTTGGGCAAGCGGACTTAAGGCTAACGTTTCGATGTTCAGTGTGAAACGCGAACTAGATGAAGGCCTCTTTCTTCGAGGCCGTGACCTTGTATGCAGATCGAGCGGAAAGGAAAAGGTCCTGACTACGCGTGACGAGATATTTCTGCGCGGGCTTCACAATGTCGAAAATGTGCTTGCGTCACTAGCCGCCGGTTTGGCGTGCGGTGCATCGCCGGAATCGATGCGTAAGACCATAGCAGATTTCAAAGGCGTTGAGCACCGGATCGAATTTGTCACGGAGATCGAAGGAGTCAGTTTCTACAATGACTCGAAAGCGACCTCGGTTGACGCTACGCTGAAAGCAGTTCAAGCCCTGTCTGAAGGTGACGGAAAAATCGTACTGATACTTGGCGGCCGCGGAAAAAATGCCCCGTATTCGCCGCTGATCCCACTTATCGAGTCATCGGTCCGAGCCTTGGTGCTTATCGGCGAGGACGCGAACAATATCAATGAACAATTGAATGGATATGCAGAGATAGTGAGCGCGACTTCGATGGAAGACGCAGTAGCGAAAGCAAAGAATACCGCCCACGCCGGTGACTCGGTGTTGCTTGCACCTGCGTGTGCAAGCTTTGATATGTTCAAGAGCTTTGAAGAACGGGGGAAGGTCTTTAAGGCCGCGGTGGAGGCGTTAACGGGCGGGCAGTCCGCAATGGCGTAATTTCGTAAACCATGATCGGAAGGCTAAGGACAGACTGGTTCATGTTCGCTCTCGCGGCGGGCCTGGCGCTGTTTGGAGCGATGATGGTGTATAGCGCTTCAGCCATGATCGCCGTAAAGGAGACGGGCGGAACGACGCAGTTCTCATATTTTTACAAACAGATCGGTTTCACTCTCGCAGGGCTGTTGGTCATGTTTGCCGCTAGCCGAATAAACTACAAGCTTTTTGAAAAGCCGGTCGCAGTTTACTCGATCTTTGTATTAACAGTTATCTTATTGATCGCGGTCTTTGCGTTCCCGGAAATAAACGGTGCTCGCCGATGGATAAGAATGGGGCCTGTGTCACTGCAGCCTTCGGAAATGGCGAAGATCGCATTGCCGATCTTTCTCGCCTACTTTCTTACGCGGAATGAAGATCGTGTCGGCGAATTGAAGACGACCGTTATCCCTTGTGTCGGAGCGCTTGCTCTTTTGGGAGGACTGGTCTTTATCGAACCGGATCTCGGCACTACCATCGTTCTATGCGCGATCTTTTCCGCGATCTATTTTGCCGCGGGAGCGCGGCTCTTACATATTGCTACGGTTGGGGCGGTCATGGTGGCCGGTGCTATGGCAGCCGTTTTGTTTGCACCATGGCGGGTCGAACGATTGATGGCATTTCTAGATCCATTCGCTCATTCTGATGACGCGGGGTACCAGGTCGTTCAATCGCTGTATGCCATCGGTTCGGGCGGACTATTTGGTGAGGGATTTGGCAAAGGCCAGCAAAAGCTTTTCTATCTACCGTACCCTTATTCCGATTTCATATTCTCGGTCATTGGTGAAGAATGGGGATTGCTGGGGACACTCGCGGTCGTAATTGCTTTTGGCCTTCTTTTATGGCGAGGAACGCGTGCCGCGGTAAAGTCGACGGATCGGTTTGGCATGCTTCTCGGGATCGGCCTCATTACGGGGATCATCGTTCAGGCGCTGTTCAACATCAGCGTAGTGACATCGATACTACCGGCAAAGGGCATTCCGCTGCCCTTTATCTCGTATGGCGGATCGTCGGTAATGGTGACAATGTTCGCGGTCGGTTTATTACTGAGCATTTCACGATATGGCGGAAATGTAGCCGCGGATCTGGCTGAGCCAGTACATAGGAAAAAAGGGCGTAGGAATTGAATGGTAACGGGAGGGGATCTGACATCTCGATAGCGGTCAAATGAAGGTTATTATCGCAGCCGGCGGCACCGGTGGTCATATCTATCCGGGAATTGCTGTTGCAAAAGAGATCATGCGACGGGATGAAGCGTCCGAAGTGTTATTTATCGGCACGGCTCGAGGTCTAGAAACCAAAATCGTACCTGAGAGCGGTTTTCAACTTTCCCTGATCCATAGTGCGGGACTGAAAAATGTTGGGCTTGTCGGAAAACTAAAGGGCCTTTCCTTACTCCCCAAAAGTTTTCTCGAGGCTCGGAAGATCATCAGGCAGTTTCGCCCTCATGTCGTCGTCGGTGCGGGTGGATATGTCTCGGGCCCGGTGCTGTTGATGGCCGCGATCATGGGCGTGCCGACGCTTGTGATGGACTCGAATGCATTGCCTGGCTTTACTAACCGACGGCTGTCGCGGTTTGTCGACAGTGCAGCGTTGACTTTTGAGGAGGCAATGCCGTTCTTTGGAAAGAAAGGCGTCGTAACGGGAAATCCGGTTCGACGTGAGTTTTTTGAGGTGCCGCCCAAGAAGCGTTCGGAAGATTTCCACGCCCTGATCTTCGGAGGTTCACAGGGTGCACGGGCTATCAACAGTGCGATGGTCGAGGCTCTTGCCGGGCTTGCCGATCTCAGTGATCGACTAACCATCACGCATCAAACCGGCGAGGCGGATCTTGAAAGAATAAAGGCTGCGTACGCCGGTTCGGCGTTTTCCGCTGCCGACATACGTCCGTTTATTTCGGATATCTTTGTGGAGTTCGGAAAAGCGGACTTTGTGATCTGTAGAGCGGGTGCGACAACCTGTGCTGAACTTGCAGCGGCCGGAAAAGCTGCGATCATGGTCCCATTACCCACTGCAGCCGACGATCACCAACGGAAGAACGCCGAGGCTTTGGAGAAAGCCGGAGCGGCTAAGATGGTTGTCCAGAGTGAGCTAAGCGGCGAGCGTCTGGCGAAAGAAATTGCAGGGCTTATCGAATCGCCTGAAACCATCACGGCGATGGAGGCCGCAGCCAGATCGATGGGCAGGGCAGACGCGGCAGAGAAAACTGTCGATCTGATCGAAGAATTGAAACGTAATGTTTAGACACGTTAAGAGAATTCATTTCATAGGCATCGGCGGTATCGGGATGAGCGGTATCGCGGAGGTGCTTTGCAATCTCGGTTTTGAGGTTTCGGGGTCTGATATCAAGCGGTCTAAAAATACCGATCGGCTTGAGGAACTTAACGGTGTGAAGATCTTTGAAGGCCACGCGGCGGCGAATGTCGGGGAAGCCCAGGTCGTTGTATATTCGTCCGCGGTCAAAGACGACAACCCGGAGGTCATAATCGCAAAAGAAAAGGGCATTCCGGTCATTCCAAGAGCCGAAATGCTTGCAGAATTGATGGTGCTGAAACCATACGCAGTAGCCGTCTCCGGAACTCACGGGAAGACATCCACGACCTCAATGGTCGCAACTATCCTCGGCCATGCGGGCGTCGATCCTACCACGGTCGTCGGCGGTGTCGTAGAGTCGCTCGGGTCGAACGCACGGCTTGGACATTCTGACTGGTTCGTAACCGAGGCCGACGAGAGTGATCGTTCATTCCTGATGCTATACCCGACGATCGCCGTTGTCACCAACATCGACAAAGAGCACATGGAATCGTACAAGGGTATGGATGACGTGGTGCAATGTTTCACCGATTTCGTAAATAAGGTGCCATTTTTCGGGGCTGCGATCATTTGCTTGGACGACCCGAACGTTCAGTTGATCATTCCACATATCAAACGCCGACGTGTAACTTACGGGATGACGGCACAAGCAGATATTTCGGCTCATAACATCACTTACAATGACCATTTCGGTTCACATTTCACGGTTTGGAAAGGTGACGATGTCCTCGGAGATATAGACCTGCCGGTACCAGGCAAACACAACGTGTACAATGCCTTGGCGGCCACAGCCGTCGGCCTTGAGCTCGACGTTCCTTTCGAGAAGATCGCAGAGGCATTTGCGCGATTCAAGAATGCGAACCGGCGCTTTCAGTTTAAGGGGGAAGCGCGAGGCATTACTGTGGTCGACGATTACGGCCATCACCCAACCGAGATACTCGCAACGCTCGCGGCCGCAAAGAACGGATCGGGAGGCAAGCGGACCGTGGTCGTTTTCCAGCCTCACCGATATACGCGAACGCAGGAACTGTTCGACGAATTCGCACTGGCGTTCAATAATGCGGACGTTCTTTTCGTCCTGGATATTTATGCAGCAAGTGAAACGCCGATCGAAGGCATAAATGCTGAGGTGCTGACCGAGAACATAAAGAAGTACGGCCACAAGAACGTGACCTACATCGGGGATATTGAGAATGCCTCGGAAAAAGTGATCCCGATACTTCAGGATGGCGATCTTTTGATAACACTTGGTGCAGGAACCGTTACCAGACTGTCGGATGAGATCCTGGAGAAACTAAAGAAATAGAAAAGATGGCGAAAAAGGGAAAGAGACCGACTGCCCGAAGTCGTTCCAAGCGGGGTGAAAAGGAACTCACGCGCGTGAAGAAACGCGGCGGCCGCAGGAGCGTTTTGGACGTTCTTGGTGACAAGGTGGTCCCGTTGTCGATCGGTGCCGTGATCATTGTTTGCCTGGCGCTCGTGGTGTTTGTTACTTACGACTCGGTGTCTGCCTCCAACTTCTTTGTTCTAAAGACAATTGAGGTCAATGGAACCGATAGGGCCTCAAGATCCGATATCGAAAAGATAGTGCGATCGAATGCCGAGTTGCCCGGGGTGTGGAATGCCGACTTGCTGGAAATAAAGCAAAAGATAGAGAAAGTGACATTCGTGAAAACGGCGGCCGTAACCCGAGATCTTCCAAACGGAATAAGGGTAAAGATCAATGAACGAACTCCCGTCGCAATAGTCAAATTGGGCGGCAAGGACTTCCTCGCCGATGGCGAGGGTGAAATACTTGCGCCAGCCGAAACGAGTGAAAAAAACCTGCCGTTCGCTATGCTCGGCTGGAACGAAGAGAAAAGTGAAAGAGCCCATAAAGAAAATCTGGAAAGGCTAAAGGTCTACCAGAAGATGATCGCCGAATGGAGAGATTATGATCTTGCATCTCGCGTGCGTTCGGTCGACCTTGCGGATCTACGCGAACCAAAAGCGACACTTGAGGATTCCGGATTACCAGTGACCATTATGTTAGGACGAGAGGGTTTCGGCCAACAGCTGTCAAACGGGATCAAAGCGATAGTCGGGAAAGGGAATATGTTCGAGGGAGTGAATCTGGTAGGTCAGAACATGGTTTTAGTTCCAAGGAAACAACGATAGAAATATGAGTCGTGACATTCATGCGATCGGTCTCGATATCGGGAGCAGCCACGTAAGATGCGTCATTGGCGAGGCGGCCGACGGCGGAAAAATGAACATCGTCGGTATCGGTGAGGCGGAATCGAAAGGCCTTCGCCGCGGCATTGTTACAAGTGCCGAAGCCGTCAGTGACTCGATCCGAAAGGCCGTAGGTGACGCTGAAAGGATGAGCGGCCTTGATGCGGGAGCGGCCATGGTAAACCTATCAGGCGAGCATTTCCGCGGCGAGAACAAAGCAGGCGTCGTTGCGGTGGCGGGCGTCGGACGCGAGATAACGGAAGATGACGTTTCGCGTGCCGTCGAATCGGCTAGTGCGATGTCTCTGCCGGCGGGCTGGGAAATATTCAGCCGATTGCCGCAAGAATTCATAATCGACGGACAGGACGGGATCACCGAACCGGTGGGTATGAGCGGAGCTCGACTTGAATCACTTGTTCATATTGTGATCGGTCCCAGTGCGGGCCGACAGAATCTTGAAAAAGCTGTTCGCAGGGCCGGACTTGATGTCGAACGAATGATGCTGGAGCCGCTTGCGGCGGCGGAAAGTGCGTTGACGGATGACGACAAGGAATACGGATGCGCCCTGGTTAACATTGGGGCTGAGATCACCAGCGTAATGATATTCGGCCGTGGTGCGGTTCAGCATACAGCGGTGTTTCCATTTGGCAGTCTTCATTTTACCAAGGATATTGCACACGGACTGCGTGTCTCGATCCAGGAAGCGAACAAGATCAAGCATGATTATGGGTGTGTTGCGGCATTCCTGATGGACGACGAGGAGCGTCAACAGGTGATAGAGATAGTACCGGTTGGCCGCAGCGAATCCCGACGGCTATCCAAAGAAATACTCTGCGACATTATGCAGCCGCGCGCGGTCGAACTTCTTCAGCATATTGCGCACGAGATCGCCAAAACACAATCGTCGATACCCAGCGGTGTTGTATTGACCGGCGGCGGTTCACTCGCACGCGGAATGGTGGAGATCGCCGAACAAGTTTTCGATGCCCCGACTCGCCTCGGTTTTCTCGAGGAAGATTATTTCGGCGGGCTCGCCGCCGAGATACAGACTCCGGCTTGGGCAACTGCATGCGGGCTTGCTTTGTCGTCGATCCGTTCACAGGTCCGCGAACAAAATTCCGGCGGCAGATCGCCAAAGCGTAAAGTCGCCGAGTGGTTTGAAAATTTTCGTGAAAGATTTAAGTGAAACCGCATTTCCCCGCTGGATTTTCACCACAAATCATAGTATGCTACACGTCCGTCAGCACAAGATATAGTTGAACCCGAAAATTAATTCAACAGGTCAAGCCGGACAGATCGTGCATTTGCTTTTCCCGCAGCGAGAAGCGTTAGCTTTTGACGGAAGGTACTAATAATGAATAACGGCGGAATCAAAATGTTTATCGACGAGCCACCGATCACAGGTGCTCGTATCAAGGTCGTTGGCGTCGGCGGCGGCGGTGGAAACGCCGTGAACCGAATGATCGATGCCGGCATAAAAGGTGTCGAGTTCATCGTTGCCAACACGGACCTGCAGGCGCTGAACGCGTCAAAGGCTCCGATGAAGATCCAGCTTGGCGGCAGGTCGACTCGCGGGCTCGGTGCCGGCTCGAATCCGGAAGTGGGCCGCGAAGCCGCACTCGAGGATCACGAGAAATTGCTTGATGTGCTCGAAGGTTCCGACATGGTGTTCGTCACGGCAGGACTTGGCGGCGGAACCGGAACCGGTGCAGCCCCGGTGGTTGCGTCTCTCGCGATCGAACTCGGCGCATTGACCGTCGCCGTGGTCACAAAACCGTTCAATGTTGAAGGCAAGAAGCGAATGGCGCAAGCTGAAAAGGGCCTTGCAGAACTTCGCGGCTGCGTTGACACCATCATCACGATCCCGAATTCGAAACTTCGCGAGGTCGAAGAGAAGATAACCTTAATTGACGCTTTTCGACGTGCGGATGATATTTTGCTGCAGGCGGTTCAGGGAATAACCGATCTGATCACGACGCCGGGGATCATCAATCTCGATTTCGCTGACGTTCGTACGGTGATGACAGGCCGAGGCGTGGCGCTAATGGGGGTCGGAAGCGGAAAGGGCGAGAACGGTGCGTCGATGGCGATGCGATCGGCATTGGATTACAAACTCCTGGAGGAAAATTCGATCGCCGGGGCAAAGGCCGCTCTGATAAATGTGACGGGCGGGGCGAACATGCCGCTTGGCGAAATTGAGGATGCGATCGGTATGATCGAAGAGGAAGCCGACGAGAACGCCGACATCATTTGGGGCAGCGTCATTCGTGAAGATATGCACGACGATATCAAGGTCACGGTTATTGCCACGGGATTCGACAGCGCGGTACAAGCGATGCAGCCGCGTCCGTTGGAATACCAAATGCAGGCGGCCGTCAACGGCGGTCCGGCACCGTTGTTCACCTCACCAGAACCGAATCTAGAGGATCTTGACGTCCCGACTTTCATACGTCGACAGGCCGACTGATACCACAATGAGAGAACAAACATCCTCCGCGAGTAGAAAAACTTGCGGAGGATTTTTATTATTGAGATTTGAAGATGAATGAGCAGCGTAAACCGATCATAGGCATTACCGTCGGCGACCCGGCAGGGATCGGGCCGGAGGTTGTGCTTAAGGCATTGACCGACGACAGGCTACGCGAGGTCTGCCGACCGGTCGTGATCGGGGATCGACAGATGCTCGTCAAAACGTCGTGGCCATTTGATGTCAAGACGGCTTTCGGTAGGTTGGGAGATAGTCGAAACGGCGGAACGATCGAAGTATATGATCTGCCGACAGTAGGCGAAGGATTTATTACAGGTGTTGAGTCAAAAGAAACCGGCCTAGCGTCTGCCGCATATATCGAAGCCGCCGTAAAACTTTGGCGCGAACGCGAGATAGATGCGATCGCGACGGCACCGATAAGCAAAAATGCTCTCAAATTAGCGGGGTATTCTTTTCCGGGCCACACAGAATTTTTGGCTCACTTGACGGACACGAAGGAATTCGCGATGAGCTTCTTTGCGGAAAAACTTAGGGTTGTTCTGGTATCGACCCATGTTTCGCTTCGAAATGCGATCGAATTGGTCACGACCGCGTCCCTCGTAGACCTCATTCGATTCTCGGACAAGACACTGCCGAACCTGATAGGCAAGCGGCCGAAGATCGCCGTGGCCGGCATCAACCCGCATGCGTCCGAAGGTGGAATGTTTGGAAACGAAGAGGCCGAACAGATCTCACCTGCCGTGGAAAAATGCAGGAACGAAGGCATCGACGTCGCCGGGCCGTTCTCACCTGATACGATATTTCTCCGCGGCTTTCGCGGAGAATTTGATCTGGTGGTTGCCTGTTACCACGATCAGGCCACGATCGCGGTCAAGTCGCTCTCTTTTGGCTCGTCTGTGAACGTCACCCTTGGATTACCGCTAATTCGAACTTCGGTCGATCATGGGACGGCATTCGATATCGCCGGAAAAGGAATTGCTGATGAATCAAGTATGAAAGCCGCGATAAAACTCGCGGCGGATCTCGTGAACATAAAGCGTGTTGGTGGTAATCTCTAGGCGGTGACCTAGAGTTTTTTCCCGCCACTCCTTCCCCTATGGAACAATTTGTACTTGTAGCTGACGACGATCCGGCGATGTTGAAACTTGTTTCGACAATAGTCGAGGCTGAGGGATTTATTGCCGCGACAGCAAATAACGGAAAAGAGGCCTATTCAGCACTTAAGTCTGGAGCAGAATTCGTGCTTGCGGTCGTCGATGTCATGATGCCGTACATCGAAGGAACCGAGTTGGTCAAATTCATGCAGGCCGATGAACGGTTCAAACATATCCCGGTAATAATGATGACCGGTGAACGGAGTGCAAAACTGACCGGTGAAGCGCTGGCGGCCGGTGCCATTGCGTTTTTGCCCAAGCCCTTTACTAATGCGCAACTTCGGACGACAATGCGAACCCTTGTTCAAAAGTAGAATAACTCGCCGCTGCATCAGATTTCTTGACGCGAACAGCGTCTAGTGTTAGTTTTCAGAAAACAATTCGCAGATATTCCACCTGTTAAGGAGCCAGATCTACACGTGTCTAAACGTAAGCTTTTATTAGCCGATGATTCGATAACGATCCAGAAGGTCATAAACCTGACCTTTGCTGACGAAGGAATTGACGTTGTGACGGTCGGCGACGGCGATTCGGCGATGCAGAGAATAATGGATGACCTGCCCGATATCGTCCTGGCCGATGTTAATATGCCCGGACTGACCGGGTATCAGATCTGCGAGATACTTCGCGAGAATGAAGCTACGCGGCATATTCCGGTGATCCTGTTGGTCGGTTCGTTTGAACCGTTTGACGAGGCCGAAGCATCTCGCGTCGGCGCGACTTCGTATCTTACAAAGCCATTCCAGTCTATCCGTCAGCTGGTCGCTCAGGTCAATGAACTCATAAAAACACCGGAGCCGGAAGCGCCTTCGGAGGAGTTGGTTGATGCAAAGGGACCCGAACGAGGACAAAATGTGATCGCTGAGACGTCACAACCAACTGAAACCTCCCAGTTCGAGACGTTTCGCGAGGACAGGCTCTTTGTCATGGGAACCGAGACGATCTACCAGAAGCCGATCAATACCGCCGAAGCGGTGATACAACCTCAGGAAACGGTCTTGGATGAATCGGATGATATTGACAGCCTCTATCGTCAAAGTGTGGCGAACCACGTTAAAACCGATGACGAATTGATCCCGAGTTTCCCTGACGTAGGTATAGACGACGAGATGATCGAGACGAGCTTTTCAGCATCGGAGGCCGAAACCGACCGCTTGATGATACAGGAACCATCTGAATCGACGCCATATGAAGGTCAGTTCGAGGAAAAACAGGATCTCGGTGGCTTGGAAAATGAAGGATCTTCCGATGAAAGAATCGATGAAGCCCAAAGTGCGCCCGTGTTTACCGAGCCGGTGGGTGAGCTATCTCGCTATGATCACACACCGACTGTAAATGATCAGACCGAACGTCTGGATCCGGCGGTGGCTGAGGCGATCGTAAGTGAGACTGCAAGAAGGATGGAGGAAGGGCAACCCGAGTCTTATCAGCCGGAAGACCTTGCTGCTACGCTGCCGAATCTGGACATTTCTCCAATGCCGTTCTCTGAACCGGGGATCGGTGAAGATACCGTTCGGATGGAATCACGTTTTGATACCAAAGGCTCTGGAACGGTCGAATTCGAGGAGATCGACCTGTTGGAGCTTCCGCCTCCCGGGTCCGAGCCGATGGTGGAGATAACCTCACCGGGGAACGCACTGGAGCAAGGTAGTAACAAGCAGGTGGTGAGCCTCTCGCCAGAGTTGATCGAGATGATCGCTCAGCGCGTTATTGAAAAGATGTCCGAAAAGTATTGATCAAGATCGAGTCAGGTTAACCGCCCGCTTTTATTCGAGAGATGAAAGCGGGCGATTTTTGTTTTATCATCTAAGTTTTACCTTATGGAAATCGCAAAGGCCTACGATCCAAAAGAAGCCGAATCAAAACACTACGAACGATGGGAATCGAACGGGTTCTTCCGTCCCGAGATAAACGAAGACCCGGATGCACCGAAGTACTCGATCGTGATCCCGCCGCCGAATGTGACGGGAAGCCTTCACATGGGCCACGCCTTGCAGCACACCCTGATGGACGTTCTGACGCGTTGGAAACGGATGCAGGGATTTAGGACGCTCTGGCTCCCCGGGACGGATCATGCAGGTATCTCGGTGCAGCGAAAGGTCGTCGAGCAATTAAAGAAGGAAGAAAACAAGACGCCGCTCGACGTCGGTCGTGAGGAATTCGTTCGGCGAGCATGGGCCTGGAAAGAACAATACGGAAACACGATCACGGAGCAAATGCGCCGCGAAGGAGCCTCGGTCGATTGGACCCGGCATCGTTTCACGATGGATGATGATCTTTCGAAGGCGGTTCGCAGTGTTTTCTGCACGCTGTATGACGAAGGCTGGATCTACCGCGGACTTCGCATCGTAAATTGGTGTCCAAAGGACAAGACCGTTCTTTCCGACCTTGAAGTAAAAGAAGAAACGAAAAAAGACGGCAAGCTGACATATCTGAAATACCCCGTCGTTGGCACGGACCAAACCGTGACGGTGGCTACCACGCGCCCTGAGACTATGCTCGGCGATACGGCGGTTGCTGTAAATCCAAAGGACGAAAGGTACAAAGGCCTGATCGGCAAAACCATAGCGTTGCCGCTGACGGACCGTGAGATACCGATCGTCGCCGACGAGTATGTTGACGCGGAATTCGGAACCGGAGCGGTTAAGGTCACGCCGGCACACGACGCGAACGATTATCAGATCGGTCTCCGGCACGACCTTGAACAGCTTCTCGTAATGAACGACGACGGCACGATGAATGCCGCCGCCGGGGCCGATCTTGATGGTCTTGATCGCTTCAAAGCTCGCGAAATCGTCGTCGAGCGATTTAAAGATCTTGGCCTGTTGGACAAGGTCGAGGACTACGAGATCTCGCTTCCCATATGCGAACGTTGTAAGACGGTCGTCGAACCGATACTTTCTGAGCAGTGGTTCGTGAAGATGGACGAAATGCGGGACATGGCGCTCGAACTCATGCGAACCGAGGGCGTGCCGCATTTCTCGCCGCAGGTTCCGCACGAAAAGGTTTACACGGCATGGCTGGAAAACCTGAAGGATTGGACGATCTCACGGCAGCTTTGGTGGGGCCATCAGATACCTGCATGGTATGACGCGGACGGCAGTGTGTATGTCGCTCGTACCGAGGAGGAAGCTCGCGATAAAGCCGGCGGGAAAGATCTCACACAAGATCAGGACGTGCTCGACACATGGTTTTCGTCCGGGCTTTGGGCGTTTTCGACATTCGGCTGGACGGGGAACAGCGGCAAGGGGCCAGTGGCCAGTAGGCAGTCGGACGAACAGCCCGCCGTCAACAGACGCCCGCCGACAGACCTTGACATCTACCTTCCAACCGATGTTCTCGTCACCGGCCGCGACATTATATTTCTGTGGGTTTCGAGAATGATAATGCTCACGCGAAAATTCACGGGGAAAAAGGCATTTGATGACGTGGTCATCACCGGCACCGTTCTCGGCAAAGACGGCAAGCCGATGTCGAAGTCGCGAAACAACGGCGTCGATCCGATCGAGATGTTCGACAAATTTGGAGTGGATGCAACGCGCATTTATCTCGCCTCGATCGCGACCGGGGCGGATATCAAATGGAATGACCTGCTGATCGAAACATATCGAAACTTTGCTAACAAGATCTGGAACGCTACGCGGTTTTGTTTGATGAATTCCGAAGGAGCGAGGGTCGATCATTTGAGCCTTTTGGACCGAGACGGCCTTTCGCTTCCCGATAAGTGGATCATCTCGCGACTCAATCAGACAGCGATCGATGTGAACAAAGCCCTCGGAAAGTACGAATTTCACACTGCAGTTTCACTGCTTTATCACTTCTTCTGGGACGATTTCTGCGATTGGTACATCGAACTTAAAAAGGACGAGATCAACACAGGAGACGTTGAAGCAACGACAAGGATATTGACGATCCTCGAGATCGCTCTTAGGATGCTCCATCCTTTCATGCCGTATCTCACTGAAGAGTTGTGGCTGAAACTTCCAGGGGCTTCGGCTGAGATGCTCGCTCCGGCGTATAAGAATGCCGGCGCGACGATAATGCTGACGGCGTTCCCACCCGGAGATGAGAGTGCGATCGACGCGGCTGCCGAAGCCGAGATGCAGTCTGTCATCGATCTGATCAAGAAGGTACGCAATATCCGCTCTGAGATGAACATCAAGCCGAGCGACCGCGTCTCGATCCACGTTGCGGCCAGCGCCGAGATGCAGTCGATCTTTGCGGCCAATGAAGCGCAGATCAAAAAGCTTGCGCGTGCTGATAGTATTGTTCTCGGCGATTCGCTCGATGTGCCAAAGGCGTCGGCGAAAGCGGTGCTTTCAGGCGGTGCCGAGATCGCGGTCCCGCTCGAAGGCCTGATCGATTTCGACAAGGAACGCGAACGGCTGCAAAGCCAGATCGCCAAGCTCGACACCGAGCTCCAACGCCTCAACGGCCAACTCTCGAACGCGAATTTTGTTGAGAGGGCTCCAGCTGAGAAGGTTCAGGAGTTGAGGGAAAGAAAGGAAGAGATCGAGCAGCAGACTGCGACCCTGAGAATGAATTTGGAGGCTCTAAATGCATGAGATCGTCAAGAGCTTGCTAACGCCCGTTTTGATCGGTTTCCTATTGAGTCTAGGGCACACCGTTTTTTGCCAGTCAAAACTAATTGACACGACCGAACTTAATATTGCATTCATGCAGAGCGACCCCGCGGGAAGGTTTCGTTCCTGGCGATCAACGCATGAACAAAATTACGTCTTGCAGGGCAAGAAAAAAAGTGTAAAGGCGACTCGTGAAATTGTCAGCCAAAACGTCTGGCGCGAGGCGGATACTGAGGTTTCAGATAACACGACAAAGATAAGCGAAGTCATTTATCTAAACGGAACGTACTATTGCCGCACCGATGGAGGGCCGTGGAAGAAGGCGAGCATCAACTGCAGCACCGGTTCCGGATCAGGCTGGCTCCCGCCGGATTATCAGGAGGAAGGAGTTTCATCAGTAGAAAATGCGATTCTCGGTAAAGCTCCTGTAAAATTGTACAAATTCCGAGTTGTTTATAAGAACTCCGACGGGACCGAGCGACTCTATGAGCGGAACTTCTGGGTGAACCTGGCGGGGCAACGGTTGAAGGCGGAAGCTGCCATAAAGGTGGCGGTTACGAGCGAAATTCTCGAAAACTATTCAGAAATCTATGAATACAATGTGGCCGGCCTAAAAATTGTCGCCCCGATCAAATAAAATTATGAACTGGCTCGACAATGGTGAAGTTCTCGCGTCGATCGGCCATTATTTGGCTGAGGACATTGGCCGCGGCGATATTACGACGTCTTCTACGGTGCCGCCGGAGGTTCGCGGTATGGGGCGTTTTTTGGCCAAGGAAGACATCGTGATCTGCGGAATGGAGGTCGCCGAGGCTGTTTTTGCGCATCTTGATGCCGAAGTCGGCGAGATCGAAACGACCTATTCCGACGGAGACGAAGTCAGCGTGGGAACGGTCTTCGGCACGCTTAAAGGATATGCGGATGTTCTATTGACGGGCGAACGGGTCGCGCTGAATTTGCTCCAGCGAATGTCGGGAGTGGCGACTCTGACGCGAGCGTATGTGAAGGCGATCGAAGGAACCAATGCGGTGATCGTCGATACACGAAAGACTACTCCGGGACTCCGTTTGCTCGAAAAATATGCTGTGACGATCGGCGGGGGAAAGAATCATCGAATGGGGCTCGATGACGGCGTTCTGATCAAGGACAATCATATCGCGCTTGCCGGCGGCGTTACCGAAGCCGTTCGGGCGGCAAAGGATATGGCAGGCCATCTGCACAAGATCGAGGTCGAGATCACGAATTGGGCACAGCTTCGCGAAGCGATCGAGGCCGGTGCCGATATCGTGATGTTGGATAACCAGACGCCTGACGAAGCGGCGAAATTGGTCCAGATGTCGCGTGATCTGAACCCGAACGTCCTCATCGAAGCCTCAGGTGGAATGGATCTCGACCGCGTCCGTTCGTTTGCGGAAGCTGGCGTCGATCTGATCTCGGTCGGGCGACTGACTCACTCCGCAAGGGCAGTCGATATTTCGTTCAAGATCCAGACGATGTAAGGTCAGCATCGAGTTTATGAGAGGTCGATCCTGACATTAGCCTGCTGAAGGGAACAAAGTAGAGAGCCGTCGCCGAAACGATCAGGGCGATCGTCGTAATTATCCCGCCCTCTATTCCATAATCGCCGCCGGTGATCCATGCCGGGCCGGTATCGGTTTCTCGCATGATCGGCGCCTTCACAATTTCGGTAATGCCGCTGACTTCCACGCCGAAGATCGATCCCTGTGTCCAATTCCAAGCGAGGTGCAAGCCGAACGGCAGCCAGAGATCGCGTGACCTCAGGTACGCGACGGAGAACCAGATCCCCGCAACAAAAGTGTTCAGCCACGAAAATATATTTGCGGATGGATTGGCATTGTGCACGGTCGCAAACAGCGTCGAGGTCAGTAATATTCCGAACCAGGTCATTTGCGAACGAACAAACGTCTGCAGAATGTAGCCGCGAAAGAGTGCCTCTTCGAAAGCCGCCGCGGCCGCAAAGATCAGGAATGAGACGACTAGAGTTGTGAGAATAGATGACCATGACGCGTCTGCGTTTACCTGAAACGACAACCCGCCCGCTGCGATACCGATCATCGCCGCCAGCGAAAAGGTCAATACTCCGATCAAAAGTCCGAATACAAAGCGTAACCACCAACCCTTCAAGAAACCGGCGCCCAGGGCAGTGAAGGGCAGTCCTTCGAGATACTTTCCACAAAGCCAGCCGATAAGCAGAGCGACGAACAGCGACACCAGTCCGTTTACAACGAAGAATGTCGACGTCCCGGGGGCGGTGTCTTTCGAGATACCGACGAGGGCCGCGACAACCGCAGTACCCATTACCAAACCAGCAAAAATGAAGCCAAGGATGAAGATCGCGAACCGCCATCCGCTGCGAAGTTTGCTGTCACTTCCAAAAAGAATTTCTGCAGATTTCATTGATGTCACTGAGTTTAGCCGACTCCTTAAGTCCCGACAACCCCCGAAAAAGTAAGATCGGAACTGTGTTAAACTTGCAGTCGCAGTGAAAGAGAAAGCTCCAAAGCAAAGCCGCCTATTACTCATGATTCTCGGAGTATTGGTATTTGGATTGCTGATACTTCTTATCCTTTTCCAGTCGTCAAATCTCTGGAAAGACCTTTCTGTCGATTCGGCCAGCGACACTCTCTTGCTATACGGGCTTTCTTCGCTCAACGTCGCTGCGTTCGTTATCTTCGGCTTTATTTTCCTCCGGAGCCTCGTAAAGCTGATGCGCGAGCGTCGAACGCTCCAGCTAGGTTCCAAGATCAAATCGCGTCTGTTCTTTTATTTCGCACTGGTAAGCATTCTGCCGATCGTCGCAATGGCAGTATTCTCTTACCTTTTCCTGAATCGTGCGCTCGACCGCTGGTTCACTCAGATACCCGAAAATGTCGTCCGCGAAGCCCGCGAAGTCCAAAACAAATCGAACGCCGAACAATTTACCCGGCTTCAAGAGACCGCAAATATGATCGCCGCCTCATTGGATGGCCGGCCAGTTAGCGAAGTGACATTGGAACAGCTCGTAAAGGCTGGTGATCTTGCCTATGCTGAAATTCTGGACGAACAGAATCGCCCGATCGTCTCTACAAGAGTCGATCCTGCACGGCCGGAAATAGCTCTAATAAGGTCAGGGAGATTTGACGATCCCGCGCTGAGGGACGGCGTTGGGATCGATGCGGCCACTGCGGTGCTCGCAAACGGCCATCGACTCATAATTGCCCCGAACCTTCGGGATACAGAGAGCGTCAGCCTAATGGTCGATGATTCACTATCTGAATTCGACCGGCTTAAAGGTCAACAGGCAACCGTAAGACAGATAGGGTTTCTGACCCTTGGTGTCCTGACCTTTTTGCTGATCTTTGCCTCGTCGTGGACTGCGTTTTACATAGCTCGAGGGCTGACCGTTCCCATAAAGGCACTTGCAGAGGGAGCAGAAAAGATCGCACGGGGCGATCTCGGCCACCGTGTGGACGTATTGGCCGAGGATGAACTCGCGTTACTTGTCTGGACGTTCAATGACATGTCAGGCAAACTCGAGGCGAATGCGGCTGAATTGACCGAACGTAGGCGGTATATCGAGACAGTTCTGCTCTCGCTCCCGACAGGGGTTATCTCGGTTGATTCGGAGGGACTTGTCAGTACGATCAATCCGTCGGCGAGGTCTATTTTGAGACTCGAGCGGGTCGACATTTTGGGTACCGGATTGCTGGATCACCTGGGGGAAGCAGATCGCACCATATTTGAACGAGTTATCGCTCGTGCCAAGCGTATCGGCCACGCATCCGAACAGACCAAATTGGCCCTTCCGGTCGGAAATGGAGGCATATCTCAGGAAGGATCGCCTATCTCTTTGACTGCGACCGCATTGCCCGAAAATAGCGGCGTGGTACTTGTCATCGAGGATCTGTCCGAACTTATTGCCGCACAGCGTGCCTCTGCATGGCAGGAAGTTGCCCGCCGGATGGCGCACGAGATCAAAAATCCCCTCACGCCGATCCAGCTTTCCGCTGAACGGATCGCAAAGCGGGCGTCAACCGATCCCGAAGCGTCCGGGTCGGGCCTCGCGACCACTTTGATCCGTGAAGGGACTGATACGATCCTGCGTGAGGTTCAGAGTCTAAAGGCAATGGTCGACGAGTTTTCGCGTTTTGCACGCCTTCCTGACGCTCGATTGGAGCTTGGATCCGTAAACACGGTGGTCAATCAGGCGGCGGAGCTGTATAAGGACAGAGGCGCTGAGATCCTCATTGAGCTCAACTTATCCGCGGACCTACCTGCTGCACTGATCGACCATGAGCAGCTAAAGCGCGTGTTTGTGAATTTGATAGATAATGCGATCGAAGCCCCGACGGATGAGCCGGCAAAGACCGTCACTATCACTTCGCGGCATGAAAACGCACGTGACTTGATCGTCGTGGAGATCTCGGATAATGGAAACGGGATCGACCCAGGTGATTATCAAAAGCTGTTCCAACCCTATTTTTCGACAAAGGGCCGCGGAACCGGGCTCGGACTCGCGATCGTGAATCGCATCGTGACGGAGCATCACGGAAAGATCAAAGCGGTTCCGAATCAACCAAAAGGTGCAAGGTTTATTGTCGAGCTTCCGCTTGCGGCCTAGATCTTACTAGGCAGCGGTACCGACGGAGCGACGTTCGCCAGCATATGGTCGGTGAAGAAGCCAAAGGTGCCGCCGGTAGATTCGACGTAAACGTCACGCCCCGGATTTCGGCCCGGCGAACTACTCACAAATTCACCACCGCGGGCTATGTAATTGGTGATCTGATTATTGCCCCGCAGAGAACCTAACGACATACCGCCGATCAACGGGGCCGGATTGACCGTACCGGTCGGAAGATGCAGTGCCACGGAGCAAAACGCGGCAAGGCCGCCGCCAAGCGAATGGCCCGCAAGATGAAGACCGCTAACGCGACGCTGAACCTGGGAAGCCAGGATCAACGCCTGATAATACTGAGGCGGAATGTCGCCCAGGACTTGCGCAATATCGACAGCAACGTCTATCAGGGAGTCAGTACCCGCAAACGCGAGCACCGATCTCGATGAGGACGAAACCAGGACCGCCTTAAAACCCGTTATGTTGCTCCACCAGTGCCGGCTGACCGTCCAAACATCACCGCCCGGGAATCGATAACTTTCACCCGCGGCGCCATCGTAAGCAACGTGACAGCAGCCTTTCGTATCTCCTAAATTCAGTGCCATTTTGAATTCACCTTCACCAATTGTAATTAAAACGGTTTTTCAAATCCTTACTACTTTACTAAACTTGAGTCTGATTCTCACAATTGTGTGAATCGAACTGGTGCATAATGACAGATTCGATCCTGATCGTTGACGATGAACCCGGAATTCGCGAAACGCTTCGAGGCGTTCTCGAGGACGAAGGGTTTAGCGTCGAAACTGCGGCGACGGGAGAATCTTGTTTAAAGACGGCGGCAACACAACATTTTGCGTGCATACTGCTGGATATTTGGCTGGGGAAGGGAATTGACGGTTTGGAAACCCTGCAGCGCCTTCGCGAAGAGGGAAATGACTCGGCGGTCGTAATGATCTCCGGGCACGGTAATATCGAAACGGCGGTCAGATCAACAAAACTTGGTGCATTCGATTTTATCGAGAAACCATTAAGTCTCGAACGAACGCTGGTCACGGTCAAGAACGCCATACGCCAACGAAACCTTGAACGATCGAATTTGCAGTTTCAAGAGGAATTAGCCGGCGAATATGTGATGATCGGCGAATCGATCGCTATGCGGGCACTTCGTAAGCAGATCTCTATTGTTGCCCCGTCAGATGGCCGAGTACTCATTTCGGGAGAAAGCGGCACGGGAAAGGAGTTGGTGGCTAGGGCGATCCACGCTCAGTCCAAGAGAAGCGGTGCTCCGTTTGTGGAAATCAATTCAGCTGCCTTACCCGAGGAGTTGGTTGAGTCTGAGTTGTTCGGACATTCTAAAGGAGCATTTTCCGGTGCGACAACTGCAAAGAAAGGCAAGTTTGAGATCGCCGACGGCGCGACGCTGTTTTTGGACGAGATAGGCGATATGTCAGCCCGGGTACAATCGAAGATGCTTCGAGTCCTGGAGGAACAACGATTTGAGCCGGTGGGAAGCAACACTCCGGTCAAGGTGGACGTACGCGTCATCTCGGCGACAAACAAGCCTCTGCAAGACCTGATCGAAAACGGCAATTTCCGTCACGACCTATTTTATAGGTTGAATGTGATACCGTTTCAGGTACCCCCATTGCGCGAGCGGCTGGAAGATGTTCCGCTGTTGATCGAGCATTTTAACCGCAGATTCTCATTCGACAACGGGAAGCGACCAAAGACTTTTTCCAGCGATGCCGTTGAGCGGCTTCAGACGCATACATGGCCAGGAAACGTTCGGGAACTAAAGAACACGATCGAACGGATCATAATCATGAATGCAAAACAGAATATAGGTCCCGATGATCTTCCCGAACTTGGTTTCACCGACGACAAGCCGGCGTCGAGCTTTCGCTTCCCATCTTTCAAGGCTGCGACTGACGCTTACCAACGTGAATTTATCCTCCATAAACTTGCACAGCATGACGGCAATGTAAGCAAGGCCGCGGAAGAAATGGGAGTTGACCGCAGCCACCTGTATAGGCGGATGCGGAACCTGGGAATACAAGGGAAGTAGATCAGCTCACGATTCATTCCTTTCTGAAAAGAATGAACATGAAGAACGTAACTTTGGTCAGCGTAATTTTGGCTGTGTGTCTGCCGTTGTTCTCTCAAGCTCCCTCGGTGCAAACGATCGACGGCGCACAAAGGGCTTTTGAACTGGCGATATCGGAAAAGGGCGCAAAGGACGCATTTCTTGAGTTTCTCAGCGACGATTCGATCGTATTTCAACCCGAAGCAACAAACGGAAAGGAGTTCTGGAGATCTTACGTCGATGATCGTCCGGGACGCCTTATTCGTCGAGCTGAATTCTCCGATAATTCCTCGAACGGTATCATCGGTTATACAACAGGAAATTGGGAATGGACCCCCAAAGGCTCAACGGCGGCGAGCCAGTTTGGCCAATTCGTAACTGTTTGGGTCAAACGCCAGGGCGGCCGGTTCTATGCCGCCGTGGACATTACGACAGCGACAGACGATGACCCGGCCGGTAAAGCAAAGGAAAAACGACGAGCGACCATACCGGGCGACCCAAACAAGCGCGGCTGGTCTGCGGCTGATGCCTCGATGAATTTTCTTAGGACCGCAATGGGTGGAGCGAGGTTAGGCGGGGCATATCAGCAATGGGCGGCCGACGAGATCACTCTGATCCGCGAGGGCGACCCGCCGATCTTCGGCAAGAAAAAGGTCGTTGCGGATACGCAGGATTACCAGTCGATATCGTATCCAAAGCGGGTCGTGCTTAATGAATCTGCAGATATGGCCTATGTCTGGAATCCTTGCGAATACGCCAACAGCGACGAGGGAATTGAAAAGGGCAATTGCCTTCATATTTGGAAGCTTCGCGGAAAGAAATGGTGGATAGTCCTGGGCGTACTTTCGCGGGTTCGAAACGTCAAACAGCCGGCACTTAAACAAAGGCCTAAGAAACCAAATGAATAGTCACCAATAGAAAGGCCGCTCCAAGGCGGCCTCTCAAACTAAGTTCGTATTAACCCTAACCGGCTCTCGCTTCTCTTACGATCTCAATGAATTGCCTTGCTCTTTCCGTTACGACATGAGCTTCACCGGCCCTTATCGCCTTAACATCGACCAGGTCGGTACCGACGCCCAAAGCACTTGCCCCGGCTTTTATGAAATCCGCCGCTGTCTTAAGCGACACGCCGCCAGTCGGTATGATCTTGACCTGCGGAAAAGGGCCCTTTAGGTTCTTGACGTAGCTTGCTCCGCCGACCGATCCGCACGGGAACACTTTCACAAGATCGACGCCTGCGCTCCATGCAGTAATGACCTCAGTTGGCGTTAACACGCCCGGACAAATGGGAGCACTGTAACGATGGCATAGCGAGATCGTATCCAGATTGAGCGCGGGACTTACGATAAACTGAGCACCTGCGAGCAGGCATGACCGCGCGGTCTCAGGATCAAGCACCGTTCCTGCCCCTACAAGAACTTCGCTTCCGTACTTGTCTGCGACCCGCTCGATCACCCTAATCGCACCCGGAACGGTCATGGTGATCTCAAGTATATTTACGCCTCCGGCCTTTATCGCCTCGATCGCCTGCATCGCTTCGTCCGAAGAAGAAGCGCGCACGACCGGAACAAGGCCGAGTTCTTCAATATGGTTTACTATTTGTGCCTTATCCATAGATCTATCTCGCTACGCGGGCACCGCCGCCTTTCATCACGCGAAGGACATCGGAAAGTCCTACCGTCGTCGTATCTCCCGGCGTCGTCATCGCCAACGCGCCGTGTGCGGCACCACAGTTTACAGCCCATTCCGGTGATTCGCCGGTAAGAAAACCGTAGATCAAGCCGGATGCGAACGAATCTCCGCCGCCGACACGATCAAAGATATCCAAATCGGTGCGCATCATCGCCTGAAACAACTTGCCTTCAGTAAAACACACGGCTCCCCAATCATTGACCGAAGCGGTTTTCGCATTCCTAAGCGTCGTTGCCGCGACTGCGAAATTGGGGTAATCCGCGACCGCCTTCCGGATCATTTTTTCGAAGTTTGCGATATCTAGTTTTGAATGATGTTCGTCCTGGCCTTCGACCTCGTAACCAAGACAGGCGGTGAAATCCTCTTCGTTGCCGATCATCACATCGACGTATTGTGCCAGGTCGCGATTTACTTCCTGCGCTTTCGCCTGCCCGCCGATCGCTCGCCAAAGTGAGTCGCGATAGTTCAGGTCATAGGAGATCATTGTGCCGTGTCTTTTCGCGGCCTGCATAGCTTCCTTTGCGACTTCCGGTGTGGACTCTGAAAGTGCGCAAAATATTCCGCCGGTGTGAAACCAGCGGGCTCCCTCTTCCCCAAAGATCTTCTCCCAGTCAATGTCCCCGGCCTTCAGTTGAGAAACTGCGGTATGTCCGCGATCGGAGCAGCCCAATGCCGCGCGCACTCCGAATCCTCTCTCGGTGAAGTTCATCCCGTTCCTCACCGTTCGGCCAACGCCGTCATACTTGACCCATTTGACGTGCGATTGGTCAACGCCTCCCTGATAGATAAGATCCTGAACAAGCCGACCGATCGGATTGTCGGCAAGCGCGGTGACAACCGCCGCATCCAAACCGAAGCACCGCTTAAGCCCGCGGGCGACGTTATATTCGCCGCCGCCTTCCCACACCTCGAACGAACGGGTCGTGTGGATCCTCTTATCGCCCGGATCGAGCCGCAGCATTACTTCGCCCAGGGAAACAATGTCCCATTTACATTCGTCTTTTGATCTGATCTTAAGTGCCATTTTTCGATTATGTTTTTGAACTCAAACTCCTGTTCTCAGCGAGCCATCCATCCGCCGTCCACAACGAGTACATGACCCTGCATATAATCGCTTGCCGCCGACGACAAAAACACGACCGCGCCCGCAAGATCGTCAGATTTACCCCATCTGCCGGCCGGAATACGTTCCATTATCTGGCGGTTTCTGGTCTCGTCCGCCCTTAGCGCTGCCGTATTATCGGTTTCCATGTAGCCCGGAGCGATCGCGTTTACGTTCACATTATGTTGCGCCCATTCATTCGCGAGGGCCTTCGTCAATCCGGCAACGCCGGATTTTGACGCCGTGTACGCCGGAACGGTGATGCCACCTTGAAAAGACAGCAGCGACGCGATGTTTACGATCTTGCCCGAACCCTTTTCGATCATGTGTTTACCCGCGGCCTTACATGTTCGAAACACGCTCGAAAGATTAACATCGATCACGGTTGACCAATCTTCTTCGGGGAACTCAACGGCCTGGGCCCGGCGGATCATGCCTGCGTTGTTTACAAGGATATCAATCTTTCCGAAGTTTGCTAAAACCTCTGATATCAATTGGTTAGGAGTTTCGTGGTCCGCCATGTCGCCAATCGTCCCGATCGCCTTCCGTCCTATCGAATTGATGGCTAAAATAGTTTCGGCAGCACCGCCTTGTTCTCTGGAGTGACACGCGACATCGGCTCCCGCTTCTGCCAGGGCGATAGCCATTGCCTTCCCAAGGCCTCGTGACGCACCGGTGACCAGCGCGGTCTTTCCTTCGAGAGAAAATTTATCAAGGATCATTTTTGCGACGCTTCGAGCCCGGATCCGCCCTTCGCGTATTCGGGCTGGACGTTAACAACACCAAATTGTCTATCGACCCCTTCGCGGTTTGCCGCCATCATCCACAGGAAGTTGATCGAACCGCCCGGCGCGGCCACGTTAGGGTGATAACCTCTCGGCATTATCACCACATCGCCTTCATGGACGACCTGAACTAGTTCGGGTTCGTCGAGATTTGTATAGACCATCTGTATCCCCCATTGTGGTGCCGGCATATCAATATAGAGATATGCCTCTTCAAGCATGTCGTGATGCTCGTGCGGAGGGAATGATGTCCAGTTGCCATCGGACGAGAACGTTACTCCCGCCATTATCCGGCCCGCCTGCACATTTTTTCCCAGAAGGATGTTTAGATCTCGCTCAGTCGGCGGCTTTCCGGCTGTGAAGTGGAGTGCCGGATCTTCTCTCACTGCGTCGAATGAGACGAATTGAAGCGGATACTGATTTTCGACCGGTGAGGAGATCTCTGCAAGATCGCAACCTTCAGCCGAAGAAACGGTGATCGTCGAGTCACGCGGAATGTAAAGAGCGTCATACCGGTTCAGTTTGAACTCCGTATCACTTGTCATCACATTTGCAGACCCGTTCAGGCAAACAAGGCCGGTTTCGTGGGTGCCATTTTGAAACGCGACGTCGTCGCTGCCTGATTGAATGATTATCCGGCCGTAAAATAAGTTTCGCGAAGCTGAGTTGTCTGGATGTACGGAGATGGTTCTGCCGTGTGTTCTGTTTGTCGCTTTGACAACGCAAGTTGTAGGATCGATATCTTTCAATTTCAATTGTGTCTGCATAGATTCACCTGGATCTAACTACACCGATGCGAGGTAAGATTCCACCGCAACTTCCAACGCTCCGCCGAGTGCGGCTCCAGCTGGAGAACCGGCCTCGACCGACCAACCGTTTGTTTTACCGACTATGCTTCGATCGATCGCTTCTCGAAGAGGTCCCTCGATAAATTGCCATCCGTAAACGAGCCGTCCGCTAATGACCACACGCGGAATACCGATTCCCATTATCACATTCGCGATACCTATTCCGAGATAATCGCCTATCATTTCGAGCGTTCGGCGGGAGCGGTTTTCTCCGTTTTCCGCCTTGGCTACGATCTCAACGAATCTCGGAAGGGTCTCACCTCGTCTGATCGGCCGATCTCCGAGATAAAGCGATGCGGCCGCCGCGGCAGATGCATATCTTTCCCAGCAGCCGCGATTTCCGCAAACACATTGTTTGCCGCCCGCTACGATCGTCATATGGCCAAATTCACCCGCGATCCCTCGAGTAAGACCGCTTCCTCGATAGACCTCGCTGCCGATCACCAGGCCTACGCCGATGCCTGTACCAGAACGCACGAGTATGAAGTCGGTCATCAGCCCTTCGCTCGAATGCCGTATCTTCATCCGCGCTTCGTACATCGCAGCTGCGGTCGAATCATTTTCCACTACGATCGGCACTCCATCGATCTGCAGCGCATCGCTAACGCGAACCGAACGCCAATCCAGATTTGGGGCATAGATCAGAGCGGAACGGTCTGTGTCCGTCATCCCCGGTACACTTACCCCGATAGTTTTCAATACATTTCCGGGATTTGCGGCGATAATGTTCTCGATACGATCCTTGACCATCCCAAGAGCCGCATTCACATCCTTCGGCGTTTCAAAATCGAGTTCATCGCTTATCTCACCGGTTAGCGTCGTAATGCCAACCTGCGACCGTCTAACGCCGAGATTGACTCCAATGAAATAGTCCCTGTCACCGGCGAACGAGAGTACCCTGGGTTTGCGCCCGTGTCCGCCTGAATCAAGCGTGTCTTCGCGGAGAATACCCGCGTCGATCAATGGCTTGACGTTGTCGGTGACCGTGCTCTTATCGATCTCTAGCCGCGAGGCGATCTCGGTTCGAGTGATCGGCTGCGCCGCTCTTATCAACCTCAGCAAAAGACTTCGCTTATTTGCGAGTCCGGTAAGGTTTCCGGCGAGTTCGGTTTGAAATACTGCTGAAGAATTCATATTTCAGTTGAAAATGAATCTTACAACGAAACCGTTTGCTCTGCCCAAAACTGAAACTCACGATGTTTTAAGATCTCGGCTTTTGCTAATATTTCGCCGCTTGCGACCTTGGTTATATGTTCAAATAGCCGCGTTCCAACTTCTGCAATAGTCTCTGTTCCCTCGATCACATTCCCCGCGGAAACGTCCAGGTCGTTAGCCATCCTTTCAAAAACTCGGTTATTTGAGGCAAGCTTTATTACCGGCGTAATTGCATTGCCAATTGTCGTTCCATTTCCGGTTGTGAAGACGACCACAGTTGCACCGGCCGCGACCAGTCCGGGAGTGGATTCCTGGTCATATCCCGGGCCCTGCATGAGATTTACGCCGCGTTGCTTCGGGGTCTCGGCATACTCGACGCAGTCCTCGATCCGCGTCGTACCCGCCTTTGCGATCGCACCCAGCGATTTAATGGTTATATTCAGTAGCCCGCCGGCTTTGTTTCCCGTGCTCGGGTTTTGATTGAGCACCGCGCCAAATTTCGATGCGTACTCCTTGTACCAATCGACCATCGCGTAGATCTTTCGGCCCACGGCAGCATCTTTTGCACGGTGAGCGAGGATGTGTTCCGCACCACAGAACTCGGGAACCTCCGTCAACAAAACGGTTCCTCCGCTTTTCACCAGTAGATCGGAGCAGTAACCGAGCGACGGATTTGCAGAAATGCCTGAAAAGCCGTCAGAACTTCCGCATTTCACACCGAGGACCAGTTCGCTTACGGGAAATTCCTCGCGGACACATTCATTAACGGCCGGAAGCATCCTTTCGACCTCTTTCAAGCCGATCTCAATTGCGGCCTGCGTACCGCCGACGTCCTGAATACCGATCTTGAAGACAGGTTTCTGGATCGGCTTTTCACGCTTCGTCAGATATTGTTCAACAAAAGAAAGATTGGTCTTCTCGCAGCCAAGATCGATAAGGATTACTCCGCCAACGTTTGGATGATCGGCATAATTCGAGAGCGTCCGCATCATCACATCGAGTGTAGAGCCGTCCTGGCATCCGCAGCCTTTGTTGTGCGGAATTGCGACCACCCCGTCAACGTTTGGAAACTTTTCGCGGCTGTAATGCATGAACTCCGACATCATCGAGATCTGTGCGGCTTCGTGGCTTGCGCACATCGAGGTCGGGACGATCAAGATAAAGTTTCGAGTTCCGACACGTCCGTCAGCCCTTCTAAATCCCATGAACGTTGCAGTTTCGGAAGGTTCAAAATAGTCTGGCGCCGGGGTATGGATGTCGTCGGGCAGGTCGCGGACGACCGGCACTTCGTCCGTCATGTTATCGTGGGACACCCATTCACCCTTTGAGATGCCGAGCGATGTGCCAATCGGCTGGCCGTACTGCCGTACAAATGAGCCCGCCTCGATCTCTCGGATCGCGAACCTGTGACCCGGCGGAACCGATCTTGTTAGCCTCACCTGGTCGCCGTTGAGCAACTCAAGCAAAAGGCCGTCGAAGGTCTCAGCTTTTACGACCGCTACATTGTCATCTGGGTTGACGATGATGGCGTATTGACTGAGAGGAGCCGCTGTTGGCGTTTTCGTTTCGGTTATCAGCATCGAATTGTTTGATCAAAAAAGATCTGGCAAAACAAAAGACGTAACGTTTGGGTGAATTCGGATCCAAAGTCCCGGATTCTCGTCCATCTGCCTCGCGCGAACTTCAGGATCGGCGGAAACACTCGTTGATGTAAGCCTTGCAAAGCTCAAGCGTTTCGCAGGCGCAGTCGAAGCGTCAACGATCGATTGAACGATCTTCTTCGCTCCGAGAATCGCAGCCGGCCCAAGTGTCAAGATGTGAGTTGCCGATCGGCATTCCACCTCATCTTCAGGTGAGATGGCACTGCCGCCGGCCTTAAACTTGCCGATATGGTGTTCAAGAATGCTCGATGAGATCGGAATGATGCCTGCCACATCTCGATAGGTCGCACCCGAACCGGGCTTGATATAACAGATATGTGACGCCGCTTCCGATTCCGGTCCCAAGCCCAAAAAGAAAATGTCGATACCTCCCAGCGACTCCAGCCTTTCGAGATACTTCGTGAGTTCGCCCTCGATATCTTCGGTCTCCGTTAGCATCGGTGTGAAACTCTTGATCTTTGCAAAGAAGTTCGGGCCCAGCAGTCTTTCGAAGTCTCGGACAAAACTCAGGCCGTTTTTCATACGCATCGGCGCAAGAGCATCCTGCGTAAAAACATTGAGCCGGCGAAGTAATCCGTCGATCTCTGTCGTGTCCGCAAGTTTCGCGATCTTGCGGTACATAGCTTGAGCGCCTCGGCCGCCGAGAAGTACCAGCGTCAGGTCGCCGTCGTTTGCGTCAGCGTAATTCAACAACTCGGCGAACATTGCATCACCGACGGCCTCTTCACTTTCGAGCACTTTATAGTCGAGTTGCCCCGCATCATTCGGCGCCGGAGGTTCGAGATCGGCACGTTCAAGCCAGAGGTTTTCTCCGGCCATTCGGCGTGAAAAGGATCGTTTTTCCGAAGTCTGCATAAGTGTTTCAAATCATTCTAATTGGTGTGACCAATTAAAAGCAAATCAATTGTAGTGAATTATCAATAATTATGAACGATCATGGGTTTCGGGCGAAATGAGTGAAGCAAATACAGTTATTTGTTGCACTTGACAAATAGCAGGTCACTGATTGAAACTAGGAACGCTCCTCTAAAGTGGTATTACCTTTGGTCAACTTTGTGATTCGTATCTAAATCCTATGGCGTTTTCGAAACTGGACCTTTCAGGCCGCACGGCGGTCGTTGTTGGCGGTACTTCAGGCATCGGTCGAGCGCTCGCTCACGGACTTGCCGAAGCAGGTGCCGATGTTGTCGCTTCGTCGCGCAGGATCGAACAAGTTGAAGCAACCGCAGCCGAGATCGAAGCTCTTGGCCGGCGAACGATCCGGTGTACCTCCGACGTGTCCGATCGCGAATCGCTGAACGAACTGTTGACCGAGTGCACGGCCGCATTCGGAAAGGTTGACATTTTGGTGAACTCCGCCGGCATTACAAAGAGATCGCCGACGCTGGATCTGGATGAGGATGATTGGAACGCGATCCTCGAGACAAACCTAACCGGAACACTTCGAGCATGTCAGGTCTTTGGCCGCCATATGGTCGGCAACGGATACGGCAGGATCATTAACATCGCTTCGCTTTCTACCTTTGTTTCGCTCTTTGAAGTTGCCGCATATTCGGCAAGCAAGGCGGCCGTTGCCTCATTGACGAAATCACTCGCGATCGAATGGGCGAAGCATGGTGTGAACGTAAACGCGATCGCACCGGGCGTGTTTCGAACCGCATTGAATCAGAAACTGCTTGACGAAACGCCCCGGGGCCAAGAGTTCCTTACCCGCACCCCGATGGGCAGATTTGGAAACGTCGAAGAACTGGCCGGTGCAGCAGTATTTCTTGCGTCCGAAGCGGCAAGTTTCGTAACTGGCGAAGTTTTGGTCGTTGACGGCGGATTCCTTGCAAGCGGTGTCAACCAGTGAATCCGGAGATCGAGATCAAAACGACCCGGATCGCGGAGATGCTCCGTCGCGAAGGTCTCGCGGCCGTATTATTGAATTCTCAGTATAACTTTGCCTGGCTTACGGGCGGAGCATCGAACGGTGTTGACGAAAGCCGGGACAACGGGGTCGCGTCCGTCCTAATTTCTGCTGCGGGTCATCGTTACCTACTAGCGAGCGTTATTGAAATGTCGCGAATGCTCACAGAGCAGGTGAACGATAAGGAGTTTGAACCGATCGAGTTCGCGTGGCAGGAAGAGAAAGGATCGGGCACATTTCTGATAGACACGGCAAAGTCACTTGTCTCCGGTGAGGTCGCCACAGACATTTTTATGCATCCGTCGTTCCGTTGCGTCGAAGGGAAGATCGCACCATGCCGCCACGAATTAACTGCATCGGAGGTTGAACGCTTCCGGGAGCTTGGAAAAGACACCGCCGGCGCCTTGGTAAACACGATCAAAGCGACCTCTCCCGGCGAAACAGAACGGCAGATAGCCGGGAGACTGAGGAACCAACTCGGCACGAAGAATATCGATCCAGTTGTTACGCTCGTCGCGGCCGATGAGCGAATCTCGCTTTATCGACATCCGGTCCCGACCGAGAAAGTCTTGCAAAACACGCTTCTGCTCGTGACCTGTGCCAAGCGGGAAGGGCTGATCGCGAGTGTGAGCAGGATCGGCTGTTGGGGAGATGCGTCACCGGAACTTCGGATCAGAACAGAGGCGGCGGCCTTTGTAAACGCATCGCTTCTAAACGCCACGCGTCCGGGAACGACCGGTGCCGAACTATATCGTGTTGCTGCAAATGCATATTCGGAACGCGGTTTTCCGGGCGAGATCGGCAATCATCACCAGGGCGGAGCGGCGGGCTATAGAACACGAGAATGGGTCGCACATCCGAATTGTTCCGAGATCGTGCGGAACATCCAAGCGTTCGCCTGGAATCCGACGATCGCCGGGACCAAAGTTGAGGATACGGTGATCGTCACCGACGAAGCTATCGAATGCATCACGGAAACACAGGGGTTTCCGGTGATCACTACGAAAATAGACGGAAGCGAATTTAGGTCTGCAGATATCCTGCTGCTCTAAGCGAGGTTTAGATCTCATGAACGATATTCCAATCAATGCTGAAACATCGGGTGATGCAAAACCAGCGCTAAGTGTCGGCCATTTTCGTTGGGTTATCTGCGCGCTTCTTTTTTTTGCTGCGACGGTGAACTACATAGATCGACAGGTGCTCGGCATCCTGAAACCGACATTGGAACACGAGTTCGGTTGGTCTGAGACCGATTATGGTTGGATAGTCTTCTCTTTTCAAACGGCATATGCCATCGGGCTATTGATCGTCGGACGATCAATGGACCGATTCGGTACAAAAAAAGGATTCGCTTACTCGATCACACTTTGGAGTCTCGCGGCTATGGCACACGCATGGGCATTGCCGATCGGTGTAGCTGTTGCCACCATTTTGACGGTTTTCGGTTTTGTCTCTCAATCTACTGCATTTACCTCTGTTGTCGGTTTCATTGTCGTTCGCTTTCTGCTTGGCTTAGGTGAGGCTGGGAACTTTCCGGCATCGATCGAGACCGTTGCAGAATGGTTCCCGAAAAAGGAGCGAGCCCTTGCGACAGGTATCTTTAACTCGGGCACCAATATCGGAGCCCTTGCCACTCCATTGCTGGTTCCTTTGGTCGTCTTGTACTGGGGCTGGTACGAAGCGTTCATAATAACGGGCGTGATCGGATTTATTTGGCTCGCTTTTTGGCTTTTGATCTATAGAAAGCCTGAAGAGCATCCGAAGCTAACACGGGGAGAACTTGCTTACATTCAAAGTGATCCAACCGAACCAACCGTGCGAATTCCCTGGAAGCGACTCTTTCCGCATCGACAAACCTGGGCATTTGCGATCGGAAAGTTCATGACAGATCCGATCTGGTGGGTATATCTTTTCTGGCTCCCGGATTTTCTTAACAAGAAACACGGACTCGACCTAAAGACCTTCGGCCTGCCGATCGCCATCATTTACATCATTGCAGATGTTGGAAGCATTGGCGGAGGATACATCTCGTCTAGGCTCATAAAGCAGGGATGGTCCATAAACAGTTCGCGCAAGACGGCGATGCTTATCTGTGCGCTCTCTGTTGTTCCGATCGTGATCGCATCTATGACGTCCAGTCTTTGGCTGGCAGTCATATTGATCGGAATAGCGGCCGCAGCCCATCAAGGATGGTCGGCAAACATATTCACGCTTTCTTCTGACATGTTTCCAAAGCAGGCGGTCGGTTCCGTGGTCGGCATCGGAGGAATGTTTGGTGCGATCGGCGGCATGGTAATATCGCCGCTCGTCGGTTATATTTTGCAGACCACCGGCAGCTATGTTCCGATCTTTATCATCGCCGCCTCAGCATATCTCGCAGCTCTGTTCATAATTCACTTGCTCGCACCCAAGCTTGAGCCGGCAACGATCAATTACGACTAAGTGCAGGTCGATGGGTCGAAGATCTTGCGTCTAAAGCTTTTCAAATCTGAACCAGTCGATGTCGACCGATCCGGCGTCGTTGAACCTAACCGGACGCGTGAAGAAAAATCCGATCTTTGCACCGATCCATTTCCCTTCGCGGGCCTTGAACGGATCGCCAACCTCGGTAAACGCTTTTCCGTCAGTGCTGTAACTGAATATGCAGTTCGCGTCCCTGTGAACGACAACGCGAAGATAAAGATCGCGACCGACAATTTCAGTCACCCCAATATCACTTTCTAGAGAACCGGTTTCAGCATCTTTTGCAGTTGAACGAGCTAAAAAGTATTTACCATTTCGAAACGTGAATCCGATCAATGAATAGTCCAGGCCCATTACTACCAAACCGAACCGCTCTCCTTCAAATCGCGTTTGAACCTTCAGCTTTGCGGTCGCGGAAAACTCATCTGCGGGGAATTTCTGCAGCATGAGGTTAGGCAGATTCCAGAGATTCCTGTGGTCGTCCGGAAGTTTGACCGAGTTCATTCTCAATACACCCCGCTGGGGAAACGGGAATGCCCATGCCGCGTCAGGATCTGCATGCCATTGCCATTGTGGGCCGATCAAGGCCGTATTGAATTCATCACTATCTTGAGGTGTTTCTATCTGAAAGGTCGCTCCGACGTTCGGCTTCTTAAAAGTCAGCACAGGCTCACCGGTTCCATCGCCGTCTCTATCCCTCCCCATTACAGGGAATCCATCCTTCCACTTTGTCGGCTGGAGATGCACAACTCGGCCATAGGGGCCTTTGTCCTGAAAATGCATGAACCACCATTCGCCCGTTGGAGTGTCAACAAGGCCGCCCTGATGCGGGCCGTTGATCTGAGTAGAACCCTGAGCAAGCGTAACCTTTCGTTCATATGGGCCAAAAATGTTTTTTGACCGAAGTGCGAGCTGCCATCCGGTCGAAACACCGCCCGCGGGAGCGAAGATATAATAAAATCCGTCTTTCTTATAGAATTTTGGGCCCTCGACGGTCGGGTCGGCGTCGTGTCCGTCGAAAACCAGGACACCGTCATCCAGCAGCCGAGTGCCGTCCGGCGACATCCTGTTCACGACGAGGATCGATTTGATCCCGGCTCGGCTCCCTGCAAAAGCGTGAACCAAATATGCATTGCCGTCATCGTCCCAAAACGGGCAGGGATCTATCCATCCCTTAGCTTTCTTCACAAGCAGCGGTTTAGACCATTCGCCGGCCGGGTCCGTAGACTTCGTCATAAAGATCCCGAGATCCGGATCACCGTAATAAATGAAGTACTCGCCTTTGTGGTATCTGATCGACGGTGCCCAAATGCCGCCGCCGTGCTGAGGCTTATCGAAAAGGTCAGCGGGTTCGAGTACTTTGATCGCGTGGTTTATGATGCGCCAATTGACCAAGTCTTTCGAATGCAGGATTGGAAGGCCCGGAACGGCATTGAAACTCGACGCCGTCATATAAAAATCGCTACCCACACGTATGACGTCCGGGTCCGAGTAGTCGGCATGAATGATCGGATTACGATAGGTTCCGTCGCCATTATCGGCGACCCAAACATTGGATCTCACCGTGCCGGTCTGTGAATAGACACCGGCGCAGGCGAAACACGTGAGCATCGCGAGCCTTATGAGCATATTGTAGGATCCATTATTTCTTTGATCCGTTCCTGGACGAGGATGAGCCGTTTGCCTTTTCCTCGAGCCGCTGGGCCTTTTGCGTCTCGATCAGATGGTCGTGCATGGCTTTCTCTGCGAGGTCGGGATTTCGGTCACGGAGCGCCCGATAGATATTGTGATGCTGTTCAGCAGATTCCTTAAGGTCCTTCGCCCGTTTCACGGACTTACTTCGGCTATCGAACAGGATCGTGGCGACCATGTTCATAAGCGAGGTAAGTATTCGATTGCCTGATGCGGCGGCAACGATCTGGTGAAAACGCATGTCGTGAACCAGGTATTGCTCCGGTTCGCCAAGGGAGGCGTACATACCGGCTATCTCCTCAGCCAACTGCGTCATCTGCTCGCTTGTTGCACGACGAGCCGCAAGACCGGCAATGCTCATTTCGAGGGCCAATCGCGCCTCAAACATTTCGTCCGAGGTGAATCCGTGTAGAGCGGACAACATTCTTAACGGAGAACTGTCGAGAGTTGGAGATTCTGCTGCCGCCGCGACGAAAGTACCTGCTCCTTGTCGCGACTGAAGTATCCCGACCGCAGATAGAGAGCGGATACCTGCACGTAAGGTGGGACGGCTTACGCCTAGTGTCTTTGCAAGGTCACGCTCAGGCGGCAGTCGATCGCCCGCCGCGAGTTCGCCGCTATGGATCATTTCCCTGAGCCGAGCGGCGACCTCTTCGGCGGTCGTACCGTTTCTGTCCGAATCGAGATTTCTGAAGATCGCCTGCTTTCGTTGCGTCATAATCACGCCGTGTTTCGACCTTTATTTTAGCTTACGGTAGCGTTTATGTCGAAGTTTTGCTTTCCGTGTTGTTGCTATGGCTGTCGGTTTTCGAAGATCTTTATGAGGACCATCGAAAATCCTTTACCCGTTACCGTCCGCTGATGGACGGTGCCGCGCGGAACCACTACCAGATCACCTTTTTTGACCTCGACCTTTTGGGTACCGGTAGCCGACTTGCTTCTCCATTCACCGGGCGAGATCTCGTTTGGCGTTAAAAGTGAACCACCCAATGCGAGGGTCGCTTTCCCGTCGAGCACGTAATAGATATCGTCGGATGCATTGTGGACCTCGAAATTGTCGTTCTCGCGGAGTTCGTCATGAAAGACCGCGACCCGCATCTGCATGCCGCCAGCAGCGACGATATCCTGATTCTTATTTCCGTCCTGTGAGGCGAGCTCTTTGGCCAGATCGGCAACCTGCTTTCCAGTCTTTACAACGTACGGCTTCGCTGGTGCGATCGGGCCCGACTGAGCATCCACCAAAAACGAAAAGACCATGATCGATATAACTAAGGTCAAAAATCTCATTCCTACTTTTTCCTCGAATTCGCTATTAACCACCGGCTAAGATCTAGGGCCGCGCTAAAGTTTTCAAACTCGGCCGGCAGCCGGCGTCCGTCAACATATTCGTTGTAGAGCCAGGGATCTCCGATCACTAAAACCGTTCCTTTCCCGAATTTCGATACTGCCATTAGGGTTATTCCGTTTGCGGAAATCACGGCCTTTGCCCTACCGGAAAGGGAAAGGGAAGACACTTCCTTCACAAAGATCTTCTTCGTGTTCTTGAATATCTCATTGCCAAAGGCGATATCGACGCCTCCCATACCGTAGTCGTTGTTGATCACTTCGAATTTACGGTCTTTGTTGAAGCTGATGCCGAATTCATTGGCAAGGGTGTTGAACTTATCGAGTTCAGCATTCTGTCCGTCATTCCCCATGAGAACGAGAACACCGCCGGCCTTTACCCAATCAGAGATCGCTTTCACGTGTTGCGGTTCCACCATTTTTGGGTCGGCGGTCTCTTTCGCCGTGTCCGGATCGACGATGATGTAAACGTCCGCATACTTAAGCTCAGCGGCCGTGGGGGCGGCCGAAAGCTGTGTGGTAGCGGAACCAAGCGAATTGAAGATCCGTCCCCATGTATAAAATCCGGAATCGAGCATTTCATCCCATTTGTAATGCCAAACCTCATCTCGCCCCGAAAACTTGTTCTTTCGGATCTCGTGATTGAAATAGTCGTCGAGGACAACGGTCTTGCCGCGGCCGGGCCATCCGCGCTCGTACGCCTCCATTTCAAGAGCCGCCTTGATCGCCGGGCCGAGACCTTTCGCGTCATTTGTCCGCAGCTTTTCGCTCATGTAGTAATCATATGAGCCGTCGCGATACGGATTTCCGCCAAGGCCGGAAACCGAGACCGTGCCTTCCCAATCGGTTTCGCCAGTGGCATTCGTCTTGATGAATTCTTTTTTGATCCCGTCCCAACCTCGCACCGCGACCCTCAAAAATCGATCGGGCAAATATCGCATTCGGACGCCGCGGGCGATGGAATAAACGAACATGGCGGAAGCAGACGATTCAAGATAATTCTTTTCCTTGCCGCCGAGGTCGAGTATGTCCCACCATAGGCCGCTCTTCGGATCCTGCACCTTTTCGACCGCCGTGATCGTTCGATTCAATATATCGATGAGTTCCTTTCGGCGAGGATGATCGGCAGGGAAGTGTTCGAGCGTATCGACTAACGCCATTGCGTACCAGCCCATCGCTCGTCCCCAAAAATGCGGCGATCGCCCGGTCTGTTTGTTCGCCCATTTCTGCTCTTTCGATTCGTCCCATCCATGGTATAGAAGGCCCGTTTTGGGGTCTCTTGCGTGTTTTTCCATCCAGACGAATTGGTTTGCGATATCGTTCCAATTATCCTCTTGAAATACCTTTGAATATTCCGCGTAGAACGGTTCGCCCATGTACAAGCCATCAAGCCACATCTGCCACGGATAGATATTTTTGTGCCAGAATCCGCCTTCTTTCGTTCGTGGATGAGTCTTAAGCTGCGAACGAAAAAGCTCGACCATTGTTTTATATTTTTCCTGACCCGTGGCGCGATAGAGCGTCATCATACCGAGAGCCGGTGTCACATGATCGATATTGTATTCCTCAAGGTGATAGTCCTTGTGGTTTCCTTTTTCGTCGATCCAATAGTCCATTCCTTTTTGGATATGCCGAAAGTACTTGGGATCGCCGGTCGCGTACCACATTTGTTCTATTGCCTTAAGGATCACACCTTGTTCGTAATTCCATTTCGGCGGAATTCCGGGAGCATTTCGAGCATCGACCCAAATGCGGTTCATAGCGGTGTCGGCAAGACGCTCCGAGATAGGTGCTTTCTGGCCGTTCGCGAACAGCGCGGTCGTGAGAATGAACAAGAATGTCAGTACAGGTTTCATTTCTTGAGATATTTCGCAATTTTTAGCTTATTTGCCCTGATCCCATCGACCGCGAGGTTTGCCATCTCTTCGGCCCCAAGCGGTGAGAAATGCGTATTGTCGTCAACGCCGTTCGGATAGTTCGGGTTCTCACCCGGCTTCAATTGCAGAAACAATTTCTTCGACCCTTCGACGCCGTATTTCTTGATCAAGGCTTCGCTCAGTTTGTGCATATCTATCAGCGGGACATCGTGATCATGAGCAACCTTCCGGACGATTCCCGGATATTCGCCGTGAGTGTCGTAAAACTTCCCGTCCTTATCGAAACGTCGACGCATGACCGGCGTCAACAAAACAGGTGTAGCACCCTTTGCTTTGACGTCATCGGCGAATCGAACGAGGTTCTTCATGTAATCTTCAGGCGGCGTATATCTTTCGCCTTTGTCCTTGGACGAATCGTTGTGGCCGAACTGAATGAAAACAAAATCGCCCTTTTTGAGATCGTCGATGATCTTCTGCCAACGTCCCTCTGAGATAAACGTCTTCGTGCTCCTGCCATTCATTGCGCGGTTCTCGATCTTCACTTTTCCGTCTATGAAATGAGCACCGAGCATCTCGCCCCAGCCCGTCTCCGGCCGCTTCTCTAGCTGTTTCTCCGCCATAGTCGAATCGCCCGCGAGAAAGATCGTCACTGGCAGTTTTTGTCCTAATGAAGCAGCAGATGCGACCAATACCAGGAAAATACCTATCGAGACCTTCATAAAGACACAACCTTTTTCCCCGAAACCGTCACGTTTTTCAATTCCAAGCCACGGACGTTTTTTATCACGCTCGCGTTTTTGATCTCGCCAAACGAGCAATTTGAAAGACTGACGTCGTAGATCGGTGCGTTCTCAAATCCCTGCAGATCCAAGGCGCGATTACCGGACCTGCATGTAAGTCCGTCAACCTGAAGATTACGCATTACAGGGGTAAAATCTCCTTTCGCGCCTTCTTCGTAATTGAAGTCGATCTCTATCACTGCGCGCGAAACCTGGCCGACCGTATTATTTCGATAATAGAAATTTTCAAGGACCCCGCCGCGGGAAGCGTTGTTCTTTACGCGTATCGCCGTCCAGAGATCGGGACTGTCGAGATTGTTGTTGTGCGCAAACAGATTCTTTACGCCGCCGGAGATCTCGCTGCCAACCGTGATGCCGCCGTGGCCGTCCTTCATCGTGCAATTGCGGATGATTATGTTCTCAGTGGGTGTAGCGAGGCGCCTGCCGTCATTGTTTCGCCCGGATTTGATCGCAATGCAATCGTCCCCGGTGTCGAAATAGCAATTGTCGATAAGCACATCCTTACATGATTCCGGATCGCATCCGTCGTTGTTCGGCCCGTGGGTCGAGATATGCAAATTGCGAACGGTTACGTTCTCGCAGAGTACGGGGTGAACCTCCCACATCGGCGAATCGATTATCTTTACGCCTTCGATCAGTACGTTTTTACACTTGTAGGGCTGGATAAATTGCGGTCGAAGGTAATCTTTCTCGCCGCCGAACATTCTTTTTTCGACCGGCACATTTCCATCCATCATCGCGTATAGCCGTGCCCGTGCATCTCGCTGGCTGATCGCGTCCGGAATCCCACCGTATCGAGGATTTCCATGCCATTTCCAGAAGAACGATTTGCCTTGTCCGTCGAGCGTGCCCTCACCGGTGACCGCGACGTTGGTCTCTTCGTACGCGTAGATCAGTGGCGAAAGATGCATCAGCTCCATCCCTTCCCAGCGTGTGTGAACAACGGGAAGATACGCATTCGGATCCATCGAAAACTTGAGCGTTGCACCCTTTGAAACGTACAGGTTTACATTCGATCTGAGCCTTATCGCACCCGTCAGAAACACGCCGGCAGGAACCACTACGCGGCCTCCGCCCGCTTTGCTGCACACATTGATCGCTTTATTGATCGCCTCACGGCAATCGAAAGTTCCACCTGCCTTGGCTCCGTATTTCAATACATTGAAGTCTCGTTTTGGGAACGTCGGCGGCTTGATCCGCGCGAGTATCTGCGGATAAAGGTTCTCCCACGGACCGTCCGACTGTGCAAATGCCAGTTTCGGGAACAAAGCGATGCCCGCGGCACCAGCCGAAAGGAATTTGATGAATTCTCGTCTATCGTGCATTTTCTAATTTCGATCTCCAGGCCGGGTAGTCCTTTGCGATCAAGTCACGCGCACCGTCAACATACCACGCATAACCGTTCCTTCGCTCCGCCTCGATCTGCGATACGTCGTATCTAATGACCGCATCGCGGCCGATGAAGATCGGCCTCATCGTCTCGAGCTCGTAGAAGCGTGCCCATATCGGCGGCGCCGACCTGTCCTTTATCACGGTGTTTTCGCCTTTGACGCGTTCCCATCGGATACCGTTCAATTTGTTGGCCTCGAACCATTTGATCGCGGACTCAACGGCATCGCGAACCTCTGGCGAAGGAGATGCGTCGAGCATAAGGAATTTCACAATGCCGACGCTCTCGCCGGCGGTGAGCGAAACAGGCTCGAATTTTCTCGCGGCCGCAGGTTTGAGCGTCACCTCGTCATATTGAGCGGCCCAGACCGTCTTTTTTCCGCCGACGGTCACCTGCGTTTTAAGTATCACCGGGATCGCCTTCTCGACCGCTTTCTCGGCTTTAGTCCTTCTTTCTTCGTCAACGAAAAGAAAATCGTCCTTCCGCTTTGCGATATCGCGAAGCAGCTTGAGGGCATTGATCATCGCGTTGTCGTTAAACGTGATATGCCGTGAATAATCGGTGCGAAGAGGGAAGAATTGGGGAAATCCGCCATTCTCGTACTGCATCGACAAAAGGTAATCGAGGCCTTTGAGAAAGCCGGTCTTATGGGCGTCGATGTTCTTTGCGGTAATGACCTTTGCCAGGTAGGCAAGCTGGGTAGTGGTCGCACCGTTGTCGATCGTCGTATCGGCGGACGGTTTTTCGCTCAGGAGTTTTATTCGCTCGGCCTGTGTGAGCATCGCCGCCATGTCAACATTCTTTTCCCAGCCGCCATTATCGTGCTGATAGAGCAATACCTGATTCGCGATCCTCGTCGCTTCATCGACCGCGTACCAGAGCTTCGGTTGTTTCAAGACATCGTTCCATGCGACCAATGAGAAACCCGGCGGCGTCTTTTCCTGCCAGGCGTAGTTGTCGGATCTATACGGATCCCAGCCGTCACGGCCGCTCAAGAAGTATTCGACCGAAAACACCTTAATATCCGCATCCGTCAGCTTCCGGGCCCAGGCAACGCGGGTCGCGTCGCCAGCACCTGGACCTGTTGAACCGTATTCGGCAAGAAAGGCCGTCTTCTCACGCTGCGGCTCCCAGTGATGCCATCCCTCCGGACGGATCTGCGCGTCCATCCGTGTGTTGATAAAAACGGTGCGGCCATAGTCGCGCCACGGCCGCCCGAGATAAATGCCATTTTTCGTATCGCTGCTGGTCAAACGGCACTTATTGAAAATAAATCCTGCCGGTTCGTCCGCTGCAAATCGCATTGGTGCAGCAATGTAACCGTCAGCTTTGCTGTGTATCTCGCAATTCTCAAAGACCGCCGCAGCCTGCCCAAAGATGAAATCTACGTGACCTTCGATGTACGAATCGACATAGTATTGCCTTCCGTTTTTTGCGTACAGCGTATCCTGCCACCCAAGGAAACGGCATTTCCGAAATATCGCTCTGTCGGCTTCGACCAACACGGCTACTGCCTGTGAACCGGTCCCGAATGAATTTTCAAAGGTAATATTTTCAGCGTGAAAATCGTGCCCGCCAATATAGGTCGCATAGGCGGCGGAAGTCGAACCGGCTTCCTTGTTCGAGATCTTGAAGGTCAGCTTCGTCGTCGAAGCATCCTCGCCGATGAATGAGATATAAGGTTTGTTCGCCGGGATTCGGACCTGTTCGTCATATGTTCCGGGCCTGATCTTTATGATGCAGCGTCCCGGGTTTCCCGGCGGGACTTTGTTCACGGCCTCCTGTACTGACCGAAGTTCGCTGTTGCCATTTGCCGAGACAATAAAATCACATCCACCGCTATATGCGGAAGCCGCAGCCGCAAGGAAAAAAATGAAGACTGTGAGTATGGCTAATGATCTCATCCCTTGGTCGCCCTGGCATTCGATGCAAACTGCAACAGATGATCGAAAGAAAATTGCGCCGCAAAAGCAACTTTTCGGGTTCCTCTTGCGGCGCACCGTATTAACACGCAGCTTACGGTTGCCTTTAGAAGGTAAACCGTCCTCCGATCTGAATATCACGCGGCGGTTGTCGAACGGGAGCAACGGTCCGGGCAAAGCCGCTGCTCGAAGGAGTGACGTTCGGTGATGAGAAGTACGGCCTGTTCAAGATATTGATCACGTCCACTCGGATCTGGAGCTTCATTCCCTCTCGGATCTTGAAGTTCTTTGAAACACCAACGTCGAATTTCAGGAATCGCTGATTTCGCAGCCCGTCCACGGTGAACGGTACATTTCTCAGCGTTATCGCGCTTCCGGAAGTGAAGTTATTCGCAACGCCGGGAACGGTTCCATTTATGGCAAAGCCCCCGGTTTCCCAAGCGTTGACATCAATTCCGTAACGGAGGCCATTCGGATCCTTCTTGCCAAGGTAGCTCGTCAACTGGCTGATATCGCCGTTGAAGTACAGGTTCGGGAGCAGCAGCGGTTCGCCGTCTTGCCTTTCGAAAAGTCCCTGGATCTGCCATCCGCCGAGGATGCCATCCACGATGGGATGCCAATCCTTGCCGATCGCTCTGCCCTTGCCAAACGGAAGTTCATAGATTCCCGAGAACGTGAATCGGTTCGGACGTTCGTTAGTCGAGATCGAATCATTTAATTCGGTGTCCTGGGGATTTAGGTACTGGTTCTTAACATGCTCACGCGACCATGTGTATGAACCGTTTAACGATAGGCCCTTTGTAAACCGCTTCATGAACTGAAGCTGAACGGAATGAAAATCACTCGTTCCGTTGTATTCGGTGACAGAAACGTTTCCAAACTGCGGGAATGCGGTAAGCAATCGGCGTCGTGCGATCGTGGAAGAGTTCCAGGTAGCGCTGCTCGGTACAAGCGTCCTAAATGGGTTAGGGACGGTTGCATTTAAGTAAGTTGTGGCAGTTGCAAGATCTGCAACGAGAGTTGCCGGATTTGCGGTTGCAAGGTCGATAAGGCACGGAAGGCCGTCTGTTGAGCGAACACAATTCCGCGGAATGTAGTTCAGCTCACGGTTTACCGAGAGGTCATATCCACGCGAATAAACATAGGTCGCCTCGACACCGATGCCGCCCCAGATCTCACGCTGAACTCCTCCGATGAACCTGGCATAATTAGCGTTCCTGCGATCATTCTGAAGGATCACGCTTGTCGGGCCGTTGTTTCCAACCGATGTGAGATCTGTCCCCACAAACGTCATCAGTCCCTGCGAGCTGCCCAACGACGGCAGGATCCCGCTTGGAAACGGATTTCTAAGATCGGCAATGAACGTCAGGCCGTTGTTTGTGGTTGGCGTGAATGTCGTACCGGTCGAAAATCCCGGTTGGAATATCACATTCTGAGTAATGATCTGGAACGGAGCCGTAAAGATACCAAAACCAGCACGGATAACTGTCTTTTGGTCAGGTGCGTATGAGAATCCGACCCGTGGCTGCCAGTTGTTCATGTCAGCCTTTTGGTTTGCCTGTGACTTGTCGTTCGCAAATACAAATCCGCCCGCGAGATTCTGGAAAGCAGCGATCGGAACACCTGCCGGTATGTTCGCGTTGTAGTTTGCAAGAACCTGAGCCTGGATCGGGCTAGTTGCCGTTCGGTCGAAATCTACGACCATACGTCCTTCCTTCTCCTGATAGCCTGTTTCGAATTCATAACGGACTCCGAGATTGAGCGTGAGTTTAGAATTCACACGCCAGTCGTCGTGGACGAAGAAACCGTGATACTTCGAGGAAACATCATATATCTGAGGATTGTCGATCGAACCGGAAGCAGGGATTCCAAGAAGGAACGCCGCAAGTTCACGTCCGGGACGATCGCGTTCCGTATTGCCCGAGCTGGAATTCTGCATCGTGTAGGTACCCTGAAACGTGAATGAGCCAGCGGCATTACCCTGATAATCGAACGTTTCGTGCAGGCGGCGGAAGTCGTAACCGTACTTGAGAGTGTGGTTGCCCCATATCTGGGTTATCGTCGGCTGCAGCGTGAACATATCGAAAGGACGTTCACGGCCGTCGTTATAATCAGAGCGGAGCGACCCCACCGTCAAAAAGTTCGTGAAATTGAATCGAGGGAATATGAATCCTTGCCGGTTTGTTGGGATCCCTGTGAACCCAAGTTCACCGGCCGTGGGCTGGCCGTCCTGAAACCTCCGAAGTTTGAACATAGCCCAGCTTCCGCGTAGATCAAGTATCAGGTTCGAGGTCAGGGTTGAGGTCCATGTCGCGCTTCCGCCGTTGTTCCTACGATTTTCGAATCCCCGAAAGATCGAATCGGGCTCCATCGTCAGGTTATATCGGTCTTCTGTATTACGGCTGTGATAGAACTTTCCGAAAAGAGTGTTCTTGTCGTTGATGTTGTGATCGATCCTGACCAAATATGACCTGTACGGGCGATTAAGGTTTTGGTCCGTGATGTAGTTGTTCTGAACGCCCGGCAAATTGGGCTCGGGAAAGAAATTCATGAATGCTCTCGCTGGAGCATACATCCTGTCAGAGGGAATAATATTGTTCAGAAATGCTGTCCGGCATACGCGATTGAGGGTGCCCGTCGTTCCGCAGCTGCTATTTCCCATGAAAGCCGTCGCCGGGTCATAGATAGGATAAGCGAGTTCCGAGAAATTACCCTGACGCATCAATAACGTTGGTACCGAATACGTAGTCGTTTGAGCGACATTGTCTTTCTGACGCTCATATGAGAAAAGGAAAAACGTGCGGTTCTTGAATATGGGTCCGCCAACCGTTGCCCCATAACGGTTGTATTTTCTTTCGGGGCGATCGATACCGGCCTTATTATTAAAGAAGTTGTTCGCGGTTCGGCTTTTGTCGCGATCGTAGAGATACGCCTCTCCACTAAATTTGTTCGTGCCGCTCTTGGTCGCAACGCTGACCGTTGCACCGGCGGTGAATCCCATCTGAGCGTCGAAACTGTTCGTCTGCACCTTGAACTCCCGCGTCGCGGCTGACGGAGGTGTGAACGCGACCTGGCCGTCATAGGCAAGGTTCGGCGAACCGTCGAGGTTGATCACGTTTCCGCCCGAACCGTTGACCTGGTTTCCGGAAGTGCCATTCGATCGAAAACCGGCTAAGTTGCCGTTAGCCGTCGGCCCTTGGAAATTCGGGTCGCCTGTGTAATTGATGCCTGGAGCCTGTGTCGCTAGCGTATAGGGAGCGCCTTCCGCAAGCGGCAGTTCCTCGATCTGGCGTTGGCTAACCGAGGTTCCTATCGTTACCGTTCCTCGATCGAGAAGTTCGGTATCGGCGATGATATTCACCTCTGCCGATGTACCGATCTCGAGTTGAAAGTTAACACTCAGCCGGTCGTCCACCTTGACCGCAATATTCTCACGGCTCGAAGTCTTGAAGCCGCTGCTCGTCGCCGAGACACTGTAGATGCCTGGTAACAGAAAGGGGACCGTATAAGTCCCGCTCTCGTTAGTCGTCACGGTTGAGCTTATGTTTGTCTCTTTGTTCTTAACCGTAACTGTCGCTCCTGCAACGGCGGCGCCGTTAGGATCAGTGACCGAACCTGATATTGTGCCGCGGAATTCCTGTGCCGATGCTGAGGTTGCCGCAGCGATCAGCAAGAAAGTGAAAACAATGATTCCGGACCGAAAAAGCGAGTTGACTTTCATTTTTTCTTCCTGCCTATTTTGGAGTCCTTTTTGTTTATGGAATTAGACTCCGAGGAGCATAATTGGTTTTACCAATCAATGCAAGTGGAAATAGACGATTTCTTGTAAAATGTGCGCGAGAACTGGCTTGCGTCAACAAATATGCACACGGAATGAAGTATATCTGACGGTCGCCCAGTCGAGAACGTCGCTCAATAGCTATGACCATTCTGGCCAGGGTAAGCGGAGGGGTATTACCAATTGAGCGGCGAGGCTGTCCGGATCGATCGGCTGAAAGTTCGGGGAACGAACGGCAGCTAGAATCTTGGTTATGAGCAGTTGGAGGCGATATTCAAACGAGAAAAGACGTAATGAAAATTTACAAGTCACAAAAAAAAGCAGACCCATCGGCCTGCCTCAAAATCTTAGATGGTACACCCGGCATGATTCGAACATGCGACCCCTTGATTCGTAGTCAAGTACTCTATCCAGCTGAGCTACGGGTGCCCAAAGCGAACCCCTAGACTACAAAATACCTATAATCAGTGTCAAGGTAACTATCTTGCAAAATACCCTTGCCTCGACCGTGCTATAAGTTCCGGTTCTGAAACCTCGACCCGAATGGTTCGCCATTTGCCGTCTCGCTTTGGATTCGCAGGTTGGTACTCCAAGGTGTAAAGAGTGCGGAGATCGGCGGCGATAAGCGCATACAACCTTCCCATCTCGTCGAGACGCGTGATCGAATTAAGTGTCCCACCGGTCCGGTCAGCGACCAACTTAAGTCGAGAACGAGCGGCCGAATACATTGCGACCTGCAGCGGGGTTGGGTCGGCAAGCTTTGCCGGATCGCCAGTGGGCAATGCAAGCGGATAAATGGTAACCCCAAGTTTGTCAGACCGATCAAGTATCTTATTAAGAGCTTCGTTTTGCTCCGGCTTGATCGCGGACGAAAGTTCTGTCCCGCTCAGTTTGGCTAGGAGGTCTCGATCCTGGTTTTTTGCTTTCGTATCGACGCCGTCGGTAAGAACAACGATCGCCTTTCTGCGGTTTCCTTCTTTCGCAAGTCTTTCAAGCGCGATCTCGATCCCTTTGTATAGATTTGTGTCTCCGGAACCATTTGCTGCCGAGATCGAATGAAGAACGGTCCGCCGATCCGTCGTAAAGTCGTTGAGCACATTCACCTTGCTGTAAAACTCAATCACTGAAACGCGGTCCTCGGGTGCAAGAGCGTCAAGAAACCGCGCGGCCGACAATGCGATATTCTGCCTGAAACTCTTGGTCGATCCGCTCATATCAAGCATCATGACAACACTGAACGGCGCAGTGGACAGTTCGAAATGTGAGATCTCTTGTTTCACGCCGTCCTCAAACACTTTGAAATTGGATCTATCCAAGCTTGTGATCGACTGGCCGCGTTTGTTAACAACGCCGATGTTCACCCTGACAATGGCCGTGTCGACATTGACCGGGTCGTCGATCTGGGCGAAAGCCGTCAAAGACAAAAGGATCAATAAAAAGAATAATGCCTGGTATCTGAACATGGTCATACAAACTCTAGCAATCTGACGTACGATCTGGAAATCTAGTTGTATGGATCGGACCCGAATTTATGCCTTTTCCGAACTTCCTTATTAGCCTATACTACGGACAATCTCTGCTTAACCGATGAGATCTTTGACGGACAGAAGGCTAGAGTAAGGATGATCTACAAACCGAATTTCTGCTGTAACTGCGGCGAACCGATCCAAAGGATCGATTGGAATCTACTGACCAGTCGGAGATTCTGTGAGGTGTGCGCATTAGAGAATCGGAAATTCGATCTATTACCGAGGACTGTTGTTTTGCTCGGCGCCCTTTCGACGATGTTTGCTTTCGGAACTTTTTTCGGTTCAGACAGGAGCACACAAGATCCGACGAGATCGAGGGCGGTCCGGTCCGCAGACGTCCAGCATCCATCGTCATCCTTGACCGAACCGACAACTGCGAGCCAACCGAGGCAAATACCAGCTGACGAAAACACGATCTTAACTCCGACGGTTCCGCTGGTGGAACGGCAATCGACAGAGGTCTCCTCGCCTTCGATCAAAGGACCGTCGACAGCATCGGAGGTCGTGTACTATTGCGGTGCCAGGACAAAGAAGGGAACACCATGTTCGCGCCGTGTGAAAAATCGCGGGGAGCGATGTTGGCAACACAAGGAAAATCCGATGAGTTTCAAAGAGAATTGATGTGGGAACTTTGAAACCCGCTTTCAAAATAATTTGGCTGTAACTGTTGATGTTTGCATCAAAATAACTGAAAATAAACGTTTCGTGATCGTTCTACCCGCTTTTTCTGATACCGATAAATTCTTAAAAAGATGAAACCACTTGGCCAGAACACGTTGATCCAAAACCGCTACTTGATCGTCCACCTGATCGGCAAGGGCGGTATGGGGGAGGTTTACCTCGCCGTTGACCAGCGTCTGGGAAGCGCCGTCGCAATAAAGCGAACATTCTTTGCTGGCGATGAGATGCTTGGAAATGCATTCGAACGAGAAGCAAGAGTCCTTGCTAGGCTCAGACATCCGGTACTGCCGAAGGTAAGCGACCACTTTGCCGAAAACGATCAGCAATTCCTGGTAATGGAGCACATTTCCGGCGATGACCTTTCAAAGCGGATAGAGACGCTGCAGAAACCGTTTCCATTGAGTTGGGTGATGTTTTGGGCCGATCAGCTTCTGGACGCCCTCTCCTATCTTCATTCTCATGAGCCGCCGATCATCCATAGGGATATTAAGCCTCAAAACCTGAAGCTCACGGACGAGAATCATATTATTCTTCTTGATTTCGGACTTTCAAAAAGCTCCACCGGGAATACAAATGTGTCGGGCGGGTCAAGTTCGGGAAGTACAGGAAGCGTTGTAGGTTATACGCCGCATTATGCCCCGATGGAACAGATACGCGGGATCGGCACGAGTGCCCGCAGCGATCTGTATTCGCTTTCGGCAACACTTTACCAGCTCATGACAAATGTCGTTCCGGTTGATGCTTTGAGCAGGGCAGATGCAATGCTCAACGGCATGCCGGACCCGATAACGCCCATCAGTGCGATCAATCCCGAAGTGCCGGACACGGTTTCTGCGGTGATCCTTCGAGGTATGGAGGTCAGCCAGGAAAAACGGTTTGATAACGCCAGGGAAATGCAAAAAGCTCTCCGAAAGGCGTTTTCGGAAATGCAGGAAGCAATGTCCGCGAAGACGGTCGTGATCAACGGCGGCGTCGAAAGCGCCCCGGCCGATTCTCAGACAAATGATGAATCGTTCCAGGCGACCGAGGTAATGGATCCGGAATCGCTCCGTGCGATCTCTAATCCTGTTTCGGCAAACGTTTCAAATACCGGCTTTTCGGAGAGCATTGCCCAACCGACCTCAAAAGTCAGTTCCTATCCGAGCGCGGCCTCCGGAAACGAAAATGCAGTCACGGGTGATTCGATCCGACAGTCGGACGTAAAGACAGAAGTGTTTATTGCCGGGTCTAATTCTTTGCCGATCCCGCCTCAGGAAGAACCTAAGTATGAACCCGTTCCGGTAAATAACATACCGGTAGAGACCGCCCCAGTTGAACAAGAGAATTTTGCTTTGACGACGGACTATGCTTCATATTCGGCCGAGCAGACGGCGGAAACGGGTGCAATGAACGAAGGGTTCTCACCCGAGGCAACTACTCCCTACATTGCTTTTCAGGGATCTGGTCAAGAGTCAAGTTACGGTCAGCCATCTGAATATTCGCAAAGCTCGGAAGAATCGCCGGAGAGTGCTCCGATGCAGGAAATGGCGGTTGGATCGCAAAACCAGTTCCATAGCCCTCAGCCGGCTGTCAGAACCGCAGCTCCCGCGAAAAAGAGTTCGACCGGGAAGATCATTGCGATCCTCGGCGGCCTTTTTGTGGTTTTGGCTCTTATGCTGGGTGTTCTGGGCGGCGGTTACTACTACTACGCGAATTACTACGCTGGCGGAACGATCGTCGAACCAACCCCATCGCCGACACCTCTGCCGACGCCAACTCCAACACCTGAGCCGACACCGACCCCATCTGACCTGTCTGGTGCGGACAACACGAATTCGAATTCAAATTCGAACAGCCTGATGGTCGAGCCAACACCGACACCGAGGCCTATCGATACTCCGGGCGGCACCGCTGAGAGGCCGGACACGAGACCGACGCCGGCAGGAACAAGGCCGACTCCAAAGCCGCAGCCATCTAAAACGGCAAAGCCCGCGCCTACAAAGAAGCCGGGGCCGGATATTCTTCAATAGTTGGGAGAGTTTATGAGAAGGTTCAGTAATCACGCAGTTTTGTCAATGATCTTTCCGTTGATCTTGGCCTTATGCGCCGGAATGGCTTTCGCTCAACAGCCGTCGAAAAAGGACATCAAAAAGTCCAACGACTTTGTTGAACAGGGAAACAGGGCCTTTCGAAATAAGAACTATCGGATCGCGATCGAAAGATACGCCCAGGCAATAGCGATCGTCCCGCGAAATGCCGGGGCACACTTTTGGAAAGGCTACGCTCATTACTATCTGAAGGAATACGACCTGGCACTTACCGAGCTGAACCTCGCGGAGGAACAAGGCCACCCGGCGGTTGAAATTGCAAAGGTCCGTTGGTATCTGAATTACGAAAAGAAGAATTTTGACGCTGCTTTGTCTGATATAAATCTGGGGCTCCAATCGGAACCGAGCAGTCAGATGTTATTACGAGCCGCAGGCGACATTAACTTTGAAAAGGCAAATTATCAGGCCTCGTTGGATGCATATCAGAAAGCGGTACTTGGAACACCAAACGACGGGGATCTTTACTATAGTATAGCCAAGGTTCAGCTTGCATTAGGTGACACGAAGGCCCAAGAGGCTGCGGCCGGGATGGCGGTCGCAAAGCCGACCCGGTTCATCACCGAGTCGTTCTATCTTTTGGGTGATGCTGCACATAAGCTGAAAAAGTACGACGTTGCTATCGACGCATACACGAAAGTCCTTGCGGCAAAACCCGAGACGCTGGCTGTTTATAGGTCTCTGGGCGATATCTACCGGTCTCAAAATCGTTTTACGGATGCGATAGATATCATGAAACGCGCCCTTCGCATATGGCCGAATGACGGCAACCTCTTTACGGATATCAGCTGGTACTATAGCCTTGCGGAACAGCATCAAAATGCTGTCGACGCGTCGCAGGCCGCGATAAAGCTGCTGCCTAACTCTTATCTCGGATATACAAATCTGTGCCGGGCATACAATGACCTGAAACAGACCCAGTTCGCGATCACCGCTTGTAACAACGCTCTGCGCTTGAATCCGAACGACGGCGAAACGTATTTTTATCTCGGGAGGGCGTACCGCGACCAAGGCAAGTCGGCCGAGGCCTCGCGAGCGTTCGATAGGGCAGTGGTCGGGCTTCTGAAATTCACCAAAGAAAACGCTGACTATTCGGATGGATTTTATCTGCTCGGTAATGCGTATTTTGCGGATAATCAGCCGGAAAAGGCTCTGGATGCCTATAAAAAATGCTTGGACCTTAGCCCGCGTTTTACTCGAGCAAGGTACAACAGCGGGATCATCCAGATCAGGCTTAATAACAAAGCGGCGGCACTTGAACAGTACAATGCGCTTTTGCCTTTGGATGCGGCTTTGGCAAATCGGCTAAAGGCCGAGATCGACAATATGTAATAAAATAACGAATTCGTTTTCGGCCAGAGGGAGGACAGTCATGGTCCTCCTTTATTGTTTGAAGCCAAGTTTTCCTAGTATTTCATTTGGGTTTCCCAGGAGAAAATAGGCAAGGTTCGGGCTCTCGTGAGACCGGTCATAGCCGACCAGTTCGACATAGGCTTTTCCAGAAATGTTGTTGCCGTTTGAGAAGCCGCTAACTTGGCATGCACCTTCCCAGTAAACTATCATCGTGGTTCCACGAGTATCTAATTCCTGATCTTCGATCACCGGCACGACCCGGAGATCGAGTCCAAACTTCGGAACCTCGATCTTCCAAACGCTTGGATACTCCGCGCCCGAGACCGGGCTCTTCCAGACTCCAACCGGTCTTATGCTGAAGTCATCTGAACTAAGCCGCGTAGCATTCCCAACTTCATCCACATAAGTACCGCTTGAGTAGCTTGAAACGTTACCCTGGCTGTCGCGAAGCTGATAGCACATTAACTCACAATTATTGTCGAGCTGGATGGAAAACCAGTCCCAGCCCTTTTGATTTTCGGTCGGTGCCCACGTGCCGAATTCGCGGTCCATCCAAGCCGACCCCGTGAAATGTTCAGGTTTACCGTCTATTACCAAGTGGCCATCGGCATCCATACGGGTGTATGCAAAATAACGTGACGCCTCTCCTTCGTCTTTAAAGGAAACACCATCGAAACCGTTCAGAACGACGGGTTTTGTTGGTTTTAGAGCAACTTCAAAGGTCGTAGATGTGTCTAAGGACGCCCGAAGCATGTGAAGCCCATGCGATTCGCGGGCCGTCCAATCACCAATGTTCAGATAATAGCGGGCTTTACTTGCAGAAGCCGGAGCATCGAGGGGGCCGTTCGCACTTTTCCTGTGGGAATATGTGAAACGGCTTTCGCGGATGTCTGAAATGGCGAAATGAGCAAAATAGAAAGGATTTCCGATCAGACGAAGGGGGACAACAGCGAATCTGTCCAGGTCGGTACGTCTCTTAAAAAAGACCCACTCAAACCCGAACTCTCTACCTGAGTCGGTCTTCCCATGGCCGGTGTAATACCACCATTCGGTCTGAACGTTGTCGTGTGCTGCAAGGTCACGCGGGAGTTCTACAGCATCGTGCTCAGTACCGTCCCGCAGAGTGTGAGGCTTTCCAAGCATCTGTTCGGCCAACGAGTCGAAGACTCCGGCAGCGTGTCTCTGTATATCGTCCAAAATAGAAAAAGTACTGTTTAACCCGTTCATAAGCTAAGGGTTCGACAGTACAAACTTTTCGGATTCTAAGCAAAAGGAGACAGCTAAGATCGCCGGCGTTCCGGCAGCGAACGTTTTGGCGAATCAAGCCAGGTCTTCACATTGACGTTCTGTATCTTAAGTACGACACGCATAGTCTCCGAGCGCTGGTCATAGCTAGCCGGTACGAAAGGAGCGTAAACGGGGTCTGATTCAAGAGCACGCTGCAACTGCCGGATCGATCGATCATCATCAGACGGCTCGACAACCTGAGCTATCTTTGCAAGCCCATTCCCGAAAACATCTGCGACGACGACAACCTCCTCGTCTTCCATTTTGCCGCGTACGAGTGATCTGGTAAGTGCAACAAGGGCTCCCTGCGGATTGATGCTTGGTGACTCACCGGCGATAGCATGGCGTGAAAAAGCATATTCGGACGGCGATAGATCCAAGGCGTCCGGCCCAAGCATCGTGTTGTTGCCTGCAAGCATTATCGAAGCCTTTGGATCATCTTTTGTGGCAGCAACAAACAGTGATGGATCCGGCGCCGTGAACAGGATTCCCCACAACAGAAAGGTCCCGAAGATCACCGAAGCGAATGTGCCGATGGTTGACGGAACAAACCAAGTACCTAACCAGTCTCGTCTCGTTTCCAGCAGGTGGAACGCGGGGCCGGCAAAAGACGGCCGAAGTTCACTTGCGAGGGCAGTCCTCAAACTTGCCAGCTTTCCGGCTGAAAGTATTGGACGTGAAAGACCGCGCAGTTCATTGCGGAGAGATTGATGGTCAGCGAGATCTTGCCGGCAAAGAGGGCAAATATCAAGATGAGCATCAAGCGCGAAGCGTTCTTCATTCGAAAGAACATCATCCGGGTAAAGCGGCAGATTAGATTTTACTTCACTGCATTTCATTTTGGTTTTCAGCAAATTTCGATTTGCTGCCTATCCTGGCAATCTTGTCGGATGCCGGATCTCGTTGATTGAATGGCCGGCTGACCCCGGCTGTCTCACCTTTCGGTAAGGCAACTCGTTATCGACCGTTCGTATCGATCAGCTTTTTTCCGGCGAAGTCTTTCTTGTTTGCTGGTCATTTCAAATAAACTTCACCAAAGTTCAGCTTTTCTCCACTCGCTTGCCGACCTCTCGTTCCTTTTTTTGACCTATCGTTTGGCACCGATCTTTCAGTCTTCAAAAATGAAGCCGGGGCGAGGCGGCCATTCAATCAATTGTTAAAGAGCAACCAGACGTTTCCTAAGTTCGTCACGTCCGCGTGCGATCCGCGATTTGACAGTTCCGATATTTATGTCGAGTGCGGTCGCGATCTCGTCGTAACTCAGTCCCTCGATATCGCATAGTACAATTGCCTCGCGATAATGTTCCGGCAGTTGTAGAAGTGCTTTCCTCAAGGCCACTTCGCGCTCATGACGCAACACAGTATCTTCGGCGGACTCAGTATTTCCAGAGATAGATTCGCCGACATTCGAGTCGCTTTCGCCGATCGTCGCGTCTAGCGAGATCGTTTCCGAACGCCGCCGGCGCTTCCACCACCGAAATCGATTCCTCGAGTGGTTTATCGCTATTCTGATCAACCAGGTTTTGAGTTCCGAGTCTCCACGAAAGTTTTTGATCGCCTTAAGGGCACTCAGAAAGGTCTCCTGGGTCAGGTCAGCAGCGTCCTCGGCATTTTCGGTAATACGAAAAAGTACCGCGTAAACATCGCCGGAATACCGGGTCACAAGATTGTCAAAAGCCTCCGGATCGCCATTTCTCAATCGTTCAATTTGTTCGCTCTGAGCTGCAGAAAGGGCAAGGGAACTGTACGCCGCCGAAGCGGTGTCACCGAGACCTTCCTGGTCAAATGCTATCGATTTGCCGAAGATCATAGTGCCCGGACGCGCCATCGAAACGATCCAAAACCGGAAACCAGCAGGCCGCACAAAGAGCCGGCCTGTAGGTTAGACACCAAAGTTCGAATTTTGTTCCCGTCGAGATGTAAGAAAACCAATACCTCGATCCCTACCTTGATCAAAGGGTTATTAGTCGCGTTATTTGCTCTGTTAACGGTTTTACGGTACATTTACACTTTTGGACTGGCGTGCCTATCGGCAATTATATAACGCCTGTAAAGCTTAAAATTGCAGTTTTTTTGACGATGGCAAGAAAAAAGAGACGTCTCGAACCGATCACGGTCGCGGCAACGGAAACAAAGGGCAAGGTCAAGTATCAGGACGAGTTTCAACACACGTTTGGGGCAAAGGTCGAGGAACTTGGCAAAAAGGTCGAGGGACATCAGAAGAACATTCTCTATGGGATCGGCGCACTTGCCGTAATTGGGATCATCGTCTGGTTCATCTTCTCGTGGAATGGCCGTACGAATGCAGCCGCCCAAGCAGACCTTGGCAAAGCTATCGAGACCTCACAGGCACGCGTAACCGATGTATCGCCTCCGGCAGGTACGCCCGGCAAGACTTTTAAGACCGAAAAAGAGCGTGCCGAAGCCGCTATAGCTGAGTTTCAAGCGGTGGTGGACAAATTTGGCGGGGCGGCCGGCGAAAAGGCAAAGTACTTCATCGCGGTAAATCGGCTTTATATTGACCGTGGCGCAGCGATCGCTGAACTAAAAACACTTGCCGGCGGCAGCGGCGAGGTCGGAACGATGTCGAAGTTCGCACTAGCCCAGGCACTAGAGACCGACGGAAAACTCGATGAAGCCGCCGCCCAATATTCGGCTCTAGCCGGTATGTCCGATCCCATAGTCTCTAAAGAAACTGTGAACTTCCAGCTTGCTTCGATATACGAAAAGCAAGGCAAGAAACAGGAGGCAGCGGACCTGCTGTTCAATCTAGTTAAATCCGCGACAGAAGCGAAAGACCTGGATGGCAAGGCTGTACCTCTTTCGGGCACGGCTGAATCGGCAAAGGAAAAACTCGAACAGTTAGATCCGGCAAAAGCGAAGGAACTTCCTCAGCAGCCGCAGGAACCGATGGAAAGTCCTTTCTAGACCATTGAGGTTAAGTTTGAGTCTATGGGAAGGCTGCCGGAGTCGGCGGCCTTTTTTCGTTCAACATACGGGAATCGCTGATCTGTCTTCCGAGAATGAGATTTCCTTTCCCATTCGAAGTATTAGTAATAAAATAGCAACTAGACAATGTTGGACGAGAATTCCCAAGCAGTTGTAAATAGGAGCGACAAAGTTAAGCCGGTCGCCGTGCGCGTCGCGCCCCTGCATTACCTCGTTATCTTACTTCTCGTGTCGTTCGGCTCGGCGTACCTTTTGTACCTGGAACTGGAATTGACGGCTCTCGCCCTTCTCAGTGTCGCCTGGGTCACCTTGCCATTGCTCGCCTTCTTTGACCGCGTGGTTTTCGACGGAAAGCGTATTCGAAGGACGGGCGTGTTTCCCCGGATGTGGGCGTTAATGACAAGCACACGTGACCGCATAAAACTTAGCGATGTTGAGATGGTACAAACAAATATACTGCGCACCATTCGCCGCGGCGGTAATCACATTTATACCTATCGAACAGCACTATTTGGAAAAGGAAAGGTTTTCGCAATCCATTCCGGCAGAAATGGATACGGCCCGTTTATCGAGACTGTTCTACCGTTGTTGGATTCCGAACTGCTGGATCAGCGCTCAATCGAACTACGCGACAATTTTGCTGAAAGGCATGAAATCAAGCGTCGTGCACGAGAAGAGAAGATCCCAACCGCGGAAATACTTGAGAGCAGCTTAAAGGAATTTGGCAAAAAGGCGGTCGTAAACAAGAGGATCCCGGAAAATGGGGATACAAACGAAAAAGCCATCCAGCTGCATCATCTGGCAAACCAGCTCAGAGTCTCGGGCCTATTGCCGCAGTCTATCGAAGCGTTTCGAAGGGCAATGCTGCTAATGCCCCGTGACGCTAGATTGCTATTCGATTTTGCCCTATGTCTGCGTTCCTACGCCCGGACTCAAAGGGATAAAACGGTGGAACGCCGTGCTTTGGCAATGGTTCGGCTTGCGGAACGCCGGGCCGGTAGCGACGGCGAGTTGCTCGCCAGGATAGGCGAGGGGTATTTTCAATTCGGCGAATGGCGTCGTGCGGCATACGTTTTTAAGAAGGCGGTCACGCAGGCGGGAGAACGTTTTAGGACAATGATCGGCCTAGCCGAGATAGCTCTCCACGAAGGAAAGATCGCGCATGTTATCCACAATTTCAGCGCGGCCGGAGAATTAGCAAAGGCTCCGTCTCTTCGCCGATGGACGAAAAATGAGATCGAGTATTTTTCTCGCCTGAACGATGATGAAGAATATATGGAACTCGAGATCAGCCGTATGAATCTTCTCGACACATTGGATTCTGTGAAACGTTCTTCACTCAGGATCGCCATCGTTGGATTTCCGGCGATCATCCTTGGAATTCTTACGGGTGACAGTTTAATAGCGAACATTGGTTGGGCCGTTTCGATCGTTGCCTTATCTGTATGGGCCGCGTCGATCTTGCTTGGACACATGCTCTCAACACGCATTCCGTATGATCTCGTTGACACAGAATAGTCCATCATAAAAAATGGCCGTATCCCAGATCGGGACACGGCCATTCAAGAGAACAAATCAGCATCTTACTGTTTGGAACGTTTGGTAACCGGTTTCTTCGCTGCTTTCTTCGAAGTAGGCTCTGCCTTTGGTTTGGAGGGCGTTCTGACTTCAGATTTCTCCGAACTTGCTTTCACAGCTGCCTTGGCTCTCACCGGAGGATTGAGCATTGCCGACCAGCAATATTCCGGAGTGTCGAAGCCTTCTTTAAGTTTTTTGAAGATGAACTCGGTCATGTTCTCTACGATCCAGTTGTGGTTATACTCACCGACGGAGGCAAGTTCAGCGTCCGGAGCAGGATTCATAAAGTCGATCGCATAGGGAATGCCGTCCTTTATCGCGAATTCGACGGTGTTCAGATCGTAGCCGAGTGCTTTGCAGATCGTGATCACGTCCTGCTCGACACGTTTGTGGACTTCTGGAGTTAAGTAATTGTCAATGTTCACATATTGCATACCGCTGAGGTAGGGCTTTGACGGATCGTAGGGCATGATCAACACCTTTTCCTGTCCTACACAATAGCAGCGAACGAAATGGTCGTATTCGATACCTTCCTGCAAGGTCATACAGAGTGTGCCTGACTGGTTGTATTCGGACCAAAGCTCTTCAAGAGAATGGATCTTCGATACATTCTTCCAGCCGCCGCCGTCGTGAGGTTTGAGAAAGGCAGGGAAGCCGACGTAATTGACGATCCCCTCCCAATCGATCGGGAATTCAAGGTTCCGCAGACTTTCGCTTGTAATGTCCTTAATATAGGCGTGCTGCGGCAAGAGGACGGTCTTCGGAATAGCTACGCCGATCTTCGAAGCCAGCGAGAAGTTAAAGAATTTATCGTCGGCCGACCACCAAAACGGGTTGTTGATTATATAGGTGCCTTCCAACGCCATACGTTTGAGCATCGCGCGGTAATAAGGCACTTCGTGTGAAATACGGTCGATTATGACGTCGTATTTCTTCTCCTGGTCCATGCGGATGCCTCCGACCGTCACCATTTCGGCAACGACCTCGCCATTTCCGCGTTCATTTATGCTCTTAATAATAGACTCGGGAAACGTCACTTCGCGTCCCGCCAATATTCCAACTCTTTTCATACGATCAATTGGTCCTTAACAAATAATGATTGCGACAAATTCAGCCGTGACTGAAATCCTTGATTTTATGCGATTGTAAGCGACCGGGCAAGGATGGAAAAATGCTTGAGAAATGCTTGTGTAAAGGGTTATTATCTTAAGGACGGCCACAAAGCCGTGTTTTGCTCGACACACACCTTCTATTTTCCAGATCACTTTCCACTTTTTCCCGGTTAGAAAATGCACGATATAACTTCGCACCCCACTATGGATATGACCGTTTCGCCGACCGTACAGTCCGTGCCTCCCCATGTTCAATCGTTTCAAAACGTGTTGAAGCATATGATCGCCGCCGGTGAGAATGTAAGCGACCTGATATTCTCGCCGGGCCGGCCGCCTCAGGTAGAGCTTTCCGGCGATCTTGAGGGCGTGCATATCGCCGGACTTGAAAAGCTGCTTCCTCACCACATAAGGGCCTTTGCCGACATAATGCTTGCCGGGAATGAACAGGGACTCGAAGCGTTTGAAAAGAAGGGCTCGGCCGACATTTCATACGGGGTTCCCGGACTTTGCAGGTTTCGTGTGAATATCTTCAAACAGCGAGGGTCTCACGCGATCGTAATGCGTGTAATTCCTTCTTCGCCGCCCAACTGGCGGGAACTCGACCTTCCCGAGGCGGTGATGAACTCCGCTGAATTAAAGAACGGACTTGTGCTTGTTACCGGTCCGACCGGATCCGGAAAGTCAACGACCCTTGCCGCGATCATCGCATTGATCAATGCCACAAAAAAGTATCACATCGTCACTATCGAAGATCCGATAGAGTTCATTCATGATCACAATCTCAGTACGATCCACCAGCGGGAACTACACTCTGACACACCCGATTTCGCGTTGGCGCTTCGTGCCGCGTTACGGCAGGCCCCAAAGGTGATATTGGTGGGTGAAATGCGTGATAAAGAAACGATCGAGGTCGCACTGGAAGCGGCCGAGACAGGTCATTTGGTGCTATCGACGCTTCACACGATCGATGCCGCAAAGACCATCGATCGTATAATCGGAGTGTTTCCAAAATCAGAAGAAGCAGTGATCCGAACACGTCTATCACAGTCCTTCCGGCGAATAATATCGCAAAGACTGATGCCAAAGATCGGCGGCGGACGAATTGCGGCGATCGAGATCCTCGTTTCGAACTCGAGGACGCGCGAATACATTGAAAAAGGCGAGAAAGAGGGGCGTTCGATAACGGATGCGATGAACGATGGTGCTCTCGACGGAATGCAGACCTTTGACAAAGTGCTCGAGCGATATATTCGTCAAGGCCTTGTTACAAAGGAAACTGGCCTTGCTTATGCATCAAATGCCACCAACCTCGCATTGTCGATCAGCGATCTGGACCAAGCGCTCCCAAAGGCCGAGCCGCAGAGGTCACCGGCATCTGCGAGCAACGGAAACGTATTGATCGAAGGGTTTGAACGGTAGGGATTAACGGTTGCCTTCGGGAAGCAATTGGTAGTTTCCCATCTCGCGGTTATAGGCATCAAGCTGGCCAACATCATCCGCCGTCGCGTCCAGCATCTGCTTGGTCATTGCTATCGAATCCGAGAGTTGCTCAAAGTCAAGCAGCGAGAATTTTTCAGGCGTTGACATCGTAACGATCTCGTCATTCAAGTAGCTGAAGAAATTCTCGATAGATTGAAGCTGTCCTTCGACGAGTTTCACGCTGCGTTCTATCTCGTCAAAAGAAGCGATGCGTCGCTTAAGGATCTCGACGTTTGTTTGCTGAATGCGCTTGGTCTTTTCGTCGGTCGCGCTTTCGGCCGCGCGGTATGCCTGTGAAAGTTGATTGTGTACCGCTTGTCGGTTGATCGATTTCAGATGCTGTTTTCTTCGGCGATAAACATCCAGCAGGTCGACGAAATCTTCCCATCGCTGATCAAGAAGTTTTAGGTTTGAGGGGAGCGACGATGCACCCGTAAATTTGCGATAGTTGTCCTGGATCTTCTCCTTCAGCCATCTGAGATACTCAACAGCCTCGCGTTCACGCGGTGTAAAGGACTTTATCAACTTTTCCCGTGCCGCGTGTGCTGCCTTCAAAAGTCTCTGCTTCTCTCGATTCTGCACCAGAGCCCGGTAAGACGGGATATTCGGGACGACCATCACATAGGCGATCTCAGCAATGATGGCTATTAGCAGCGGGATCACACTAAACGAATACGCCGCCGCAACCGCAAAGCCCGCAAGACCCCAAAAATTAATTGGTTCCTTTACTGCTTCCTTAAGGTAGCTGGTATTGAATTTCTGTAAGTCCCGCTGGTAATGCGCAAGATCAGCCATAGATATCTACGATGCCCGCCTTGGTCGTCGAGTTTGAAACTATCTTACTTAACGCCCGGAATCGCCGGCCTCGTTTACGATGACCTGTTCCAGAACGTCTTCGTCTTTAACAGGCTCCGTACCGGCAGAGATCTGCTTGCTGGCCGCGTTTCCTGAACCGGCACCAAGCAGGCCCATCTGCGACTTGTATTCGAGAAGCTTGTCTTGAAGTTGGATATCCATCGCTTCGCGCTCAATATCGGCCATTTGTGAATCAACAGACGACGTCCCAAGCTGAAGCTTGGCTTCGGCGGCCGCAACACGACGCTCGATCTTTTCACGCATCTCGTTAAAGGTAGATGCGTCGTCGCCGATGTTAAAGCCTTCCATTGTCTGAGCAAGCTGTTCCTGCAATTTAGCTTGCTTCGCCGCTGAAATGAGCTGCATTGCCTCGGCCGTCTTCTTTTTCATATTCAGCACGTAATTGTCCCGTGCTTTCAATGCGTTCTTGGACGCTGAAGCGGCCAATTCCAACTGGGCGTCAGTTCTTTCGAGGTCAACCTGTGCCTGCTGAAGCTGCCCTATGTAAGCTGTAGCGATATCGTCCCTGCCCATTTTGACGGAGGCCTTGATCTTTGAATCAAGTTCTACTACCTGTTTCGCAAGGTTATCTTTATTCTTGGCAAGGAGCCGCTCGGTAGCCATTACCTGAGCAACGGAATTGTTCAATTCCGGCACTCGGTCACGCATATCGCGAATGGTCTGCTGCAAGACAAGTTCCGGATTCTCGATCCGGTCGAGTGCCGCCCCTGTGCTAGCTCTGAAAACTCTAGAAATTCGTGCCCACAATCCCATTTTCTAACTGTCCGCTCCTAAAGAAAGGTCAATAGAACTTCCTGCCGAAAACCTTACGAAAAGCCCTATAACAAAGTTGCAATTTCCGAAGTCAGTATAACAGGAAATTCAATTTAGTGAAGGGAATAATGAACCTGGGTTGCTTGTCGATATTGGGAAACAGGACGCAAGTGGTTTACATTTGAATCGCACTTCGGAGAAGGGAAATGACACGAGATCTCAACGAATTATTGGGCGAACTGAACAGACAATTGTTACAAGAACATCGCTCAGATACGGCACTCTTTGAAGAACTGACGGAAATTCAACGGCGTTCCGGGATCATGCACGGCAGTCGACCCATTAGTCCGTTCTTACGGCCATATTTCCTTGCAGGTTCCAAATATGCCGCCATTCGACACACGGCGAGGGTATTGAGCTCGGCGTTCAACATCCTGACACACGAGGCCCTTAATGAACCGGACCTTATGGGAATGCTGGGCCTGACCGACCGCGAGGAGCGTTTCGCGCGATTCGAGACCGGTTATGAATGCGTTTCGGTCACGAGCCGTCTTGACACCTTCTTAAGTCCCCACGGATTTAAATTTCTCGAATATAACGCTGAGACGCCCGCGGGTGTCGGGGATCAGGCCAAATTAGAGGCACTTTACACACGCATCCCGGCGGTTCGTGAATTTCTCGCCCAATATCCCCATTTCTACCCTCAACCGCAACTCAAGCTGCTTGAAGCACTGGATCGGGCTTACCATGAGTACGGAGGCAGTAAGGCATATCCAAATATTGCAATTGTCGACTGGGAGGGAGTTGACACGAGTCCCGAGTTTGAGATCCTGCGAGACTTTTTTGAGTCCAGGGATCACAAGACGATCATCTGCGATCCGGATGAACTGGAATACGACGGCGAGGTACTTCGGCGAGGTGATTTTGAAGTCGATGTCTTTTATAAACGCGTGATAATTCACGAGTTTCTTGCTCGTTATGACGAATCGCACCCGATCGCGCGAGCCATTTCAGCGGGTGCGGTCTGTATGGCAAATTCTTTCAGATCGAAGATCCCTCATAAGAAATCGAGCTTTGCTATCTTAAGTGACGACCGGTTTCATAGGTATTTCACGTCAGACCAATTGGTCGCCATACACAACCATATTCCTTGGACAAGGAAGGTTCGGGATGTCGAAACGACCTATCGGGACGATGCCATTGAACTATTGGAGTTCCTGAGGAACGAACGGTTTCGATTTGTTCTAAAGCCGAACGACGATTATGGCGGTAAAGGGATCAAATTCGGTTGGGAAAGCACGGAATCGGAATGGGACGATGCGATCGAACATGCATTGGAAGCAGACTACGTAGTACAGGAACGGGCGGACGTCGAGCGGACCAACATTCCGGTCTTCGCAAATGGTGAGGCTCGGATAGAAAGCTTGACCGTGGATTTCGACCCGTTTCTTTTTATGGGTGAAGTCGAAGGCGGAATGGTGCGTCTTGCGTCAGGTTCGCTCGTTAACATTACACAGGGCGGCGGTGAAACCGCACTTGCGATCTTGGAGGAATTCTAGTTTCACGCAAGAAACCGTAAAGCCGCGCGTTCCAACTTCAGTAGATGGGCCATTTTGCCCTTCCAAAATTAGATCCAATAAGGTTATGACGGTCCGCTTGGGATCGAGCCGCGAGAAACAAGATGAGAAAGATCACTGCCTGGCTATTATTTTTGACAACATACTTAAGCTTTATAGCGCCTTTTAGTCTTACGGCACATGCACAGATCCTGGGAAAGACGATGGAACAGAAGCTGCAGAACACTCCTCCCGGACTTACATTTCGATTGAGCGAAGGTACAGCCGGTGCCGAAACCCGAGTTGTACAGCCGCCGGCAAAAACAGACCCAATATCTGACGGTGAGGCCGGTAAGGTCTTGGGACGATTGCCCGCGATCAAGAGCGATCCGGATGATAAGGCCGAATTTGCGAAACGTATAGGCACGTTACCTGCGCCTAAAACCGGAAACCGGATAAACGTGAAGTTCCCGGCTGATGAACAGCGAGGAACTCCGAAGATCGACGGGGCAAAAACGCCGCTTGAGGTTGTGAGATTCTCACCTGAGGGCGAGGTGCCGCTTGCGCCTGATCTTAGCGTCACGTTTTCTCAGCCGATGGTTGCTGTGACCTCACAAGAAGAGGCTGCCAAATTTGCTCCGGTCGAGTTGACTCCAAATGTCGAGGGCCGCTGGCGCTGGCTTGGGACGAAAACATTGATGTTCGACACTGATAAGCGCTTTCCGATGGCGACCAAGTTTACTGCGCGGGTTCCTGCGGGAACCAAGTCGGCAACGGGGCCCGTCCTTCAGAAGGACTTTGTATGGACGTTCACGACCCCGCCGCCGAAAGTCGAGCAGATGATTCCGAATTCGCAGACAACGCGGAGGAACGCGCTAATGTTTCTCCGTTTTGATCAGGCGATCGATCCGGAAGCAGTATTGCGAATGATTTCAGTATCGGGCGGTGGCCGCAAACTGCCCATTCGTTTAGCGACCCAATCGGAGATCAATGCCGATCCAAACATCTCCTATTATTCGAAACAGTCCCAGCCGGGACGCTGGCTCGCATTTCGAGCAGTAAATTCAGACGGCACTACCGAAGATGCACTGCCGGCCGCATCGGGGATCAGCGTAACCGTTGAGAAGGGCACGCCCTCGGCCGAAGGTCCAATAACCACGGCCGCGGCTCAATCATTCGGATTTAACACCTACGGCCCGTTCAAATTCAGCCGCGGATATTGCGGTTGGGCAGACAACAAAAACTGTTCTCCGTTCGAGGCGTGGTATCTAGAGTTCAACAATACGATCGACGCGGCAAAGTTCAACAAGGAAATGGTGAAGATCGAGCCGGCGGTTGAAGGGCTGAGTATCTATCCGTCTGGTAATTACATCTATTTTCAGGGTTACAAGAAAGGGAACACAACATACAAGATAACAGTCGATAAAGGGCTTTCTGACGTTTATGGCCAGCAATTAATGCAGCCGGCGGTTGCAACGATCCGTGTCGGAACCGCGCCGCAAAGTTTTTATGCGCAGGGCGGTGCGATGACCGTGCTCGACCCGACCGCCAAACCTTCGTTCTCGATCTATTCGACAAACCACACAGGAGCGCGGGTACGGATCTATCGCGTCGAGCCAAAGGACTGGCATCAATTCATGCAGTACTATCGTCGGCTGAACTACGACGATAATCAGCGCCCGGCAATCCCCGGTTCACTTGTTTCTGAAAAAACACTGCCGATCAAGAGCGTTCGCGATGAGATGGTCGAAACGAGGATCGATCTGACAGAGGCTTTAGGCGGCGACGGTCTCGGTAACCTTATTCTTGATATTGAACCGACAATAAAGCGTGACAAATACGACCGTTCCCGTGTGTTGACATGGGTACAGGCGACGCAGATCGGCCTTGACGCGTTTGTAGATAACCAGGAGCTTGTCGGTTTCGCGACCGAACTAAAGTCGGGAAAACCGTTGATCGGAGTCGAACTCTCCATCTACCCGAACGGGAAAACAGCTGGCGGCAAACAGGTTAGCATAACCGAAAAAGGCTGGATCGAATCGGCGTGGGAATGGCTGACGGGTTCGGGCGGGCCCAGTGCGGACGATATCGAATCGTTCGATCCGGATGGAACCGAAACTCCCAGTGAAGCCATTCAGCCAGCGCAAGATTCGGTCACCGGCGCGAACGGGATACTGCGGCTTCAACTTCCGGATTCATCGACGGACAAAGGGATGAATCTCCTGATCGCAAAGCGAGGAAAGGATACTGCATTTCTTCCGGAGAATACGGAGTACTACTGGCAGGATTCGGGAAACTGGTACAAGAAACCGGAATACGATTCACTTCGTTGGTTCGTTTTTGACGACCGAAAAATGTATAAGCCGAAGGAAGAAGTTGCCGTTAAGGGCTATATTCGTCGAGTGAATGGGGGCAAGCTTGGCGATGTCGAGGGCTTGGGCGACGCCGCTAACGGACTGACCTGGTCGGCCAAGGACCCCAGGAATAATGAGATCGCAAAGGGAACGGCGACACTCAATGCGTTTGGAGCCTTTGATCTCAAATTCACCATTCCGGACAACGCGAATCTTGGTTACGCTCGGATCGATCTTTCAACGAACAGCAGTTTGAACAACTTTACTTACGGTCATCAATTCCAGATCCAGGAATTTCGCCGTCCTGAATTTGAGGTGACGACAAAGGTTGAAAGTGAAGCTCCACATTTCGTGAGCGGAAAAGCCGACCTCTCTGTAGAAGCGAAGTATTACGCCGGCGGCGGTTTGGCAAATGCAGAAACAAACTGGACGGTGACTGCCACTCCGACAAGTTATACACCGCCGAATCGCGGCGATTTTACGTTCGGTACCTGGGTCCCGTGGTGGCGTCTTTATGATTATGGCGGTTACGGCCGGCCGTATGGCGGAGGTTCGACACAGTATTTCAAGGGAGTGACTGATGCGAGCGGAAGGCATTTGCTCAAGATCGACTTCGACTCGGTCAAGCCGCCGCGACCGTACACTATCTCGGCATCCGCGTCAGTTCAGGACGTTAATCGTCAGACCTGGGCTAGCCAAACTTCGATGTTGGTTCATCCGTCGTCACTGTATGTCGGCATCCGAACCCCGCGGACCTTTGTCCAAAAGGGCGAGAACATGGTCGTCGAATCGATCGTCTCTGACATTGACGGTAAGCTGATCGCCGGTCGCGACGTTGAAATAAAAGCGATATTAAAAGATTGGCAATTCGATAAGGGATCTTGGACTGAGGTTACCGTCGATGAACAGACCTGCACGGTCAAGTCGACCGCGACAGAACCGCCTGCGCCGGCGGGCGGCCAGGCCGCCGACCCTGCAAAATGCTCCTTCGTCGCCTGGAACGGCGGACGGTACACGGTTACTGCCACCGTTATGGATGACCGCGAGCGTTTCAACGAGAGCGAGTTCACCATTTGGGTGCCGGGCGGAAAGCAACCGCCGAAACGCAACGTCGAACAGGAAGAGGTTCAGATCATTCCGTCAAAGAAGGACTATGCGCCGGGCGAGGTTGCAGAACTTCTCGTTATCTCACCCTTCACACCGGCTGAGGGCGTGCTGACATTGAGGCGGGACGGCATTGTGAAAACAGAGCGGTTTTCGATGAAGGATTCGTCGATGACCCTGAAGATACCGATCGAAGAAAAGTATCTGCCGAATATCTTTGCTCAGGTCGATCTTGTAGGTACGGCAGTTCGACAGAATGACAAGGGTGAGGTCGATCCGAAGTTAGCAAATCGCCCGGCATACGCAAGCGGCAATATTAATCTTTCCATCTCGACTGAATCGCGAAAGCTGACGGTCGAGGCAGAACCAAAGGAAAAGACGCTCGCGCCGGGCGGTGAGACAAAAGTCGACATACAGGTCAAGGATTCAAAAGGTGAACCTGTGGCGAACAGCGAGGTTGCAGTAATTGTTGTTGACGAAGCGGTCCTGGCTCTTTCGAGATACACGATCGCTGATCCGATGACGATCTTCTACACCGCCCGCAGTACCGGAACCTCAGATCATCATTTGCGAAAAGACGTACTGCTCGGAAATCCCGAGGATGTCAAAAATCAGCCGCCACCGCCGCCAAAGTCGGGTGAACTGATGCCCACCTCAAGCACAGGCGGCGCACGAAATGGCCGCTCAATGCAGCAATTAGCTAAGATGGCTCCCGGCGTTGCACGACAGGAGGTATTTGCGGCTGATGCAATAGCAGCAGAGAAGGACGATGCATCGCCCGATTCGCCCATTAACCTTCGTGAAAATTTCAATGCCCTTGCTGTCTTCGCACCTTCGGTCAAGACCGATTCGAACGGCAGGGCGACGGTTGATGTAAAGCTGCCTGACAATCTAACGCGATATCGCGTGACGGCGGTCTCAGTCGATCAAGGTAAGCGATTTGGTAAAGCGGAATCGAACATAACGGCAAAACAGCCGCTGATGGTGCGTCCGAGTGCGCCTCGGTTCTTGAACTTCGGGGATAGGTTCGAACTGCCCGTTGTCGTCCAGAACCAGACGGATAAAGACATGGCGGTCGATGTTGCGGTTAGAGCCTCTAATGCCATCTTGACTGGAGCTACAGGCGGAAACCCGAGCGGTAGTGAGAGTGTTTCTTCCGGAAAACGCGTCCTTGTCAAAGCGAACTCCCGCGAAGAGGTCCGGTTCCCGGTTTCGACAATGAAGGCCGGCATCACAAGATTCCAGATCGCCGTAAGTTCGGGCAGTTTCTCGGACGCTGCAGAAATATCGCTGCCGGTGTGGACGCCTGCGACTACCGAAGCATTCGCGACCTATGGGAACACAGATCAAAACGGAGCGATCATCCAGCCCGTTCAGACTCCGGGTGAAGTGTTCCCGCAGTTTGGCGGATTGGAAGTGACGACCAGTTCAACGCAGTTGCAGGAACTAACCGATGCTTTCCTCTATTTGACGAACTACCCATACGCATGTTCAGAGCAGATCTCATCGCGAATGATCTCTATCGCAGCGATGCGTGACGTTTTGTCGGCTTTCAAGGCGAAGGAAATGCCGACGCCGGAAACGCTTAATAAGTACTTTGCACGCGACATTGAGATCTTGCAGTCGCGGCAAAGAAACGATGGCAGCTTTGGCCTTTGGAAGCGCGACAAAGAAAGATACGAGTATCCGTTCCTGACCGTTCACGTGGCCCACGCGTTGGCTCTTGCCAAAGAAAAGGGTTACAAAGTGCCGGACGAGATGCTCAACAAGTCTAAGCCGTATCTTAAGGACGTTGAGAAGCATTTTGACGATTGGTACAAGAACTCGCTGCAGGTCCGCTGGACGATCTCGGCATATGCACTTTATGTCCGCGACATGATGGGTGATAAGGATGTCGCGAAAGCAAAGCGTCTTCTTGCCGAAATGAAAGGCGGAAGCCAGGGTGCGCAGACCGTTGACGATTTTAAGAAGGCTCCTTTTGAGGCATTAGGCTGGGTACTCAGCGTACTTGCCAATGATCCGGGCTCAAAAACCGAGGTCGAAACGATCATCCGATTCTTGATGAACCGGACGACCGAAACGGCGGCAACAGCGAACTTCGTTACGGACTACGGCGATGGCTCATGGCTCATCATGTACTCGAACCGCCGTGCAGACGGTGTATTGCTTGAAGCATTGTTAAAGGCTCAGCAGGACAATGACCTGATACCGAAGCTCGTCCGCGGACTGCTTGATCATCGGGTGAAAGGTGCCTGGTCGAACACGCAAGAGAATGTATTCATACTGCTTGCCCTGGACAAGTACTTTAATACCTACGAAAAGGTCACGCCCGATTTCGTATCGCGTATCTGGCTCGGAAACACGTACGCGGGTGAACAGGTCTTCAAGGGGCGTTCGGCCGACTCCAACGTTGTGAATATCCCGATGACGTATCTGACGGAGCAGGGTGGAACGTCGAATCTAATGATCGACAAGCAAGGTTCCGGACGTCTTTATTACCGCATCGGTATGAAATACGCGCCCAAGAACCTAAAGCTCGATCCTGCGGACTACGGTTTCACGGTGTTGCGTAAATACGAAGCCGTGGACAACAAGGACGACGTGAAACAAAACGCTGACGGTTCGTGGTCGATCAAGTCCGGTGCGCGCGTTCGTGTCCGGCTCACGATGGTCGCTCAGGCCCGACGTTACCACGTTGCGCTGGTCGATAATCTGCCTGCCGGTTTGGAGATCCTGAATCCGGAACTGGCTACAACCGAGGCAATTCCGCCCGATGCCGGTGGAGGCAATACCGGGGTCGTTGAGGTCGGCAGTCGCGCCTATGGACGTAACTACTATTGGTGGCGTTGGAATTGGTTCGAACACCAGAACTTCCGCGACGAACGGGCCGAGGCGTTCAGTTCGCTGCTGTGGGAAGGTGTTTACAATTACACCTATGTGGCACGCGCCACAACGCCGGGCCAGTTCGTCGTACCACCGGCCAAAGCCGAGGAGATGTACCATCCCGAGACATTTGGAAGAACGGGAACGGACTTCGTGAATGTGGAGTAAAGCAAAAAGGCGGTTTCGGCCGCCTTTTTTCATTCGTCTGGCGGGACGATAACGCCTCGCTGCAATGAAAAAAAGGATACCGGTTTCAGTTCGGTTTCCCAATAGCAACACAGGAGATAGAGTTCATTGCTCCTCGCTTTCAGGCTTCTTTCACACATCCGCGCTGAAATTTGTTGTGCACAAGAGCCGTCGAACTGCATGCAAGCGCGCCGACAAACATATTATTTTGTCCGGCCGTGTTAAATCGTCCGGCATCGTTCCCGAAGAAGGAATTGTCTCCCCCACTGGTATTCGCATAACCGGCAGAGCGTCCAACGTACGAATTTGCAGTCCCATTATTTGTTCGTCCGGCGTCTGCCCCGAAAGTTGAATTTGCGATGCGGGTTGTGTTGGAACTTCCAGAGAAGTTTCCGAAAAACGCGTTGCCCGAACCGCTAACTTTTGGAGTCCCAGCGTTTCTACCAACTAAAGCGTTCTGCGAACCGGCAATGCTTAGCACCCTGTCCGCACCGCTGTGATATTGGGAATCAACCGAGATCAATGCCGTTGTAAAAGCACCGGCAACACTCAGATCCCCGTCAATGATCCCACTTCCGGCGATATTAAGATCGGCGTTTTGTGGCGATGATGAGTTCGCGATGAAACCGGATCTAGGCACTCCGCATAAGAGCTCTGAATTACCAGCCGAAATACTTTTTATGTTATAAAGAGCGGACGTTATCGGGGTCCATGGCATTAAGGTGGTGAATGAGCCGATACCGGCTGGTCGAACTGCGGCCCAAAATCCAACCGGACATTGAATGTCCCATTCATTAGGTGAACCGAGGTTCGCTGACTGGTCCCGAGTAGGAAATTTGAACCGTCGAACAGGCGGAATTCAGCCGATATAGAGGAGAGCGTGATCCCTGAGGACTTTAAAGGCAGCAGAATCGTTTGGCAAAGAAATGGTTCGGGATCTAATTACATAGGCGCTGAGGGAAATGTGGGTAACTTGTGGCGGATCACTCGTGATCGCAAGAAAAGCAGACTAACGGGATTCAAGGATCGATGGATCGATGATCTTGCGATCTCCCCTTCGGGAAAGTTTACCGCGATCGTGCGAACGAAATTGCAAAATGACGTCGTGCTGACTCAGAACCAGACCCACTGAATACAAAACACCTATAATCGATCGAAATGAAGTTCCATCGAACAACACGTTTAGCTGTAATTCATATGCGCAAAGTTAGTATTTTTGCTTTTGTCTTGATCACTGCGTGCGAAGTGCTTTCTCAGGGATCTCCGATCAAGATCTACGATACCGAAAAAGCCTTTGAGAAAATGGTCGCCGAGAAAGGGATCAAAGACGGATTCATCGAGTTCATGTCACCGACGGGAGTTATCTTCCGCCCGGAAGCTGTGAATGCACGGGAATCGTTTGCCAGCCGACCCGCTTCACCTGCTGCCCTGACCTGGAATCCTATTTGGATCGATGTCTCATCAAATGGTGCAATTGCCTATAGCATTGGCAACTCAGTATTCCGCCCGAAAGGCAAGGATGATCCAAATATGATCTTTGGCCATTACCTTTCGATCTGGAATCGTCAGGCCAATGGTGAGTATCGAGCCGCTCTTGATATTGGTATCAATCACGAAAAGCCGGCTTTGATGCCGACCGAATGGAAATCTCCGGGCGATACTGGTTCAGAAAAAAATGAGGGACGGATCTCTGCGGCGGACTCGTCGACCGGATTCTACGAGATGGCCGAAAAGACGGGTTCGGTCAAAGCGTACAAGTCATATTTAGCGGACGATGCAATTTTGATGCGTGACGGCCGACAACCTTTCATCGGAAAAAAGGCTGCGATCGACTGCATAAACGAACAAAAACCCAGGGTGTTGTTTGCGAAGCGGAAGGCATTTATCGAGGCTGCCGATATGGCATATGTTTATGATCTCTACACTTTGGTCGATCCAAAGGGAGCCGAGATCGAGAGAGGAAATTTTGTTCAAGTATGGAAGTTTCGTAAAGGCAGGTGGCTTATTGCGGCGGATGTCTGGGTCGTTATTCCCAAAAAATAATAGGCGGGCCGCAGCTCGCCTTCGATCGTTCAATAAGCGGAGATCTCAAGGGCATTAATAGCTCGCGTCCATCGAGACCTTTTTGCCAATATTAGTCGCCATGAACTGAGTGTTTTCATCGGTTGGGTTTCCGTTGTAGTCGGGAGCATCTTTGAGAAATCCGTTCTTGTTCTTGTGCATCGAATTGTCCTGATTTGACTTAATGTGTGCCATTTCGTGATAGATGGCTCCGGCGAGTTCTTTCGAACTGTCCTGAAACATTCTGTCGGCATATACCTCGCAGATCTTCTTGTTTAGATCGGTCATTCCCAATATATTCTCGTTCGCCTCTGCGGTTGCGACCGTACCGCCTTGTTTTTTGATAACACTTTTTTCGATGTTCCTTACCAGATATACGATCACATCCGTGTCAACGAGAGACGGTGTCGTTCCGTCCTCCGCGATCACCGCGTCAAAGCTGTCAAATGTGGTCTGTTTGTCCTTTATCGATCCCAGATATGTCTTTAGCAGCGTGATCGCTTTTTCAAGCGGTTCCCGCTTACCTCCCTTGTACTTAACGTATAGTTTGAACGCCGCCATATCCGATTTGCTCCTTAAAAATGTTGAATAGATCCATGGGCTTGAAGTCCTCGCCCGCAGTCAAACATGGGAGATAGTAACGCGAGAGACAGTATCTGAGCAATGACGAGTATAGTGAGGGAAATTTGCTTAGACCCCACCCGATTGGGTAGTGAAGTACTTCGTCTTGGTGGAAAGCTCCGCAAGACGAATGCCCCGGTCCCTGTTATATCGTCATAAACGCAAAATTCACGAATTCTCGCCCAGCCTTGATAAATGGACCAATAGAACGCAAAATTTCACTGCGTGGAAAACCATTTTGGGAATGTCGTAAAACTGCTGAAGCTTGAGGCGTCGTCCATCGAACATGCGACCGTGAATCTGCGTGAAGAGGACGTCAACGAAGCGATCAGCCTGATAGGGAAATGCGACGGCAAATTGATCGTAACAGGCGTAGGCAAATCTGGCGTCATCGCGCAGAAGATTGCCCAGACCTTTACAAGTACGGGAACCGTAGCAGTATTTGTGCATCCTTCGGACGCGCTTCACGGCAGCCTGGGGATGGTATCCAAAGAGGATGTGGTCATCGCACTAAGCAATTCGGGGGAGACGGACGAGATCCTGGCTATCCTGCCTTCGATCAAGCAACGCGGTGTTCCCGTGATCTCGATCGTGGGTAACATCGATTCCACGCTTTCTCGGAGTTCAGATGTTGTGCTTGATGCCTCGGTGGACAAAGAGGCTTGCCCGCTGAATCTCGCACCGACTGCGTCGACAACGGTAGCGCTTGCGATCGGCGATGCCATCGCGATGACTGTCATGGAATCGCGGGGGCTTACGGCAGATGACTTTGCCGCTAATCATCCTGCTGGTCGGCTCGGGAAAAGGCTTACCCTTCGTGTAGAAAGCCTGATGCATGAGAGCCCGAACATCGAAGAGTCTGCAGGTTGGCTTGATGTTGTTAAGGCAATATCAAAATACGCGCTTGGTGCCGTAAACGTGGTTGACAACTCAGGGAAGCTGATCGGAATCGTAACCGACGGCGACCTTCGGCGGACGATAGAAAGGACCGAACCATCAAGATTTCTTAGCTTGGATGCGTCTCTGATGATGACTCGAGATCCTATAGTAGCGTCGCCCGAGATGCTCGCTTACGATGCCCTTCAGTTAATGGAGGACCGTCCATCGCAAATATCCGTTCTGCCAGTCGTTGATTCTGCGAACAAGTGTGTGGGGCTATTGCGGCTACACGATGTTGTTATGAGCGGACTTTGATCTCTGCAAAATACGAGGAGCCATGAAATTTATGCGAACTCTTTGGTCCGGTTTTTTGATTCTTTTGTTAGCCTCATTCTCTATCGCCCAGCAAAAGGCCGAAGTTACTATTAGCCTTAACGAGGCTTTTTTCGACGCGGCGCTCGATGCTGTATTTCAGCGAGGCGGGCCGCTTGAGTTTGCGATCGCGGCGAATAAGACCGGTTCGAAAAGTGAGTTCTCGTCAATGATGATAGGTTCGGAGGCGAGCTATTTCAACGCCTCGCATCAGACGTTTCCCACGAATAGTCGTTCCGCTCCAAGTTTTCACTCCTTAGATCCTGAGTGTGCCGAGACCATAAAGATACAGCGTGACATGAATGGTGTGCGCACTTCGGTCCGCTTTCGCGACGGAAAGATCATTGCCCCGATCGCATTTACGGGAAACTACAATCCGCCGTTCATCGGCTGCGTGCCTTTCGGCGGGTGGGCAGAAAGCTTGATCGAACTTGAATTCGATCAATTATCGCAACGACTAATTGCAAAGGCCCGTGTTCTGAATGTTTCGCTCAACGGGACCGGGGGTGTTGGTGGAACGGTGATAGCCCGAATGGTGCAAAGCTCCATTGACAAGAAGATCAACCCGATCGAGATAATTAAGCTCGACAAACTCACGTTCGCAGTACCGATAAAGGGTTCAAATGGCGTCCAAATGAAGGCCACGGGAATTCGTTACGAACTTGTGAATGGGTCGATAAATATCGTGGTAAGTTATGAATTCGTTTGAATCTGATTCTGCACACTTTTCTGCATACCCGCGGCCCTGACCGCCTCAAATAGTATACAAACGGTCGCATTTCGGGCAGCCTCGACGGCTTGAGCCCCGCGTAATTAAAGACTTTTCTTCAGAAACAGTTGTGGAACGCTCATTGCAACATGCGAGGCTAGCGTACTCTCTCCGCGCAGAGCATACGTCCTAAAAAAGGGGGAAGCAATGAAAGTCATTAGTTCAAGAAATCTGGGCATCGCACTAGGGATCGCAGGTATTGGCCTTGTCGGATTAAATGCAGATGTCCATGCACAAGGCCGCGGCCGTGATCGGGGTGGCGATAGTCAGCAACGTCAAGAGCGGAAAGAGGATCGCAGGCAGGAGCGCCTAGCCCAGCCGCCGGAGCAGAGAAGGACGCCGCCAACGCCGATGCCGGCTCAGCCGCGAGAACGAGTTCCGATGCCGCAGCAGCCGCCGCAAGATCGGGGAAACTGGGGACAGCAGCGACGGGAACAGGTTCAGCAGCGAAACGACGCCTGGCAACAGCAACAGCGTCAGGCTCAGCAGGATCGCCAGCGTCAAATAGAAGCACAGCAGGCCGAACAACGCCGCCGTGCGGAAGAACAGCGGATCGCGAAGCAAAAGCAGGCCGAATGGCAGCAACGCCAAAATCAGGGCAACCGTGACTGGCAGACGATGCCGGTACAGCGTGATGACCGTCAGCGGGGCGACAATACACGTAATCGGGATCGGATACCGCAGCCAGTTCAACGTGACGACAGACAGCGGAGCGACAATACGCGAAACCGGGATTGGACACCGATGCCCGTTGAGCGCGGTACGAACCGAAATCCTCAAAACTGGAATCGGGATCAGCAGCGTCAGGTACAGCAGCAGCGCTGGAACCAGTACAACGATCGTTGGGGTAATTGGCAAACGATCCAATCACAGCGTCAGAGGCAGCTGGAGCGCGAACGCAGAATGAGGTATCTGCAGTATCAACAGAGATACTGGGAACGCATTCGTCAAGACCAGTTGAGACTGCAGCAGGCTCGCTACTACGACAATATCTATAATAATTATAGGTACAATCGAGGCGGCAATTACTATTACACCAGCCAGTACGGCGCGCAGATGATCCAGAACGCTATCCAATACGGATACGAAGAAGGATTTCGTTCGGGACAGGCTGACCGTTACGACGGTTGGGGTTACGATTACAATGCATCGTACGGATACCAGGACGCGAGTTATGGCTATGACGCCTATTACATAGGTATGGACGAGTATAGCTACTACTTCCGTCAAGGATTTGAGCGTGGATACGAAGACGGCTATTATGGCCGCTACGAATACGGCCGCTACAACAATGGCAAGTACCAGATACTTGGTAACGTGCTGAGTGCGATCTTCAGTTTCATCGTAAATTGATCTTGTCTCGGAGGTTGTTTTGAAAGGCCCGCTTCGGCGGGCTTTTTTGTTATGCGGATGCTAACGTGCGCTCGCGTTCCATATTTACTATTCTTTATCTCGTGCAGAAACCTTTGGTTGCCATTATCGGAAGGCCTAATGTCGGTAAATCAACGCTTTTCAATCGTTTGACGGGCTCGCGTAAGTCAATAGTCGGCGACGAACCTGGCATAACCCGAGACCGTATTTACGGCGATGTCGAGTGGAAGTCAAAGAAGTTCGAGCTCGTTGATACCGGCGGCATCGTCCCGGATGATGAGGCGATAATCCCCGCAAATATCTTTAAGCAAGCGTCTTTTGCCATTGACAGCGCTCAAGCGATCGTTTGGGTGGTTGATGCACGTGCGGGCGTCACTCCTCTTGATGAAGAGATCTCGATGTTTCTTCGGAACATCGGTAAACCGGTTTTCATAGCGGCGAACAAATCTGAATCACGCAAGGTCGAAGAAGAAGCCGCTGAGTTCTATAAATTTGGCTTCGGACTAACGCCGCTTTCCGCCGAACACGGTACATCTGTCGGCGATCTGCTTGACGAAGTTTTCTCGGTACTCGAATTTGACGAGGACGCCGAAGAGGAAGAACACGAAGAGATCAGGCTCGCGATCATTGGACGGCCAAACGTCGGCAAATCGTCGCTGTTGAACAAGATCTTGGGTGAAGAACGCGTCATCGTTTCGCCTATCGCCGGTACGACCCGAGACGCGATAGATACGGAACTAACCGTTGACGGCCAAAAATTTCAAATAATCGACACTGCGGGCATCCGTCGAAAGGGCAAGACAACTGAGATGGCCGAAAAACTCTCAGTGGTAATGGCAAAGAAGGCTTTGGAACGGGCTGATGTCGCCATTCTTGTTATCGATGCCGAAGAGGGCGTGACCGCACTTGACGCGAATATCGGAGGTTACGCTGTCGATTCGGGCTGTTCAGTCATTATTGTCGTAAACAAATGGGATGCACTTGAGGAAAAAGAAACGAACACGGTTTACGAATTTGAGCGGGATCTTCGGAGACAGATGAAATTTCTCGATTGGGCTCCAATGGTGACGATCTCAGCGCTGTCGGGACAACGGGTTTCAAAAATACTGCCTTTAGTAGTTCAAGCGAACGACGCTCGTAATCTTCGTATTCCAACATCCCAGCTGAATAAGTTCTTCGAGGAGAGTATCTCCCAACCGAAGGGAGGCACTGCTCCTGCACCGGTCAAAGGGGGCGTTTCCCGGTTAAAGGTCCAATATATTACTCAGGGCGGAATGCGCCCGCCATTGTTCATATTGTTTACCTCGGGAGGCATTAAGGCCGGCCTTCATTTCTCTTATATGAGGTACATCGAGAATCGGCTCCGCGATGCATTTGGATTTTTCGCGACTCCGATAAGATTAAAGGAACGACATAAGACCAGGCCAAAAAAGGCTTAGGACGTTTTCTAAATGGAAATCACTTTGCTGATCATAAGGCTAATGCTCTTCGGCGTCTTTGCAATTGCAGGGGCTGGGAAACTACTTGATATCGACGGTTCAGAAAAGGCGGTCAGAGCGTTCGGTGTGCCAGGATCTATTTCAAAGCCAATAGGACTTTTGATCCCGATCGCCGAACTGATAATCGCTTTTCTCGTTTTGTTTGTCTCAACCTCTTGGTTTGGATCGATCGGTACTTTGTTGATCCTCAGTATTTTCACCGTGGGGATGCTGTGGCAGCTGAAGCATGGGAACGCCCCGGATTGTCACTGTTTCGGACAGATCCACAGCGAACCTGTCGGGCCGAAAAGTCTTGTTAGAAATCTAGTTATCGCGGCATTTGCGATCGTATTGGCTGCGGCCGGGCGTTCCGGACAAGGTTTGCCACTGGGCGAAACGGCGGAGAGCATTATCCAGAATCTTGTGTTGGCAGTTCTGTCGATCGCGGTTGTGATCTCGGCATCTTATCTGCGACGTTTGACGAACGACAATCGGCGGCTTCTCCGCCGAATAGAATTCCTGGAGATGCTCGATAACGGGGGGCAACCCATCGAACGCGACGAAGCGGGAAATCCGATCGACTCGCTTCCGATAGGTGCGCCGTTTCCAGATTTTCAGTTGAACGATACGAGGAATCGGGTTGTAACATTTGAACATCTATTAGCTGATCACAAGCCGAAGGTATTCTTGTTCGTAGGTCCGAACTGTGAGCCTTGCAAAGCTTTGCTGCCCGACTTTGCGAAATGGCGTGATGAATTCGGAAAGAAGCTGAGGCTCGTATTCGTAAGCAGCGGTTCGGCCGCCGATAACCTTGAGCGGTTTGGCGAAGAGCTGACTAACGGAATGCTGCTCCAAACGAATAAAGAACTTTCGAACATGGTCCATTGTAAATGGACCCCGACGGCACTTTTTGTATCAGCGGACGGGAACATAGCCGGACATCCGGCCGTCGGCGAGGCCGCGATCCGCGATATGTTTGACCGGCTGAAGAACGAGGATTTCAACAAGCAGCGATTTTATCTCTCAAGCCCGGGAAAACCCGGACGGATAAAGATAGGTCAATCAGTGCCGGAGTTTTCGATCGAGGACTTGAACGAAAGAACTATAACTCGAGAAAATCTCGTCGGCAGACAGACGTTAGCGGTTTTTCTCAGCACAACGTGCTCTTTTTGTTCAACGGTTGCGGACCAGATCAGAGAATGGGAAAGATCGGACACAAACGGCACCCAGGTCATCGTTTTTTCTGAAGGTGACCGTTCGCTTCACGAAGAGATGGGACTCCGATCATCGATACTGATAGAGCCCGGATATTCGACCGCGATCAAACTGGGCATGTTCGGAGTGCCTTCGGGAGTCCTGGTCGATGAGAACGGCGTGATCGCTTCGGAAACGGCGGTCGGCGGGCCGGCAATATGGTCGCTCGTTGGTAAGTACGAACAATAAGATGAGTAAAGCTATTACCTGGGAAGTAACCGGACAAGACGGTGAAGCCCGGACAGGAATAATAAAGACACGGCGTTCGGTCATCGAAACGCCGGTTTTTATGCCCGTTGGCACACAAGGAACCGTAAAGGGCGTACGCTTCGAATGGCTTGAAAACGAACTGGACGCACGAATAATTCTCGGAAATACTTACCACCTGTTTCTGCGGCCGGGACACGAAGTGATACGGCAACTTGGCGGACTCCATAGGTTCTCAACATGGGATCGTTCGCTCCTAACCGATTCCGGCGGATTTCAGGTCTTTTCGCTTACTGACCTCAGAAAGCTTACGGAGGAAGGCGTCGAATTTCGTTCGCACATCGACGGGAGCAAGAAGTTTTTATCGCCGGAGGTCTCGATGGAAGTCCAGGCTGCGCTCGGATCGGATATCGTGATGGTCTTCGACGAATGCCCGCCTGGCGACGCAGGTCATGAACGGACGAAACAGAGCCTGCAGCTTACGGCGAGGTGGGCAAAGCGGTCAAAGGATAAGTTCAACGAATTACAGATCGAGGGTGCGGATACGGGCGGTCGTGACGGCAATCGACAGGCATTATTCGGCATAATTCAGGGGGCAGGACATCTCGATCTTCGCGAAGAGAGTCTCACTAGGACGGTAGATATTGGTTTTGACGGTTACGCCATCGGCGGTTTGAGCGTCGGAGAAGAGAAGCCGGTCATGTACGGTGTTTTGGAGCACATCGCGCCAAAAATGCCGTCGGATGCCCCAAGATATCTAATGGGAGTTGGCACGCCCGAGGACCTGATCGAGGCGGTCTATCGCGGAGTTGATATGTTCGATTGCGTGATGCCGACGAGGAACGGGCGGACCGGCGGCGTCTTTACGTCACGAGGGAAATTGAATATTCGAAACGCGAAATTCACGCTGGATGATGAGCCGCTTGATCCGGAATGTAGCTGTTCGGTCTGCAGACGATATTCGCGCGGATATCTGCGGCATCTATATCAGGCCGGCGAAATGCTTGCAGCCACTTTGATCTCCCATCACAATCTTGCGTTCTATTTGAATACAATGAAAGACACCCGAGAGGCGATCAAGGACCGGCGTTTTGCGACCTTTCGTAAGGAATTTCTTGCCAGGACTTGTGGAAATGAGGACGAGCAGGTTTGAAAAAGCCATTACGTCTGTATATTATTAACCTTTTCTTTACGCGATGAATAACTTTCTTTTATATTTTCAGGATGCCGGCGGCACCAGCTTGATATGGTCACTGCTTCCTTTTGTCCTGATCTTTGGGATCTTTTATTTTTTAGTGATCCTTCCGCAAAAGCGACAGAAGCAGCAACTCCAGGACATGATCACGACATTGAAGATCAATGACGAGATCGTTACAAATGGCGGTGTTATTGGAAAGATCAAGGAAGTTAAGGAAACCAGCTTCATCATTCAAAGCGCCGAGAAATCATTCCTTGAGATCGGAAAGAGTGCCGTCGTAGGGAAAAAGGCTGAAGAGGCTTCGAAATAAGAATTTAGCCGCGGATCGTGGGAATCACTTTCTGTGATCTTTGCGGCTGTAGTCTGTAATGAAAAACAACAGTTTGTGGATCAGAACTGCGTTTATCCTCGTGGTGACGCTAGGCGGTATATATCTTGTATTCGGCCCGCGTCATTCTCCTTCGGCGTCGGATCTTACGTGGCAGGGAATCAAGAATAACCTCGCCAATAACATCAACCTTGGGTTGGATCTCAAGGGCGGCTCGCATCTTGTAATGCGGGTGAAGACCGATGATTACCTAAAAACTCTGACCGAGAACAATGCTCAGGCGGCTGTGACCGCTGCGCAGGAAGCAAAACTGCCTGTTACGGGCAGCCAGGTCACAGCACAAGGGTCAACATATTCGATCACACTGAACCTGGGCGAAGGCGCTCAGGCGGATGCTGTGATCGAAGAGGTCAAGAAAAAGGTCGATTTTGTTAATTGGTCGGTAAGTTCAAATGCAAATTCAATTACATGGAGTTTGCCGTCGAACATTCAGACCGTTTTGAAAAATCAGGCTGTTGAACAGGCATTGAAGATCATTGAGAGCCGTATCAACGCATTTGGAGTAAAGGAACCCACTCTTCAGCGTCATGGCGCCGAATCTTCGGGGCAGATCTTGCTGCAAATGCCGGGTGTCGACGATCCGGAACGTGTAAAGAAACTTATCGGTGACGACGCACAGCTTTCACTTATGAAAGTGGTAAGCCCGCCAAGCCCGTCGGCTGTTGCGACCTATCCGACGGAAGAAGCTGCAAAGCAGTCGCTTGGAGGTGCAGTTTCGTCTAACAGAAAGGTCCTTCCATACACAGAAAGGGACGATTCAGTCGCCACCAAGCCGCCAAACGAACGCCCGAAACAATTTGTTGTTGTTGAGAGTCCTGCGGTCGTGGACGGAAGCGAGCTTCGTGACGCGAATGCCGTCTCACGGACGGGAAACCAGGACGATTATCAGATCTCCTTTTCGCTAAAGCCGGCCGGCGCAGCTAAATTTGGCGATTGGACCAGTAAGAACATCAATAACTACATGGCCGTTGTTCTGAATGGAGAGGTAAAATCGGTCGCATATATCAAATCTCGGATCGACGATCAGGGCGAGATCTCCGGCAGGTTTACTAAAGCCACGGCCGATGACCTTGCGCTAACACTCCGTTCCGGAGCGCTTCCTGCAAAGCTTGAATATCAGGAAGAGCGAACCGTCGGCCCGAGCCTTGGAGCAGATTCGATCCGGGCAGGCGTCACTGCGTCGCTGGCGGGTTTGATCTTCATCGTTATTTTCATGCTGATCTATTACCGGGGATCGGGAATCAATGCCGTTATCGCTCTTGTGCTTAACATGCTCTTGACGATGGCAGCCCTGATATCATTTGACTCAACGCTCACATTGCCGGGAATCGCAGGTCTTATCCTGGGCATTGGTATGGCTGTTGACTCGAACGTTCTTATATTTGAACGAATGCGGGAAGAATTAGGGCTCGGGTTCAATGTGTCGAAGGCGGTCGAGATCGGGTTTGACCGTGCTTTCATTACGATCATAGATACGCACGTCACAACGATCATCTCGGCCATTATCCTATACCTATATGGTTCTGGCCCGATCCGCGGTTTTGCGGTGACGCTGATCTTAGGGTTGTTGATCAACCTATTTTCGGCGGTTTTTGTGTCGCGGACGATCTTCATGTGGCTGCTGCATCGAAACCCGAACATGCAGAAATTGAGTATTTAATAGGTTTCGACCCAGAAGGACTCAGCCCGTGTAAAGTGACCTTGTCGGGTAAGGAAAAAGGGCGTCGTGACCGTTATTTGAGTTTAATAAGTAAATGTTTCAAATTCTTCCGAACATCAACGTCGACTGGATGGGGATCAGAAAACCGCTGATCTTTGTTTCTATCGTCATTTTAATCGCCGGGCTCGCTTCGGCAATTGGCCGGCAGCTTTCCCCCGGCGGGACCGATGCGTTCAATCTTGGCGTCGATTTCCAGGGCGGAACGGTAATTACTGCGAAGTTCAAGCAGAAGCCGTCCGTTGAGGAAATTCGAACCGCATTGGACGGCGCCGGCATCACGGAACCGATCATTCAGGATTCGCTTGACAAGACCGATGAGGTTCTCATAAAGATACCCCTTCTGGAAAGTTCACAGTCTTCCGGCGATGAGGCCGCGACCGCGAATCAAGTGAATATTGGCCGTGAGTCGGTGAAGAAAGCACTCGATACGTTCGGAGCCGAGGCCCAGCCCAATCTCAGTGTTCAGGAAGACCCGAATGCATCGTACAAGATCGTCGGAACAGACTCCGTCGGCCCCGTTGCCGGAGCACAGTTGAGGAATCAGGCGGTGATAGCCACGTTGCTCGGGATGGCAGGGATCCTGCTTTTCATAGCATTCCGCTACGACTGGACCTATGCCGCCGGTGCGGTTATAGCTGTGTTCCATGACGTATTGATCACGCTGGCGTTCTTTTCGGTGTTCCAGTGGGAAGTCAGCCTTACGGTGCTCGCGGCGTTCCTTACTCTTGTCGGATTCTCAGTTAACGACTCGATCGTGATCTTTGACCGCATTCGTGAGAACCTGACAATGAATCGCGACAAGTCGCTTTACGCATTGACGAACGATTCTATCAATCAGACGATGTCTAGGACGATAGTTACCAACGGACTTGTATTTCTTTCGGTACTTGCGTTGGTACTGTTCGGCGGCGAGGTGCTGCGTGGCTTTTCGCTGGCGCTTTTCGTTGGCTCGATCGCCGGGACCTACTCGACCATAGCGATCGCAAGCCCGATCGCGATCTGGTGGCAGAGCAAGATAGGCGAATCGAAAATGAAGGAGGTGCAGGTTTCCTCACAGGCTTCGGGAGAGAAACTTGCCTCTGCCTCGCGCCGGTCCGTTACAAGACGGCCCGTAACCAGATAGACGTTTTCTCTGAGGCCGGCACATCACAGAAAAATGGCGATAACACATTGTGATGAACTGGAAGAAAAAGTTAAGGACAACGTTATAAAAATAGCTTGTTATTCTTGACTTTCAAGTTTTAACTTAATAGACTTTCTTCGTTGCTGGTCAATTAAAATTTTTTCGATCTGCGTTTTTCCGTTGGATTCGTTAAGGGTTGTTCGGAAACTGTCGGATAATCGTTTTTATTGCCGGCAAATTTCCGTACCATCCCGCGCATCACGAATTTGTCTTTTGGCTTAAACGGAAAATTTCGAAGACTGCGGTTCCTCTCGGCTCACCCTGACGGAATGGCTACAACTTCGAAAACGCGCGGGTACATCTAATCAATCCAGAAAGGTTTCGTAACCCTTGACCTAGTTTGGCACCGGTAAGAGGGAGGAAAGAACGATGTTAGACCAATTAGTAGAATCCAGGAGTCATGCTGGAGAAGACACAAAGAAGAACACGCTGCTCTTAGTTACGTTTGTAATTATAACAACTGCGGCCGTTTTCTCTTGGGGTGTAAGTCTTTTCGGTAAGGACTTTGGCATGGGTGGCGAAGAACTTTCGCTTGACACACTGGTTGCGCCGCCGATCATTGAGGAAGCGCCCGAGCCTGAACCGGAAAAGAAGCCGGAACAGCAAAAAGACCCGAACGTTGATATCCGAAAGGAGATCATTGCGAGCATGACTGAGACACCGCCCAAGGTGCCGGACAAAGTAAGTACGGAAAAACTTACCATTCCGCCTCGCGATCCAAACAAGTTTACCGTCAAGGGTGACCGAAATTTTAGCGCCGAAAACGCTCCACCGCCTGACTACCAAGGGCCTGTGAACACAACAGGTTCAGGCAGCAACAGCGGTGCCACCGGGCAGGGAGGCGATGACGATGCTGCAGATGCTCCGCCGCCGCCGCCGGTCAAGAAGCCGGTTCCGAAGCAGATCTCCGGTGGTGTGCTGAACGGTAAGGCCACAAGTCTTCCGAAACCGCCTTATCCGCCGGCCGCCCGTGCGGTAAGGGCTTCTGGAGCTGTAAGTGTCCAGGTGCTGATCGATGAGAGCGGAAACGTAGTTTCGGCGTCGGCTGTAAGCGGCCACCCGCTTCTCCGTGCTGCTGCTGTTCAAGCGGCTCGTGGAGCTAGATTTAGCCCGACGATGCTTTCGGGGCAACCGGTAAAAGTCTCGGGTGTGATCACTTACAACTTTGTTCCCTAATTAACGGAAGGTAGGAGAGGCTTCTAAAACGGAAGCCTCTTACGATAATCATAGACTTTCGCAATAATAGATTTTTCGATTTTCTTTGGAGGAAAAACCATGACTTTTTTTGCCAGCCTTTTAGGCTCGTTGATGTTTTTTGCTGAGGGCGCGCCCAAGATCTCGTTCGGTATCTATGATATCGCCAAGAGCTTGACGATTCCCGGCTGGATCGTTATCGCGATCCTTCTTATCGAAGCGGTTTATATGATCGCTGTCGGTATCGAGCGTTGGTTGACCTATAACAAGGCCCGCCAGCAATCTCGTCAGTACGCTCCGAAAGTTGCCCAGGCTCTCAAGAACAGCAACATCGACGAAGCGATAAACATCAGCGATAAGCACAAGGATTCACACCTCGCAATGGTCGTATCGTCGGGACTCAAGGAGTTCACTGCGCACCAGGGCAATTCGGATATCTCGGCAGATGAGATGGAAGCTTCGAAGCGTGCTCTCGAGCGTGCCATTGCGGTTAAGACCGCTGAATTGAAGCGCGGACTTTCGGGACTTGCGACCGTTGGTTCGACGGCACCGTTCGTCGGACTGTTTGGAACCGTTGTGGGTATCATCGGTGCTTTCGTCGGATTGGCACAGGCTGAAAACGCCGGTATTGCCGCAGTGGGTGGTGCTATCGCTGAGGCCCTCGTTGCTACCGCTTTTGGTATCGCTGTTGCGGTTCCCGCGGTGTGGCTGTTCAACTATTTCACGAACAAAGTAACCAGCTTTGGCGTTGAGATGGAGAACTCGGCTTCCGAATTGGTGGATTACTTCATCAAACAGCGTACGAAAGCTCTGCGTGGCTAATTGCCCGCAAGCAGTTTTTCTGAGGGAGATATATAGCCATGGGTGCAAAAGTCGGTGGAACCGATGAATATAACTCGGAGATCAACGTAACCCCGATGGTGGACGTTATGCTGGTGCTGCTGATCATCTTCATGATCGTCACACCGCTGCTCCAATCGGGCGTTACGGTGAACTATCCGAGGGAACTCACTTCGCCTGAAGAGGATATGGATATTACGAAGGATACGTCCGTTCTGATCGCCATTCCTGATAACAACAACTTCTATGTAGGCAAGGAACAATTTCCGCTCGAAGGCCTTGGTGAAAAGGTCAAGAATATGATGAAGGACAAAACGCCCGAAAAGCGCATCGTCTACATCAAGAGCGGCGTTGATGTCGATTACGGAACTGTGGTGAAGGCCATCGATATCATCCGTAAACAGGACATCGACAAGATCGGACTTGTCGCGGACAAGAAGAAAGGCGGAGGAGAGGCCGCGGCAGCAAAATAATTCAGAGAGCCGCATCGGCGGTTTGGAGTGAAAAGTTATGGGAATGTCATCAGGCGGCCCGAAAGGTGAGGCAACGCCAAATATTAACGTAACACCGTTGATCGACGTTCTGTTGGTGCTTTTGATCATTTTCATGGTGATCACGCCGGTCAAACCTAGTAAGTTTGAAGCGAAAGTCCCGGCGGAACCAAAGAACCAGCAGAACCTTGACGTTAAGCCTAATCCGTTGACCCTCGTGGTCGCGATCAATAGGGAAACAAAGGGGATAACGCTGAACAATGAAGCAGCGGGAGATGTGAGCGATGCTTCTGCATTAACAGCAAAACTATCGGAGATATTCAAGACGCGGGAAAACAATGGTGTTTTCCGTGAGAATAGCAACGAGATAGAAAAGACGATCTTTATCAAATCGCCAAAGACTGTAAGGTACGGCGATGTTGTAAAGGTAATCGACGCTGCTAAGTTGGCGGGTGCGTCACCGATCGGCCTCCAGGTCGACGATCTAACTGATTAATTCGGGCGAATAAGGCACGGAACGATAGGGAATTTCCGTGCCCGCCTTTTTACGGAGTCTAAAAATGAGATCTTCTCGTTTAGGGGTATTGTTTTTATTGGCGATCGGTGTGATCGCGTCGACCAATTGCTCGTACTACAACAGGGTAATGTCACGAAAGGACCTGGTCGACGGTTCGGTCGCATATAGGGAACGAAAGTTTGCAGAAGCGGAGGCTCTCTTTCGCAAAGCGGCAGCACGCGATCCGCAGTCTACCGAAGGTAAAACGGCTCAGGTATTTCTGGCCCGAACCCTTCATTCACAGTACATCGGAAATCGCCAGAATCCTGCATTGGCTGAGAATGCGATCGCAGAATACAAAAAGGCACTTGCTCTGAATCCTAATGATCAGAGTTCTTACAAGGCGATCGCGAGCCTGTTTGAAAACCTGCAGAAGACAGATGACTGGCAAAAGTGGGTCACTGAAAGATCGGCCAACTCCGCTATCGAACCGCAGTTTCGAGCTGAGGCATTGACGGCCCTTGCGGCGAAGCAGAACACTTGTGCGAACGAGATCAGTGATACGGACGCTACTAAGAAAAAGGCCAAGGACAAGGACGGGAAAGATATCTTTCAGTTCGTGAAACCGGCGGACGCCGCAGAATTCGATAAATTCAAAGGCTGTGTGTCAACGGGTGAAGAACTCATTGGTAAAGCGATGGCCCTTGAACCGGACTCGGTCAAGAATGCAAAATCACTGAATCTCAAGTCATTGACGGATGAACAGTTGAAGTCAAACAACGACGTCATAAAGATCTTTGAATCGGCCCGTTCCTATCGCGCAAGCTTGACCATTCAGGCTATGCGCCTTGCAGAGATGGAAGGCAGAACCGCCGACCGTGATCGTCTCAAAGCCGAGGGCGATGCGTTCCGATCGCAATATTCGGAGCTTAGCGAGGTTGTAAGAAACATTCAGACTGAAGTAGATACACGCAGGGCAGCCTCTGATGCGGCGGCAAGTACGAATGCCAACGCCAAAAAATAACGGTTGGTGAAAGTTGGTTTTTGAAGATCGATGTCCGGCAAATCGCAGGGCATCGATTTTTTTGTCTATTTCAGAGCAGGAACGGAAAATTGTCTATACTTTGGCGATAGTTCGCCGATAGAATGGAACCTACTGGATGATGATCCGAATTGAAGACATCATTGAAAAGGTGGAAGGCAATCGCCCTGACCCGGATACTGAGTTGATCCGGAGGGCATATCTTTTCTCCGCGCTTCATCATCGGGGTCAGAAACGAGCCTCCGGCGAACCGTATTTGGTGCATCCGCTCGAGGTCGCCAATATCCTGGCGGATATGAGACTTGACGAAGTAAGCGTTTCGACTGGCCTTTTGCATGACGTCGTTGAAGATACCCTTGTCGATCTTGATACGATCCGGTCGTATTTTGGTGATGAGATCACCCTGCTCGTTGACGGACTCACGAAGATCGCTCATATCAGTAATCTGTCTAAGGAGAAACAACAGGCCGAGAACGTCCGGAAGATGGTCCTGGCGATGATAACTGATGTCCGTGTCGTTCTGATCAAACTCGCCGATCGGCTTCACAACATGAGGACAATGCAGTTCCTAAAGCCAGAGAAAAGGGCTCGAATTGCACAGGAAACACTTGATATCTATGCGCCTATCGCACACCGGCTTGGTATGGGTAAGATGCGAAGCGAGCTGGAGGACCTGTCATTTCAAAACATCTATCCCGAAGAGTATAAAAAGCTTTCAAAAGAAGTTGACGCAAGAAGGCCCGAGCTAGAAGCGATCCTCGAGCGTATCAAGTCCATGATCTCTTCAAAGCTTGCGGAGAATGATGTCCCGGTCGTAGCGATCGAGGGGCGCGTTAAACGTCTGTACTCACTCTGGAAGAAGCTGAAAAAGCAGAAGATCGCCATCGAACAGGTTTACGACCTCATCGCAACACGGATCATTACTCCGAATGACAGGAAATACTGTTACCTGACATTAAGCGTCGTGCACGATATCTGGACACCGGTTCCGGAGCGATTTAAGGACTGGATAGCGATTCCCAGAGATAATCTTTACCAGTCCCTGCATACTTCTGTGATCGGTGACGGAGGTCAGCCATTTGAGGTGCAAATACGAACTGAAGAAATGCACCAGATCGCCGAAGAAGGGGTAGCGGCGCATTGGAAATACAAGGAAAAGAAACTTGGAGCAAGCGATGAAGACGAAACTCTCGATGAACTTAGAAAGACCGTCGAGAAACTGCTTCTCCCGCTGGTGGAGACTACCGAGGTAAACGAAGATTCGGAAGACTTTATCGAATCTTTGAAGCTGGATCTTTATCCAAAAGACGTTTACGCATTCACGCCGATGGGAAAAGTGATACAACTTCCCAAGGGGGCGACGCCTTTAGATTTCGCATATGCGATTCACTCCGAGGTTGGCGATACCTGTACGGGAGCCAAGATAAACGGCAGGATCGTGCAGCTGAGAACGGAGATCCAAAACGGCGATGTGATCGAGATCCTTACCACGCCAAACTCGAAGCCTTCGCGCGACTGGCTTAATTTTGTTGTTACATCAAAAGCCCGGAACCGAATTCGTCATTGGATATCGGAGCAACAGCGATCCGATTCTATTGAACTTGGCCGTAAGCTTCTGGAAAAAGAAGCCGAGCGCTTTCGGGTTTCCAGCAAGAAGCTATTGAATAATGAGGTCGAACTGAAAAAGATCGCTAACGATTACGGTCTGAGCAGGGCAGAAGATCTCCTTGCCTCGATCGGCTACGGAAAGACGCTTCCCAGAAATGTTCTGTCCAAATTTCTCGGAGCAGAGAAATTCGCCGAACTCGATCCCGATAAGCGAAACCAGACTCGCCTGGAAACCGGCATCAAAGCGGTTAGAAAATTCATTGGTCTCGGCGAGGATGCGATCATCGTAAAGGGGGTGGACAACCTTCTTACTACACGAGCTCGCTGCTGCAATCCGCTTCGAGGCGAAGATATCGTCGGTTATATCTCGCTGGGAAAAGGCATCGTCGTGCACAGTAAGAAATGCAAGAATGTTCGCCAGTTAATGATCAACAAGGATCGGATCGTCGAGGTGGATTGGGCAAAGAACGATAAAGACGAGATCCAGTCGGTCGCTATCATGGTGACGACCGAGAACCGAACGGGCATGCTTGCCGGAATAACCAACGCGATCGCCGAGATAAAGACCGGCATCAGAGATGCACGTGCAAACGTTTCACGGGATGACACGGGAATCATAGAGGTGACCGTCGAAGTTTATGATAAAAAACACCTTGACCGAGTAATATCGTCGATCGAAAAGGTTCCCGGCGTAATTGCTGTCGAACGTCAAAACGCATAGAAAAGCCCCAAATAACCCTGCCCACCGCTTTCTTTTGCCGCCGGGATTTGCTAATATTCCCCTTTTGCTTGGGGATTGATTGTCGACTCAAACAATGGCGATGAAAGAGATCATTTCAACTGAAAATGCGCCCGGTGCTATCGGACCTTACTCACAGGCGATAAAAGCCAACGGAATGCTGTTCTGCTCCGGTCAGATCCCTATCGATCCGGCAACCGGCGAATTTGTGTCCGGCGGCGTTGCGGAGCAGACCGAGCAGGTATTCAAAAACCTGATCGCGGTCTTAGAGGCGGGTGGGTCGAGTCTTGAGAACGTCGTAAAGACGACAGTATTCCTTGCAGATATGGGTGAGTTTGCGGTGATGAACGAGGTTTACGGAAGGTATTTCGATTCAAACAAACCGGCACGGGCGACCGTTCAGGCAGCCAGACTGCCGCGCGACGCGAAAGTCGAGATCGACTGCATTGCCCTTGTTTAGGTCAACGAACTTCAGTTTGTTGATACCTCGTCAAACTGAAGTTTGACGGACATAAGAAAATGCCAAACGCCGTAAATCTTCAGCGTTTGGCAACTATTTCGAGAACGCGGAACTCAAATTGACTTTACGCAGCTTTGACAATCTTGCCCGACTTGATGCAGCGAGTGCACACCTTTATCCGGCCATTACTTCCGGTCGGAAGCTGAACACGAACCGGCTGCAGGTTCGGGTTGAACCGGCGGCGGGTCTTATTGTTCGCATGTGAAACGTTGTTTCCGAATTGCGGACCTTTGCCGCATATGTCGCATCTTTGTGCCATAAATAATTGCCTCCCTTACGGATGAGGTAAGTGCGAGTTTTAGAAAAACTCAAAAACAAATTTTATAGCAAATCGAGTGTAGACTAGTCAAGTAATGAACTTAATTGATTCTTTTAGAGGAGTTATTTCCAACGTGCAGATCTTAAAAAACAGTTTCCTTTTTGTTGTCCTTCTTTCGATAGCGGCTTTTGCGGCCGCGTGTGGCGGCCCATCGGGCCCGGGTGCTACCGGGGGTGTCGATCCAAATGAAACTGCCGCAACCGTCAACGGAAAGGCGATCAAGATGGAAGAGGTCGATCGGGGTATCAAACAGCAGACACAGGGCCAGGAGGGCAAGCTTTCACCCTTGGAATTAGCGGCAGCCCGGTTACAGGTGCTACAGGGCTTGATCGAACAGGAAGTGATGTTCCAAAAGGCGGAAAAGGAAGGAACCGTGCCGACAGATGACGAAGTCACGGCTGAGTTCAACAAACGCAAGTCCGAAAGCGGCCTTTCCGCTGAACAGTTCGACGCGAAAATGAAGGAGATCGGCGAAACGGAGGCCACGGCCCGATTGGCGATCAAGAAAGGGATCGCGATCCAAAAATTGACCGATAAGATCACCGGAAAGATCGAGCAGCCCAAAGACAGCGAGATCGAAGCATTCTACAGTGGAAACAAGGATGCCTTCGTTAAGCGAAAGGGTGTGAAACTCGCAGCTATCGTGATCGATCCGAAAAACCTTGGTGAAGGAGATACCACGACAGACGAGCAGTCGGCGGTTTTCAAGGCGAATGAGGTTATTGGAAAGCTCAAGGTCGGGCAGGATTTTGCGTCAGTTGCGAGGGAAGTCAGCGAAGACCAAAGCAAGTTTCAAGGCGGAGACCTGGGTTATCTTGCAGAGGATGACCTCAGACAGGCTTTTGGCGATCAAACGGCCGCAGGGCTTATGAATCCGCAGCTTCAGATAGGCGGGATCGTCACAGCTCGGTCTCAGGGTAAGCTATTTATCCTGAAACTGCAGGAGCGTAGTGATAGGGATGAGCCGTTGACACTTGAAAGTCCCGGTGTACGTCAACAGGTCATCGACGCTCTCCGGAACAATCGCAAGCAGCTTTTGACGGCTTCGTACCAATCGATCGCGATGAACGAGGCGAAGATCGATAATTATCTCGCCAAGAAGGTGGTTGAAAACCCGAACGAGCTAAGCGGAGCACGTCCTGCGGTTCCGGAAACACCGGCCCCGGCTAACAGCAATACTAATGCTGCTCCAGCGACCAACAATTCAGCGTCAAACGCCAACTCCGCGACCCCGGCAAATTCGTCTGTAAATTCTGCGGCTAACAAGCCCGCACCAAATACGAACGCGAAGCCGACGGCAAACGCTAACGGAAAATAGTTTTCGCTCGAAGACCAATGTGGCCGGTTTCCGGAAATCGAAGGATCCCTCTTCGTTAGTTCGGCAAACCGGCTAAATCTTTTTATGCTATTCAGGCTCTCAGACGTGAAGAAATCCTACGGAGGAACCGAGATCCTCCGAGGTGTTTCCTTTCAGGTAAATCCCGGTGAAAAGGTGGGCCTAGTAGGGCGTAACGGTGCGGGAAAGACGACCGTATTTCGGTTGATCACCGGAAAAGAATCGACCGATTCTGGAGACGTGTTCAAGGCAAATGGCCTGAAACTCGGATTGCTTGACCAACACGTCGATTTCTCTACCGGGGAGACCGTCCACACTGCGGCACTTTCTGCCTTCAAGGAAATACACGATATCGAGGCAGAGATGCGTGCGCTCGAAAAGACGATGGAGACGGACCATTCGGACCCGATCCTTGAACGCTACGCCGAGCTCCAGATCGCGTTTGAACATGCAGATGGTTTTTCATATGCCGCTCGAGCCGAAGCGATCCTTCTGGGCCTCGGTTTCACTCGAGAAATGTGGTCATTAAATACAGCCACGCTTTCCGGCGGCCAAAAGAACAGGCTTGGAATGGCGAGGCTGCTCCTGTCTTCAGCCGATGTGCTTCTCCTAGATGAGCCGACGAATCATCTCGATGTGAACGCGGTTGAATGGCTTGAGAATTTCCTCACTGAATATGGTGGTTCATATGTTGTCATTAGCCATGACCGTTACTTTCTAGATCGTACGACCAACCGGATCATCGAGATCGAGAATGGCAAAGCAGTGACTTATACGGGCAATTACTCTGCATTTCTCGAGGAACGTGCGCTTCGCCGAGAACAGCAGCTCCGCGAGTACGAGAACCAACAGGCATTCATCAACAAGACGCAGGAATTCATTCGACGCAATCTTGAGGGACAGAAAACCAAGCAGGCAAAATCGCGGCGCAATATGCTCCAAAGGATGGAGCGGCTTGATGCGGTCGTTAGCGAAAAGCACGGAGGTAATTTCGGGCTGAAGAAAGTCGAACGCGCGGGGAACAATGTCTTGACGGTCGAAGAACTTTCGATCGGATACGAAGAGAAACGGCTTGCGTCAGGCATCGACCTATCGCTTCACCGTGGAGAAGCTCTCGGAATAATCGGTGCGAACGGCACTGGAAAGACCACGTTCCTTCGAACGGTGCTTGGTGAGATCCGCGAACTTGATGGGGAAATCCGCTGGGGAACCAAGACAAACATAGGCTATTACGCTCAGAATCTTGAGGAACTTGAGCCTCGGAATGAGGTCATTCAGGAACTTCGTCGAGTAGCTCCGCTAGCTGACAATGGTGAACTTAGGTCGTTTCTCGCCCGATTCTTGTTTTTTGGTGAAGATGTTTTCAAATTAGTTGGAGATCTGTCAGGCGGTGAAAAGGGAAGGCTTGCGTTAGCAAAGCTGATCTATTCGCAAAAGAACGTTTTGATCCTGGACGAGCCGACAAACCATTTGGATATACCTGCCCGTGAAGCACTTGAGGCCGCGCTCGATGAATATGACGGGACTATCATTACTGTCAGCCACGACCGATTCTTCCTCGATAAGATCGCGACACAGATACTTGCGTTCGAAGAAAACGGCGTCGAGGTATTTGACGGTAATTACACTGGATATCACGATTGGAAGGCTGCGAAAAAGAGTGTCCGTACGGATGGATCAAGCGATGCGTCGAACGGATCGCAGAGGTTGGAAGTAACACCTCGGAAAGAATCGACGAACGATGAAAATGAAGAACGCACCAAACTGAGCAAAAACCAGCGTGACAGAATTGAAAAGAAGATCGGCGAGATCGAAAAGGATATCCAGATGCTTGAATCTACGATCGGTTCAATATCAGCTGAGATAGCAGATCCGGCGACGTCTTCGGATCCTTCCAAACTGGCAAATGCAACCGCTCGATTAACAAATGCGGAGACGGAGCTTTCAGAGCTGTATTCCGAATGGGAGTCACTCTCAGGATCGATCTGATCTCCTGCAAATGAATGTAGTTCCAATTGCCCCGAGTTAGGCCTCGTGTTAAGATTCCTCTCGCATTCCAACATACCTGCTTCGGAGGAGTCTAAATGTTGCTTCGTTCCCTGAATCCTGGCTTTAGCCAGATGTTGTCGCGCGCATCCATCATGCTTGCGATGGTTCTTAGTGTGTCCGCACCTCATATATTTGGCCAAGGGGGCACCCGGCTGCTGCGAATGCCTACCGTCAGCGCAGACCAGATCGCATTTGCATATGCTCAGAATATCTGGGTAGTTCCTCACAGTGGCGGGGCCGCGCGGCGCATAACGAGCTTTCAGGGACAAACCTCGAATCCGCATTTCTCACCGGATGGTAAGTGGATCGCGTTTTCCGGTGAATACGCGGGAAATCAGGACGTTTATCTAGTGGCAGCCGAGGGCGGTGAACCGAAACGGTTGACTTGGCATCCAGGAGCAGATCTCGTTCAGGGTTGGACACCCGATGGCCGGTCGATCATGTTCTCTTCGGCTCGTGCAACTTGGGCACCAAGCGGTTCGCCGCGATTCTGGACCGTTCCGGTCGAAGGCGGAGTTGAGGAGCCTATGCCACTGCCGCGAGGATTTCAGGGGAAGATCTCTCCGGATGGTTCTCACATCGCATACCGAATGAACAATTCATGGGATGACGAACGGCGCAATTATCGAGGCGGGCAGAATAGACCTATTTGGATCGTCGATACAAAAACGTGGGACCTCGTCTCTCCGCCGTGGACAGATTCCAAGGACATCGATCCTGTATGGATCGGTAATACCGTCTATTACATCTCCGACCGAGATGGCGTACAAAACATATGGTCTTACGACCTTGCTTCGAAAAAGAACACACAGGTTACGAAATTTTCAGATCTTGACGTCAAGACGATGGATTCCGGTCCCGGTTCGATAGTCTTCGAACAGGCCGGTTATATTCACGAACTCGATCCAAAGTCAGGCAGATCCCGCCGTGTGGAAATATCTGCGGCAGGTGATTTTCCTTGGATGATGCCGCGATGGGAAGATGTTTCACCCCGGATGACGAACATATCGCTTTCACCAACCGGGAAGCGCGTTCTTGTTGAGGCTCGGGGAGAGGTCTTCAGTATTCCGGCCGAGAAAGGTGATGTGAGGAATCTTACGAATTCCAGCGGTGCGGCCGATCGTGATCCGGCATGGTCGCCCGACGGGAGATCTATTGCGTACTTCAGCGACCGCACCGGTGAATACAAATTGTATGTTCAAAACGCCGACGGATTAACGCCGCCTCGGGAGATAAACATAGCAAACCCGAAACACTATTACACGGTGTCGTGGTCGCCAGATTCAAAAAAAGTACTCTTTCATGACACCGACCTGAAGGTTTGGGTGATCGACACCGGTACCGGGGCAATGAAACAGGTCGGGAGTGATCCATGGATGGTGCCGCAGCGAACGCTGAATCCGACTTGGAGCCCTGATTCAAAATGGGTCGCCTATTCCAGCCATCTCAGATCAATGTATAAGGCGATCTTTGTCAGCAATGTCGAGACCGGCGAAACGAAACAGGTCACCGACGGACTAGCAGACTGTACATGGCCGGTTTGGGACCCGAGCGGCAAATACCTCTGGTTCTTCGCGTCGACCGATTTTGGATTGCGATCTCAGTGGTTGGACATGACCTCATATGACCGCGAAGAGAATTTCGGACTTTATCTTGCGGTTCTCAAGAAGTCTGACCCAAGTCCGCTTCTACCTGAAAGCGATGAGGATAAGGGCATCGCTCCTGTTGCTTCGACTCCATCTAATCGCGGAGCGGCTGCCGGCGGCGATGCTGGTGGAGACGCGGCGCGAGTGCGCGGGCCGGTAAGCGTAACGATCGATTTTGACGGGTTGAACAAACGCATCGTATCGATACCCGGCGTTCCCGAACGCCAGTATTCAAGCCTGGAAGCCGGTGCAGACGGAACGGTGTTCTATCTAGAAGCTCCGGGACCCGGCGGAACCGGCAATACGCTCCACCGTTACAGGCTAAGCGAAAGAAAGGCTGCTCCGTTCGCGAACAGCGTCGCAGCTTTTGCCGTGAGCGCAGATGGAAAGAAGCTGGTTTATCGCGCGGGAGGCGGTGGGCCGGGTGCAGGAGGCGGTCAGGGTGGAAATCCACCGGCGCCATCATTGTTCCTCGTTGATGCTGATAAGGCCGTTCCGCAACCGGGCACAGGACGACTGAATTACTCGTTATGGATGTTCCTCGACCCTCAACAGGAGTTCAAACAGATCTTCAACGAAGGTTGGCGAAATCAACGAGACTATCTCTACGTGCCAAATCTTCACGGTACCAATTGGCCGAAAATGAAAGAGATGTATGGAGCGTTGCTGCCGTTCGCGATGCATCGAGCAGATCTCAATTATCTGATGGATATGATGGGAGCTGAGATCGCGATCGGTCACAGTTACGTCCGCGGCGGTGATATGCCGGAGGTACCGAACAGTAACGCGGGGTTGCTTGGGGCCGACTTCCTGATCGAGAACGGCCGATACAAGATCACAAAGATCTATGACAACGAAAACTGGAATCCCGACCTTCGTTCACCGCTCGCAACGCCGGGTTCAACTGTCAATGTCGGCGAATTTATCCTCGCGGTAAACGGTATCGAGCTAAAAGCACCGGACAACATTTTTCGACTTCTCGACGGTACCGCAAACCGCCAAACGTCTCTCATGGTCAATTCGTCTCCAACAATGGACGGGGCGAGAAGCGTAACGGTAGTTCCGGTCGCAAGTGAGCAGGCTCTTCGAACACGCGCATGGGTCGAATCGAATCGCCGACTCGTTGATCAGCTGTCAGGCGGTCAGCTCGCATATGTTTATCTGCCGAATACAGGCCAACCGGGATATACCAGTTTCAATCGTTACTATTTTGCTCAGCAGGACAAGAAAGGGGCAATTATCGATGAACGCTTTAACGGAGGCGGTTCTGCGGCCGACTATATAATCGATGTGCTTCAACGGAATTTCGACGGCTATTTCAACAATGTAGCCGGCGAACGCCTTCCGTTCACCAGTCCTTCCGCCGGGATCTGGGGGCCAAAAGTAATGATAATAAATGAGATGGCAGGTTCGGGAGGAGACCTCATGCCGTATATGTTTCGTTACCGGAAGATCGGCCTTCTCGTCGGTAAACGCACTTGGGGAGGGTTGGTCCACACCGCGGATACACCACCGTTCATTGATGGCGGTTCGATGATCGCACCTCGAGGAGGCTTTTTTACACGAGAAGGAAAATGGGCGGTAGAAAATGAAGGCGTCGGGCCCGATATTGATGTCGAAAACTGGCCAAAGGACGTGATCGCCGGCCGTGATCCGCAGCTTGAGCGTGCAGTCGCCGAGGCGTTGCGATTGCTGAAGGAACGACCAGTAGATCGAATGACGACGGAACCGGCTCCGCCTATTTGGGGGCAGCGCAAAATTAACTAACGTTTGAACGCGGTTTTAGGATTCCAAGCGATAATTCGGGGCTTCCTTAGTGATGATCACGTCATGAACGTGAGATTCACGAAGCCCTGCCGACGTGATTCGAACGAACGTCGCGTTGTCTTGAAGTTCGCTGATGTTTCTACATCCGGTATATCCCATACCGGATCGTAGTCCGCCAACGAGTTGAGTGACCATATCAGCGACGGTACCTTTGTAGGCCACACGGCCTTCGATCCCTTCCGGCACGTATTTCGAGTCGGAGACAGTTCCTTCCTGTGCGTATCGGTCGCTCGACCCTTTCTTCATCGCGCCGATCGAACCCATACCTCGATAGGTCTTGAAGTTTCGGCCCTGAAAGAGGATCACCTCGCCCGGTGCCTCATCCGTACCCGCAAAGAGGGAGCCGATCATAACGCTATCGGCGCCAGCCGCGATCGCTTTGGCCACGTCGCCGGAAAACTTGATCCCACCATCAGCAATGACGGGTACTCCTGTACCTTTTGCAGCGTTTACTGATTCTGTGATCGCCATTATCTGCGGAACGCCCGCACCCGTGACAACTCTCGTCGTACAAATAGAACCGGGACCGATACCGATCTTAACTGCGTCAACCCCCGCGGAGATCAAAGCCTTTGTCCCATCGGCGGTAGCGACATTTCCTGCTATAAGCTGAATTTCGGGAAACCTGGATTTTACAGACCTTACGGCGTCGATCACGCGCGAACTGTGTCCGTGTGCGGTATCAACAACTATCGCGTCAACCCGAGCATTTACAAGGGCCTCTGCCCGTTCCAAATAATCACTGGTTGCTCCGATCGCGGCGGCAACACGCAGTCGCCCGAGTTCGTCCTTTGCCGCGTTTGGAAATTTGATCGCCTTTTGAATGTCTTTGACGGTTATTAAACCCTTTAAGTGGCCGTCGTCGTCCACAACCAGCAGTTTTTCGATCCGGTGCTTTTGCAGTTTCACCTTCGCCTCGTCCAGCGTAGTGCCAACAGGAACTGTGACCAGCGGCTGGGGCGTCATAACATCCGAAACCGGAATATCAAACCGGGTTTCAAACCTCAGGTCACGGTTTGTGATGATGCCAACAAGAAATCCGCCGTCGTTGACCACGGGAACACCACTGATCTTATAGTGTTCCATGATATTCAGAGCCTCCGAAACCAGTGCACCTGCGTGTATTGTGACAGGATCGACGATCATGCCGGATTCGCTCCGTTTCACCTTATCGACTTCTTCAGCTTGCTGTTCGATCGAAAAGTTCTTGTGGATCACGCCGATACCGCCTTGCTGGGCAAGCGCGATGGCAAGAGCGGCCTCGGTAACGGTATCCATCGCAGAGGAACATAGCGGGATGTTTAGGTCAATGCCGCGCGAGAACCTTGTTCGAGTATCAACTTCGCCTGGAAGTATCTGAGAGAATGCAGGAACGAGCAGGACGTCATCAAACGTAAGTCCTTCTTTTACTTCTTCGATGTTCATGGCTTTTTATCGGCAGTTACAAAAAAGCCCGCAACTATGGTGCAGGCTCGCTGTTGACCGGATCAATAAATTATCAAACCTCATTCTAGAGAATGCCGCCCCTATCTACAAATCACGGCGTCGGTTTAGGTGCCGTCGCAGCTCGATTGCTTCCACTCGGAACCGGCGTCCTGGCAGGCGTCCCCGAGTTAACTGCGGCGGGTGTTTTGACAGGACTGGCAGCCGGCGTCGGGACAACGGGCTTCGGAGTCGGTGTAGCCAGGTTTGCAGGTTCCGGCGTATTCGCTGCCGGAGTGGGCGACGCCTGAGTCGCCTGCGGCGTGCCAACATTCGCGTTTGCCGCTGTCGGTACCCCGAACTGGATCTGTCCGCTTTCCCAGATCTGTGCCAGATTATCCTGATTGATCTCGATCTCGATCGCTACTCTCTTAGGATTTGCAGGTGCAGAGGGAAGGGCGATCTGACGGCCATTTATGAAAAGCTGTGCGGTTGAAACAAGAGACCTCGAATAGCTCAATTTCAAGCTTTCCTTTGGTTCAAATATCAGCGAACTCCCAGGTGTTACGGTATTAACACTGGACTTTCCATCACTTGTAGCACTCAATGATATGGGTTCGGAGGTCGAACGAAACTCGACCTTTAACATTTGCATCGTCGGAACAGAGGGCTGAGACGGCGGGGTTTCAGCCTGTTGGCCATTGGCCGAATTCGATACGATTGACGCGTTGCTCGGAACGGCGGCAGGCGTCGGCTCCCGTTGAATGTAGTTAACGAGGAACAAGATCCCGCCTGTCATTAAGGCGAGGATGATTCCTGCAAATATTATTGTGGGAATGGTCGATGGCCTCGCCTGATCGTCTGTCAAGACTTCCGGACGATATGACCTGTATTTCTCGTCTTCGACCGCCTCGGCTTGAGCAGCCAGTCGCGAATAGTCCTGGAGCGCTTCATGTTCGTCAAATCCCACAAAACGGGCATACGACTTGACAAAACCCTTATTGAAAATGCCGCCCGGAAGCGGCTTGTAGTCGTTATTCTCTATGCATTCTAGATACATAGGAGCGATCCTGGTCTGCTCCGCAACCTCACTGATCGATATGCCTCGCTCTTCACGAGCAGCACGCAATTTTTCTCCTAATGTTAACGACATTTCTCAGAAATACGGTAATACCGCAAATGACTTACCGCGAACGAACTTAATCCTACAATATAGACCTGCAAATCAAGCAATGTCAATCGATTACGATTTCTATGCCGAAACCGTTACGGCTTGATTCTTTTCCTTTTAACGTGATACGTTTAGACTTCTTCGGATTAGAATTTAATCTCGAAAGAACTGTTAGGAGTGAGGAGCTGAAAATGAGTTTGGAAGCGCTCGGAATGATCGAAACGAAAGGTTTCGTTGGCGGCGTCGAGGCCGCCGATGCCATGGTAAAAGCTGCAAATGTTGAGCTTATCGGCAAAGAGTACATCGGCGCCGGATATATGACCATCTTTGTGCGTGGTGACGTTGGCGCCGTTAAAGCAGCTACCGATGCCGGGGCTGCTGCCGCACGCCGGGTGGGAGAATTGATCAGTGTTCATGTTATTCCGAGGCCGCATGGAGAGGTGGAACGTATCCTTCCTAAGGGCGGGAAAGTGGGACTAAGTCCTGATGAAAAGGCACTTCAAGGCGGGGGAGGGCGTCAACTTGGCTCGGGTGACGCAAGCAGCACCGCCGGCGACATCACCGGAAACAAAACAAAGAGCAGATAGTAATATGGCGCGGGCAGATCTGATGACCGCGCCATATTTCCGTCTATTGCAATGCGCGATAAGGATCTTGCAGCACAACAAGAAGCCCGCGACAGTGTGGAAGCAGCACACAGCGCGTTCCTGCTGTTGTCCGGATTCGACCAGGCAAAGATCGACTCGATCTGCGAGGCGATGGCAAATGCTGCATTGGCCGATTCGGCTCGCCTTGGCCAGCTCGCACACGAAGAGACCGGTTACGGCAAACCTGAGGACAAAAGGGAAAAGAACCGCTTTGCTGCCGAAGACGTTTGGAACCACTTCCGCTCGATGCGAACAGTCGGAGTTGTTAAGGAGAACGAGAGCATCGTTGAGATAGCAAGTCCGCGGGGAGTCGTAGCCGCAATCATTCCATCAACAAATCCAACTTCGACCGCGATCTTCAAGGTCATAATCTCGATCAAATCCCGAAACGCGATCGTACTTTCACCTCATCCTTCTGCAGCTAAATGTATTGCAGAGACAACGCGTATCATGCGGGATGCCGGTATTGCAAATGGTTTACCCGCCGAAGCAATACATTGCCTGCAGACATCATCGATCGAAGGGACTGAAACACTAATGAAGCACAAGAAGACGGCGGTCATACTTGCGACCGGCGGCATAGGGCTTGTGCGTGCTGCATACTCGTCGGGCAAACCGGCGTTCGGCGTAGGTCCCGGAAACGTTCCGGTTTACATAGAAAGCTCAGCAGACGTTCAAAAGGCTGTCGCGGATATCCTTACCGGTACCTGTTTTGATAACGGGACGATATGTGCCTCTGAACAGTCAGTAGTAGTCGATTCTGCAGTTGCGGCTCAGGTCCGCGAGCAGTTTAGGCGACAGGGAGGTCATTTTCTCAATCCTAAGGAATCGGAACTGGTTGGGGAGATCCTCGTTACGCCGCAGAGAACGCTGAACCCCGCGATCGTCGGAAGGTCCGCTCAGCACATAGCGAGCTTGGCGGGCGTCAGTGTACCCGATTCTACGAGGTGCTTATTAGCCGATTGCGCTGGTGTAGGACGCGACTTTCCGTGGTCGATCGAAAAACTTTCGCCGACGTTGGCTTTCTTTGTCGTGGACGGCGTCGAACAAGCTGCGGCGAAATGTGACGAGATCCTGCATTTTGGCGGAATGGGCCACACGGCGGGTATGCATACCCGCGACCGCCAAAAGGCTATCGAGTACGGCAAAAAAATGCCGGCGTCGCGGATCGTGATCAACTCACCTACCACGCACGGAGCGATCGGTCTGTCGACGGACCTCGCTCCATCAATGACGTTGGGGTGTGGATCGTGGGGTGGAAATGTCACTTCGGATAATGTCTCGCCGATCCACCTGATGGACATCAAACGGGTAGCGTTCGAAACCAAACCTGTCAATAGGCCTTTTGCCGCTCAGGTTGTTTCTAGTTCGACGGGTCGTCGGACAGTAAGCCGAGATCAGGTTGCAGCACTTGTCGACAAATTCCTCTCGACTAAGGTCACCGAAATTCCCAAGTCCGAACCTGCGATACCCAGCGAACGGCCCGTCGCTGTACCTCCGATCGATTCACCTGTCAAGACCGTGATCCATGAGTTCAAGCCGCAGTCCCTTACCGAAGATGGCGACAAGGCGGACCCCGTCGATTTTGTAAGTGAAACCGACGTACGCGCTGCGATCGAAAAAGGCCACAAGATCTATATCAATTCCAAGACGATCCTTACGCCGTCTGCCCGTGATCTAGGTGAGGAAAAGGATGTATTTGCACGTGTCTAGGCGATTCCCGATCATGATCGTGTTTTGGTTCGTGCTAGCGGCGCCCACCCTTGTCCTTTCCCAGAAAGACAATTCCGATGGCGCGGTTCAAGCAAATAATAACCTGGCCTTGAGCTACGGATTTGTCATCGACAATTCCGGCTCGTTCAGGTTAATGCTGGAAAATGTGATCTTGTTCACAAACGCGATCATCAAAGAGAATACACCGGATGATGAGGCGTTTCTTGTCCGATACATCGGGGTCGATAAGGTCACCTTGGAACAGGATCTGACGGGTTCGAAAAGCGACCTTATCGATGCAGCCGAGGCAATGTATATCGAAGGCGGGCAGGCAGCAATGATAGATGCAGTTGGGTTTTCCGCGAAACATCTGTCGGAAAACGCCCGGTCAGGCGAAAGCCGAGCCAGAATACTCATTTTGATCACGGATGGCGATGACCGTGGAAGCGTCGCAAAGCTCGAAACTACTATTCAATTTCTTAGGGAAAATAAGATCAAGGTCATCGCAATTGCCGTGAGCGATGAAAAGGTTCAGACCAAGGCGCTCGACCGACTTACGCGTGATACCGGCGGAAAGCTATTCGTTATGAAGAGTGCTGTCCAATTGCCCTCGGCTGGGCAAGAAGTTGCAGCCTTCATCCGGAAGCCGTAAATTATTCATTGTCATATGCCGGAGACTGCCGTCAAACAGCCTATCTGCGATATTTGCGGAGCTGAGGTCCGCGATGGATCACTCTATTGCTATAATTGCGGAGGATCGGTTTCTCAGGCTGGCGTGGACGACGCAGTTGAGACGCGAGCCGATGGGAATGGGTTACCGGCAAAGGCATATCCGGATCCTCCATCCCGATCCGATAGGCAGAGCTCTCGACGAAGAAGGTCTACCCGAGGCCGCTCAAATGAAGTAGTCTGGGAGCCAAGGACGGGAATTTCTACCGGGTTCATAGTGGGCTCATTGATCTTCGTTCTGATCGCCGTGGCCCTTTTGCTCATTGCGAACTACTTGAAATAACATCTATTCGAGGTCGCGATTTTAACTTTTTTTGTTGCGATCTACGCCGGTGTGGCGCTGATTTCGGTGTTACTGCTGATCTGCGGTATCAAGAAGAGAACGAAACGGTGAAGGTTTCAGGATAATCAAATGGAAGCACTTGGAATGGTCGAATGTATGGGGCTCGTCGCGATGATCGAGGCGGCGGACGCTATGGTCAAAGCGGCCAATGTCAAGTTGGTCGGCTATGAGAAGATCGACGCCGGATTGGTCACCGCTATCGTCCGCGGTGAGGTCGGAGCAGTAAAAGCCGCGGTCGACGCGGGGGCCGCGGCCGCGCGCCGTATAGGTACAGTAACCGCCGTCCATGTTATTCCGCGTCCGCACGGTGAGGTCGATGAGGGCATTCCGGTGCTGCACACCGGCGAGACGAATCGAAAGAAGATCTCAGGTTCGGTTCCAGAATGATCTGAAGCTAGACAGGGACTTGAAAAGGCGAGGAAGATCTATGATCAACCTCGCCTTTTCGATATTCCTGTCAGCCTGCTCAATTCACCTTTGGCGGTGCACCTTCTTTCTCAGCGATGCGGCCCGCTTTAGTAATGGCGATGCGTTTCTGACTGTTCGGGCCGTCGTTCACCGAAACCTTTATGTTGCGGAATGTACCGTCCTTTCGGTCGTTCGACGGTATGTAACCGATCGAATACTGGGTTCGAAGTTCGCTTGCAATGTCCTTTGCGATCGATGCCAACTCGTTTGCCGTAGCTGGAAAGTAAGCCTTACCGCCGGTCGCGCCCGACAATCGTTCGAGGAATGCCTTCGCTTTGCCTTGGGGACTCTTACTTATGAATCCCTTTTCAGAGCTCAGGTCTTTAATGAATCCAACAACGAAGATCTGGACATCCGATTCCTTTAGCAGTTCCAAGAGCTGAGCCTCACTATAGTAGCTCGATCGGTCTTCTCCGTCGGTAACAAGGATAATAGCCCTCCTTGTCCTATCAAGGTCCTTTTGGGGGGTCTGCTGTTCGTTAAGGCGTCCGACAGCTAGATAAACCGCGTCTATGATCGCAGTCTGGCCGCCCTCGATGTACATATTATCGAGTGCGTCGTTAAGGTCGGTCTTGCTCTTAGTAAATTCCTGCAGTACCTCGATCTTGTCTGAACTTACAAACCTGATCACAGCCGTCTCATCATCTTGTCGGTTTGCGGCAACGAGTATTTTACCGGCCTCGATAACCTGTTCGATCTGCGGACGAAGCGATCCCGAGTTATCGATCACCAAGGAATAATTTGCCGGAACCTCGGCCTTGGAAAAGAAATCGATCTGTTGGGGGACTCCATCCTCAAAGATCTTGAATTCACTTTGAGCGAGGTTGTTTACCGGCCGGTTGTTTCTGTCCACTACACGGACACTGATATTTACAAGCTCAGTGTCGATCTTGATCTCCTGATCTTCGAGCCTCGGCGTAGGCGAGACCTTGGGTGATGGTGTAGGGGTAGGGCCAACCGCCGGCGATTGTGCCATCACAGCACTGGTTAAGATCGTAACTGTACCCGCAAGAATTAGCGTACGGATGTGCAAGGCTCGTATTTTCATCACTTAAGCAAAGTCACTGTAATTCCGAAAACGGTGTGGCGTAATAGCCTTCCCGGCTTCGGACAGTTAGACGCGGCAACCCGCGTGGAGGTTTGACCTTAACTTTAACTTTATGCCATTTTCCGTCCGGCTGGAAGTTTGGCGGCGTATAGCCAACAGAGTATTGATGACGGAGTTCAAGCGCGATGCGCTCAAATATCTCGTCCATTTCAGCATCGCCGGCCGGATAGAACGAACGGCCTCCGGTCACAGATGTAAGTTCGTCCAGAAAAGATTGTCCCATTACGCCCAGTGCGCTTGTCTGGTCACCCCCGCCAAGTATGCCGACTGCGTATGTTACGATGTCCGATTCCTTCATTAACCGCTTAACTTCGCCGAAATTATATCGGGAAGCGTTGTCCTGACCGTCGCTTATTATTAGCAGAGCTTTCTTCTGGTGGGTGCCTCGGGAAACACGTTCCAATCCCAAATAGACCGCATCATAAAGGGCAGTATTGTTCTTAGGCTGAACAAGAGTAAGTTTTTGAAGGACCGCATCACCGTCTCGGGTTCTGTCAAGTAAAAGCTGTGCCCGCTTATTAAAGGCGATCAGAAAATACTCGTCTGAAGGGTGGCTTGTATTGATGAACCGCGAAAGAGCGTTTCTTGCTTTTGCGATCTTTTCTCCGCTCATCGAGCCCGAAACGTCAAAGAGTATCCCGACGGATGCGGGCGAATCACTGTCGCTAAAAAATGTGATCTGCTGTTCCTGGCCATTGTCGGTTACCGTAAACGCATTCTTGTTCAAACCGGATACATATCGGCCATAAAGGTCAGTAACCGTAAGCGTAAGAGTAATTAGATCGGTCTTAACAGTGATAGAACGCGGGTCAACCTCCGGCGTGGCGGTAGGTACGGGTTTCTGCGCGTTCAAGGGGCCTACAAAAGTAAACCCGAAAAGCAGACCCGCAAAAAATCTTATTAGCCCGCGTTTGTAAAGAACAACAGATACCGAAAGGCCCATAATATCTCCGGTTCGAATGACTAAATTCTATTTATCTGATACACGTTCCGCAAGATGTATTTTGATGAACGACACGCCACTTAAGTTGTTTGCGGTCAAAAATTTCGCCGTACGGCTAAAACACGCAACAATTTGTGTGAAAAGGCGTGATATACTTCGTTGGTCCGGACTGCTTGAAATCTGAGATCTCCGGCCATCAACTTCCTCGATTCGCGCGATCGAACCTGTACTATTCATGGCTGAATTCATTTGCCGTCTCGGCACTCCGACTGGAGAGATAGTTACCCGCCTTGTCGAAGCTACGGCTGCTTCCGATGCACGGACACAGCTCGAAGAAGACGGCTATAAGGTATTTGACATAGCTTCGGCCGACGGGAGTATATTTTCCGGTCTTAAGCCCGGCGGTTCAAAAGGCCGGATAAAGCAGTCGGATTTTCTGCTCTTCAACCAACAACTTTCAGCGTTATTAAGGGCAGGAATACCCATTCTTCAATCTGTCGGGCTTCTAAAGACAAGGTCCGCATCCGCAAATCTTCGCAATGTGCTTGTAGATGTCGAGGAAAAGATCAAAAACGGGTATTCGCTTTCTCAGGCGTTCGAAGCTCAGGGAAATTTCCCAAAGATCTACACCGCGTCGATACTGTCAGGTGAAAAGAGCGGTGCTTTAGACGAAGTTTTGCTAAGGTACGTCGAGTACCTCAAACGAAGCGTAGGCATCGCCCGTAAACTCCGGGGAGCTTTGGCCTATCCCGCATTCCTCATGGTCGCGGCGACACTCATGGTTGCGTTTCTGACGCTCTATATCGTTCCGCGGATGTCAGATCTTTTCAAGAACCTTGCGGCGAACAGGAGTTTGCCTACGGTTACGCTAGCGGTCCTTTGGATATCAAACACGATAGCAGCAAATATCTGGTGGATCTTGCCGACAATAATTATTGCGGGTCTTGCTCTGTTCATATGGCTGCGCACTGACTCAGGCCTGTTGACCTTACATCGTTTTTTGCTAAAGCTTCCGATCGCAGGTGCGCTGATCCGACAAATGGCTACGGCGCAACTCGCGCGCTCACTATCGACTCTTTTGTCGGGCGGTATCACGGTGCCGGATTCTTGGGAGATATCTTCACAGGCACTTAACAACCTCGAACTTCGTCGACGCAGCCAAGCGGTACTGCCGCTCATCCGTGAGGGCCGCGGATTTACCGAATCGCTGCAAAAGGCAGAATGGCTGCCGGAGCTTGCCCTCGACATGATCGGCATTGGCGAAGGTTCGGGCAGCCTTCGGGAGATGCTGGACGAAGTAGCGTCGTTCTACGATGCGGAAGCTGAGGTCAAACTCGAACAGCTTACCACTCTGCTTGAGCCGCTCATTCTCGTTATTATGGCCGTGATCGTACTTGCTATATTGCTGGCGATCTATCTTCCGATCATTCAAACCATTTCAGCCGGTCCGATGGGCGGACGTGGGCGTTAGTTTGGGGTCACATTATGAATTCGACATCGACAGGCAATAGCGCAAACGTTTCTTCACCAAAGATCGAACTTTCGGACTTCATTGAAAACGAACCGCCCGAAGTCATCGGAGCTAAACAACTTGCGCGACGGTACCGTCTTCCGTATATCGATCTGCTGCCGCCAGATCAGGAATCGCCGATCGACTATGAAGAACTGGCTCTGATACCCGTCGAGCTGATGCTCAGAAATCATTTTGTTCCTCTTAAACGCGAGGGACGTAGCCTTCATGCGGCAATGGCGGACCCGTCGAACTTAGAAGTACTAGACGAACTGGAAAACGCGCTTGACGTTCGAATCGTGCCCTATGTTGCGACCCAGGGTGCGATCGATGTCATTCTTAAACGAGGTGATGCTACCCAACGTGTCCTGCAGGAAGCCGCGCAGGGTTTCAAGATCTCATTGGTCAAAGAGACCGAACAGGGCGAAGAGGTCCTGGATCTTGACCGGCTGGCGACCGATTCGGACATGTCTCCGATCATTAAGCTGGTCGATACCATCATCTACAATGCGATGGAATCGCGGGCATCGGATATCCATATCGAAGCCGGCGACCGGGACGTTCGCGTAAAATTCCGAATTGACGGAGCATTGTATTCGAAAGTCGATCCGATCGACATTGCTTATCACCAAACATTGATCTCGCGAATCAAGGTCATGTCCGAACTCGACATCGCCGAACGCCGAGTGCCGCAAGACGGACGCTTCCGTGTACGTTACAAAGGGCGAACGGTGGATTTCCGTGTGTCGATCTTACCCTCCGCGTTTGGTGAGAATTGTGTGATACGTATTCTCGATAAGGAACAGATATCCGAAGAATTCAAAAATCTCAGTCTCGATGTCGTCGGATTTGATCCCGAGGACTTGCGTCGTTTCCGGCTTTATATCAAAGAGCCGTACGGCATGGTACTCGTTACCGGCCCGACAGGTTCTGGTAAAACGACAACGCTTTACGCGGCTTTGAACGAGATCCGCAACGACGAGGATAAGATCATCACCATCGAAGATCCGGTCGAATATGTTCTGCAAGGGATCATGCAGATACCCGTAAACGAGAAGAAAGGATTGACCTTTGCCCGGGGCCTGCGTTCAATACTTCGTCACGACCCTGACAAGGTGATGGTCGGTGAGATCCGTGATGAGGAGACCGCTCAGATCGCGATCCAATCTGCACTTACGGGCCACCTCGTGTTTACGACCGTTCACGCAAACAACGTGATCGATGTTATAGGTCGATTTCTGAACATGGGCGTTGAACCATATAACTTCGTGTCGTCGCTTAACTGTGTACTTGCGCAGCGGTTGGTCCGACTGCTTTGCCACACCTGCAAACGACATTATGAACCGACGAATGAGGAGTTGTTTGAGTCCGGACTTCGGCCGGATGAAATAAGAGGGAAGGAGTTTTACCGAAACGTTGGCTGCGATGCATGCAATCACACCGGCTATCGCGGTCGAACTGCTATCCATGAGCTTTTGGACATGTCCGACCAGATCCGGGAAATGATAATTGAAAGACGTCCGGGATCGGAGATCCGACGGCAAGCCGAAAAAGAAGGACTATCCAGCCTTCGCGAGTCCGCGATCAAAAAGGTTTTTGCCGGTCACACGACGCTTTATGAGATAAACCGCGTTACGTTTGTTGAGGAAGTGAGATGAGGTCGATCTTAGTTTGTTTTTTTGCGATCGTTGGCTTTACCTCTGCATTCGGCCAGATCGAGGGCAATCCGGAGAATTGGTGCCGTCAAGGTTTCTTCACACGCGATTCAAAGGAATTCAGCCTCGGAACCGTGAAAGGTTCAAAAGGGGCCAAAGCCTTTTTCTACAACGACTTCGAAGACAATTGTCCGGGGTCGCCATCATGCCGCGAGAAGGCATATTTGGTCCCGGGAAATGAGGTAGTTGTAAATCGCGTTCGGTCCGGTTTTGCATGTGCCTGGTACGAACCTTTAAAAGGCCAGACTCGTGTTGGATGGATCAAGGAAAGCGATCTGGGTATTACCAAACTCGTACCCGGCGGCTATCGTTCGTGGCTTGGCGAATGGACACACGCCTGGAACGGCATTGTGTTTACCGAGAACAAACTGCCGGGCTTTTTGAACGTAACCGGGAACGCGACATGGAAAGGGTTAGGCGACAACGTGCATGTCGGTGAGATTGACGGTCGTTACGAACCAAAAGGTGGGGTGATCGAATATTCGGACGGCGATGGCGAGTATGACTGTCGTGCTACTCTGCGACTTTTGGGGAAATATCTTATCGTAGCCGACAATCTTAATTGCGGCGGTGTCAATGTAAGTTTCTCAGGAATTTACATCAAGAGGCGCCGTTGATACGATGCCCAAGCGTTAGATCAGTTCGCGATACACCGCAGCGTCCACATTACCCCCGCTTACGACCAGGCAGATCTTCCTGCCCGCAAACCGTTCTCGATCCTCAAGTATCGCTCCCAGCGACAACGCTCCTGTTGGCTCGCACTTGAGATTAGCCAGATCGAAGTACATCTTCACTGCTTCGGCGATATTCTCATCAGATACTTCGACAATATCCGCAACACCGTCTTTGATGATCGGCCAGTTCAATTTACCCAACGAGATCGTTCGGGCACCGTCCGCGATCGTCTTCGGCTCCAGGTCATTCTTTATCAATTCGCCGGCACGAAACGACCTTGCCGCATCGTTTCCCAACAAAGGTTCGGCTCCGACCACAAGCGTCGGCATCGCATGGCGGTGCAGCCCTGTGACGATGCCTGATATCAAACCACCGCCGCCGACAGGCACGATAATGACGTCAAAGTTTTCGACCGCGAGTTCGTCACCAAGTGTTGAATTGCCGTCAATGACTAATTGGTCGTCGTAGGCACTAGCGAAATACGCGTTCGGCATTTGCTCGGCAAGCTGGGCGACACGCTCGTTCCGACCGATCTTTGCCGTGTCTATAAGGTCAACTGTCGCTCCGAACCCGCGAACCGCGTCGATCTTCACTTGGGCGGAAGTAATGGGCATGACGACTGTACATTTTTTCCCCAGAAGTTTGCAGGCATAAGCTAAAGCCTGCCCAAAATTACCTGACGAAGCTGTCAATATTTCATCGTTCGGTACATTTAACGCGAGATTATATCCCGCACGAAACTTGAAACTGCCCGTGTGCTGAAACGTCTCAGTCGCTATGGTGATATCCAGTCCAAGGTGATCACGCAGTTTTGTCGACGTAATAAACGTGGTCGGTCTGATCGCTTTGAGCAAATTTTGATGTGAATCGGACATACACTAAACTCGGTGTAGAAAATTTACCACAGAGGTCGCCGAGAGCACAGTGAAGTTGTCTCAGTGTCTTCTATTAACTACGTGACGAAATATGGGAAATGCACAGTTTGGAATGATCGGCCTGGGAACAATGGGCCGCAATTTTCTCTTAAACGTGGCTGAACACGGGTTTTCGTGCGTTGGCTATGATCTTGACGCAGCTAAGCGTGGGTTGCTTTTGGAAGAGGGAAAGAACTATTCGATCTCAGCCGCGGACGATCTTACGGCGTTTATTGGATCGCTCGAAACGCCGCGAAAGATCATGCTCCTCGTTCCTGCAGGTCCGATCGTCGATTCTGTCATCAACGACCTTGTCCCGCATCTTGAAAAGGGCGATCTGATCATCGACGGCGGAAACTCGCATTATTCCGATACGGAACGTCGCGAGGCCTTACTAGCTGGAAATGAGATCGAGTTTCTAGGTGTCGGCGTGAGCGGCGGCGAAGAGGGCGCGCGTCATGGTGCGAGCATTATGGTCGGCGGCAAGCCTGAGGTTTATGAACATGTTCGTCCGATGCTCGAGGCCGCATCCGCCAAGGTGAACGGCCAACCTTGTGCCGCGCACGTCGGCAATAGCTCAGCAGGGCATTTTGTGAAAATGGTGCACAACGGCATCGAATATGGATTGATGCAATTGATCGCCGAGACTTATGACCTCCTTCACAGCGGGTTTCAGATTCGTGATATGAAGGCCGCCGAGCTTTTCGAACGGTGGAATCGCGGAGAACTAAATTCGTTCTTGATAGAGATAACCGCGACCGTCTTAATGAAGCGAGCCGAGGACGGGCGCTCCCTCGTAAGTAAGATCCTGGATACGGCGGGCCAGAAGGGGACGGGTAAATGGACCTCGGAAACTGCGATGGAATTTGGCGTTCCGATCCCAACGATCGATGCCGCCGTTTCGATGCGTCAGATCTCGGCGAGAAAGTCGGAACGGGTCGAGGCCGCAGAGATCCTCGGCGTCACTCAAGATGTGCAGATCGACGAAACTCTTGGGCCCGACACCGTACATTTTGTGGAGTCGGGTCTTCACCTTGCGTTCATCATCACATATGCCCAAGGGTTTTCTCTGCTTCAGGCGGCGTCTAAAGAGAAAGGCTATGAACTTGATATGGCGGAGATAACAAAGATCTGGCGCGGCGGCTGCATAATCCGGTCAGCAATGCTCGAGGACTTTCGAACGGCCTTCGAGGCCAAAAAGGATCTTATGAACCTGTTGGTCGCGGACAATCTAATTACTACGATCCGTAACGAGCAGAATATACTGAAAGCGACGTTAAAGTTCGCTATTGCTGCGGACGTCCCATGTATGGCGTTCGCATCGGCGCTTAACTACTTGAAGGCGTATGCGTCTGAAAGACTGCCGGCTAACCTGATCCAGGCTCAGCGTGACTTTTTTGGTGCGCATACATATCAGCGGATCGACAAAGAAGGGACGTTTCATACCGAAGACTGGAAAGCTTGATCAGACGATCTCCCAGGCATTTTCGGTCTTAAGGAGTTTGCTCATCAAAGCGGCGTGCACGGCATGGCCGCTTTTTTCAGCCGTGATCTTTCCTTGGACCGGCATTCCGAGTAGGGCGACGTCGCCGATGATGTCGAGTATCTTGTGACGGACAAACTCGTCGTCAAATCGTAGGGGTGTTTCGTTCAGCATTCCATCCGGCGTTAGGACTATCGCGTTATCGAGTGAACCGCCTAAGGCGAGGTTCGCCTTCCTAAGCATTTCGATCTCGTGCGTAAACCCAAAAGTGCGTGCCGATGCGATCTGCTGTCCGAAAGAACCGTTTTCCATTACAAAATGAAACGACTGTCGTCTGATGAACGGATGAGGAAAATCGATCACGCATTCGATCTCAAAGCGGTCGCAAGGTTCGATCGACATTTTCCTTCCGTCCTCATCAAAATCAACTCGCGTTAGGATCTTTAGGGTGCGACGCGAAGCCTCGAGTTCCTTCACGCCCGCTTTTGCTATTAGTTCGACCCAGTCTTCGCTCGAACCGTCCAGTATCGGTATTTCAATATTGTCGAGCTCGATAAAGCAATTATCCACACCCGAACCGCGCAAGGCCGACAACAGGTGTTCACAGGTCGACAGCACTACGCCGCGGCGCATAAGCGTGGTCGCATATGAACAATGCGAAACGTACTCGACCGAAGCCGGTATTTCAAAATCATCGAGGTCAGTGCGGACAAATATGTAGCCGGTATTTTCCGGCGCAGGCTTTAGTTTCAGGTTCACTTCTACGCCCGTGTGGAGCCCGACGCCTCTAGTACCAACAGTCTTTGCGATCGTAGTTTGGTTCATCAGCGACGATCGAGAATACAAAACTCGTGCCAGTCCGTATTCCAAGCTAAGATGCCGAAAACACAGCTTTGATGTGACCCCGGGGATCATCTATGTGGCAATTACGCAACACAAATTTCGCGGAATTTACTATTAGCGATTTAGGAATTACAATTTACTCACAGTTATGGCAATTCAAACTGCGGGGTTAAAGACCGCAAAAGTGACTAAATTGAAGATCGAGAATCAATCTTCCCTCGATCTGCCGAAAGGTGCCGAGGAGCATTTACAGACCGTTCTTGATTATTTACCAATAGAACATCTGCGCGGCCTAGAAAAGATCAAACTTGTTGATTTCATAAATGATCCTAGACTTAAGAACATGGATGTCCCGATGAAAGGCGACCTTCCGGGCCTTTACCATCCCCGAGTTCAAAATCAGGGTGCTTGGCTCGAAATGGCGATGGGCGCATTGCTCCAGCCGACCGAGGGCTGGGCTAAGCGTTGGATGGCTAGGTCGTCGTTCAAAAGCAACGCAGCGGGACTGATCTTTTCTCTTGTTGGACAGCATTATTACCTGACGCTGAAACATTCGGTCAAGAAACAAAGTTTAGAACCGCAGATCCGACAGTATGCCGAAAAGAACCTCCGCGAGTGGAGCGAGGCGCAGAACAAGAACAGCTTTCGAGCAAAGGTCTTCAAACCGATCCGCCCGTACATCGAACGGCTTGCGAAATGGCTGAACAAAAAGGCGGCGCAGACACAAAAGAAATCCTAGGGAAGAAGATGGCATATTTTCTGGTTAAACAGGATCCTGCGAATTACCCGTTTGAGCAGTTTCAGAAGGAAAATAAGACTGATTGGACCGGTGTTCGGAATTATCAGGCCCGCAATTTCCTTCGCGATATGAAGAAAGGTGATCAGGTTCTCTTTTATCATTCGGGCGATGAAAAAGCAGTGGTTGGTTTTGCGTCTGTATCGAAGACGGCGTTCCCCGATCCGACCGCAGATGACGATGCATGGATCGCCGTTGAATTGAAAGCCGGGAAAAAGTTCAAGAGACCGGTTTCGCTGTCGGACATCAAGGCTGAATCACGCCTTGGAAATATTCTCCTTGTTCGCAATGGCCGCATCTCGGTGATGTCCCTGACTGAGGCCGAATATGATCACATTGTAATGATGGGCAATTAGCCCGCCGCATCCCTAATGTTGAAAGAAGCCGTTGCCTACTATCACGAACTTCTCGAGGACCACGACCTGGCTGCAGAATCCTACCGGATCCTTCACGATGGATTGGAACGAAACCGGTTGATATTTGGTGGAAGGCCGTTGACGCCATATCTCCGACCCCATTTCATAACCGCTGACGATTGGACGCGTGTAACGGCGGCCTGCGAAACGGTTTGGGGCGCGCTTCAAAAGGTAAAAGATGCTGCCGTTCAAGATGACACGATCCTGCATGAATTAGGAATTACCGATGTAGAGCGTGAATTGGTAAAGATCGATCCGGGCTATAAGCAGGTCTCGCCGACCTCGCGTCTTGATTCGTTCCTTACCGATCATGCGTACAGTTACGTGGAACTCAACGGCGAGAGCCCGGCCGGGATCGCATATGCTGATTCTGCGACTGACATATTCCGGTCCCTTCCTGTGATGCAGAGGTTCACAGAACGCTACGATCTGAAGGGATTCAGTGGCCGACCGAAACTGCTTCAGGTCCTGCTTAGCTGCTGGGATGAATTCTGTGGCGGAAAGGCGGACCGCAAGCCATTGATCGCGATCGTAGACCTCAAAGGCTTGCCGACGCAAAAGGAATTTGAGTTGTTCCGCGATTACTTTGAATCTGAAGGTTACGATGCGCTTATCTGTTCGCCTCACGAACTCGAATTTGACGGAGGTAAGCTCTACTTTGGCGGTGTGCAGATCGACGTCGTCTATAAACGCCTTCTCGTCAACGAATATTTGCCGATCATGAACGAGGCTCCTGCGTTGCTCGAGGCATGTAGGGCGAGGGCGGTCTGCATGGTCAACAGTTTTCGCGGAAAGCTCGTGCACAAGAAGGCGATCTTCGCCGTTCTGACGAATGAACGTTATTCGCAACTGTTCAACGAAGCGGAGATCAACGCGATAAACGCTCATATTCCGTGGACTCGAAAACTCCGTGAGGAAAGGACCGTTAACCACGGCAATGAGATCGACCTCGTCAGCTGGACACGCGAAAATTCTTCCAAGCTCGTTCTTAAGCCAAACGATGACTATGGAGGGCATGGCATCTACATTGGTTGGAACTGTGACGCAGAGGAATGGGACGAGGCGATCGCCGCCGGACTTGCTGACGGAGATTATCTTGTTCAGGAACGCGTGAGCACTGCTAAAGAGCCGTTCCCGATGCTCTACGACGATATTGGGAACTGGGGTCTGGCGGAGCAGCTCGTCGACCTCGATCCGCTTTTATTCAATGGAGTCGTAGGATCGGCTTTTACACGGCTCTCTTCAAACGAACTGGCGAACGTGACGGCCGGCGGCGGCATGGTTCCCACGTTTATCATTTCTGAAAAATGACGATTCCCGACAAACAATCACGCCTGCGTCTATTGACGGAGGACTATCTCCGCCTTGAACGTAAGCTAAAGCTCGGCGGCGGGCCGGATAAGATCGAGAAGATCCACAAACAGGGAAAGCTGACAGCTCGCGAACGGATCGATCTGCTGCTTGATCCGGACACTTATTTTCAAGAGATCGGTTTGCTTGTCGCGTACGACGAATACAACGGCCAAGCCCCCGCTGCGGCTGTCGTCACGGTAGTCGGAAAGGTGCATGGCAGGGAATGTGTCGTAGTAGCTAACGACGCTACGATCAAGGCAGGTGCATGGTATCCGGAGACTATAAAGAAGATCTTGCGTGCGCAGGAGATCGCGATGCGCAACCGCGTCCCGATCATCTATCTCGTCGACTCGGCCGGTGTGAACCTCCCATACCAGGGCGGTGTGTTCCCAGGCCAGTACGGAGCAGCGCGAATTTTCTACTACAACTCGATCATGAGGCGTTACCTAAAGGTACCCCAGATCGCGGCTGTCATGGGCATGTGCGTCGCCGGCGGTGCATATCTTCCGGCATTGTCTGATGTGATCTTGATGGTCGAGCGGACCTCGTTCATGGGACTGGGCGGGGCCAACCTGGTCAAAGGCGCGACAGGCCAAACCATTGACAACGAAACTCTCGGTGGTGCAATGACGCACAATTCGATCTCGGGCGTCGCACATTTTCGTCATAAGGATGAGCAAGAATGCATCGCCAAGATCAGGGAACTCGTGTCGGAACTGCCCGCCAAAGAACCGACAAGAGTCTCGCTGGCCGCGGCAAAAGATCCGGAGCAAAAGATCGAGGATCTTTATGACCTGCTACCTGCGGATCACCGCGCTCCTTACGATATGCATGGAGTTTTGGAGACGTTTTTAGATGAAGGCGGCATTGATGAGTTTCAGGCAGATTTCGCAAAGGAAATGATATGCGGGACCGCTCGGATCGGCGGTATCTTGGTTGGGGTCATTGCAAATTCCCGGGGAATGTCAAAAGGTAAGCCGGGGGCACCGCCGCGTTTTGGCGGGATCGTCTATACCGAATCAGCCGAAAAGACCGCCTATTTCATTGAAAACTGCGACCGGCACTCAACACCGCTGCTCTTCGTACAGGATGTGTCGGGATTTATGGTGGGTGCCGAAGCTGAGCACAGCGGAATCATTCGAGCCGGTGCGCGATTTGTCGAAGCGATGGCTACGGCGAGGGTCCCAAAGATAGTACTTACCGTCAACCACGCGTCGGGTGCGGGCTATTATGCGATGGCTGGACAGGGATTCGACCCCGATTTCATCTTCTCACTTCCAACCGGCAGAATGGGCGTGATGGAGGGGGATTCCGCCGTTCAGGCGATCTTCGGAACGCAGCTTGAAAAGCTGAAGAAAGAAGGGAAAGAGCCGGACGAAGCATTGCTCGCCGAGATGGAAAAGGTCCGCGAAACGTATGACCGCGAACTTGATGCCAAGCATGCCGCAGCACGCGGCCTCGTCGATGCGATCGTTACTCCCGAAAACGTCCGGCCTTCGCTGATCCTCGCTTTGCAGACCTGCCTCAATACCTCCTCACCTCACATCGGCGCTTTTGTACTTTCCAAGGACTAGTTAACGGCTCGTGACACGGCTCACATTACGGAAGCAGCAAAGGAGCTATGATGGACACGTAATAGGAGGCTGCTAGCTACCAGTATGAAAAGCATCCATCCTCGCGCCGCTTTTCGCTTGATCCCACCTGTTTGTTTATTCGCCGTTTTGCTCCTGGTTTTAACTGAATTCGGACAGGATATCCCGCCGGTCCCGTCTCCTTCACCGACGATCTCATCGCAAGAGGCTCGGTATGCCGAGATAAAACGGGAACTGGAACGGCAAAAAGAGATAGCCGAATTGGAAGCGAAGATCGCAGAGGCGCGCAAGAAAGCGCTCGACGCTTTGCCGACCCCAAAATCGAGCCCTAAGACCGGCAACGTATCAATTTCCGGCGATGAGATCTCACAAGAGATCATCGTGTACCGAGAGTTGCAGAAGGCGGTATCACGTGTTGCGGGGTCGATCCGCGGTACCGTTCCGGCGAACGCGACAGTCGCGATCCGTGACAGCTCCGATTTTGAAGACTGGAGTTTCTACCGGCGTTCGCTACCGCTTTTCAAGGTGGTGGTCGAAGATCTCACGGCTGACTATTGCCTGGTTGCGAACACGGCGTCCGCGGGTCCGCCGCTAAAAATTGCTTCGGTCAACGCATTAGCAACGACACTAGCCGGAACCGGGAACCTCGTGGGTCAATTCGCCGATCTAATGTCTTATCTAAAGACGGAGACGACCGTTGCCGGAAAGTCTATCACGATAAACGAGGACACGATTGTTGCCGCATTGTTTTCGGAACTGCAAAGGGATCCAACGATGACTCTCCTTTATCCGAAGACATTCGCGGTCGATTCGCCCGTTTATTGCGGGAAAGTATCGGTCGAACGCCCGTGCTGTGCGTCGAATGCTGTTTCGTGTCTCGAAACCCGGCAGGTTTACTGCTCGGAGGTGGCAAATCTCCTCGATGACCTTTACCGGGCCCGCCGCGCCGCCCTTGCGGCAAAACAACAGTCGCCCGAACTACGAAAGCTAGAGAATTATTTTGCGGATTTTCTAAAGCTGGTAGCTGAGGCGACACCGACGAATGTCGAAACGGCCCTCAAAAAGTATGTAAATGCCGAACAGATGGCAGAAATGCAGAAAAGGAAGGATCTCTATTACTTGGAGATCAAATCGCTTAGTGCGATCGGCGCCCAACGGGTCAGAAAGAATCTATTCTTTCTTTCAGACAAGGTGGACTATTCCGGCGGGGTCATCGTTCAATGGACGCTGTTCGACAAAGATGGACGCGTCAGAAACAGTGGCATCGAGACCTCTTACGAAGGTTATACGAAACCGCAGAACTTGAGCGAAAAGCGTCCCTGAAGCAATTCAATGGTTCGTCGGCCTTCAAGGGTAATTTACGTCAATTTCCATTTCGCGACGGAGCGGGTTCTATTTGAGTTTCCCAAGCAAATTTGCGTAATCGTAGATCGCGGAGCGGATGACCCCGTATGATTCCTCGCGGCCGTAGGAGTATGCGATCTCGCATTTGTTTGGCTCATCGGGCAACGATTTGTAGGTCAGAAAATAGTGCTCGAATCGTTCGAGTATACCTTTCGGCAGCTCGCCGATCTCACGATATTGTTCGAAGACCTTATCACCCTTCAAAACCGCGATGATCTTGTCGTCGGCCTCGCCGCCATCGATAAGGCAAAAACCGCCTATCGGCCTTGCTTTCAGGATAATGTCGCCGCGCGGAATGTGATGTTCCGATAGGACAAGAATGTCCAGCGGATCACCGTCGCCGTCGCTGATCTCGATCGGTGTTTTAGCACGTGCAAGGTTCGCGATATGTTCGGAACAATAGGTCTGCGGAATAAAACCATAGTTGGCGGGAACCACGTTTGAGTATTGCTGCGGCCGATCGATCTTCAGATAGCCGGTCTCTTTATCGACCTCATATTTTACGGTGTCGCGCGGAACTATCTCTATGAATACCGTTACTTCTTCGGGCACACCATCGCCGATCGGAACTCCATGCCACGGATGAGCTTTGTTTGTTCTCAACATTACCCCTATTATTTAACCCGCGAATCCAAATGTCGAACGCCATTATTTTCGAACAGATCAACCGGATCACTATTGTCCGATTTAACCGCCCGGAGATCCGCAGCCCTTTATCGATCTCAGTACTCGATGAACTGCATTCCATCGTCGATTCGGTAAGCTATGGAGCGGCGGGCCTTGTATTTACCGGTGTCGGAGACGTGTTTGCGTCCGGTGCTGATCTTCGGGAGATAGCCGCCGTCAACGGTGATAATGCAAGGGACTTCGCCCTTCGCGGACAGACACTGATGTCAAAGATAGCCTCAATTTCAATTGAGACGATCGCGGCCGTCAACGGTTTTTGTTATGGCGGAGCGTTAGATCTTGCGCTGGCCTGCGGGCGGCGTGTTGCTTCGCCCAATGCCGAGTTCTGTCATCCCGGTGCCGGGCTTGGGATAATGACGGGCTGGGGCGGAACGCAAAGACTGCCGTTGCTAGTAGGTGAAGCAGAGGCACTTGAGATTTTCATGATGGCAAAGCGGGTTTCCGCGGATCAGGCACTAGAGATCGGGCTTATCGACGAGATAAATGACGACCCTCTGGCACGGGCAGTCGAGATGATGTCAGTTGTCTGACTTCACCTCTGATGATTTTACTTCGACATCCGGTTTGGTAAATCTACCGTAAACAAATTCAACCTTCGCATCCTTTCTTGCGGAACGTTCTTTCAGTTTTATGACATGCTGCACGTGGACTATTTTCTTTGGCGTCAAGATGCCGAATTCGCTGTCGCCGTATTCAAAGTTATCTTCCGCAACAACGACGGACCGATCCCAACCTTGCGGCCGGATCGTACGTTCGCGAACTTCGCGGCGAATATTCAGTGTTTCCTCATCCAGCCATAGCTTTCCCCGTATCCGCGGATTCAATTCGGACTTTTCTCCGTCTATCTCGATGTCGTAGTTATTGGCACCATCCCCGTTCACCGTGATCGAGCGGTTTGAACCCGTCTGCTCGAACGCAATTACGATGGTTTTGATTCCGCTGATAGTTTCAGTTCCGATGACAGTGAATGTAAATGCGGGTCGAAGATCGTGGTTCAACGCTATTGCTTGAAATAACGTCAGGCCATTGATGGCAAAGTCTTCGTCATATCGCGAGCTCTCGTCGCGAATTCGGTCAAGTTCTTTCTGTGATGACTCAGAACTAACCACTTTTTCAAAGAAATCCTTTGCCCGCTCGTCCGTATTCCTGAGTTTCTTGCCGTCAACCGCAACGACATTTCTAAATTCCGCCACTTGACCATCACCCCTGGCAAGTTGATAAACAAGAAAGGTCGATTCGACCTTCCGCTGTTTTTTGACCCCGCCCTGTTTATCGTAGATCTCGAAGGTCTTTGTTTCCTCCGATAACAGGTTCTTGAAGGTTTCCAGGTAAACCTGCGAACGGCGGGCCGCTCTGCCGACAAGATCTTCCGTCGACACGGCATCGTTATTCTGTCCGATGATCGTGATCTCGGTGAAAATAGTAATGCAGGCTAAAAGAATAATTGCGCTTGTTCTGGAAATCTTCATAACCCTTTCCTCAGACTTGTTTCTATTGAATCACATCCTTAATATCGACCGAAAGAAGTTTATGAATTGTGAGCCGGCAAAATGGCGAAGGACCTCATCGAAAACGATCGCGGAGTGTCGCGTGTTTGATGTTCGTGTAGATGAATGCGTGCGCGATACCGACGACCGAAAAGCAAATTTCTTTGTAATCGAAAATCCGGATTGGGTGAACGTCCTCGCTGTTACGAAGTCAGGTGAGGCTGTCCTGATCCAACAATACAGGCACGGTTCAGAATCGATGATCCTCGAAGTTCCCGGCGGTATGATGGACGATGGCGAAAATGCGGAAGTTGCAGCCCGACGGGAGCTTCTTGAAGAAACGGGATACTCGTCAGAACGCTGGATATTTCTAGGCGCGACGCATCCCAACCCCGCCATACAGAACAATCGAATTCATCATTTTTTGGCTCTCGAAGTTGAACAGACACAGGACGTCAATTTTGACGATCACGAGAGCATATTGACTCGACTCGTTCCGCTTCGCGATATTGAAGAACTGGTGCACAATGGAGAAATAACCCACGCCCTCGCGATAACGGCCTTGTATTTCGCGAAACGATATTTGGAAAATGAAAATTTCACTTCTTAAGATTGCGCATGCCCGCTCCGGCGATAAAGGCGATACAGCGAACGTAGGAATCATTGCTCTTAAACCTGAATACTATCCGCTTCTTGTCCGCGAATTAACGGCGGAAGCAGTTAAGGAACATTTTGGGCCGATGGTTAAGGGCAGGGTCGAGCGGTTCGAGCTGCCAAACCTCAACTCTCTTAATTTTCTACTTCACGAAAGTCTCGGCGGCGGCGGTACTCTCAGCCTCATGACCGATGCCCAGGGTAAAACGTTTTCGACGGCGTTATTGCGAATGTATATCGACCTTTCTGACGACGAGGCGGTCGCTCTCGGCCTTTCTCTGCCTGATTAGCAACGAGTCGTTTCTTGCCTTACAATACGTCTGTTATTCCCAAGATCCGCTTAAATCTGGAGATATAGATGCGCCTGAATGTTTTTCGCTTACTTGTCACACTCTTCTTGATCAATTCGGTGTTTGCTCAGTCGGTAGCGGTCGATCGAAGATCGATCCTTGGTTTTTCCCCGGATTCGGCGGCCCGGCAGTACGATCTCGAAGCGAAGTTCGATGCGCAGCTGAAAGCCGAAAACCTTACCAACTGGCAGAAGCGTCTGTCTGCACGGCCTCATCATTTGGGTTCAGCGTACAACAAAGAAAATGCCGATTTCATCGCTGCTCAATTTCGTTCCTGGGGATACGACACCAAGCTCGAGGAATTTCAAGTTCTTTTCCCGACACCGAAGACACGGATAGTGGAAATGACCGCACCCGAGAAATTCACAATGCGGCTTCAGGAACCGGAAGTCGCGGGTGACGCAACGAGCGGCCAGCAATCCGAACAGCTTCCCTCATATAACGCTTATTCGATCGATGGCGACGTGACCGGGCCGCTGGTCTATGTGAATTACGGTGTGCCGGCCGATTATGAAGAACTTGAGCGCCAGGGAATCGATGTTAAAGGGAAGATCGTTATTGCACGATATGGCGGCTCGTGGCGCGGGATCAAGCCAAAGGTTGCCGCCGAACACGGTGCGATCGGCTGCATCATTTACTCAGACCCTCGAAACGACGGCTACTACCAGGGCGACGTATATCCGAAAGGTGCGTATCGAAATGAGAATGGTGTTCAACGCGGTTCGGTGATGGATATGCCTCTCTATCCGGGCGACCCGCTGACAAAGGGGATCGGTGCAACAAAGGACGCCAAAAGAGTTGACCTCAAGAATGCCGCGACGCTTACAAAGATACCGGTACTGCCCGTGTCTTATTCGGATGCGCTTCCTTTGCTTAAGAATCTGGATGGTGCGGTCGTGCCCGAAAGTTGGCGTGGATCGCTGCCGGTCACTTATCACTTTGGCGGAAAGACCCCGACGGTCCGCATGAAGCTCGAGTTCAACTGGGACATCAAGCCGATCTATAACGTGATAGCGAAAATGACCGGTTCGGAACGGCCCGATCAATGGATAATTCGCGGAAATCACCGCGACGCTTGGGTGAACGGTGCGGACGATCCGCTTAGCGGCATGGTCGCGTTGATGGAAGAGGCTCGTGCCGTAAGCGAACTTGCAAAAACTGGGTGGCGGCCCAAGAGAACGATCATCTATGCGGGATGGGACGCTGAGGAACAAGGGTTGATCGGTTCGACAGAATGGGTCGAGACGCACGCCGAAGAGTTAAGTAGAAATGCGGCTGTTTACATCAATACCGATTCGAACGGCCGAGGATTTTTGGGAATGGGTGGTTCTCATACGCTCGAAAAATTTATCAACGAGGTGGGCAAAGATATTCCCGATCCACAGACAAAGATGGGCGTTTGGGAACGCACGCGTGCGAACCAGATCGTCAACGGCGGGTCGGCAGCCAGAAAAGAAGCGATGGAACGAGCGGACCTGCGGATATCGCCGCTTGGTTCCGGTTCGGACTACACACCGTTTCTACAGCATCTTGGCATTGCATCTCTTAACATCGGGTTTGGCGGTGAGGATGGCGGCGGTTCTTATCACTCGATATACGATTCATTCGATCATTTCCAGCGATTTGCCGATCCGGGAAATGTTTACGGCGTTACGCTCGCAAAGGTATGCGGCCACGCAACATTGCGGTTGGCAAATGCAGACACTCTGCCGTTCGAATTCACGAATCTTGCCGAGACCGTCAGTGGCTATGCTGCGGAGGTGACTCGCCTTGCCGACGCGATGAGGGATGAAACGAAAGCAATGAACCAGATCATCGCGAACGGAATGCTCAAAGCGGTTCAGGATCCGAAGGAAACATACGTTATGCCCGCAGCAAAGGAAAACGTTCCGTTTCTTAACTTCGCTCCTTTGCAGAATGCTGTTGCGAAACTCACTGAAAGCGCCAGGGTATTTCAGGTTGCTTCAAAAGGCAAACAGATAAATGCAGCAAAACAGGCCGAACTCGATAGACTGCTTTATTTGTCTGAGCGATCGTTGACCAGAGACCAAGGGTTACCTCGACGGGATTGGTTCCGCCATCAGATCTACGCGCCGGGTTTCTATACTGGCTACGGCGTGAAGACCCTTCCCGGAATTCGCGAAGCCATCGAACAGCGAAACTGGACGGAAGCCGAAGAACAGATACGGCTTGCTGCCGCGACAATCGAGAAGTTTGCGGCAGAGATAGATAAAGCCGCAGCAATAAAGTGATGAGCGAGCTACTAACAGAAAGCATTGGTGCGACGCGGGTTCTGACGCTGAATCGGCCTGAGAAGCGAAATGCGTTGAATGATGGGTTGATCGCTTCGCTGAAGGCCGCATTGCGTGAGGCCGACGCAGAGGTAAGCGTTAGGTGCATCGTCATCCGCGGTGCCGGGAAGGATTTTTGCTCGGGGGCTGATCTTTCGGCTTTACAGAAGATCGCTAGTGCTTCGTACGAAGAGAATCTCGAGGATGCGCGGTCGCTTGGTGAATTGTACAAACTGATTCGCGAAGTGAGGCCGCCGGTGATCGCGGCGGTGCAGGGAAGGGCCTTGGCGGGCGGATGCGGGCTGGCGATGGCGTGCGATCTTATTGTGGCGAAGCGGGACGCAAAGTTCGGGTTTCCTGAGGTTAAGATCGGTTTCGTGCCCGCAATGGTGGCGGCGATAGTGCGTCGCAACATGTCGGAACGCCGTGCCTTTGCGACCCTCACGCTCGGCGAAGAGATGTCCGCCGAAGACCTCTACCAAAGCGCCGGTATCATCCACGCCCTTGCTGATGACGATCTCGAAGCCACGCTCGCCGCCGTCACCGACCGCTATGCGCGCCTGAGTGCCTCGGCCGTCCAGATGACCAAACGCCTGCTCTACGAAATCGACACCCTCACCTTCGACTCATCAATCGAACACGGCGCCAAGGTCAACGCCACCGCCCGCATGACGGAGGATTGTAAAAAGGGTATCGGGAGGTTCCTAAACAAGTAAATCCTATCTATGAAAATGAAGATTATTATCGCCTTACTGCTCGTCGGCTATGTTGGAGTTACCGGTTCGTTGGGTCAGCGATTAGATGAACCCTTTCAGGATGCGAATGGCAAATACGGTTATAAGGACTCAAAAGGAAAGGTCGTTATCCAGCCACAGTTTGCTGTCGCCTACGAGTTTAAGAACGATCTGGCAATGGTAGCGGTTCCTGATCCCGACGTCGACCTCGGGTTGCTGTATTTCCTTATCGATCCGCAAGGGCGTCAGGTCACAAAAGACAAATATCAGCGGATGAACCTGTATGGCGGTCTTTACCGGGTTGAGGCCAAGCGAAAATTCGGTTTCGTATCCGTAACGGGCAGGGAATTACTTGCCCCGACCTACGATTACATCAACGAGAATAATTATAAAGGCTACCCAGACGGCATTGCGGCGGCGAACCTTAACGGCAAGTGGGGCCTCATCGACACGTC
>JAEUQK010000035.1 GCA_016789265.1 Blastocatellia bacterium
TCCCGTATTAGCCGCGAACCGGTTTGTCGCACGCTCGATGTTGTTGTCCTCTATGGGCGTCGGGGCTAGCGGATTTTGATTCGATGGATTCTCCGAAGCCTTCAGATATCGATTTCCGAACCGGTCAAACGAGAACTTCTGCTGATAAACCTGATTTCCGTTGTCGCCCCGATATTCGTTTTCTTTTTCGAGACGTCCGATCGAATCGTAAGTAAATTTCAAGGCGCCTTGGTTTGTCGAGGCCGCGTACCAAGGAGTAAGCAAATCTCTGTAGAGTCTCGGTACCGATTCCCAAATTCCATATGATCAGCCACGAAGCTAATCATTGAACTTGACGCTGCGCAAAAGCTTCTCAAGAATCAAAAGGGTCTTCCGATCATCTGAAAATATTTTGACTATATATCGATCCTTTCGTATCAAAAGATAACTGTCATATTTACGCTTTGAAAGATACAATCCGACGGCATCCCAATGTTTTAGATAGGTGGCTGAAGCAAAAGACCTTTGTTTCCTCAGTTCTCCATAAGGATCTTTCGAGTTTTCATTGAATGACTTGCGACTTTCTTCCTCATTGTCGTACTTGCTAAGTGAAAAAAGAACACTTTCCTTGTTAATAGTCTCAAATTCAAAATCGCAGTCAGTCGTAAAAATATTCCGCCTGTAGATCTTCTTCGGTTTCAAGACCGAATCGACGGAGTCAAACACACTGTTACACAGCATTTCTGGCGTCTTTTGAGCTGTCACCGGAACCGACAGAGCTAGGAAGAAACCGAGAAGGAAATCGAGTCTACACTTCGCGACATACTTTTTCATTTAACGAACCTCAATAAAACAAGTAACTAACGAGAAAAACGGGGTCAGACTTGCAATATTGCAATTCTAGTTAATCTTTGTGCACTGTATACTGCCTGATCACGTTCGGTTAAGGCGTATCTATTTCGGAGCGTGTCGATCTCGATCGGCGAACTTTCCCCGCCATTATCCAAAAATGCCAATCAAAATCGTGTTCCAAGAACTAGATGGGGTTAACCATCCTAGACCTCGTAACCGCTTTGGATGCAATGCCCAAAACAAACCTAAAAGGAACAAAGACCACCAGAAATATCAAACTCTCAACTGGTACGAGTAGAAGCAGCCTAGAAACAGCGAACCCGAAATAATTCCTAAAAAATTGACCTTCGTTAAGAATGCCCCGGGTTTTCAAGGAAGAATAATCCACGTAACCTTCGTATATGGTTGCTAATAAAAGCCAGGTTAGTGTTCCCATAACAGCCAACACGATGAGCCATCGCGAGGGAGGCCACAGATCCCTCTTACTCAGAAACAGGCAAACGCTCAGATATGCAATTACTGATATTACAATCTTAACTACTACGTTTGCATAAACTGCCTCACCACTGTTTGCCGAGATTTGTGAAACGTATGCCAGGGCGCTTGCCACAAATAATGTAACGATTATGTTTAATAGCTTTGCCATATTAGTTTGCTTCTCGGCCAGCCGCTTTCGTCGTTAAATCACAGATCTTTTCTCTTATTGTCTGACCAATTTTCCTTAGCCGATTCATCCCTATTCCGCCTGGACCACCGGCCTCCCAAGGGACAAGCGATGCTCCGATTTCGTATGCAGCGTCACCCAATAATTTATCACCAGAGTTATCGTCCAGAGCCTTATGTATAGCCGTTGCGGTCCATTGGCCATTAATTCCGCCACTGAAATATGCGGCAAAATGGTGAACTTGATCTGAGTTTGGATTGCTGCCTTGCCAAAACTCTGGCTTGAAATCACTTTGACCGTGTTCACTGGCCGATGAGCTATTCGTGCCTCCACTGTAATTGAGTTTGCCAGCCGAAATCCAACTATCCAAAGACATTCCGAGATAGAGGGCTGTAAACTCTTTCTCGAAATCCTTAACCGTGCCGTTTCCAAAGTATTTGTTAGCTATTTTTTGGGCTCGAGCCGCCATTCTGGCGCATGGCCCGGTGCCGTTATTAGGCGGATCGACCGCTGCGCCGCCACCGCCGCCAACATCAATACCTCCATCGCCACCGCCATCGCCACCACCGACCCAAATTGCACTGCATTGAGTGGTCGTGCGAGTGAGTTGATCGCCATTTGCGTTTGAAAAATAGGTGTTTAAGTCCCAGCAAACCCAGGAGAGCGCGAGGAGTCCGCTTGGGTCGACATAGTTTGTAGGCTGATTTTCAACGTAAGAATATCGATTCCAGCTTTGACCGTTTCCAATGTTGGCACTGCCGTTGTATGGATCGGGACTTGTCCACCTGCCGCCGCGGTTTTCGAGTTTGCGGAACCAAGTATCGTCGAGGCCGGTCGCTTCGTCGCGTTCCGTTAGGGCGTATCTGTTTCGGAGCGTGTCGGTCGCTGCGTAACCGGTTGCGGTTCGTTGTCCTATACTGCTTGAGATCTGTTCGCCAAAGGCCTGGTAGTCCATTCTTGCCTGTGCAAAGCCCGCCTGGGTTGAGATAGTTCGTGTCGAGCCTTGGATATCCTGATGGGTATATTTCACCCCGCCGTCGTCCGCCGACTGAGACCCGCCGTATTCGGCGACGCATTTTCCGCCCGCATCGTAGATCTGAAACCTCCAAACATCGTTTACACGGGTTGCGACCTTGTTCCCTCCGGCATCGAAAACAGACAGTGCCTCAGGAAAGTTGGCCTTTATCGCCTTCGCCATTCTGCCGTTTGCGTCATAGACGAAATCCATCTCGCGAAACTTATCGTCCGAGACAACATTTCCGGCATCGTCATAAACCGTTCCCGTATTAGCCGCGAACCGGTTTGTTGTACGCTCGATGTTGTTGTACTCGATCGGTACGATGGCAGGTCAGAACTGCTCCTTAGTTTTTGTGTCAGTCAATGGTGCTCTCAATGTTATCTCCATAATCAAGTCTCTTACTTATCAAAACACTTCATCCCATATCCAACATGACCGACCCTGCCATCCTCCCTGATTTGCACATACATGCCTTTGTTTGGATAGACGAGAGCAATCGGGTAATGTAGTTTCACTTTACTCTCCCCAATAGCTCTATCTCGGGTTATACACATCGAATCTGAAGATTCAATTTCAAAAAAGTCCGGACCAAGCGATTCAATGACCTCGTTCTTTGTGCCTCGTTCCAGTGGGTAAACCGCAATAGCCTTCACAAGCCTCGTCGTCTTCCCAACAATAATATCTATATTATCCTTTAGCTCCCCCACTTTAACGTATTGTAACAATAGCTCATCTTCCTCACCCTCGAAGACTTTCTCATTGTTTTCGCCTTCCCATACGGGCTTTCCAAATATCTGCTTGACATCACCTTCCTTCGACCGACCAAGCGTGAGACCAAAATGGGTCGGCGCGATCCATTTCCGAATATCTTCTCTTGGTGATGGCGAGCCATCGAACGGTGTCTCGGCCGAGGACGAATTGATGGCGGCTCGTTGACAAGAAACGTGTAGGGACGTCAACGCCAAGAGTATTGACAATAAAGATGAAAATTTGCACGATCGGACTAAGTTCATTAGGGACTCCTGTTAAGAATACTTTCTAAGCCCTTCTAGCGGCTTCAGCCGGTGGACACTGGGAATTTAGATAGGTGGTCGGATCCCCCCAACGAGCACTTCCACCCGCGGGAAGCGTGGGAGCTCCGAAGAAAACGCCCATATGCACGTGTTGTTCATCGGGAGAATTTCTCAAAGAATTCGCGTTTCCGCTTACACCAGCATAGCCTATTATCTGACCTTCCGTTACCTGGCCTCTGCTTACTAGAATCTGTGATAAATGCGCGTAAAGGGTGTTTGTCCCCCAATGGTCGATTATCACCGTATTGCCGTAGCCAGAAACCGATCGTGCTAGTGTTACGGTCCCGTCCCTGTTGGCATAAATAGGACTACCAATCGGCGCGACTATGTCGTTGCCGTCATGCTTTTGACCTGTTCGCTCACGAAATCCTCCTGCACCTCCATTTCCCGGCCGAAGATTCCCTAGGCCACCTGGTCTCCTATCTGCCCTTGGATTCTGTACTGGATGCACATTAATTCCGGGCGTACCCGTCGCCGGATTTACCCCGCAGTCACTAGAATTATTACTATTTGATGCATGTGAGCCACCCACGGTCACCTCTTCGCCGCGTTGAGATGTCGGATTGCCGCAGATCCCGAGAAGCCAGCATATTTCAAGCCATGATTGCTCCCGTGGGCCGGGCGGACGTGGACCAATCATAAATAATCCGCTCGGATCGACATAGTTTGTCGGCTGATTCTCAACGTAAGAATATCGATTCCAGCTTTGACCGTTTCCAATGTTGGCACTGCCGTTGTATGGATCGGGACTGGTCCATCTGCCACCACGATTCTCTAACTTCCTAAACCAGGTGACGTCGAGGCCGGTTGCTTCGTCGCGTTCGGTTAAGGCGTATCTGTTTCGGAGCGTGTCGCTCGCTGTGTAACCGGTTGAGGTTCGTTGTCCTATACTGCTTGAGATCTGTTCGCCAAAGGCCTGGTAGTCCATTCTTGCCTTTGCATAACCGGGAATACGGGGTCTATTGGAATACGGGATCTGGCCTGTAATATTGTTACTTGGTCACATCTTGTTATAAGGTATTGCCACAGTTTCTGGACTGCGTTTCTGGAGTTTTCTTAGAGCATTTTGCGCGTCTTCCATATTTGGGTGGCAACCGCTTCGAGATTTCCCCAACGTATCGCAGAATTGCAGGCATGACATCGGCTTTACTTAGACGTAATGGTGGAAGCAATAGTCCGCCGTGCCCAAGAGATTATCGGAGCTTCATTGGCTTCGAATCTTTCGCTTCCACTCAGTGAAAAATGAACCTCGGAACCTGAGTCGATATACCAAACCTCGTAGCTAACTGAATCGAGGCGAATAGCACCATTGCTTGGTCGAAATGATATTTTTGTAAAAAAATCCCGCACCTGAAATTTGATCATTCGCGGCCTTGTGACTTCTATTCGTACGGGTTTCAAACGCTCCTTAAGAAACCTGAAATCGCTATTCTTCTGCTCATCGAGAATTGCGAGCAATTGTTCCCCTAGACTCCGTTTAGAATCAGCTAGCTCGTAACGGTGGGTAATAATGCTGCCATCCGGTAAACCGAAGATGCTTACCTGCGTAGGAGCGCGAAAGCTCGGCACTTCTCTAACATCCATAGCAAACGCATGTTTCGAATACACAAAATTTGCTGATGCTCGAGGAAATAGAATGTCCAACAATTCATCAATACGTTCTGATGACGGTGCTTGAATATTTGATTCTACCTGGGCACTGGTAACGCCAGCGCATACTAGAAGAAACACACTCACCAATAAACAGAAGACAATCTGCCTATAACCGGAAAGGCCCGAACGATAGGTCGCCATCCTCATACCCATACATTAAACTCTCCTTACTTTCACACTTCTTTAACCACTCACGATTCTTACGTATCCCTTTCGTAATTTGCCCTCCAGGGCTAACCTTGCTCAAACCATTTTGGTGCATCACATATACAGGCACATTTAAGATTGACGAGGTATCGCTGTCTTTGCCTTTTCCAATGCTTGGTGTTTCGCCTCCGCCCTTTGTCGGGTGAGTGTGAAAAACAGCCAAAAGCGTTGCCCCCTGAGGAATTAGCTCATAGGGCTTGAAACTGATCTGCTTGTACTGGTTGGTATTTGGCAAATTCACAACATCAATCTTGCCGTTAAGCTGATAAGCTAAAAAGCCAGCTTCCGTGCTCTGAGTCCCAATACCAGAACGAGTCCAGGCACTTTTCATCGCATTCTGAACCTTCTCATCACACGGAAGATCATCCTTTGATCTATTTTGCAACGTTGAACCACCCGCACCACCGCCGCCGACATCAATACCGCTACCTCCATCGCTACCACCGACCCAAAATGCATCGCATTGAGTGGTCGTGCGAGTGAGTTGATCACCATTTGCGTTTGAATAATAAGTGGTTAAGTCCCAGCAAACCCAGGACAGCGCGAGAAGCCCACTCGGGTCGACAAGGTTGGTCGGCTGATTTTCGACATAAGAATAACGATTCCAGCTTTGACCGTTTCCAATATTCGCGCTTCCGTTGTACGGATCTGGGCTGGTCCATCTTCCCGCTCGGTTCTCCAGTTTTCTGAACCAAGTATCGTCGAGGCCGGTCGCCTCATCTCGTGTTGTCATTGCGTAGCGGCTTCGGAGAGAGTCGTTTGCCGCGTAGCCTGTTGAGGTACGTTGTCCAATTCCAGATGAAATTTGTTCCCCAAAAGCCTGATAGTCGATTCTAGCTTGGGCGATCCCAGACTGGTTTGAAATTGTTCTAGTTGAACCTTGAATGTCTTGGTGGATGTATTTCACGCCGCCTTCTGTAGTCGCTGTTGGTCCCCCGTATTCGGCAACCACCGTCCCGTTCGCGCCGTAAACCTGAAATCTCCAGACTTCATTTATTTTCGTCGCCACCTTGTTCCCGCTGGCATCAAAAACAGATAGGGCGTCGGGAAAGTTTGCTCTTATGGCCTTCGCCATTCGGCCGTTTGCATCATAGACAAAATCCATCTCGCGAAACTTATCGTCCGAGACAACGTTTCCAGCATCGTCATAAACCGTTCCCGTATTAGCCGCGAACCGGTTTGTCGCACGCTCGATGTTGTTATCCTCTATGGGTGTCGGGGCAAGCGGATTCTGATTCGATGGATTCTCGGAAGCCTTCAGATAACGGTTGCCGAACCGGTCGAACGAGAACTTCTGCTGATAAACCTGATTGCCGTTGTCGCCCCGATATTCGTTTTCTTTTTCGAGACGTCCGATCGAATCATAGCTGAATTTCTGTGTAAACTGCTTTGTGGGACTTGACGCAGTTCCGCCAGTATAACTCTCGACCTGGGCAAGTTGCCCGTTGTTTTTCGTCGTATCAACACTGCCGCTCTGCGGGTCGATCTGGCCGAACGAATAATCGAATCGCTGGATCACTGAATTATTCTTAGTCCACGCGATCTTTTTCATCTGCAAACGGTCATTGTATTCAAATGCCTGTTGTATACCATTGCCGAGTGTAAGAGCCGACACGGCCCCGCCAATCTGTTGATACTGCAAACCACTTAGATAGGTTCTGTTCGCATCGGAGATTGATGACATCCTACCGTTCGCGTCGTAGCCCATCGTCATAATACGACCGCTCGGATATTTCTCGCTTGTGAGCTGCCCGGCCAGATTGTAGGTATATTCAAGATCGTATTGCTGACCGGCGATCCATTGGCGGTGCTTGCGTGCACGGCCCATCAAGTCGTAGTCGAATTCGGTCGCTGTCGCAGGCGTATCTCCAACGGCTGCGGTTTCAACACGGGTCAATGCACCCGCGTTGAAGTAACCAGACCTGGCCTGATCATAGGTGTAAGTCACCGTCGGCGTCTGGTAGCCCGTCTCGCCCGTGTACGTAACAGACTGGATACGATTAAGGCCGTCATACGAGATCGAAGTCTTAACGCCCCGTGCGTCGATCCCTTCTGAAAGCAGCCCGTCAAGATTGTACTTGAGCACCTTTGTCCATTTGTTTGGATCGGGAGTCCCTTTAATTCCGGCATCATCAAGCGTCGGATTCGCCTCAACCTGTCTCTCATGCGTGAGTCTTGATAAGGAATCGTATTTGAACTTGCGTTCCTGTGTCACGGTGCCATCCGACTGGATCACCTTAGAAAGGTTATCGTTCCCGTCATACTCATAGAACGTCTGCTGCGCGGGCAGCGAAGCGTCCACAGCACCGAGATTTCCGCTTGCGTCAGGTTCGTCCACCCGGACTATTCTACCAAGCGAGTCGATCACTTGTCTGCGCTTTTTTCCTGCCTGATCGGTCGCTGTTACAAACGTACTTAGAAAGCTCGCGGGCCTCGTGCTGACACTGCTGTATTCCGTCGTAACGGTCGTATCGTCCTGGAGTTTGACCGAGGTCGTCCTTCCAAGAGCGTCCATGCCGGTCATCTCACTGTATTTTGTAGCAGAGGGAATGGCTGCAGTAGGCGTCGATCCGTAGAACGGATTATATGACTTTCTCGGACGCCCTAATTGGTCGTATTCCGCCGCGGATATGCTCCAGCCATCAGGCGTTTGGGTAGCACTGCGGATACCAAGGCCGCGTCCGTCAAAATAACTGTAACTTTGTGCGAATTTGTTTGTCTCAAGCGTTGTCGTCTGCCGCACAAAACCCGGAAGAAGATCGTTCGGATTTGAGATCAGCTTGTCGCTGTATTCGGTTTCGGAATAGCCGCCGTTCGGAAGAACAGTCTTTTTCGGGCGCAGGGTGTCGGTTTCATATTCGTAAGTCGTGACCTGGCCATTCTCGTTTTCCGAGGACAACATCAGACCAGTATTTTTGTTGTAGGTAAATTTGTTCACCAGCTGTGGTGAGCTGCCCTTGGTTTCTTTCGTTGGGTACGCGTATCCGGTCTCGGCATAAGTAGCACCGTAATCGATAGTTTTCAGTTGACAGCAGCTGAGCGTGGCAGCCACGGTATTCCCGGCGATGTCATATTCGTAATCAGTCACGTCGGCGTTCGGATCAGTTGTAAGAGTCGCATCGGCGAAACCCGTTACCTTTGTTAGATTTCCTCTGTAAGCGCTTGTGCTGTCGTACCCGTCGTGATGGATGATCGTACATTCACTGCCTGACGAATAAGGACAGATCTCCTCGTCCCATGCAGGATGAGCCGGATTGTAGTAGGTATCATGCGTCGCGATATTTATGTCGTCGCGATGGGTAAGTGTCGAATCATTTCCGTTGTGATCATATTCGAACAATGATTTTGAAACGGTGACGTTGTTGACGATCGATCTCACTGATTTTACGAGTCCGGTCAGATTTTTGTTGATCCAACCGCTACCGGTCTCATATGTCATTTCGGTCGTTCTAAGAAGCGCCGGACTCCCCGACGACGGATAGTAATCGTATTCCTTGATGAGGGTTTGGTTATTGTATTGGTCGTATTCGAACTCAGTCTTTTTCTTAAGCCCGGACTCGTTGGTAGTCTCAAGTTTCGTAAGGTTTCGACCCGCTGACCATGTGTATTCGTTTTTGGCCATCAGGGTCGTATATTGGCCCGCAGGACCCCAGATCTTCTTGATAGACGATTCCATGATCATTCCCGTAGCAGCGTTCGCTTTTGTTTCGGTTTCGATATTGAAATTGGAATCGACAACAGTGATTCGCGAGATCTGGATCCCTCCGGATGGCTCCGGAACGTCATAGTATGTCTCAGCGGGTATCGACGAGGTTTTACCATACCAGTCGTCGGTGCGTTTTGAGTACTTTGGTACGTCGGAAAGCGCGGTCGTCCCGTCTGGGTAGTTGTACTCAGTGGAAGCCGCCCAGGCTCCTTCATTGGTAACGGAACCCATCGCGGTCGTTGAGGTTGGATCGCTGACCGTCACACCGACTCGCCGTTCGATCTTTTTGATCATTCCGTAATTGGAATTGTACTCATACTTAAATGCCGTCTTCGTCGATGGCATATAGACCCAACGGAGCACTCGTATGCTCGAAGGAGCGGTGATCTGGCCCGTAAACTTTCCCGCCGAATTCAGGGCCATTGTCTCGTAATAAAATCGAACCGTCTGGATCTCTTCGTTCGTTCCCATTCCAGGGATCGAGATTGCGATCAGTTTGTCCGGATTACCGTTTGAGTCGTTTTCGTAATAGAACTTGATCAGCCTATTTAGCGTGTCGGTAATGTAGTCGATCCGTCCTGACTGATCGTTTTTGTATGTAATTCGCAGAATATTTCCATTACGATCGCGAATCTTGTAGGGATAGTGTTTTCTCGATTCTCCGGTCCCGTTTCCACCGGTGTACCAGACCTTTGTACCGCCGGGCAATGTGGTTTCCCAATAAGCGCTTGAGTAGTTTGCGGTGTACGGATAGGGTGAGTTGTTAGGGTTGTCGGTGTAAGCCTTTCCCGCAACCTCGATCCGCGTTCCGTCAGACGTACTGTAGCGTGTGCACCGCGACTGAGAAGTACCTTGGATCGGGGTTGTCGCGGTGCATTCGAACTGGTGCCTCGTACCATCCGGGTCCGTTAAACCAAGCGGCGTGATCTCGGTCTGCCAGTTATTGTTCGGCGGATCAACGATGACATTACGAATTTCGGCCGAGGATTCGATATACCCGAAACCGGTCGTAAACCCCGGCGCTACCCAGCTTTGATCCACGTCATACGTGAAATGCTCGTAACCGGAAACACAATTTGGCCAGTTGTTAGTGTCAAACTGCGTGCACGATTTGTTCCATGTCCGGCTGTTATAGGTCATCCCCACTCCAGC
>JAEUQK010000022.1 GCA_016789265.1 Blastocatellia bacterium
ATGAGACGAACACTCAAAGGATCTTCAATTCGCCAAACCGGACGGCTTTCGTCAAAGACGCGTTTAACGAGTACATCATCAATGGAAATAAACAGGCTGTAAACCCGGAAAATCGCGGCACAAAAGCGGCGGCCAATTTTAGACTTGAAGTTCCGGCAAATTCGCAGGTTGAGATCCGATTGCGTTTATCGGATAAGGAGATCTTCGACAAGGGTATTAAGACGCGAACCAAAGCAGGTCCGTTCGCAAGCTTTGACGAGGCCTTTACTCAGAGGATCAAGGAAGCAGATGAGTTCTACTCAGGGATAATTCACGAGAGTCTTTCAAATGATGCAAAAAGCGTTCAGCGACAGGCCTTCGCCGGGATGCTTTGGTCAAAACAGTATTACCACTACGTCGTAAAGGAATGGCTCGATGGCGACCCGGCGATGCCCAAACCGCCCGAATCGCGAAAGCACGGCCGTAACCACGACTGGCCGATGCTCTTCAATTCGGATGTTATCTCAATGCCTGATGCGTGGGAGTATCCTTGGTATGCGGCGTGGGACCTTGCGTTTCACTGTATTCCGCTCGCACTGGTCGATCCTCATTTTGCAAAGAATCAATTGATGCTGATGCTTCGCGAATGGTATATGCATCCGAACGGACAAATACCGGCTTACGAATGGGCATTTAGTGATGTAAATCCGCCGGTTCACGCTTGGGCCGCATTGCGCGTTTACCAGATCGAAAAGAAACAACGCGGTTTTGGCGACAGGAAATTCCTGGCGCGCATCTTTCAAAAGCTGCTGCTCAACTTCACCTGGTGGGTGAATCGTAAGGACAGCGAGGGGATGAATGTTTTCGAAGGAGGATTTCTGGGCCTTGATAACATCGGAGTGTTTGACCGTTCGCGGCCGCTGCCTACGGGCGGAAAACTCGCTCAGGCGGACGGCACGAGCTGGATGGCAATGTACTGCCTGAATATGCTCGCCATCGCACTCGAACTTGCCGCCGAGGACGATACCTACGAAGACGTTGCAAGCAAATTCTGGGAACATTTCATCTTTATCGCCGATGCGATGAACGAACTGGGCAGCGACGGCATTTCGCTCTGGAACGATGAAGATGGTTTCTATTATGACGTGCTGCACATGCACGGCGAAGGAAGTTCGCCCTTAAAAGTACGTTCGATGGTCGGGCTGATCCCTCTGTTTGCGGTCGGTACGGTCGAGCCTGAAATGCTCGAAAAACTGCCGGCATTCAAGGAACGTATGTACTGGTTCATCGAGAATCGGCCAGACCTTACCGACAACGTTTCATGTATGCGAACGCCGGGAATGGGAGAACGCCGCCTGCTCGCGGTTGCCTTCAAGGAACGCCTGGAAAAGGTACTGAAGGTAATGCTCGACGAGAACGAGTTCCTTTCTAAGTTCGGCATACGCGCACTTTCCAAATTTCACAAGGACAACCCGTATGTGCTGCATGTGAACGGAGACGAACATCGTGTCGATTACGAACCGGGTGAATCGACCAGCGGATTGTTTGGTGGAAATTCTAACTGGCGAGGCCCGATATGGTTCCCGGTCAATTATCTGCTGATCGAATCGCTTCAGAAATTCCATTATTACTATGGCGACGATCTCAAGGTCGAATGTCCGACCGGATCCGGGCAGATGATGGATCTCTGGGAGGTCTCACAGGAACTTTCCCGAAGACTGTCTCACATCTTTTTGAGGAACGGCGACGGTACGCGGCCCGTCTTTGGCGAGAATGACAAGATGCAAAATGATCCCCACTTTCGAGACCATGTCCTCTTTTATGAGTACTTTCACGGCGATAACGGCCGCGGCGTTGGAGCCAGCCATCAGACCGGCTGGACCGGCTTGGTAGCAAAGCTGCTGCACCAAAGCGGAGAGTGAACTGTAAAAAACATGGCCGGCCCAGATCCAGCCTATTTGTTGGGAATAAACGGCGTCACCAATTTGATGTATGAGGTGCGGATCACGTTTTTCTAAAGAGGAAGTATGGAGAAGAATGTCAGGCCTGAATTCCCTGGTTTCATTGGTTCACGCAAAACGCTCAATGATCGAGTCGCGGTCATTCTCGCGGGCGGCGACGGTTCGCGGTTGAGTTCACTGACAAGGATGATCGCCGGCGACGAACGCCCCAAACAGTTTTGCCCGATCCTCGACGATCGCACTCTGCTTGAACACACGAGGCGGCGGGTATCTTTGAAGATCGCCCCCGAAAATACCTTTTTTAGCTTGACCAAAAAACACGAGCGGTTTTTCAAAACCCCGCTTTGGGACGCAAGAAAAAGCCAGCTGATAGTTCAGCCTGAGAACAAGGGAACGGCGCCGGCGATACTTTATTCGTTGATGCGGCTTACAAACGAGGATCCGAATGCCGCCGTTGCGTTTTTTCCCTCCGATCATTATTTCTCGGACGACGAATCGTTCATGGAACATGTCGAGTCTGCATTCCGCTCCGTGGAAGTAGCTCCGAGTGCGGTCGTGCTTCTGGGTATCGAACCGGAGAAGCCGGAAACATCGTACGGATGGATCGAACCTGCAGCGACCTTGTTCGGCGGCGAGTCAAAAGGAATAAGTCGCGTGAAACGTTTCTGGGAAAAGCCTTCGACCGCATCAGCACGGATGTTGATGAAACAAGGAGGCCTTTGGAACAGCTTTGTGATGATCGGACGCGTAAATGCCTTTCTCGAAATGTTTCGGAAACATCTTCCCGATATGTTTCGGATGTTCGACGCTTCGAAAAACCTGCTCAATAGGCCAACGGAAGAGTCAGTAATGCGGTCGGTCTATGCCTGGCTTAAGGAGACGAATTTCTCCAGCGAGGTGCTTGAAAAAGCCACTGAAGACTTGATGGTCATGCGCGTCGGCGACGTCGGTTGGTGTGATTGGGGAGAACCTCATCGAGTACTGGGGACCTTAAGAGGCCTCGGCATAAAACCGGAATGGGCGAACGCTTTAGCGGCCTAGGAGAAATTTTTGATATGAAGGCAATTGCAGTTAAACCCGGAACACCGAATTCAGTTCATCTTGTTGACATGCCGAAACCGACGGTCGGCGAGATCGATAATGGCCGCGGCGTGCTTGTAAAGGTCCTGCGCGTCGGAGTGGACGGAACCGACAAAGAGATCAACAACGCCGAGTACGGCGCACCGCCCCCGGGAGACGATTTTCTGGTTATCGGGCACGAAGGTTTCGGCATCGTTGAAGAGGTTGGGCCGAATGTTCACGAATTGAAGCCGGGGGATTATGTCGTAGCAACCGTTCGCCGTCCGGGTCACAGCATATATGACCTGATCGGCACCAACGACATGACGACCGATGACACCTACTACGAACGCGGCATCAATCTCCGTCACGGTTTCCTTTCGGAATATTACGTTGACGATGCCGAGTTCATCGTTAAGATCCCGCGCGGACTAAAAGAAGTAGGCGTACTCCTTGAGCCGATGACCGTAGTTCAAAAAGGCATCACTCAGGCATATGAGATCCAACGTCGGCTGAAAGTCTGGAAACCAAAACGTGCCGCGGTCGTCGGTGCGGGTACGATCGGATTGCTGGCGACGCTTTTCTTCAAACTTCGCGGAATGGAAGTAGTGACATTCGGCCGAACACCGCGGCCGTACACAAACTCGGACCTGGTCGAAGAACTGGGTGCTCAGTACGTTTCGACCGCTGACGTATCGCTGCCCGATCATGCTGCTGAGAAAGGCGGGTTCGACATTATTTTTGAAGCTACCGGATTCTCACCGATAGTTTTCGACGCGATGCAAGCCTTGGGTAAAAACGGAGTATTGGTCCTTTCAAGCGTAACAGGCGGCGACCGGATCATCGATGTTCCTGCGGATAAGATCAACCTCGAATTCGTGCTCGGAAACAAGGTGATGGTCGGGACGGTAAATGCAAATCGGGAGTATTTTGAAAGCGGGGCAAAGGACATGGCGGCTGCCGTACTAGAATACGGCGACTGGCTCTCTAAGCTGCTGACACATCCTGTCAAAGGCCTCGAAAACTATAAGGAGCTATTCGAACTGCTGACAACTGGAAAAGGTGTGATCAAGGCCTATTGTGACGTCGCAGCTGATGCAAGATCTGCCTTCGAATGAAGCGATCAAAGGTAAACAAGTGGCCTTTGACGGGCTATAATTCGATCGAAAACCTTCGGGAAGCCAACCGTTCGATCTCAGATTCTCTGACGGTATAACCTATGCCGGCTCCTGACGGAGCTTCGATCGTCCCGCGTGAGCTGACCTCGATCGGAGGTTCGACGATGTCCTCCTTCCAATAGCGTGCCGATGCCGAGACATCGCCCGGCAGAACGAATCCCGGAAGCGTTGACATTGCTATGTTATGCGCCCGGCCGATGCCGGTTTCCAGCATTCCGCCGCACCAGACCGGCACACCTTTTGAATGGGCGAATTCCTGGATCTCTCGGGCCTGTGAGTGCCCGCCGACACGTCCCAGCTTGATGTTTATAATTCGGCAAGCATCGATCTCGATCGCCTGGCGGGCGTCACGAAGACACGATATCGACTCATCAAGGCAGATCGCTGTTCTCAACTTCTGTTGGAGTTTTGCGTGGTCGAGAATATCGCCGGCCGTCAATGGCTGTTCGATCATCAATAGGCCGTATTCATCCAGCGCGAGCATCACATCGAGATCGCGTTCGAGTTCATAGGCTGAATTTGCGTCAACTGACAATAAGATGTCGGGATACACCTTCCGAACCGCTTCTACAAGATCAATGTCCTTGCCAGGCTTTATTTTTATCTTTATTCGCTGATATCCCGCGTCGATCTCTTTAGCGACCTTTTCAAGCAGCACTTCGGTGTTGGCTTGAATCCCGATCGAAACCCCACAACTTATTTCCCTTCTGGAGCCACCCAGTAATTTATGGAGAGGAACATCGCGGATTTTTGCTTCAAGGTCCCAGATCGCGGTCTCAACAGCGGCGATCGACATCCTGTTGCCTTTGATCGGAGAAAGAACTTCGTTCACGTCCGCCGCCGTTCTCACTCCTGCGGACGCGAGCATTGGTGCGATCGTCTTTATGATCACCTGCCAGGCAGGATCAACGGATTCCGGATTATAGAACGGCCGCTCCATTGCGGTGCACTCCCCATAGCCCGCGTTTCCGTTGTTGTCGATCGCCCGCACCAAGATCACTCGACGGCCTGTCGTCACACCGAAGCTTGTCTCAAACGAGTGCTTCAACGGCATGTCGATCTCGACGAGTTCGATCCTTTGCAATGTGAGTTCGCCCACTATGTTTGCCGGTTCCTTTAGTATTTTGTGATCGACGGATCACTTGAGCCCGAGAATTTTCTATGCTCCGTCATACCAACGCGTACTCGCCACATACTCTTCTTCGAATTGGCGCAGGTGTTCAAGGGAACGCTCCGACTGGCTGTGCGCACACGCCACAAGGATCGCGTTAATTGCGGCAACGGGGGCCACGTATGAATCGATAAAGGACGTCCGCGCGATGGAAGCAATAAGGTACGAATCGCAAAACTTCGCGATCGGGGTCGCATCGCCGTTCGTTATTCCAAAGCTCGGAACGTTTCGCTTGCGCGCGCTCTTTACTGCTTCGATGGTCTCGCGAAGCCCGCGTCCAAAACTTATCGCGATCAGAAGATCTTTTGGCGTAAGGATCTTCATTCGGTTCTGGATGACGCCGCTGCTCCCGATCGGAGAATCGGCGTCAAATCCAAGACGGACGAGGCCGTATGCAAGAGATCCGGCAAGCGAGGCCGCGAAATCGACGCCAATGATCACTATCCTCTGCGAGAGGTTTATTCTGTTAGCGATCTCGATGATCTTGCCTGTATCCAGCGTAGCCCGAAACTCGTTCAGGTTTTCCAGGTCCTTCTCGACGCTCTGAACTATGCGGTCCGAAACGGTTCGCGGCGTTTGTTCCGCAGCCTTCATTGCCGCGTATGGAGTGATCTTGGTAACAAAGTGCTCACGAAGATCGTGAGCAAAGTCGGCAAATTTCTCGTAACCGATCGCCTGAATGGTTCTGATGATCGTGGCAGAGTCGACATCGTACCGCTTTCCCATATCGCGCGAGGATAGAAAATACGTCTCGTTCGACTCATCGAGGATCCGGCGGAGAAGTTTCTGGCGTTTTGAGCTCAGGTTTGACGCGGCCTCGATCAGGCGGTTGTTTAGCGAGGTCTGTCCGTTTTCTCCATTTCGTGTCTCGCCTATTCTGAGTTTATAGGCTGTCTCTATCGAGGTTGTTTCGGCTAAGACTTCAGACCGTTTGTCGGTCCTTGAGATCGAGGTCTTTTTTTGGGCTTTCTTGTTCATTCTCTTGCCCTGCTTCTGGTTTGCGGCTGGTCCTGGCCCACCTGAAGCAACTGTGTTTCCAAAATCGAGTGAGTATGTTAGTGCAGTATGGCCAAAAACGCAACACGTGATGCATAACTCACGCTTTGCACTGCAAATCGCATCAAACCGCAAGAATCCTACGCCCCTTTTACACCACTCCCCACGGGAGCGAATCTATTTTTATCACATAAATGCAATGAGTGATGCAATGTGTTGACATTCTGCATCAATTGATGTAGAAATGTTCTGCTTTCCACGGGAATGTAATTCGATCAACTTGGGTATTGTTGGGATCAGCCTGGTTCGCAGCGTTTTGTTCGATTTCTCGATCTCGACCAATCTGCGGGAAATTTCGCAACTGATGAAATGCTGACGCTGATGGAATACATTGCCGGTCTAATTGAAAAACAGTGCGGTTACCCAGAAACACAACAGGAGACTGATGTAATGAAAACAATTGCGAGACCCCGGAACTCGGCCGGCGATTCCGAGAACGTGAAACTCTCAGGTGATTTCACACGATCGTGGCGGGTAGCCGTATTTGCATGCTTTGCCATGTTGGTCTTCAGCTTAGGTTCCGAGGTCTATGCTCAAACGACGACATCGACGATCGAAGGCACCGTCGTAGATCCGAACGGTGCAGTCATCGCCGGTGCCGAGGTGAAGGTCTCCGGCACTACCCTTGCTACCGAACGCACGGTCATCACCAACGACGCGGGCTTTTTTAGGGTCGTGTCGCTGCCGGCTGGCGACTACACGGTCACGGTGTCTCATAAGGGATTCTCCGCCGCGCCGTCAAAGCTTGAACTAACACTGAACAGGACAGTCACGCTGAACATTCAGATGAAGGTGGGCGACGTAGCAGCCAACGAAGTGACCGTCACCTCTGAACTTCCGCTCGTCGATCCGACAACACCTGCTACCGGAGCGACGATAACGCCTCGTCAGATCCAGGAGCTTCCGGTAAATGGACGCGACTACCTTGACCTGCTCCAACTTGTACCAGGAACAGCCATCAACCGTCAGGCTGATGCCAATAGCGACAATGCAAATCCGGTGCTTGGCGAGCGGTCAGGGAACAACAACTTTTTCATCGACGGCCAACCGAACAAGGACACGGTTGACGGCGGCCCAGCAGCGCAGTTCAATCAGGAAACGATCGCAGAATTTCAGGTCCTTTCAACTGGTTACAAAGCTGAGTTTGGCCAGGCTTCGGGGGCGATAATCAATGTGATAACAAAGAGCGGCGGCAACCGTTACAACGGAGTGTTTTCGCTTTTCCACCGCAATGATGCTCTCGATAGCTCAAATTCGCTGGACACCACGAGAACAGACGCTCCGGACCTCAGCCGATACGATTACAGCGCCGCCTTGGGCGGCAAGATCATTAAAGACCGGTTCTTTTTCTTTGGATCTGCCGAGCGCATCACCGAAAGGCGTGAACTTGATTTCAATTATCCGGACACGGGAAATGCAACTGTAAATCAGTTGATCCGCTCTCAGGAGTCACCTTTTGACAATCCATCACGGTCCTACGAAACCCGCGCATTTCTTAAATTGAACCAGACCTTCAAACGCCACAACCTTTCGCAAGAGATCAATTACACTAACCGCCACGCAACGGAGTATCTGCCCTTGTCGCTTACCGGCAGTTTGCCCTCAAGGCGAAACGACACTGCGGCGAGGAGATTGCTTCTTGGCTTTGCCGATACGATCTTGATCGGTGATATCGGCAATCCATGGACGCTCACGCTTCGCGGTGGTTTTCGCGGTGAGCCTTCGGTGACCCGGCCTTCTCATCCTGAGGCGGGCGCTGCAACCGTTTTCTTCCCGTTCAGTTCAAATACGACCGGCACATTCTTTGGCGACTTTCCTTCTGTAGCGTTCGGAAACCCCAACTCGCTCTCAAGCGACGATCAGCAGTACACAACTCTAAGTGCATTCGCGGGTAAGCAGATCGGTGACCACGGCATCAAATTTGGCTGGAACTTCGTCCGCACAAAGGTCGACGGCGTGTCGCCGCAGATCCTGAACACACAGCTCTTTGCGACGGCAAATGATTTTGCTACCTACGGTCCGATCAACGCGGGATTTTTTACCGTAACCACGTCCGGCGGCTTGACACCGCAGGCGAATGAGATCCATCTTCGAAACAATTACAACGGGCTTTTCGTTCAGGACGACTGGCGCATACTGAAGAACCTGACGCTGAATCTTGGCCTCCGCTGGGACCATGATTCGGAGTTTAAGATAAAGACCAATTTTTCTCCTCGAGTTGGCGTTGCGTGGGCAATAGATCCAAAAACGGTCGTACGAGCCCATTTCGGATATTTTTACGATAACTTCCGCCTTGGGCTTGCAAGTCAGGTTCCGGAATTTGGCGGAGCTGATCGCCGCGTCATCCAGCCGTTCTCGTACCCACGGGGGTTTTACGGTGTTCCGACGCTTGTTGTGGCATTGGTAAACGGGTCGCTCTTTCCTCCGAACGGGCTTTGCATTTCCACGAGTCTAACGGACGCGCAAATCACCTCGTCAGGCGCAACGTGTCCGATCGGTCCATCACAGCCGTATGTCGGGGTCGACCGTCTCAACCGTGTCGTTGCGGCTGGTCATGCTCTCATACCGGCTAATTCAGTGATCAATTTCGGTAATGTCCAAACGCTTTCAGGCCTTACGCCGGACCAATATCTGACCCAGGCTTCAGCGGCGGTCGGAATGCCCGCGGGGTTCTTTTACTGGGGACCGTTTGGAACATTGACCCATGGCGCCGTACCGGCCCAGCTTTTGCCGACGGCCGTCGATGCGGATTTTGCGACGCCCTACACCCTCGGGTTCAGTGTCGGCGTTCAGCGGGAGATCGGAAAGGATATGGTGATCGAAGCCGATTATCATCATCGTGAGATCAGAAACCTCCTGGGTCAGCGTCAGTCAAATTTGAGGTTTCAGTCGCGGGTGACCGGACGAAGTTTTGATCCGCCGTTTACCGCCGGTCCGATCGTAACCTTCGGACCGTATTACAAAGGTCGGTACGATGCACTCGTTCTGAACTTCAGCAAGCGTCTGAGCCGGCGATTTCTGGTCGGAGCCAGCTATACCTATGCAAAAGCGACTGACAACAATCTCGGTGTCGCCGCGCTTCCGTCAGACAGTTATGTAGGAATAGTTCCGCTTGTAACCGAGGCATCAACCGGTCGAAGCAATGCTTCCGGGTCGTTCACAACTTCACAAGGTAGATTTGTTGCACAGGCGGGAACCTTTTTAAATGGTCCTGACCTCGACAAAGGACCTTCAGATCTTTCGCTTGACCACGTTTTCCAGGTGAACGGCCTTATCGAGCTGCCGTGGAAATTCCAAGTTGGCGGCATCTTTCGAACGCAAAGCGGTTTTCATTTCAGCCGCAATGCCAACCCCACCGAAGACCCCGACGGCAACGGAACCTTTAACTCGATAGACCACGGGCCGGGCGCCGGGCGCAACGCATTTACCGCACCGGCGTTCATTAATCTTGATATGCGTGTGTCGAAACGTTTTGACATCGGCGAAAGGGTTAAACTCCATCTGATGCTCGAATATTTCAATGTCTTCAACCGCAAGAATCCAGCCGCGGTCGAACAGAACGCGCAGTCGGCAGTCACGAGCTTCGGAAAGGCCGTTCAAGTTCTCCCGGGCCGCGAAGGACAAATCGGTTTTAGGATCGAATTTTAACTGTGGAAGGTCGTTGAAAACGAATGAATGGTGACGGCAAACTGACGCGGCGGGACTTGTTGAAAACTGCGGCGGCCGCAAGCGTCGGGGTTCTCGCAGCCCCGATGCTTAACATTGGCCGATTCCGGCTCTTTGCTAATTCCGAGACCGAATATTCGACAAGGGCGATCGATCTGGTTTCGCGTTCGACCGTGATCGACATGCTTTGCGTCCTTACGCTTGATTTCAAGAAATACGATAAGTGGATGGCCGATCCGGAATCGTTCACGGCCGCTGACCTCCAACCGTTCAAGGATTCGCAGATCGACGTCATCCATCCGGCTGTCGGACTCGGAGGCCCGAATGCGTACGAAGGTGCACTGAAGTTTTTCGCAAGCTGGAACGCGTTCATCGCAGATCACGACGAGCATTTGATGCGGATCGACAGTCCAGGCGATCTGGCTCGTGTAAGAACGTCGGGCAAACTGGGTGTTCTCCTTGGACTCCAAAACTCCGATCATTTTCGAACGCCTGATGACGTAACTTTCTTTCGCGGCCTCGGGCAGCGTGTGTCACAACTTACTTATAACTCACGCAATCTGATCGGTAATGGCGCGACGGAAAGACGCGACGACGGCGTTTCCGATTTTGGTGCAGCCATCATTGAACGGATGAACAAGGTCGGAATGGCCATCGATGTTTCCCATTGCGGCGATCGAACGACACTAGACGCTTTCGATATTTCCAAGAAGCCCGTTCTGATCACTCATTCTAACTGCCGTGCTCTTGCGGGCGGACATCCCAGAGACAAATCCGACGAAGCGATCAAAAAGGTCGGTGCGGCCGGGAGCGTGATGGGCATTACGGGCGTGCGTATGTTCGTAAAGGCCGACGAGCCGACGACCATCGAACACGTACTCGATCATTTCGATCACGTGAAAAAACTGATCGGGCCGCAGCATCTCGGCGTCGGAAGCGACATTGATCTCTACGGTTACGATTCGATGCCCGCGGACCTTAACAAACAACTGCGGGCCGGATACAAAGGTAGTTACGCGTTTCGTGAAAAGATCGATGTCGAAGGTTTGGACCATCCGAAACGAATGTTTGACCTGACCGAGGGCTTGATCCGAAGGAAATATTCCGATGCGGACATCGAAGGAATTCTCGGCGGAAATTTCAAGCGCGTGCTGGGCGACGTATGGACTGTCGCACCATCGGCTTGACCGCCGAAACCCTGACATTTACAAGATCACAGGAGTAATAATGGACCTTCATCGATACATTTGTGGGCTAAGTTTCCTTTTTTTTGGCCTTATACTCACATCGTCTGCGTTCGCCCAGCCCGCACCGCTTGCGGGCTTTAATGAATATGCCGAAAAGGCTCGTGTCGACTGGGAAGTCCCGGGAATGGCGATCGCGGTCGTCAAGGACGACAAGATCGTTTACGCCAAGGGATTCGGCGTAAGAAAACTTGGCGAGACGGCGCCGGTCGATGAAAAAACGATATTTGCGATCGGTTCGTCGTCTAAAGCCTTCACGACGGCATCGCTTGCTATTCTCGTTGACGAGGGAAAGATCAAATGGGATGACCGAGTATCCAAGTACTTGCCTGAGTTTGAGGTTTACGATCCGTATGTCACTCGCGAACTCACGATCCGGGACCTGATCACGCATCGAAGCGGGTTGGAACGAGGAGATTTCCTATGGTATGGAACCGAGAACAGCCGCGCTGAGATACTCAGGCGTACACGATTCATCAAACCGACATGGAGCCTTCGAAGTACTTTCGGATATCAAAACCTGATGTATCTTGCCGCCGGGACGATCGTGGAAAGGGTCTCGGGTAAGACTTGGGACCAGTTTGTCGCAGAACGCATATTTGCACCGCTCGGAATGAACGCCAGCGGGACCAGCATCAAGACGTTCAAACAGGGCGATAACGTTGCTGCTCCACATGCAAAGATGGAAGACAAAGTTGAGTCAATTCCATGGCGGGACATTGACAATATTGCTCCGGCCGGTTCGATAAACTCAAATGTACTCGACGTCGCTCAATGGATCAGGCTTCAGCTTGGCGCCGGAACATTCGATGGCAAAAAGATCTTCAGCCCGTCGGTGTCAAAAGAGATGCACATGGGCCAAACGATCATCAGGCTCGAGGGCCAGCAGGCACTGTCGTATCCTGAAGCACATTTCCTTAACTATGGGATGGGCTGGTTTCTATCCGACTATAAGGGTCGCAAGCTCATAGAACACGGCGGTGCGATCGACGGCATGCGCGCCGAGGTCGCTCTGGTTCCGGAAGACAAACTAGGCGTCGTGATATTGACGAACATGAACGGTTCGCTAATTTCAATGCCGCTGCTTTATCGGATCATCGATTCCTTTGCAGGGTTACCGCAAAAAGATTATAGTGCCGACCTGCTAAAGACCTATAGATCGCTAGTCGAGGCCGGTGCTGCCGCCGAAAAGAAAGCCGAGGCCGAACGGGTTTTGAACACGAAGCCATCGCTGGAACTCGCGAAATACGTAGGAACCTACACGAGCGAGCTTTATGGTGACGTCAAGATCACGATGGACGGCGACCGACTTAAAATGGCTTTCGGACCTGCTTTCGTAACTCCGTTGGAACACTGGAATTATGATACGTTTCGCGGCCGTTTCTTCGCTGCCGGTGTTTCAAAGCCGTCGGTCACGTTTGCGATAAACGCACAGGGGAAAGCTGACTCACTCATACTCGGAATGCCCGGAATGGCAGCGTACCCATTCAAGAAAGCACCTGACGCAAAATGAAGATTTTTCGCAAATCGATAATCCTGTCGCTCGCTCTAATTGCGAGCCTGCTCTCGCCTGTAGCAGGCGTACTCGGTCAAACCACAGCCGCTGAGTACGACGTCGTGATCCGCAACGGCCGGGTTCTCGACGGCGCAGGCAATCCGTGGATCCTCGCGGATGTCGCTATCAAAGACGGCAAATTTGCGCGCGTCGGAAAGGTCGCGGGCAAAGGTGCGAGAGAGATCGATGCGACCGGCAGATATGTTTCGCCCGGCTGGATCGACGTCATGGACCAGTCAGGCTCTGTACTTCGCAGGAACGGTCTAGCTGAGAACAAGCTGCTGATGGGAGTCACGACCGCGATCGGTGGCGAGGGCGGAACGCCCGTCCCTGCGGACAAGATCGGCGAATACTTTACCGAACTCGAGACTAAAGGGATCAGCATAAATTTCGGAACGTATTTCAGCGAGACTCAGGCACGGGCCGCTATCCTCGGCACGTCGGCCAAGGCTCCGACGCCGGATGAATTGGCGAAGATGAAGTCGATCATGGAAACGGCAATGAAGGCCGGCGCAATGGGAATGACGACCGCTTTGATCTACCCGCCGTCCAGCTATGCGACGACCGACGAACTGATCGAAATGGCAAAGGTTGCCGGAAGATACGGCGGCATATACGCAAGTCATATTCGCGGCGAAGGGAAAGAGCTTGTCCAATCAGTTGAAGAAGCCATAACCATCGGCGAAAAGGGCGGATTGCCCGTTGAGATCTTTCACCTCAAAGCCGCATATCAACCCGGGTGGGGCAAACTGATGGGCGAGGCAGGTGACGCTATTGATCGTGCACGTGCTCGCGGAGTGGATGTCGCGGCGGACCTCTATCTTTATACCGCCGGAGGAACTGGACTTGAAGCTACGATCCCTTCGTGGGCATTCGAGGGCGGTTCGCAGAAACTGCTTGAGCGGCTGAAAGACCCTGCAACTCGAGCCCGGCTGAAAAACGAGCAGAAGACCGGCTCGCCCGGCTGGTGGAACATTATCGAAGCGTCCGGGGGTTGGGACAACATTATTCTCGCCGGCGCACGCAACCCTGAAAACAAACGCTTCGAAGGCAAATCGCTTTCTCAGATCGCCAAGGAGTGGAACAAGGAACCGGCCGACGCCGCGTTCGATCTAGTCGCTGCCGGCTCGGGACGTGTTGTCGCCATCTACCACATGATGAGCGAACAGGACATTGAGACGGCACTGAGGTTTCCCTGGACCAGCATAGGAAGCGACGCTGGCGCTTCGGAAAAGGTCGGCGATATTGACGCGATCGGACTCGCGCATCCGCGTGCATACGGAAATCATGCTCGGCTTATCGCACGTTATGTCCGCGAACGAAAAGTGCTCACTCTCGAAGAAGCGATCCGCAAAATGACGTCCTGGCCCGCAACACGAATGCGTCTCGCCTTCCGCGGAACGATCAAGGAAGGCAATTGGGCCGATGTCGTGATATTCGACTATGACAAGATCCAGGACAGATCGACGTATGAATCACCGCTGTTGAGCCCGGTCGGAATTGACCACGTTCTTGTCAACGGCCAGATCGTCATCGAAAACGGAAAACACACCGGAGCTCGCCCCGGGAAGATACTTTACGGGCCTGGTAAGCAATGGCAATGACGGCTGTTGGATCATCGATCGTCATTCGCGACATAGAAACGACCGCCGAGTTCAAAGCGATCGAGGAGTTTCAACGCGAGATATGGAGAATTCCCGACATAGACGTTGTGCCACTTTATCATCTCGTGGCCTCTGTTGCGTCAGGCGGAATTCTGCTTGGTGCGTATGACCGAAACGAAATAGTCGGTTTCGTTTACGGCTTCGTCGGCTTCGAACGCGGCCGCACCGTGCATCATTCGCACATGCTTGCGGTACATCCCGAGTATCGATCGCAAGATCTCGGTTTTCGGCTTAAGGCAGCGCAGCGCGAACGAGTTCTTTCGCAGGGCATCTCGATCATGACGTGGACATTCGACCCGCTCCAAAGCCTGAATGCTAATTTCAACATTCGAAAGTTGGGGGCGGTGGCGGACCGATACTATATCGACTTTTACGGATCTGACGCCGCCAGTTTTCTTCACAGCACGGGAACCGATCGGCTATGGGTATCGTGGATGCTGCGAAACGAACGCGTAATCAGTCGGATCGAAAAGTCATTGGCGATCGATGACCGCCAACCACCGCGGCCGCTTGTTGATTCAGCTTCGGGCGATGTCCCGATACTCAATGACCTTAGCGGCCTCGCGGCTGAGGACGCAGTATCGATAAAGATCCCGCGAAGTGTCAATTCCATTGCCGAACGCGACCGCGGACTTGCGATGGAGTGGCGGTTTGCAACGCGGGACGCTTTCGTAGCCGCGTTTGACGCCGGGTTTGCGGTTTCCGACTTTGTTATTCCCGGAGCCTCGGATAACGCACCGGGAGGGTACATTCTGAGGCGTGACGTTGATCTAAGTTATTGGCAGAATTCGTGATCTAAGGAGACAGAACCAGTGAATACGTCCAAGTTTTTATCTATCGCCATCCTAAGTTTGATCTTTGCAGGTCTGTTCTTCGGCCCGCTTCCCTTGTCGTCTGCTGCCGATGAACCCGCATCGTCTCAAACTACCCAGCCGCCGGTTCAGATGACCGCCGAGGACGTCGGCGCATTTCTCGACGGCATCGTTCCCCAGCAACTCGACCGCGAAAACATCGCGGGAGCTACCGTAGCGGTCGTAAAGGACGGCAAACTCCTATTTGCCAAAGGCTACGGCTTTGCCGACGTTGAGAAACGACAGCTTGTTGCAGCCGACAAGACACTGTTCAGGCCGGGTTCTGTGTCAAAACTTTTCACATGGACTGCGGTGATGCAGCTTCAGGAACAAGGAAAACTCGACCTTAATCGCGACGTCAATGAATATCTTGACTTCAAGATCCCTGACGCATTCGGCGAGCCGATCACATTGAAACACATACTGACCCATACGGCTGGTTTTGAAGAACAGGTCAAAGATCTGTTTTCAAACGTGGATTCACCCAACCTCGGTGAGTATGTCAAGACACATATCCCGACGCGTATTTTCCGGCCTGGCACGACACCCGCATATTCCAACTACGCGACCGCACTCGCCGGCTATATCGTAGAACGTGTTTCCGGACAGCCGTTCAGCCAATATATCGATCAACACATCTTCAAGCCGCTAGGGATGAATTCATCCTCTTTCGAACAGCCGCTTCCGGCAGCCCTTGCACCGAATATGTCAAAGGGTTATCGGTTAGGTTCGGGCGACCCACTGCCGTTCGAGGTGGTGACGGCCTTCCCGGCTGGAAGCCTCAGCAGCAGTGCGACGGACATGGCCCAGTTCATGCTCGCCCATTTGCAGGATGGCAAGCTCGGCGAAGCTCAGATACTAAAGCCGGAAACTGCGAAGTTAATGCACAGCCGTCTGTTCGGTTTGGACGATGCGGCACCGGGAATGGCACACGGCTTTTATGAAGAGGGTCAGAACGGCCTCAGAATAATTGGTCACGGCGGCGACACGATCGCGTTTCACAGCGACCTGCATCTTGTTCTGGAAAAGGGCGTTGGCTTTTTTATTTCCTACAACAGCGGCGGCAAAGGCGAAGCCTCGTCGCGAACAATGATCTGGGACGCGTTCCTTGACCGTTACTATCCCTATAAGATCCCGGATTTTCCGACTGAAGATGCGTCTGCCGATATCAAGGCGATCGGCGGCAATTATATGATCAGCCGGAGGAGCGAAAAGTCATTCCTCAGGATCGCGGCCATCCTGGGTGAAGATTCCGTCATTCCGAATAGCGACGGTTCGATATCTGTCGCGACGTTCAAGGATCCGAATGGGCTTCCGAAACGATGGAAGCGAATAGCACCTATGGCATTTCGCGATGTAAACGGCGAAGACGTGCTCGTATTCAAACCTGACTCAGATGGAACTATGCAAATGGTACTTCCATACCCGTTCATGGTCTTCAAGCGGGTCGGGCTTTGGGAAAGTTCGAGCTTACTGCTGCCGGTGCTTTTGTTCTCGCTTGGAATAATGGCACTTACGCTGGTATTGACGCCGATCGCCTGGCTCGTCCGCAGGCACTACGGCAGCCGCCTCGAGCTGGGACCGGGCGAACAGTGGCCAAGGCGGGCGGTTTGGCTTGTATTCGCGCTCATCCTCGCAGCGGTCATCGGTATCGCTGCATTGACGACCTTCGCTTTTACCAACATCGATTTCTTTGGCGACAAAGGTAAGCCGTGGTTCTGGCTGTTTCAGATCCTGGCGATCCTCGGTGCGATCGGTTCGGTGTTCGTTATCTGGAATGCTGTCAAGGCATGGATGAGTTCGCATCGACGCATTTGGGGCAAGTTGATGGCCACAGTTTTGGCGTTGGCTTGTTTGGGGTTTGTTTGGTTCGCGATCGTAACCAATCTGCTGATACCGCGATCCACTTATTAAATTGGGATCAGAAGCACGGGACTCTAAATGACCATGTCATTGGAGTCCCAGGCGTTTCAGGACTTCGACGAAATTCACTGAAACGATCGCCTCGAACCGAGTCCGGGGAGTCGCGGCCGTCGGCAGCGGCCCGATCCCCTGGATCCAAATTCCGCCGAATGTCAGTTCGCGTGTAAACTTGTGATTCCAGCCGGCGTAAAGGCGGTTGCCGCGCGGATAACGGTCGCCGTTTATTATCAGAGTATCGATGCGTGAAAAGCCCGTGTACAGCGTCGTTTTCTTTTTCAACACCTTCTCGCCATAAAGTCCAAAACCATACCCTTTGTGCGGGTCAACACGCTGGTAGTTTTCAAACCGCATCGTATCGAAGATCCTGAACTTTGGGATCGAGAATTTCACCCCTTGGCGAAATGTGTCCGTACCCGATTCAAATGTGTAATCTGCCGAGAATGACACATTCTTATTGATCTTTTTTCTGACCATGAACTGGTGGTAATTCGATTCGTCGAGGCGGTCGAATCGCCGAAAGACGCTTGGCGTGCGAAAATCGCCAAAATGTCCGTTGGTCAAGATGATCTCGTCAAAATACAGATTCTTCGGAGCTTTTATCGAAACACGTTCGCCCATTAGATAGGCGTCATTATCATAGCCAGTCACTTCGGTGTTTTCGCCATTGTTGGGAGCGATGCCGCCGAATTGTACTTCAAGTTCCTTTATCGGCTTAGCCTGAAAATAGAGCTGTTTCAAGAATAGATTTGTTACGGCTTTACCGGTTCCCCAACCGGTACTTCCCCAACCGCTGTCTATAGCGTTGCCCGTGTAGACGCCGGCATATACCGCGTATTTTCCTTTACTGTCGAACTTGAAATGCCCTTTTCCCTGAAATTGGAACTGGAGCACATCGGCAGCATGAAGATCGATGTTGTTGGTAATGTGCCGATAACGAAACGAGACTGCGAGGGTGTCCGTCTCGAACCATCGTTTTATCTTTTCGGCCTCGGTCTTTTCTTGTTTCGCGGCTGTGGTTGGTTGGGGCGGCGGCGAAGGCACCTGGGCGTCGATGAATCGAACGGCTGCTAAAAAAAGAAAAAAGCAGAAAACGAACCAGAGATTCGATATCGGTTGAGGATGTTGCATGGCATTAACAGATTGATAATGATTTATTAACAACTGTTACGATTTAACCCGAATTTCATAGTCAATTATAACCCTGTCAACATTTTGTTAACACTTTGGTAACACCCTCAGGAAAAAGATGGGTCATGCGGCTGCAATTCGCGGCAGCAATCACCTTATTTAAGTCCAATAATTGCGATCCAGCGAGCGGTAATTGATGGCCTCGCTGATATGGGCAGGGCCGATGTCGGCGGAACCCTCCAGGTCGGCGATCGTGCGCGAGACCTTCAGGATACGGTCGTGCGCACGGGCAGAAAGTCCCTGTCGATGCATCGCTTTTTCAAGCAGGGCTTCACTCGCCGCGTCAAGGACACAGTATTTGCGGATCTGCGCGGTGGTCATTCCCGAATTCGAATACACGCCGTCGCCGTCAAATCGCGAGAGCTGGATCTCGCGTGCCGCGATCACGCGTTCACGGATCGCCGAACTTGATTCGCCCGACTCAACGCCGCGGCCGCGAAGTTCGTTGAAAGCCACCGCCGGAACGTCGATGTGAATATCGATCCTGTCCATTAGCGGGCCGGAGATCTTGCCGACATATCGCTGGATCATTTGCGGTGAGCATTTACATTCGCGAGCCGAACCGAAATATCCGCAAGGACACGGGTTCATCGAAGCGACCAGCGTAAATGAAGCAGGGAAGGTCAGCGAAGAGGCAGCACGCGAAATAGTTACCTCTTTGTCCTCCATCGGCTGGCGTAGCACTTCGAGAACGCTCCGGTCAAATTCTGGTAGTTCATCTAGAAAAAGAACCCCAAGGTGGGCAAGAGAGACCTCGCCCGGACGCGGAACTGAACCGCCCCCGATCAGGCCGGCTTGCGAAACGGTATGATGCGGCGATTTGAACGGCCTTTCGGTTATCAGGCCGGACTTACCAGTAAGGCCCGCAACCGAATGTATCTTGGTTATTTCGAGTGCTTCTTCAAATTCGAGCGGCGGCAGAACGGTCGGAAGGCGCTTTGCAAGCATCGTCTTTCCCGATCCCGGCGGGCCAATGAACAAGATGTTGTGGCCACCGGCCGAAGCGACTTCTAACGCTCGCTTCGCGGTGGCCTGGCCGCGAACCTCGGAAAAATCGAGCTGGTACTTGTTCGGCGCAGACCGCAGCTCGCCCAGGTCAAGGCGCAATGGTGGAACGCGCGTCTGCACCCCGGCCGCAATATCTTGAACAAGCAGCGAAGCTTCACGAAGATCGCGCACAGGAAAAACGTCAATTCCCTGCACCACCGCAGCCTCTTTCGCATTTTCCTCCGGTACCAGAAGGCTCCGTATTCCGTTCTGTCTGGCTGTTATCGCGATCGACAAAACGCCGCGAACAGGCCGAACGCGGCCATCGAGCGATAGTTCGCCTACGCTCATAAGGTCCGGAAGGCTCTCGATATTTCCGAGATCCCCGCTTGCACCGAGTATGCCGAGAGCGATCGGCAGGTCGAAACTCGCGCCTTCCTTTTTGACGTCCGCGGGCGCGAGATTGATCGTCACTTTTTGAAACGGAAAAAAGTAGCCGCTGTTGGAGATCGCTGCCCGTATCCGTTCACGCGACTCGCGGACCGCCGTGTCGGGCAAGCCGACAATGGTCACATTGTTCTGGTCCTGCTCCCCGCTCGCTGGCCGCAGGTTCACCTCAATGTCCACAATGAGAGCGTCGATGCCATAGACGGCAGCCGACTGTGTCAGAAAAAGGTTCGGCATTTATGTGTAAGAAAAAACCGAAGGCAGTTTAGCCGAATCCGCCCCTTGAGACAAAACCGCCGTAAATGTCCACATTTTGCTTTACGTTTATATTAATTATAGGTAAACTCGGAAAACTACAGACGAATGCAGAAATCTGCATTCAGCTTTGCAACCAAGGTGCGGAGGTACGGCATCATAGCGGCGGACAGGTTTATCAATTCCGGGACAGATCTTTTAGGAGTGACTATGGACTCTGCCGCAGCGGCCGTTGATAGGGACATCGCTTTTGGTTTTGAGGAGGCCGTCGAACTGCCATTGGTGCAGGCTCAGACGGCCGTTCGTGCATCTGCTGACGATGGCTCGATCCACCTTGATACCTCGGACATCGAACTTTGCAAAATGGCGGCCGAAGGCAGCTTGGCAGCATTTGAAGTGATCTACCAGCGGTATCACAGGCGAACATATAGCCTGACGCTTCGAATGACCGCCAGCCAGACGGAAGCCGAAGACCTCACACAGGAAGTTTTTATCCAGCTTTTCCGAAAGATCGGAAGTTTTCGGGGTGATTCGGCATTTTCAACGTGGCTCCATCGCCTGACCGTAAATCAGGTGCTTATGCATTTCCGTAAGCGGTCATTCAAGAACGAAAAGACCAGCGAAGACGGCGAAATGCCGGAGCAGACAGTCACGGGTTCCTCAAATCCTGGAAAAATGCAGGTAGTTGACCGGATCGCCCTCAAAAATGCGATCGCTGAACTTCCGAAAGGTTATAAGAATGTATTCGTTTTGCACGATATCGAGGGCTTCGAACACGAAGAAGTGGCGCGGATGCTGGGAATATCGGTGGGCACTTCGAAATCGCAACTTCACAAGGCCCGCCTGAAACTCCGCGGCCTGATAATCCAGCAAAAAGAGGAGACAAGTTAAACCTTACAAAAGGCAACCCTTTTCACGCCCAATCATCTACTACTATTGAAGGCGTGCAAGGTGGTTTGAAAACGGGCTGTTCGGGTGGACGGTCTGGTTTTATCTTCGTTTGATCCTTAGTGAAAATAGGGTCATGGCGTTATGAATTGCGAGTTTTGTCAGGAACATTTGAGCGGCTTTCTGGATGGTGAATTGGACGAACTTCTTGCGTCTAATATAAGGACTCACCTTTCGCTCTGCGAAGAATGTGCAAAGCTTTGTGAGGATTTTGCAGCGATCCTCGATTCCTGCAAACTTGACGAGTTAAGCGAAGAAATTGTTCCTCCCAATCCTAATGCACTCTGGTGCCGCATCAGCAACACCATTGAATCCGAGATCAAGCCTGAGACAAAAGCGGAGGTTCAACGGCCCCGGGGATTCTTTGCCCGCGTTTGGAATCTTTCCTTTGCCCAGGCCGCCTCAGGAGTTCTTGCCATTGCTTTGATAAGCTCGCTTCTCACTGTCGTTGGGATCAAGAATTATTTTCAGCCTACAGGCTCTGATTTCACGTCGCGATCTAGCGAGACGCAAACAAGTTTCGAAAAGCTGTTGAGCAGGGTCGGCCTCGCGGACTCGCCGCAAGCGGCACGTGATAAGCGATTAAAGGAACAACAGGCTGTGATCGATTATTGGAATCAACGCGTCCAGGCAAGACGGGCAATGTGGGACGACAACCTGCGACGCGGATTTGACAGGAATCTGCAGGCTATAGACCAGGCAGTTTACGAATATAAGACCACTCTCGAGCAAAACCCGGAGGACGAACTGTCGGGAGAAATGCTTGATTCGGTCATGAATGAGAAGATGAACTTGCTCCGCGAATTCTCTGAGCTTTAGTCACCCAATAAGAAATGATCTGCATTGATGTGAAAAAGGGTGGCTTTGCAAAAAGCTGTTTACGTTTCATGCTGCTCACGCTCTCGGTGGGCTTTTTGTTCACGCTTAGCACGCCGGAAGCGATCGCTCAAAAGCGATTTTCCCGATCGTACCCGGCCGGACAAAATGTTCGGATCGAACTCTTGAACAGAACAGGCACAGTTACGGTCGAGGGCTGGAATCGAAACGAAGTTAGCATTTCGGCCTATATGGAAGCTCCGGCTGCGAACATCGAGCCACAATCCTTGAGCGGCACGATTGTCATCAATCTCGTCCGTGACAATCAGGGTCGTGAGTTTGGAAGCGTTAACTTCACGATCCGTGTTCCCTACACTTCGACTGTGGACATCGAGACAAAGATGGGAAACCTCAATGTTTCGAACATTCGGGGCGGATATATACGAGCGCATATCACCACCGAAGGCGACATAACGTTGACGAACATTGGCGCCTCAAACGTCTCTGCTCAGAATGGCATCGGCGATATCTTCTTTGACGGCATTATCCAGGCGAGCGGAAATTATCGATTTGCTTCGATCAACGGAAACATCAATCTGAGGATCCCTCTCGACTCGTCGTTTCGCGTGATAGCGACGGCTCCGTCCACGCGGAACATCTCGCTCGGCTCGTTCACCAACGAGAACATGCGGTTTGTCAGCGACGGCCGCCGGGTTGCCGGGCAATCGGGCGACGGCAGCGCAACACTCACCGTTACAAACCAGCGCGGCAGCATATCATTCATCCGACGATAAATTTGTTGACGTGGGTTCCCTCAGGCACGTAAACTCTTATTAGCCGCACTCGGCCCCTCTCCGATCTACACCAATATGAAAAAGCTCACCGCATTTTATCTCGTTTTATTCTCATTCTGTGTTCTTGGAACTGCGGCAATTGCTCAAAGCCCGCAGATGCTGAAGCGAACTACTACAAAATCGGACCGGCTGGACTTCGGTGTCGGTGGGACCGTGGCTGTCGTCGGAGCACCGAAGGGATCTATAAGGATCGAAGGATGGTCTAACCGCGAGATCGAGATCACTGCCGAGATCGGGATCGAAGGAGCGAGCGAGGCAGACCTTGACCGGCTCTCGAAAGTGATCGGTTTTTCGCTGGAAGAATCAGCTGGAAGGACCGGCATAATCAGCGTCGGGACCAATGATAAGAAATACCTGAAACGTGTCGATAAAAGCTTTCCCAAGGCCCTATTGAATAATCCTTACCGGATCGATTACGTGATCAAAGTACCAAGATACACCGATCTTCAGATCGACGGAGGTGTCGGCGACCTGGCTATCACCGGCGTGGAAGGAGCCATGAAGATCAACTACCTGGACACACATGCGCGGCTCGATCTTGTCGGCGGCGGATTGATCGCCGTCTTCGGAAAAGGAGACGTCGAGATCAATGTGCCAACGCGAAGCTGGCGTGGACGGTTTGCCGACGTACAGTTGGCGAGCGGAAGTATGCTGCTAAATTTACCGACAGGCTTGAATGCGGATCTTGACGCGACGATCCTTCGTACCGGCAAGATCGAGAACGGTTTTACTGAATTCAAACCGCGAGTAAGAAAACAGGAATTTACTGATACATCGATCGTTGCCAAATCGGGAACAGGCGGAATTTCGCTGAAGTTCTCGGTCGGCGACGGAACAATGAAGATCGTGCAGGATAGGAAACCAAGTTAAGCTTTCGGCTTTTTTCGATTTTAACCACTAAGGTGATAAGTTAGTCATACTTATCGCCTTTTTCATTTCATTATGACCATCAAATCAGATATCTGGCTTCGGCGTATGGCGGACGAGCAAGGCATGATCGACCCTTTCCTGCCCGAGCTTGTTCGCGAGGTAAACGGCAATCGCATAATTTCGGCCGGTGCGTCGAGTTACGGCTATGACATGCGACTGGCGGATGACGGGTTCAGGATCTTCTCATCTGTTCATGGTAAAGAGATCGATCCGAAGAAGTTTGACGAGCAGTATTCGCTGATCGAACCGGACCTGCAAACATCGGAAGACGGCTCGAAGTATTACATACTTCCCGGCCATCACTACGGCTTGGGCGTGACGGTAGAGACGTTCAATATGCCGCGCAACGTGACCGGAGTCGCACTCGGAAAATCTACATACGCTCGTGCCGGACTTCTGGTAAATACCACACCGCTTGAGGCCGGCTGGACCGGCCGGCTCGTCGTGGAGATCGCCAATCTCGCAAACCTTCCCCTTCGCGTTTACGTAAACGAAGGTATCGGCCAGATCCTTTTCTTCGAGTCTGACGAAGACTGTGCGGTAAGTTATGAGGATCGGGGCGGAAAATACCAGGGCCAAACGGGCCTAACATTCGCAAAGGTCTAATTCAATATGAAACAAAAACTCGCTGCCCTGCTTCTCCTGTGGGTAATTCCTTTTTCAGGCATTGCTGCTGCGCAGGACCGAATTGATGACCGCGTTCTAGCTCAGATCAAAGCCGAAGGATTTCAGAATTCAAAGGCTATGGAAACGGTCGGATACCTGACCGACGTGTTTGGCGGACGATTGACGAACTCCCAAAATCTCAAGAACGCGAAAGTCTGGATGCGCGACAAAATGGTCGAGCTTGGTTTTCAAAACGTGCAGATCGAGCCGTGGGGAACCTGGGGACAAGGCTGGAACCTTGAACGATTCTCTGTGGAAATGACGGCACCTACCTATGACCGCCTGATCGCGTACCCTCTGGCTTGGTCGCCTTCGACTAACGGCGTCGTCTCGGGCGAACCCGTCGTTGTTTCGATACGCTCAAATGCAGACTTCGCAAAATACAAAGGCACCTTGAAAGGCAAGATCGTAATGAACGGCCGTGTGAATTTCCCGACGCCCGAATCTCGCAAAGGTGACCCGATCAAGCGAATAACTGACGAAGACCTGGCAAAGAAAGAATCGGCGACCGACCCTACCAAAGACGCGGACGGCGGCGGGACCGTGTCGTATCAAGAGGAGGAAAAGGAGTGGCTAGAGTCGCTTGCCCGAGGCCGGGAGATAGTAAAATTCTTCAAGGACGAAGGCGTTGCGGCACTTATCCAGCCAAGCAGAAGCCCGAACGGCGTTCTCAGCGTTCAGGGCAATTATGAACCTGACGTTAATTTCAATCCTCCGACGTTCGTGATCTCGCGTGAACAATATTCCCGCATCATGCGGCTCACTGACCGAAAGATCCCGGTGAAAATGGAACTCAGCCTTCAGGTCCGTACCGAATCGGACGGAACCGGTTCCAACGTAGTCGGCGAAATTATTGGAAGCGATCCAAAACTTAAAGATGAAGTGGTCATGCTTGGCGGCCATTTCGATTCGTGGCATTCCGGGACCGGTGCTGCCGACAATGCTGCGGGTTGTGCCGCCATGGTCGAAGCTTTGCGTATCTTGAAAGCTCTGAACTTGAAGCCGCGACGTACGATCCGCGTCGCGTTATGGGACGGCGAAGAACAGGATTACTACGGCTCGATCGGATATGTGAAAAAACACTTCGGCGACCCGATGACCATTAAGCTGAAACCGGAACACGAGAAGCTCTCTGCCTACTACAATCTCGACAATGGATCCGGTCGGATCAGGGGCATTTATTTACAGGGCAACGAAGCGACGCGGAGCATCTTTGAGGACTACTTCCGGCCGTTCGCCTATCTTGGTGCGAAAACGATCTCGACGATAAACACCGGAGGAACGGACCACATGGCGTTTGACGCCGTCGGCCTTCCGGGGTTTCAGTTCATACAGGACCCGCTAGACTACAACACACGCATTCACCACACCAACCTCGATGTTTTCGAATCGATCAACGAGGAAGATATGAAGGTGAACTCCGTGATAATTGCAGCGATCGCTTATCAAACGGCGATGCGTGATGAAAAGATGCCGCGAAAACAGCTGCCAAAACCTGCCGAGGTCAAATAGATCTTCCGGCTGCGAACTAAGCGAATGAAGCCAACGATATTTCGAATTCTACTGATCGCGTTGCTTGGCGGCGTCGCGGCCTCTGCTCAGGATAACCGGCCGCGGGCGCGTGATCTCGGGATAAAGATCGGCGTGCTGCCAACCGGAACGAATAACGCGATAACCGACGTCGGAGGCGTAACCGTCGGACACACTACGATAATTCGCGGCGAGAATATTCGCACCGGCGTAACGGCGATCGTGCCGCACGGCGGGAATCTTTTTCGCGAAAAGGTTCCTGGAGCGATCTTTGTCGGGAACGGTTTTGGAAAACTTGCCGGTTCTACGCAGGTTAACGAACTAGGTGAGATCGAGACCCCGATATTGCTCACCTCCACGCTTTCAGTCCCGAAAACCGCAGACTTCCTTATCGACTACATGCTCGCACTTCCGGGCAACGAACAGGTCCGCTCGATAAATCCGGTCGTTGCCGAAACTAACGACGGCGGGCTGAACGACATTCGCGGAAGACATATTGCCCGCGAGGATGTTTTCAGTGCCCTGAAAAATGCCAAAGGCGGTGCGTTCGAAGAAGGATCAGTCGGTGCCGGCACCGGAACGGTCGCATTCGGTTGGAAAGGCGGCATTGGGACAGCTTCTCGCAAACTGCCGGCTTCGCTGGGCGGTTATACACTAGGCGTGCTCGTTCAGACGAATTTCGGCGGTATTCTTTCGATCGATGGTGTTCCTGTCGGGCAGGAACTTGGGAATTATTATCTAAAGGGCGCAAACGGCTCGATCGAAAACCAACGCGATCCAAGTGCAAATGCGAATTCCGAATTCCCCAATCCGCATTCGCCCGACGGTTCGATCATTATCGTGATCGCGACCGATGCCCCGGTGGATCATCGGCAGCTAAAACGTCTCGCTTCGCGTTCGATGATCGGGCTTGGCAGGACGGGTTCGTCGATGTCGAACGGCAGCGGCGACTATGCGATAGCATTCTCAACCGCCAATCGCATCGACTCCAACCAGAATATCCGCGACGTGAAGGTACTTGGAAACGATGCAATGTCGCCGCTTTTTCAGGCCGTGATAGAGGCGACAGAAGAGGCCATTCTCAATTCCCTTTTCAAAGCAACGACCGTTACAGGAAATGGCCGGACCATTGAAGCTTTGCCGATCGACAAGGTGAAGGAAATTCTAAAGAAATACGGAAGGCTTAAATGACCGCTCAAGTCGAAAATGAAAATGCCGCCTGGAACACAAGTTCAGGCGGCCTTTTGATCTGTATAGGTTAAGGTCCTAAACGGTACCGTCATCATAAGATGTGTCGACAGCCGGCGTGCTCATATCAACGCTTGAATCGAACCCGCTGTCAACCATTCCCGCGTCATAGGTCGAGCCCATGTCCGCCATTCCCGCGTCATAGGTCGAGCCCATGTCCGCCATACCGGCGTCATAGGAACCTCCGGTGTCGACAGCCGAAGACGGGTCGAAATCATACATATCCGACGCAGGGTCTGCCTGGGCCGCGTATGTATCAGCGGTCTCCTGATATTCCCCGGCCTGGTCCAGGTTTCTTTCGACGCCCTCCATATCACCTTGCGCGGCGTACCACTCGGCGTTATCGACCGCCGAATCTGCATTCTTCTCGTTCCAAACAGCGTTGTCGAGGTTGGATACATCTTGATCAGATTGACCGGTGTGGTCGTCACCGCCGGCAAGATAGTCGGCATCGCCAGTAGCATAGGCGGCATTCTGAGCATCTTCCTTTGCGGCCTCGTAGTCGCCTTGCGCGATATGTTCAGCTTGCTGCGTTCGGTAATCCTCCGCGATATCCTGCTTCCATGCTGCATTTTCCATATCGCCTGAATCTGAAGCACCGAGCATGCTGCTGTCGCCCGCCTCATACGCTTCATTCTCTGCAACTTCACGTGCTTCGGCGGCCGCTGCATAATCGCCTTGAGCGACAAATTCGTCAGCGGAAGCCTGAGCATCGCGAGCAGCCTCGGCATGAGCTTCCTGTGCCGCGGTTTCTGCTGCGGCATCATCAGTAGGGGTCGATGCCGTGTCATCGACCGACGATGCAGCCAGATCGGGCGACGCAACGCCGGCATCAAGCGGCACATCATCGACCGTTGAAACACCCGGGTCAAACGCCGGTTCCGAGATCGGAAAGCCGTCTGCCCCGACGGTGAATTCGACCGAATTTGTCGAGATCTCGTCCTCCGTCGGCAATCCCGCATCTGCCTCCATCTCGAAGTCGGAATCTTCATCTTCGACGGCCTCGGCGAGTTCGAACTCACCGTCGCCGTTTGAGTCTTCCATGACGGTGTCAAACTCTCCGTCATTGTCAGTGTCTGCGACAGCAACATCCAATGTGCCGTCGCCATCAGTATCGACAGCGATCACATCGACATCTCCATCGCCATCAGAATCTGTTACGCCTGTATCGACGATGCCGTCAGCATTCGTGTCGGCAACGACTGTATCGATCGTTCCGTCAGCATTAGTATCAGACGCGGAAACATCGAGCGTTCCGTCGTTATCAGTGTCCGCATAGACGGTCGTTACTTCACTAGTTCCGTCGTCAAATAAGGCATCGACGACGTCTTCGACGAGCGTTCCGTTATCCGCGTTATCGGCCTGTGCCGTTGTGATCTCAAACTCGGTCTCGGTCCCGTCCGAGGCAGTTTCTGTTACTATTACTGGGTCTTCAGTCGGCATAGTTCATATTCTCCTGATTTCTGGCCCTTTCCTCGGCGGCTTTCACTGCCTTTAAGGGCTTAGCGTTCTTCTTTATCACTGTGATCACCGCACAGCCGGGATCTGGACATTTTACCGGAAGCTGAGTTTTTCCTTCCAGCACAGTTTTCGGGATCCGAAGCGGCTTGCCGCAGCCCGAACACTTGATCCTGACCACGTCAGTTGACGGATTAGTCAAGGGCTTTTGCGGAGACGCACGCTTAATGGTTTCCGAAATGAGAGACAAGTATCGCTTCAGTTCTTCGCTCTGAGCGTATTGAGAGAGCAGTTTCAATCTGGGCCCGAGATACGGTGTTGACGACGTGGTCAGTTCCGATAGCTTTGAATATGAATCGTCCTCTTCAGATTGCTGCTCCAGCCATGCATCGATATTCAACTGGCGATACATGAACGACGATTTCAAGGACCACGAAAGCAAAACCCTGCGGGCGACTTCTTCGTTGCCGACAGCGAGCATGCCGGCTCGGTCCGCCGTTATTTCAGCCTGACGCGCCCATGCAAGCAGCGGCATTTCTATCGCGCCGCCGACCAGTGCGGTAGGACTCAAGATAGCATTGAAAATGCCGCCCGCCATGAATCCTTTTGCCGGCCCTTGTTCGCCGAGGAAGAAACGAATTACTGTTTTCCAAAGCGCGTGGCCAGCCCTGCAGTGGCCCATTTCCCTCGCAAGAAGGAACAACATATCGACCGCCTGAAAATTTCCTGCGAGAGCCGAACCAACAACAACGAACGAATCTTTGTCGCTGCCGAAGGTAAGCATGTCCCACGGCCGTTCGCCGGACAGATAAACGTCCGGCATGTGCGACATTCCGAGGATCCGGGCCGCTCTTACCGCCTGCCCGTATATCTGCGGCATTTGTTTTTCACCGAGCAAAACCCCATTGAACGAAACCTCGACCCAACGGCGTCCGACCTTCTCCGAAACTGCCTTTGCTGCGGCATTCAGCGGCGTCATTGAACGAAGCACTGCCATCGCTTTCGCGTCCGCGGCCCACGCAAAGGCCGAACTATCGACTTGGTATCCGGGAACAATAGGCCTTAGCCAGCGACACTCCTTACAAACAACCGCCTTTTCCGGCAGACCCTGACCATAACCGCCGCAAGTGCGGCAGATCACAGGTTGGATCCGCGGCTGGTATCGCATCTGCTGGATCGGAGGCTGTTGATATTGCTGTTGCTGAAATTGCTGGGGCTGGGAGGCAACCGGTGTTACAGGTTGCTGCGCTGCAACGTTTTGAGCAAGTGGAGGAGCGACCATCTGTTGCGGCGACACCGCGTTCTGCACCGGTTGCGGCGGCTGAGAGGTCAGGACCGGAACCCCGCAGTATATGCAGAATTTGGTCCCGGCAGCAGGCTGCTTGTGACCGTTTTGACAGATCGGCGCGTTTTGAACCTGTTCAGCCATATAAATGAGTTAGTAATAATATGGGTTAGACGCAGCCATCATCGAAAGCAGGATCCAAATTATGTACCCGCCGATGTGAAGCAGAGACGATGCGACGCCGCCCCAAAGTCCGACCTGAGCCATCCATTTTCCGCCCTCGGGCGACTGCCCTTTCTTGATAGCGTCAAGTTCCATCCAACCGACGATCGCCGCCGGAATTCCTGCAAACGGCCCGCAGCAGATAAGCGCTACGATCGCGAGCACAAGGGCAATTGTAGCCTTTTGCCCTGTTCCGCCGGCGGGCGGCGGTTGACCGACCGCCTGTTGGGCACCGATCGTCGGTCCGGAAGACAGCGGCGAAGAGCAATTTTGGCAGAACATCGCTTCGGCGATGTTGGGCTGGTTACATTTCGGGCACGTTTTAGTCATGATTCAAGAATGGTCGCTTCACGACCCCTACCGACAATGTCATTTGATCGGTCGGGCCATCATTTAGTTCCTCCGACTCTAATAGCGGAAAAACCGATGATCGGGTGACAATGAATTATCTGGTTGCAGTGCTACTATAGCTCAAGTTCGATTTATTAGAAAGCCGATCTCAGCGCTCCTTAAAATTCAATGTCACACAGCGGTAAGACGACCCTGGAAAATTACGTAGGTGGTGTTTTGTCAGCGCCGGGCTCGCGCGAATATCTTGATAATTTCAACCCCGCGACGGGCGAAGTCTATTCGCAGATCCCGGATTCGGATGAGGGTGACGTACAGCGTGCAGTAGAGGCAGCAAAGAATGCGTTTCCGGTTTGGTCGAACACTTCACCGGAGGATCGATTCACCATCCTGATGCGGCTTGTTGAACTGATAGAACGCGACCTGGAGGAGTTAGCGCTTGCTGAATCCATAGATAATGGAAAGCCGGTCTCACTCGCAAGGAACGCCGATATTCCGCGGGCAATCGCCAACTTCCGATTTTATGCAACGGCGGCAATGCACACGGCAAATGAATCGCACGATACGGTCGGCCAAAACGCGATAAATTACACGCTGCGTCAGCCGATAGGTGTTGTGGGCTGTATAAGCCCGTGGAATCTGCCGCTTTATCTGTTTACTTGGAAGATCGCCCCCGCGATCGCCGCCGGCTGTACGGTCGTCGCAAAGCCGAGCGAGGTCACGCCGATGACCGCATATATGCTTTCGAAACTCTGCATCGAAGCCGGTTTGCCGGCCGGCGTTTTGAACATAGTACACGGCACCGGGCCAAAGGTCGGGTCCGCGATCATAGCCCATCCGGAAGTGAAGGCTATCTCGTTCACGGGAGGCACAAAGACCGGCGAAGAGATCGCCCGCACCGCGGCGCCGATGTTCAAGAAACTTTCGCTCGAACTCGGCGGCAAAAACCCGAATATCATTTTTGCGGACTGTAATTATGAGGAGATGCTCGCTACGACGGTCCGCTCGTCTTTCTCGAATCAGGGCGAGATCTGTCTGTGCGGTTCTCGGATCTTTGTTGAGCGGCCGCTGTACGAGAAGTTCAAGAGCGATCTTGTCGCGCGCGCGGCCGCACTGAAGGTCGGTGACCCGCTGGAAGCGAAAACGGACGTCGGCGCGATCGTCTCAAAGCAGCATTTCGACAAGATAATGTCTTATATCGAGCTGGCAAGACAAGAAGGCGGCACGATCCTTTGCGGCGGCCACGCATTGGATCTAACCACAGAGACGCAGAGAAGCGTAGAATCAAAGGCGGAAACACGACCGGTAGGGGGTGTGTCTTCTGACCGCAAGTTAGGCGGATGGTATATTGAGCCAACGATAATTGAAGGCCTTTCGCCCGACTGCAGAACCAATCAGGAAGAGATCTTCGGTCCCGTTGTAACGATCATGCCATTCGACACTGAGGAAGAAGTACTGGATCAGGCAAACGGTGTCAGATACGGCCTTAGCGCTACTGTTTGGACCGAAAATCTTTCGCGGGCTCATCGTTTCGCCGCGAAACTGGAATCAGGGATCGTTTGGATCAACTGCTGGCTGCTCCGCGATCTGCGAACACCTTTCGGCGGCGTAAAAGACAGCGGATTGGGCCGCGAAGGCGGTTTTGAAGCGTTACGATTTTTTACTGAGGAAAAAAATATCTGTATTCGGATCTAGGCATTTCTTACGCGTTAAGTATGGCGAACTTACGCGAGGAGGCTCGAAAATTCGATATGTTATTGGTACGGATATTGTTTTGGTCATTATTTGCAGTTTTTAGTTACATTGTTGCAGGAATAGCGGTCTCAGAACTGGTATTTCCGGCGGCAAAACCCGATATTTCACAGTATTTTGATCCGGGTGACCATCTCGTCAGCCGATTTGAAGGGTTTGATCAGACGGTCTTATCGGTAAATGACGGTTGGCTGCATTCGCGGCTTGAGGTCGCGCCGCACGCCCCCGGCCCGCCCGAACATTTTCACGAAGCATTCAGCGAAACGTTTACAGTAAAAAGCGGGACGCTCAGCATCTTAGTGAACGGCGAAAAACGAACGTTGAAAGCTGGTGAGACGATCACGATCCCACCCATGACACGGCACAAGCCGTTCAACGAAACGGACGAAACCGTGATCGTGGAAAGTAACGACCCGAAAACTCTGCCAGTAGAGTTCGGTTATCATTTGACGCAGCTTTACGGCTTCATGGACAGGTATCCTAATGGGCCAAGTACGCCTCAGATCATGATGCAGCTTTCCGTTTATGGAAGTGACGCCGATTCTTACATTGCCGACGGCCCGCCGCTCGGTGTGCAGAAAGCGATGCGAGTCGTGATGGCCCCGACCGCACGATTGCTCGGCTATAGAAAATATTATCCGGAGTATAAACCGCGGCCTTGATCTTTCGTATAACAATAAGCTCTCCGACAAAACTATGAAATTTGCTAATTCACTCTTGATCGCCGCAATTTTGGCGATCACTTCTGTTTCCGCACAGATCGATCCTCCGAAGGAATCGGCGATGGACCGGTTCCTTCGCTACGTAAAGATCGACACTCAGTCGGCCGAAGATCAGCCGGCACCGCCGAGCACGAAAAAACAGCTCGATCTGGCCCGTTTGCTCGAAAAGGAACTGAACGACCTGCCGATGCTGGATGTTCGGATCAGCGAATGGGGGATCGTTTACGCGTATATGCCCGGCAATTTACCGTCAGGCTCCAACGCGCCGACCATAGGATTCATCGCTCATATGGACACGTCTCCCGCTGTTTCCGGTGCTAACGTCAATCCGATCATCCACAAGAACTACCAGGGCGGCGATATCGTCCTGCCGAATGACAAGACACAGGTCATCACCGTCGCGCAGAACCCGGATCTGAAGAACCTGATAGGCGATGACATCATAACCGCAGACGGAACTACGCTGCTTGGTTCGGACGACAAAGCAGGGATCGCTGAAATAATGACAATGCTGGACATTCTGATCCAGAATCCGCAAATAAAGCGCCCGCCGATCGCGATCGCATTTACGCCGGACGAAGAGGTCGGCGGCGGCATCGAGAAATTTGATATCAAGGGTTGGGGAGCAAAGTTCGCTTATACGGTCGATGGCGAACAGCTTGGCGATATTTCAAATGAAACTTGGTCGGCACGCACGGCAACAGTGACGTTTCGCGGCAAATCGACGCATCCGGGCACGGCGAAAGGTATCTTGATCAACTCCGCTTATGCGGCCGGTGATTTTCTTTCGCGTTTCCCGACGATGATACCTAACCGGCCCGAGACCACCGAGAAACGAGAGGGATTTATTCATCCTTATTCGTCAACAATGTCTGAAGAGACATCGACCGTGAAGATCCTACTTCGAAACTTTGACATTAACGGCCTCGCGGCTCAGGAAGAAGCAGTGAAGAAAGTCATCGCGGAAACCCAAAAGAAGTATCCAAACGTTAAGATAGAATATGGCAGTGTGCTCGGCTACCTGAACATGAAGGAAGTGTTGAAGGATTACCCGCAATTGACCGACTATGCGATAGAGGCGGCGAAGCGGGCCGGTATTACCGCCGAGCTTAGGCCAATACGCGGCGGCACCGATGGGTCACGGCTTACTGCGATGGGATTGCCGACGCCAAATCTCTTCACGGGCGGACACAACTTCCACGGAAAGCTCGAATTCAATTCACGTAAAGGCTTGGAGAAGTCAACTGAAACGCTGGTCAACCTTGTACAGATCTGGGCCGAGCGTTCGAAATAACATCATGAAACGATTTTTACTCTTGGCGATATTCATTGCCGCGGTTTCCGCGTCGGCGATTGGGCAAGTAACAAGATCTAAGGTCACGGCCGCAATGGCGAAATTTCCGGGCGTCGAAAGATCGGAAATGGAGGCATTGCTCACTGCGAAGGTCGCGGTGGGCATCGCTCTTCCGACGTGGCTGCCGACCGGATTCACTCTCGAAAAAATACAGTCGCGCATCGGTCGAAACGTTTCCCTGGACGATCGGGAGTTTATCGTCATATATTCGCGAAAGCTAGACAATGGAAAACGTCAGCGATTTGCTCTCGAGGCGGGGTTTGACGGCCTCGGCGGCCTTCCTTATGACACGACGAAAACCATCCGTACGCCTGTCGGGCCGATCGACCTGATGTATGAACCAAAGGACGAGGACGGTGATAAGCAAAAGAACTACGTGATCACGGAATGGTTTACCGTTGGAAAGAACGCTGTTCACTATCTGGGAACCTACGGCGATGGCGAGGACGACAAGTCGGTCACGATCATTTCATTGACCGACACCGAGAAAATATTGCGATCGCTGAATAGACTCTAGGAAAAAGGCGGGCCCGATCATCCCGCCTTTTTTCAGTTGTAAATATCCGATCGTCCCACGTGCCTATGGCGATGGTTTTTCGCGATAGAGACTTGGAAATTTCTGCTTTAATGCCTCGAGCTTTGGCAGATCGTGAGTAACGATATACGGGTCTTTCGGGTTATTTCTCAAGTTATTCTGGTGATATTTCTCCGCCTCGTAAAATGCGGAGAACGGAACGAGTTGGGTAGCGACAGGTTTGTTGAGGGCATTAGACATATCGATTGCCATTATGAATGCCTTTGCCGCCGCCTTTTGCTTTTCGTCCTTATAATAGATCACTGAACGGTACTGCGGGCCGACATCCGGCCCTTGGCGATCCACTTCCGTCGGATCGTGGGCGACCGCGAAAAAAACATAAAGAAGCTGTTCATAGGTGACCTTTGAATCGTCAAATCGGACCTCGACCGATTCGGCATGCTTTGTTTCACCGGCACTAACGGTCTCATAATCAGCGGTTTCCTTTGAGCCGCCTGAATATCCTGAGCGGACTGCAACGACGCCGGTTACATGTTCAAAAACTGCCTCTACACCCCAAAAACATCCGCCGGCAAACACGGCAGTTTGTTCAGCGGCCCTTGCTGAAGAAACCGAGATCACGAGCGAACCGATGATCAAGCAATACTTCACGATCCCACGTATCATATCTATAAAATACCCCAACTTTTTGATTTTATTCGCCTCAGTGTGGAAGATAGATGTATGGTCGAATCGATTGAATCTTCACGGGCTCCTGAGCCGGTCGGTCTGTATCCCCACGCTCGACGCGTCGGAGATCTGCTTTTTCTCTCCGGCGTCGGACCACGGGAACGCGGGACAAAAGTGATTCCTGGCGTAGAACTGAATGATACAGGTGAAGTAGTTTCGTATGATATAGAAACACAGTGCCGTTCGGTGTTTCAGAACGTCCGGTTTATCGTCGAAGATGCAGGGTCATCGTGGGAAAACATAGTGGACGTGACCGTGTTTCTCACTAATATGAAAGACGATTTCCCAATATATAATAAGATCTATGCCGAATATTTCGCCGACAACAGGCCGTGCCGAACGACCGTTGAAGTAAACTCGCTTCCCACGCCAATTGCAATCGAACTAAAGGTAATAGCAACGATAGAATAACGCACAAGGAGTAGAAGATGACAGCACCAGCAGCAGAAGGGATCGCAACAAGGGGTTTTGCAGTTAAGGCAGCAGACGCAGCATTCGAACCATTCGAATTCCAACGTCGCGATGTAGGGCCGAAAGATATTTTGATAGACATTTTCTATGCAGGCATTTGCCATTCGGACATTCATCAGGCACGTGCCGAATGGGAACCTATGGTGCCATCGCTGTATCCGATGGTTCCGGGCCATGAGATCGTCGGCCGCGTGGTAAAAGTGGGCAGCGAAGTCTCGAAATTCAAAGAGGGCGACATTGCAGGCATCGGCTGTTTTGTTGACAGTTGTCGACAATGCGGTGCATGCCATGCCGGTATCGAGCAATATTGCATTAAAGGCTCGGCTCAGACCTACAACAGCACGGAAATGGACCGTGTAACACCAACTTATGGCGGATATTCGAAGCATTACGTTGTAGATGAATCGTACGCATTAAACGTGAAAGCTCCGGATGCGGACCTTCCGGGAGTTGCGCCGTTGCTTTGTGCGGGGATAACGACGTACTCGCCGCTCAAACGTTGGGGCGTCGGCCCCGGAAAAAAGGTCGCTATCGCTGGACTCGGGGGACTTGGCCACATGGGAGTAAAACTCGCAGTCGCCATGGGAGCCGATGTGACGGTTCTCAGCACTTCGCCCTCAAAAGAAGATGACGCGAAAAAGCTGGGCGCACACAAGTTCGTCAATATTCGAGACGATGCCGCGCGTGCGGCGGCCACCGGAAGTTTCGACTTCATTCTTGACACGATCTCGGCAAACCACGATTACAACACATACCTGTCGCTGCTGTGCCTAAACGGCGTAATGGTGATCGTGGGTGTGCCGACCGAACCGGCGCCGCTGAACGCCTTTTCGTTGATCGGAGGCAACAAGGTGCTTGCCGGTTCGCTGATCGGAGGAATACCGGAAACGCAGGAAATGCTTGATTTCTGCGCTCGTCACGCCATCACTTCCGATGTCGAACTCATCAAACCTGATTACATTGATACGGCCTATGACCGAACGGTCAAAGCTGATGTCAGGTACAGATTTGTGATCGACATGAAGAATGCGTAAGTGGAATATCTCTTGAGACAGGCCGGGACTGACGACACAACGGCGATCGGCGAACTCATTGCTGCTTCGGTCCGCGGTCTTGCCAAAGGTATATACGACGAAAGACAGATCGAACTCTCAATTCGGTCTGTCTTTGGAATTGATCATCAACTTATAGCGGACGGAACATATTTTGTAGCCGTCGCAAACCGGCGCATCGTCGGGTGCGGCGGCTGGAGCAAACGAAGAACGCTATATGGTGCAAGTCGCTTCGAATACAGCCGCGACCCCGAGATGCTCGACCCGGCGGTGGACGCGGCAAAGATAAGGGCATTCTTTATTCATCCGGAAGCGGCTCGCCAGGGCATCGGGCGGGCGATCCTCGAGAAATGCGAAGCCGAGGCAAGGTCCGCAGGATTTCTCTCCGCCGAGATGATGGCCACACTTCCCGGCGTTCCGCTTTACTCGGCGTGCGGATATCATCGGGCGGAAAGTGTAAGTGTTCCAGTGGGCGGATCGGTCGAGATCGAATGCATAAAAATGTGGAAAGAACTTAGATGAGATACGTTGCGCTGCTCCGCGGCATAAATGTCGGCGGGAATACGATGATCAAGATGGCCGAGCTAAAGAAGTCGTTCGAATCGCTCGGCCTCGAAAATGTCGTTACGTACGTAAATAGTGGGAATCTCGCTTTCGATTCGAAAAAGACCGCTGAAAAAACCCTTGTTAGAAAACTGGAAGGCGTGATCGACAAAGACTTCGGCAAACAATTGCCGGTGATGGTTCGCGAACAGAAAGAGATACCCAAGATAATAGCGGCCAATCCTTACGCGGGTGAGTTCGAAAGTCACAAGGAAATGCACGTCCTCTTTCTGCGTGAAGATATTCCGAAAGACAAAATGCAGCAACTGCTCGATGCCGCACCTGACGGCGAACGATACTACGCGATAGGCCGTGAGCTTTATTGTCACCTGCCAAACGGCGTGATCGACAGTCTGCTGGGAAGATCGTTCGTTGAAAAAAAGCTAAAACTCGCCGTAACAGGCCGCAATTGGCGGACGGTAGAGAAGCTTGCCGAACTCTGATCTCGAAATTGGGATCAGAGTTCGGCGATTCCATATGGCCGCTTACGGTCTTGCCTCCAGAACCAAATTGAACGGCGTTTCCGTTGCCCTCCTAAATCTTGAGAACCCTCCTGCCGTAATGACTTCACCGAGGCGTTTTTCACCGGCCTGGGCACCCAAACCTAAACCGACCTCTTGTGAACGCGACGCCGGAGTGCAGATCATCGTCGATGCCGAATAGTAAACTCGGCCTATTGGATTGAGATTGTCCTGCACAGCGTCGTTCGCAAAAGGTTCCACGATCATCCACGTGCCATCATCCTTCAACGCTTTTCTCACATGAGCGGCCGCACCGACAGGATCACCCATGTCGTGAAGGCAATCAAAGAAAGTTACGAGATCATAGCCTTCTCCCGGAAATTCCTTCGAGGCTGCAACTTGGAAACTGATATTTCCTTCGGCCCCGGCCGCGTTTGCACGCTCGCGTGCCTTCTCGATCGAGCCTTTGTGATAGTCGAAGCCAACGAACTCCGACTTAGGATATGCCTTCGCCATCAGAATGGTCGAAGCTCCGTATCCGCAGCCGACGTCGGCAACCTTTGCGCCGGCTCGCAATTTTTCTTCGACGCCATCGAGTGCCGGAAGCCAGGCACTTACAAGGCTCGCTACGTAGCCAGGTCGGAAAAAGAGCTCGGTGCCGTGAAAAAGGTCAGGGTGGTGTTCATGCCAGCCGAAGCCATCGCCTGTCCTGAACCTTTCGGTGAGGTCCGGGATCGCTCGCAAGGCCGATGTTGCAAGTATGAATGCACCCGGAAGATAAGCCGGGTTATTTTCGTCCGTCATGACGAAGGCCTGCTCATCCGTCATGTAGTAACTATCTTTTTCGGCGTCGTATTCGATATAGCCGCTCGCCGCGTTGGCGTTGAGCCATTCGCGAACGTATCGCGCGTTCGTGTTTGTGACCTTCGCCAGTTCTTCTGGGGTGATCCGTTCGTTGGGTGCACCCATGGCCTTGTAGAGGCCAAGTTTTTCACCGATCACGATAGAACCGGCGTGCATGGCCGCGCCCAGGTCCCCAACAAATTTTCCAAGCAGTTCGTTTAATTTCTCTTCATTGATATTCATAGCTCGCCTCATTCTCAGCCCTAATTAACGGCATAGATGCTCCGTCAACTATTAAGACGGCATTCTCGATCTAAATTGGACATCCCGATATCGATCGATGTTGCTGCGGGAAGATTCAAACAGAATTTAAGGTTATACTCTATATCAGTCGTCAAATTAGAGGCATTAAAATGAAGCTCCGTCGTCCTTTCAACTTTAAGCAGTGGATCGATGAACACCGGCATTTGCTCAAGCCGCCCGTAGGAAATCAGTGCGTCTATGACGACGAGGATTTCATCGTGATGGTCGTCGGTGGGCCAAATTCGCGAAAAGACTATCATTGGGACGAAGGCGAAGAGCTTTTCTATCAGCTCGAAGGCGACATAAAAGTGCAGATACAAGAAGACGGAAAAGCCGTTGAAGTGCCGATCCGCGAAGGCGAGATGTTTCTACTGCCGCCCCGCATTCCTCACAATCCGATCCGCGGAGCGAACACCGTTGGCCTCGTCATCGAACGTAAACGCCGACCTGGCGAACTCGACGGTCTGCTCTGGTTCTGCGAAAACTGCAATAACAAGCTTTACGAAGAATACTTTCAGCTCGAAGACATAACCACGCAGTTTCAGGGCGTGTTCAGGAAATTCTATAGCTCGGAAGATCTGCGCACGTGCAAGGAATGCAGCTCCGTCATGCAGCCTCCTCCGGTCGCCGCCTAAATTCTCTCTCACACTTGGAGCCAGGCACGCCTCAAAAATGCGGCGAGCGAGGCGGCGGGGGCGAATATCAACGGCGGAGACAGACGCGTCGGGAGTAAAAAAACTCTCGGAAAGAGCTTCTCTGTGCCAGTTTGACACACGTATTCGGACAATTCGCATTGGCAAAAATAATTATCGGCCAATGCCATTTTGCGAAACGACACCCCCGTTTATTTGGAATTGGCTTCACAAATCTTTACATTCCAGACTTCGTAATTTGTTGCGAAAACTCGAAAACTGACCTAAATTGTAAGCGTTCCATCTGGCACTTCAATTTCAGATCGATTGATTAAGCTCTATTCCACTCTATTTGCGAGGTTCGTGTAAGACTATGCGGATGTTCTCCAGCTTTCGAGGCCTGATCCCGTCGTTTGTATTACTATCGTTGTTCGTTGTGTCGGCAAACTCACAGCCGAAACCGAAAGAAACCCCTAAAGATAAATCGAAAAATGCAAAGGCAACACCCACGCCGACACCGGTTCCAACACCAAGGCCGGAAGAGGCCTATAATGCGGCGATCTCTAGCTTGAGATTTCGCGAGATCGGCCCGGCGACGATGGGCGGGCGTATCAACGATATCGAGGTCGATCCGACGGATTCACGGATTATCTATGCGGCGACCGCTGCCGGAGGAATTGCGAAATCGGTGAATGGCGGAACGTCGTGGACGATGATCTTTGACAAAGAATCAGTAAACAGCATCGGCGACATCGCAATTTCGACATCGAACCCATCTATCATTTGGGCCGGTTCCGGCGAATCGAACAACCGCCAGAGTTCCTCGTGGGGAAATGGAATTTACAAGTCACTTGACGGCGGAAAGACATGGAAGAACATGGGCCTCGAGAAGACGATGGCGATTGCCCGTGTTGTCGTTCATCCAACCGACCCGGATGTGGTCTATGTGGCGGCAACCGGAAACCTCTGGGCCGCGACTTCCGACCGAGGCGTTTACAAGACGACCGACGGTGGAAAGACCTGGCGACAGGTCCTCAAGGTAAATGACGATACCGGGGCGACCGAGATCGTCATCGATCCTATCAGTCCGAACATCCTGTATGCCGCAATGTACCAGCGTCGGCGAACGGTTTTCGGCTTTAACGGCAGCGGCGAACACAGCGCGATGTATAAGTCGAACGACGGCGGTGAGACCTGGAACAAGATCACAAAGGGAATGCCCTACGACACCGAAAACGCGCCTACTCCTCGGCCGGAAGGCTTGCTGGAAACCGGCCGCATTGCGATCGCCGTATATCCGAAAGACACAAATGTCGTTTACGCGACGGTCGAACATGCAAATGGAGGCGTGTTCAGATCCAACGACAAGGGCGAGACATGGACACGAATGGCCGACATTGCGGCCGTTCCAAGGCCAATGTACTTCTCGCAGATCCGCATCGATCCGAACAACGACCAACGTATATGGCAAGCCGGCGTTACCATGCAATATTCCGAAGATGGCGGCCGAACCTGGTCGGGAAACTTCGCTCGTGCTCCTCACGCCGACACACACGGAATATGGATCGACCCGAACGATTCAAACCATTTGATCATCGGCAACGATGGCGGTATCAACATCACATATGACCGTGGAAAAACTTGGGACTACGCGAACACGATCCCGCTCGGCCAGTTCTATGAGGTTGGTGCAAACAATGCTATGCCTTATATCATCTGCGGCGGATTGCAGGACAATAATACGTGGTGCGGACCAAGCATGTCGATGAATCCGCGGGGGATCACAAATGACGACTGGTTCACTATCGGCGGAGGTGACGGCTTTTTTGCCCAGCCGGACCCGAACGACTCGAACATCGTCTATGCCGAATCGCAGGACGGCAACCTCTTGCGAAGAAACATTCAGACCGGTGAAAGCAAGAGCATCAGGCCAAGAGAAGAAGATGGTGAAAAGCCCTATCGCTTTCAGTGGAACTCGCCGATATTGATCTCCTCGTTCGATTCGAACACGATCTATTATCCCGGCAACTTCGTTTTCAAGTCGACGAATCGCGGCGATGTATGGAAAAAGATCAGTCCCGATCTGACGACCGGTGTCGATCGGAATACGCTTCAGATCATGGGCAAGGTGCCAGATAAGAACACCCGTTCACGACACGACGGTGTTCAGAATTTCCCGACGATCACGACGATCAGCGAGTCTCCACTGGACCGAAATGTTCTTTGGGCCGGAACAGACGACGGGAATCTTCAGGTCACGCGAGACGGCCAGACATGGAAGAACGTCGCCGAAAGAGTCCCGGGCGTCCCGAAAGGAACGTATGTGAGCCGCGTGATCACATCACGGTCCGCTGCCGGAACCGCTTACGTAACATTTGACGGCCACCGAAATGGTGATTTCAAGGTGTATGTCTTCTCAACTAATGATTTTGGAGAAACGTGGAAAGACATCAGCTCGAACCTGCCGCAGAACAACGGCATTGCCAACGTAATTAGGGAACATCCGAGGAATCCGAACCTGTTGCTCGTTGGCACCGAATTCGGCCTCTTTGCCTCATACAATAAGGGCGATTCGTGGACGCAGGTAAAGCTCAACCTTCCGACCGTCCCGGTTGACGACATTCTCATTCACCCGCGAGAGAACGACCTGATACTCGGAACACACGGACGTTCGATCTGGGTACTCGATGACATGACACCGATCGAACAAATGAACGAAACGGTCACGACAAGCAGCGTTCACCTGTTTCAGCCGCGACAATCGGTAATGTGGAGACTGTGGAACAACAAAGACCTTACGTCGGACAAGGTGTTCTACGGACAGAATCCGCCGAATGGCGCGATCATTCAGTTCTATCTGAAGGATGCCTTAGCCGACCGAGAGAACGTCACACTCACGTTCCAGGATGCGGCAGGCCAAACACTTAGGACCGTTAATTGCACAAAGCCACAGCCTTCTCCGACCCCGGGCCAGGGCGGCCCTGGGGGCGGACCCGGCGGCGGCGGTGGAGGCGGTTTCGGATTTGGCGGCGGCGGTGGACAGCAGTGCATCGCAAATAAAGGCCTTAACCGTTTTGTTTGGGATATGCGCTCGCGACCGGCCGGCCCGCAGCTTCCGCAAGGAGCGGGCGGCGGTGGTGGCGGAGGCGGTGGATTTGGCGGCGGACTTGCAAACTTAGGCTTCCGCGTAGACCCCGGCGATTACACTGTGAAGATCAAACGCGGCGAGACGGAGATGGCGAAGACATTCAAAGTCATCGATGATCCACGGATAATTTTCTCAGCCGAAGATCGTGCGAAGAAGAAAGCAGCACTTCAGAAATTCCAGCCGATCGTCACACAGGCCTCGCTCGCTCAGTTCCAGATAGTCAATTTGCGGACTAATCTGAACAACGCCATCGAGTCATGGAAACGTCCCGGTGCTCAACAGATCCCTGAAAACATTAGAAAAGCCGCAGAAGACCTTTTGAAAAAGGTGGATGCAGCCTACGTGAACTGGGGAACTCCTCCGTCGCTCGTGAGCAATATCAGTCAGGCGGGACCGCCGCTTGTCGAGTTACCGACGCCCCTCAACCAGCGAGCGACTCAGGTGCTGATCGCGATGGAAAATGCTTCGACCGCGCCTACCGAGTGGGAACTTGCGCAGATAGAGATCCTTGCCGGAAAGATACCGCCGGCAGCCGAGGAAGTCAGAAAACTAGTTTCGGTGGATCTCGCGGCACTAAACAACATGATGCTTGAGGCAAAGATACCATATATCCAGCCTCCGACACTTGGACCCGGCGGAGGTGGCGGTCGTCGCCCGGGCAGCGAAGAAGGTGACGATCACTAACTGAGCGATTTCTCATTCCGAAAACTCGAGATCGGCCTGAACAGAAGCGGCCGATCTCTTTTTTTTTTCAGGTTCGGCAATTAACCCGATTCGGATAGAATGAAGAAATGCTGAAGATCGACGTCCACACGCACATACTTCCGCGAGATATTCCTGACTGGAAAGATCGTTTTGGTTATGGCGGATTTATCACACTCGATCATTACGATCCATGCTGTGCTCGGATGGTTCGCGACGACGGAAAGCAGTTTCGCGATATCCAAGAAAATTGCTGGGATCCGGTAAAGCGGATCGAAGAAATGGATGAATACGGCATCACAGTTCAGGTGCTCTCTACCGTACCGGTCATGTTCAGCTATTGGGCAAAGCCGCATGACGGCGTGAACGTTGCGAAATTTCTGAATGATCATATAGCTGACGTCGTCACCGAGTTTCCTTTGAGATTTGCCGGGCTCGGCACCGTTCCGCTGCAGGATACGACGCTTGCGATCGCTGAAATCGAGCGATGTAAACAGATCGGACTATCCGGCGTACAGATCGGAACCAACGTCAACCAAAAGAACCTAAGCGAGCCTGAGTTCTTCGATTTCTTCGAAGCGTGCTCCGAGTTGGGAATGGCGGTTTTTATTCATCCATGGGAAATGATGGGTGAGGGGGATATGCAGAAATATTGGCTTCCATGGCTTGTTGGGATGCCGGCTGAGGTCTCACGTGCGATATGCTCCCTGATATTCTCCGGAACTCTTGAACGCCTGCCGGATATGCGTATTTGTTTCGCACATGGCGGCGGCTCATTTCCCGCGACAATTGGCCGCATCGATCATGGCTTTGACGTTCGGCCCGACCTCTGCGCAACCGATAATCCTTACGGCCCTCGAAAATATCTGAGTCAGATGTACTTCGACTCTTTGGTGCATGAGCCTGCGATGCTCGATTATTTGATACGGCTGGTGGGTGACGATCGGGTAATGCTTGGTACGGACTATCCGTTTCCGCTCGGCGAACTCGAACCCGGGAAACTGATCGAGTCTATGCAATACGGGAATGGGATAAAGCAGAATCTCTTTAACGGAGCAGCATTAACTTGGTTGGGGCTCGACTCAAGCGCTTTTGCTACCTAATGTGAGACATGAAGGCGTTCAGGGAAACAGAACGCCTTCTGAAAAGTCTATTTATTGGATCTCGAATCAGTTTCCGATGCCGGTTGTTTTCTTTTTTTCTTTTGCGGCAATTACCGTGGCCGGCTTTTCGACCGCGACCGAGAATCCCTTGTCTTCGGTTCGGATCTTTGCAAGGACGGCCTGGCCGGCGGAACGATCGAAGATGAGCTCAGGTTTCTTATCGGCTGGATCACCGTTGGGCATCGCAAACGCGTCATAGACCACTCGATTCTTGGAATCTCGCATCTCTAGGTGTTCAGCTCCACTGGGAGTCCGACGCAATCGGATAACATATTTGCCTGCGGCAAATGCCTTGTCTCCGACGACGAAATCGAACGGGATATCCGCATCGATCTTAGTTGCGAGCTGGGCGTTAGCAGATGTACCTACGAAAACTAGTGCGAGCGACAGGAATGATAGTGTCAAGATTACTTTTTTCATGATTTCTCCTTGATTCATATATGAATATTTTGGAAACGAATGTGACCGCATGATCGTTTTGGTCAGAATTCGGTCACGCGTCGTTCCGGTTAAAATGACGTTTTGTAATTTACTTAGTTTCAAAGTTTTTTTTGAATGCGAATGCAGATAGAATTACCGACAAAGCTAAACCTTTATGAATAAAAGGGATTATCAACCCGGAGAGGCATACGCGGCCGCATCGGATCTAGCTGATCCGATACGAGAATATAGAAACCGATTTAATTTCCCGAATTTTTCCGATGGGCGGGAATTGATCTACTTCACCGGAAACTCACTGGGCCTTCAGCCTAAAACTGCGCGCGAGTATATTGATCAGGAACTCGACGATTGGGCACGCTTTGCAGTCGAAGGACATATCCGGGCCAGACATCCGTGGCTTCCATATCATGAATTTGTTACTGAGCCGATGGCTCGCGTTATCGGCGCAAGACCGATCGAGACGATCGTTATGAATTCCCTTACGGTGAACCTTCATCTGATGTTGGTCTCGTTTTACCGACCTGAAGGAAGAAGAAAAAAGATCGCGATCGAAAAGGGTGCCTTTCCGAGCGACCAATATGCGGTCAAGTCGCAGCTTAGATTTCACGGAGTCGAACCGGAGGAAGGATTGATCGAATTATCGCCGCGCGATTGCGAATCGACGCTTCGGACCGAAGACATAGTCGAGACGATCGGGAAGAATGGCGATGAGGTCGCATTAGTGCTGCTCGGCGGTGTGAACTATTACACCGGGCAAGCATTTGATCTGCCCGCGATAACAGAAGCGGGACACAAAGCTGGGGCGATTGTCGGATTTGATCTTGCTCACGCCGCGGGAAACCTGCAACTACATCTGCATGATTGGGATGTTGATTTTGCGGTTTGGTGCTCTTACAAATACCTTAACGCAGGACCGGGCGGGATCGCCGGGGCTTTCGTTCACGAGCGTCACGCGAATTCATTCGACCTGCCGCGTTTCGTAGGCTGGTGGGGACACAACAAACGGACAAGATTTTTGATGGGGCCGGAATTTGACCCGCTTCCGGGCGCCGAAGGCTGGCAGCTATCTAATCCACCAATTTTTCAGCTCGCTGCGCTGCGCGCTTCACTTGAGATCTTTGACGACGCCGGAATGTCGAATCTTCGTGCAAAGTCTGAGGCTCTGACCGGCTATTTGGTGTATTTGTTAAACCAGATCGATGATGACCGAATCTCGATCATTACGCCTCGCGATCCCGCGCATCGAGGTTGTCAGCTTTCGATCAGGGTCAAAGATTCCGACAAACTCTTGTTTGACGCGATCACCGATCGTGGAGTGATCGCCGATTGGAGGGAGCCGGACGTAATACGAGTCGCACCCACTCCTCTTTATAATTCGTACACAGAAGTTTTTCGCTTTTCAACGATACTGGAAGAATGCCTAAGGTAGCCATAATCGGTGCCGGCCTGGCCGGATCACTTCTCGCGATCTATCTCGCAAAACGCGGGATGAAGGTCGATGTGTACGAGGCGCGCGGCGACATGCGCAATGAAAAGGTTTCGGCCGGGCGCTCGATAAATCTAGCGTTGTCGGACCGCGGCATTGCTGCATTGCGCGAGGTCGGGATGGACGAGTACATGCTCTCCGAAGCCGTGCCGATGTACGGGCGAATGATCCATAGCGTGGCAGGCGAAACTACGCTTCTACCATACAGCGGGCGCGAAGGCGAGTACATAAATTCGGTCTCGCGTGCCGGGCTTAATATTGCATTGATAAACGCGGCTGAGAAGTACGAAGGTGTAGCATTCGACTTCAGCGAACGATGTATAGCGTTCGATTGCGATAGAGGTGAAGCGACATTGTCTAGCGGCAGGAAAGTTACGCCAAGCACCACGATCGCGACTGACGGTGCCGGCTCTGCAGTTCGTGATGCGATGTTGCGCGGCGGAGTAGACCGTTTTGATTTTTCGCAGAAGTGGCTGGAACACGGATACAAAGAACTACACATCCCGCCGGGTCCAAACGGCGAATTCCTTTTGGAGAAAAATGCTCTCCATATCTGGCCTCGTCACAAATTCATGATGATCGCCCTGCCGAACTTTGACGGCAGTTTCACGTGCACTCTGTTTCTAGCGCATAGATCTACGACGGACCTCGATGAACCTGCATTCGATAGGCTTACAGATAATAAAGCGGTGATCGAATTCTTTGACCGCGAGTTCACCGATGCCGTTCCGCTGATGCCAACGCTGCTTGAAGATTTTTTTACCAATCCGACTGGAAATCTTGGAACGGTGAAATGTTTTCCCTGGAACGCACGTGGGAACGCACTGCTGCTCGGCGACTCGGCTCACGCAGTCGTGCCGTTTTACGGCCAGGGTATGAACTGTGCTTTTGAAGATGTTCGCGTACTCGACCAACTGATAGAAAACCACGGCACCGAATGGGAGACCATTTACAAGCGGTTCGGAAAGCTCCGCAAGGTCAATACCGACGCGATCGCCGATATGGCCGAAGAGAATTTTTACGAAATGCGCGATGCAACGGCCGATCCGGTCTTCGTTCGCAAACGCGAACTTGAAACAAAACTCGAGCAGACCTACCCCGACTATTTCTCTAAATATTCGATGGTCACGTTCCGCGAAGACCTGCCCTATTCAGTGGCGAAAGCAAAGGGCAACGCTCAAGACCAATTCTTAATGAACGTATGTGCTGAAGTTGGGTCGGTGAAAGAACTGGACATTAGCCGCATCCACGAAGAAGTGAAGAAGATCGGATGAAATTCGTCGCGGACATTTCAATACCCCTTAATTTCAACGGACCGCAGCCAAACGCGTTTGGCGTCGATGCGGCGACATCAAAAACACTTGGCGATACGCGGGATGGTTCGAGCGTCAATTTTGAGCAGTATACCTTGACGCCTCATTGCAACGGCACGCATACCGAGTGTGTTGGTCATATCACGGACGAGCGGATCTCAGTGCGAGAGTGTTTGCGTGACGTGGTGATGAACGCGGTGCTGGTGACTGCCGAACCTCGGCCGGTGGCAAACGGAGACCTCGTGATCACGCGAGATTCATTGTTGGAAATACTGGCGGACACGAACGTCTTGGCTCCGGCGGCATTTGTCCTGCGGACGCTGCCAAACGATGACACCAAACTGACGCAGCGTTACGACGGTAACAACCTTTCGCCGTATTTTAACGTCCAGGCAATGGAATTTATTCTCGAATTCGGATTCACGCATTTGCTTGTCGATCTGCCGTCTATCGACAGGCTTGATGATCCTGATTTGCCCGCGCATCGAGTGTTTTGGAACGTCGAACAGGGACGCCGCGAGGTAAACGCGGCCACGAGAATAAACTCGACCATCACCGAAATGATCTACGTACCGAATGAGGTCGCCGACGGCGAATACCTTCTCAACCTGCAGATCGCACCATTCGCATCAGATGCAGTACCGTCTCGTCCGATACTGTTATTACCTTGACGCCCTGAATCTGCGTCAAACAGATCACTTTTCCGGAACGTACTCCCAATGCCAAGGCTCGTAAAAATATGGATAGAATCCGAATCGGCTTGCGTTCTTAACTAGCCATTTGTAAGCGGGCGTTTCAACCTGCAGCTGCCGATTCGCATCTTTTGTCGAAACAGGATCGCCGCCGACGTAGATGTCTAGTGCCCGTCCGGTTGAATGAGCACTGAATTTTGCCAATGCCGAACGGCTGGAATTAGGCGCCTTACGACGAAGGGCCGCCTGATATTCCGGTGAACGGTACGCCGAGATTATTGACAGGTATTTCCCGCCTGATCCTGCTTGGAACTGTGGGCCCAAATCCCGTTCAGCCGCCGCGATCATCTTCTTGTAGGCCGAGTAAGTCTCGCTATCGAGTTTAAGAAGTTCAGGACTTCGTGTCTGGTCGAAAAACTCATCAATGGGTGCGGATATGAGCCTGTCCGCATCCGGCAATAAATATCTGAATTGCCTTTGAGCCTGCCACACTGAAACAAATTTGCTCATTGTCTCGGCATCGACGATACCGAGGGCGTTCAATCCTTGTTTTGTTTGCCAATCCGCAAGTGCCGACGCAAAATCCGCTGAATCCGGCAGGGCTGCCGTACCCATGGAGCGCGAGATCAACGGAACGTAAATGTTCCATCCATTTTGCAATTTACCGCCAAATGACCAGGCCAGTTTTGATAGTTGATCTTTATTCTTCAATGCGGCGGAGGTAAATCTAATGATGCGAAGATCATCCGATGGAGCAGTCTTAACGGTTCTGGAAACGCGCATCGATCCCGCTTTTGTGGTCGTCTGAGCAGACGCAGCAAAACCTCCGAGCAGTAAACACAGAGACCCGGCAATAAAAGCGAAACTATTAAGTGGGTCGAACCTCAGAAACCGGCCTTTCATATCGCGATTTGATGTATTGCTGTGCCCTTCCGTTTGCCGCGTGTTGATCGTTACTTGACCGCGTGCTCCAGAGCATCTTTCAGTTTTGGATATTTGAACTCAAATCCGGCATCGAGCAGTCGTTTAGGAACAACGCGGGTCGAATCCAATAACAAAGCATCGCCCATCTCGCCAAAGACCATGTGAACGGCGAATTCGGGCAAAGGCAAGAATGTAGGGCGATAAAGGACACTGCCCAAGGTTTTTGTAAATTCTTCATTGGTGACCGGGTTTGGAGCGGTCACATTTATCGCACCGCGAAAATCCTCGTTCTCGAGTACGAAATTGATGATCCTGACCACATCATCCAGCGAGACCCAGCTCATCCATTGTTCACCGCTGCCGATAACACCGCCGACGCCCAGTTTGAAGGGTGTCATCATCGTCGCAAGAGCACCGCCGTCCTTCGAAAGGACAATACCGGTACGAAGCAAAACAGTGCGGATCCCCATATCTTCCGCTCGACGGGATTCTGCTTCCCATTCCTTGCTGATCTCAGAAAGAAAAGTCTTGCCTGCAGAGCTGGATTCGGTCATCTCGTCGCTGCCGCGGTCGCCATAGAATCCGATCGCAGATCCGGAGATAAACACCTTCGGTTTTTGTTTGAGCTTGTCAAAGGTCTCGACCATCGACCGCGTGCCGAATACGCGGCTGTCTCGGATCGCCTTTTTCTTTTCCTCAGTCCATCGCAGTCCGCTGATATTTTCCCCGGCGAGATGGATAACGGCGTCCAAACCCTCGAGACGCGGCAGATCTTCGGCAGAGAATCCGGTATCCGGGTCCCATTTAATATGCCGTTCATCTTTTCGTTCGCTTCGTGAACCAAGCAGCATTTCATATCCCTTTTCTTTGAAAGAAGATTGAAGGGCTTTGCCGATAAGGCCGCTGGCACCAGTGATCAGTATTTTCATAGACCCGTAGATTCTATCAAATTACTGTCTTCGTCAGGATCACTATTGCGGATGTCTGAGTTTATCGTGGACAAGCGTGGCGAGTATCCGGATCTCGCGATCGGAAAGTTGATTGCGAAACGGGGTCATACCATTTCCGCCTTCGGAGATCTGTTTGTAGATCTCATCCTCGGTCTTGAATTTGAACTCTCCGGAACGAAGGCTCGGCACAACGGTTCCGTCTTGGAGAGTCTTGCCATTTCCCTCGGTACCGTGGCAGATGGCACAGTTCTGTCGAAACAGCGAGGCATCGTATTCTTTGCTTTCCGCAACAATGAAACGCCCGGCTTTTGACGATTGGCACGCAAAGATAAAACCAAGTAGGAACACGAGAATTATTATGGGCTTTAGATGGAACATCCTGTCATCAATGATTCTCACGCAGAGTTCTACGAGGCGCAAAACAAGAAAGATTACCGAAACTTAATTCTAAGAGTAGAAACGTATTCTGTATCGGAGCGCAATACGAGATCGGGGACGACGCTATTTATGCTCAATCTCATGTCTCAGGGCAAGTTTCGAGATCTTGCCAGTGTTGCCTATGGGCAGACTGTCGCGAAACTCGACATAACGCGGATATTTGTTGGCTGCGAATTGCTCGCGGCACCAATCGATAAATGCAGCGTCGGAAAGTTGCGCCCCTTCTTTTAGCACCAAATAGGCCTTCACTTCCTCCCCCAAGCGATCGTCCGGTACTCCGATCACGGCACACAGCGAAACTGCAGGATGCGTCATTATTATCTCTTCAAGCTCGCGTGGATAGACATTGTAACCGCCGCGAAGGATCATATCTTTCTTACGATCGACGATCGCAAGATAGCCTTCCTCGTCCATGATGCCGATGTCGTCCGTGTGAAACCAACCGTCCTTGAAAGCTTCGGCCGTTGCCTCCGGCCGTTTGTAATAGCCCTTCATCACGTTCGTTCCGCGGATCAGGACTTCTCCGCGTTCTCCCCGGGGCACTTCCTTGTCGTCCTCGCCGGCGCAGATCACTTCCACACCAAAAATTGCTTGGCCGACTGTTCCCGGTTTCGAAGGTTTTTGAAAGTGATTGAACGTCGCCAGAGGCGAAGTTTCGCTGAGGCCATAACCTTCCATGACTCGTACGCCGAACTTCTGCTCAAAGGCCTTCATGACCTCGACCGGCATCGGTGCTCCACCGGACGTACAGACCTTCATGTTTTCCCGAATCAGGTCGATATCATAACCTTCATCTTCTACATATTTGAGGAGAGCCCAATACATCGTCGGGACACCGACCCAGAAGTTCACTCTTTCTTTTACCATCACATCCAGTGTTGCTTTAGGTTCGAACCTCGGAAGTAGGACCACGCGGTTTCCGGCATAGATGTTCGTATTCATCTGCACTGTCTGGCCGGTCGTATGGAACAACGGCAAAGTGATCAAAGCGGTCTTATGAACGCCGTCGGTGTTGTCCAATACGGGCAGGTGGATACTGTAAGTCGTGACCACGTTTGACCAGAGATTAAGATGCGTCAACTCGGCACCTTTCGGCTGTCCAGTCGTGCCCGAAGTGTAGAGTATGGCGCACGTATCGTCCGGCGAAGTTGGATAGATCTCGAATTTATCGGACTTATCGAAGATGAGCTCACCCAGCGTCTTGTGGCCCTCGAACGGAGCAGGCCCCTCTGGCCCTTTTGTCATTACGATCAGATGTTCACACGAATCGACCTTATCGAATGCGTCCTTTGCGTGTTGGCCCATCTGCATTTCCGGCGTACCTTCGAACGCGAATATCGCTTTAGCGTCAGAGTCGCGAAGTTGGTATTCGATCTCGCGTGCCGTAAAAAGCACACAGGTCGGGACAACTACAGCACCAGCTTTCATGATGCCGTAATAAACGATCGGAAAATATGGGAGGTTCGGGCAAAGCAGCGCGACCTTGTCATTGTGTCCTATGCCCATTGAAACCAGGGCGTTCGCAACTTGGTTAGACATTACCTCAAGCTGTGCGTATGTCAGACGCATATCGTTCCAGACGATCGCCTCTTTTTCGGGCGAAAGCCGCGCGTGGTGAGACACTATGGACGCAAGATTCAATGTTGTTACATTGCTCATAAGTCGGTTAAGGCTTTTCCTTCAGTTATTCCGAAATGATCAGGTTGGTAGAGGTATTTTTACCACAAAATCAATATTTCTTGAAGAGACGAGCAAACACTCACACCGATCCGGTCAATTGGTTTGATCTTGAGAAATCTATTTGGGAACTCGATGAGATCTCCGTGCGCAGCTTCTGTATCGAGTGGACTCGCCACTCCTCTCTTTGTTGTGGAAAATCACTCCTGAAATGGCCGCCTCTGGATTCCTCCCGCCAGAGTGCCGCGCGAGATACAAGCAACGCGAGAGAGACAAAATTTCGCGATGACGCACTCAGCGACGAACGTTCGATCTGTTCAAATTCCGCGATCGCCCGAGTGAGTGAATCTTTGTCGCGAAGTATCCCGACACGCTCCCACATCACGCGTTTGACGCGCTTTTTGACCGCTGTGCTAATGGCAGGTCGCGAAACCGGGTCAGATGATCCAAGTACAGGCAGTTGTAGAGATCTGCCGATCTCCACATCTTGATTATCGGCTACGGCGGCCTCACCTGCTCTTGCACCGAATACAAGTCCTTCGAGCAGCGAATTTGATGCGAGCCGGTTTGCACCGTGAACTCCTGTGCATGTCACTTCCCCAGCAGCATAAAGACCGCGAACAGTTGACCGTCCGTGCAGATCCGTTCGGATCCCTCCCATGCAGTAATGCGAAGCAGGTGATACCGGTAGCAAGTCTTTAGCTAAGTTCAGGCCATAGGCCGCGCACGTTTCATAGATCTTCGGAAAACGGTGTTTCAGAAACTCTTCGTCCAAAGCGGTCATGTCAAGAAAAACAGTTCGCGAACCTGTACGCCGCATCTCGGCTACGATCGATCGTGAAACTATGTCGCGCGGGGCAAGTTCAAGTCGTTCATCGTATCGGCCCATAAACCGTTCGCCCTGATTGTTCCGAAGTATCCCGCCCTCGCCGCGCATCGCTTCGCTAAGTAAGAATCTTGGAGCGCCTTCGATACTTAAAGCGGTAGGGTGAAATTGGACGAACTCCATATCGGCCATTTCTGCACCGGCGAAATATGCCATAGCCATTCCGTCGCCCGTCGCGACCGGCGGATTCGTAGTGTGCTGGTAAAGTTGGCCCGCACCGCCCGTACACATAATTACAGCCCTAGCATATATCTCGCGGGGCCCGCGAAGTATAGGATCGCGAAACCGTACACCGATGCAGCGACCATCATTAACTATCAGACCCTCGGTAGTGGCAAAGGGCAAAAGATTTATAGTTTTCTCCTGCCTCGCCCTGGCGATCATTGAACGTACAAATTCGGCGCCGGTAGAATCTCCGTGAGCATGCAAGATCCGACGGCGGGAATGCGCGGCTTCCTTTGTGAACACAAGTTCGCCGCCTTCGCGATCAAACTCCGTTCCCCAGTCGATGAGCTGTTTGATGTATTTGGTACCCTCAGAAACCAGGGTCCCAACCGCTTTTTCGTCGCAAAGTCCTGCCCCGGCAACGAGGGTATCTCCTTCGTGAAGCCCGGCGTCATCGTCTTCCGACAACACAACCGCGACACCGCCCTGCGCGTATTCGGTATTGGACTCCCTGGCTTTGTCCTTGGTAAGAACGGTAACGTCTGCACCGGCTTCTGCAAGTGCTATGGAAGCACGAAGCCCGGCCACACCGCTCCCAATGACGATAAAGTCCGTAACTAGAGACATTAAGAGAAATGTAACAAATTAAAGACCCGTCCGCTATCTTATTGTTGCTTCAAAAGAACCCTTTCGTCAGGTTGATGTCATACTCCAGATATGCCTTCAGACTGCAGCAAACCTGCATCCATCCGGCGCAGTTATCATATGAATGCTTCAATCCGGTTTCATTCTCTTTCCAACCGGATTCGCTGATAGAAACGATAGTCTCGTCTTGACCAACAGCCTCGAACCGGATCTCAACCCGCGTCATCGTATCTCCGTCATGCGACAGCCATTCGAACGCGATCAGTTCATTCTTTTGACATTCCTTTACGTGAACCTCATAGGCGGTCGGCCAGTAATCCCATTCCCAGATAACAGTGGTCCCGGCATCTAGCGGCGCACTTGCACGTTTCGTCGTGAAGTAACTCTCTAGCTTTCGCGGATCGTAAACTGCGTCGAAAACCTCTGCGACCGGCTTTTGTATCTTCGTCTGTAGACGAAATTTCAGTTCCATGATCTAAGCCTTCGCGGTCCCATGATGATCCTCGGGTTTGTAGAGTCCTTCAAACGCGCCTTTTCGAAGGTTTATCCCGTATTCAGTAAATGCTTTCAGGCAGCAGAGCATCTGTCCCCAGCCGTAACAATTCAGATAGGAACTGTTTAGGTCATCTTGCGTCTCACGCCATCCGGTCTCGCTTATGCGAACGATCGTGTCTTCACCTTCAGCTTCGAATTGGATCACAACATGAGTTTGCAGTCCTTTCGCGCCTTCCCAACCAAGTTCGATGAGTTCATTCGGAACAACCGTTTTGACCTCAACGGGAAACTTGATCTTCTCGTCTCCGGGATTGTCGGAAAACGCCCACTCGACAGTCGTGCCTTGTCGCAACGGAGCGCTTGCACCGCCGTTCGTAAAATAGCCGCTCAGTTTCGACGGGTCATACACCGCATCGAAAACTTCCGCAACGGGCCTCTGGATTTTTGTTTGTACCCTGAATTTTAGTTCCATCGTTATTCTCCTTTCATTTCCCTACGACACCTGTGTTGTCAGGGCGCTGAGTATATGTTATAGTTTTATAACATGTCAAGAGAAAAAAATGAAGATCTCGTTTACAAGGCTCTGGCCGACAGCCGACGCCGCGAGATCCTCGATCTTTTGAAGGACGAACCAAAGACTACGGGCGATATTTGCGCGAAATTCAAAACTCTCGACCGCTGTACAGTGATGCAGCATCTTGGCGTTTTGGAAAAGGCCGGACTGATCTTCACTCAAAAAAAAGGAAAATTCAGGTGGAACTACTTGAATTCGGTCCCTATTCGCGAGATCTATGATCGGTGGATCAATAAATACGCCTCGCCTAATGTGGAACTTCTGAGAGACCTTAAACGGGATCTGGAGTCTAAATAAACAAGCCCGTCGTTGCCGGCGGGCTTGTTTTTCCATTGTTCCGTTTTATTGCGGGATCTTCAATTCCTGTCCCGGATAGATCTTGTCAGGGTGATTGAGGATATCGCGATTGTGATCCCAGATCGACTTCCACGGAATTCCGTACTTATTCCCGATCTTGGTCAGGTTGTCTCCCGAAACGACCGTATATGTGTGTACATCACCACCAGCCGCGGCGGCCGCGGTCGTAATGTTCAGGATCAGGTCACTCGATCGGAAATCGGGGTCGATCCTCTCATATTCAGCCCAAAGTGCAGCCTTTGCCGCCTCGTCGGGAGCAGAACCGGTGATGTGCAGCACGCCGTCGCCTTCGCTTAGTTCATAGGTCGTCCCGTTGCTGTTAGCAAGTTCGAGAAGTGTCTGATATTTCTCTTGTAATGACATAATTCCTCCTTTTCGACCTATTTGTTCAGATTGTTGATAACCTTCTTCGGCTTTGCCTCATTGGCGACCATCATTATCTCGGCAACCTTTGCCTTGTCCACGGTTCCAGTCAATGTGACTTCGCCATCCTTGACCGCAACGGTTACGCCGGTGATGTTCTTCTTCTTGAGGTTTTCGTTGATCGTACCTTCTAGCATCTTATCCGGTGACGGATGTTCAGGTGTCGGAAGCGGTTTGGTCTTTAAGCCGGCACCGTCAACCGATTTGATTCCCTCGACCGATTTTGCTGCAGCTTCGGCCTTATTTTTTACCGTTATGTCGGTAACCTCGCCGGTCAAAGTCGCTACGCCATCCTTCACGGCCACCGTGACGCCTGTGATCTTTTCTGCGGCGAACTTATCGTTTACAGCCTTTGTTAGGTCGGCATCGCTCTTTCCGCAGCCGATCATGAATAGTGCGGCCGCCAAGGTAAGAAATGTCAATAACTTAACTCTCATTTTCCCTCCTGATTGATCTTTATTTCTAAAAGTACCATCGAATCAGACAGACGCGAAAGACACAACATCCATCATGAAACCAAAATCCAACATTGCGTGGACACAATAACTAGTACCGTATTTCAATCTTGATTTATTGCGGGGTAATTTTCAACAGAAAACTTAGGATTGTTCAAAAAAAGATCTCATCGGCGATCTGACGCGCTATCTCGTATGAGGTGAATTCCGGCCTGATAATAAAATGCCAGTCTGCCAGGCAATAAATTGCCTGCCTTTGATCGAATAACGCGCGCGCCGCTTCCTTATTTTTGGCGAGCGGGCGTTCTTTCCTTGATTTAGAAATGTTTGCCCAGCAGTGTTCAAACGTGGATTCGAGCCATACGGTTACCAGCCCATATCGGTTAATCAGTTCACGATTGCGTTCAAGTGTCCACGTTCCTCCCCCGAGGGAAAGGATCCTTACGTTTGTCGTCGAAAGTACGATCTCGAGATTTCTCGTCTCAAGATCCCTGTAAGCCGGCTCTCCGTCTCTTGTGAGGATCTCCGGAATGACCCTTCTTTCCGTTCTTTCGATGAATGCGTCCAGATCAACACGTTCGCATCTTAGTATCGACGATAGGTGCCGGGCGACGCTTGACTTACCAACACCCATGAATCCTGTAAGAGCTATTCGTTTTTCGCCTTTCATGGACCTATTGTTCAATTACCGAATCAAGGACCTCAAAGAAGCCAGGAAAGGAGACTGCGGCGCACTCCGCACCTCCGATCACGGTCTCACCTTTCGCAAAAAGCCCTGCGATAGCAAATGCCATCGCTATCCGATGGTCTCCGAATGAATCGATCGTCGCACCTGCCAGGTCTGACTTTCCGACCTTAAGGCCATCTTCAAACTCCTCGACATCGGCACCCATTCGCCTTAGGTTTTCGACCACTGAGGCGATTCTGTCAGATTCCTTGACTCGCAGCTCACCTGCGTCGCGGATCTCGATGCCGCCCTCGACCTGCGTGCCAAATACTGCAAGTATAGGCACTTCGTCTATTAAGTTTGCAACAATTTCACCTTTGACCGTGTTGTCTCGCGACGACGTCAAAGACGATCCGCCCTTCACGATAATTGTTCCGATCGGCTCGCCCCCCGATTCGCTTTCATCGCGCATCTCGAAATCCGCTCCGAAACGGCGAAGGACATCGATAACACCGGCGCGAGTAGGATTCAGCCCGACATTCGGTATCTCCACATAGGAACCATCGAGACAGGCGGCTGCCGCCAAAAAGAATGCGGCGGAAGACACATCGGAAGGAACTTCGACGTCACACGCCGACAATTCCGAATCACCCGTGATCGAGATACGCGTGCCGTCAGGCAACTCAGTTGATCGCAAATTGACCCCGAACCCCTTTAACATTCGTTCAGTATGGTCGCGGGTCGGAACAGTCTCGATAACCGTGGTCTCACCGTCCGCAAATAGACCGGCCAGCAGGATGCACGATTTCAATTGGGCTGATGCGACCGGCAATCGGTATTCGATCGATCTGAGGTTCGAATGCCCATTGATCGTTAATGGAGCATGGCCGTCGATCGAATCGATCTCAGCCCCCATTTCGGTCAATGGAACTATTATCCGTTTCATCGGCCGCTTGCTGAGCGATTCATCACCGATCAGAACGGATTCGAATGGTTGTCCGGCAAGAACTCCGGACAGCAATCTCATCGTCGTCCCGCTGTTACCGCAGTCAAGCGGTGCCGACGGCATCATCAACCCGCGCTTACCTCGTCCGGTGATCGTGACTTGGTCTGTCTCACGCTCAAATTCCACACCAAGACCAGATAGACAGTTCAGCGTCGATGTACAATCGGCGCTTGCCGCAAAGTTACTTATTCGGCTTGTTCCTTGAGATAATGCTGATAACATTACGGCTCTGTGCGAGATCGACTTATCGCCCGGAAGCCGGATCTTTCCCCGAAGTCTTTTGGCACTCTTAACGATCATTTGATCTATATTAGCCCGAATATCGTGTGTTTGTCTTGACAGTCCACACCACAAACCTTTAACTTACAATGAATTACTAGTTCATAGTGGAAGAATCGTTTTCATTACCAAGCCGAATTGAATCGGTTGACGAGGCAGCAACAAAAGCTGACGAGTTCGCAAAACGAGCCGGTCTCGGTGACGACTTTATCGCATCGATCGACTTGGCTGTTCGTGAGTCTGTTGCAAACGCCGTAAAGCACGGAAACAAATTTGACGAGTCAAAGTCTGTGGACATCAAACTTATCCGAAACGAGAATGGTTTTGAGATGTTGGTGATCGACCATGGCAATGGATTCGACCCTGACGACGTTCCGGACCCAACCGATCCCGCAAATTTATTGAAAGCAAGCGGGCGAGGCATCTTGTTCATGCGTGCTTTCATGGATGTCGTCGAGTGGACAGAGGCGGACGGTGGCGGCACTCTGGTCCGAATGATCAAACTGCAACAAACATAACGGTCGTTTGGACTTTTACCGGGAAACTGGTCTAAAATCTGCTATCAATTCAAGAAAGAGAATTTATTTAAACCTAACGAGGAGAGAACAATGTCTGATATCAATATTTCTGAACGCCAGGCCGGCGATGTGACCATTTTGGATCTCGAAGGCAAGGTCACGATCGGTGAAGGGAGCGTTGCTCTCCGCAATGCCATCCGCCGGCTTCTGGGCGAAGGCAAGACCAAGATCCTTTTGAACCTTGGCTCCGTCGGCTATATAGATTCAAGCGGTATTGGCGAACTGGTTTCGAGCTTTACAGCTGTGAACAAGGAGGGCGGGACGCTCAAGCTTTTGAACCTGACACAGAAGATCCAGGATCTGCTCGCGATCACGAAACTCTTGACGGTTTTTGATGTGTTCGACGACGAAGCAAGCGCACTTGCGAGTTTTAACTAGGTACTAAACTGAATCTAGTCTTAAGGATAAGGAGAACTGCGGTTTTCCTTATCCTTAAGTTGTTTATGAATAATGCATCCTAAGACCGTGTTTAATCATCATTATTTGAGATAATTGGGAGAACCCTGGTCCGTATCATTAGATGAGATCTCTATTTTCAGCAATATTTATACTCCTCGCCGCTATCGCCGGACTTGGCCAGAATTCCCCGGCAGGATCTGACCTTTCGAATTACGGCGTTCGGATCGAGCCTGACAAACGCCTAATGGCAGTATTGGCCACTCTCGAAGCGGCACGCACGATAAACGATTCCGGCGAATCTGTTCCTGTGATCAATACGCCGTTATCGGCACAGGGGAAACAGTTTCGTGAACTGCTCAAAAGCGATCTGGCGGCGTTAAATGAAGATCTGCGACAGAAGATCTCCACCTTTGTCATTCAGTACAAACGCCGTAACCCGAACAAGACAGATGCCGAACTGGTGGCGTCGTTCGTTTCTATGGCGTACGCATTGACACCAGTTCCGGAACTCGCAGATCCCGTGGTCACATCCGACCTTCCGGGAAACCTGCTTGATGTTCTCGACTTTGCACCGCTTGTTCGCGATTTCTACAGGCGCTCGAGTTTTGCTGGCAACCTGCCCGAATATGTTAAGCAGTATCAGTCCGCTTCGGACGCAAAGCTGCGGTCTTCGGCCAGAGAAATGGTCAATGAACTCCTAAACTATCTGCACACAAGACCGCAGACCATCTATACCGAAAAGGTCAAGACCGAGACCCAAAAAACCAAGAAAACCGTCCTTACAAATATAGAGACAAAGGAGCGGGAACGCAGGTTTACGATCGTCCCCGAGATGCTCGCACCTCTCGGCACGATCAACTTCGTAAACATAAAGGATGACTATTATGCCGTCTTATCACCGGACACCGATCTCTTTGTATCAGAGGTCAGACGCGGATTTCTTCAGTTCGTTGTCGACCCGATCGTTTTATCAAATGCAAAGGACATCGCTTCAATACGCGACTCGGTCAAGACGATCCTCGACGAGCGACGAAAGATCGACCCAAGCATTTCACCCGACGTGTATCTTACCGTTTCCCGATCGCTGGTAGCGGCGATCGATGCGAAGCAGCTTGAGAATTTTCGCCTTCGTATTGCCACGGATCAAGCGAGAGCGAAGATCGCCCAAATGGGCGGCTCAGATCCGAGCGGAAAGGTTTTTAAAGACCTTGAGGCGTTCAAGGCCCAACTGGCCGATGAAACGGCTCTCAGGCTTTCAGAAGATTTTGAAAAAGGAGCTGTGCTTGATTTCTATTTCGCCGAGCAATTAAAGGGTGTGGAAGAGTCAGGTGTGGACATTGCTGCGGCCATGCGAGAGATGATCCTTTCATTTGATGCTTCTAAGGAGGCCGGAAGATACGATCGATACGCCGAAGCCAGAAAACGTGCGATCGCCGTACGGGAAGATCGTAAAAAGAACCCAACGACCGTTGCGATCGTCGAAAATCCTGTGACTACAAAGCTGATCGAGATCCAGAAAAAGGTCGAGGCAAAGGATTACGCTAACGCTGAAGGTGATCTCAAAAAACTGCTTTCCGAGAATCCTGCAGAGGCTCGCATTTACTACAATCTCGGTCGCGTTTCGAGTCTAGTTGCGCAAGGCATAGAGGACCAGGATGCACAAAGGGCAAAACTACTCGAGGCGAAAGTCGCCTTTGAGAATGTGATCCGTCTCGCTCAAAAGCAAAAGGTCGATGCAGCACTTCAGTCGTTGTCGTACGTCTCGCTCGCAAAGATCTACGAATTTTTCGATGACAAGACCTACGCGATCGGTATATACGACGCGGCGATCAAGCTCGGAGACGTGACCGGCGGAGCCTTTAAGGAAGCGATCGCGTCTAAGCAGCGGTTGATGAAAAACCAATGACAACAATAGCGACAGAACTCACAGGATCATGACTCCCACTACCCCTGTGGCTAATTCCTGCCTATTTTGCTAACTTCAAGCAAGTGTCGATCTCAACATTTCACAGCGGCTATGCTGCGTTGATCGGGCGTCCGAACGCGGGCAAATCCACGCTCCTGAATCGCATTGTCGGCGAAAAGATCGCCGCCGTCTCAAACAAACCGCAAACCACGCGGCATCGAATTCAAGGCATCTACACCGACGAAAAAGGCCAGATCATCTTTGTCGATACGCCCGGCGTTCATAAGCCGGGACACCTTCTTAACCGACGAATGATGGCGGCCGTGCATGACGCTTTAATGTCCGTTGACGTTGTTGTGCTGATGCGCGATGCGAGCGTTTCGACCGGAAACGGCGACCGATTTGTTCTCGACCTGGTCAAAGGATCACGTAAACCGGCAGTTCTCGTACTTAACAAGATCGACAAGGTCAAGAACAAAGCTGAGATCCTACCGTTGATCGAATTTTATTCAAAGGAGTACGATTTTGCCGAGATAGTACCGGTGTCTGCACTCAAGGGCGACGCGGTAGCTAACCTGCTATCACAGATCGTAAAACATTTGCCGGCAGGTGAGCCGATCTTTTCAGAAGACGAACTGACCGACCAGCCGATGCGGTCGATTGTTGCTGAAATGGTCCGTGAAAAGATCCTTCGATCTACCGGCGAAGAAATTCCGTATGTCACTGCGGTGGTTACCGAAAGATGGGATGAGAGTGACCCTGAAAAGCTTCAGATCTACTGCGCGGTCTATGTCGAACGGCCGTCGCAAAAAGGAATAATAATCGGCAAAGGCGGTTCAAAGCTAAAACAGATCGGCAGCGAAGCGCGTGAAGACATTGAAAAGCTTTTGGGACGCCACGTTCACCTCCAGTTATTTGTAAAGGTCGTCGAAGATTGGCGTAACAAAGAACGAGAGCTCGATGAGATGGGGATTCGCGAGTGAACAACGTAAATGCCGAGAAATGGATCGCTGTCGACATTACCGTTCGACAGGAGGCAGCTGAGGCTGTTGAATTTGCTCTGAATTCCCTTGATGCCCTCGGTACATCGATAAGTTTCCGCAAGATCGGCCAAACAGAGTCGCTGACGGTAACCGGATATTTCCACGAACCTCCCGATTCGCTGGTCCTTCAGGACGAACTTCAATATGCCCTGCGCACTTACGGTTTCGGTATGGATGCCATCGTTTCCGTTGAAAACTCCGAGATCGAAAACACCGATTGGCTTGCCGAATGGAAGAAGCATTGGAAACCTACCACGATCGGCAGATTCGTGATAGCACCACCGTGGGCAGATATTGAAGCCGCGGACAAGATCATGATCCGCATCGAGCCGAATATGGCATTCGGCACCGGCACACACGAAACGACACAGCTTTGCATTAACGCGATCGACGAACTTTACCATCCCGGAGACTCGTTTCTCGACGTAGGGACCGGAACGGGCATCCTTGCGATAGCAGCAGCCAAACTCGTGAACGGAGAGTCTGATTTCCTAGGCATCGACAACGACCCTGATTCGGTAAAAATAGCGATGGAAAATGCCGAATCGAATGGCGTGAGCTTCATCGAATTTGCGCTTGAGACCTTGAACCCAGAATTACGGCCGTTTGATTTCGTTTGCGCGAACCTCACCATCGCCGTGATCTTGCCGATGCTCAAAGATCTTCTAACCAAAACACGCAAAACATTGGTTATGTCAGGAATTTTGGCTGAACAAGAACCGTTGATAGTCGAAGCATTGGCCAAACAAAATGTAGAGAATCCTCATATAGATCGGCAGGGCGAGTGGATATCTGTGACAGTTGTAAAAGCGTGACCATCCTCTGGCCTAAACCGGCTTTTTCGTTGGGACCGCGACCGGTATGTCCCCGTCGTCGGTGATCGTTATCGCCGGCAGTCGCGGCTTGAGTTTGGATCTCGGTGCTGCATTTCGAAGCACCGGTGGGAGTTTTGGCGTGTTTATCTTCCCCGGCGTTAAAGGCGCTATCCGTTTTAAGATCGAACCGCCTTTTCCGGCGATCCATAATTTCTCCCCTCCGCGAAACACCAAAGCCTGAAGTATTTTCGTGGTGATATTCGTTTCCTGTTCCCAAGTCTCTCCGCCATTTGTGGTAACTATCACCGTCCCTTGCTCTCCGACCGCGATCGCCTGATCCGGGCCGATCGCAGTTACCGCAAAAAGATTTAATTGAACCGGAGACTCCTGATCCTGCCAGCTAAGTCCGCCGTCGCGGGTACGCAAGATGATCCCGTCAGCACCCACCGCAAATCCGTTAAGCTCATCTGAAAAACTGACCGAATAAAGATTCTCTTTCAAATTCATCTTTACTGCAGACCATGTCTCGCCGCCATCGAGCGTGACGAGGATCGTCCCTTTGTCGCCCACAATAACGCCTTTCGTATCCGTCACGAATCGCACGTCCTCAAGCCAGTTCCTTGTGCTGGATTCGACCCGTTCCCAATAGGCTCCGCCGGTCGTCGTGCGGATTATGGTGCCGTTAGCTCCGACCGCAAACCCGACCCGGTCGGAAACGAACGCAATTCCCAAAAGATCATCATCAACCCCTGTGATGCCCTTTCCCCAGCTTGATCCGCCATTGTTGGTCCGAAGAACGGTACCTGCATCTCCCGCTATCCAGATCTTATCGTCGCCGAAATAACCGATCGAGTTGAGATTAGATTCAACACTTGAAAAGACCGGGATCCACAGTTTACCGCCGTCATTCGTTATCCAGACCCGTCCATTCGTCCCCACTGCAAAGCCGATCTCATCGTCGAGAAAAACGAGATCATTTACGTCTTCTCGGCCGCCTTCACTTAGCCGCTTCCAACTGTAACCGCCGTCGTCGGTTCGTACGATGAGGCCATTTTCGCCAACCGCCCAACCTGTGTATTTGTCTATGAAGCAGTGTGAGACTAGGCGCGGATTCGTTCGAACGTTAAATGGCAGCCACGTCGTTCCGCCGTCGCCGGTCAGCCAGACTAAACCGTTCGTGTCGGTCACCGAGCCATTCTTAGCGTCCGAAAAACATATCGAAAGCAGATCAGCCCGAGAAAAGATATTTATCCTTTGCCACGAGTTACCACCATTGGGGGACCTTGCAATACAGCCGCCATTTCCTATTACTACCAGCGTCTTCTGATCGAGCATTGAAACACCGTTCATTGGCACATCGCACGGTTTCGAGGAAGCCCAAGATTCGCCGCCATCGTTGGTCACCAAGACCATTCCATTGCTCCCGACCGCCGAAGCATTCATCTCGTCAAGCGCCGAGATCTTTGATAAATGTTCCTGGACACCTGAGTTTTGTTGTTTCCAACTGCGGCCGCCATCAGTTGTTTTCAATATCCGTCCATAGGTTCCGACCGTCCAGCCTATCTGATTTCCTGAAACGAATGTCACCGACGCGAGATGATCGCGCGTTTCTGTCGGAACTGACCGCCAAAACTCGCCGCCGTTATCCGTGATCAGGATCGTCCCGCGTGCACCGACAATTACGGCGTTCCTTGCGTCCATCGCAAAAACCGATGAGAACGAGACGTTTTCCATCGATGCCTGCCGCTGCCATGTGAACCCCCCGTCCTTTGTGTATAGGATCGAATTATCAGTACCGACCGCATAACCCGAGAGTTTGTCTTTGGCAAAGCTGATCGAATTGAGTTGGTTTCCTTGCGGTAGCGGGTTTTGCCAGACCCAACCAGGCCCGACGCGTTGGGCTGCGACGATAGAAGTAAAAACAAATGCAGATACGAGTAGCCGCATCGCGCAAACCCTAGCCGCAGAAGGATGCAGGTGCACGCAGATGTTTCTAATAGAACTCATCGTGAATATCTTATGCATCTTACTCTGATTCTCTCTGAGTATTACGGGTCTCTTTGAGGCGATCACAACTCCTGAACACCGAGGTCCACCACGAGTTCGTCAAGCAGTTCGTGATCTACCTTTCCGGTGGTCGCGATCTTTCGAGCAGCTTTATCAGCTATCTCCTGTACCTCGTGGCCGGCGTGGCCTTTTATCCACTGCCAAACAATTTCATGTTTCGCGGCAGCGTGGTCGAGCTTCTCCCACCATTCATGGTTCGTTTTTCGTTTCCAGGAACCGCCCATCGTTTCTACAACATATCGCGAATCAGATAGGACTTTCACTCTGCATGGCTCTTTCAAATTTTCAAGTCCGAGCGTTGCGGCGGCGATCTCTGCCTGCTGGTTCGTCGCGTTTCCTAAGTATTTACCGAACGCTTTCCAATACCCCTTGAACCCGAGCACGGCAACAGCCGCAGCACGCGGATTCCCTTTTCCGTTACCAAGGCTCGAACCATCGCAGACAATTGTCACATTCTTCATACGATCTCAATCAGGATACACAGGTTCCTCAGGATAAGAAAAAGCTATCCTGTTGATGCTGTCCATCCTGTTCGAATTCACCTTAACTCGCGTTCGACCCGAATCTCGTGATCCATATACCCCTCGAAGGTATCGTCGTGCGAGATGACGAAAAGCTGATCGAAGTGTTTTATCTGCCCTATCTGTTGCGCCAGATTCTCGCGTCGTTCGGCGTCCATGTTTGTTGTCGGCTCGTCAAAAAATGCGATGCGGATGTCTGATAATTGCTTCAGCAACGCTAGCCGCACCGACAACGCCGCCGCCATCTGCTCGCCGCCTGAAAGACTTACGAACGGTCGGTCGTAACCGCCTTCTTCCAACGAGATCCCGTAATCCTCCGTCCATTTCAGAGTTCGCTCGGCATTCCCGGTTATCTCGCGATACATCATATTTGCTTCCTGAGAAACGTGCCAAACGTAGTTTCTCGCGACGAGCGGGGCAGCCTCTTTCAGCGTCTTTCGGATAAAATCGGTCGTCTCCAAGACCTTTTCCAGACGTTCCTTTTCACGAAATTCGTCCTGCATAGATCGCCGGATCGCTTCCAGGCGTTCCAGCTCCGACGTAAGTTCAGCTTCGCGTTTTGCTAAGACCGTCGCTGTCGTACATAGCTCGACCTGTTTTTTCTCAAATTCCGAAAGTTCATTTCGTACGGCGAGGTGCCGGTCACGGTCGTAGCCGCGTCCCGCATCTTGATACTCAGCTTCGGCCCTTGTCAGACGCTTGTTTATCGCATTTAGTTCCGTGTCCGCGGCGGCAGCCTGGAGTTCCCTTTCGGCTAACAATAATGCTAAAGCCTCATTCGCGACGAAACTGCGGTAAGCTTCGACGGTCGCGTCACGCAAAGCTGTAGCTTTAGCCCAATGTGCATCGAGATCCTTGTACGCTTCAAGTTGTTCGACAGTCATTCGACGATCGCTTTCCAGGCGTTCAAGGTTTTTCTCGATAACGGAAGTTTGTTCCCGGAGTTCACTTTCGCGTTGGACATCAGTTTCGAGAAGGGCGATCCGTGTTCTCGGACTGGCGAGCTTGATCAATTCCGATTCGACCCGCCGAAGCTCCGATTCCCAGGTTTCTTGCGATCCTGTGCCCTTGTCCATAGACTCTTTTTCAGCCTTTAACCTTTTCCCTTCTTCCTCGATCTCGCGTTCGCGCGATTCGAGAACGGTCAATTGGGCCAGAAACTTCTCTGCCTCTCGGGCAGAACCCAGAGCGGAAGTATTCTTTGAATGTTCGGACCGCAACATCGCGATCCTCGACCGCATCTCGTCGAACTGGCTTGTTACAAATCCTTCAAGCGTTTGGCCGTTTTTCAGATTCAAGCATTTTTCTGAGAGTATCGGACACAGACCGTTCTTGATCTCACGTTGAAAGGCCTCATCGCGTTCAAGTGCAGCGTTCAAATTCGCAAGTTCGCGAACGATCTCGGAATCGCGCACTTGAAACTTGTCCAGTTCCGCCGCCAGTCTGCTTTTCTCCCGTGCTTCGGCAAGCTGAGCCTGTATCTCGCGATACGACCGGCGAAGCCGTTCAAGTTTTTCATCAAGACTTTTTATATGTTGTCCGGCCGCAGCCGAACGGGCCATCTCGTTCTTAAGACGCTCCGATTCCCGTTCGAGCCGATCTTGTTCGGAAACAAGTGGCCTTAGAGATTCGATGACCGATCGCGAATCCTGGATTTTCGCGATCTCGGCCGCGAGATGCTTTTGTTCAGCTGAAACCTTCGCTTCGGCTTTTTCGATCTTTGCGAGTTCATCTCGAAATTTCTGTCGCTGATCGCGCTCGCGTTCGAGTTCGTTGATGCGCGCTACCGATTCGCTATGTCGGGCCGCGTCGGCCCTTACATTCTCTACCAGAACGGCAGCAGATCGAGATCTATCAAGGTCCGTTTCCCGTTGTGTTCTCACAAGATCGGCCTTTTCCTTTTCCGAACGGAGGTTCTGTATCTCGCTTGTCATCGACCTGAGGCGTTCTTCAGTCTGGTCGAGAGCCATTAATCCGGTCCGTTTTTCACTCAAGGCGGCGTCAACCAAGGCGAGCTCGCCCTTTATCAGATCGGACTGTTCTAAAGTTGCGGCTCGATCAGCTTCAACAGAGTCGATCCTCGCTATCTCACCCTCCGCTCTTGCAATACGCGTCGAGACCAAATTGATCTGTCCCTCGACATACCGTTCGGTCTTCAGTAACTCGTCCGCTCCGCGGCGATATTCCTCGACCTTGAGCAACGTATCAAATGTCTTTTTACGTTCGGCAGCCGTCGCCAAAAAGATCGCCGTAAACGTCCCTTGCGGAACGCCGATGGCGTGTTTGAACAGCGTTTCCAGGTCGGTCCCGGGCTCAACGCCCAAATGCTGCCAAAGGAATCGGGTTACCTCGTCCTTTTTATCCGCAATGCGGAGCTTTAATGCAGGATCGTAAACATTGTATCCGGTACCGGTATCGCGATAGACGGTATATTCGCGTTCATCAAGCCCACTTTCGATAGTGACGCGGACAGAGCCTTTCTTTGTTCCGCGGCGAACGAATTCGTCCTTTTTGTATGACAGAAGGTCAAAAAGCGTCCACGCTATCGATTCGAGAATAGTGGTTTTTCCGGCGCCATTATCGCCGGTGATCGCCGTCGTTCCTCGTTCAAATTCGAACACGGCACCGGCATAAGACTTTATGTTTTCGAGCTCGACCCTTTTGACGTGCATCTAAGTTTCGCACCAACAGATTTTGACCGTTGGTTCGATATTAAGATAATTGAGGCGATAAGAAAAAGTTTGAACCGGTCCTATGAAAATCGAAAATGGCGAATGTGTCGTCCTGGTGCTGCACACTCCGCGTGAGAAGTTGCTGGGGATCCTGGATGAGATAAATACCGCGGGCGTGCACGTCCGCGCCATTGACCTTGGTTATTTCGACGATTGGTGCGCGGCGATCGCAAACGGCGAAGACTATCTGCCGATGAGCGACTACTTCATCCCGATGTGGCGTGTGGAACGAATGACGCGTGACGAAGGGTCGCCGTCACTTACTGAATCGTTTGAACAAAGGACGGGAAGAAACTTAGGCGAGTTTTAGTTCTGTTTACGGATGCCGATGCTGCCGCTGCTGGTTGTCACGGTCACCGACGCGTCGCCGTTCCCAAATTTCGCAACGATACTCTTGCCGCCCGGGATCAAGTTTTCGGTCTCCAGCTTGAATGGGATCGCCGAATCGAAATTTCCGAAACCATATGACGCCTGCATCTTACAGGAGGTGTCTTGCGGAAGAAGCATTCGCACCGAGCCGTTTGAAGTCTTAAAATTATAGAGACCGCCGGGAAGGAACTTACCGTTGAAACTGACAGTGCCCGATATCGAATTTGCCTCGATCTGACGGTGATTTACGTTTTGAAGTGAAATAGCGCCGCTGTTCGTCTTGGCCTTCAGCAGATCGTCGGGACTGCCGGGTTTTACGTCAAATGCCAGAATGTTGCCGGTCGTGGTCTGCAGCGAGATCTGGCCGGCAGAACTTTCGATCATGACATCGCCCTGAAACGCCTCCGCGGCTACACCGCCGGCGATGTTGCGAAGAGCGATGCTGCCTTCGATAACCTTTACATTTGCTTTCCTGACGGAATCGATCACGGCCCCACTGGTCCTGGCTTCCAGCCCAACACTGGCTGCCATCGGCAGATCGATCTCTACCGAATCTCCGGCAAGACAGTTGGTCATCGGCCCGTTCATCGGAACACCCGCCGCCTGATTAGTTATCCAGATCCAGTTTGCCTTTCCGGTCTCGGGATTCTTTTCAAGTGAGCGAAATTCAAATTTACGCCCGTTTCTGACGAAAACGCGTACCTCATTTCGTTCCCACCCGTTTATCTTCACAGCGCCTTCAGAAACGCAGAGCTTGACCGCCACGTTTGGATCGGCAGGTATCGCTCGTTCAGACGTGTACCGCTCGTCCCGCGCAAATCGAGGAATTCCGGGCTGTTTCGTTTTATCGACGACCTCGACTTTCGCCTTTGGAGCGGGTTTAGCAGGTGGTACCGGGGGTTCAGTTTGCGCTACCAGGGCGCCGGCAGACAGGCACAGCAATAGCCCAAGTTGTAAGGAATTTCGAATCATCTTCTACCCGTCAAAATTACCGCCAAAGGCTACTGCAAACTAGCCATCAGTTCGTCACGCTGTGCGGACGATTTCAGGAGATCGATCTTGTCCTGATACGCCGAATAAAGGATCTGTTTAGCCGCCTGGTTCCGCGGATTCTTACGAACGACCTCGCGCATCTTCGTGATCGAATCGTCGACCAAAGCCATATCGCGTGCGTAGGCGACCTGACTCGAGGCCTTCATACCGGCATTCTGTGCGGTCACGCCCTGCTCAAGTTCGTTGATCGTTTTGATATAGCTCTCTTCGCCGGGCAGGTATTGAGCACTCGCGGGGACTACATCCACGCGTTTCGGGCCAGACTCCTTATAGTTCGCGTAGGTGACTATCTTTTTCAGCTCCGCTTCCGGCAGTTTGGTTTCCGTCACGCCATTCTTGTCGCCTTTTGTCGTTGTTGCCGGCACGACAACAGGAGTACCGCTAACCGACTCGACATTCACATTTGGCACCGATTCTGTCTGAGTTGGTGTCTGTATCCCGGCGACCGTCGCCTGTCCCGTATTTGAAGAATTCAGCGTCCAAACCGTCGCTACCATCCCTATAACGAGAAATATCCCGGCGGCGACCGCAAATGACGGGTTCGAAAGACTGACAGTGACAAATGCCAACAAACGCTGCCACACAGAGATTTTGCTCTTTTCTTCCGCGATCGACTCGTTAATTCGGCTCCAAAGTCGCTGTGTAGGCACCAAGGTGTTCATTTCGCGGTCCAGAACGGAATAGACCAGCGATGATTCTTCTTCGGCCTGAGCAAGCAGCATGGTGCACGAATCGCACATGGCGACATGATCCGAAATTCTAACGGCTTCATCCGGACGTGTTTCGCCGTCCAGAAAGGCCTGTATGGTCCCAATATCTAAACAATTTCCGTTCATAATGTCTCTCTCCCGACCTTGCCGTAAAACCGCATGAATTCCGACCGGGCACGTGCCACGTAGGTCCCAATGCTCGTTTCGTTAAGATCAAGGCTCTGTGCGATCTCGCGATAGGAAAGGCCCTGCTGTTTCAACATCAAACAGCTTCGTAGCGGCTCTTTGATCTTCCCCAATGCTCGATTTATCTCGCTTATTCCCGCCTTTTCTTCAAATTCGTCCTCGACCGAGAATACGCTTGATTCTACTGTTTCTTTGACGTAATTCTCGTCTCTATTGTTTGCCCTTATCTTCGTCCGGAGCGTGTTCTTTGCCTCGTTAAGGGCGACCCTGATGAGCCACGGCCGAAGCATTTCCTGATCGATCGACTCATGGTGTTTATATAGCTTTATGAACACTTCTTGGGTAACGTCCTCCGCAAGCCCCGCATCCTGAACGACCGAACGCGCTGCGCGAAATACGGTTCGATGATGAAGCGAAAATGCCTCCTCAAACTCGATCGTTTCTTTCGCTACGGCAGCCGCTGCTTGTTCGGACATTGAGTCCACAAAAGTTTCAGTCGAATCGCTCATTTCCAGCATTAACCAATGCTTTCACATAAGATACACCAGCCAAGGCCGGTTTGTGACAAATAAAAGTCGACCGCTTTACCCTCCACTTTATACGCGAACCCCCGCGCGATTAAGGATCAAATAGAAAATTAGACCGACCAAATCGCTAATAGGTCAGCACCCGTATCGGGTTGGCAGTCTCTGGTCCCAAGTCGATGTCCGGAAAAGCGGTGATCACGAAAACCTCGCCCGTTTCTTCGCCCCGGGAGAGGCTGTAAAGCACAGATCCTATAGATGTTATTCCACCGGCATTTTTGAAAGAAGGTTCCGCCACGGCCAAAAGCTTTAGGCACTCTATGAGATGACGGCGTCCAACCCCAAATTCACCGGCCTTATTTCCGATCACAAATCGGACTTCTGCTTGCTGCTCAGTGAAATGCGACAAAAGCGATGCCGTAAGTGAAACGCCAGACTCAAACCGTTCCGAACGAATCCCGGGCCCGTTGGTTTGCTCGGCCTCGATCTTATCTCTTATCGTCATAGGTTTTTGTTCGGCCTCGGGCAGACACGGGTCGAGAAGGATGGTGATCTTCCGGTCATCCTCGGCGGCAAACTCCCGAACGATCAGGCTTCGAGACCGAGCTGTAGCCTTCCAGTCCACCTTTCTAAGATCGTCGTTGGGAAGGTATTCCCGCAGAGTCAGCAAGTCTTGACCGGCCCCCCGTCTAGTTGTCGCCAGTGATCCGACGTTTGTCTGCAGATCGTCAATCTCAGACGTAAGCGGTTGGATCTTTGGAAAGACCAACAGATTCGTCTCTCGGGCCGGAAGCCTTCGGCGGTGGCGGAAAAAAGCAAAGGGAAAACGTGTTGAGAGTTCAAAGTCTTTTATCAGGAAACATCCACGATTTTCGAAAACATGAGATGCCGTTTCTTCCGTGGTCGCATTCCTTTTTAGATGAATAAAATAATTCAGGGTTCGAGTCTTGATAGGAGCACGGGCCAAACGTTCAGCTATGAATCTCGGAAACAGCTTTCTCATTTCGTCTGCCGCGAGCGATTCTTCTCGCTCTTTCCCCCGAACATCCACGACCACTGAATAGCTTGAGACGAACCGTTTTCGGTTGTTAACGCTAACGAGTATCTCCGTTTCCTCACCGGCAAAGATAGCCTCGGGAAACCGCATTTTCACATCGAGTTTCTTCAGAGTGATCGTTCCTGCCACAAAGGCAATAATCACTGCAGACGATAGGAACGCCAGGATCAGGAACAATAGGTTGTTTCCGGTGTTCCATGCGGAAAACCCGACAATTGCGATCAACCCGAGCATTATTGCTCCGCCAAGGGTCAATTCGAACGGCAGGTTCAGCTGAGAGGCCTCTTTGCTTGCGTTCCGTGCAAGCGGCGGCAGAACAAAGATCAAGATCAGTACGACAAAGACCAGAGAAGCGACGGCAGCAATTCCTGCGAGCGATGCATTCCCGGTACGATGCGCGACGAGCGTCAATAGGGCAAGCGCGATCCCGCCAAACACGACAATAGTGCCAAGCACCGCGCTCCTCAGATCACGCAAACTGAACAGTTGAGTCAATGACTGAAAACTCATTACGGCAGGAAACTAACGTCTGAACCGGAATACTTTCGAGATGACCGTTATTGCGATCAGTTGTCCTATGACAATAACCGCCACCCTGATCACCGTAGGCAGGATCTCGCCATAAAAACTGTCGTAGCTGATCTTCGTCAAAACGATGAAATATACTGCGCTCCGCCAACTTGAAAATGGCTGGCCTTCGATCAGCGAGGCGTAAAAAATGCGGATCAGGAATCCGAGAACGAACATGCCAATAGGAACGCCGGCCGGGCCGAAGTTCCGCAACAGATCGCCCATTGCGGTGATCGCGAGCCCAAATCCACCGTAGCCAAAATATAATTCGTTGTAAGAATAATTGTCAGCGATAGTAGGCTTATCTTTCCACAAGAACCTGGGGATGAACGCCGTCCATGTATATTGCCAGATGTTGTTATCTAATCCGTATGCCGACTCGTATGTCGCTAGAGCTTCATAGTTCGAGACCACCACGGCAAGCGAACTGGCAATCTCAAGCCGTTCGGCAAGTTGCAGGAAAGATTCCGTAGCCTGCTGAGTCAGGTCCTTTTCACCGATCTTGGAAAGAGCATCTATCGCGAGTTCAGCATATTGGTCCGAACCGATCCTTTCGTCGCTACCTTTAACATTTCGAAAAGTCGTTCCATAGACGAATCCAATGATCAACGCCGCGGTCAACCCGGTTCCGAGCCACATCCAGTTCCTGAATACCAGCCGACGGCGAACGAGTACAAAAGCGGCGATGAAGTAAATGACACTGTAAAGCAAACTACTCTTACCCCCGAGCACCACAAGCATGAAACCGGCCGTAATGACCTGCGCAGCAACGATCAAGTAACGCTGCACGTTCCATTGCTCGATCCTGAAGAACGCTACCCAAAGCAGAAACGATGAAGTTGGAACAGTGATGGTCAGGTAGAAATTAAGACTGCCCGTATCCCCGAGGATCACGCCCTGACTCTGATAACCTATTTGGCCGAGTTCCAGCGCCAAGAGTGTTGCATAAAAACCGACGATCAGGACCGCGATCGAACCGCCGATCAACTGACCAGGAGAAAATTCCCAAACCGGCAGCCGCTTAGAGATCCTCTCGCCGATCCGCTTCCCATAAGGGACGAGAAAACCCAACGACAGCCCTCCAAAACCAAGTATTATGTAAAGAAAGGCAAGCGGAAAATCATATTCCGGTTGATTTACGTAGGCGAGATAATAGTAATTTGAAAGCCCGAAAACCAGGCTCCACCCGCCAAGAAAGAAGATCGGGAAAAAGTAAGCGCCCGCGGCATAAACAAGCGGATGAACGACAGTAAACTCTCCACGGCGTTTCAAATAAAAGATCGGAAAAACGATCACGGCGCCTGTCGCGATCACCCACGGAATGAGGTATGGACGCTCGACCCGAAACGGAACGATCTCCGTGCCGAAAACAAACACGAGAAGCCCGACAAACGCCGCGACCATCAACAAGGCGGAAACAACGAGCACGAACCGGTTGTCCCGGCCAGCCGATAAGTGGATAGTCTTTGGATCTATTTTTGAAAGTGCCGGATTCATCTGCGAACCAAGAGCCAGTGAAAGGTTAATTTAACACAAAACGCCTTTTGCTCTCTGTCCGCGATCATTCTGTGAGCATCATGGTCGCCTGGACACAAATTGCTACCTGTCAGCGGATCAAGTCGGAACCTCGGTCCGACCAAGTATATCGGTCAATACCTGTTCCGCTTCACGAGATCGATTTCGCATTCCCGCCGAGCGAGCGTTCACAATTATGCGATGGGCAAAGCACGGCAGCACCAGGCTCTTGATATCATCTGCGATGCAATAAGCCCTGCCCTCGACCAACGCATTCGCTTGTGCGATACGGTACAACGCCAAAGCTCCTCGAGGGCTTACACCAAGTTCGAGATGTTCCGAAAGGCGGGTCGCATCGACGATCGCCAGTAAATAGTCAACTAGGGCGTCGTCAACACGAACTGCGGCTGCAAGCGATTGAAGTTCACGAACTTCCAATTGAGAAAGGACCGGCTCGATAAGATCTTCGGGATTCGCACCAGAACGGTCACGAATTATCTGGCGCTCATCATCAAGGCTTGGGTATCCCATCTGAAGCCGCAACATAAATCTATCCAACTGAGATTCAGGAAGCGGGTATGTACCGTGATGTTCGGACGGATTCTGCGTTGCGACCACCATGAAGGGTAGCGGGAGCCGTCGGGAAACACCGTCAACGGTCACCTGTTCCTCTGCCATGGCCTCAAGAAGCGCGGATTGGGTCTTCGGAGTCGCACGATTTATCTCGTCAGCCAAAACTATGTTTGCAAATATCGGACCCGGTTTCCATTCAAATTCGCCAGAACGCTGGTCAAAGACAGAAAGTCCGATCACATCAGAAGGCAATAGATCGGAAGTAAATTGAATTCTTTGGATCGACAGATCGAGTGCCCTGGCGAGCGCACGCGCAAGTGTCGTTTTGCCGATCCCGGGCACGTCCTCGATAAGCAAATGACCATTTGCAAAAAGGCAGACCAAAGCCTTTTTGACCGTATCGGATTTCCCGCGGATCACGGTTTCGATCGCGGTCTTAAGTTCGGCTATCTTTGCCGACGCATCAAAGGAGACCCTCGTTTCCAATGCAGACGCGTTATCACTCTCAGTCGTTATCCAATCTCTCATCAGGGATTTGGGCGAAGCAATATCCATCGAAAAAGCTCCAATAAATCAGTTTACAGGATAATTGATGCGGTTCGTACGATAAAATTTGCCGTTAATAGGAACGCGGACGCACTCGCCCGGGTCTTGAAATGGTGCGTGGATATCGTCAACCCGCATCTTAAGTAGTAAGTATTGCGGGCGAGGGCGTCCGCGTTCCATCGAAATTTTGAAACTTCTGATGTATAATTTCGTGTTTACGTGCGGAGGAATTCCCGGTCTTTATGAGCATTCTCAGATTACGTTTGCGAGACCAACGTGGTTTTAACTTGATCGAACTTATGATCGTGATCGCGATCATTGGTTTGCTGATAGGTGTTGGTGCTATCGCGTGGGGTGCGATGATCAGGTCGGGCAATGAGACCGCTGCGTTGCAAACACTCGATAGGATACGTACGTTTCAGGCACAATACGCCGCAAAGAACCGTGGTAAGTTTGGCAATTTCGATGACCTTATCCGCAATTCCGGCTTGGATGACAAATTTACGGGTGAACGTCCCGTAGTTAACGGCTATATTTTCACTTTAACGGTCGAAGAGCCGACGAGCAGCAGGCCGGCATTCTATTCGGTAAACGCCGACCCGCAGGTTGCTGAAGGCGTCACGGCGACTGGAAACCGACATTTCTACACCGATTCGTCCCTTGGCACCACTCGCGGAACAGACGAAAACCGACCCGCCAAGGCCGACGATCCGTCTATTTAAGATCAAGCCGTCTTAGCTCAGCGGTAGAGCACTCGCTTCACACGCGATAGGTCAGAAGTTCAAATCTTCTAGACGGCACCATTTCAAACAGAAAAGGCAGCACGATTAAACGGCTGCCTTTGTTTATTCAACACTAACCTCTTTTATAATTCGCCAAATTCCGACTCTTTGGGAATCGCCACGAAGAAGCTCATACCCGGCTTTTTCGGCTTTGGCTGATCCTTGGGCGGATTGTCTTTCGGCTTCGGTTCGATCTTCGGCGGCGGATCCTTGGGCGGCTTTTGCTGATCGCCTTTTTGTGCCGAAACAGCCAGCGAAAGGCCGGCAACTGCAACCAAGGCGAATAGAATCTGCTTAAAAGTCTTCATTGCTCTCATTTCCTCTTCCAAAATCTAACGCATACGGGGAAGAAGGAAAGTGCGTCGCCTTATCTTTAGGCAAACAGGGTGCCAAAGACAGGTATATGACGCCCGCGACCGCTAAATAGTTGGTCAATATCGCCCGGGTGAAAAACGTGAAGATCACATATCTTTACGTTTTGGGTTATTGTCATACGAAATAGTAAATAACTCAATAGAAAACCCCAAAGGAATTGATAGAATTGAGGCAATATGACCGAAAATGCTAACCGGGTCGACAGAGTTCGCTCGTTTCTGGTGCTGGCCGCGACAGTCGGAACCATCGCTTTCAATTGGCTTGCCGCTGTCGGACGCGTCAACGGCGTCACACCCGAAATTATCTCGGATAAATATCCGACGCCTATAACTCCCGCGGGATATGCCTTCGCGATCTGGAGCCTTATCTACCTAGGTTTGATCGCTTTTAGCGTTTACCAGATGCTGCCTGCAAATTTGGTTCGATTTCGCAGTATCCGTTCGTATTACGTCTTGAGCAGTGCCCTGAACTGCGGCTGGATCTATATGTGGCACAACGATCAGATCGCTATCTGCCTCGTATTGATCATTCTGCTCTGGGCGAGCTTGTTCCTCATCAATTTGAACCTCAAAAAAACCGATGGCATGGCTGAATATTGGTTTGCAAAAGCCCCGTTCGCGATCTACATGGGATGGGTGACCGCGGCAACACTCGTTAACTTTGCGATATTACTGGTCCATTGGAATGTTTCATTGTCCGAAAACGCTTGGACAGGGATCGCCGTTGCACTTGTATTGCTGGCTGCGGCTATCGGCGTTCTGATCAGGATTCGTCTGTCAAATTTTCTTTTCCCGCTCGCCATTGCGTGGGCCCTCGCAGCCATAGGCGTTAAACAAAGCGGCCACACCCTGGTTGTGGTCGCTACAGCTATCGGGACCATAGCATGTTTGATCGCGACGCTAAGCTTTGTAGTAAACCTTCCTTCAACGGACAACCCGCGGCCTACCGTGGAGAATTAGGTTTAATCCAATGAACAAAGGAAAGGTCTGTATTTCGGTCTGTGCAAAAACCGCGAGCGAAGTATTGGAACAGATCGAGCGGGCAGAAGTGCTGGCTGACGTCATCGAGGCTCGCATCGATTGTCTCGATCGAATTGATATCGAGCGGGTGGTATCAGATCTAAAGACCTCAAAGCCTTTGCTTCTGACATTTCGACCCCAATCGCAAGGCGGGCATGCACCCGACGACCCGCTTCAAAGAATAATGTTCTGGGCTTCGGCAGTCGGCAATATCGGAATGGAGCTCGACCAGATATGGATCGATAACGAATTTGATATCAGCAGTGCGCTTCAATGGTCAGCCGAAATGACAGCGATCCGTTCTTTTCATGATTTTAAAGGCTGCCCCGAGAACATCTCGGATATTTATCAAGGGCTTTCTCAGCTTGGGATCGCAAAGATCGCCATTACTGCTAGGACAATCACCGACGGCATTCCCGTATGGAACCTTCTTGACAGGGCCCGTGTCGAAGGCAACTCCGTGATCCCGATCGCGATGGGCGAGGCCGGAAAATGGACCCGCATACTTGGGCCGGCACACGGAGCTTTTCTTACTTACGCCACGCTAGATCCCGGATCAGAGACGGCCCCTGGTCAGATAACCGCTGAGGATATGATCAATGTGTATCGTGTAAAGGAACTCGATACGCAGACTGAAGTTTACGGTATCGTAGCGGGCGATACGGGCTATTCGATCTCACCGTGGATGCACAACGCTGCTTTTAAGGCATCTGGGATGAACCGAGTATTTATCCCGCTTCAAGTTGCGGATCTCGGCGAGTTTCTAACGCGTATGGTGAGAAAGGAAACGCGCGAGGTCGAATTGAACTTTAGCGGTTTTTCTGTAACTAATCCCCACAAACAGGCGATCATGCCATTTCTGGACGAGATCGATGAGACCGCCAGGATGATCGGGGCGGTTAATACGGTCAAGATCGCGGACGGAAGATTCTATGGCTATAACACCGATGCACCGGGTTTCATTGCTCCGTTAAGAAAGATATTCGGCGATCTCAGAGACGCAAGCGTTGCGGTCGTAGGCGCGGGCGGTGCGGCCAGAGCCTGCATTTACGCTCTAATGAAAGAAGGCGCGAATACTGCCATCTACGGCCGGGACCTGAAGAAAGCCGAGCGCGTCGCCGGCGAGTTTGGATGTTCGGCCAAACGTTTCGAGCCCGATCTTTACCTCGGCGGTTACGATATCGTCGTAAACACGACACCGCTCGGCACCAACGGGGAAAACGAAGACGCTTCGATCGCCTCTGCGGAAGGCCTTCGCGGAGTGAAGCTTGTTTACGACCTTGTATATAACCCGTCTGACACACGATTGATCCGCGAGGCAAGGGCCGCCAACGTATCCGCGATCGGAGGGCGTGAGATGCTGATCGCGCAAGGGGCAATGCAGTTTAAGATCTGGACGCGTGAGACCGCCCCGATCGAGGTAATCACCGCCGCGGTAGAAAAGAAGCTAGGATGAACGAACGTTATAGTCGCCAGATACTTTTCAACGAGATCGGAAGGGCTGGTCAGGAAAAGCTATTGAATTCTCGGGTCCTCCTGGTCGGCTGCGGAGCGCTGGGCGCGTCCCACGCGGAAATGCTCGCGCGTGCCGGGGTTGGGCAACTCAGGATCGTTGACCGCGATTTTGTCGAATTCACAAACCTCCAGAGGCAAACGCTCTTCAAAGAGGCCGATGCCGCCGAGAGGTTGCCGAAAGCGATCGCCGCGAAACTGAGGATCACTGAGATAAACTCGGAGATCGAGGTCGAACCTGTCGTCGCCGATGTTAATAATTCGAACATCGAATCGCTTATCGACGGCTGCGACATCGTCATTGACGGCACTGACAATTTCCAAGTTCGCTATTTGCTAAATGACGCATGCGTCAAAAACAGCAAGTCCTGGATCTATGGTGCGGCCGTATCGAGCTACGGGACCACGATGACCATTATCCCCGGCGAAACGCCATGCTTACGGTGCATTTTCGAAGAGATGCCGGATGCCGGAAGTTCACCGACATGTGATACCGCCGGCGTCATAATGCCGATTATCTCGAGCATTTCGTCGATACAGGTTTCGGAAGCGCTGAAGCTGCTGACGGGCAATCGCGACGACCTGCACGGTTCGTTGGTACAGATCGATATTTGGGCGAACGACTGGCGAAAGATAAAGATGAATGCACCGAACCCCGACTGTATCGCCTGTGGCAAGAGACAGTTCGAGTTTCTCGATGCCGATTCGCAAGGGTTCGCCGCGGTTTTATGCGGCCGCGACGCAGTGCAGATCGTCCCACCAAGGCCTACGAGTTTTGATCTGCATTCACTCGCCAAGAGACTATCGGCAATGGGCGACGTGAAGGTAAATGAATATCTTGTCAGATTCACCTCTGGAGATAACGAGGTAACGGTATTTGCGGACGGACGTGCGATCATTAAGGGAATTGACGACGTAGCGGCGGCCCGCGGCATTTACGCCAAATTCATCGGAAACTGAAACTTCAGACCACTGTTTTCCGCGTTAATATTCGGAGGCATTGATATGAGTGAAAGGCCAAAGGTAGTTATCATCGGGGGCGGTTTTGGCGGCCTGTGGGCGGCAAATGCGCTGGCTAATAAACCCGTCGATGTGACGCTGATAGACCGCAAGAACCACCATGTCTTTCAGCCACTACTCTATCAGGTAGCCACAGCCGTGCTCTCCCCGGGTGAGATCGCTCAACCACTTCGGCGAATACTGCACAACGCAAAGAACGTCGAGGTTATTCTAGGTGAGGTCGTCGGTTTCGATACGACGAACGAAAAGGTCCGTCTAGAGGATGGTTCCGAACTCGGTTTTGACTACCTGATCGTTGCTGCCGGTGCACGCCACTCGTATTTTGGCAACGATGTTTGGGAAACATCGGCGCCGGGACTGAAGACGCTCGAAGACGCCGTGGAAATGCGTCGTCGAATATTGCTTGCATTTGAATTGGCTGAGCGTGACGCCTATCTCACGGGCAAGCAGCGGCAATTGAATTTTGTTGTGGTCGGCGGCGGGCCGACTGGTGTAGAACTCGCAGGTGCAATTGCCGACATCGCCCGGCAGGCTCTTGCAAAAGATTTCAAAGCGATCGATACACGCAAAGCTCGAGTGATCTTGTTCGAAGGTTCTGATCGGGTGCTGGGAACCTTTACGCCTGATCTCACCGACAGCGCAAAAAAGCAGCTGGAGGATCTCGGCGTCGAGGTTAGACTTAATAGTTTTGTATCGGACATCGCTCCGGGGAAAGTAAAGGTCAGTGATGAGTGGATCGATTGCGACGTTGTATTGTGGGCGACCGGAGTTGCAGCGTCGCCGCTCGGCAAACAACTTGGAGTCGAGACCGACAAGGCGGGACGGGTCTTTGTTGAGACTGATCTCAGCCTTCCAGGGCACAAGAACATCTTTATTATTGGGGACATGGCCTCTATAAAGCGGGAAAATGGAGAACCGGTTCCCGGTGTTAGCCCCGCTGCAATGCAAATGGGACGAGCGACAGCGAAAAACGTTCTCGCCGACCTCAAGGGAAAGGCCCGAACAGACTTTCGCTACGTTGATAAGGGCTCAATGGCTACCATCGGGCGCAGCAAAGCAATAGCTCATCTTTTCGGCATGAAGTTCAAGGGCTTTATCGCATGGACGATGTGGCTCTGGCTTCACGTTTTCTTTCTGATCGGCTTTCGAAACCGGATCGTCGTAATGGTCGAATGGTTTTGGGCATACCTCACCCGCGAACGCAGCGCTCGCCTGATCACCGGCGATGCCGAGGACCTGCACGATGCATTGGCGTTCATCGAAGGCAAAGAGGCTGTCGAATTTCCAAACGATCGTTCCACAAAACGTAAGGCAAAGGCGCGATCACTCTGATCGAACGTACTTGATCAAGCCTGATACCCGGACTGCCCGTCCGGGTGTCTTTTTATTTGTGGATAGCTTATATTTAACCGAAGTCGGAAATTGCCATTTTTATCAGATCGATACGCATGAAGAAATCCTTTCTTACGTTCCTTTTCACCTTAACTTTTGCCGTTTTTTTGCACGCTGCCGAACCACAGATCTGGTCTGTGAACTCGCGCTCTGACGTGATGCGTGGGGATGCCCGAAGTGTTTCGGTCGATGCGAACGGAAACATCACTCCAGCACCAAGATCGACCGAGATCTACAAGACCGAACAACCATACGTCTGGTCAAGTGTCGCTGATACCGTGGGAAATATTTACCTCGGAACCGGTGCGGAGGGCCGAATATACAAGGTCAGCCCGACAGGAACGGGCGCCCTATACTGTGACCTGAACGAATTGAATGTCTCGGCACTTGCGATCGGCAAGAACGGGGAGTTGTTCGCGGGAACGTCGCCGGACGGAAAGGTCTATCAGATCGATACTTCAGGAAAAGCGACTGTTTATTTTGATCCAAAAGAAAAGTATATCTGGTCGCTCGCTGCAATGTCTGACGGCAGCCTCGCGGTCGGAACCGGCGAAGGCGGAAAGATCTACCGGGTACGTGCGGCGAACGCTGATCCGGCGGCGGCGTTGATGTTTGACACGAGCGAGACACACATCATCTCGCTTGCGGCCGACGGGTCCGGGAATCTTTTTGCCGGAACTGACTCCAACGGTCTCGTCTTAAAATTTGGCAAGGACGGCAAACCATTTGGATTGCTTGATTCGCCGTTGCGTGAGATCCACGAGCTGGCGGTAGGACCCGATGGCTCGATCTACGCACTTGCATTGGGCGAATCGGCCTCAGTTGCAAAACCGCCTGAGCCAAATCCTTCCGCGACACCTGAGAGCCGAACAGTCACGGTGGACACGCCCAATCCATTGCAGCCTCCGGCACCGCAAAAAAGCCGATATGATCTGACCGGTGCCAAGTCGGCGGTTTACCGTATTTTTCCTGACGGCGGAAACGACATCATCTGGTCTTCTGTGACAGTTACCGGATTTTCGATCCACGCGCATCAAACCGGCAATGGCGTATTGCTCGGAACTTCTGACCGAGGCCGCATCTTTAGCATACGAAACGACGGGAATGAGACCCTCGCGTTGCAAACCGACGCCAACCAGATATCGACCATTTTCAGCCAGGGCTCAAACCTGTACGCGACATCAAGTAATCAGGGCAAGCTTTATAAGATCGGCCCGGAGACGGTTGCCGAGGGTGTTTACGAATCAGCGGTTCTGGATGCACGAACGACCGCGACATGGGGTAATGCCTGGTGGATCTCTGCGGGCAATGTCTCTATAGAATCGCGAAGCGGAAATTCCGAAATTCCGAATGAGACATGGAGCAGCTGGGAGGCTGTTCGCGGCGACGCATTCCGCGGAAAGATCTCGAGTCCGAAAGCACGGTTCTTTCAGTGGCGGGCGGTTCTCAGAGCCGGAACTGCATCGCTGCGCGAACTAAATGTCGCGTTCGTTGGCCGAAATATAGCTCCGGAGATAACGTCACTTCAGATGATGCCTTCAAACGTCGGCCTCCTGGCGAACCCCCCGATCCAGATCGACCCGAACATCGAGCTTTCGGGCTTGGAACCGCAGGCATTCGGAATAGTCATCGCACCCCAACCCCCGCGTCGCGCCTACCAGCGCGGAGCACAAGCATTTCAGTGGACCTCAGAAGACCGCAATGGCGACAAGGTAGTTTTCGACGTCTTCTTCAAAGAGAATTCAGATACGAGTTTTAAGCTGCTGAAACAAAACGTCAGCGAAAACTTCGTCACCCTTGACGGACTTTCCTTAGCAGACGGCAAATACACGATCAAGATAGTCGTTAAGGACTCGCCGTCCAATCCGGCAGGACAATACCTCTCCGGAGAAAGGCTGAGCGAGACGTTTATCATTGATAATTCGCAACCTGTGGTAACGGTCATCGGAACGCCGCAGATATCGGGAAACAAAGCGAAAGTGATGTTCGCTGCAAGCGACAAGTCAAGCTATATTGCCAGAGCCGAATTCAGTGTTAACGGCGGCGATTGGCAAGTTGTTTATGCCGAGGACGGTATCTCTGACGGGCCCGACGAACGCTATAACGTCGAAATACCTGTTGAGTCGACCGGTGACTATTCCGTGACTCTTCGTGTCTTTGACGCCGGCGGCAATATCGGAAACGCTCGGGCGATGGTTAAAAGATGACACTAAGTTCAAAAAGCGTTGCGGTTGTTACAGGAGCGGCGTCTGGGATCGGACGAGCCCTCGCGGTTCGATTAGCTAAGGAAATCATCGCTGGAATTGCCATCGCTGACATTAATGAAGACGGCCTTGCCGCAACAGCGTCGATGGTCGCAGAAAACGGCATTCCGGTCACAACGCATGTGGTTGACGTGGGTGATCTCGAACAGGTCAAACAGTTTGCTTATGAGGTCTTGGAAAGGCACGCACGCGTAACGCACCTGATCAACAATGCAGGCGTAGGTTTGTTCGGCACGTTCGAACACGTCTCGATCGAGGACATCGAATGGCTGATGCGGATAAATTTCTGGGGCGTGGTGTACGGCTGCAAGGCATTTCTGCCGACGCTGCTTGAACAGGACGATGCACACATTGTAAATATCTCAAGCGTATTCGGCTTCATAGCACCGGAAGAGCAAACCGCTTACTGTGCGTCAAAGTTTGCGGTTCGCGGATTTACAGAAAGCCTTCGGCATGAATACCGAGGGACAAACCTTTACGTTTCAAGCGTTCATCCAGGCGGCGTGCTGACGAACATCGCACGCAACTCAAAGATCGGTGAGAACACACCGGAAGAATGGAAACAGCAAGGAGCAAGATTTTTCGACAAAGTCGCGAAGACCTCGCCTGATGAGGCCGCGGAAACGATCGTTAAGGGAATCAAGAAAAGAAACCCTCGCATCCTTATCGGAAAGGATGCGAGGGCAATTAGTTCAATTGCAAGGCTATTTCCGAAAAACTATCTCGGCGTGATCGAACGGATCGCGGGCCACAAAATGAGCCTTCGCAAGAAGTGATCAGTTTTTGGGTAACGCCATCGTCTCGCCTTCATTGTTCATTTCGAGGTGACGCGTTGTATTGTCAGTCACACTTGGCGGGACAAGGTCTCCGGTTTTGTATCGCGATTCTATAGGAGTTACATACTCCGTCTGCGACGGCGGCAACGCACTGCCCCGCCTGCTCTGACCGATCATATTTCCCGCTGCATACGAAAATCCAACCTGGTTCTGAGACATTCGTCTAGATTTAAGAAGATCCGAGATTCCCTTGGCAAGGAACGTGAACGCCGGAAACAGCAACGCCCACCACCACGCTTTGCCGCCCGCGACTCCGGTGATCAACAATGCCATCGATACGATGAGGAAACCAATGCCCGATACAACAGATCGGATGGCGTCGCCATAAACTTCGTTGGGATCCGAACGGCGACGGGCCTCTTTTACCGGGTCACGCTTACCGCAGTCAGCGTCTCCACCGAGTTTTGCCGAAAGTCCTCCGCTCAAGGCAAGCCCCACATCGCCCAGATCTACCCCGCAGCTTCGGCAGAATTTACCGTTATCAGGATTTTCTGTTCCGCATTTTGGACAAAACATAATTACTTCGATCCTTTTTGCTCTCTTTGCCGTCTGGCTTCAAACAATACTACGCCCGCCGCGACCGATACGTTCAGGGATTCTATTCTTCCATACATCGGGATTTTTACCAATGCGTCACAATTCTCCGCCACCAAACGATGCAGCCCCGAACCTTCCGAACCGAGCACCAGCGCGGACGGCTGTGTCCAGTCCCAGTCGCTGTAATTCATATCCGCGTCACCGCTTGTCCCAACGACCCAGATACTCTGCGACTTAAGATCGTCGATCAATCTGTTTAGATTGGTCACTTTCGCGACCCGTACGTGTTCGATCGCACCCGCGGAAGACTTCGCCACCGTCTCGTTTAGCCCGACCGCGCGTCGTTCCGGCAGAAATACTCCATCGGCCCCAGCACATTCCACGGTCCGAAGTATCGCCCCGAGATTTCGCGGGTCTTCAACGCCGTCAAGAAGGACAAGCAATGCCGCGCCCTTGATCGAATCCAGTATTTCATCCGCCGAAACATAATCTGCCGCGGCCGAAAACGCGATCACCCCCTGGTGATTTACGTCGTGGCCGACTATCCGTTCAAGCCGATCGCGAGAGATCCGATCAATGACGATATGATGTTCTCGCGCGAGTTCGAAGACTTCCAACAGCCGATGGGCACGGATACCTTCCGCGATAACGAGCTTTTGTATTCGCCGGCTATTAGACCGCAAAGCTTCCAGCACCGGAAGAACCCCGAAGATTAACCCAGGCGCAGGTTCCGAACTCACGGACCGCGTCTCGTGAGATCTTTGTCGCTTTCTCGGCTCGTCGCTTCGCGGACTTTCCCGACGGACGCTCTTCTGGTCACGTTTCATAAACTAAGCCGCAACAGTCTTGAGTACCTCGTAAACTGGTCTTCATTGCTCGAAGCTGCGCCCTTTGAGACTGACAGCCCGAAGCCGGACCGCTGCACGCCTTTTGATTCGCTGCGAATGGTACACGGCCACACATGATCGAGCACTGTCCGTTTTCTTTGGTAATCACCGATGAGGACAGCGTCCTCGTTCACCGCGCACAGCTTCTCGACCAACGTCTTAAGATTGTCGGCGGCGAGAAGTGATTTATCTTCGCCCAAGACGGAAAAATCAAAACCGGAAGTAAGAATTCGGAAACCTCTGAGATCGCCATCGAAATAGATATCAGCAACTCCCGTATCCGCCGTTACGATGGAATCATCGATGCCGAGGTATTTCCCTTTTTTCTTTTTTAGCTGTATTTCGGATCGGGTCTCAACGATCGATCCAGTGACCACCAACATCAATTTGCCCGCAGGAAACTCGACCGTTTCGTTAGAATTGAACGTAATGACCTGCAGGCTTGCTTCAGAGATCGCGATCGACCTTAGCCTCACAGGCAATGAATGAACGCCTAGGTCTTCATCGCTCACCATTTTGATATCTGCACCCGCTGTTTCCAGTTGCTCGCCAATTATTTTGGCAGCAGCTTCAGTCGCGACGCGTGTGATTGGAGTCGGTGTTTGAAATTCTCCAATTCGCTTTACACTTTTGCCTTCCAAACCTAACTTCGAAAGTTGCAGTTCCGCTTCCTCGGACAAACTCGAATTCAAAAGAACGATGTTTATCCCGTTCTCCCAGGCCTCGAGTTCCCTCGCTCTCAGGCCTTCAAGATCAACTGTTTCGCCAGCCCCTTCAAGAGTGGTGCCGCAATAGATACACTCAAAACGATTCGGAGCGTTCGACCGGCCGCATTTCCTACACGTTAATAGTTCTGCAGCACCGTAGCCCACGGGTTCCGAACGAACCGGAACGCCGTCCACCTCTTCGATCATGTTATTCGGATCTGACGTCATTCCTCTTGAAAAACAACCGATTTTAACATTTCGAATCTGAAATTGCTTGACCGAATCGCGATCACGATGCAAACTTATCGCTAGGCCAATTAGCGGTATGGTGACTCGATTCGATAGGAAGTTATTGTATTTGACCACTTTTTTGAAAGTCATTTGGGAAACTTTTAACGTAGAAGACAGGCCTCTTTTTTCTGTTCTCTTTAGATCTCAGTAATAGGACAAACTAGGCTTCCCTGCCCGAATCGTTTACTGCATCGCGAACCGCCATTGAAATTAGTGGGGTTAATACAATGCAGTTCGATACGACTACGAGTTCGTCGTGGAAATTTGGCCATCGCGGCCGTGTCGCTGTTTTTATCGACGGCAACAATCTTTTTCACGCAGCAAGGTTTCATAACATAGATATCGATTACAACAAGCTGCTTCGCATCCTTTTGGGTGACGGGCGACTTCTACGTGCGTTTTTCTACACCGGTGTCGATGTTGGCGCAGAACGACAGCAGGGATTTCTTCTCTGGATGCGCCGAAATGGATTTCGCGTGGTCCAAAAGGAATTGAAGACCTTTTACGATGGAACGCGAAAGGCCAATCTCGACGTTGAGATCGCGGTAGATATGTTAAGCCTGGCTGGACGTTACGACACCGCGGTATTGGTTTCGGGCGACGAGGACTTCGTATATGCGATCAATGCCGTCGCCTATAAGGGCTGCCGTGTAGAGGTTGCCGGTTTTCGTTCTAACACCGCACCACGCTTGATCGACGTCGCTGATTTTTTCATAGATCTTGGTGACATTGCCGATCTTATCCGAAAAGACATCTCGCAAACGAACGAATTCGAGATACCGTCATTTGTCCCGCCCGGCGACAGCCCTTCGCCGGAAATACTTCGTCAGCAAACACGCGACAACATTACCCGGATCCACCGAAGCAATCCGCCGCAGATATTTTCGGATGACGAGCCGGAGGTTCGCACGGATATGGTTCGAGTCCGCGACGACCAATGAAGATATTTACACTCGAGGAAGCTAACGAACTTATTCCGGAAATGCGCCGAAGGCTGCAGCGGCTTCAACAGCTCTACTCCGCGATCGGAGAAATGCGGGAATCAGCGAAAGCTGCCGCATCGTCGAGCGAATTCGGCGGCGGTATGAAAGGCGGTTCGGGATATGTTCGCTCGCTTTACGAGGTCGGAAAGATCACGACCGAAATTCACGATGCCGGAGTTCAGTTGAAGGACTATGAACGCGGGCTCATCGATTTTCCGACGATGCGGGGCGGTCGAATGGTCCTACTTTGCTGGCAGCTCGACGAAGGCGACCAGATCGAATGGTGGCATGACACGGAAGCTGGATTCGCGGGCCGACAGCGTTTATAAGTTTATTCGATCAGGACCATTAATTTATTGTAAACTCTTTGTTTTCAATCTTTCAGCGCTTTTTGAATATTAAGTTGGCGTAAGCGCCTTGATTTTGTGCGCTTTACTGTTGACTAGTTAAAGTAAATTCTGATATTCTTGGCAAAATTTGGCCACCCGCGCCTATCTGTAAACCTTTTACAATTTGGATCTGCCTATGATGTGCCCGGTTTGTAAACGCGAACTCGCACCTACACTTTCAATTTGCTTCACCTGTGGTGCAATGGTGAACGACACGGTCAGGGAAGAGTTGCAGGCGAAGATAGAGCGTATATCGGGACCGCTTGAGCGCAAGCCATCGCCAATCATCTCAAACAAGATCCCCGAACTGGACGAATTGACGCATGAGATGCCTGCAGCTCCAGCGAAACCCATTGAGACAACTCAGGAAAGGTCACCAAAGTCCGCTCGTACGGAGACGATTGAGTTTCGCGGTAAAAATACCAGCCCGACTCTGGTAGGCTTTCAGCCGAAAAGCAATACGGTGCCGGACTGGCGGCTGCAGCTTCAGAATTCGGTCCGGCAACGCAAGAGTGATGCGCCGCCTTCCTCTCCGACCGGCGTCGGTTCACAACCTGTAATTCAAAGACAACTCGTCACGAACGGGGCGAATGCCATAAAGGCCCAATTCGTCGAGGATCCCGCGGCTTCCGATCACGCAAATCCTCGCATCGCAAATGCCTTGAAGCGTATCGAAGATTCGCGTAGGCGCTATTTACCCGGAGACAGGCACGGGACAGCGGCAGTTCCCGCAAAAGAACAGCCCCAAAGAGCGTACCCGTTCAATGTGGTTGCACGTTCAAACGAGACGACTCCGGCCCCGAGCGCTCCGCAGGCAACGGTAAACGCGCCGCCGAAACCGAGACTTGTCTCGTCGATGCGTATCGAAAAGAAGAAGTACGATACGAATAAATTGCCAACTCTTCATGTCACCAATCCCGAGGTGGAATCTTCGCCGATCACGGCGCCAGACGAACATTTGTCGATTTCTCTGAGGGTGCCGGCGGCAGAGATCGCCCCGACAATTGAACAGGCTGAGATCGAGTTTCCGATGGTTGAGGAAACTGGATTCGCTGATGATATTGATGATCTGGCACCGCATTCGTCCCGTTTTCTCGCAGGTCTGTTCGACATGATCATTGGCGGTTTTGTTACCGCGATCATTCTGTCGCCGCTCTTTGTTTCAGGTCGGCCCTTGTTTACGATCGCGGGTGTTTTGGCTATTGCTGCGACTTTTGGGATAGTGATGTTCATATACCTCACGCTTGCGGTCGGACTTCGCGGCCGGACCCTTGGAATGAGGTTATTTTCACTTGAGATCGTCGATGCTGAAGAGAACGAATACCCTACACTTCACCAGGCTGCCGTGAACTCAGCAGTTTTCCTACTTACCCTTCCGTTGTTAGGGATCGGTTTTGTTCCGGCGTTCGTCAACGAGGAACGTCGTGCAGCACACGATCTTGTTTCGGGAACGATTCTCGTAAAAGAGATCTGAACCATTAGTTTGCTTACGCCTTTTGCCGCCTCGTCCGGAGCCACCCGAATGGCTCTGGACTTTTTCGTTTGCGAAACTAGACTCTAAACTTGTGAACCTTGTCACGATCGAAAAGATAAAGGACGAACTCGCCGATGTTCTGCCGGGCCGACAATTCGGCAAGATCTTCCAACTCTCGCGAAATGAGATCGCGATAAATCTTCGTCTGCCTGACTCTCGATATCTCTTCGTCAGCGTCGCCCCCGGAGATCCGCGAGCATATTTGATTCGCCGCCGCCTAAGAGACTTGGAACGAGCGGCCACAAATCCGTCATCGTTCGTCCTTCAATTGCGAAAACAGCTATCCGGCTCAACGCTTGTGGGGATCGACACGGTGCCCGGCGAGAGAGTCATCAAGTTTGGGTTTAGGGGTGAAAGCGCACGTGGTGAGATGCGCAGTCTAACACTCGTATTTCAGCTTACTGGGCGGTCGGCGAACCTGTTTCTTCTTGAACCCAACGAAATGATCGTTGATTCGATGAGACGAACTAATGGCATCGGCCAAGAAGTCGGAATGTCTTATGCACCGCCGCAACGTCCCGAAGTCGCCACAACTGCGACTTTCGAAACCGCATTTCCAATAAACGGACACGCGAGTTTATCAGAAGCCCTCGATGCCGACGACCTAAGAAAAAGTGAAGAACTAAAGTTTCAGCAGATGGTCATCTCGGCTCGAACAAAGATCGCAAATGACATTGCGAAGCGCGAGAGGTTGCTTCAAGGCTTAGCGGCAGATCTTGCCCGACACGGCGACCCAGAACGATGGAAGAAATTTGGAGATCTCCTGCTTGCAAACATCGCCACTGCAAAGCGCATGGGCAAACACGTAAATGTCATTGATTACTTCGATGAATCTCAAACTGCTATAGAAATCGCCATTGATGAGAATGAATCGATCACGGAAGCGGCCGAGAAATTTTTTCGAAGATACACAAAGTCCCGTAACTCTCGAGATGAGATCGGCAATCGAAACCTCATAGTTGAAGCCGAATTGGCGGATCTGAAGGCTAAACGAGCGCAGCTCGAGGATGCGATCTGGCAAAGAGACACGGACGGGATCGCCGAGTTCCTGGAATCAAAACGTCAGATCAAACCCGTAAAACGGAAAGTAAAGGAATCAACTGTTTCGATGTTCGCACGCATCTTCAGATCTTCTGAGGATTTTGAGATACTTGTAGGGAAAAAGGCTAAGGACAATGACCAACTGACCTTCAAAATCGCAAGATCATTGGATACGTGGATGCACGCAGCAGATTATCCGGGATCACATGTGGTGATAAGAAATCCGAACAGAAAGGAAATTCCACATCGCACGCTGCTCGAAGCGGCGCAGCTTGCGGCGTTTTACAGCCAAGGAAAAGCACAGCCGAAAGCGGCCGTGCATTATACTCAGAAGAAATTTGTGAACAAACCAAAGGGCTCGGCCCCAGGGCTTGTTAGCCTTGCAAGTTTTAAGACAATCTTGGTTGAGCCGAAAATCGAAGCAGAACTTATTCGTTAACGATCTGTGCCACTAGCTCTTCCATTTTCTTGATCTCATTCGCTCCGCCGCCGCGGAAAACGCCTCTCAGTTTCCCATCACGATCGACGATGAAACTCTGAGGTATGCCGCCGAAGTTGCTTATCTTCAAAAGAGCGGCCTGCATTTCGGTCGGCGCCCATACAAGCTTGTAGTTCAGTTTCATCTCGGCGGCGAATTTATCGATCATTTCCTTCGTATCGCCGTCATCGGTATTCAGCCCAATGATCTCAAACCCTCTTTCTCGATGCTCGTCCTGCATTTTTACGAGAGCCGGCATTTCGCCCCGGCACGGACCGCACCAGGTTGCCCACATGTTCAGCAGCAGAACCTTTCCCTTCATGTCGGCCACCTTGGAAGTCGTCCCGTCCAGGTTCTTCATTTGAGCCTGTGCGACCTTCTCGGCGATCGGCGGAAACTCCGAATTCTTCTTCTGTGGCTCTGAATTAGAGGCTACAGAATTAACGGACGGAGAATTTCCTGTAGGTGGGCTCGAACAGCCCGCCAAACTGGAAACTAGTACTGTCAGCAAACTGAATACAAAAATTTTATGGAGATAATTCTTCATCGGGTGATTCTAAACTAAACTAGATCCTGAAGGCGAAGTACGACCAGCGTGAACAACACTAGCATTCCAAACATTAGCATCAAGACGATTTGGTTAACAACCTCGTTCATCCACGGATGCAGAAACGTGACAAATGTGCTCAGGTCGTCGGGCACCTTCTTGACGGTGCCGAGTTCCGGGTCCTGCGGCGTCGGATTATTAAGCGGGTCGGCTTGAAATGCCCGAGCGGCCTTCTTATAAACTTCAACGTCGGCCTTGAACTTGTCGATCATTTCCTCGTTATCCTTGTCGATCGCTTTATAAAGGCCTAACCCCCTGGTCCTTCCTTTTAATTTTGCACCTTCGGATTCCAGCGTATCTAACCCCGAAAAACGCTTCATCGTATCGAACGAGTAGGCCGCAGGCATCAACATGCTCGCAACCTTGCTCAGCCCGCTCGGTACCCCGACAAGCCCTGAAAACAAGATCTGCGGGATGAGAATAAGCGGTACCAGCGTACTCGCAAGTTCGCCTGACCGAACCAATGCAGAAACGAGCAATCCCAATGCTATGCCTACCGCCGCGGTAAGAAGCATAGACCAGAATTGCGGAATTCCGATAAGATCTCCTGGCATTGGCATCAGGCCAACTAGATCAAAGAACTTCAAAGGTACAAACAATAGAATGCACTGCAGGCCGACGATTATTCCAAGTACAAAAAGCTTGGACGCCAGGTATGGCAATATGCCTAGATTCACCATTCTCTCCCGGCGGAAAACGGGACGCTCTCGTATGATCTCGCGGGCGGCCACCGAGGTACCGAACCAAAAGGCGACCAATGCGATGACAAAATAGGCAAAATCGCGGGGTTGTTTTGCCCCCATAACGAGAAAGGTCAATAGTGCGATGGCCGGTGCCTGAGCGAGCAAGATAAACAGGTTCAGTTTGTCCTTAAAGAGGACTTCAAAGTATCGGCGCGACAGCGTTATCCACTGGCTTATCGCCCCAAAGATTCCCAATCGACGTTTTTTCTTGATCGCGCTCGGAGGATGCGATCCCAGTTCTGCCAATGGTTTCTGGACGTTATTATGATATTGCGGTGTCTTGGTAAACCTTTGTTTCCAATCTTCTGCTGTTTTTTCTGTTATTGTCTTTCTTACGCTTTCGCCTTGCTTCTGAACGGCCTCATCGACAGGTTTCTCGAGCTTTTCATAGAGGTCCTTGAAACTTGAAGCCCCGAGATACTCGAGAGCCTCCGATGGCTTTCCATAAAAAACGAGTTTTCCACGCATCAGCACGACGATCTTGTCAAAAAGCCGCACGTTTTCCATTGCGTGCGTGGTCATGATAACTGTCCGGCCCGATTCGGTGATCTGACGAAAGAGTTTCATAATGCGCTCTTCCGTCGCTGGATCAAGGCCTGACGTTGGTTCGTCCAGAAATATGATCGACGGCTTGGTGATCAATTCGACAGCCATGGAAACACGTTTTCTTTGACCACCCGACAATTGATTGACCGGGACGTTTCTTCGTTCAGCGAGGCCGGTAACATCCATTACCTCGCTCACGATCTGGTTGATCTCCGGCCGGGAAACGTCTCGCGAGAGCCTCAGTTTGGCGACATAATAGAGTGTTCGATAAACCGAAAGTTCTTTATGGATGATGTCGTCTTGAGGAACATAGCCGATCGACTGTTTTAGCGAATCCAAGTTCCGGTAGAGGTCCTGATTGTTTACGAGGACATGCCCTTCGTTCGCCGGACGGTTCCCATTCATCGCCTCCATCAAGGTCGATTTCCCGGCTCCCGATGGGCCAAGGATGCCTATAAATTCATTTGGCTGTATCGAGAGCGATACGCCGTCGACCAGATTGATCAACCCTCCGCCTGACCGATCCTTTACTCGTTTTACTAAATTGACGACATCGATCCGGGTCTTTGAACGAGTGTCATAGACGGCGACGTTTCCAGCTGCATCTATTCGTATGAGAAAGGTTCCGATCAAGGCGGCATCGCCAGGATTCAATACCTGTCGCGACACGCGGTTTCCGTTGATATAAACGCCGTTCGTAGACCCGAGGTCGTCAATAACAATTCCGGCCGCAGAGCGTATAAGTCGGGCATGCCTCTTTGAGATCTGCAGGCCATCCAACGTAATGTCATTGGCCTCATCACGGCCGATCGAGAGTTCGTTCTTTTGGCCGAAACCAACGGTCATCAAAAGCTGCGGCTCCGACGCATCGCCCGGATCGATTCGAGGTGAGGACGATCCCTTGCTGAAAACGATGGTCTTTGGGGAATCGGGTTCAGGTTGTACCAGCGGTGTCGAGGATTGTACCGACCGCTGTCCCGCAAGACTAGCTCCGGCGGGTGCTTTTCTTGAAGGAGAATTGAACCTCAGCACCGGCCCGCCGACTCCGATCTGTATCTGGTCCTCGTGATAGAGAGGCGTCGGCATTGAAATACGCTGCTCGTTTACGAGCGTACCGTTGAAACTGTTGTTATCAACCAGCAGGTAACCGCCGTTTTCGATCTTGATCTCGGCATGCTTGCGTGACACGGTCGCGGAATTTGCGTCAAAGATGATCTCGCACGACGGATCTCGACCAAGCCAAATACTTGGCTTATTCAACAGAAAAGGCTGGCGCTGTCCGCCGGTGAAATCGAGTCTCGCGGTTTCAAATGGAACTGAAGGCGGCGCGATCGGCGTGGCCACGGCGGCAGGCGACGGAACGATTGCGGGGGTTGCGGCTTGTTGAGGAGTTTTCTGCTTTGATGGCGGTTGTGGTCGTTCGGCCGTTTCTTCGAGCCAGATAACGCGGAAAACCGGACCGTCGACGCCGAATTGGACACCGTTTCCCATCGAGATCCGAGTCGGTTGTGCGATCCTCTGCCCGTTCAGGTAGGTGCCGTAACTTGACCCCAGGTCAACGACGACCCAGGCACCACTTCGATACGCGATCTCGGCGTGTTTTCGCGAAACCATCGGATACTGAGCGCCGTCAAAGGCTACATCACACTCCGACGCGTCGCGGCCAAACCTGATCACATCCTTATTAAAGGAGTACTCCTTTCCGGCCCCGGCGTGTTCTTCGACCAGTACGATATTCATGCCGAATCAAAAACAAAAAGCGTAAGAACGACCCGCCCTACGCTTCGCATCTAACTATTCCAAGCGTTTAATTTGACTTTACCAAACGGAAACCAAGCCCCGGACTTCGGCGACTAGCAGGTGCCGGAAACCGAAAGGTCGCCGTTATCGCATTTGGCCCGGTCGATTTTTCAAAAGCACCGCCTCCGCGGATCATGAAGTTGGGTTCAGTTACCTGGGCAAGTTCCAACTGGCTGCCCGGATATACCCAAGGTTCTGAACTGGTCCATTCAAAAACATTACCGATCAGGTCCTGCACGCCCCATTGGTCGGGACAAGTTTTGGTCCCAACTACCACGGGCACATTGTTGGACTGATTTAAATGGGCACATCTTTCTTCGAACTTGTCGCCCCATGGGTACAGGTTGTTCTTTGAACCATTTCGAGCTGCGTACTCCCATTCCTGTTCGGTAGGAAGCCGGTAGGTCACACCGTCACGCTTTGAACGCCACTCGGCAAAGGCCTTAACATCCTCCATGTTGATGTATCTGACCGGTTTGTTCTCATCGCCGGGGATCGGCTTGCGGTTTTCCCAATGAGCAAGAAAACTCTCTTCGCTCGACGGTTTATAGTTCGATTTCACGACGAACTCATAAAACGCTGCATTGGTTACTTCTGTCTTGTCCATCGAGAACCCGTTCACTGTCTCTTCGTGTTCCGGCTTTTGAAGATCGTTACCGTCATTGCGTCCCATTCTAAAGATGCCGCCGGGTATCTGGATCATTTCAGCCTTGATGGTCTCTACTACGGGCCCGTCGGTCTTTCCGGGTGTTGGTGTCGTTGAATTGACATTCCCAATTGTGCCCTTTCCGCCGAACAATCCGGCCATATATGCGCCGCCAATTCCGATACCGCCGAGCACAAATAGAAGTATGAGTCCGATCCCGCCGAGAACCAGAGGAGAGAACATTCCTCGTTTCGGCGGTTGAGACTGCACATTTATGTTTTGGCCGGTGTCCCAGGTCTGCACCTGCGTCTTCATCATGTCGCTGCCGGTGCCTTGCGTTGTCGACATTCGCGAGGGAGTGTCACCGCCGACGGCGTTATATGCCACCGTTGCGGCAGGCATCGGAATGCGTTGGGCCTCTGAGATGAGGTCTGCTACAACCTGCTGCGGACGTCCGTCACATACTACGTCGGTCGTCCAGTCCGGATAACCGTCAACGCTGACCCGAAGATGGTGGTTCCCGCTCTGAATGCCGCTCAGCGTGATCCACCCGTCAACGCGGCTCTCGCCGACCGCAACGTGGTCAACGAATATCTTTGCTTTGGGTGGGTTCGTTCTTATATTGAGCGTGGAGATCGGAAGTGCGCCGCCGGAGGTCGTGTGAATTCCGATCGCCATTGGAAAGATCGCTTCTTTCAGTTCGGCGATCATTTGTTCCACATTCGGCGTTCTCTTTTCTTTTTCTTTGGCCAGCGTGTGCATGACCGCCGACTCGATCTCGGGGGCCATCGCGGTTCCGGACTCGGCAAAAGGCGGAGGCGGATCGCTGATGTGCTTTTTCATTATCGCCGGTATCGACGAGCCTTTGAAAGGGACATCGCCGGTCAGCATTTGATAAAGCATCACCCCGAGGCTGTAGATATCCGACCTTGCATCCGGTTCATCATCCGCCCATTGTTCCGGAGCCATGTAGAACGGCGAACCCATCAACCCTGTCGTTTGAGCCTGAATGAATGAACCAAGCAGTTCACCAGACTTTATCTTTGCGAGTCCGAAATCAAGTATCTTGACCGCCTGCGAGATGTTCGGCTTGTCGCTGCAGATCATGACGTTCAGCGGCTTAAGGTCTCGGTGAACGATGCCTTGGTGGTGAGCGGCACCGACGCCGGCGCAGATAGCCGAGATCACCTCGAATGCCTTTTCCGGGTCGAGCTTCTTTTCGCGGGCTAGCATGTCGTGAAGCGATTCGCCCTCGACATACTCCATGACGAGAAACGGGATCGAGCCATTGATCACGCCGTAGTCGGTAACCGCGACGACGTTCTGATGTCGAATTGCCGCGGCCGCTAACGCTTCTTGTCTGAATCTGGTAACAAGCTGGGGATCGTTTCCAACCAGATCCGGCAGGATGATCTTGATAGCTAACTGCGTCTTAAGATAGGCGTGGCGAGCCTTGTACACAACGCCCATGCCGCCTTGACCCAAACGAGATTCCAGCTGGTACTTCCCTTCGAGTACCGGCTCACCGGCGATAGTGTGCATCGTCGGCATACCGTCCTTTGGACAGGTTACAACCGAATCGGTGTAACAGGTTTTACATAACTGGCATTCTTTCATTGGGCGCCGTTAATTTACACACTTACTCCGGGAGAAAAATGGATACCGGTTAAATGACACAATTCGAGGGAAGTTTTTGCCTCTCAAGCACGCCTAATTCTAGTTTTTTTATGAATTTCAAGCAAGGTGAAAACAGTTTCGCCCGAAATTCGGTGAACTCCGGGCGAATGTGATCGATCCACAAACTATTTTCCGTTCAGCGAACCACGATGTTGACCAGACGTCTCGGGACAACCACCACCTTTACGACCTCTTTACCATGGGTGTGTTCGATCACTTTTTCATCCGTCATCGCCGTCGCTTCGAGTTCGCTGTTTTCGGCGTCGGGCGAAGCAAAAATACGCGACCTAAGTTTGCCGTTAACCTGCACCGCGATCTCGATCTCGTCCGATCTCGCCATTTCTGCGTCATACTCCGGAAATGCAGCGCGATTGGCGATTATTCCATCCTCGTTCCCAACGATCTTAGAAAACAATTCTTCGGCGGTATGCGGGGCAAACGGCGCCAGCATCAGAACAAGCGAACGTGCCGCTTCTGTCACCGCCATTCTTTCATCATCGGTTGCCGTATCGGGCTCCACCTTCGCCTCGTACATAGAGTTGAGCAATTCCATCATCGCCGCGACGGGCGTATTGAATTGGTGCGTCTCAAGGCTGTTTTCTACCCGTTTGATGGTCTGGTGCGTCTTTCTGCGCAAACTCCTGGCAACACCACCGGTAGTTCCGTTCTCCGACCCGTAAGTCGAGATCGAAAAACTGCCATGCCATTTGTGAACAAATCTCCATACGCGCTGCAAAAATCTGACCGCTCCCTCGATGCCGGATTCGTGCCAGACAAGCTCGTTCTCGACCGGGGCCGCAAACAATACAAAAAGGCGGGTTGCATCGGCCCCATAGATATCGACCATTTCGTCGGGATCGACACCATTCCCTTTTGATTTGGACATTCGTTCGATCGCATATTTCAATGCGACACCGTCAGTCGATGCAGCCGAGGCGATCTTGCCTTTGTTATCGCGTTCGACCACCACTTGATCCGGAGGAAAGTATTTCCGCTTTCCGCTCGAATCGTCGTAGAAAGTCTCGCCGACCACCATTCCCTGGGTAAGCAGGCGCTTGAATGGCTCATCAAAAGCTACCATCCCCAGATCGCGCATCACTTTCGTCCAGAAGCGGGCGTAGATCAAATGCATCACCGCGTGGTCGTCGCCGCCTATGTACTGATCGACCGGTGTCCAATAATTCGCGAGCTCAGTTTCGAATGGCAGCTTGTCGTTGGCCGGGTCGAGGTACCGGAAGAAGTACCACGATGAATCGACAAATGTATCCATCGTGTCCGTCTCGCGCCGCGCTGCGCCGTCGCATTTTGGACAGTTCGTCTCATAGAACTCAGGAACCTTTGTCAGCGGCGATTCCCCTGTTCCTGTGATCGGCGCATTTTCGGGCAGGCGGACGGGAAGGTTCTCATATTTTTCAGGCACTACGCCGCAACTGTCGCAATAAATGATCGGTATGGGCGAGCCCCAGAAACGTTGGCGCGATATGCCCCAGTCGCGAAGTCTGTATGTTGTAGCGCCCGACCCGAAACCGTGTTTTTCGGCCCATTCGGTCATTTCCCTTTTTGCCTGATCGCTCGTCTTTCCGTTCCAGTAATCGGAGTGAACCAACACGCCGTATTCTGTCAATGGGTCTTCCAATGCCATCGCCTGCATTGTATGGTGAGCGTGCGTCATGTGCGGCTCCGATATAACCTGACGGATCGGCAGGTCAAACTTCTTTGCAAATTCGAAATCTCGTTCGTCATGTGCCGGCACACTCATAACCGCTCCGGTTCCGTACTCCATCATGACGTAGTTGCCAACCCAAACAGGAAGCTGCTCCAGACTGAATGGATTGATCACCTTCATTCCGGTATCGATGCCGTCCTTTTCGATCTCTTCATCGCGTTCCTTTGGTTTTAGGCTTTCGGCGATGATCTCGTCGACCTTTGCGATCACTGCCGATGAAAGCACTCCGCGGTGGGCTTCAATGATCGGATGTGTCGCCGCAACAACCACCGAGTTCGCGCCGTAGATCGTGTCTATCCTTGTCGTGAATACCTTTATTGCATCGGGCGCACCGACAATGCCGTGACTCAACTGTCCGGTTGCACGGTGGACCTTGAAATCAACGTAAGCACCTTCTGACCGGCCGATCCAGTCCTGTTGACGCTTCAAAACATTTTGCGGCCAACCGGATTCGATCTCGGCCATGTCGTCCAACAGTTGATCAGAATAAACGCTCGTTTTGAGGAACCACTGTTCCAGGTCCTTCTTCGTGACAGGATTTCCGCACCTCCAACAAAGGCCGCCGCTTGCCTGCTCGTTGGATAGTGTCGCTTTGTCGTTCTCACACCAATTGACCTGCGTCATCTTTTTGTACGCAAGGCCCATCTCGTACATTTTCAAAAAGAACCACTGATCGAATTTGTAGTACTCGGGACGGTGAGCTGCCATCTGACGCGACCAATCGTAGCTCAAACCCAATCGCTGAAGCTGGCCCTGCATTACGCTGATGTTCTCTTCGGTCCATTCGCGAGGATTTACACCGCGTTTGATCGCCGCGTCTTCCGCGGGCTGTCCGAAAGAATCCCAGCCGATCGGATGAAGTACGTTGAAGCCTTTCAGTCTCTTGAACCACGCGACAGCATCCCCGACCGAGTAGTTTCGCACGTGTCCCATGTGCAAGTTACCGGATGGATAAGGCAGCATTTCAAGCTGGTAAAACTTTGGCTTTTTCTCGTCCGCCTTCGCTTCAAAGGTGCCCGAGTCCGCCCATTTCTTCTGCCACTTGGCCTCTACTTTCTTTGCAAAATACTTTTCATCCATTGACTTGTCTTCAAAAATGCCAATTGTAACGAATAGCTGTGTCACTATCCAAGGCAATTAGTAATTGCTAATTAGGAATTGTTAATTAATTTAGAGAAAGCGCCACGTTTCGACTGTAAAGCCGAGCGTGGCTAAATAAGGGCGAGGGTCTTTCTGACCATGATCATATTCGAATTTTAACCAATTGCATTTCTCAAGTCCAATTTTATATTGAAATAGCCAGAAATATGATATTCTGGCAGAACCGTTAAGGTAGGAGTTTTTACCCAAACGAAAGTCTTGATGATAAGAAAAATTGTAACGCGGGCGGTTCCGACTTGATCTGAAGAGTTGGGGTTTGACCGTCTGCCACTGAAATCGGAGGCACCACCATGGTCAAACAGCAAAATACAAGTATCGCCCGCGGCGTTGATAAAACTACCGCTTCATTTCCCGAATTCGCCTCCTCAAGAAAATCTACACATTCTAAGACCTTCACATCCGATGAGTTGATACTCTCACTTGCGAACGCATATGAGAACAAACGCGCACAGCAGGTAAGCGAATGGGAACGCGTCCAGGTTATGCGGCTGAAGCGAGCGGCGTGAAGGGTAGGCATAGTAGAAAAGGAGACGGTGAGACGAAGAGGTTTGGCCGCCACGGCGCCTCGTGCAGATTTCTGTTTCTAGCATTTTTCGCGTATTTCGCGGTTAGTTCTCACGCCCAAAACCTCGATTCCCTTTCGAGGTCCATTCAAACCGGCACATCTGAACAAAAACGAGACGCTTTGTTTCAGCTTCGGAACCTTCATTCCGAAGCTGCATCACGTATAGCATTGCCGGCTTTAAAGGATGCTGACCCAATTGTTCGCGCGACCGCCGCTGCATCTGTGGTATGTCTTCCGAAACCGGAAACGGTTGAAGCTCTTGCTCTGTTGCTCACCGACGGCGACGCCTTCGTACGTAAGGAAACAGCCTTTGCACTTGGCTCGGTCGAGAGTTCGGATTCTGCACCAGTTCTGATCGCGGCCCTCAAGCGCGAGAAGGATCTCGAAGTAAAGTCAGCCCTTGTCGTCGCGCTCGGATACACAGGCAACATGAGCGCGGTCGAACCGCTTATCTCGTTAATGAAGGCGAAGCCGAAAGAAGAAAATGAGTTTCTGCGGCGTTCGGCCGCCCGATCGATCGGCCAGATCGCTCAGATCCTAAAGTCTTCGAGTACCTATACGGTCACACCGGAGAGCTTTCTTCCGGACAAATACAAGGCGAAGGACGGCGGGAATATTACCAGGCAGTTTCCCATTTTCAAGTCTGCGGTGACAATTCTTTCAGAAGTTCTTAAGAGCAGGGAAGAATCCGGCGACGCACGCCGCGAAGCAGCATTCGCTCTCGGAGCGATCGGTGACAAAACCGCCTTCGGACTTCTCGAATCGCATCAAAACTCGCCCGACCCATATCTTGCCGAGATCTGCAAAGAAGCTCTGCTGAAGATGAAAACCGCGGACTAACTCGCTTATCCGGCGTAATAAACGTTTCGAAAAGTCTTTTTCTTTCAGAATTTATCTGTTTTAATAAGCAAATGCAGGCAGTTTCATCTCAACAGGCAGAACCTGAGAATCTGCTCGAATTCTATCAACGTGTACGTGCGCAAACAGATTTTCACTGTGAGCCGCTTGAGATCGAGGATTACATTCCGCAGCCGACCATTGACGTTTCCCCGCCAAAATGGAATATTGCGCACACCACGTGGTTCTTCGAGGAAATGATCCTCAAGAAATTCGCCCCGAACTATAAGGTTTTCGATCCGAATTTCGCTTTTCTATTTAATAGCTATTACAACACCGTCGGTGAGCGTACCGCCCGGGACCATCGCGGCGACCTTAGCCGCCCCACTGTCAAACGTGTCTTCGAATATAGACATTATGTTGACCGCCGGATGAGCGAATTGTTGACCGATACTCCGCGGTCCGCCTTCCGCACTCCGGAGGTAGATGGCCTTGTCAAACTTGGCCTGAATCACGAACAACAACATCAGGAATTGTTTCTTACGGATCTAAAATTCACGCTCAGCGTAAATCCGCTCTTTCCAGCCTATCGCGAAGGCTATGCTCCCGAGGAGACTGAACTTTCGGGCATTGGCCGCTTCATTGAAATGGAGGCCGGCATTTATGAGATCGGATATGACGGCGATGGCTTTTGTTTTGACAATGAGCTTTCCCGCCATCAGGTCCACCTTAACGATTTCCAAATATGCGACCGCCTTGTCACGAATTCAGAATACGTCGAATTTGTCGAAAGCAGCGGATACCGAGAACACAGACTCTGGCACGCAGAAGGCTGGGACTGGATAAACCGTGAGGGCATTAGGGCGCCGCTTTATTGGCTCAATCGCGACGGCGAATGGCTTCATTATACCCTCGGAGGATTGCGAAGGTTGCCAATGGATGCACCCGTTTGTCACGTTTCGCTGTATGAGGCAGCGGCTTTTGCCGAATGGAGCGGCATGCGGCTTCCGACTGAGTTCGAATGGGAAGCGGCGAATACGAAATTCGACTGGGGATCACGATGGGAATGGACCAATTCTGCATATTTGCCGTATCCAGGCTTTAAGAAACCAGACGGAGCCGTCGGTGAATACAACGGCAAGTTCATGATTAACCAGATGGTCCTGCGCGGCGCATCGATAGCGACGCCCGAGGGCCATAGCCGTCCAACGTACCGCAACTTTTTCCATCCGCATCTGCGTTGGCAGTTTACGGGAATACGATTAGCAAAGGGGTAATAAACAGGATGCACAGGATAAACAGGAGGGCTCAGACCGAATTAATAACATCCTTTTTATCCCATCTATCCTGTTTGAAATAGCAGTATGGGATCGACAACTTCACCGGAGCTCTCACAATTCGCCGAAGACGTCCTTCGCGGGCTAAGTTCCACGCCGAAGCAGCTTTCGTCGCGCTACTTTTACGATGACGAAGGCTCGCGGCTCTTTATGGAAATAATGAAGCTGCCCGAGTATTACCCTACGCGTGCGGAGATGAAGATCTTCACCGAACGGACCGACGCGATCTGCGAGGCTTTTACGCTCGGAGCAAACGGCCTGGACATTATAGAACTCGGTGCTGGCGACGGCACCAAAACTGCCGTCCTCATCGATCATCTTCTGAATCAAGACATCGATTTCACATATCAGCCGATCGACATTTCTCAGGAGGCAAACGACGCACTTTCGGCCAAGTTTCGCGAAAGATTCCCGGAACTTCGTATCGCTCCGCACACCGGAGACTACTTCAAGGTTCTCGATACATTGAAGAACGAGAATGGACGCCGGAAGGTCATCCTATTTCTCGGCTCGAACATCGGCAATTTTCTCCGGGACAACGCTGTCGCCTTTTTCCGTTCACTTCGAAATGTAATGCACGAGAATGACCGACTGTTCATTGGTTTCGATATGCAGAAAGATCCGCGGACGATCGTTGCTGCCTATGACGACAAACGGGGCATCACCGCGGCATTTAACCTGAACCTTCTTCGCCGAATTAACCGCGAACTAGAAGCCGATTTTGACCTAAATAAATTCTCGCATTATGCACAATATCGCCCGATGGAATGTGCCGCCCGTTCATTTCTCATCAGCCGAGAGAAACAGACGGTCACGATCAAGGCCCTAAACCGCTCGTTCAACTTTGAACAATGGGAGGCGATCTTTATGGAGATCTCGCAAAAATACACCCACGCCATGATCGATGAACTCTCAGGCGACGGCGGCTTCGAGATCGAACGCGAGTTTTACAACGAAGAAGATTTCTACATCGACTCGCTTTGGCGGCCGATCTGATGAACATCACCATCCTAACTTTCGACAAGCTAGACTCCACTAACACCGAAGCCCTCAAACAGGCTCGCCTAGGTGCGGAGGAAGGCGTGTGCATCGTCGCCCGTCAGCAGTCCGCCGGGCGAGGCCGGCATGGGCGGAAGTGGGTGAGCGAGAAAGACGCGGGCCTCTATTTCAGCATCGTCCTCAGGCCAAAGATCGAGACTCAGTATTTGCCGCTGATCACGCTGATGACCGGCGTCGCCGTCCACGACACGCTCGGCGAACTCGGCATCGACGCAGACATCAAGTGGGTCAATGATCTTCTGGTAAATGAGAAGAAGATCTGCGGCATTCTCGCCGAGACCACCGAAACAAACGATGGTCCAGCTGTTGTCGTCGGCATCGGCATCAACATCAAATCATCCAGCTTTCCGCCTGATATCGCGTATATCGCAACCTCAATCGAGGAACAACTGTCAGATCCAATAGCGAGTGCTTCTGCAATGGCCCAAAAGGCCGATCCAAAAGCCGTGGCCGAGAGCCTTACCAAATATTTGACCTGCTTCTATTCGATCCTTAATTCAGAAAACGGCCCGGCGGCGATCATGGACGAATGGCGAAAGCGTTCGACTTACTTCAGTGGAAAACTGGTCCGAGTTGTGCTAGAAAATGAAACGGTCACCGGCATCACCCAGGGGCTCGAACCGAATGGTGCCCTTCGTCTGCAAAAAGCGAATGGCGAGGTAATGATCGTCCAGTCGGGTGATGTCGAACGGCTGAGAACAGATGTCTGATGCGAAGACGCCTTTCCGAACTCCATCCTGTCGTTTACAAGACCCGAATCAAGCAGAAACGCCTGTTTCGACGTATCGACGACGCCTCGAAGCGCAAGCGTTTTGCGAAAAATAGATCCGAACAGACCTTGGACCATACTTGCAAGAAACACCAGTCGCTTCTCCGTAGGAAGCTTGGTAATTCAGATCCGCAACTGCAGGAAAACAAGATCGCGAATTTGAAGATCGCTTGTCCGACTATTGACGGGCTACTTATCAAACCGGGTGAGACCTTTTCATTCTGGCGGCAGGTCGGCGAGGCAACCGCGGAAAGAGGCTATTGTGAAGGAATGCAGCTTTCCCGGGGTGAAGTGGTTCGAGGAGTAGGCGGCGGTCTTTGCCAGCTTGCGAATCTGCTTTATTGGATGGTATTGCATACGCCGCTTGAGGTCGTCGAACGCCACCATCACAGCTTCGACCCGTTCCCTGACGAGAACCGCACGCTGCCGTTCGGTTCGGGTGCCGGAGTTTTTTACAATTACATTGACCTGCGTTTTTTCAATCCTACTGAACTCACTTTTCAAGTGAAGCTATGGTTGACCGAACAGCATTTGAAGGGTACGATCCTCTCCGACAAAGAAACCCCGTTCACTTACCACGTCTTTGAGCGTAATCACAGGTTCCTTCGGGAAAACAATAAGAACTATCGTGAAAACGAGATCTGGCGAGAGGTCATCGACCGGCGGACCGGCAACAAGATCGCCGAAGAGATGATCGTTAAGAACTTCGCCGAAGTGAAATATGAGATTGACTGGAGCTGTGAGCATCCGGCCCCGTCAGCTTGCGAAGCAAGCTAATACTCCGCATTTCGTGCTTAGGCAAGCGGGGATGCTTGCCACTCCAGTCTTAACCGTGTAATTTCATAGTTGGTTTATGAACGAAGATTTTGATTTTGAAGGCGAATTTGATCTCGACGACGATTTCGATGAGGAGATCGCTGGTTTAGAAGATTCCATCGACGAGGATGAAAGCGTTACGCTCCGCACCGCCGTCCTGCAGAAGAACAACATGGTCGCATTACTCTGTATCAAGAGTGCAAATGCCGGTGCCGCCATTTGCCGTGTCGATCCGCGTGAGGCTTTGCCGGCTGTCCAGCTTTACGACGATCCGGACGCAGCGACCAAGTGGTTCAACCGTTCGCTCAGATCAAGCAGAAAAAATGGCTGGAACGTTGTGTATGACGGCCTGCCGCTGCAAGGCTAAAACCTACGTCAGACTTTCTTTTTTGACGATCGACAGGCTGGAAAGCCTGTCGTACTTCAGATGCTCTTAGCAATTGACATCGGTAACTCGTCGATCAAGTTCGGCATTTTCGACGGCCCTGACCTTTTCCACAAATTCACCATCCAGACTAAACGCGATTATACGGTCGAAGAGCTGATGTTCGACCGTCTCAAACTCGTCGATCAACAGTTCATTCAGGTCGATATCGGCACATGCATCGTTGCGTCCGTCGTTCCTGAGCTGAACGCGGTGTTCGCACACGTGTCCCGTGATCTTTTTAAAGTGACTGCACAGTTTGTCGATGCTGACTGGGACTTTGGATTCGAGATCAAATACGACCCGCCTTCAGCGGCAGGAGTTGACCGGCTTGTGAACGCATTTGCGGGAGTCGCAAAATACGGGAAACCAATGATCGTATGTAGTCTTGGGACCGCAACAACGATCGATGCCGTTAATGCTAAAGGTGACTTTCTCGGCGGGGTCATTGCTCCGGGAATGCTCACCTCGGCAAAAGCTCTTCAGCTTGCTGCGTCGAAACTCCCGAATGTTCCGATCAATAAACCTAAGTCTTATATTGGAAACACGACCGTTGATTCGATCCAGGCAGGAATTGTCCTGGGCCACTTGGAAATGCTGACCGGCATGATCAACCACATCCGCCTCGACCTCGGAGAAACGGTAAAAGTCGTGTTAACTGGTGGTTTCACACGAGTTCTCGAACCAGAGATCACAGCACTTGGAACCATCGACGAGAATCTCACACTCGACGGTCTGCGTTTGCTTGCCGAAAGGCTCTAGGCGTAGGTCGGCATAAACTTTGGTTTTCTTCTAGCCTTCGTTGCCTGTTCAAAGGCATACGCGAATTTGATCAGCGTTTCTTCAGTCCAAGCCTTGCCGAAGAACGAAATTCCTATTGGAAGCTCCTTAGCAAATCCTGCGGGAACCGTGATGTTCGGGTAGCCGGCAACCGCCGGCATCGACGAACTCCCGACATATCCGCTTCCGCAATCGCCGCTGACCGTGTCTATCAGCCAAGTCGGGCCGTTTGAGGGTGCGACAATCGCATCAAGACGGTTTTTTTCAACAGCCTCGTCGATCCCCTCTTTCTGCGAAAAACGCCGACAGGTTTCCAAAGCGTCCAGATATTCTTTTGTGTTCAAATCACCCAGTTTCGCCGAGGCTTCCATTATCGACTGGCCGAAATATTTCAGTTCCCTCGCTGCGTTGTCGTTATTGAATTTCACCAGGTCGCTTAGGGTTTGATGTTTGCCCCCGCGTCCCCGCAGATACTTCTCAAGCCCGTCTTTGAACTCGTATTTGAGCACTAGAAACTCCGCATCGCCAAACTTGTTCAGGTTCGGGAACTTCACGTCGATCAGTTCCGCACCTTGTTTCTTAATTGCCTCGAGTGCGGCATTCATCGCCTTATCGACCGTCGCGTTGCGTCCCCAATAATCGCGTGCAACTCCGATGCGTGCTCCGCGAAGGGCGTCGGGTCGTAACGAATTCCGATAATCTTTCTCTAGCCAAGAATTGTAGGTCTTTGTCGCAGCATCGTTCGAGTCCGTCCCCTTGAGTATATTCAGCAAAACGGCAGCATCCGCCACCGATCTACACATCGGCCCGGCAGTATCTTGAGTGGCGGAGATGGGAATGATGCCGCTTCGCGATACTAATCCGACGGTCGGTTTAAGACCCACGATGCCGTTTATCGACGATGGGCAGAGTATCGATCCGTCGGTCTCCGTGCCGATGCCTACCGCTGCAAGGTTTGCGGCTATCGCGGCTCCGGTTCCTGACGAAGACCCGCAAGCGTTGCGATCGAGGATGTAAGGATTTCGAGTCTGCCCGCCTCTGCCCGACCAGCCGCTTATCGACGTTTCGTCGCGGAAGTTTGCCCATTCGCTCAGGTTCGTCTTGGCGATGATAACGGCTCCGGCTTCACGCAGTTTCTTTACGATGAACGCATCTTCCTTCGGAACCGGAGCGTCCATTAACGCTAAACTCCCGGCCGTCGTTTTCATCTTGTCGGCGGTGTCGATATTGTCTTTGATCACGACAGGAATACCGTGAAGCGGACCCTTGTGTTTCTTATTACGGCGTTCACGGTCGCGTTCCCGTGCGATCGTCAACGCGTCCGGGTTGACCTCGATGATCGAGTTTATCTTTGGGTCAATAGTTCGGATACGGGCGAGATAGAAGCTCGTCAGAGCCTCGCTCGTCAACTGGCCTTTAGCCATCATCGCCGAAAGCTCCGATACCGTCGCTTCCTCAAACGACCTTACGGCACGTTGGCCTAAAACGCTCGACCCCAAAGCCATACCCGCAACCGCAGTCGCAGCACTCCCCAAGAACTCACGCCGTTTCATCACGTTTCCCTCTCAATTATTCAGGCAGGATCACGCCATCATTGTCCGTCAGGTACTCGACTATTGCAAAGCCGATGCACGGCTGGATCGTACCAGGTATTGGTAGGACAAACTGATAAGTTTAAGACGGTAGTACAGGTGCAACAGAAAGTGAGTAGTGGTTAACGGACCTTGGCGAATTGGGGATCTCCGAAAGTCGGTTCTCCATTCCCAATTCCCAATTTTAACTTCTCCGTTCTCATTGCTGATGAAACCCATTTGCCCTCTCAGCCGTAATACCAAACTGTTCAGATCCTAGATCCATTCGAGAAATTCATATAGGAGAAACCAGATGTTCGCTTACGGACCGATCAAGAGGTTTATTGCCGCTGTCATGTTGGCAGCGTTCGTGCTGCCTGCTTTTGCACTTGCACAGGACCAGCCAAAGCCTGCCGACAAGAAAGAAGAAAAGAAAGACGAGAAGAAACCGGACGAAAAACAGCCGGAAGAGCTTCCGCTAAAGCCCGCAGAGACAATAAAGTTCACGACCGATGAAGGCACGTGGATGTCTCTCGACGTTTCGCCAGACGGAAGCACTATCGTGTTCGACATGCTCGGCGATATCTACACGCTCCCGATCGCCGGAGGCGAAGCAAAACGCATCATCGGAGGAATGGCGTTTGAAAGCCAGCCTAAGTTCTCGCCGGACGGCAAATCGATCGTGTTTCTTAGCGACCGCAGCGGTGCCGAGAACGTCTGGGTCAGCAAGACCGACGGTACCGACGCAAAAGCGATCACAAAAGACAAGAAGGCGATGTGGGTCTCGCCGAATTGGACGTCCGATGGCAATTACATCATCGTTTCTAAGTCCGACCAATCCATCGGCACCTTCTATCCTTTCATGTACCACAAGGATGGCGGTTCGGGTGTAAGCATCGGCCCGCCGGCTCCACCGCTTCCGGGACCGGGTCAGCCAGGACCGTTTCCTCCGCGAATGAACACGATGGGCCTTGTCGATTCGCCGAACGGACGTTTCATCTACTTTGCACAGCGTCAGGGAGCGTTCAACTACAACGCCCAGTTCCCGATTTGGCAAATATTCCGCTTTGACCGCGACACGAGCGAAGTTTCACGCCTGACCAACGCAGGCGGAAGTGCGATGCGCCCCGTTATTTCTCCTGACGGGAAGGATATGGTCTTTGCCACACGCATCGGCACCAAGACAGCTCTCCGTGTCCGCAATCTCGAAACCAGTCAGGAACGCTGGCTTATCAACGGCGTAACACGCGACGATCAGGAATCTCGTGCGACACGCGACACGTTCCCGGGATACGATTTTATGCCCGACGGAAAGTCGCTCATCGTTCCCATCGACGGAAAGATCAAGCGTGTCGATTTTGCAACGGGACAGGCGACGACCATTCCGTTTACGGCAAACGTCGAAGCCGAGATCGGCCCACGCGTTCATTTTGACTACAAGGTTGACGATTCCGCGACCGTAAAGGCCCGCCTTATCCGCTATCCGACCATCTCGCCTGACGGTAAGCGTGTTGCGTTCACGGCGTTCAATCGTCTCTACGTAAAAGATCTTCCCGATGGCAAACCAACACGTCTTACAAGCGGAAGCGACGGCGAGTTCATGCCCGCATGGTCGCCCGACGGCAGCAAGATCGCCTACGTGACCTGGAGCCAAACCGGCGGGCACATTTACAGCATCGCTTCGACCGGCGGAAATCCGACGCGTCTGACCTCGACCGAGGCTTATTATTCAAGCCCTGTCTATTCGCCGGACGGCTCGAAGATCGTTTACATCACGGGTGCTGTCGCTGATCAGCTTTTTGCAGACATCCGCGAAGACCACTTGTTCTCGTCTCCCGAGGAAGAAGCACTTCACGGAAAGACACCGGGCGAGGTCACAGGAAACGGCGGTTTCACGAGCCTCGACCTTCGCTACATTCCCGCAAACGGCGGTGCTTCGACGCTTATCGGCTCTACTCAGGGCGGACGCGGGCCTCATTTCTCCAGCGACCCGAACCGCGTCTTTATGACGACCGGACAAGGGCTCGTTTCCATACGGCTTGACGGCTACGACCGCCGGACCCATCTGCGTGTAACAGGAAAAGGAACGCCTCCGCAGCTTCCGAACGCAGGAACGATAAAGGTCTCGCCGTCCGGCGACAAGGCGTTTGTCGAGCTGCAGGGCAAGCACTATCTCGTGACCATCCCGCGTGTCGGCAGAGAGACGGTTACGGTGAGCCTCGCGGCGCCGACGTCAAGCGTTCCTTTCAAGAAGATGTCGATCTACGGCGGCGATTATCTCGAATATTCCGAAGACGGCAAGTCAGTTAGCTGGTCGTGGGGAACAAAGCTCTACCGCCAGAATGTCAACGAAGATAAGCCTCAGGAATACGACATCATCGTCGAATCACCGAGAGCTAAACCAAGCGGAACGGTCGTCCTTTCAGGTGCAAAGATCGTCACGATGAAGGGTGACGAGATAATCCCGAAAGGCGATGTCGTCGTGACCGACAACCGCATCGTCGCAGTCGGCCCGAAGGGAAAGGTAACGATCCCCGCCGGTGCAAAGACCATCGACGTAACGGGCAAGACCATCATTCCCGGCTTCGTAGATGTCCACGCACACATGTGGCCGCCGCGTGACCTGCACCAAACGCAGGTGTGGCAGTATCTTGCCAATCTCGCTTAC
>JAEUQK010000037.1 GCA_016789265.1 Blastocatellia bacterium
AGCCCGTATGCCCGAAGGAATGAGCGTATTCCTTCCTCTTGAAAACGACCAGCTTGGCAAGGATATCGATTCGATAAAGTATCTTTATGGCACCATGGACGTTTCCGGAAACACAACATCGATCTCTGCGACTGCCCGGACACTTCAAGCTGAACAAGCCGTTAGCTTGAGAGACACTCTTGAGGGCCTCCAGATGCTTGGCAAGGCTTTCCTTGGCAACGCAAAGGGAGCCGACAAAAAGGTCTATGCCCGCCTGATCGAAAACGTGAAGTTCACCGCGAAAGGGAACGACGTTTCGATGGACCTGGTGATCGCCCAAACAGATATGGATTTTCTGGTCGGTTTGTTGGCAAAGAAATAGCTGAGGGTGCAAAAGCCCTTGCGTCAGCAAAGACATGAAATTCCCTTTGAACGCTTCGCCCTTGCTTACGCGCGGGCTTCCGCTTATCATCGTCGGCGAAATCTACCGCCGCCTTGTCGTTTAGGGGCCGCGAATTGCTCGACATCGCGATTGAAATGCCCGGCATCATCGAAAAGTGGAAATAGCTGAAGACCGGGCGAAAGATATGCCGCCCGAAGCTCCACAGGTCTGGTACCTGCCCGATTGATAACGTGGACCTTTCCTCCGCGAACTTCCTCGATCCATTTGGCAAACTCCTCGGCCCTTCCTACCGTCGCCGAAAGCAGCAGTATACGGATTCGCGGAGGTGTCAGGATAATGGCTTCCTCCCAAACATGCCCACGTTCCTCGTCTGCGAGATAATGGGCCTCGTCCAAAATGACGAAATCAGTTCGTACCTGTTCCCCTTCTCTTAGAGCGTCAAAAAGCTGGTTTCGATAGATCTCCGTTGTGCCGACGATGAGCGGAGCGTCGGTGTTTTCCTTGCGGTCACCAGTTAGGATACCGACGTTCTCGGCACCGAATTCAGCAGAAAACTCAACATATTTCGAATTCGTGAGAGCCTTTAGCGGAGTCGTGTACCAGGCACGCTGTCCTTTTGCGAGCAGCCGTCGGATCTCTTCACGAGCGATCCATGTCTTGCCGCTTCCGGTGGGGGCCGTGACAAGCACGTCCTCGTGTTCGATCGCTTCAAGTGCCTCGATCTGAAACGGGTCGGGTCGAAAAGGCTGAGCTTCCGGAATGCCGATCCCCTCTAAAAGCCTTTCGGTAGCCTTCATCTGCCCGATGGTCTGCCTCAATTCCTCAAACCGCGCAGAACTTTCGCCTGCAATTCCGCGTTTATTGTTTCGTTCGTCTATGGGGCGCGGCGATCGTCGTTTACCGGTTCGGCTGCGGGGTCGGTTGTCGGAGCGTCTCGGCATAGTTGCGTACAACAAACTTCAGTTTGCTGCTGTTAGCTAAGCGTAACGAATATGATCCAATTCTTCCAATTACCGCCGCGAGCTGTTAAAATGGACAATTTGTACCGCAACTGTTTTTGCGGGCAAAGCGTCTAACTCGAAAGGCTTGCAGTTCAGCCAATTTTAGATGCGTAAAGTAATATGTTCGACCAGGAATCATACAGTTTTGAGGTGCCGGCAGAACCCCTCCGTGAGGGCGATATGTTCTATCACTACGAGGTCGGCACGTGGAAACTTGATCGCCGTTTATACTCGATCCTCGGTATTTCGCTATTATTGAATCTTACGTTCTTCGGGGTTATGGCCCAGACCAACGTTTTGATGGCGCGCGGCTGCGACAGCCCGTTCGTCGGCCGGGTATGCCAGGTTCTCGATCTGGCTTACGTGGGAACGGTACTTTTCGGCACTGAGCGTGAATATGTAGATACCGCATACGATCGGACGGATCTTGGCGAGGCTGAGGTCACTTGGATAGATCAAACGGGTGTCCCTCCGCAGTTCGAGTATCCTGAAGGCTATTTCTATCGGGAAACTCCGCCTCAGGATCAGATCGCGATGAATCCGAACAACGGTTTTATCGCCCCTGGGATACCATCCGTAAGCCCGGTACAGAGTGGAAACAGCCTGGTCGATACCCCGGCGATCGCACCAAAACAGAACAAGAATGCCGTCGTAGGCGATATTCCGGATTCTCCGTTCGATCTTTCGGATACGAATACAGCTTCGGCCAAAAGCCCAAGTAAAAAAGGAAAGGGCAGCTCCAACTCTGAAAAGTCCGATGCGGAAAAGAGCGTAGCAAAGACTAACAGCAACACCGGAAATCCGGCTGTCGACCCGACCGAACCGGTCGATCCGAACGAGATAAACAAACGGCCGTTCAAAGACCTTGGGGATCTTGTAAACGAAAAGGTTTCTAAGAATGAGGTCGATCTTCAGTCTGAATTTTCGATCAACGCCCGCGGGAAGCTTAACAAAGAAGGAAAGTTTGACCCGAAGAGCTTTAAGTACATTGCCGCGTCGAGTCCGGATCCGGATATGATCGATGTGGTAAAACGCGGTATTGAGGCTATAAACGAAAGCGGCTATTTGAAATACCTATCCGACCTTAGCGGCAAGGACCTTGATCTTCAGGTCAAACAGGACCTGGCGAATTTGAATGCAGTGGTTCAGACCGAACTCGAAAGTGAGAATCGAGCGCGAACGCTCAGCAGCCTTCTGGGTTCACTCATCTCGATGAAGATGAAAGAAAAGCAGGCTGTCGATGCCGACGAAAACGACAAGGACGACCTTATCCTTCTTGAAAATGCAAAGGTCGAACAGGTTGGCAAGAAATTGATAATTACGTTCAACGTACCGAAGGAGATCGTCCATAAGATGATCGAACGAAAACTCGCTGAACAAGCCGCTGAATCGAAAAAACCCAGCGGGAATGCGATGACAAATCGAAACGACAACACTGCGGCGAAATAAGCATTGACCATCACGAAAAGCAAAAACTCTATCCTCGTACTTACCACGCTTGGCGTGTACCTCAGCCTGTTGATGGTTGGTGGCTCAGCTCCGCAGGTCTTCGCTCACTCGGCGACGACGCGTAACTTTGAGATCACGGACGAGATCGAGGTCAAGGACGATCTTGATACTAAGCCGGACGACACAATTGCTGCGGCCGAAATTGTTAATTCCGCAAGTTTCCGGGAATTTGCGAGTGCTTACGCCGAATATGTTCTCGATAGTTACAATGACGAACTAAGGTTCGGTGAAAAGTTGAATAGAGCGTGTCCCGATGGGTGTCGCCTCTCGAATTTGACCTATTTCACTACCTTTACCCCAACGTTAGAACAGTTTTTTAGCGTCTCAGACTACACACAAAGTATTGATTGGAAAGGAGATACTCGTCACCAAAGGATCGAGATCAAGTATTCTCCATCCCGTGGGGAACTCTCCGAACTACAATCTGCGTTTTTGATCAACTCCACTGGTTCGGAGCGACCATTTGAATCGATCATCCAAAGTTCAAATGTTCAGATCGAACCCCAGAACGGTCATTTGGTCATAGTCACTCGCCTTCCTCGCGCCGGTCTCGACGCCCTACTTGCGAAAGACGCAAAGTAGCGGCGAGCGGGATCAACACCCGATCATTTTCGCCATAAACTCAAAACTTCGGAACAAATGTCCAACAATCTTTAGTTTGTTGAACTCTTGAGCTTCAGTATTTCAACAGACTGAAGTTTGTTGGACGATTAAGAGGAAATCATGGCAGTTAACAGTTTTGCAGATAAATTAGTCAAAAAAGTATTCGGATCGAGCAGCGATATCTTTCTGAAGAAGGCTCGGCCGATCGTTGCCGAGATCAACGATTTGGAAGCTAAGATCGAGAAGCTTTCGGACGACGAGCTAAAAGCTCAGACGCCGAAATTCAAAGAGATCATCGCAAAGCATCTCGAAGGGATCGACGATAAAGCAGCGCGCCGAAAAGCCGAACAGGAGATCCTTCACGATCTTTTGCCTGAAGCGTTTGCGACCGTACGTGAGGCTTCTCGCCGCGTAACGGGCATGCGGCATTTCGATGTGCAAATGATCGGCGGCATTGCATTGCACCAAGGCCGCATTGCTGAGATGCGAACGGGCGAAGGTAAGACACTCGTCGCGACCTTACCGTCATATTTAAACGGACTTACCGGCCGCGGCGTAAACGTCGTCACGGTTAACGACTATCTCGCACTTCGCGACGCGGAGTGGATGGGCAAGATCCATAAATTCCTCGGCCTCTCAGTCGGCTGTATCCAGAACGATATGGACGACGTCGAGCGAAAGGAAGCTTACTCAGCAGATATCACGTACGGCACGAACAATGAGTTTGGCTTCGATTACCTTCGAGACAATATGAAGTTCGATGTCGAATCGCTCGTCCAGCGTGATCATTACTATGCGATCATCGACGAAGTCGATTCGATCCTTATCGACGAAGCCCGAACCCCGCTCATCATTTCCGGAGCAACAGACGATGCTACTGATAAGTACTACGTTGCAAACGACATAATTCCACGACTCGAAAAAGGCCACAAGGACGAAGAGACAAAGGTAACGACCGGCGACTATCTCGTAGATGAAAAGAACCACTCTGCAGTGCTGACGGAACAAGGAGTTTCTAAGGCGGAAAAACTTCTCGGTGTCGCGAATCTCTACGATCCCGGCAATATGGAGTTGCTCCATTGCGTAGAACAAGCTCTCAAGGCCCATACGCTCTATCGGCTCGATCATCATTACGTCGTGCAGGACGGCGAGGTCATAATCGTTGACGATTTCACAGGTCGCCTGATGCAGGGACGACGCTGGTCTGACGGGCTTCATCAAGCCGTCGAGGCAAAAGAAGGCGTCAAGATCGAACGCGAAAACCAGACGCTTGCGACGATCACTCTGCAGAACTACTTCCGAATGTACGAGAAGCTGTCAGGCATGACCGGTACGGCCGAAACAGAAGCGGAGGAGTTCGGAACGACTTACAACATTGATGTCGTAATAATCCCTACAAACCAGGCGATGATCAGAAAGGACAATTCCGACATGATCTATCGTACGCTGCCCGAAAAATGGGATGCGGTGGTCGATGAGATCAAGGATCTGCACGCTGAGGGCCGTCCCGTCCTTGTGGGTACTGTTTCCGTTGAAAATTCGGAATTGATCTCGGACCGTTTGAAAAAGATCGGTATTCCGCACAATGTTCTCAACGCCAAGTACCACGAACGTGAGGCCGAGATCGTCGCACAGGCCGGCCGCAAAGGCGCTGTAACTATCGCAACGAACATGGCGGGCCGCGGTACCGACATTTTGCTTGGCGGCAACCCTGAATTTCTCGCGAACGAATACCTGAAACGGATGGAGATCAATCCGGACGAGGCAACGCCCGAACAATTTGAAGAGCAGCTGAGAAAAGCGAAAGCCGTCGTCGCTGAGGAACACAAAGAAGTCGTCGCCGTCGGCGGCCTTCACATCCTCGGCACTGAACGCCACGAATCACGGCGCATAGATAATCAGCTCCGCGGCCGAGCCGGCCGTCAGGGCGATCCCGGATCCTCGAGGTTCGTCCTTTCCCTCGAAGATGACCTGATGCGCATATTCGCGGGCGATAAGGTTCGTTCGATGATGGAATGGCTCGGGATGGAAAAGGGTGTTGCGATCGAATCTCGCACCGTCTCCAAGCAGATCGAACGAGCGCAGAAGGCTGTCGAAGCCCGTAACTTCGAGACACGCAAACACGTTCTCAAATACGACGACGTTATGAACAAACAGCGTGAAACCATCTACGGACTCCGTCGTCAACTTATGTTCGAACCCGAACATCGCGAGTATCTTCTCGGTGAGAACGGCGTTGCAAAAGATCTTCTTCACGATCTTACTCATAGTTTCTTAAGCCTTGAGGCCGGACCGGACAAATGGGACGTTGATACGTTTGCCGCAGAGATCGAGAGTATTTATGCCGTCGATCCTGCTAAAGACGCAGGAGTTGATTTCCACTCAATGAATCCCGATCAGATAGAGGAGGCGATCTGGAAGAAGGCGTCGGCAAACTATGCTGCAAAGGAAAAACTTGCCGGCGAAGAATCCCTGCGGGCTTACGAGCGATACATTATGCTCAACATCATCGATTCACAGTGGAAAGACCACCTTCTCTCGATCGATCAGGTCAAGCAGGGTATTGGCCTGGTAGGATATGGGCAAAAAGATCCGCTCGTGGAATACAAGAAGCAGTCGTTCGATATGTTTCAGGACATGCTCGACCGCATCGACACAAATACGTGCAAATCGCTTTTCCACCTTCACGTTGTTACACAAGACGAACAGGAAGAGCGTGAACGTCTGGAACGTCTCGCTCAACAGCGGGCGCGAAAACAGGCGGCGGGAATGGCATTTACGGGGGCGATGGCGACCGCCGAGGCCGCAGGTGCCGAGGCCGCTCGACATACACCCTATGTCCGAGACACGCCAAAGATGAAACCCAATCAACCCTGCTACTGTGGCTCAGGCAAGAAGTTCAAGAAGTGCCACGGCGCGGGAATGTAGATTCAGGTAAGGAGAAATAAATGCGGGGCCGACTTGTCGTGCCCCGCATTTTTAATGAAATCTAGGTGGACCCGCTCTATTTGTTCGCGGGAGCGGTGTTAGCAGCCGCGGGTTTCTCTTCAGATGGTTTCTGTGCACCTGCCTTTATGTCCGTAATTTGAGCATGGATGAACTTCCAGCCGTCAGGGCCTTTCCGCATGACCCAAGTGACCATAGAGTTTCGCTCTTCGGTCTTGCCGTCCATCGTCGTCTTACCGGTCGCTCGGGAGTAAACGACCGCTCCATCACCTGCCGGATGGGTCCTGACCTTTAAGTCATTGAACTTAAGTCCTTCCCATTTGACCTTACCAGACTTGATCTGTTCCAAGCGGGATGCCTTTGTCTGCATTTCTCCGTTTTGGTCGATCAACGAATAATCGTCGGCGTAGAATTTTCCGACCGCATCGGCGTCGTTCTTATTGAGTGCCGCCTCGAAATCCGCGATCATTCTTTTCACATCGCCTTCAACTGCGGCTGTGTCTGGTTTCGAAGTGTTAGCATTATTCGCGGCGTTCGCCGGCTTATTTGTTGCATTATTGGTCGCTGCCTGTTCGCCGCACGCTGACAAAAACACTGACGTTCCGATCAACACTACAAAAACGATGATTCTCCTTCGCATAGATCTCCTCTTTTTTTTGATACGACGCTTGTTTTGAGCAGTTCGATCAGCTGCCGCATCCTATTAGACAGCCGTTCGCCCGAGAAGTGGGAATTGTCGTGATTTGGAAGACGCAGGTTTTATACGCTTGTTAAGGTCGTAAGTCAAGCAAAAAGGCCCTGCGTTGTTGCATTTACCGATGCGATCCATTTCCTGTCTTGAATCGACGTGGATCGGGTCCCAAAACAACAAAAGGCGGCCATTTACGACCGCCCCGGCAACCAAGATCTGGACAATATCATTGGCCGATCTTTGGCGGTGCAAGTTTTTTGAGACTTCCCTGCCCGCTGATCTGCCGATTTCCGGCGACCTTCTCGGCCTGAGCGAATGCTCGAAGAAAATTCCCACCAAGCACCTTGTGAATGTCTTGCTCAGAATATCCACGCCGCAGCATCTCATAAGTGATCAGTACCAGATCCTCCATCCCGTTCATTCCCGTAGGTAGGAACGGAACACCGTCAAAATCTGAACCAAGTCCAACAATATCTATCCCGGCGACCTTCTTCATATGGTCAATGTGATCTACGATCCGCTTATAGTCAGCTACGTAGATCGGGTTTGCCGCGAACAGCTTTCTCTCGGCCTCGTTATAACCGTCGGGATCATTCTCGAACTGCTTTCTCAGAGCCTCGATCTGGGGACGTAGTCGTGCCGCCCGATCGTTCTCCTCTTGATTGGTCCGTGAGTCAAGAAACGAAGGATAGAAATTGATCATCATTACGCCGCCGTTCTTCGCAACTCGCTTGAGGACCTCATCCGGCACATTTCGCGTATGGTCGCTAATGCCGCGTGCACTCGAATGCGATGCGATTATTGGTGCAGTCGAAATATCAAGAACATCGTTCATTACCTTCACTGACACATGCGAAATATCGACAAGCATGCCAAGGCGATTCATTTCCTTAACTACCTCTTTCCCAAAATCGGACAGGCCGTTATTTTTGACCTCGCCTCTGTGTGCGTCGGCCCAATCGTGCGAAACATTATGGGTCAAGGTCATATACCTAATGCCAAGGCGATAGAAATTTCGCAGGGCATAAAGCGAATTCTCGATCGCATATCCGCCTTCGATTCCCATCAACAAGCAGACCTTACCCAGCTTTTTGGCCCGGCGGATCTCGCCCGACGTCGTGCACATCATTACTTGCTGAGGATGCTTTTCGGCCTCGCGATAGGTCGCATCGATGAGGTCCATCGCCCGCCGCATCGCACCGCCGGTTTTCAACATCTCGCCGCCAACGTAGATCGACATAAACTCGCCAGTTATGCCGCTTGCTTTGAACCGCGCCAGATCAGTGTGAAACGGCGATCCGTCCTTGTGAAACTTTCCGATCGAATTCGAAGCAAGATCGAAATCCTCATCGACCATCGGCGAAGGAATGTCATTATGTCCGTCGATAACGATGGCGTTTCTATGGATCTTGAGCGCGCGCTGCCACAAGACAGGGTCGGCATCCTTCGGCATTGTTTGCCCCAGCGCAGAGATAGTTAGCGTTAAAACTATCAAGACCAAAACTGTCGTTTTCATATTCATTAGTTCCTTAAATGGTAAGCATGAGATGAGGCAAGTGTAGCCTGTTTCAATTGGATCGAGAAGCGCAAAGACTCATTGAGAAAGAAGCGGAAAGAACTGGCCTTCAAGCTTTTGTCCCTTCGGCACAATGGGAACTCCGGAAAGCAATTCCTCGTTAGTGTTGGATCTAACGCCATCCCCGATAAAATTGATCACGACACCGCGCCTTGGCCTTTCAGACCTATTTTCAAAAGATCCATGCAGCGTCATCGGGTGGTGGAAACTCGCAGCTCCTGCTTTCAGTACAGATGCGACGGGGTTGAACGACGTCTTCTGTTCCGCATCCAGATAAGAAAATACGGCATTCATGTCGTTTGCCAGGTGTTCGCGAGGCAACAGGGGCCAACGATGACTACCCGGTACGTAATGAACACAGCCATTCTCTTCATCGGCATCGTCGAGCCCGATCCAACAAGTAAGATGAGCCATTGGCACGGTCCGGGTCCAATAGGAATAATCTTGATGCCATGCAACCACCGCCCCATCCCTTGCTGGCTTTACAAACACCTGATCATGCCAGAGTCGAACCGGACCCTTCAATAGCTGTTCGGCTGCAGTTATCAAACGCTGGAAAAAGACCAGATCGTGAAATGCCGTAGAAACTCGCCATGCACCGAGCGCGTGAAAAAGACGCTTGTGGGGATCGTCAGACTCATTGGAGTGGTATTCGTAGAAGAGTCGATTGTCGGCCTGACCAGGAGCCATCAACATTTCAAGCTCAGAACGCAATTGATCGATCTGAGTCGCGCCCAAGAGTGGTACACCGATAACAAACCCATCGCGCTCAAACCGTTCTAATTGTTCGCCCGTTATCGGTTCGATGGACTCGATCTCGTCCTTTGAAAAAATGCCTGTCAACCTTCGATGACTTTCGGAAAGGTCGGAAATCATACTTATGTCGGGGTTTAGCCCATTGGCCTACAAAAGATTTTTATTCCAAAAGCAACTCAAATATCTTACAATATCCGCTGGAGATCTATCGGCGACCTCACATTGCCACAATTCGACTATCTTCAAACTCACGTTCTAGGCTTAAATTACCGACTAAATACGGGCAAAGAAACTCAGACAAGCTCTTACCCGTTCCACGTGTATCCACACCTCAAGTTTACTCAGGTGCTCTTTTGCATCTATGAGCATGAAACGTTCAAAAAAAGCCGGCAATCTGGAAAACCCGAATAGGCACGGCGTTAATGACGGTCTCGATCCAGTAGTGAACGCAGGACAACTACTAACGGACGATCAATACCGCGGGTTCATTGAGAATCTTCCGGTGTTATTCTACGCTGTCGACCCGACTCCGCCATATTCGCCCATCTACGTCAGCCCGGCATTCTCCCGCTTTGGCTACCCGATCGAGGAATGGCTTGCAGATCCCGAAATGTGGATTCGCGTTATCCATCCGTCCGACCGTGAGTGGGTCTTCCATCAGACCACCGTTTCAACGGAAACCGGGGAAGAAGTCGATTACGAATACCGCATTATTGATGCGGAAGGCGAAATTCACTGGGTCCGCGATCGCGGTTGTCTGATCCGAAACAAGAATGGGAATGTGGTCTGTCGAGAAGGAGTGATCCTCGACATCACCCAGCAGAAGCAAGCCGAAGAACAGCTAAGGCTTGGTGAAGAAAGATTCAGAAACATATTTGAAAATGCGAACGACATCATATATGTCCACGATCTGGAGGGTAATTATCTTTCAATAAATGACGCCGGACTACGTGTTTTTGGTTACACGCGCGACGAGGCTTTGCAGCTCAATATGCGGCAGGTCGCTGTACCCGAACACTATGAGTTGATGAAGAAGAAGCTAGCGGCCAAGTTGAACGGCAGAACGAAACAGACCTCGTATGAGGTTGACTGTGTCCGAAAAGACGGTAGCCGTATAACGCTGGAGGTCAACACAAGTGCGATCCGAAAGGATGGTAAACCGGTCGCCGTCCAGGGAATCGCACGTGATATTACGGAACGAAAACGCATCGAGGCAGCGATCCGGGAAAATGAAGAACGCTATCGGGACCTTTTCGAAAATGCCAACGACCTCATTTACACACATGATCTGAGCGGGAACTTTACCTCTATAAACCGGGCGGGCGAGATCATTACGGGCTATTCGCGGGCAGAAGCCTCGAAAATGAATATCGGGCAAGTTGTCGCTCCCGATTTTCTCGAAGTCGCCAAACGGATGACCGCTTTGAAAGTCGCGGGTAAAGGGCCGACCGCCTATGAACTCGAGATCATTGCAAAGGGAGGCAACCGTGTATCGCTTGAGCTCAGTACGCGTCTAATGTTCCAAGACGGCCGGCCTGTCGGGGTCCAAGGGATTGGGCGTGACATAACTGAACGAAAAAGAGCGGAAGAGGCATTGAAGGCAAGTGAACATCGGTATCGCCAACTGGGTGAAGGAATTCTTCATCAGATATGGACCGCACGCCCCGACGGCATGCTCGATTACGTGAACAAACGCACGCTCGAATATTTTGACCGCAGTTTTGACGAGATGTTGGGGGAAGGTTGGAAAAACGTGGTTCACCCCGACGACCTAGGCGAGGCGATGAATAGATGGCTTCACTCCTTAAAGAGCGGAGAGCCATACGAGACCGAATTCAGACTGCGAAGACACGATGACGAATATCGCTGGCACGTCGCAAAGGCCACCGCCGGGACGGACGCCTTTGGAAACATCATCAAATGGTTTGGAACAAACACTGACATTCACGACCAGAAGTTAAGTGAAGAAAAGTTGAATTACTACGCGAGACACTGTCCACTGACCGACCTTCCAAACCGGATCGAGTTCATGAACCATCTAAATCTGGCGATCCAGCGCGCTAATGAAAATCCTGACGCAAGGTTTGCCGTACTATTCCTTGATCTCGATCGCTTTAAGGTCATAAACGACAGTCTCGGGAATGTGATCGGCGACAAACTGCTCATCGCAATCGCCGGGAGGCTGAAAGGCTGCCTAAGGCCAGGGGATGTTGTCGCTAGGCTTGGTGGTGACGAATTTACGATACTCCTCAATCGTACAGGTGACGAGTTCGACGTCGCGGCTGTCGTCGAGCGGCTTCAAACAAAGATCGCGGAGCCGTTCACAATAGACAATTACGAAGTGTTCACGACGACGAGTGTTGGCATCATACTTTCCGATGAGGTTAAGCGTCAGCCGGAGGATTATCTTCGCGACGCGGACGCAGCGATGTACCGAGCAAAAGAAGGCGGAAAGGCGAGATTCGAGATCTTTGACCGGGAAATGCACGTGCGCAACCTGAACCTTTTGCAGGTTGAGACCGATCTTAGGCACGCGGTTGAGCGCAACGAATTTGAGGTACTGTATCAACCTATCGTTGATCTGGACCGGGGGCGGGTTCGTGAATTTGAAGCATTGATAAGATGGCGGCATCCGGTTCTTGGACTTGTTTCACCGAATGAGTTTGTTGGAGTAGCAGAAGAGACCGGACTGATCGTCCCGATCGGTGAATGGATCCTGAACGAAGCGTGCCGGCAGACTTCGGAATGGCAAGAACGATCCGACTTGAGTCTATCTGTCAGCGTAAACCTGTCGGCAAAGCAGTTGATGCACCCATCTCTGGCAGAAAAGGTCAGAAATATTCTCGCGGAAACAGGCCTCGATCCAAAACAGCTGAAACTCGAAGTTACAGAGAGCACCGTCATGGAGCATCGCGAACGATCTCTGTCGGTGCTGAACGAACTTAGTGGGCTAGGTATTCGCCTCTCAACGGACGATTTCGGAACCGGATATTCGAGTCTAAGCTATCTCCAGCAATTCCCCTTTGATCGCCTGAAGATCGATCGATCCTTCATTAATCGACTGGGGAATGATAAAAAGAGCGATGCGATCGTAAAGACGATATTGATGCTTGGCGCAAACCTGGGCCTTGAGGTCGTAGCCGAAGGAATCGAGACGGAAGCTCAACTCGAACTACTTCAGATCCTGGGCTGCAAACTCGGTCAAGGATACCTTTTTGCGCGGCCCGTCGAATCCGATGAAGCGGAACTGCTCCTGCAGCAAAGACAGATAGAAACAACCTTCGATCCGCAGCTCCGGGCTAAAGCTGACGAGCAAATATTTGAGTTTCTCGGCATTCAATAGGGCAAACGAAGCGTCCCATTCCAGCACCGAGAAACACCCCTACTTCAGAAAAAGGTGAACGAATTCCATCGTTCACCTTTTTCAGTTGAAGGTTCGATAATTCAGGACCTAATTCTCCGGCAGCTCAATTCCCAGCCTGCGAACTTCCCCGGGGTTTTGCGTTCTTGACCCATTTATCAAACCACTGGACCATCTCAAATAACGTATGCTCAGTCGATTCTTTGGCAGCATAACCATGTGCCTCCAGCGGCAACATTACCAGTCGCGCCGTCCCGCCGTTGCCGCGTATGGCAGCGAACATGCGTTCCGACTGAATTGGGAATGTGCCTTGGTTGTTGTCCGCTTCGCCGTGTATTAGCAGGATCGGTTCCTTGATCTTGTCCGCATACCAGAAAGGCGAGACCTTTGCGTAAATTTCGGGGGCTTCCCAAAAAGTCCTGCGCTCAGACTGGAAACCGAACGGTGTAAGGGTCCGATTGTATGCGCCGCTTCTGGCAATTCCTGCACGGAAGAGATCGCTGTGAGCCAATAGATTGGCAGTCATGAATGCTCCGTAACTGTGTCCGCCGACACCTACACGCTCCGGATCTACGACCCCCATTTCAACGCCTTTGTCGATCGCGGCCTTCGCCGAATCCACGATCTGTTTTACAAATGTGTCGTTTACCGTGAGGGGATCACCAACGACCGGCATAGTCGTGTCGTCAAGCACGGCATACCCCTGAAGCAGGAAGAACAAATGCGAAATACCCCCGATCTGAGTAAAACGGTTTGTCGAACCCGACACCTGTCCTGCAGTCGCGGTGTCGGTGAATTCCAGTGGATAAGCCCACACAACAGTCGGAAGACGAGTTCCTTCTTTGTATCCGGGAGGCGTGTAAAGCGTAAACGAGAGATCGACACCGTCAGCCCGTTTATACCTAACAAGTTGTTTTTTGATTCCTCGTAGCTGGGGTGTCGGATCTTTGAATTCAGTTAGCTGACGATATGCCAGCGCGGTGCAAACCTTTCCCGGCGGGCAATACTGCCGCATATATAGGTTTGGAGGTTCTGTTACTGACTCCTTACGGGTAATGTACTGAGTTCCATCATCACTGACGATCGCAACGAATGATTCATACTCATTGGTTCCCGAACGAAAGATCTCTTCTGTCTGAAGCGTTTTCAGATTCAGTTTTCGGAAAAACGGCCGGTCACCTTGCGGCGACGCACCCGCGCCGGTCAGGAAGATCGATTCACCGTCTTGCCTTATCACGCTCGTCCCGTTCGGTAACTGCTTGGAAACAGGATTGCCGATATCGTTATAACGATCATTGACATTGAGATCCGAGATCAACTTACTGCTTGACGGATCGCGGTAATCCGTCACGAACATTCTCCGTCTTTGAGTATCGCGATTGTAGTCGTAGTAGAGCATCAAACCATCTCTTTCCCCGAACGACCTTCCTTGAAAACGGTGCTCGGTTTTGAGAAGTTCGGCCGGAACGCCCGCGAATGGGGCAGCGAGAGTCATCACCTTGTCTCTAAACGGGGCCTTGTTTCGCGGGTCTCCTCCGTCAAGTGCTTCGGTCCAAATAAGTGTGGCCGGTTCGGTTGGGATCCAGCCGTGCCCGCGCGGACCGGTCTGTACTCCTTGGGCAGGAAGATTGTCTATCAGAGGTGTTTCGAGAATAGCTTTTACCAACTTTCCGTTTGAATCCCAGACCTCGTACTTCTTCGGAAATCTGAATGACGGGAATAGATAGGAGAATGGACGCTGTATCGTAGATACGAGAATATATTTGCCGTCCGGCGAGAAGTCAGCATTATCGATTATCGCAGGCGACCCGATCGTTTGAACTTTTCCATTTAGGTCGATCGTAGCTAACTGCGATGTCGCGTAATACTCGAAGAGTTTCTCATCGTTCGGCGACTTGAGCAGATCTTGAAAGGTCGAGATCTGACCCGCACGGCCTGACGTTTCTTGAATGCTTGGTTCGTTGGGAACCACATCCTGATACGATGGAGCCGGCCCACGTCTCGTTGGAACAAGAGTCGCGGATAGCTTTGTCGAATCTTCCCACCCAAATCCGCCGAAAGCCGTGTTGATCTGTACGCCATTCACCTTCTTTGCCTTGGCTGTCGCAGTGTCAATGATCCAAAGCTCGATCCCGGTTGGCGTAATATTTCCGGCGGCAATGTACTTCCCATCGGGGGACCAGGAGGGCGTAATGATCTTCGCTCCCGCAGGCAAAGCCACAGGTGTCTCTTTCCCGTCTGCGATATTCTTCAATGTAACCTTTACAGAATATGGTTGGCGATGCTGACCGTTAGTCCGAGGATTGATTCGCGACCCTGCGAGGCGAAGCATAGGCTCGGCCAGTTCGGCGATCGGCGGATAACGGAGTGGTTCCAGCAGAGCGATCTTGTCGCGTTTTGGCGAGACCGATGTTGCCGGGATCGCCGGTGCGTCGAGGATCTCCTGGATCTCTTTCGGCGGCTTCTTGTAGCTCCCTTGGGCAAAGGCCGCGACTGAAAGGGCGAGAAACGTTGCGATCAGCGTAATATTCTTTTTCATATTCTTGATTTAAGTATAGCCGTTTACCGGCAGTACGATCTTGGTTCAATTGATACCGATTGCCTTTTTATTTTCCGAGCAACCCATTCAAGACTTTTGTCGCAATGCTCGGGATCGGGTCGCGCTCATTTGCGTGATTTTCCGTGAATACCACGATCACGAATTTGAGTCCGTCAGGCGTTTCGACATAGGCGGCATCGTGTCGTGATTTGCTGGTCCAACCGGCCTTTGACCACAGTTTTGCGCCGGTGATGTTGTTATCGATCAACGCCTTTCCCGTGAATCCTACGGCTTGATTGTCCGGGTCGTTCGATGGTTTTGACCAATCGCGGCTCATCAGCGATAGCATCGCTTCACTTCGCTTCTCATTCACAAACCGCCGAAGTGCTATTTCCGCAAGCAGTCGCGCGGTCGCGTTTGTCGTCAGCATGTTTCTGTTCTGGCCTTTATAGGCCCTGGACTGCTGCTCGATCCCGTACGCGTCTTCGCAAAACGTCTTCTGATTGACATTGATATTCTGATACCCGAGTGAAGCGAAGAAACGATTAACACGGTTCCGCTTATACTGCCATTTCTCAAATTCTTTTGGCGGCAGTTCCCCGCCACTAGAAGTGTCAGTAAGCACATCGAGAATATACTGTGTCGCTTCGTTCGACGAATCGACGATCATGTCGTGAAGTCCGCGTTCGAGTTCCTTCGTCATCACGACTTTTCCATCTTCTAACTGGCGTTCGAGCGCCGCCATATAGAACATTTTCACAACGCTGGCGGTATAAAGGCGTTTCTCGCCATTGACCTCCGCAGTCTGCAGCCTATTTGGATCGCGAAGATCGATCAGCGTCGCGCCGATCTCTTCCGGCATTATCTTATGAGCGGTCATCACGTCACTTACCGCGGAAGACAAGATCGCCTGCAGCTTGGCCGATCGTTCCATTACCGGGGCGGAGTAGTCTTTTGGTTTGACGATCTCGATCTTATCGCGCGACCGCTGCGCAGAAACGCCGATCGTAACGAGACTAACAACTGCGAGTATCAATGGGACTCTTGTTCTCTTATACATCTCTTAATTTTATTAGCGTCTTTACGGAATGTGGTTTTCAGAGTATAAACGAAATGCTCTTTCAGAAAAAGCATCACAACGGTTCGAAAAGCCTAAGAATGAGTCATGAGAATCTGGTACGCGGGATAGGACGCTGGGACCTGACCGCGATCGCAATAAACACCATAATAGGAGCGGGCATTTTTGGTTTACCCGCGAAGATCCATGCATTGATCGGATCATACAGTCTGCTAGCATTTTTGCTCTGCGCGGTGATCATCGGCTTCATTGTCCTGTGTTACGCGGAAGTATCAAGCCGTTTCTCGGAAACCGGCGGGCCGTATCTTTATGCACGGGAAGCGTTCGGTCCGATCGTAGGGTTTGAGGTGGGATGGCTCTACTGGATCGTCCGCGTTGCAACGTTTGCCGCGAACTGCAATCTATTTGTGACCTATTTAGGGTATTTCGACGGGCGATTGAACTCGACGGGAGGCCGTATCGCGATCGTTAGCCTGGTCGTCGCCGTCCTAACGGCCGTCAATTTGATCGGGGTCAAACAATCGGCACTCATGACCAATGTTTTCACCGCAGGCAAACTCATCCCGCTTATCGTTTTTGCGGCCGTAGGCCTTTTCTTTGTCGACGCCGGGAATTTTTCGTTTGACGCGGTTCCTGAATATGGGGCCTTTTCAAGTGCTGTCCTGCTTTTGATCTATGCATTTGTCGGTTTTGAGGTCGCAGTGGTCCTCGGAGGTGAAACACGTGATCCGCAGCGGTCGATGCCATTCGCGTTGCTTATCGCGGTTCTTGTCGTAGCGACTTTGTACATTCTGATTCAGATCGTGAGCATCGGAACACTTCCGGGTCTGGCAATGTCTGAGAGGCCGCTGGCAGATTCGGCCTCAGTGTTTCTCGGGAAATTCGGTGCCGGGTTTATCACCATCGGGGCTTTGGTCTCCATCCTGGGGAATCTCAACGTCGGACTCTTGGGCGGCACTCGGCTCCTTTATGCAATGAGCGAGCATCGCGATCTGCCGGGCGTTCTCTCAAAGACGCATAGCAAATACAAGACGCCTTATCTCGCCATAGCTCTTACAGCGATCGTCATTTTCGTGCTTACGATCCAATCATCTTTTCTGACCGCGCTCGCGATCGCCACGATCACACGTCTGTTGGTCTATGCGACGACTTGCCTTGCGCTGCCCGTGTTTCGGCGACGCGGCAACGCGCCCGAGGCAAGATTTACTGCGCCTGCAGGAATTGCGGCGTGCATATTGTCGGTTGCTCTTATCATTTGGCTATTGACACGTGTTGACTTTGCTAAAGAAGGATTACCGATTCTGATCGCCGCAGTGTTTGGACTCGCGATCTATTTTCTCTACAAATTCGCCGGCACAAGGTCAAATGGCGCATCAAACTAGCAAGGCATGAAAAGACATTTCCTAGCACTTATTATCGTGATCTCCGGTGTAACGATCGCCGCTGCCCAGACAGTCGAGGATTCGAGCCGTCGAACGATCGGATACATACATTCGAGTGGAACTGTCGAGGATTCCAGCCGCAGAACTCTTGGCTATTTCAATTCCAACGGAACCGTAGAAGATTCATCCCGACGAACAATCGGATACCTGAGAAATGACGGAACTGTTGAAGATTCGTCGCGGCGAACCATTGGTTATGTCCGCACCGGTGGTACCGTCGAGGATGGTTCGCGGCGAACGCTTGGATATGTCGATTCGGGCGGCGAGGTCGAGGATAGCTCACGCCGTACTATTGGTTACGCAAAAGGCATAAGAACGGAGTACGCAGCAATGTTCTTCTTCTTTTTCTTCAAACCTGGCGAGTGAGAGCCCTACTTAAAAACTCCCTTTCCTAGAAATGACTCCTGTAGGTACTTGATCGAGTCGTTTAGGGTTTCCTGAGGATCGCGGGGTACAAATCCAAGCTCCTCCATTGCCTTTGACGGATCCAAATACCAGAAATGCTCTGCTTGCTCGACTTCTTTTGAAGCGACGGGCGATGCCTTGCCCCAATTCTTAAATACCGACTCGATCATCGACGAGCCCGCGACCGCTAATTTCTTCGGCACCTTAAGCATCGGAGCCGAAACGCCCGACAACCTCTCCAGCCGGCCAAAGAACTCAGCGAAGGTCATATTTGCCGATCCTAACAGATATTTTTCCTGGTGGCGGCCTTTATCTAAGGCAGTAATGAACGCCGCGGCCGCGTCGCGTGTATCAACGATACTAAGCCCTCCGCTTGGACAATATGGTATTTTTCGACCAAGAAAATCCAGAACGATCTTGGTAGAGCTCAATCGCTCGTCATCGGGACCTAGCAGCAGAGTCGGATTCATGATGACGAGTTTGCGCCCGTCTCCGTCAAAATTCTCGAGGGCGGCCCGCTCCTGATAGTACTTCGATGCGTAGTACGCCCATTGCGAGATAATATCGACCGGCTGAGGAAACGTCTCGTCAAATATCTGTTCGTCTTCGCTCACAGCGATCGTGCCGCTGGAAGACGCGAGTACGATCGTCCGGACTCCCGCTTCCTTAGCTGCCTCGCAAATTATCCGCGTCCCCTCGACATGGACTTTGTTCATCGCCGCGGCGTCTTCGTTGTCGCGCGAAACCTTGCCGGCGAGATGAAAGATCGCTGATGCGTTTCGTACGGCGTCTGCGACAGTCGCACGATCGGTGACCGAACCGTTGATCGCCTCGACACCGCTGTCGGTCATCCAGGTCGGGACACTTGACGCCATGACACGCAGGTTCTTCGCACCGGAATCTATCAGTTGGCGAACAATATGAGTGCCGAGAAAACCGGTGCCGCCGGTTATCAGGATCTTGTTATCTGTTTTTGCCAATGCCGTTCGTTTCGACGTTGACTTAGCCTTTGCCATAAATCACTTCCAGGTCTGCCTTATCGGATGTGCTTCGGTATTGAACACGACCTTTTTGAGATCGAGTGTTTTCTCAGGCGCGAATAGCAAATAAAAATATTTGAACGTTTCTGCGAAAAGAAAACTCTGCATCGCGTCATTCTTTTCTTTGGTGATGACGCTTTTCAAATGAGCATAGCCTTCATCGGTTCTGCAATGTTTAACAAAATCACGCCACATCTGCTGACCCATTGCCAAATATTTGGGGTCTTTTGTGTATCGATAAAGATAATATGTCGATTCGACGATCTCCGGCCGCAGCGGATAACCCTCATGTTCTACCTTTCCGGTTTTGTAGTTGTAAACCTCCGGTTCAATTCCGTGAACCTGCCACATCTTGAACATCGAATCCTGCAATGCCCGGGCACGATTCAGATCGCCGTCCAACGCCAGAACAGCCGGGAAAAACGCGTCCAGCGCGCCGGTCGTGGTCTCGGTTCGTTTGCCGGTGTTCATGTCTGCATGTCCATACCATAGATCGCCATGAATCACCGGTCCGTTCACGTTCTTCTTGCTCATATTCTCGCCTTCGTCAGCGAGATATGTATTGATCTTGGCGATCGAGTCTTCCCACATCGTGCGGCACTCGGCGTCGCCGAAAAGCACGGAGCATTTCAGCAGGTATTCATAGTACGAATCTATCTCGGCGCTAATGTGGCTGTCGGTATTGGTCCATTTACCGGTCTCCACATTAATGTTCGTTCCCACCAGGCCGATCGGCGACCGACGCGTGTAAGTCTCGACCAGTGCTTTCTTGGCCTTCTCATAGAAGATCGGCCTACCGGTTAACTTTGAGAGCGTCCCGAACTCGATAATTAGGGTCCCTGTTTCTGCCGGATTCGTTACAGCACCGCGAGTTTTACCGGTTCTAAGGTTTACGAACTTATAAGGCAATCCGGTTGGAGAATCGAAAACCGGAAGCAGCCTCGTGCCCAGGTCTTCGGCCATTGCCAAAAGCTTCTTATCTCCGGTGATCTGGTAGTTCGTCAGCAGTCCACCCAAAATACGGATCGTGATCTCAAAATTCTGAACGTAGATGTCCTTGTCGAATTTAAGATTCGCCGTGATGTGATCGCGGGTCTTGTCCGCCTCGGCTTTCATCCCCATCAGATACATCGTGTCCAGCGCATCGACCGGGGTCATCAAAAGCGGCTCGGCATACCAGTTATGAAAGGTCTTGCTAAGGGGCTTTAGATCGTCGTTTCCCCAGGCATATTTCTTATACCCATTCCACGCATGTTGAAATTCGGCCTTGACCTCGTTCGCCAATCGCGTTTTATCGACACCCTTGGCCTGGCCGAAACACCAAGAAGATCCACTTAGAATGACGAGCACAAGGCCAGCTAAAACTCTTAACATATTCGATTCCTAACCCGAGCAATTCGCGGCCATCACGAAAATAATTCCTAAATGTCAATGAATGATAGTTTTTGAGCTGAACCAACGCATTCTTTGATGGCGGCAATTGACCTGCCAAATACTAAAACTCAAGGAGCAATAAAATGAAAAAAACAAATAATACTGACCGCGCGATCGACCTTTTCTCTAAGATGGGCGGCTTTACCCTGATCGAACTCATTACTGTCATCGCAGTACCGGTTCTCATCGGGCTGCTACTGCCGGCAATCCAGAAGATTCGGTAGTCCGACACTTGCGGAAGGACGTGTTTCCGCGTCCTTCCCATTCAATTATTCGTCGATGACCGGCTCCTGTTTTCTCGACCTCCGTCGTTCTGCTTTCCAGGATTTTCTAACTGCAGCTACATCGAACTTGTCACGTTTACCATCTCGCATATTTTCGACTTCGTGCTGAACCCGGGCTGCGATCAGACGATAGGCCTCCGTATTCGGGACGCCTACAGTCATGTCACGAAGTTCTTCATAAGAGAGCAGCTTTCCGATCTTTGCTCCTATCTTGGCACCGATACTTTCGCGTTTCGGGATCGTCATCCCCTTTGGATAGGCATCAAAAGTTCCCCACAAATAAATAGGTAAGATACCGATCTTTTGATGAAGTGCGAGATAACCGATAACTGGTTTGAATTCTGCTATTTCGCCGGTAAGCGAACGAGTCCCCTCAGGGAAGATCAGCGCGTTATAACCCTCATTAAGAATTCTAGTCACATGCCTCAATGATTGACGAAGCGAGCCCGTTCGTTCGATCGGAACGAGCGTCGTAAAGTTATTCATATAGGCTCGTTTGTATTTCGTGTCGAACCAATAATCCGCTGCCGCAACCGCAACCGTTTGTTCGGCGACATCCTTTCCGAGAGCTTTCTTCACCAAACCCGTATCAATGTGCGATGCATGGTTGGGAGCAACGATAAAGTTCACGTGCTGCGGTACATTGCCTTCGCCCTCGATGGTCGTGTCCAGAACATTTGAGTAAAGACGCTCTTGTGCAAAATCCACTGCCGCGTTACCTATGCGACGAACGAGCGAAGGAATAAAGATCTCCTCTTCGTCCTTCTTTTCCTCAACCCGAGGTTCGTCGGCGAGACGTTTTGATCTGTCGAGACGATTGACCGCAGTTAGCAACTCCCTTACGGTTTGCACCTCATTCAGGGTATCAGGAGAGACCACCCGTCCGCCCGCGTCTTCCACCGCCGCTTGCAGTTCAACAAACATCAATGAATCGAACCCAAGATCAGCGAGTTTGTCGTCGATCGCCACGTCCGACAGAGGCCGGCTTGAAACCGTAGCGACGATCTTTCGGATCCATAGCGCGTTGTCGTCGCCCTTCGACTCAACCGCTGCTTTCGTCTTCTTGCGGTCTCGTTCCTCAAGCGTCTTGAGCATTTCGACCACTTCCGGCCGTTTTACCTTTCGAGTGGCTGTCCTGGGTAATTCGAACGGCGTAATGTGGATGACCTTGACCCGTTTGAAAAACGGCAGGCCCGCCGATATCTCACGAAAATGATCCTCGATCTTCTTGTTAACTTCTGCTCGGGCAAGAGCGATGTCGTGTTCGTAGTCAGGAACGACGAGCGACGAGATCTTTTCTCCGCCATCATCGTCCGGCAAACCGACCACGCTTAACTCCTTTATAAAAACTGACTTGCCATAAAGGTCCTCTATCTCGTCCGGGTAGATGTTCTTACCATTAGAATCGATAATTACGTCCTTCGACCGCCCCACAATGTAGAGATTTCCGTCTTCGTCGATCTTGCCGAGGTCACCCGTTCGGAGCCAGCGGTCCTGCAGCACGGCCTCGGTCGCTTCTTCGTTGTTGTAATACCCGAGCATCACGTTTTGGCCGCGTGCAACGACCTCGCCGACGCCGCTATCGTCCGGATTCTCGATCTTCACCTCGACGCCGGGCAAGGCCTTACCGACACTTCCACGAAGCAGTTTGTTGCCCGGGCGTGCGACCGTCAGCACAGGTGACGACTCAGTCAAGCCGTAACCTTCGAGGACTGTAAAACCGAGGCCGTGCAGGTCTTTTTGTACCTTCTCGCTAAGCGCCGAACCACCAGAGATCAGATAGCGCATCTTTCCGCCCATTCCCTGATGGATCGGGAAAAATACGATCGGGCCGAGGTTGAACGGCGTGTTATCACGCAGCCATGCATTGAACTCGATCATGTTATCCGCTGCATCAGCGATCCAATCTCCGCGTTCACGAAGCCGAGTCTTTATTCGTCGATGCAGCATCTCCCATAACGCAGGCACACCGACCATTCCGGTGACGTGTCCGTTCTCGATCGATCTCGTTAATTCTTCGGCTGTAAGCTCATCCAGATATGTGATCTGCGTCCCATTGGAAAACGGAGTTAGGAAACCGGCCGAGAACTCAAACGTGTGATGCATCGGCAGCACCGAAAGGACGCCGTCTGTGATGTCCATGTCGAGTACGCTCGAGAGCATGGAGATCATGTTCGTGAAATTCTTGTGCGAGAGCATAACTGCCTTCGGCTTGCCGGTCGTTCCCGAAGTAAAGATCAGCGACGCGACCGCATTGCCGAGGACCTTTGGCGGCAGCAAGGCAAGGCGTTTCGACTCTTCAAGCTCGTCCGGCATTTCAAAGATCTCACTGAATACCCAAACGGGAATCTCAACGCCTTCGCCTTTCAAAATGTCGGCCAGGTCCGGATTTTCGCCCGCAAGTTTTGGACTTATCGCTATCGCCGATGCTTCTCCTGCCTTTGCAAAGTTAACGATCTCTTCAACAGAACTTGCCGGGTCGATCGGTATTGCAGTTGCGCCCGATCTTAGTATTCCGAAATATGTTAGGCCCCATTCAGGCATGTTATTCGAGAACAAAATGACTCGGTCGCCTTGCTTTATTTCTTTATGTGCAAAGAAGCCGGCAGCACGAAGCGTGAGTTCGCGAACATCTTCAAATGTGTATTGTTCCTTCCGTCCATGACGTTCGATACGCATCGCGACACGAGTCGGGAATCGCTTGGTCGCTGTATCGAAAAGATCAAGGAGATCTTTATATGTATGCGATCGTTTTTCCTGGATCTTGAGCTCTTCCTCAAGGGTCGGCAGCACCCATTTTCGCATTCCCGGGAAATGAACGTTCAGCCAATAGTCGTACCAGTCCAATTTCTCGGGGTACCAAGGCAGAAGATGTTTTTCCTTTTCCTTGATTACCGACATCAACGCCCTCACGTTGTCAGAGCGATAAAGATATTCGTTATCGATCATGAATGGCTTGAACATCGCGAACGCGTCCATCGTTTCCTGCGTCGTGCGCTTAAATTCCTCGGTCGACTTCTTCAGGTCGGAAATGATATTGCCAATTCGTCCGCCGCCCCAGCGTGGAGTCGCTTTGTCCATCAGGCTGTCGGCTCGTTTTGCAAGCTTGTTCAACATAGGCGCCGATGTTAATTCGTAAGCACGCTGCTTCACGGGTATTGCTTCGACCATTCCCGCTAACTTGTTAACTACCTTGTTGCCGGTCTCTTTTTCCTCAAAATGCTGGCGTTTATATAGTCCGACAAGGCCGACAATACGCTTCATATCGTTCGGATTTGAGTCTCCGGACGAAGCCTGGAAAACCAACGGCGGATCATCATCCACAAGAGCGTTCATCGCGGCAGCAATGATAACGCCAGAAACCATATCGACCGGAATTATATCGAGTATCAGTTTCTCGTTTACCGGAATGATCGGCTGACCTCGAAGTGCAATGAGGATCAACGGAGCAGTAGTCGTAAAGCCTTCGTTCCAACCCGGGAAAGGATAGCTCTGCGAAGATTCGACAATGCTGGGACGCACCAACACCTTAACGATATCGTCCTGCGATGCGATTATCTGCTCGGCAAGCGATTTCGAATAGGTGTAGATATTCGTCCAGCCCCAATATTCAGCTCGTTCCGCACCGAGTTCAGTCGTGCGTTCGCGGATCCACATCTTTCGTTCCCGAAAAATAGCGGATTTTAGTTCGGATTCGTCATCCGGGTCGCGACCTTCTTCGATAAAACGTGCTCGTGCGGCCTCGCGAAACTTCGCAACTTGCACCGCGTCGTCTGCTTCCTGACGAGCCTGTTCGCTCAAACGGGCGCAGTCTTCGACCTCGCGGTTAACGTCGAATGTTGTTCCCTTTAACTCTTCACGCCGCGGAAAATATCCTACGACTTGTTCATTCTCCCAGATCGCACCGCTGCGTTTGCCGGCAACGAAACAGGTTGAAACGTGAACGACACGCGGCTTTTTCATCATCCGGGCGAGCTTGATGATGTTGTTCGAACCGACAACGTTGGTTCGAAGTGCGGATTCAAGCGGCGGATTGAATGTCACGTTTCCGGCACCGTTGATGATGATGTCGGTGTCGGCCATGATCTTTGCGGCCTCTGCTTCGCTTAAGCCGAGATATTCGTTGCCGACGTCGCCGTTAACCGGGACGACCTTTTCTCTTATGAAATCTTCGAACTTGTCTCCGTATTTCTCGCGTAGCGGATCAAATGTGTGTGACGTTACGATGCTCGTCCAAAACCGTATCGTCGATTCGTGCTCATCCCGCGCACGCACCGTCGCGTAAACCTTTCCGACATCCGGAAAGTTATGCAGCAGCATCGACAACGTGACCTTCCCGACGAAACCGGTCCCGCCGATGAAGAAGATCTTCTTACCCTTGAATATTTCTGTTGGTGATAGCTTCATCACTCCCCTTTTTTGCACCGAAGCTTGGCCACGGATTTATGTCAAGAAACATCCGCTGTAGGAAGAAACCATGTCATCTCGGAAATTGATATTCCGCCCAGGGTTTCTTGCGATGCACTACGAGTTTCCTTATATTGACAATCTCCTTTTGTACGTTCTCCGAAGCGGCGATGACATATCCGGCGAGCTCTGTCGCCTCCCTATCGGTATCCTTTTCCTCCGAATAGCGTCTAATTTTGTATGCACCGCCGACAATCGTTTCAATACGCTGTGACCAATGTACATTTGGCTGACCAAACGACATCCCGGCGAGAGGAATGCCCTTGAAGACTACTCCAACATTTACGTAGTACGTCCATTTTTTCATTCCGGGGGCACTCCACCCCGATTGCAAGTTGATTCTTTCAAGATACTCACCCTGATCTCTTGTAAACGTTCTAGCATTCTTTTTGAACCCGATCGGTTTCAGGTAGTTCCTATGTAGAACCGACGCGAGCTCATCTAACCATTTCCTCATTACTAATCCGTCACATTACACAACCCGATCACCGGCTGGTGGAGCATCGTTATCTCGGCATTCCTGCCCATATATGACCGTGCCATTGCGATCGCTTCGGTCAGGTTATCCGCCCGCTCCCAGCCGAGCATTTCCGGGACGTGGGCGTTCTCGGCGCCGGCGACTATCACCTTGCCTACGTGCTGTCGGCCATTTTCGCCCCAGTACCACATAAAGAACGGATGCGCTCCATGATAAGCGTTGCCGCGGCGGTACATCTCGACGTACGCAGGATTGGTTGCAAATTCGCGCTCGTATTTTTCGCGAAGATAAAAAGCATCACGCGATTCCGGCAGCAGCCGATGGAAAAATTCTATATACGCCGGATGAAAGTTATGATCGAATTCGTCAAAACACGGATGGGTTATAACCATCACGCCGCCCTTCCTAAGCAGCGGTTTGTTCCGGTACATGTTGAAGTGATAGCCAAGAGCCATCACCTGAACAAGAAGCGGATTCAACGCCGAATAGACGTTATAAGGCGATATGTCCGGAATGCCCGAGATCAAAATGTCACACTGGCCTTTTACCGGTATCTCGTACTGCCGATAGTTGAGCTCGAGTATCTTGTCGTGAACCGGTTCTGTCTTGCCCGCGTAGCAGCCGATCAATTCATACTGCGCCGGTATTGCGTGCAGCATTTTTCGGCGAGCGGCACGGGGCATTTTTGAGAACGTCCGGGCCATCGCTTCCCACTTCATCCGGTCCATGAACGAGAATTCGTCCTCGTTTCGCGTAAGGATGTCGTAGCCCTCCGGGAACATCTTATTGTTGAGAGCGGTTTCAATGTGAAATACCTTGCAGTTCTCATCAACCAGTTTCCCAAGCCGTATGACCTTGTGATTCAACTCCGACGCCGGCGGGTCCATGTACGAATGCGAATCACGTATGGTCTGCGGCTCATGGTGGGCCCGCAAGCTTTCGTAATCGCATAACCCAACAGCCACCGATTTATGTCCGCCGTCCATCGGCACAAGATTGATGTTCAGGTAGATGAGCAAGTCGCTCTCGATCGCACGCTTGTTCACCCGCAGCGGCTCGTTGTGCCGCGTGTGGCCGAGCGTTACCAGGCCGTCGTCGTCCTCGGCATCGTGATTGTAATACCGGTCCGGGTAATACTCGTTAAAGATCGCCGAACCGACCATCCGCTTCATTTCCCACTCGGTCATCTTGCGATGAAGCGAATTTGCAATGATGAGATGGATGTCGTCCACGCCATTCGCCGCGCACATATCAAGCACGACCTCAAGCATTGTCTGCCGCAGATCCGGTGTCGCCATTGGCGGCAGCGGAAGCGAGATATCGTCCATCGCGATCGTCACCCGCAGGCCCGGTTCGAGCAGAGCGTAAAGAGGCTCCATCTCGAGCGGATGATTTACCGCGTATCGGATCGCCGCCTCGCGATTTGGCAAGCCCTTGATGGGTGGATTCGGATAGATCACCCGCGTCCCGACCGGAATGTCCTCGAGAATAAAATCCTCGCCATTCGGCATTATTCGCGGTGCGGAATCTTTGTCGATGTACACGATCGATTCGTGTGTTTTGCGTCTTAGTTGCAAAGCCATATCTATTTAAGATCTAAAATCGCCCAATCGTGCTGCAACGCAGTCTGCTTCAATCTGAAATCCGGGCAAATCGCGACCGGATGCCCGACGATCGAGAGCATCGGCAGATCGGAGATGCTGTCCGAGTACGCATAACTTTCAGAGAGATTGATATTCTCGCGTTCGGCATACTCGCGGATCCACTTCGCCTTTGTAGCGGAAGCCATCACCGGCGGCAGCACTCGGCCCGTTGCATAGCCATTGACGAACTCAAGGCGGTTAGCGACGAAATCGTCAATGCCCAGATGGTCCATCAACCGGTCGATGGTGAAATCCAAGGCTCCGGTGAGCACCACCTGCCTCTGTCCGATCTTCTTTCCCTGGGCGATCAACTCTGCTGTACCGTCAAATATCGCCGGTTTTAATACCTCTTCGAACAACTCTTCCGAGAAATAACGCAACCTATCTTGAGAGAAACCTTCGTAGCTGCGAAAGAAGACTTCGTTGAAAACATTTCGTGAATAAAGATCGGTCACGCCAAAGAACGGCAGCTTAGCGAGCGTACCGACACTCTTCTTTGCGGTCTGCCACAACCCCTGCTGCCTCTTTGCATAGAACGCCAGCGTATGAACGAGATTAGTGCTAACCAGCGTTCCTTCAAGGTCATAAAATGCGGCGGCTTGTCCGTTTTTGTTCATGCGGCTTTCGTGCTACTTTATCTGGGTTCTTTCCAAATCCGATGTCGGTATAAATGAGGATATTAGCATGTACCGAACTATTTCTCACTCAAATTCGATCAAAGTTTACAATTTTATTGCAATTGTAATTACTTTGTGCTTACTCAGCAGCTGCGCAAAGCGTGTCGAAACCCATGAACTCACTTTGCCGATCTCCTCGACGTCTATCGGCGACGCCTTGAACTCTTCGGAAAAGCTTTTTGCCGAACGTGCCGATATAGAAAAGCTGCGGCAAGCAGTCATTACTCTCGGCCGGGTCCGAAATCCGGACCAGCGGAATTTCGAAGTAGAGTGGAAGTTCGCAAAATACTCTTACTTTCTCGGCAAATCAGAACCGAAACAAGAAGATGCTATCGCTGCATTCGAAAAAGGCCGCGATGCGGGACGGATCGCGGCTCGTGTCGATAAAACAAAACCAGACGGCCATTTCTGGTACGCGGCAAACATGGGGGAACTTGCCCGCATTAGCCCGGTCACAGTCGGCATCAAATCGGTCGATGACATACGTGAGGAAATGCAGGCTGTAATTGACCTCCAGCGTGACTATCAGAACGGAAGCGCGTACGACGGGCTCGGACAGGTCGAAATGGCCACGCGAAATTTCAAAGGCGGCTCAGCAGAGAAAGCCGCGGAGTACTTCGAAAAGGGGCTTGAACTCGCTCCAAATAATGCCAACCTAAGACTCCATTTGGCCGAGGCATACCTTGCATTGAAACGCGATGCGGATGCGCGAAAGCAGTTAAACACCCTGATCACGATGAAGCCCGATGAGGAGTTTAAGATCGAGCATCTGGCGGCAGTCGAGAAGGGGAAAAAGCTGATAGAGACGAACTTCTGAACAGATAAGATCAATACATGCGAAGAGCTATATTCCCCGGTTCATTCGACCCGCTAACCAACGGCCATCTTGATGTCATCAAGCGCAGCTTGCCGCTTTTTGACGAGATCATCATCGCCGTCCTGAATAACCCCGAAAAGAATCCTATGTTTTCGGTCGAGGAACGAGTCGAGATGATCGGGCAGATAATCCCGTCGCTGGATCACAGTGAATGCAAACTCTCGGTCAGGAGCTTCTCGGGTTTGACCGCAGAATTCGCAAAGCAATGCAACGCAAAGGCGATCATTCGGGGAATTCGGGCGGTTGCCGACTACGAATACGAACTTCGAATGGCACTTATGAACCGCCGGCTTGAACCTGAGATCGAGACCGTTTTCCTCATGGCAGATGAAGAATTTTCCTATGTCTCCTCGACCCTTATGAAACAGGTATTTCTGCTCGGCGGCCGTGTTGACGGCCTGATCCCTGAATTAGTCGAAACCCGGATGCGGCAGAAGCTCGGCCAGATCTCCTGACCAATTACGACCGATCCGCGTTTTTGAACAAGGATTAGCCCCTCTGCAAGGTCTGTGGCAAAATAACCTCATGTCAACGTTCCCCGTCGCCGAACACGTCGCCAGAATGAAGGCTTCATCTACGCTGAAGGCCGCGCAAACCGCTGCTGCATTACGAGAACAAGGTCATAGCGTGATCGACTTGACGGTTGGCGAGCCGGATTTCGACACACCTCAGTTCATAAAGAACTATGCTTGGGAAGGCCTGCAAAAAGGATTGACCAAATACACGGCTTCGTCTGGAATGAAGCAGTTTACAGAAGCTGTTTCATCGTTCTATAAGAACCAGTTCGGAGCGGAATTTTCACCGGGCGAAGTCGTCGCGAGCTGTGGCGGCAAGCAAGCATTGTTCAATGCTGCCTGCACACTCTTGAATCCCGGGGACGACGTGTTGATCCCGAAACCTTATTGGGTGACATTTCCGGAGATCGCGACATTTTGCCGGGCAAACAGTGTATTTATCGATACCGAGGCGACCGACTTCGTTCTTTCTGCAGATCAGGTCAGCGACGCTATGACCGAAAAAACGAAGCTGCTTATCATCAACTCTCCGAGCAATCCTTCGGGACGTGTTATACCGCCGGCTGAGATGCGAAAGATCATTGAGACCTGCGCCGATCGCGGTGTTTATGTACTCACCGACGAATGCTATCTCTTTTTTGCATATCCTCCTGGAGAGGTATTCACCTCTGCATCATTGCCGAAAGAGCTTCGCGACTTCGTGTGTGTCGCGGGCAGTTTTTCAAAGACCTATGCGATGACCGGATGGCGCATAGGATATACGATCGCCAACGAAGCGTGGTCAAAGGCTATGGTAAAGCTTCAAAGCCATTCGGCAACACATCCGACATCGTTCGTCCAATATGCTTGTGCCCGAGCGATGGAGAACCACGAAGCGTCGGTCGCGGCGGTGAATGCGATGCTTGCTGAGTATGAACGCCGACGTAATTGGTTGATCCCTGCCTTGAACGCTATCAAAGGCTTCAATTGCGGTATGCCCGAAGGAGCTTTCTACGCATTTGTCGACGTCCGGGACTTGCTCGGCGGAGAGTACAAGACATCGGCCAACGTCGCGGAAGCAATGTTAGAACGAACATACACTGTAGTGACCGATGGAGCGGGGTTTGGTGCCGAAGGCTTCTTGCGATTCTCGTATGCAACGTCGATGGAAAACCTTCACACAGCCATCGAGCGTTTGGGTGAATTGTTTGGCCGGAAGGAGGCTCAGGCTGCCTAATTAACCATTGGAAAAGACAAGCTTGTAACCATTGCAGTCTCTAACCTCTAATTCAATACAATTGTAGATGCGCCTAATAGGTCCGGCTATGATGTCGGCTCCAGCCGCCGTCAGTTCATCAAACAATTCAAAAACATCAGAAACCCAGATATACGCATCGCTGCTGATCTTTCGCAGTTCGAGATTCGATCTCTGTGGTTCGGCATCTGCCTTGCCAAAGTGTATCTCTACGCCGCCGCGGCCGACCATGGCGAAAACCGGCGGATCGGCAAAGTAACCTAGGATCTCAAAACCCAAAACATCACGATAATATTCGGCCGTCGTGACAACGTCACTGACGACGAAACTCGGTGCAATGCTCTTGAACTCGACCTTTCGGGCCGTCTCCGTCCCCATCACTATCCACCGGTCATCATCAGGCCGATCTCTTCGAACGTGGCAGTTTTGGGATCGATCTCGCCGACGATCTTGCCCTCACGGATCACAAGCAGGCGATCGGCAAGCGCTGTAACCTCTTCTAGTTCCGCGGAAACAAGCAATACGGCCCGCCCCTTATCGCGCAGCTCGATAAGTTTGCGATGTATGAACTCGATCGCTCCGATATCGACGCCGCGAGTTGGCTGCGATACAAGCAGCAGCTTTGGATCAAGTTCAAATTCGCGTCCTATTATCAGCTTTTGCTGATTTCCGCCCGACAGCGATCTTGCCGTAAGTTCCGGATTGGGTGGGCGAACGTCAAACTCCTCGATGATCTCACCTACGCGTTTCTCGATAGCCGCCGAATTTAACACACCTGCAGCCGCTGCGATCGGAGCACGATAATGGACACCAAGGATCGAATTCTCATAAAGATCTGAATTTAGCAGCAGGCCGCGCTTATGACGGTCCTCTGGAATGTGAGCGATGCCCAGCTCTTTGATATCACGAGCCGAATTACCGGTAATATCTTTGCCTTCGAATTCAACGCTGCCGCTTGCCGGTTTGGTCAAACCGGCGAGAGCCTCGATCAACTCCGTTTGGCCATTTCCCTCAATGCCCGCTATTCCGACGATCTCACCAGCGCGAACCTCAAACGAAACGCCGCCGACAGCAACTCCGTTCCTGCCCATTACAACCAGATCGTTAAGATCAAGGACGATCGCGGCGGGGGTCGCGCCGGTCTTTTCAACGCGAAGCAGAACATCGCGGCCGACGATCATCCGAGCCAGTTCCTGAGTATTTGTCTCGGAGGTTTTGACCATGCCAACGGTTTTGCCGTCACGCATCACGGTAACTTCGTCAGAGATCGCAAGAACTTCCTCTAGTTTGTGAGTAATGATCACGATGGTCTTTCCCTGTTCCTTCATACGACGAAGAATGGCAAAGAACTCTTCGACCTCCTGCGGCGACAGCACCGCCGTTGGCTCGTCAAGGATCAGGAAATTCGCGTTTCGGTAGAGTGCCTTGAGAAGTTCGACACGCTGCTGTTGCCCGACGGAGAGATCTTCGATCAGCGCATGCGGATCAATGTTCAGCTTGAGATCGTCCGAAAGCTTTTTTATTTCGGCATTGGCCCTGTCGAGATCGAGGTTCGCCGCGGAACCAGTCTCGGCTCCGAGAATTATGTTCTCGGCGACGGACATGTTATCCACGAGCATGAAGTGTTGATGTACCATGCCGATGCCCAATGCAATGGCATCGTGGGGATTGCGGATCGTCACCGGTTTGCCGTCGAAGATGATCTCGCCTTGATCGGGGTTGTAGAAACCATAGACGACCTTCATGGCCGTCGACTTTCCGGCACCGTTCTCGCCGACGATCGCGTGGATCGTTCCTTTATGAACGGTCAACGATACGTCTTCATTAGCGACGCAATCACCGAATGCCTTTTTGATATTCTTGAGTTCTAGCATGTATCAATTCGCCATTGCGTCGGTCACTTTGATCTTCCCGTCGATGATCTCCTTTTTGGCTTCCTCTACCTTCAGGATCACGTCGCCCGGGATCAGTTTTTCGTTGTTTTTATCCAACGCGTAGGCAACACCGTCCTTATCGAGACCAAACACGTGAAAACCGCCGACGAACTTACCTTCGAGAACCTCTTTGACAGCGTCGTAAACGGCATTATCCACTCGTTTGACCATTGACGTAAGAACAAATCCAGGCTTTACGCCATTCTGATTAGAATCGACTCCTATAACGAACTTTTTAGCTTCGTCGCCCGTTTTACCGTATTGCTCGACCGCGTCAAATGCTCCGAGTCCCGAGTTCCCTGCGGCAGTAAAGATCACGTCAGCACCTTTTTCGATCTGTGCCAGTGCGAGTTCCTTGCCCTTTGCAGGATTGTTCCACGCGGCGTCATTCACCCCGACGTAATTGCTCACGATGCGGATGTTCGGATTGATCGACTTTGCACCTTCTTCATATCCTTTGTTAAAGCGATGAATGAGCGGAATGTCCATACCGCCAAGGAAGCCGAGAACGCCGGTCTTCGATTTCGACGCGGCGATCATTCCGACGAGATAAGAGCCTTCGTGTTCGCGAAAGACTAGCGACGCAACATTTTGCTTCGGCGTTTTGCCGTCCTTTTCGAAAATGACGCCGTCAATGATCGCGAACTTGATGTTCGGATAATCGGTGGCGACAGACTGCATTATTGGGCCTTGGGCAAATCCGACGCCGACGATAAGGTCAAAATTCCTTTCGGCAAACGCACGCATTGCAGGTTCGATGGAAGTCGGGTTGCCGGGCTCAACGTCGTATAGACAGATCGGCAGGTCCTTTTCCGCACGCTTTACGCCTTCCCAGGCCGCTGCATTGAATGAACGGTCATTCTTTCCGCCGATGTCGAACACGATGCCGACCTTGATCTTGCAGCCCTCGCGGCGGGCTTCGGCCCGTTCCGCACAAGACGCGAGCAACAATAAGAGCAACGCGGCCGAGGTAGCAATTAGGGTTCTGTAGCACATAAATTTGCAGGCTGAGAGTCGTCCATAGCTTACATCCATAAAGAATCAACGGCAAGACTGAAGTTTGCCACAATATGGTGATTTAGATGCAACCAACGCCCTTAAGTCATTCCACGAAAATGCCGATACGTTCTAAGCAGCCGTCTTAATAAAACGAGGCCCCTGGTTAGAATGGGCCTCGTTTTATGAAAGCTGAATTATTAAATTACGACCTCACTTGATCCCCTTCTTAAGAAGCTGTTCCTTAAGTGCTTGCGCGACGGCAGTGTCAAAGCCGTTTTGCTGGCCAAGCTTCTTGCGTTCGGCCGTGATATAAGCGTCCCGCTGTTTCGAAAGTTCGAGTATCTCGGCCCGGATCTTCTTTCGTTCTTCGATGCGGCCCGCGATCACCTTTTCTCGTTCAGAAACCGACAGTTTTTGAAGATCTTCGGGAAGGTCTTCGGTCTTTACGTCCTTCACCTTAATTTTTTCATTCTCAACGTCCTGCACGAGGTCCCCGTCGTACTGGAAGGAATTTACAGCTTTGTTGACAGCGCGGTCTGCTTTTGCGGTAGCGGATGCAGCTCCGTCGATCCGCATTTCGGCGGACATCTGAAGCGAAGTGTTTGCGTCGCGAGACTTCTTTTCACCATATGAGAGATATGTACGCCCGTTCTTTGCCGCAAGCTCCGCAAGTTTCGCGTCAAATGGAGTTGTAATGGCCTGCACGCCGCCGTCTTGCGCGATAGCGAAATATTTACCTTCACCGCGCAGAGCGATCGTCTGCCATATCTCTTTCGTGCCGCCTATGCTTCCGCATTGAATGGTATTCACGATCATGTTCTTGCGGACAGCTTCGGCGGTTGTGACGAGAACGTCAGGTTCCTGCGCATAATTCTGAGGCGGAGCATCACCTACCAGAAAGACGATCTGGGCGAGTCCGCGGCCCGCTTTAGACCAGCCCGCATTTCTTACGCCTTCGGCCAACGCCTTTCGCACATTTTCCGGAGTATCGCCGCCTCCGCCCGCCTGATAGTCCATCAACGTAGTGTAAGCCTTGTCGAGGTCTTCCGTGATCGGCAGAAGCTTGGTCACGTATTCGTCGCCGATATCGCGATAGGCGACGAGGCCGACGCGAACACGCGGTTTCGAAGGTTTCTGCATCACTTCATTGATGATGCCCCAGATGCGCTGTTTCGCACCGTCGATCAGACCGCCCATCGAGCCGGTCGTATCAAGAACAAACACGAGTTCGAGCGTATCGCGTGACTTATCGTTGATCGGTTTAGCGGTCGTTGTAGTCGTAGTTGTCGTCGTCGCAGTACGTGTGATCCGTGTGGTCGTGCTCTGAGCGAAAGTTGCCGTGCAGGCGGCGAGAGTAACTACCGTCAAAAGGACGTGCAGGGTCGTTCGTTTCATACAAGTCTCCCGAATAGGTTTTGATAGTGCCATTAAAGGCGGACAATTAGGGAACGTTCGGATAAATACAGACTTGCAAAGTTTCTTGAACGAGAAACCAAGGGTTAGATGACTTCGCGGATCAGTTGAATTGGATGGGAAGGCTCCTGAACTATCGAATAGGCACCAGCGAGCTTTGATGAGATCGTATCGAACTGGTCCCGATTCCGGAAAAATAGAATTCCGATAGGATCGCCTGAACCGATCTGGTCACCGATCTTCAGTTCCGTCGCAAAGCCGACTCCGGGATCGACCTCATCCTCGGCCTTGGTCCGGCCGCCGCCGATCTCGCAGATAGCGTTGCCGATAGCGAGGGTGTCTATGTCGGCGATGAAACCATCGCTTTCAGCAATGATCTCTCGTTTCATAATGCCGCCATCGAGAAGCATTTCGGGGTTGTCGCAAACGGCAGCATCGCCGTTCTGGCATTCGACATTTAGCCGGAACCGCTCGAGTGCCAGTCCGCTCTCCAGCTTTGCGGTACACATCGCTCTTGCCGAGTCGAGATCCGCGGCGATACCGCTAAGCACGAGCATTCTGGCCGAGAGTTCTAGTGAAAGTTCCCATGTAGGCATCGCGGCCGGTTCGATCTCATTCCGAAGTATCTTGATACACTCGTACACCTCAAGCGCGTTGCCGACGTACTTACCGAGCGGCTGTCCCATATCTGACACAACAGCCTGTGTCCGGACCCCGAAATGTTCGCCTGTCCTAACCATCGCGGCGGCGAGCTTTTCTGAATCGCAAAGCTCTTTCATGAAAGCGCCGGAGCCGGTCTTTACGTCAAGCACCAGGACATCCAGACCCTCTGCCAGCTTCTTTGACATTATTGACGCTACGATAAGCGGTATGTAAGGTACGGTCGCCGTCGCGTCGCGAAGGGCGTAGATCTTTTTGTCGGCGGGAGCTATATCGGCGGTCTGGCCGGACATTGCAAAGCCGCATCGTTTGATAATGACGCGAAATTCCTGAGTCGAGAGGTTCACGTTAAATCCCGGTATGGATTCGAGCTTATCGAGCGTGCCGCCCGTGTGGCCGAGGCCCCGGCCTGAGATCATTGGGACCGCCACTCCGCAAGCGGCAACCAGCGGTGCGATCACAAGTGAGGTCTTGTCGCCGACGCCGCCTGTCGAATGCTTGTCCGCCTTTGGCATGTCAATATCCGAAAGGTCGAGAACTTCGCCCGAATAGAGCATCGATCGGACAAGCGCTTCGCCCTCAGTATCACTCAAGCCACGAATGAACATCGCCATTACGAGCGCGGAGATCTGATAGTCGGCCCAAGACGAATCGCAAACGCCATCGATGAACGCTCCGATCTCTTCGGCGGTCAATTCCCTGCCGTCACGTTTTTTGGCGATTATCTCTTGTGGTCTCATTCGTTCGGGGTGCGAGTTTCAACTCGTACAGCGTTGCGTCGGGAAATCTCGTGGTAACGGAGGTACAGGCTAAAGCTTGCACTCTAAACATACGACGGCCTCGGCTTTTACGGCTCGCCGTTCTCCGACCGAATCGACACCTTCACCGGTCTTAGCCTTAACGCTTACTCGGTTCGTTTCTACCTGAAGTGCATCAGCAATTCCTTTGCAGATCTCGTCGATGTACGGGCGAAGCTTTGGCGATTCGAGATGGACCGTCGAATCGACATTCGCGATCTCGTATCCGCGCTGTTTCATTTCACCCACCGCGAATCTCAAAAAAACAAAGCTCTCTGCATTCTTCCAGCGTTCGTCGCTGTTAGGAAAATGCGTTCCGATATCGCGTAGAGCAAGTGCACCAAAGATCGCGTCGGTTATCGCATGAGTAAGAGCGTCCGCATCGGAATGGCCTTCGGCGCCCAGATCAGACTCGATCACCACGCCGCCCAGAACGAGTGGACGGCCGGGGACGAGTTTGTGAATATCGCTCCCAAAACCTATCCTAAACATTTTTCATCAGAGTTTCCGCGAGAATGAGATCCTCGGGATGAGTTATCTTGATATTACGCGAACTTCCTTCGACGATCGCGATCGGGTAGCCAAGCTTTTCAACCAGTAAGCAATCGTCCGTGACGGATCCACTGAGATCGGCTGTTTCAAACGCTTTACTGAGAACCTCGATCTTGAATACCTGCGGTGTCACCGCCCGACGCAACTTATCTCGATCGAGCGTCGCTGCGATCTCGCCGCTGCGAACCGATTTAATGGTGTCGATAACTGGAGCGACCAGACACGCAGCACCGGTCTCTTTTGCTTTGGCGATCGATCGTTCGATCTCGTCAACAGTAACCAGCGGCCGCGCTCCGTCGTGAACAGCGACAATACTAATTTCCTCACCGACCGCGTTTAGCCCGTTCCAGACAGATTCGGCCCGTGTGGAACCGCCTGTGACGACACTTTCCAGCTTTGGGAACAACGAACTATCGACCTTTCCCATTTGGCCTTCTGAAAGCACCAGAACGATCCTATCGACCGATGGCGCTGCCTGAAAACGTTCAAGCGTGTGGACGATCACAGGCTTGCCGTTTATTTCGAGGAATTGTTTTGGTGTGTCCGAATTGAAACGCGATCCGGAACCGGCGGCGACGATGATCGCTGCGGTCTTCATCGCGGGGCATCAACCTCTTCGATGATCGTCCGTTCTCGAAGATCACGGGTCGCCTTGCGGAAGCCAAGCGAACGCGAATCGTGGATCGACATAGTGGAATCGCCGTTCTCTTCCGTTTTCTCTTCCCACAGACGGCCAAATATCATCTTGCCGGCGGTGGTTTGCAATACGCTTGTTACGGCAATGTCCGCTGTTTTCCCGATCAATCGGCGGGCGTTGTCAATAACGACCATCGTGCCGTCGTCGAGATAAGCAACGCCCTGATTGTATTCCTTGCCCTCTTTAAGCACGAATACACGCATCGCCTCACCCGGTAGAACCACCGGTTTCAGAGCATTTGCCAATTCGTTGATATTAAGAACGAGTACCCCGCGAAGCTGAGCGACCTTGTTGAGGTTGAAGTCGTTTGTAACGATCACGGCGTCCATCTGTTTGCCGAGCTCGATCAATTTAAGATCAACTTCCTTTATCCCCGGGAAATCTGTCTCGACGATCTGGATATCCAGCTTGCTGTTGTTGCGGAGACGCTGCAGCATATCCAGGCCGCGTCGGCCGCGCTGGCGCTTAGAAGAATCGGCCGAATCCGCCACTTGCTGAAGTTCGTTCAGCACGAAATTGGGGATTACGAGCGTCCCGCCAAGGAACCCGGTCTCCGCGATATCCGCAATGCGGCCGTCAATGATCACCGAGGTGTCTAGTAGTTTGTAATCGACCTTTACGTTTTTATCTGAAAAGATGCCGCCTAAAGCCGAAAGATCTATGTAATCGCCTTTTGCCGCTCCGACCATGAGACCTACATATCCCATGAAGAACGCAAGCGAAATGGTGAGGAAAGTCTGCGTTTCTGCCGAAACGGCGGCTTCTTTCTGGATCGAAATGAGTACACCTATAAGGAATGCACCTACAATGCCAAGGATCGAGCCAACCGCAGCACCAATTAGCGTCTTTAGCGATGCTCTACGGACGCGCATCTCGAACGCGATCATGGCGGCCGCTATCGCGGTACCCAATATTGCCGAAAATATCCTTCGCGACGAAACATCCATTTCCCCGAGTCTGGTCGTATGGGCAAGCGGATTTAATACAAAACCGACCGCCGCCAACAGCAGTACAAACCCGACACGGGCGATTAGGACATCCCACTTCATTAATCAAATCTTAACACGAAAGATAATAGCGGTTAAACTCCGAGACTTATCCACCTATGAAAGCATCACGATTTCCGCACGAATCCGAAATACGTCGAATTCGTTTGGATTTTCAGAAATTCGGGCCCTGCTTGGCAGAATGGTCATTTGTAAGGGTTCTGATAATATTGACGCAGATACACAGTTCACTTCTTCGAATTATGGCGAAAGACCCGGCTTCGATCTTTGTTTGTCAAAATTGCGGACGCCAATCCCGCAAGTGGCTCGGTCAATGTCCCGATTGCAGCGAATGGAACACCTATGTCGAAGAACGCTTTCGGCCATCGGCTTTCGCAGCCTCTGCGGGAGGGGCGGCAGCAAGGTCTCGAGACGCGACGCCGATCGCATTCGGCTCGATCGAATCGCAGGATGAATCGCGAACCTCATCAGGCATCGATGAATTTGACCGCGTATTAGGTGGAGGCATCGTTGCAGGTTCGTTGGTGCTTATCGGCGGATCGCCAGGAATCGGCAAATCGACAATAGTGCTGCAGATAGCTGACAGACTGAGTCAAAAGGATATCAAGGTACTCTATGTATCCGGCGAAGAATCTGAAAGGCAGATCAAGATGCGAGGTGAACGGCTCGGGATCGACGCTGAGAATCTATTCTTGCTGCCCGAAACGAATCTGCAAAGTATTCTCGTGGAAACCGAGAAGCTGCAGCCGGATCTTGTGATCGTCGATTCGATCCAAACGGTCTTCAGCGAGAAAATAGAGTCGGCTCCGGGCAGCGTCTCCCAAGTGCGCGACGTCTCGGGACAATTCATGATGTTTGCCAAGCAGACAGGCACCCCTGTATTTCTGACCGGACACGTCACAAAAGAAGGGTCGATCGCCGGGCCAAGAACGCTTGAACACATCGTTGATACGGTTCTCTATTTCGAAGGCGACCGTCACCACAACCATCGAATTATTCGGGCGACAAAAAACCGTTTCGGTGCCGCTAACGAGATCGGAGTTTTTGAGATGACCAATTCCGGCCTCGTTCCGGTCGCAAACCCGTCTGAACTTTTCCTACAAGAAAGGCCGGAAAATGCGACGGGTTCGGTCGTTACGGTTTGTATGGAAGGTACTCGGCCGATGCTGGTCGAGGTCCAGGCGTTGGTGAGCGGTACTAAGTTCGGTACCGGACGCAGGATGACGCAAGGCTTTGACCAGAACCGGGCGTCGCTACTGATCGCCGTCATCGAAAAGAGATTGGGGTTTCAGCTGTCCGGAGATGATGTTTTTGTCAACATCGCAGGCGGCATGGAGATAGACGAGCCCGCTGCCGATCTTGGTATAATCGCAGCGATAACTTCTAGTTTCCGTAATCTTCAGGTATCGCCGGAGATCGCTCTGTTCGGCGAAGTGGGATTGACCGGCGAGGTTCGCGGTGTTCTTAATGCCCAAGCCCGCGCTCGAGAGGCACAAACGCTCGGATTCAAGAAACTGATAATTCCAGATTCGAACAAGAAAGGCCTTGAGAAATTGCTTGGAATTCGGGTAGTCGGAGTCAGGAATTTGGAGGAAGCGATCGACGAGATCTTCTAAGAGAATGGGAAAAAGATCTGTTTCGAAGGAAAGTGAGAAACAAACGCCGACGGAAACGATAGGCGGTCAAGAGCGTTCGCCGGTTCACGTCGTCTATGGCGGAGCCGACCGATTTGAATCTGCAACGCCCATGAAATTAGGGAGGCTTGCAGTTGCCTCGGTCAGATCTTTCGCTCCGAACTTCGCAGTATTTGCCGGCGCTTTGCGCCTTCGAGGCTCAGAGCACCTTCCTTCATTCCCCAAGGCGGTAAAGCAGCTTGAGGCCGAGCTTAAGGCGACCCCAGAAAAGATCCGTCATCAAGACCACGGTGCTTGGTTCGCATGGACGGTTTACAACAAAACGATCGAAAAATTAAAGCGCGAGGCGATCGAAGACTTTCGTATTGACTTCGAAGATGGCTACGGTTTTCGAAGTGACGAAGAAGAGGATGGACATGCAATATCGGCTTCGAGCGAGCTTGCAACTTTGATAAATAAAGGCCGAAATACACCTTTTTGCGGTTTTCGGATCAAACCGCTTTCGGCGGCGACGAAGGAAAGGGCCTTGAGAACGCTTGATCTCTTTTTAAAAAACCTGACCGAGAAGATCATTGTCCATTTTCCAACGAATCTTCTAGTAACGCTGCCAAAGGTCACAAGTGCGAAACAGGTAAAAGAACTCTGCAAACGGCTGTCGTCATTTGAGAGAAAGAACGAACTAAGGAAGAACACGATCGGCGTCGAGCTGATGATCGAAACGCCCGATTCGCTGATCGACTCCCGCGGCCGCGTCGCGGTACGAGGGCTTGTTGATGCCGCGAAGGGCCGATGCACTTCGGTACACTTCGGCGCATACGATTACACGTCTGCGCTGGGGATCGCGGCCGCACATCAAGACATCCGGCATCCTGCATGCAGCTTTGCCAGGCATCTGATGCAGACAGCTCTCGCAGGTGCGAATGTACGACTTGTCGATTCCGTAACCACTGTAATGCCCGTGCCTGTACATCGAGCTGATTCGTTGACCGAACACCAGAAAGCAGAGAATCGCCGCGTGGTCCACTCGGCGTGGCATCGACATTTTGATAACGTCACTAATTCGATGATCGACGGATTTTACCAAAGCTGGGACCTTCATCCGAATCAGTTTCCTGCAAGATACGCGGCCGTTTACGCGTTCTTTTTGTCCGAGATGTATCCGCAGGCTGCGAGACTTCGGGGCTACATCGACAAGGCAGCAAAAGCGACCTTAACGGGGAATATGTTTGACGATGCCGCGTCGGTCGCAGGACTCGTGAATTTCTTTTCGGTCGGAATTACGTGCGGAGCGTTTAGCGAAGATGAAGTTACGGATATAGTCGGACGGCCGATCGCCGAGATCGCTTGAGATAAGACTCAGTGTCCGGAGACAAAAAAGCCCGGGATCGAACCGGGCCTTTTTGTCGGATCTGAAATGAACTAGTTATTTGCCGCTTCGGTCCTGGTGCAGTGAGCATTAAACGCACTCATCAGGGCTTCTGCGATAGCGAGCGGATGACGGCCTTCGAGGTCGCGGCGTTCGAACATCTGAACGAGTTTCCCGTCCTTTAAGAACCCGATCGACGGCGACGACGGTTGGTAGCCCGAAAAATATTCGCGGGCGACGTCTGTGGCGTCGATATCAGCACCTGCAAAAACGGTGATGGCACGATCCGGCTTCGCCTCAGAATTTTGCAAAGCCATCGCAATACCGGGGCGAACGCCGCCCGCCGCGCATCCGCACACCGAGTTTACGACTACCATCAATGTACCGTCAGTGTTCTCGACGGCTTCTTTCACAGATTCCGGTGTCTTGGTTTCTTCGATCCCTAGCTGTGCAAGTTCCGCACGCATTCCGTGGATCATGATTTCTGGATATGGCATTAAAATGACCTCTTTATAAAGTTTTCTTGACTCGGCCTTAAATCCTGACCTTTTTTTCAAGTATCAAATATACGTCCCAATTCGTCAAGTGTCGCCAACTCAGCGAACACGTTTGCCAGCCAGACCGCAATTACTTACACTCTGATTTGCGCAAAGCCAAAATGAACATCGAGACCGAGCGAAAATACAAGCTTTCCGTCAAACGGCATGACGAGATAGTGCAAAAGCTCGCTGAACTCGGTGCGGCTTTCGACAAGGAGGTATTTGAGGTCAACTATCAGCACCGCGGTGGCGAAATGGATGAGCGAGGCGCGACGCTTCGTCTTAGAAAGATCGGCGACTTTACGGTACTTACCTACAAAGAGAAGATCAAGACCGACGACAGCGCGAAGCATAAGATCGAATACGAGACTACTGTGGGTGACGTGGACGCAACTGAACGTATCATAGAGCGGCTCGGTTATCGATTGACAGCGGTTTACGAAAAGCGCCGTAAGTATTGGCGTTTAGATGACGTTGAGGTCGTAATGGACGAACTTCCGTTTGGTCTCTACATGGAGATCGAAGGAACAGTCGAGGCGATCGAAGCCGCCGAAAGCAACCTCGGCTTGAAGGAACTTGAAAGAGAGCCGAGAGGATATCCCCGGCTAACTATTAAGTATGGTAAAACGATAGATGGGGTCGCGGTAGCAAAGTTTGAACGAACCGCTGCGGTTTAGGCAAGAATATCTACGCCGACAAATGACATTTGTGAATCAAATCGTTTCGAGCCGTTGAGCTTCACCGGAACGTAAGTCCCATCCGGCCCAAGGATCGACGTGTTTACGTTGTCCTTCAAGTATCCAGCAAGTATTTCGTTTTTCAGGTAATCCCGTATCTCCGGATCGATCACAGGAAAAACAACCTCGACGCGACGATCAAGATTTCGCTGCATCCAGTCCGCACTGCCGATATAGATGACCTCTTTCCCTGCCCCTTCCCCGTTCGCAAAATAAAGAACTCGACTATGTTCAAGGAACCGGCCGACGATCGATCGCACGCGTATGTTTTCCGACATACCCGGAATGCCCGGCCGCAAAGCACAGATGCCTCGAATTATAAGATCGATCTCGACGCCGGCGTTCGAAGCTTCATAAAGAGCCTCGATCATACCGACATCTGTAAGGCTGTTTAGTTTTAGAACTATCTTTCCTTCGCCTCCCTGTGAGGCTATCTCGGACTCGTTCTTGACCAGCTCGCTTAATCGTTCGCGAAGGTTAACCGGAGCAACAAGGAGACGCGAATATTCCGTCTGCTGTGAATAACCGGTAAGGAAATTGAACAGGCTTGTCGCATCGTTCCCGATCTCAGGGTCAGACGTCAGGAGTCCCAGGTCTGTGTAAAGGCGTGCAGTAGTGGGATTGTAGTTACCGGTTGCAAGATGGACATAGCGAACAAGTTTATCTCCCTCTCGGCGTATGACGAGCATCACCTTGGAATGTGTCTTTAGGGTGCTAATGCCGTAAACGACATGCACTCCTTCGTTTTCCAACCGGCGTGCCCATTCGATATTGTTCTCCTCATCAAACCTCGCCTTTAACTCGACCAAAGCAGTCACCTGCTTGCCCAGTTGGCTCGCTCTCATCAAGGAACGCACGACAGGTGAATCCTTTCCCGTTCTGTAAAGACAGATCTTGATGGCCTGAACGCGTGGGTCTTCGGCCGCCTGGGCAAGAAAATCGGTCACCGCGGAAAATGCCGTATAGGGGTGATGCAGCAGTACGTCCTGCTTTTTGAGCACTTCGAAAATGTTCTTCTTCTCTATAAGGACGGAGGGATGGACCGCAGATATCGGCCTTTCCTTCAAATGCGGCATATCGAGAGAATAAAGCTGCATTAGGTCGGGAATATCGACAAAACCATCTATCTTGTAAACGTCGTTCTCGTTGAGGCCAATGCCGGCCGTCAATAGTCTCAACATCTTGTCCGGCATTGACGCCGAAACCTCGAGCCGTACCGGAAATCTGAATCGCCGACGCTGCAGTTCGGTTTCAAGAGTTCGCATCAGGTCGCCGGCTTCATCTTCGCGGATCTCTATATCTGCATCGCGGGTAACGCGAAACAAATGGCCCTCTGTCACCTTCATGTTCGGGAAAAGATGGTGGGCGTTAGCTGCGATCACCTCTTCGAGAAGCGCAAATCTTGTCTTTCCTTCCGTGATCGGGATCAGGCGCGAAACAGAAGGAGGCAGCTTTATGCGTGCAAACCGTTTTTGTCGGAAAAGATGACGAAGATTTTTCTGAGTTGCGGCCCGATTCGGTTCGATGAAAAGGCCGATGTTCAAACTCAGGTTCGAAATATACGGAAACGGATGACTCGAATCGACCGATTGCGGTGTAAGGATCGGAAAAACATTGTCACGAAAGTATTTGTCGAGCTTCTTTTTTTCTTTTGGGCTGAGAAGCTTGTACGGCTCGATAGTGATTCCGGCTTTAGCAAGTTCCGGGAACACAGTCTTACCCAGATAACTCACTTGTTTGCGAATCATCGGCAATAACCGGCTTCGCAATTCGCGAAGCTGTTCCGTAGGCGTGAGGCCATCAGGTGAAAGCTCTCCGACGCCTTCCTCGATCTGTTCTTTGATGCCGGATATACGGATCATGAAAAACTCATCGAGATTCGATGAAAAGATGGACAGGAATTTTAGCCTTTCGAGAACAGGAAGGTCATCATCTAACGCCTCTTCCAAAACACGACGATCAAACTCAAGCCAACTTGCCTCTCGATTGAAAAGGCGCGGCTCGACCTTGATGTGTTCTTCCTTTACCGCCTTGGGTCTTTGCTGTTTCTGCTTGGTGGGCATTACGCCTGTTTGGGTCATAGCGAACGTCCCTTAATTATAAGCGAGGACGCCGACGACCCATGTTAAATCTATGTTACGGCAGCACGGTGACTTTTGCACCAACAGGAATGGAATCAAAGAGTTCGGTCATTTCTTCATTTTTCAAAGCGATGCAGCCGTCGGTCCAATCGCTTTCGGTGCCGCCGCCGTGAATGTAGATCTCACCGCCGAGTTTTGTCTTCTGCAGCGGCATTCGTTTTTCGGCGATCGCAGAGACTATTTCGTCGTATTCGGCCTGTGTGATCAGGTTCGCCTTAAGTCCGCGCTCGGCGTCTTCGCGGCCCGGATAGCTGAGGCCCAATGAAAGGTGAAATTTACTTTCGGGATTCTTGGTGAAGACGTAAAACTCGCCTTCTGGTGTGCGTCCGTCGCCCTCGGACTCTTTATCTGCCACAGGATCAAAGCCAAGGACGACCTTATAAGTCTTTACCAAAACTTTTTCATCAAACACTTGAAGAATTCGTTTAGTTTTCCTAATGACGAGTCGCGGATCCTTGATATTTGACATGTCGCGTTTCTTATTTATAGAGGAAGAGGTCATGAGCGACGATGCAAGCAACATAATTGTGAGAAGCTTACTCATTTGGCCGATATATCGAAATGCGACGCGGTTCGTCTCCATCGCCTTCGATACTCACCCTAATGATACGCCCGTCGTGCGTGAAGCTGGTAAGTTTTTCGGCCCATTCGATTATGACTGCCGAATCTTCCGCGTGGAGGATCTCGTCAAGCCCGACTTCGGTTGCAACGTCAGAGCTCTCACTCAGCCGCCAAAGATCGATATGATAGACATCAATATCCGGCGTTTTGTAAAGGTTTACAAGAGTGAAGCTTGGACTGGTAACCTCGTCTATGTCGTAGTCCAAAGCATGAAGAATGCCCTTCGTGAACAACGTTTTGCCCGCACCAAGGCCGCCAAAAAGCATCAGAACATCGCCGGCTCGGACCTGCTTGCCGATCTGCTCGCCGAGCTTAAACGTATCGTCCGGGCCGGCACATATTTGTTCTAAAATCTGCATCGAATTCAAACTGGATGCACCGGAGTTCACGGATAGATCTCCTATCCTGTCTATCCTGTACATCCTGTTTCAGTTCTTCTCTAACTCCGTAAAAACATCAGACAAGCAATCGCGGACATCTGACGCTGTCATCACGCGTTTCCCATATTTCTTCTCCGCGAAGTCACCGGCCATGCCTGCAACATAGACGGCTGCAACGACGGTTTCGAAAACGTCGATATCCATCGCGGCGGCCTGAGCAACAAATCCGGTCAGAATACCAGTCAGCGTATCGCCATTGCCGGCCTTGCCGAGGCCGGAATTGCCAGTGGGGTTCACAACAACCTTGCCGCCGGGTTCACCGATAAGAACGCGTTCGCCTTTCAGTACAAGTATCACGTTGTTCTTCTGTGAAAAATCGCGCACCGCTTTGACGCGATCCTTGATCGCTTCCTTGTCTTTCGTACCAAGCAGCCGAAGGAATTCGCCTTCGTGCGGCGTGAGGATCAACGGAGCGCGGACACTCTTGTCCGCATCTTGTTTCGGAATCCCATTTGGAGGATTAAAAAACCACAATGCACCCGCATCGACAACGACAGGCGTCGTCCTGTTCTCAACTATCTCAGGAACAAGCTTTTCAGTTTCCGCGTCCGCAGCCGAAAGCCCGCAGCCAACCCCTATCGCGTTGGCCTTCGACGAGATCTCTTCGAAATCGGGCGAATCGATCGTGGTAAGAATTACTTCCGGCAGCAGACGCGACGCGATCTCTGCCTTAGCCCCTGCCGGACACGCAAGCGTCACCAAACCGACTCCTGACCTTATTGCCGAGTTTGCCGCCAAAACCGCCGCGCCCGAATAACTTTCGGAACCGGCGATTATGAGCGCATGGCCGCGTTTGTTTTTGTAATCGCTGCTCGAATACGCCGTCGTTTTGAGCCATCTCACCGCATCTCTTCGTTCAGCAACAAACAATTGCGACGGCTGTTCATCGATCAATTCCTGCGGCGAACCGATATTCGCAACGAATAATTCGCCGTTGTATCGCGACGAGGGCGCAAGAACATTTGCGGCCTTTGGTGCTGTAAATGTGACCGTCACGGCAGCCGTTGCGCTCGGCCCGATCGGCGCTGCTTTGTCGGCGTCCAATCCGGACGGTATATCGATCGAAATTATCGTCGGCCGGTGATTTTCTAACCGCTGAACAATCTCGGCATATTCCCCCGTGAGTTCACGTTGCAGCCCTGTTCCAAATAATGCATCAACGGCGAGATGAATGTCGCCGCTCGAAAGGATCATTTCGAGAATTGGGATCAGATCTTCGTCGTTTTCATGGACCAGAAGTTTATTAAACTCTCCGCCCGAGGACGCAACATCACGGTCGATCGAGCAAAGAATGTCAAAATTTGTCCTTGCATCACCCTGCGTATCGGTCACCCGTCCAAAGATCATCGTTGAAACAAAAGCACCCGACTCCCAAAGTATCCGCGCCAATGCCGCGCCGTCGCCGCCATTGTTGCCCTTGCCGCAGAGAATGAGGATGGACTTGCCCTCGACCGAGCCGCCGAGTTTTTCGGTAATGACCCGGGCGACGGCGTGGGCGGCATTTTCCATCAAAATGATCGACGGAATGCCGTAGCGTTCGGTCGTGATGCGATCCACCTCTCGCATTTCGGCCGCTGTAAGGACTTTCTGCATTGGTTTGATTGTACGACAGGAGGGCAAACGCGATAAATCGCGCACTCTAAACAAGAAAGAACCGCGTTCCGGTCAAAAACGCGGTTCTTCCCAACATTTACTGAGGAGCTATGAAATGAACAGACCTCACCCGTTACAATAGCCGAATATTTGTCCGCCACTGTGCTTGGTCACCGATTGCTTCCGTTCATCTAATAAAAAGTTTCATTCGCCCGCCGGTTCCAGAAAATCACTAAATTTATATGCGTCATAGATTTACGGTCAGGTTGGTCGATTTGACGTCAGTACTTCCTATCAGATGACCCGAAATTCCCTTCAGCCTCGCGTATTGCATCAGTGGAGGCTTTTATGGAGTTTGATGTAGTTGACACCACCGATCCAAAATTGGTCCAAACCGTAACCGATCTCGAGACGCGTGGAAAATCCATCGTCCTTTCTTATTGTGCGATGTCGAACGGGCTCAACCAGATGGTCGACGACATAATGCGTCGATCCGAATTCGGAAAGGTAAAAGTATTGCGAATATGGGCACATGGTACGCCGAGCGTGATCGGGATCTCGTCGGGGACCGATCCGAGGCTTATCAGGGTACATCTCACGGGCATCTCGCCCGGCGCACTTTCGAGCCCATATCATCGCCTAGCTGATCTAAAACCTTATTTCGCGCAAAATGCGAGGATCGAGCTTCGCGGATGTCAGGTCGGCGCCGGTTCGGATGCTGAAAAGATCATGCGACAGATCGCCGATATGCTGAATGTAGATGTACACGCTCCCGTCGATGATCAGGCGATCACGGGTTTGGATTGGTACGGTCCGGTGATGATCGCCAAACCGGGAAGGACTGATGTTATCAGAGGTTCAGGCGAAGCGGTGAAATAATGAGGCCTATCGAATGTGTGCCAGGCGTTTCTATCGTAAGGCATGGTGCTCCCGGGTGGATTCTAACCACCGACCTTCCGCTTAGGAGGCGGACGCTCTATACAGCTGAGCTACGGGAGCGAGTTGAATTTGGATTTTGGAACGCAGGTAGCAGAATGTCAAGGAAATGAGAACCGTCGGACAAATTCGGCGGTTCTCACATACTCACATACTTGGATTACGAATCGTATTTGATCAAAGACTGCACATTGTAACCTTCAAACTTCGACCTGCCGTTCAAGAACGTCAACTCAACTGCAAACAAAAGCCCCGCGACCTTTCCTCCGACACTTTCAACCAGATCAACCACGGCTTTTGCAGTTCCACCGGTGGCGAGCAGGTCGTCAACGATCAATACGTTATGGCCCTCGCCGACCGCGTCTTTATGCATTTCCAGAGAGTCCGTCCCATATTCGAGTTCGTAAGAGACCGCGACTTTGTCCGCCGGAAGCTTCTTAGGCTTTCTCACAGGAATAAACCCGACACCAAGCTGATATGCCAGCGGCGTTCCAAAAATGAAACCTCTCGACTCGATACCGATCACGGTGTCGACGGCCATTCCCCGGCACATTTCAGTCATTGCATCA
>JAEUQK010000034.1 GCA_016789265.1 Blastocatellia bacterium
ATGATATCTGAAATGAGAAAATAATCCGCAGCCCATTCTCCTGCCTCAATGAACGCCTTTCTGGCCTTAGGCTTTGACCACCCGATCGTACCCTTACGAACACAAACAAGCACACTTTGTTTTACGCTCGTGTTGCGAGAAAATAGACATGTCCTTTCCACTTGTTCATAACTGGAGTCAATATGCGTACAAGATCCTTTATTATCGGCATCTTCGCGGTCCTGTTAACGACATCGGCAATTGCCCAACAGCTTACCGTCCAGACCGAACTCGGTGAATACATCAAGGCGAACTACACAAAACGCGAAGTGATGGTCCCTGTACGGGACGGCGTGAAACTCTTCACGTCAATTTACGAACCGAAGGATAAGTCGAAGACCTATCCGATATTGCTGAACCGGACGCCTTACACGGTTGCGCCATACGGCGAACAAATGAAGACGAGCCTCGGCCCGGACGCACTGTTCGCGCGCGAGGGCTACATCTTTGTTTACCAGGACGTTCGCGGGCGTTGGATGAGCGAGGGGAAATTCGAAGACGTCCGTCCTGACATAGAAAATCGCACTCCGCAGCAGATAGACGAATCGACCGACACGTACGACACGATCGAATGGCTGATCAAGAACGTTGAGAACAACAACGGCAAAGTTGGAACTTACGGAATTTCGTATCCGGGATTCTACACTTCGGCGGGATCGATCGATTCGCATCCTGCACTAAAGGCATGTTCGCCGCAGGCTCCCGTGAGCGATTGGTTTCACGGCGATGATATGCATCACAATGGAGCTTTATTCCTTGCGCAAAATTACTCGTTCTTTCAGGGTTTCGGACAAGACCGGCCGCAGCCGACAAACAACGGATCGTATATGAAGCCGTGGAACGGGCGGAACACGCAGGACGGTTACGATCTTTATCTGCAACTAGGCGGGCTAAAGGAAACTGCCGACTATTACCAGACCGCTCTTGGTACGCGGATCAAGTTTTGGGACGACATGATGGCTCACCCGAACTACGATCAGTTCTGGAAAGACCGCAATATTCTCACGAAGCTGAAGAACGTAAAATGCGCGACGATGACTGTAGGCGGCTGGTACGACAATGAAGACCTATACGGCGCACTGCGAACTTATGAGTACATCGAGAAACAGAATCCCGGGACTTTTAATGTGCTGGTCGTCGGCCCCTGGGACCACGGCGGCTGGTCAAGAAACGACGGCGATTGGCTGGGCACGGCATATTTCACGCAGAAGACCGGAGAATATTACCGCAAGAATCTGGAGGTCCCGTTCTTCAATTATTTCCTGAAGGGTACGGGAGATATTTCGGCGATCAAGGAAGTGAATCTCTTTGACACAGGTTCGCATGAATGGCGTTCGTTCGATACGTATGAACCGACAACCGGCAAGGACACCGCATTGTACATCGCGGCAAACGGAACACTATCGTTCACCAAACCGGCTTCCGCGGGCAGCGACGAATATGTTTCGGACCCAATGAATCCGGTTCCCTATACCCAGAAGATCACGCGAAACTACCCGCGTGATTTCATGACCGAAGATCAGCGTTTCGCCTCAACGCGGCCAGACGTTCTTGTGTATAAAACGGAACCGCTGAAGGAAGATGTGACGGTCGCGGGTGATATCAAGCCGTCACTATATGTATCTTCAAGCGGTACGGATTCGGATTTCGTCGTAAAACTTATAGACGTTTTCCCGGACGACTACCGATTCCCCGCCGGTGTTTTTCCGCCGCAGAGCTCTGCGTGGAGCGTATTTCAACCGGGCGGTTACCAGATGCTTCTTCGCGGCGAACCTATGCCGGCACGTTTCCGAAGCAGCTTTGAAAAGCCCGAAGCCCTTGTGCCAAACCAGCCGACGTATCTGCCGTTCAAGATGCCGGGCGTGGTACATACTTTCAAGAAAGGACACAGGATAATGGTACAAATACAAAGTACGTGGTTTCCACTCGTGGCCCGGAACCCGCAAAAGTATGTGCCGAATTACAAACAGGCGTCACAGGCAGATTTTCAAAAAGCCACCCAACGCATTTATCGCGGCGGCAAGTACGCGTCTGCGATAATCGTATCGTTACAAAAGTAACCGAATTTAAGTTGAGGAACATAAGACCATGAGACACTTTAGAAAAGCATCGATGTTGTTTGCACTTGTGATCGGGGCCGTTTCGGTTCAGGCTCAGACCGCGGATGAATTATTCAAGACCGGCCTCGCTCAGTTTGACGCAAAACAGTACGAGCAGTGTATAAGCACCTTTAGTCGCGTGGTCGCAATGTCGTCGCAGAATTATGCGGCGTATTACAACCTCGGCCTCTGTAACTACAATCTTGAGCGTTATAAGGAGGCGATACCTGCGTTTCAAAGCGCATTGCGGATAAAACCGGATTATGTCCGAGCGCACGTGCAGCTCGGTAATGCGCTCGATTATTTGGACCGTTACAACGAAGCGATCGCCGCGTATATGAAGGCCCTTGAATATGAACCGAACAACGCGGACGCCCTTTTTGAACTCGGTGTCGCCCATTACAGGCAGAAGAATTACAAGGCCTCGATGGAGGCGTTTCAGCGTTCCATTGCGATCGATCCCAAGAGCGCGACGGTTCATTATCGATTGGCCCTTAGCTATAACGGACTGAAAAGGACCGACGACGCTGCAAAGTCGTTTCAGACGGCTATCGATCTCGGAATTACCAATGGATATGCCCAACACGAACTTGCAAAGATCTATGCTGATCGAAAGAACCCGGAAATGGCGATAAAGTACCTTGAAGCGGCGGTAAGGTATAAACCGGATCTAGCCGCAGCCTTTAAGCTGCTGGGAGATCAGTATGAAGCAGTAAAGAATTACGACAAGGCCATAGCCTCGTTTAATGAAGCGATCCGGCTTTCTCCCAATTATGCCGACGCATATATCGGACTCGGCAACGCCTATTACAACCAAAACAAATGGATCGAGTCGATCCCTTTTTACAAGAAGGCCACTGAAGTCTCGCCGAAATATGCACTGGCTCATTACTATCTGGCGGACGCGTACCTCAATTCCCGACAGAACGAGTTGGCGATCGTGTCATACAAAAAGGTTGTCGAATTAGAACCAAAAAATCCTGACGGCTACTATGGACTTGGCCTAGCGTATTACAACCTAAAGAACAAGGCAATGGCAAACGAAAACTACTTAGTTCTTAAGGCCCTTGACCCGGCTCGGGCGGCAAAACTATTGGACTGGATCAATAAACTTCCGTAATGGCGTGATCGACAAAATAGCATTTATTGATATGCCGCCGTACTTCGCGTTCGGCGGCAAATTTGTTAGATTAACTGAAGACAACGAACTTGGAGCGATCGATGACATCAACGGCAATCGTCTGCGGAGTACTTCTATTATTGATCGGGGTCGTGGGCTACGCTAACAGCCATTTGTCGGGACATCCGAGTTTCACCGCATTGATACCGGCTGCGTTTGGACTCGTGCTCGTTTTACTCGGTGTTTTCGCCAGGATGAAGGAATCTCTCCGTAAGCATCTGATGCACGTTGCGGTACTTATAGCGCTGTTGGGATTCATACTTACGGCCGGAAGATTATTGATGAAGATCAGCGAGATCAGTTACAGCGCGGCCGTCGTTTCTCAAGTCTCAATGGCTCTCGTCTGCCTTGTGTTCGTTATACTTTCGATCAAATCGTTCGCTGACGCGCGATTGAAGAGCCAAGAACCTTAGACCAACCCGTTTCCGTTCTTAGGCATTGCCGCCAGCACGATCTCGACCTCAAGGCCGTCTGCGGTGTTCTTCGCAGAGATGGTTCCCTTATGCAGCTTTACCGCCTGTTCGGCGATCGCCAGTCCGAGTCCGGTTCCGCCCGAACCGCGGTCCCTGGCCTCTTCCACTCGATAAAAAGGCTTGAAGAGATTCTTCAGTTCCACCTCGGGAACTCCTTCACCATGATCAGCGATGGTTATCTCAGCGCGGCCGTTGCCGTTTGAAAGTGACACTTCGACGGCGGTCCCCTCCTTTGTATAGCGGACCGCGTTTCTGAGAATATTCTCGATCGCGCTGTGAATAAGGTTTTCGCTGCCGATCACGCGGCAATCGTCGGCTCGAACGACTTTTACTGATCGGTTTCTTGCTTTCGCTTCGAAATCGGCATCTGACGCGATCTGTTCGACGAGGCCTTTTAGGTTCAGTTCGTGCCGATCGAAGTCCTGCGAACCGGTTTCTAGTTTCGACAGCGTAAGAAGCCGCGAGATCATCTCGTTCAACCGAAACGATTCATTCTCGATCCGGGTAAGCTGGGGCATAGTTTCCGGCGTCGCCTTCTGCCGTGCCATCTCCAGAGCAACGTTCATACGGGCGAGCGGCGAACGCAGTTCGTGTGAGATATCACGATTGAGACGCTGCTGAGACATAACAAGCGATTCGATGCGTTCGGCCATGGAGTCAAAGTCGCGAGCAAGATCGGATATCTCGTCGCGTCGTCGTCCGACCTTTTCAGCAACACGTGTGGTCAGATCCCCGCCGGCAAATTTGTTGGTCGCCTCACGAAGTTTTCTGATCGGCGATGTCAGATAAAGCGCGAGCAGCCAACAAAGTATCACACCGGTTAGAAGCAGACCGCCGAGCCGCATGTATGCGATGGTAGAGCCCCAAAATAGTGATGGCGGCGTCCCGCGTTCCCATTGAAAAACAAGCGCAAGCCGCTTGCCGTCGGGAAGATCCACAGGGGACGCACCGAGTGAACGTTCCTCCGTGGAAAAGTCGGTTTGGACCTCGCCGGTTTCGATCGTCTGTCGGACGATCTCGCTAACGTCGGCAATTTCGTTTTCGGGACCGAACCATACCTTTCCGTCCCCACTCACCAACACCACCTTTCTCGTAGAATCTTGTCCCTGTAGGCGGCCGAGATACGTATCGAGGCCTTCTGTGCCCTCGGCTCTGGCGATCTGCGTAGCCGTCCCGCCATAAATGTTCATCTGGTTTCGGGTGGAACGCTGAAACCGGTTGATCAAAGGTTCGGTCTGAAAGGTTCGCGTGACGAAATAGATCACGGCATTACTGACCGCAACTGCAGCAAGGAACCAAAGAAAGATCTTGAGGAAGAGTTTCATACTAACGTGTAAATATATCCGACGGACCGCACGGTCTTGATCCTGTCGCTGCCATCGGGTCGTGGTCCTAGCTTTTTACGAAGGTTCGAGATGTGCATATCAAGGCTGCGATCGTAGGGCGAAAGTTCTCTATCGAGCACCCGAATACTCAGGTCCTCTTTCTTAATTATCTTCCCTGCCTCGAGCAGCAGATGTTTCAATAGATCAAACTCGACGGACGTGAGGATCACCTCGTCGCCGTTCAGCTTCGCGGTCCGAGAGGCTTCCGACAATTCGATGTCGTCAACGTTGATCTTTTCAGATGTCCTTTCTGTGCCATCGGTCGTGGAGCGGCGGAGAATCGCCCTCAGACGGGCAACAAGTTCACGGGGATTGAACGGCTTCGGCAAATAATCGTCAGCACCGGATTCAAGCCCGACGATCCGTTCCATATCATCGCCGCGAGCGGTAAGCATTAGAACCGGCAGCGAGGAATCAGTACGAAGATTTTTGAGCACTTCGAAACCATTCATTTTAGGGAGCATCACGTCGAGGATCGCGAGGTCATAAGCGCCTGTACGCGCGGCATCCAACCCGCTTCGGCCGTCATGGACCACCGAAGTATCGAAACCCTCGACGGTCAAATATTCGGACACGAGTTCGCAAAGGTCCTCGTCGTCGTCAATGATCAAAACCTTGTTCATCTCTGAATAGCATTCTACGCCAAAAAATGCCGATAAACACGCGGTTTACATTTATTTACAGAAGTTAACAATTCCCCTACATTCCGCATCCACAAGCAGGCGTATTGGTTCATGTAGGTCCGGGATCGGACGTTGGAAAACAGGCATTAGAACAAGGGAGTTAGAAATGAAAAAGGCAACGATAGCAGTATTGATAGTTGCAGTGCTCGGTGTGGCAGCGATCTTCGTGGTCGCACAGCGGGGCGGATTCGGCAGCAAGAATGGAGGAATGGGCGGTCCAGGACGGGGAATGCCTTTCCGCGGGTTGGATCTTTCCGACGAACAAAAGGCCCAAGTAAAGCAGATCATGGACGCAAGCCATGAAAAGTTGAAGCCGGTCTTCGAAGCCCTGAAAGCGAACTGCGACAAATTGAAAGAAGCGACAAAGGCGGGGGCTTTCGACGAAGCAGCCGTGACGGCGATAGCAAACGAACAGGGCAGCCTGCACGCGCAGATGATCGTCGAACGCCAAAGGACAATGTCGCAGGTCTATGCGCTTCTGACCGACGAACAGAAGGCGAGGTTCGCCGAGATGGAGGACAAGGTGCCTGACGGTTTCAAAGGCTTCGGCGGCCGTAGAGGCCATCGCGGCGGCCCGCACTCAGGATTCGACAAAGGACCTGGTGTCGAGCAGCCGGTAGAGAACTGACGATCTCGGGGAAGCAGAACGAAGGCCCGGACGTTGAAAGACTCCGGGCTTTCTTGCACCACCTTTGCGCCGGCGCAGGTGGCGCAACAATGGCGCACGAAACCAGGGCTTAAGGTTTTTGGACCAGCCGGCCTCCGACCATCGTGAATTTGATGGTCCCATCAGCGTCGAAGGCCGCGATGTCGGCACGCTTTCCCGGTTCGATCGAGCCTCTGGACGACGAAACGCCGAGTATCCGTGCAGGATTGGTCGAAGCCATTTTCGCCGTCTCACCGCTCGTAAACCCGATGGAACGCATACCAAGTACCGCGTCATGCATCGTTATGACCGAACCGGCGATGCTGCCGCGTTCGTTTCGCGTCCGGCGGTCTTCCACAGTGATCGTCTCACCCCAAAGCTCAAACTCGCCGTCGCCGAGGCCGGTCGGCGCAACTGAATCGCTGATGAGCAACACTTTGTCCGGCGACTTTTTCCTACATGCCAGATCGAGCATTCGCGGATGGACGTGGATGCCGTCGGCGATGATGTCAAACGTCACCTCGGGATTGGTCAATGCCCAGCCGGCGACACCTATTTCGCGATGATGTATGCCGGTCATGGCATTAAAGAAATGTGTGAAATGCCTTGTCCCGGCCGCAAAAGCACGTTCGAGCGTATCCACGTCGGCACGCGTATGGCCAATGGACGCGATCCATCCGCGGCGGGTCAGTTCGGCAGCGAGCTCGACACCGCCTTCGATCTCGGGCGCAAACGTGGTCATGTGCACGCCATCTTTCAAGGTCGGAATATCGGCAACCTCGGTGCCCGAAAACCTCTTAAAGTATTCAGGCCGCAATGCACCGCACATTTTTTCGTTCGCAAATACACCTTCATAGTGAACACCCAGAGCCTGTGCGATCGGCAGATCGGATTGTATCTCCATCAGTCGGTCGATCGCGGTGATCACACGCCGATAGGATTCGTCAGAATCTGGCACCAATGTCGGTAGCCAGCCGGTTACGCCTTCAGTGGCAAGGAACTTTGCTATCTCGACAAGCCCGTCAACGTCCGCTTTGTTCACATCGACGCCGACCGCACCGTGATCGTGCACATCGATGAAACCTGGAAACAGTGTCAAGCCCTCACAATCAAGAACTTTGCCGTCGGCGGCCTCCGCAAGCTCGAGACGTTCGATCAGGCCGTTTTCGACGACGACAGAAACAACCTCGTCGTATCCCGCGATCTTTGCGCCTTTCAGGATGAGTGAACCCATTTATAGACGATTTTAGCAGACAAAAAAGCCCGCGTCCCATTAGAGGAACGCGGGGCTAAGAGCTTGAACTGATCTAGATCAGAAGTTGAGCTTTATGCCGAACTGCATCACGCGCGGATCACGCCAGCTGGTCACCTGTCCAAAGAGCGATGAACCATTTCCGCCCTGTGAAACTGGTTGTGTCGTCGCGCTCCAAACAACAGTGCTCAAACCTCTCGGATTCGAGATGTTGAATACGTTGAATGCTTCAGCACGCAGCTGCAGACGGAACCTCTCCGAGAAGCGGATGTTCTTCGCCATGGTGAAATCGACTCGACGTGTACGAGGCCCGTTGATGATGCCTCGGCCTCCGCTCGGGAAGGTATTGTCCGACACGGTTCCTGAGATCGGCGTCACTTGGAAGCATGACGTATTGAACCATTGCTGGGTCGTTCCCGCTCCACCAACATTCGGATCACAAGTGACACGCGGACGAGCAACTGTCGTCGGAGGCGGGATAAGCCCGATGCCCGACGGGTCAAATGCCGAAACGGTCGGTGTGAACGGAAGGCCGGTCTGATAAGTAACGATGCCGGATGCTTGCCATCCACCAAGGATCTTGCCGGCAAATCCACGCTGATCGCGGAAGAACGGTATCTCATAGACGAAGTTCGCCGTAAAGATATGCCGACGGTCAAATGCAGCCCGTGCCCACTCGACTCCGAAATCGGACATATTGATCGGTGCCGACGAACGGTCATTCGGGTTATTGGTCAGATTCTTTGACCATGTATAAGCAACGTTTACCTGTGAGCCGCCCGTGAACCGGTGCGTTCCCGATACCTGGAGGCTGTGGTAGCTCGAACCAAACTGCGTGTTGACCGACGTGATGGCACGATAGCCTCTATACGGCCGGATCTGGTCGAGGATCGCTTCCTGAGCTGAAGAGTAGAAAGCTTGTCCCGCTACCTGACAAGGAGCAGTCGGAGTTGTCGAAGCTCCAACGGCACAGGCCGTTGCTCCAAGCGATATAGCATAGCCCGGTTTCAGAAGATTCAACTCAGTTGAACCGATAAGGTTGGTACCCTTAGAACCGTAGTAACCGACCGTGACCAGCGTTTTACTGGTCAATTGACGCTGAACGTCAAACGACCAATGCTGCATATAAGGCGTGTTCCAATCAGGATCGATCGCTCTGAGGTTAGAGACCGTGTTGGACGCCGCGACCGCGCAGCCGCCGGGTGTTGGATTATCGATACGGATGCCTGTCACCGAACAGGTCTGCTGGAACGGAGGATTCGCACCGATGATCTGGAGCACCATTCCGTTAAGCACCTGTTCATGATAGATACCATATCCGGTACGAATTGCGGTCTTGCCATTCTTGAACGGATCCCACGCAAGGCCTACACGTGGTGCGAAGTCTTTCTTGGAAACATCCAATATGAACTTGCCCCAAGGTGACTGGGTGGTCGTGCAATTTACAAAGGCCGCATTGTTCTGTGCGTTGTTTACCAGTCCGTTGCAGTAGTTACCGGTTCCGGGAACGCGGTTCCCGGCACCTGTAACTAGTGGAGCTTGGGCTGCATTCCAGAGACTCGGGACAAAGTTGGTCAAACGTCCATTCTTGTCCCATGGCGACCCGAAGAACGAATATCGGACACCCAGATAAAGTGTTAGGTTCGGCCTGAACTTCCACTCGTCTTGAATAAACCCTTCGAAGGTCTTCTGTCGAAGGTCGGCAGTATAGTCAAAGCTGGCCTGTGTAAGGGTCGCATTAGTTCCCAAAAGGAAATTTGCCCAGAGTTGCTGGGTCGCATTGCCGCCCGGCGCAATGACGTTTGAAGTGGCACCCGGCGTGTTAAAGGCCGAGAAGATCCCTTCGTTATTTCCGGCAAGAGCATTTTCGTTCTTGCGGTACTTCGAATAGATCAGACCGCCTTTAAGCGTGTGGTCGCCCGTAATGTAGGTGACCGAACCGCTCAAATTTCCCTTCCACGAGAAGTTGTCATACGGGCCGAAACTCTGAAGTGCACTGAAGCCATTACCGCTGATCGTCGGAACGCGGTCACGCTGATTTTGGTAAGGCAGCGGCGGCGTGATCGGCGAATTGACCAAGGCAAGCAAGCCGATGTTGTTGCTAAGGATCGCACCGTATCCGAATGTATATCTTCCTTCGAAGATCAGTTTCGGCGTTGCGGCATATGTACCTTGAAGCGTGTGCGTCCGCCCCGGCGAATTGGTCGATGTCGTTGAAACGCCCGGCAGGCCGGAACCCGAAGAGAACAGCGAGTTTGCGTCGATCGTCGGAATACTGTCGCGTTGATACCGATAGTATCCGGAAAGTTTGTCGTTGAACGAGTGATCGATCTTTAGCACCTCTTGACGGAATTCGGAAATACCCTGCGTCGGGTATATCAAAGTATTCGTTCCCGAGTTAGGTAACGGGAGTTTGTTGTAGATATAGGTCAGATACTGCTGCGAGACCGGGTTGATCCCCGTCAGCTGTCCCGGCGTAGCAGCCGACCCCGGCAGAACCGAGGTACACGTCGAACCCGACGCCTGAAGGCAGATAGGGACGTTGAACTGAGCATTTCGCTGCAGTTGTGTCGGAACCGTGGAGGTCAGCGTCGGGAATCGTTTATCGTCGCGCCACTCCTGCGAGAAGAAGAAGAATGTGCGGCTCCAACGCCCGAAATACTCATCATCCCGTTCGCCAAACTTGAGAAAATAGACCGGGCCTCCGATCGTCCATCCGTAGTTGTTGTAGCGGAACGGTGAACGTTTTGCCCTGCCATTATCGTCACGACCAAGCGGCGGGTTTGCAAGGTTGTTGATCTCAACACGGTTCGCATTGAATGCTTCGTTGCGGATGAACTCATAGATACTTCCGCGGAACTTCGACGTGCCACTTCGGGTTACGACGTTGATCTGGCCGCCGCCGCTTCGCCCGGATTCAGCCGGGTAGAGCGAACGCAGAACTCGGAATTCACCGATCGAGTCAACGCTTGGATAGGCCTGAATGGTTATGTTCGATCCACGGTCAGTTACGTCGGCCCCATCTACCGTAAACGTATTCTGGCTGGAACGTGCTCCGTTAACCGATATGTTAACTGTATTTGCCTGTCCGTCAGGATTCGTCGTACCGACATAAACCTGGTCCGAAAGATCATTCGAAACACCAGGAGCAAGAGCCACTAGTTGGACGAAATTGCGGTTATTGATCGAAAGTTCTCTGACCTGGTCGCCATTGATGACCGTTCCGCTTGTCGGGGAAACCAGATCGACGGCGATCGGATCGGCCTCGACAGTCACGACCTCTTCGATCTTTCCGGCCTCAAGCGAGACATCCACAAATCGGCGTTGGCCTACGTCTACCTTGATACCTGTCTGAACCGCCTTCTTGAAGTTCGCGGCTTCGACCGTCACGCTATACGTGCTGATCGCCAGGTTAGGAGCCGTAAACTCGCCGTTGTCGTTCGTCGTCGCGGTCCTGACAACGAGATCGCCTTTTGACGGATCCTTAATTGTCACCGTCGCACCGGGAACAACTGCGCCGGAAGCATCCTTAACGACGCCGACGATCGTACCGGTGATTTCCTGTCCCAATACAAGTCCGCTGAAGCACAATGTAAACGCCAAAGCGCACAAAATCGAGCCCCATGATTTTCTGCTCATAGTGATTTTTCCTTTTCCAGAATTTCGAGATCCCTTTCGGAAATCCATAAAGATAATTTGCAATTTCGGAGGAATATCCAAAATTTCGTTATTGATCCAATGAAGCGAACTTCGACACCTTTCGTGAAGTTGTTGAATCTTAACGTTTTATTACAAGAACGAGAACTCTTTGAAGTTTATAAACCTAAACCTACTATTTGTAAAGCAAATAGGATGCCCGACGTCTATTAAAATCGGTTATACCAATTTGCCACAGTTTCTCGACCGTTTCCGGCGAATCGCCCCGCGTAACAGCCGCCAAAATATCAGCGTTTACAAGCAGCCTTCCATAGCGTTCGACGTTCCATTCTGTCGGGTAAATTTTCCGCAAAGCACACGCGATCTCTATGCCCGTTCGCACGGAATTGAACTCCGCCCGGTTCGTGATCACAAAATTTACGCCGCCAAGATCTTCATCTTTAAAGACGGAAGCTTCAGGTTTAAAGCGGACAGGTACAAACCGGATGCCTTTGATATTGCGTTCGTTCAGATATTTAGCGAGCCGCTGCCCGTCGAGCCACGGTGCTCCAATGATCTCAAATGGCGTATCCGTTCCGCGGCCTACACTCA
>JAEUQK010000039.1 GCA_016789265.1 Blastocatellia bacterium
CCCGACAATGCCATCGAGACCGTTTCGAGATTTGTGCCGCACCTCGCGCAAAACCGCTGCTCATGGGGATTGTCTTTACCACATGTCGGGCAAAACATATTTATCCTCCGTATCAATGCCGACTTACGTTTCAGCCGACTATTTTGTTTTATTTCCAGATGGATTGTAGTCTTCGATCACCTAATTGTGAATATAAAGATAAGGCCACCCGTTTCCGTATCACAGTTTCGGTCCGGGAATTATTTGAGATAATCTAAGGTGATATGGAACAGAGACAGACGCTATCTTACCGTTGGGAAGATATGCCAAAGGAGCGTGTAACGGATTCGCTGGACAGGCGGTTGATAACCGGCGAGCGGATGATGCTGGCACATGTTTACCTGAAGAAGGGGTGCGTGGTACCGCAGCATTCACATGAGAACGAACAGCTCACGTACATTTTGGAAGGCGCTTTGCATTTCTGGATAGGCGAGGACGGCAGCGAAGAGGTGACGGTACGTGCGGGCGAGGTGCTCGTTATCCCGTCAAACGTGCTGCACAAGGCCGAGGCTTTGGAAGACACGCTGGACGTCGATATATTCAGCCCGCCGCGTCAGGATTGGCTGGATAAGACGGATGATTATCTTAGGAAGTAGTGACGAGAGATGAGTGACGAGTAAGGGATCACACTACAACTCCGCGCCCACAGGTCACGGTTCAAACCTCGTAACTTAAAATTCACATTTATTTATTTGATATGGACCTTGGATTAAAGGGCAAAGTGGCGTTGGTGGCGGCGTCGAGTCAGGGGTTGGGCCTGGCAGTGGCCGAGGAATTGGCTGCCGAAGGCGTCCGGCTGGTGATGAATTCGCGGAGCGAAGATAGTCTGCGGCAGGCGTCCGATGCGATCGGCGAACGTTTTGGCGCGGGTGTTATCGGGGTTGCGGGCGATGTTTCAAAGCGCGAGGACGTAGAGCGGATCGTGAGCGAGGGAATGAAACGATTTGGCCGGATCGACATTCTGGTGACGAATTCCGGCGGACCTCCCGCGGGGACGTTCGATGGCCTGAGCCGCGAATCTTGGGACGACGCCGTACGAATTCTGCTTACGAGCGTGCTCGACATGACGCGGCTGGTGCTGCCCGGCATGAAAGAACGCGGGTGGGGACGGATTCTGAACATCACGTCGATCGCAGCGAAACAGCCGGTCGATAACCTGATGCTTTCGAACAGCCTGCGCGCCGGCGTTACCGGATTTTCCAAGACGCTAGCGAACGAGGTCGCCCAATACGGCATAACGGTGAACACAATTCTTCCCGGATATACAGCCACGGAGCGCGTTGTGGAACTGGCCGAGACGCTAGGCAAAAAAGAGGGCGTTGATCCGGCCGTGATTCGTTCCAGATGGGAAGCCGAGATACCGATGCGGCGTTTGGCTGAACCACGCGAGTTTGCCGCCCTTGCGGCGTTCCTCGTGTCGGAACGCGCGAGCTATATTACCGGAAGCTCGATCGCGGTTGATGGCGGTTGGATCAAGGGATTATTTTGATCGCGAACGGCGGATCAAAGGGAGTTGTTTCGTATGAAATTTGATCTGGGTAATGCGGTGGAAGTGCTTACGGCGACGCCCGCAGCGTTGAAGGTGATGCTGGGCGGTTTATCGAAGGTGTGGACGGCAAGCGCGGGCACCGAGAATGATTGGCAGGCGTTTGACGTGATAGGCCACTTGATCCACGCCGAGGAGACGGACTGGATACCCCGAGCGAAGATCATTTTGGAGCACGGTGTCGATGGCGTTTTCGAACCGTTTGACCGTTTCGCCCAGTTCGAAAGGTCAAAAGGAAAGACGTTCGGCGAACTCCTCGATGAATTTGCGAAAGCAAGACAGGCGAGTCTTTCGACCTTGAGTTCGTGGAGCCTTACCGATGATCAGCTTGAGCTAAAGGGCAACCATCCCGAACTCGGCGACGTGACGCTCGGGCAGCTATTGGCGACATGGGTCGTTCACGACCTGACACACATCCGCCAGATCGCGACCGCGATGGCAAAGAAATACGCTGTCGAGGTCGGCCCGTGGAAGCAGTATTTGTCGATACTGAGCTAGCGCTCAGCCGCAGTATTTCTCAGTCACCCGGCGAAAGTGATACCCCATCGCGGCGAGTGTCATACCGTGGGCAAAGTCGCGTGTGTGATGCCGCAGCAGGCTAAGAAAGTATCTCCAGAATTCGAGACGTGAGTGGTCGCGAATGCCAAGATCGAGAACCACCCGAAAGAACGAACGCAGGTCCCGGCGAATATTCACTTGCCTCGGTTCAAGTCGGTTGCTATGGAAACGCCCGAGACAGTCCAGAGCACGCCGATAGTATTCCCGGGGGCTGTAGATATTCTTAAGTATGGATTTATAACCCTCGACCAAGCGAGACGTGTCCATGCGCGGAATAAAATTTATCGAGCAATCGGTGTTGTTTCCCGTACTCACATTTAGCAGCCTTCCTTCTTTTTCGAGCCGCCGCCATAGCTGTGTGTCCGGTAAGGCGGTCAGCAGTCCGACCATCGCGAGCGGGATGCCGCTTTCGCGAATGAACTGCATCTGCCGGTCAAAGATATCATCGGGGTCGCTATCAAAACCAACGATGAACCCGGCCATTACCTCCATTCCGTAACTCTGTATCTTGTGTATCGAATCAAGCAGATCTCGGCGGGTGTTTTGACCCTTCTGAGCTTCTTTCAGGCTTTCCTCAACCGGCGTTTCGATCCCGAGGAATACGCGACGGAAACCGGCCTCTTCCATCTGCGCGAGCAGCGCATCGTCCTCAGCCAGATTGACGCTTGCCTCCGTGATATATGAGAAGGGATCGCCGTTTGCCCGCGACCATTCGATAAGGTCCGGCATAAATAAACGGACGTTCTTTTTGTTGCCTATGAAATTATCGTCGACGATGAACACAAGCCCGCGCCAGCCTGTCGCTTTAAGGGCATCGAGCTCGGCCAACATCTGAGAATTGGATTTTGTACGCGGCACGCGGCCGTAGATCTCGATGATGTCGCAGAACTCACAGTTGAACGGACAGCCGCGCGAGTATTGAATGTTCATCGCGCTGTATCGATCCATATCGACAAGCGAAAAATCAGGCACAGGGGTACTTGCTAGCGAGGGCCGATCATCTGCTTTGTATATCTTGCGTGCAATTCCAAGTTCGAGATCGTTGATGAATTCGGGAAGCGTGGACTCAGCCTCGCCGATGAAGATGTGATCTGCATCAGGCAGACGTTCCGAGCTTGTCGAAACATATGGCCCGCCGACAACCACTCTCTTCCCCATATTGCGGCATTGCGCAACGACGCTTTCCAGCGATTCGTTCTGAACGATCATCGCGCTAACAAAAACAATGTCCGCCCATTCGATATCGTCGGGCCAAAGCGTCTCGACGTTCATATCGACAAGCCGCGGTTCCCATTCCGGCGGGAGCATAGCGGCAACCGTAAGCAGGCCGAGCGGGGGAAAGGCCGCCTGCCTGCCTTCGAACTTAAGAGCGTGGCGAAAACTCCAGTAGGTATCCGGAAACTCCGGCCAGACAAGTAGGACCTTCATATAGCTAGACACTACGCCTGTCGCGAATTGGAGGGCAAGGGTTTTTGGATGTTGTTACAAAAGTAATACAAACCGAGACGCTCGATCAGGGCTTTCGGTTGACAAGACTTGCGGAGAAGCCGGCGCGGATCCTTCGTGGTCGCCTTCAAGGCTCGAGACGTGAATCGGATTCGCGTGCCGGTCGCAAAGTTGTCAATACTCTTGAAAGAATTTCGCTAAGGCTCAGAGAACACCAAAAGGCCTTCAATTGAGCTTGCTGTTAAATGTCATAAAAAAGTATTGATTTCTCGAATAAACGAGAGTATGTTCACCATGAACGATCATTTCTTGGTCCGAATTGAACAACGATCCCGGTTGTTTCGCCTACGAGGGACAAACAACCTTTCTGTTAGCAAATTTCCCGCTCATACAGAGCAGAAAGGAGGCGAAAATGTCAGAAAAGAGAAGATTCGTGATTCCCGCAATAATCGGCCTGGGCCTGTTGACCGCTCTTCCCGTCTTAATAGCCTTGCAAGGGCAGACCACACCGGAGAAATCGAAATCGTTACATCAGAGGTTTCAGCAGCCGGACATGGGCGAAGTGAAGTCAACATTTCCGCGTGTCAGTTACACATTTGAAGAAATCTCCGAACCTTTTCGAAAGGCCAAAAGTCAGAAATATGGAAGAGTCCGTACCATTGATCCGAATATAAGCGAAAACGCCCAGGAAATGATCACTGCGGATTGGGAGGTAGGTGTCGATGCTGTTCCGGTGGCGAAGAGTGTCGTGATTGTACTCGGAATCGTAGTTGACGCGGCAGCGTACTTATCGGATAACAAGCAGGGTGTTTACTCAGAATTCAAGATCGAGATCGAAAAGGTATTCAAAAACGACACCGATCAGGAGTTGAAAAAAGGAGACTATCTTTTTGCTGAGCGTGACGGCGGCGTGGTTATCTTTCCTACTGGTTTCGAGAAGTGGGTTTATATTCGATCACAAAGGATGCCGACAAAGGGTAGGAGATATCTGTTTTTTCTCAATCGGGATTTTCCGCTTACAGGCAAGCAAATCAGCGACTTAAACCTCTTGACCGCATACGAATTTAAGGGGGAGTTGGTGACTCCGCTCGACTTTCCCGGCGGTGAGACATCCCCATTTCTAACTTTCAAGGGAAGAAAGCCGGAAGAATTGATCAAAACGCTAAAGGAGGGGCTCAAAGATTCTTCTTGCCAACCAAGCGATGACGGAGGCGGCCTATGAATCGGTTTCACCTGTGTGCTCTAGCGATTCTGATTGGGGTTGGCTTTCTTGTTTTTTACTTTCCGGGATTTGTTCTTAATTTCGTATCGGCCCAAATAGAGTGCTGCAATCCGCCTACCTTTCCGCCATCGATTCCAAGATTTGCGCAAAACTCGACAGTCTCGGTTACGATTAGCAGTGCGTTTACGCCCACTGAAACGCAGAACATTATCGCCGCGCTTCAAGACTGGAACGCTGTGAATGCTAGTAATGGGAGTGGTGTTGTGTTTGGACTTCCGCCGCAGACAGGAGAAACTCCCGTACAGGTTAATGGGAACCAGTTTATTGGTTATGATCCGAATCCAGGAGGAGGGATTAATTACATAAATAGCAGCTCACCTGGCGGAGCCTACGCAACGATGTATCTTGGAAATTCCATACGTACTGGAGGAACTCCCGCCGGTCGAGAGGCTTATACGCGTGGACTGACTCGACACGAAATCGGTCACGCACTTGGACTGGAAAACCGTGAGAATTGCAGTCCTGCGAATTGCTCGATCATGTGCATTCCGGCCACTGCTGACCACATGATTACTTCTTGCGACAATGGAGTCATTGGCGGCGTCTACGCAACGCCAACCCCCACCCCTTCGCCGACCCCTAACTGCGTGCCTGAAACTTGTGACGGGTTGGATAACAACTGCAACGGTTTGGTCGATGAGCCGTTTGATTTAGACGGCGACGGTTACACTTCGTGCAACGGTGACTGTGACGACGACGATCCGTTTACCTATCCGAATGCGCCCACACAACCAGGATGCTGGTGGAATAAAGACTCGGATTGCGATCTAGTCACCGATGATATGGAATGTGTTCATTCACCGACCGTCGTTGACGTTGAGGGCGATGGGTTTGATCTTACGAATGCCGCAAACGGAGTAGATTTCGATCTGACTTCTGATGGTGTGTCTGAGCGTTTATCTTGGACCTCGGCGCGGTCGGATGACGCTTTGCTCGCTCTGGATCGCAACTCAAACGGACGGATCGACAACGGCCAGGAACTTTTTGGTAATTTTTCGCCGCAGCCCACCTCATTTGAGATGAATGGTTTCCTTGCGCTTGCCGAGTTCGACAAGCCGGAGAACGGCGGGAACGGTGACGGTTTCATTAACCGCCGAGACAGCGTGTTCGACACGCTTCGCCTATGGCGGGACGCGAATCATAACGGTATTTCCGAACGAAGGGAACTCTTCAGGCTACCGGAACTTGGTTTGAGAAGAATTGACCTAGATTACGAGGAATCGAACCGAACCGACCGTTACGGAAACCAATTTAGATATCGAGCCAAGGTCCGTGACGCTCAGGATGCACAACTTGGAAGATGGGCGTGGGATGTTTATCTGGTTCGTTATCAGCCGGAAGGATCATTAGGCCGTGAACTGATTCCCAAGGCTGCGACATTTACTTTTTCTTTCGCGTGCAGGTTTAGGCGTCCCGTTTGATCTAGAAGAAAACCGGATCAAATCAGAAACACTTAAGTCATTTTCGGTTGATAAGACTGGCGGAGAAGCCGGCGCCGAAGCCGTTGTCGATGTTGACGACGGTGACGTTTGAGGCACAGGAGTTGAGCATGCCGAGCAGGGCAGCGACTCCGCCGAACGACGCTCCGTAGCCAATGCTGGTAGGAACTGCGATGACCGGAACGCTTACCAGGCCGCCGACCACGCTGGGAAGAGCGCCTTCCATTCCTGCAACGACTATGACCACACGCGAATTTTGAAGGCGTTCACGTTCCGCCAAAATGCGGTGGACACCGGCAACACCTGCGTCCCATATTCGCTGCACGCGATTACCCATCGCTTCGGCGGTGAGCGCGGCCTCTTCGGCGACGGGAATGTCGGACGTTCCGGCCGTGCAGACCGTGATCTCGCCTATGCCGAGATCCTCGTGTTCTCGCATGACGCGTATCAATCTGGCGGATTCGTGCCATTCAGCGTCGGTGTAAATGTTTCGAATGTCACCAAAGACGTCTTTATTCGTACGCGTTATAAGCACGTTGGGCGAACGGGCGATCAGCTTCTCAAAAATACCGCAGATCTGTTCGGATGTTTTGCCGTGCCCGAAGATCACCTCGGGAAAACCTTGCCGGGCGGCACGGCCGTGATCGACACGGGCATAACCGATGTCTTCGAAAGACAGGTTCTTGATCCGATCTGCCGCGTCGGAAACGGAAAGCGATTCGTTCTTAAAAGATTCGAGGATCTTCTGGATGTCTGCCGTGTTCATTCGTAAGACGATAGGTTAACAAATCCAGGCAGAAACGCGCAGGCGACGGGCTCTCTGTTCGCCGCGCTATTTCTTAATTCTTTTTTCGGGGTTCGTTTTCACTTTCAACCACGAAATAGGAAACGGGGAAAAGGCGAACTCGGCACTCTTCACTATCCACCGAATTTGCGCTTCTATTGTGCGGGCAAAACGGCGGATGAGAAAAAAGGCCGGGAAGAAAGTTCCCGGCCGAGGATTTTCAGAAGAAGACATTTAAGAGATGAGCTAAACGAAAAGACTTGCGTACTTGTACAGGGACGATATCTTTATCATGACCGTCGCGAACGCATCGCTGCCCACGAGATCGAGTACCGCCTTTACGATCGTGCATTCTGCTGTGTGATCCATATCGCCCCTCCTTCCGATAATTTCTAACCCTTTGCCCGTGCCGTTTATTCCTATTGCCTATGAGAAATTTCGGCCTTCAACATAATACGCGTGGAAACCAGTCGGTTCGTATCGCCGAATTCAACGCTTTCTTTAACTTTCGACAAAATATAGAATTTAGATTTAGAAGATCACAATATGGAACTGACCGTCGCGATAACCGGAGCTTCCGGGACCATATATGCGCAGCGAACGCTGCAGCTGCTTGCGGAAAGCGGTGCGGTAGAAACGATAAACCTCATCATGTCCGGAACGGCAGCAACCGTCGCGCAGGTCGAGATGGGCGTTAGCCTCAAGGAACCGACGGCCGCGAAGATCAACGAATGGCTGGGATTCCCGGGGGACTCAAGGCTCATACGTTATTGGCGGCTCGATAATCTAGCGGCAAAGCCCTCGTCCGGATCTAACAAACAGGCTGGAATGATCGTCGTGCCGTGTTCGATGGGAACACTGGGCGCGATAGCGAGCGGGGCCGGAACGAACCTGATCCATCGTGCAGCGGACGTTTGCCTCAAAGAAGGTAGAAAACTCGTCCTCGTGCCGAGAGAAACTCCGTATAACGCGATACATCTTGAGAATATGCTCCGGCTTTCGCACGCCGGTGCACGGATCTTGCCGGCAAGCCCGGGGTTTTATCACCGGCCGCAGACGATAAGCGAACTCGTCGATCATCTGTGCTTTCGCATATTGGACCAGTTCGATATTCCGCATTCGAGCAGGACAAAGTGGACCGGCGAAGAAGTAAGTGAATAGTTAGCAGTGACGAGTGGCAAGTGAGGAGGAAAGATCAAGAAGTAGAAAGAAGATAAGATCGGGAGGGTAACATGAAGAAGCTTTTCCTATTAGTTTTATTTGCTGCCGCGGCATTTGGACAGGAGCGATATTTGAAGCCCGTTGACGAAGCCGCCCAGGACGCATCATTTTTAGCATTCAGAACAAAGCTCATCGCAGCAACCGAACGCAAAGACGCGAAATATTTACTTTCGATCGTGGATCCGGGCATCAGCAACGAGTTCGCCGGAACGAAGGGCATAGCGAGTTTTAAGAAAGAGTGGAAGTTAGAACAGAAGAATTCGAAGTTTTGGGGCGAATTTCTGCCGGTGATCAAAAACGGAGGAAAGTTTGACGGAGAAGGTGCGAATAAAATGAAGCACTTTTCCGCGCCATACACCTATTCGGCGTGGCCGGAGGACCTGGACGGATTTATCTATTCTGCTATCGGCGGTGAAAATGTGAATCTGCGCACGGCGCCGAATACCAATGCAGAGATCGTCGGGAAACTATCGTACAACATCGTTAAGACCGAGGATCAGGACGGTGTTCCCGAGGGCTGGGACAAGGTGAGCACGCTGGGCGGAATGTCGGGATACGTTAAGTCGGAGTTTGTGAAACGCGAGATCGGCTACCGTGCCGGTTTTGAAAAGAAACGCGGGAAGTGGGTAATGACGTTCTTTGTGGCGGGAGATTAAGGATGACAGATACGGTCGAGCGGTTTTCAAACCGCGTCGAAAATTACGTCAAATACCGGCCTCATTATCCGCCGGCGGTTCTCGAATTGTTCAGGAACGAAATGGGGCTCACGCCGGACTCGGTGATCGCGGACATCGGTTCCGGGACGGGCATCTCGTCGGAATTGTTTCTCAAGAACGGGAACACAGTTTACGGCGTCGAGCCCAATGAAAAGATGCGCGAAGCGGCCGAAAAGTATCTAAGCAGCTTTTCGAATTTTAAGAGCATCAATGGAACTGCTGAAGCGACGACGCTCGTCGACAATTCGGTCGAGGTTGTCATCGCGGGGCAAGCGTTCCATTGGTTTGATCTGGAAAAGACCAAGACGGAATTCAAACGGATACTCAAACCCGGCGGCCACATCGCATTGATGTGGAACGAACGCCAACTGGACACTACGCCTTATCTGCGTGAGTACGAAGAGTTTTTGCTCAAATACTCGAACGATTACGAGGTCGTAAGGCACGACAAATTCGATGCAAAGGTCCTCGACGACTATTTTGAAAACGGTGTTGCAGCCGCAACCTTTCCTAACCAACAAATATTCGATTTTGAAGGTGTGAAAGGGCGTCTCCTTTCGGCATCTTATGTACCGTCCGAAGACGATACACGATATCCGGAGATGATCGAAGAACTGAAAACGTTATTTGCGAAACACGCTCAAAGCGATAAAATAACAGTTTTCTACGACACGAACGTTTATTATACGAAGTATTAAGACGCAGTATTTGAAGTATGTCTGTAAAAGCTGAAACCACCCCGGAAGTACGTACAATTTCCGTCGCCCACTCGCCCGATTCGGACGACGCATTTATGTTCTACGGGCTTGCGACGAATAAACTTGAAACCGAAGGGCTCAAGTTTGAACACACGCTGAAAGATATCCAAACGCTCAATGAAGACGCAAAGAACGGCGTTTTTGACGTGACGGCGATCTCATTTCACGCCTACGCCTACGTTGCCGACAAATATGCACTGCTGCCGCACGGTGCGAGCATCGGCGACAAATACGGCCCGATCGTGGTCTCAAGGGAGCCGCGTAGCGCCGACGAGATCGGTCAAATGAAGATCGCCGTGCCCGGCGAGCTGACTAGCGCGTTTCTCGCGCTCAAGATCTACAACAAAGATTTTCAGTATGAGGTCGTTCCGTTTGACGAGATCATCGATGCGGTTCAGAAAGGTACGGTCGATGCCGGGCTGTTGATCCACGAAGGACAGCTTTTCTACAAGCAAATGGGCCTTGATAAGGTGCTGGACCTTGGCGAATGGTGGCATGAGCGAACCGGACTGCCGCTTCCGATGGGCGGAAACGTCATCCGCCGCGACCTCGGTGAAGAGCTGATGAAGCAAGTCTCGAAACATCTTCACCGGAGCATCCTTTATTCAATGGAAAACCGCGAGGACGCACTTGCATATGCAATGCAGTTTGCACGCGACATGGCGCCGGAACTTGCCGACCGATTCGTCGCGATGTGGGTAAACGACCTGACTCTCGATTACGGTGAACGAGGCAAGGAAGGTGTCCGACGGCTGTTGAAAGAGGGCTATGAGGCGGGGATAATTCCGCACGAGGTCGATATTCAGTTTGTTGACTAGAGCCCAAGGATCTCGGCGTATAAGAAAATAGCGGGCGTCTCCTGACGAGGCGTCCGCATTTCTTTTTCCGGGCCCGAGGTGCATCGAGGCACGCTCGACAGTTCGTGTCTCTGCCCATGGTTTGCAAACTATTGAGTGATAATTTGCATCTACATTTTGAGGAATAGAACAGAGAATGAGTAAAACGTCAGTTTTTGCCGCATTTGCCGTCATGATCCTTGTGACGATCGGTGTTTCGGCCCAGACGACTTCGACGAAAACGCCGGGAAACCTGAGTAAGGCTGAGGTTGACGCGATGGTCGCGAAATTTACGGCTAACGAGACCAATTTTCGTGAAGCGTTGACCAATTACGTCTTCAATAGATACGCAACGATCAGCACAGTTGGGATGGGCGGCCAAATAACGGGAACGTTTCGCCGCGATTCGTTCATGACGTTCAATTCGGACGGAGCGCGATTTGAGCGCATCCTTTTCGCCCCGGTCTCGACGCTTACGGAACTGACGATAACTCCCGAAGATCTTGAGGACCTCGGCGGCGTTAATCCCTTCGCTTTGGAACCGCGTAATGCGTCGCAGTACAACTTTACCTATCTCGGGAAAGAGAAGATCGATGACCTGAACCTGCACGTTTTTGAAGTCAGTCCTAAGGTCATTCCCGATCCTAAGAAATCAAAAGTTCGTCTATTCTCTGGGCGTGTCTGGGTAGATGACGAGGATCTGATGATCGTTAAATCAAAGGGAAAGGCCGTTCCGGAATGGAAGAACAACCGATTTCCGATCGTAGAAACTTGGCGTGAGAATATCGATGGAAAGTACTGGTTTCCGTCATTCGCTTCATCAGATGATGAATTGGTATTTGAAAGCGGTCATGTGGTCCGGCTGAGAATGCGTGTGAAATACACCGACTACAAACTCGGCCGGACGGACGTGATCATCGGCGACGCGGAAGACGTCTCCGAGAAAAAACCGGCGCCGAAGCCGACCCCGACACCGATCAAACCGCAATAGAGTGAAAATGTGAAAGTATGAAAATGTGGGAACGTCCGCAAAGGCCGTTTCCATTTTTTACTTTTAGCTTTTAGTTCCTAGTTCGTTCGCGATCGCCTCGCGGGTTTCGAGAAGTATGTCCATTACCTCGCGGCCTTTGGTTCGGACCGGAGGCAGCATTACCATCTCGATCGTTCCTGAATAGCAAACGCCCGTGCGTTTTCCCATCATCACGTCGGTATTTTTGACCGCGACCGGGACAATGTCGGCTCCTGTCTGAAGAGCCAGGTGGAATGCGCCTTTCTTGAACGGCAGCAGTTCACCCGGCATTGCCCTCGTTCCTTCGACAAACACACCGAATGAATACCCTTCTTCCATGACCTTACGGGCCTTGTCCATCGACCTCCGGGCACGTTCGGGGTTAGATCTGTCGATGGCAAAGATCTTTACATAGTGCATTCCCTGTCCGAGAACGGGAGCCTTCAATAGTTCCTTTTTAGCAACTAGCCCCATTTTCCGGCCCGAATAGAAGAAGAGCGTTGCCGTATCCAGATAAGATCGATGGTTCGAGGCAAATACATATGATCGGTCTTCGTCCAAATTCTCACCGCCTTTGACCACGATCTTTGCACCGCATGCCCGCAGCCAAAGCTTCGCTCCAAAACGGGCTATCGGATAAAGCCACATTTTACGGTTTATGATGCCGAGGAAGATAAGCGACGGGACGCCAAGTATGAAGAGCAGGGTTCCCGCGACGGTCCAGCTCCACCAGTAGCGAAGTTTCCCCGAAACGCGTGATTTGTTAGACTGCTCGAACGGGAACTCAAGCGTCTTATTCTCCCGAATCTTCTCCAGGGAAAAACTAGCCGAATGATCAGACATATCCGTCTCTGCTGGATAATATTACTTTTTTCCGCGGCGATTGTCGCACAGCCCTCTCCAAAGTCCGTACTCGGGTTCCAGCCGACCGACGATAAGACGATCGCCGACTGGGCACAGATAACGGACTATTTCGCCAAGCTTGACGCCGGCAGCCCGAAGGTCCTCGTCAAAGAGATCGGTAAGACCACACTCGGCAAACCGATGATAGTTGCGTTCATCTCGTCATCGGAAAACATCAGGAACCTTGAAAAGTACAGACAGATAAGCGCGCAGCTTGCCGACCCGCGAACGATCAAAGACGACGTTCAGGCCGCGAGATTGATAGACGGCGGAAAGACGATCGTTTCGATCTCGTGTTCGATACATTCGACCGAGATCGTGGCGTCGCAGATGTCGATGAATCTCGCGTACGAACTCGCTTCGTCAACGGATGCAGATACTCAGGAGATACTGAACAACACGATTCTCCTGCTGATACCTTCATCTAATCCGGACGGCGTTCAGATCGTCGCCGATTGGTACAAAAAAACGCTCGGGACAAAAAGCGAAGGCACTTCGCCGCCCGAGCTTTATCATCATTACGCCGGACACGATAACAACCGCGACTGGTTCATGCTGAATTTGCAGGAAACAAGAAACATAACGAAGCTCTTTTGGCAGGAATGGTTTCCGCAGATCGTTTACGACGTTCATCAGCAGGGCGTTGTCGCATCGAGGTTTACGATACCTCCGTTTTACGATCCGCCAAATCCGAGAATCCCGGCGTCGATACTTCGCGAGGTCGGTCTGATCGGTTACAAAATGGCCGCCGACCTGCAGGCTAAAGGTATCGCCGGTGTTGCATCGAACTCGGCGTACGACACCTGGTGGCACGGCGGATTTCGCTCAGCGCCGTATTATCACAATTCGATCGGCATTTTGACCGAGGCGGCAAGTGCGAACCTGATGACGCCGGCAACCGTAACGCCGGAAGAACTTAAGCGAAGCCGCGGAACACGAGGCCTGTCATCTCTGACGGAGCGCGCGACGAACTTTCCAGATCCGTGGAAAGGCGGAACGTGGCGGCCGGCAAACATCGCCGAGATCGAAATGACCGCAAGCCGCGGCATACTGTCGCTTTCCTCAAAATACCGTAAGAGGTATCTGCAGAACTTCTATGACCTTAACCGGGCAAGCCTGAAGGCGGACGAAAGCGTGCCGAAGGCGTTCGTTGTAATGGCCGGACAGCCTAACAATGAAGCGGTTGCAAGGTTTCTTGAGATCTTGACCTATCAGGGTATCGAGGTCCAGAAGATGACCCGTGAGCTGTGGGTCACACATTCGAAAACCGAGGATTTTCACGAGATACCATTGAACAGCTTTCTTGTTTTTACTGACCAGCCGCAGAGGAACAATGTTCTGAGCTTGTTCGAGAAACAGGAATATCCGCACCGCGTCGATGCGAACGGCCAGCCCGACACGCCTTACGACGTCGCCGGATGGACACTTCCGCTTCAAATGGGCGTCGAAACGTATGAGGTCTGGGATATACGCGATCTTGATAAATTCCGGCCGACGCTGAAGAAAGTAACGGATCAAAATCAGGTAAGAACGACAGTAAACCTCGATCCGTCATCTACTTCATTTGCAAAGTTCAATGATCCATTAAAGTCGAACCCCAAGATCGGTTTGTACAAGCCGTTCACGTCGTCGATGGACGAAGGATGGACGAGGTTGGTTTTCGACAATTATCAGATACCGTACAAGTCCCTTTCTAACGAAGACTTTCGGCAGAACCGATTGGGTGTCGATGTGATCGTGCTGCCGGCAGACGGGGAAGCGACGATGTTAAATGGGTTAAACGCGAACCGATACCCCGCCGAATTTGCCGGCGGGATCGGCGACATCGGCGTGGAGAACCTGAAAAGATTTGTCGAGAATGGCGGAAAACTGGTGTGTCTGGACGATTCGTGCGAGCTTGTGATCAAACGATTCAACCTGCCGATAAAGAACTTGTTGAATGGCGTGGCCCGACGAGATTTCTATAATCCGGGCTCGATCGTGAAGATCGATGTCGATACACGCGATCCGCTGGCCCGCGGTGTTCGCGAAGAAACGGCCGCGTATTTCATAAACAGCTCGGCATTTGAGATAACTGATACTTCGAAAGTCACTTCGGTCGCGACGTACGCTGCTAAAGACGCATTGATGTCGGGTTGGATGCTCGGCGAGAAGCTCATCAACGGCAAGACCGCTCTTGCTGAAACAACTTACGGGAAAGGCAAGATCGTCCTCTTCGCGTTCCGCCCGCAGCACCGCGGACAGACGTTCGCGACGTTTCCGCTGCTGTTTAATTCTCTTGAAAAATAGGCTAAAGGACGGATCATTGTTTGTTCGCACAGTTTTGTTGATGAATTCCAACGAGATGGAACCACGAAATTACACGAATGAACACGAATTGTTCAGCGAAGCGACCGGCGCTTGACGACGCAGTTTCAGAAATGGTGCTTTCCCTCAAGCATATTTCCGTTTATGATATTCAAATGTTCTTCCGAGCGTTCTCACTGCTCACGATCCTCACATTAGGTCTAACCGCGACAAAAGCATACGAACCATTTGTTCTAGGTGCCGAGCCGTTGATACGTATCGGGCTTTCGACCAATTCTAGTTCGGTCTCTATCACGACGGGCGACTCGTCGCTTGTCGCCTATTCGCCGGACGAACAGGTGAGGATGCTGGCGGCGAATCGGGTTTCGGTCGCGGCGAGATCTTACAGGCCGCCCGAGGTGGAGAATTACCGTTTCGAGTTTCAAAACCTGCCGACATCAGAAGAAGCGAACGATCTCGCAAAAGACGTGCGCGAAGCGACCGGAGAAACAGCACTCGTAAGTATCGACACGGCGACAAACACGTGGAAGGTCTGGGTCGGTTCGGTGTTCGAGTCGATCGAAGAGGCCGATAAATTCAAGCTCGCGCTCGCGGAGAAGGGATTCGAAGACGCGGTAATGGTGACGGAAAAGAAGGTCGTCCCATCGGATGACGCCATCGAACTCTCGCGACAGCTTCGCACGGTAGGGAAGTCAGATGTTCGGAGTCTGGTAAAGACGACGGGAACGGCACAGCCGATCGGGCCGGACGTCGTTAGCCCGAACCTTCGCGAGGTGGTGGTAAACGGCCCGAGCGAAACTTCGAAGTATTCCTCTCTCAAATCCGTTTCCTTTGGTTCGCTGAACGAGCGGATAAATCCCGTGCGGCTGAACGGAAAAGCATATCGCGGGAAGATAGAGGTGTTCGTAAATTCCAAGGGGACGCTTACGGTAGTCAACGTGGTTCCGCTTGAGGAATATTTGCTCGGCGTCGTGCCCGCGGAATTGGGCTTGCCGCACCTGGAGGCGCAAAAGGCACAGGCGATCGCCGCTCGCACTTACGCGGTGGCGAACATCAACGGTTATGGCTCGCAGGGATTCGATATGCTCCCGACGGTTTGGTCGCAGGTCTATAAAGGCGTCTCGATCGAAACGAACATGGGCACGCGAGCTGTGAACGAGACACGCGGCCAGATAGCGACATACGACGGAAAGCCGATCATGGCCTATTTTACGTCGACGTGCGGCGGACGCACGGAGAATTCCGAGAACGTGTTCGATCACGCGGAGCCCTATCTTCGCGGAGTGGAATGCTCGCTCGAGGGAAGAAAGCATTTTGAGCCGTTCATGATAAAGACCGCCCGAACCCCGGCAAAACTGCGCGACGATGCGAATCTTGAGCTGGTGCGCTTGATATCGCTCCTCGCCGTAAACGGTTTTTCACTAACGTCAAACCAAATTACCGACGATTGGTTTGAAGAAGTTCCGACGGAAGGCGAAATGTCGAACTGGCTAAACAATCTTGCGTCGAAATTTGGGAAGGTCTTTCCAAACGTTAATAAAGAAACCGCAAAACCTACCGAACTCGCGCGCATCCTTTCGTCGATGATATATACCGCCGGCGCGCCGGACACGCTGCTCAGCGATTCCGATGTCAATTATCACCTTGCGTTTGACGATGCGGCGGAGATACCAAAGGAACGCCGCGCGGATATCGCGATCCTGTTGCGCGACGGCTATTTCAAACTTCACGCCGACCTGACGCTGAAACCGAACAAACCGTTCACTCGTGCCGATATGCTGCGGCTGATCAGGCAGATCTACGAAAAAAAGAAGTGGATGCCGGTGCTTCAAACGGGAACGACAAAGGCAAGTGTCGACGGGAAACTTGTCTTGCGCGTCGGAAAAAGCGATAAACCGTTATCGATCCGGCCGGACGTGTTTCTGTTCAGGCAATTCGGCGGTGCTTTCTATCAAGTGAAGGAAGCCGCACTCGTTGGCGGTGAGAATGTACGATATCAAACCGATCCAATGGGTGCGGTCTGGTATCTCGAGATCGAACCAACCGAGATGCCGACCGTCGCCGAAAACATGTCGCCGTTCACCAATTGGACGACGTCGCTTTCGGCGTCTGCGGTTCAATCGCGTCTCTCGCGGTACGTCCGCGGCATCGGCACGCTCTACGACGTGAATATAAAACAAAAGGGTTATTCACGCCGCGCTATAGAACTCGAGATCATCGGTTCAAACGGCGTTAAGACATTGAAAGGCGGAAAGATCCGATCGGCGTTGCGTCTCAAAGAACAGCTTTTCGTCATCAACAAACGCTATTCCGGAAACACCGTGACGAGCTACACCTTCACCGGACGCGGTTGGGGCCACGGCGTCGGCATGTGCCAATACGGCGCCTATGGAATGGCGAAGATGGGCGTGAAGTACGACGCGATCATCAAGCACTATTACACCGGTGTTCAAGTAACCAAGGCATACTGACTTTCGTTCTTGAACCTGTATAAAGTTTCACCGATCGATTATCGTATTCCGCTCACCCAGAGTCGTTGCGGTGCCCTCTTTCGTGATCTCAACTTGCATGTTCCACAGATAACTTCGGCCTTTGCTTCCGATAGCGGTCACGATCCAATGGTCGCCCACCGGCAATCCCCAAAAATCGGCAGGCCCGATCTGATCGGTAGACAACATGACAACCACCATTTTCCCGATGGCCTGGTTAGCGGCCTCGCATTTTGTATCTTTTGCTTTACAGTCCTCGGCGTGTAGATCAGCCTGGCATCCTTGAGATGAAGATGGCCGAACACACTTCCGTTTATGCCGACCAATCGCCAAATCGACGTGAACATAGTTGTTTCGAATGTTGAGACACATTCTTAGCGAGTGTCCGCTATAATACAAGCCGCCATGAACAAGTTTTTTCTGCGGCTCATCATCATTCTTCCTTTGTTGATCTGTGCTGCGGCTGCCCCGGCCCAAACCGCTCGGGCGACAAAGGCCGAGCACGGATCGCAGATCGCTAAGGCGGGATTTAAGAACGAAGACGAGATCCGCGATAAATTCAATAATTGGAAAGCTGACGCGGATGCTCGAGCGTGGCTTGCGACAATGGGCTACAAACCTGAAAGTGTCGAAAGTGTGACCGCCGTGAAGCCGCATGGCGAAAAGGCCGATGTCGAGGTGACGGTCAAGACCAAGGCCGGCGAGCAGACCGAGGGTATCTCGATAAAACTCGTATCGAGCCCGAATGGTTTCAACCAGATAGATAAACGCTGGCTTCGACAATATGTAAAGCTTTGGTCGATGCCAAAAGACGCCGAAAACGCCCTAAGGCTCTTCCTTGGTGAAACGCCGCCCAGCAAGCCTTCGCGTGACACAAAGCGTATGTTTCTAAATGAGCTTGAGCCCGGATCCCGCCAAGCGGTCATCGATTTCTTCGACAAGAACAAGGAGCAGATCGTGTCCGACCTGATCGCGGGCGACGGAACGCACGCGGCGGGATGGATAATGGTCGCTTATAAAGCAACGCCAAATACTCGCTGGGCGTTGAAGCGTGCAGATACCGCCGCGGCATTCTTTGGTGAAGGAAAAGTTGAAATAACGCGAGCAGGCAATCTAAAGATCGGAAGGATCACGATGCAGCGAAAAGGCGGCGACGGCGGCCGCGAAACCGGCAAGATGCTTCAATTCAAAATAAATCCCGCCTTGTTGTTGGACGCAAAATGAGACTGTCGAGAGATCAGATCATCGGAGCACTTCTGATACTTTTGATAGTGATCGTGTTCACTATCGTTCGATGTTTTGTCTAATTGCCGTAGTGATAAGATCGGCGACACGTTTGAATTCTTCGTCTGAAACTCCGGTCACGCCCTTTCGAGTAAGTTCGTTGCTCCCGTTGATCGGCACCAAATGAACGTGGCAATGGTTCACGCCAAAGCCTTCCACAAGGACGCCGATACGCTTTGATGACATCGCAGATCTGATCGGGAAAGAGAGTTTGCGGGTCCGAGACATTATCTCCGAACAGCGTTTCTCCGGCATTTCGAAAAGGTAGGGATAATGCTCTTTCGGAATGAGGAGCGTGTGGCCGGGCATGATCGGTTTGTGATCGAGAAATGCGAGGAAATGTTTGTCTTCCCAGACCTTGAATGCCGATAATTTTCCGGCGACTATCTTGCAGAAAGGGCAGTTCTCGTCAGGTTTTATGTCCTTGGCCTGTGCGGCGAGTTCGCCGGACAACGTCAGTCCAACACCGCCTGCAATGATAAACGAGCGTCTCGAAATATCTCCATTCATCGGTCATCCCCTCGCTTTATCGCTCATTTCAAACACGATCTTTCCGCCGTTCATTATCTCCGCAAATGTCAGAAAATCGCGATTCAGCGGTTTTCCATTGACCGTGACGCTGCGGACATAGACGTTCTTTTCGCCTTGGTTGCGTGCCTCGATCGAAAGGGTCTTTCCATTCTCAAGTGTTATTACCGCTGTTTTTACCACCGGGCTTCCGATGATGTACTGGCCGGAAGCAGGTGCGACGGGATAAAAACCGAGAGCCGAGAACAGATACCAAGCCGACATTTGCCCGCAATCGTCGTTGCCGCCGAGACCGTCGGGCGTCGGCCGATATTGATGCTTTAGGATCATGCGGACCCGCTCCTGAGTTTTCCACGCGTCGCTCGTCCATGCGTAGAGATAAGGAACATGATGGGCCGGTTCGTTGCCGTGGACGTATCCGCCGATGATTCCTTCGCGGGTGATGTCTTCGGTTTCCGCAAAAAACTCGTCGGGAAGATGCATCGTAAACAGCTCGTCGAGTCGCTGTGTGAATGCACGGTTGCCGCCCATTAGTTCGATCATCGCCTCGGGATCGTGGGGCACGTACAGGCTATAGTTCCACGCGTTGCCTTCGATATAACCTTGTCCGTGTGTCGAAAGAGCATCGAACTCTTTCTTGAACGTGCCGTCGCTCAGCTTGGCCCGCATAAACCCGGTTGAAGCATCGTAGTGATTTCGCCAATTCGCAGACCGCTTGATGAATTCATTGTAAATGTCCTGGCGATTCAGCTTTTTGGCGGCCTGCGCAATTGCCCAATCGTCGTAGGAATACTCGAGCGTCTTTGAAACCGACGAGGAATTCTTGTCGTCGGGCACGTAGCCAAGCTTTATGTAGTATTCAAGGCCATCGTAATACTCTGTCCGCGCTGTTTGTGCAGAGGCTTCGAGAGCCTTCACTGCTTCCGGCCCGGTCAGGTTCCCGGTCACGATCGCGTCCGCGATAACCGAAACGCTGTGATACCCGATCATGCACCAGTTCTCGTTAGCGTAATGCGACCAAACGGGCAGCATCTTGTGAACGCTCTGATCGTAATGAGCCTGCATGGACCTGATCATGTCGCGGTTGCGCGTCGGCTGGATGATGTTGAGCAATGGATGCAGAGCGCGATATGTGTCCCAAAGTGAAAAGGTCGTGTAGTTCACAAACGGAGCGCGAACACTCTTGTCTGCATCGCCGGTTCCTCCGGCGACACTGCTCGCGGTCGATCCAACATTTCGCTTCGAAGCGACGCTCATACGGACAGGAGTGTCCGCATTCCGCGCTTGATGAACATTCTGATCTAGTCCCTTGTACCTCCCATCCACGTCCATATAGACCGTCGGCGTGAGAAGTGCGTGATACAGAGCGGTGTAGAAATTGGTCATCTCACCATCGTCGAGCGTAGTGACGGCGACCTTGCCGAGTTCCTTATTCCAGGCGGCCTGTGCCTCGCGTTTTGTACGCTCGAAATCCCAATGAGGAATTTCTGCTTTTAGGTTCGCCATCGCACCTGCGGTAGAGACAGGAGAGATGGCAAATTTGATCTTTATCTTTTCATTCGCAACCGTCTTGAAATCGAAATATGCTCGGATCTGCTTGCCGGCAGCCTCCGGAAAATTCTTGGTCTGGTCAAACTTTCGCCAAAAGCCCTGATAATCGACCTTGCCGAAATTCTTGAAGCCATACGATGAAAACGGCTTTGAAAACTCCATCGCAAAATAGACGGTTCGCGTGCGTGCCCAGCCATTAGTCTGGCGATAACCGACAATAGTGTGATCGTTCTCGACGCGGACAAACGTCCACACATTCTTGTCGTCGTAATTGTAAATGCCGTGCATCAGGTCGAGGATGATGTGCGCCTGGTCGGATGCCGGGAACGTATATTGATGAAACCCGACGCGTGTCGTCGCCGTCATTTCCGCGAGCACGTTCGGGTCATCCAGCAAGACTTTGTAATAACCGGCTTCGGCGGTCTCGTTCGCGTGAGAGAACTTCGACCTAAAACCGGTCGATGGATCTTCTTTGCTGCCGGGCTCAAGCTGCAGCGGACCGACCGTCGGCATGATCAGAAAATCGCCGAGATCGCTGTGCCCCGTGCCGCTGAAATGCGTGTGCGAGAAACCGATGATCGATGCGTCGTCAAACTGATAGCCGGCGCAATATTTGTAAGCGTCAGGATTGTATTTTCCGCCGATGTTATGCGGCTGCTGATCAGTATCGGGCGACAGCTGTACGGAACCGAATGGAACGGTCGCACCGGGATACGTGTGGCCCATTTTCTGCGTACCGATCAGCGGGTTTACCCATCGCACGTAGTTGTTCTGTTGAGCCGGAATGTTCGAAACAAGAAATGCGGTGAGCAGGACGGATGATATAAACTTCATTTTTTTACGGTTGCGCCAGAAATATTGAGATCGCAAAAAGTACCTGTGCAAGATAATACAGCGGAATGCCCCAGATCTTATTCGCAACGGAACGCATTACAAACCGATCCCGTGCGACCGAAATGTCCGATATCGCGAACAATGCGGCGGCGGTTCCGATCAGAGGCGTTGTCGTTGCCGCCGCAAGCGAGACCATTATCGTGATCGCCGCCATGTAAATGAGGACTGCGAACCGATCGTGTCCATCAAGGTATTTCCAAAGCCATCTCAGTAATAGAACGACAACCACGTTCCAGATGACAAGGGCAATACCGAAAGCAGCGGCATCGAGCGGCAGTGTCGCGAACGCGACGGCGTACGCGACATGGGCGATGAGAAACGCGGCGATCCCGCCCATCAACGCCGAGTGGCTCCGCCAAACTAACAAAATGTCTCCGATCCAGCTAAATGCAAGTGCGGCGACCACCAGCATTCCGTAATAGGTTTTTCCTGCGTGTATCAGTCCGAGCGCCAAAAACGCGCTGCTTGCGGCGATCTTTGTAAGTAGGACCAAAGCCTTAGAGCCTTTCCATTCAGCAAGCACGTTGGCCGCCGCAAAGCCCAGACAAAATACACATAAAAATATCGTCGTTTGGTTCAATTCCTATTTGGTCTCCGGCCGCAGATCGAGAAGTGCATCGGTAAAGTGCGTGTTAAGATATATTTACAGTGAATTCGCAGCCATTACAAAGGCCGATCTACGCTATTTCGGGGCCGACGGCGTCCGGGAAGACCGCGCTTGGCGTATGGCTGGCGAAACGAGTCGGCGGCGAGGTGGTCAACTTCGATTCGGTCCAGATATATAAGGGCATACAAGTCGCGACCGCGAAGCCGAGCGAGGAAGAAAAGCAGGGGATTCCGCATCATCTGATCGATTATGTCGATCCGAACGTGAATTACACCGCGGCGGACTGGGCCGCGGACGCGGGCACGAAGATCGCAGAGATCGAATCCCATGGAAATGTTCCGGTCCTGGTCGGCGGGACCGGCTTTTATCTGCGAACACTGCGAGATCCGCTGTTCGAAAGTCCAAAAACTGACCAAACGTTACGGGACCGTCTGCGGGCGATCCGCGACAGAAAAGGCCCAGAACATTTACATCGGCTGCTTTTCAGGCTCGACCCCGAGGCCGCCGAAAGGCTTTTCCAGCGTGACGCTCCGCGTGTCATGAGGGCGCTTGAGGTGATATTTCAAACCGGTGAATTGTTTTCGAAGCAGCAGCCGAACCGAGCCGAACCGCCAGAGTTTGCGCGTCGTATCCGTCTTTTTGTGCTGAATCCCTCGAGGGAACTGCTTTACGAGAGAATAAATCTGCGTGCCGAAAGGCATTTTGAAAATGGATTGGTCGAAGAAGTGAAACAATTGCTCGCATCGGGCGTAAGTGATAAAGGCAATGCACTTGGAGCTCACGGCTATCGCCGTGTCTGCGAGTTTATTCGAGGCGAAAGAACGCTGGAGAGTGCCGTTGAAAAGACGAAACAAGACGTTAGGAACTACGCCAAACGCCAATTGACGTGGTATCGCCGTGAAGACGATGCTGTTTGGTTAAATGGGTTTGGCGATGATGAGGTAGTCAAGAGACACCTGATCGAGCATATTGGAGCGGGTGTATCAAAATAATGCGTTTCCATAAGAAATATCTTGTTAGAACACTCTAATCTGTTATAATCGTGCTCGAAATTGTAAATTTAAGAAAATAAACGAGTAAATGTTATGGAAAAACCTGCCGCCCAGAACATTCAGGACGCCTTTTTAAATTCTGCTCGCCGCGAGAAGATCACGGTTGTGATCCACTTGCTGCAGGGTTCTACGTTGTCGGGCAGGATAAAGAGCTTTGACAAGTTTTCAGTATTGCTCGATGTCGGCGGCCAGGACGTTTTGATCTTCAAACATTCAATTTCCACGATCTCACAAGAAAGAAAATCCGATTAAGCTGGTTTGACGGGAAAATTCATCACTTTCGAAGGAATCGACGGCAGCGGGAAAACTACGCAACTCCGAATGCTGGCGAGCGATCTGCGCGCCCGCGGCGTGGAAATCATCTCGACACACGAACCTGGCGGAACACCGCTCGGGCGCCGGTTGCGCGAAGCATTTCTTGAGACCGAGGAGACAGTTGCACCGAGAGCAGAACTTTTGCTTTTTGCCGCTGACCGTGCCCAGCACGTTGAATTTCTGATCAAACCTGCATTGTCCGAAGGACGAACGGTGATCTCTGACCGATATGCTGACGCGACCTTTGCGTATCAGGGAGCGGGCCGCGGGTTCGAGGAGGAAACGGTCAACGAAGTGATCGCGCTTGCGACCGGCGGACTGAAACCGGACCTCACTCTTTTCTTCGATATTTCAGTCGAGCGGGCACTTGGACGAATGAATTCTCACAGTGGCAGCGAACGCATCCAGAATCGGATGGATCTTGAGACGGCCGAGTTTTACACTCGAGTGCGCGGAGCATACCTCGGTATCGCTGCGCGCGAACCGGAACGGTTCAAGATCGTCGACGCAAATGGTTCGGTTGACGAGATCCACCGGACGGTCGCCGAGATCGTGAACGGATTTCTGAGTTGATCGGCCGATTTTATGACAAAGGCTTCATTTGTAAATGTTCTCTTCGATCATCGGTAACGAAACTGCAAAAGACTTCCTTCGTCGGATGATCGCCGGCGGACGTGTACCGCACGGCCTGTTATTTGCCGGTCCGGAAGGCATCGGGAAAAGGGAGTTTGCATTGGAACTTGCCCGGGCGATGATGTGTCGGTCTGCGTCCGACGGCGAAGCATGCGGAGAATGCCCGATCTGCCGACGGATCGGAGTCTTCGAATTGCCGACCTCTGAAAAAGGTGAGGACTACGATCGAGTATTCCTCAGTGATCATCCGGACGTAGGGATGGCGATACCTTTTAAGCGAAATCTGCGTGTTGGTGCGATACGCGAACTGGAGAGGGAAGCGAACTTTCGTCCGTACGAGTCAGAATTGCGCGTGTTCATCGTGAACGACGCGGACAAAATGAACGATTCCTCGTCGAACGCTTTGCTAAAGACGCTCGAAGAACCGCCGTCGACCACATTTCTGATACTTGTCACGTCGCGGCCCGATTCGCTGCTGCAGACGATCCGGTCGCGTTGCCAGACGATAAGATTCGCGCCCGTTGCCGCCGGAGAGATTGAAAAACTGCTGCTTGAAACGCATAAACTTTCTGCTGATGACGCGGCAGTGGCGGCGCGCGTATGCGGCGGAAGCGTTGGGCGGGCATTGAGTCTCGATATCGCGCAGTTTCGTGCGATGCGTGAACTCATGATGAATGTTATTCGCTCCGCGGTCGTTACCGGCGACCTTTCGGCGATGCTGCAAACGGCCGAACAACTTAATGACGCGAAAAACAAAGATAGATTCGAAGAGAATATCGGAATACTGCAAACGTTAATTCGTGATATTCTCGCAACTTCGAAAGGCGCCGAAACGTCCCAGATCGTCAACGCGGATATCGCCGGTCAGATCTCGGAACTCGCCAAAGATCCTAATGCCGCCGCACTGTCCCGATGGCTGATCGAGATCGAAGAACTGCTCGCCAGCCTTAACGTGAACGTTAATCGCAAGGCTGCCACCGACAAACTCTTTGTTTCAATGTCTGCATAGAATTCCTTCATCTCGTTGGACTCTCATGTGATATATTTTCGGGAACATTTTTTCGGCAGCGGTGTCTAACGTCAACAGGCGCAGTTTGCTCATACCACAACTTAAGGAGGATCTCGCGATGACGAAAAAGTTTGTTCTCATGGCGTTCTTTGTTGTTTCAGCGCTCAGCGTTATTGCACAGAACGTTCCGAAAGAGATCAGAGGCGGGGTTCTGAACGGCAAAGCGATCAGTCTGCCAAAGCCTGAATATCCCGAGGCGGCGAGATCTGCCGGAATGGAAGGAATTGTAGAGGTTGAGGTTACCATCGACGAAGGCGGAAATGTCATCTCAGCCGTCTCGAATACCGAACCGCGAAAAGTTTCAAAAAGCGGGAAGGGAGAAGATGAAGTAGAGGTCATCCCGGCCCCGGACATTCTGCTTCGCGAAGCTGCAGAACATGCCGCCTGGCAAGCGAGGTTTTCGCCGACTCTTTTGAGCGGAGTGCCGGTGAAGGTCAAGGGGACTATCGTTTACAATTTTTCGATCTCGAATGCTGTGGCGGAAGGAACGGCCGCTCCTTCTTTGAGCGTGCTGACCGGCGTGGCAACAAGCCTTCCCAAACCGAAATATCCGCCTGCGGCCGCTGCCGTTCGGGCTGAGGGTGTGGTTTCGGTGCAGGTCATGGTTGACGAATCCGGTAACGTAGTTTCGGCGACCGCCGTTTCCGGCCATCCGCTGCTCAGAGCCGCTGCGGTTGCGGCCGCGAGGGCGGCAACCTTTGAACCAAAGATGGTTGACGGAAAGACCGTTCAGTTTTCCGGTGTGGTCACTTATAACTTCATCGCGCCAAAGCCGGAAAACTAGTAGAATGTCCGTTAATGGACGCAGTTTTACCTCAAGCAGCCAGATCGTCAAATTCCGAGCGTATTTTTGCCGGCGGCGGTGTCGCGGCAATGGTTGGCGGCGCAGTCGCGGTCTGGTACTTTAACCCTGTAGATTCCGGATTGTTTCCGGCTTGTGCGCTTTATTCGATGACAGGCTTTGCGTGCCCGGGCTGCGGCCTGACACGCGGATTTCACGCGCTATTCCACGGCGATGTCTGGACGGCTTTGGACTATAACGCTCTGATCCCGCTGATCATCGTGTTCTTCGGTTATGTTTTTTACTCGTTGCTATCGGTGGCGGTGCGCGGGAAAGGTATTGGGCTAAGTAAATGGAGCCTTACGCTTATTTGGATCACGTTTGCGACCCTGCTGCTGTTTGGAATTCTAAGAAATCTGCCGTGGTATCCGTTTACCGTCTTGTTCCCATAACAGAAAATATCCCTAAAGTGCACTAATTTTACGAAATCGAGCTGCCTCCTATTTCGTTTAATTCGCGGTTAATTTCCTAACTGATCTGAACCAGCGGCTTTTCAGCGGCAAGCGATTTGGCGTTCGCACCTTCTTTACGAAGGATCTCAACTTCTTTAACAAACTCCTCGACGATGTCTTCACCGGAAACTCGCCGCATCGGAACGCCGTCCTTGAAGATCATGCCGACGTTTCGGCCAAAGGTGATGCCGAGCTGCGAATCGTGAGCTTCGCCCGGGCCGTTTACTGCGCAGCCCATGATCGAGAGGTGCAGCGGTTCCTCGACGTGTGCCAGACGGCGTTCGACCTCGGCAACGATCTCGACGAAGTTGTCGATGTCGAGGCGTCCGCAGGTCGGACACGCGACGACGGTCACTCCTCGTTTGCGGAGTTCGAGAGATTTCAAAATTTCCCAACCGACGCGGACCTCTTCGTGCGGTTCCGCGGCAAGCGAGACGCGGATCGTGTCGCCGATGCCTTCGTGAAGCAAAATGCCGAGGCCGATCGCGGATTTGATCGTCCCGCCAAACGGCGTTCCAGCCTCGGTCACGCCAAGATGGAGCGGATAATCGACCTTTTCAGCCATCAGCCGATAGGCCGCGACCATTCGGTTTACGTCCGAGGCTTTCAACGAGATGATCGTGTCGCCAAAACCGAGGTCTTCGAGTATCTTGATATGCCGCATGCCCGATTCGACCATAGCTTCGGGCGTTGCGGAGCCGTATTTTTTCAGCAGGTCTTTTTCAAGCGAGCCGCCATTGACGCCGATCCTGATCGGCACTTTCTGCGCCTCGGCGGCACGTACGACCTCGCGTACGCGGTCGATCGAACCGATGTTGCCCGGATTGATGCGAAGCTTGTCGATGCCGGCGTCGAGTGCCTTAAGAGCGAGCTTGTAATGGAAATGTATGTCGGCGACGATAGGCACGTTTGTACGTTTGCGGATCTCGTACATTGCCGCCGCTGCATCATCATCCGGCACGGCAATGCGAACGATCTCGCAACCCGCCTCGACCATTTCTTCGATCTGGCGGATCGTTCCGTCAACATCGGTCGTATCTGTCTTGGTCATCGACTGAACGACGACCGGTGCTCCGCCGCCGATCTGAATATCGCGGACTTTGACCGCTCTGGAAACTCGCTTCATAAAAACGTACGACAGGCTTTCCAGCCTGTCGATATGTCAGACCAGAAAGTCTGACGTACTAAAAGAATCTCGAAATATCCAAAAACAACGTGAACACCATCAGCAGCAGTATCACCGCAAGGCCCGTCAGCTGAATGCGTTCCTTCCACGCCATTGATAGCGTCGCTCCAAACCATGACAGCACTTTCTCGATACCAAGGACCATTATCTGGCCGCCGTCGAGAAGCGGGATCGGTAACAGGTTGAAGACTCCGAGGTTCAGGCTGATGACCGCGAGGATCGAGACGAGCCCGGCGAAACCGTCCTCCCGCACGACGTTAGCGATAATGCTCACGATCCCGACCGGCCCTGCAAGCCCCGCATCCTTAACAGCGCGTTGTCCGCTGAATAGTTGTCCAAAAACTCGGCCCGTGAGGGCGATGATCTCGTAATTTGAAGCGACCGCAAAACTAGCAGCGTCGCCAATACCCGCAGGCTCGCGAAACTTGCTGCTTTTTGCACTTGGGCGAATGCCGATACGTGCTTGTCCGCTTTCGTGCATTTCGGCTGTTGCCGTCAGTTCGAGCTTTTGTCCGCCGCGTTCGACAAGAATATTTAGCGGGGCATCTTTATTTGTCTGGACAAGCGTCATGAAATGTTCGACATTTCGAACGTTCTCGCCATTTACCGCCAGCAATCGGTCGCCGTTCTGCATTCCGGCGCGCATCGCAGGTGTGTCGGCGAACACTTCACTCGCGTACACCTCGGAAATCCCCGCCTCAGGCCGCATGTCGGTTTCGCCAAACGCTTGCCCCTTTCGGTCGGTCCGGGTCGGAGTGATCGTTGCATCGATCTTTTCTCCTTTACGCTCGACTGAGATCGAGATCGGCTTATCCGGAGAGATCGCTGCACCGGTTTCTATCTTCCGCCAGGTCGGATTGGCCTCGCCCTCGAACGAAACGATCTTGTCTCCCGCTTTGAGTCCTGCTTTTTCCGCGGCACCGCCGGGTGCGACATAGGAAATGATCGGTTCCGGGATTGCAGGTACGCCGTAGATCAATGCTCCGAAGAACGGTATCGACAGCGCGAGGACGATGTTCATGAACGGCCCGCCGAGCATTACAAGAAACTTCTGCCATCGAGGGCGAAGTTCGTAGAGCTCTGTATCGGGGACCTTTTCGCCGGATGAATCGCCGCCTTCGAGCGGTGCAGTCGCTTCGTCGCCGTAGAGTTTTACGTACGCGCCGAGCGGGATCGCAGAGATACGATAGTCGGTATGCCCGATCTTAAATCCCCAGATCCGCGGTCCGAGTCCGAAGAACGAATATGCTTCGACCCGCATTCCAAAGAGCTTTGCGACAATAAAATGGCCGAACTCGTGTATGTTGATCGCAACGCCGAGCACGAAAATGACTGCAAGTATGACTAATAAAATATCGGGCATAATAACTTCTTTGTACGTCAATCTTTAGTTTGACGTCTTACGCAACAAACCGAAGTTTGTATGACATTAGAACCAAGATCCTCCGATCCCGTTGCCGGAAATCACGCTGCGGAGGCAGCAGTTTCGGTTTTCATTATAGCGCGGGTCCTTGCCCACTCATCGGCCGCGACGATGGTTTCGAGGGAATCGGCCGCAGTCGAGACATGTTCGTTCATCACGCTTTCATTGACTGCGGCGATATCAGACAGTCTGATCTTTCCGTCCAAAAAGGCTTTAACGGCGATCTCGTTAGCCGCATTGAGCACCGCCGGCATTGTGCCGCCCTCTCGAAGAGCTCTATACGCAAGCCCAAGACACGGAAAACGTTCGAGGTCCGGTTCCTCAAACGTGAGTTCGCTAAGTTTGCAAAGGTCCAGCGGCGCAAGGCAATTCGGCTTACGATCAGGATATGTCAGCGCGTACTGTATTGGGTGTCTCATATCCGTCACGCCGAGTTGGGCGATGATCGAACCATCTATCATCTCTACCATCGAATGCACTACGGATTGCGGATGTACTACGACCGATATTTGCTCGGCTTCGAAACCGAAAAGCCACTTTGCCTCGATGACCTCGAGGCCCTTGTTCATCAGCGTCGCCGAATCGATCGTGATCTTTTCTCCCATCGACCAATTAGGATGATCGAGGGCGTCTTCGCGGGTCGCATTCTCGATCTCTTGTTTTGTTTTCGTCCGAAACGGCCCGCCGGATGCCGTAAGGATCAACCGCTGGACTTCGCTCACCCGCTCGCCGCGGAGGCACTGATGAATAGCGTTATGTTCGCTATCGACGGGCAATATTTCAGCACCGGAGTTTGCCGCCGCAGCGGTCATCAACTCGCCTGCCATTACAAGCGTCTCTTTATTGGCGAGCGCAATTCGTTTCCCGGCCTCGATAGCTCTAAGTGTAGGAATAAATCCAACGGCACCAACAGTTGCAGATACGACGGTCTCAGCTTCGGGATGGGTTGCGACCGATACAAGTCCGTCCGCGCCATATTCGATCCGCGGTGCGCCACCTGCGCCACCTGCGCCGGCGCAAAGAAGGCGCATCAGCTCTTTTGCATGTTCCTCGGTGTCCACCGAGACCAATTCCGGCTTGAACCTGGCGACCTGCTCGGCAAGCACTGACATGTTTCGCCCGGCGGCCATCGCAACAACGCGAAGATCGCCGAGATGATCAACTACTTTCAGGGTACTGCAGCCGATAGAGCCGGTGGAGCCGAGGATCGAGATGGCCTTCATAAAGAAACGAGAACACTTAGATTAGCACAATATTCGGGCTATCGGCACGGTCATTGCGTCTAAAATGGCAGCTCTCCATTTAGGTTGGAAACGATCGGTTTTCATGCATTATCGCCACCGTTGCGGTGAATGATGGACAGATCTCAAAAACGAGACCAAGGAGGTTTGAAAATGAAACGAGCATTGATATTTACGATCATCTTAGGTTCCCTGATGGCCGCGGCGCCGTCGATACAAGCGAAGTCGGAGTTGGCCAACGCAATCGCGCAGCGAGTTGAGTACATCGGTCCTCCGCAGCGGAACCGCCGTTGGAATCGGCGGCCATATTCGGTTATCAGAACACGGATCGTCCGCATCGGTTTTCGCCGATATAGAGAGACTTATAGAGTCACTTATCTTCCGAACGGCAGGACGCGAGTTCAGGTGATCAGTCGGGTCAGGATCTGGTAGGAATGGGCTGGATCAGGAAATTAGCTGGCGGCTGTTCGCCGATGGCCGTCAGCTTTCCTTAGTGAATTCGATCGCGGCATCCATGCGGTTGGTTTTTGCTTCGCCTTTCGCCTGTTTTTGGGCGAGAAACTGATTAAAATCAGCCGAACGGTTTCTCGGCACGCTCAGCGTTTTCCACTCGACAGACTTGAGGTGCTTTGCCAGGAAGACGATCTGGCCGATGTGGTAACTGTAATGCGTTAATTGCCGGTTGATGGCCTCGACCACCGAATGCGGCTCGCCGCGGATCGTGATCGTCTTAGAGAAATCTTCTTCCGTCAACGGTTCGACGTTGTCGAAAAGTATTTGCCAGCCGGCTTCCCAAAACCCCATTAGCGACTCGCGGGTATCCTCGATCAACTCGAATTCGGCGTCGCGATCGCGGTCGGCCTTTTCTCCGTCGGTCGTCAGAAAGGCGCGCCAGCGTGAATGCAGGTTTCCCGCAATATGCTTGACGACCACGGCGATCGAGTTTGATTCGGCATCGATCGCCGCAAAAAATTCCTCTTCGCTAACCTGCTCGATCGCTCGCTCGGCGAGTTTTTTGTAGTTGCGAAACGAACTCAAAGCGTCTCGATGATAGTCCGTAATAAATTTTGATCCCATCGCTCTCGTTGAAATTGTAACTTTTCTCTCGGAGTGTTGATACTTTCCGGACGATTTATCCGCGTAGTAGTTTTGATGGGACATCGGCCGATCCCTCGATTCGGCAAAAAGTGATCTGGTTTCCCGTCATTTGTCTGGTTCTTTCGCAGTACAAAGGAGCAATGGTCAAGA
>JAEUQK010000006.1 GCA_016789265.1 Blastocatellia bacterium
TTCTCTGTTAATACCAACCGGGACGGCATTTTTCAGTCCGTCCGTTACAGCGGCAGGACATACTCGCTGGACCAGTGGAACCGTCGGTTTACACAACGGACTCCCGTTCAGCAATAGTATTAGGTGCACACGTTATGCTAAAGACCTTTCTATTTTGCTTGGTAGTTGTTCTTTCTTGGTCATTCTTCAGCTGCGGACACCAAATTGGGGGTGAACCGAAAGAAGCTGTCTATTTGATACCTGAAGGATATGTGGGTTCTGTCGTGATCCTTTTCGATCAGGCTGACGGAGTAACGCCGGACATCGAGAATGGCTTCGCGGTCTACAACATTCCCAGCGACGGGGTTCTTCGGGTGAATACGTCCGCGGTTTATTCTGTTGACGAACTGAATTACTTTTATGTTGATCAAGCTGGGAACCGCACCGAAATAACTCCCGTTTACCCTTCCAGCCAGGCCTCCGAAGGTGACGGAAAAAAAACGTATAAACAGATTCCACCTAATGATCCCACTATCTACGCTTCGATTGGGGAGATGGGATCGTTCAACGCAAACGGGAGAGTCATCCGATTTCGGGCGTTCGGGGTCGGCCGTGCATCTGAGAGCGAACGACTGTTCGAGGAAACCCGAAGAAAGATTACCAAGCTTCAGAAAACATTTGAAGAATAGTAATGAATTCGTCGATCTCTTATCGGGAAACGCGAATGGTGCCGTTGAATTGGACAAGTTTAATTCATAGAAGGGCATAGGCGACCCTGTCGTTTAGTTTCCTTAAGCAGCTTGTCACGGACCCTGCCGATTCGGGGCGTAGCTTTCTCTTTAACGGCGACAACAAGCAGGCGGAGGTCCGGGGCCCGAGCAATGAGTTGATCGGTGAATATTTCTACGATGGCGAGGGCAAACGCGTCAAGAAGCACCGCTACGTCGGCGGGGTGCTGACCGAGGTAACGGTCTGTGTTTACTCGGCCGGGAAGCTCGCCGCCGAATATTCAACCGCGACGCCTTCGTCAAACCCCACAACAAGCTGGACGGTGACCGACCAACTCGGCTCGCCAAGAGTGATAGTCAATTCGCTCGGAGCCGTTATTTCCCGCCGGGACTTCATGCCGTTCGGCGAAGAACTCGACGCCGACGAAACCTACCGCAAGACCCTTCAAAAATACGGCCAAACCGACAGCGTCCGCCAACAATTCACCGGCTATCAAAAGGACGAAGAATCCGGCCTGGATTTCGCCGAGGCGAGAATGTACGAGAACCGCTTCGGACGATTCACAGCGGTTGATCCATTGTTGGCTAGCGGAAAGGACTCGAATCCACAGACTTTCAATCGGTTCGTATATGTTGGGAACAACCCACTGAACATAATCGACCCGCTGGGTCTCGAATGGTGGCGGGTTCGCAACAAACAGAACAAAACTGACAGCATCTTCTGGTCCACGGAGACTCCAGTTGGAGAAGAAGGGGATGTCGTAGACAAGTGGACAGAATACGTCTACAAAGCGAACGATGGCCTATGGTACTCGTTAGACCCGAACAGCGACAGTTTCATGCGATTCTACAGCCAAGAACGCGCGGAATGGGACAACGGGTACTACACGGGCTTCAATGGCTACGGCAATATACCGGTATACAATAGCTTTCTAACAATGGTCTCCGGAATAAAAACCGGAAACGTTGGACGTGGGCTTCTAGGCTTCGGAGAGCTGTCGATCACCTTCGCGACGGCTCCTAGAACAATTGGTGGCCTGTTAAAGGAAGGTGCCGAGGAGGGTATTTCATACGTTACGGGTTTGCCTATTCTTAATCCCTTCAAACCAAAGAGAGTGGGCAATGAGGAGATCATACAAAGGGCAGCGAATTTTGCAGACGCGAAGAGAATGAGAAACGGATTTGACGCGGACGCCGTTGGAGGCACAAAAGCTCATAAATATGCCGAGACCCTTATTAATCGGTATCAGAGGCGGTTCGGGGACGTTGGACTTGAAACCGAGAGTTCTTGGTTAAACGGCCGCACCGCTGATTATCGAGGTCAGAAAGGAAGTATAAGGTTGGACGTTCTCGACCTGAACTCGGGAAACATTTATGATTTTAAGTTTGGAAAGGCCGGGCTGACTGAACGGCGAATCGAGCAAATACGACAAAAAGGCCCAAGGAACACCCGAAGCATTTTTGAAGTCAGACCCGAATAGAAAGTATGGAGAAGTTCAGCCGTGCTGATAAGAACAGAGTTTGCGGTGATTGGATGAAGGCGTTCCCAGCTATGGGCCGTTATCGCCCCATGTGGCTATTGAAGCGGAACGGACCGGTCCTAGTCGGGATTTGCTTGAGTGGTAACCGGGACAATACGGCGTATCGCATCATCGCGCACATTCATAACTTGGCGCGTCCAACCGGCTTTGTCAGTTTACAGCTTCACAATCCACTCATAAACAAGAAAGGGACCTATCGCGAAGAGTTAACGCTGAAATCGCATGACAAAGAATTCTTAGAAGCCGCAGAAAGACTGAAGAGACAGTCACTTTTCCCACTATCTGAGGACTTGAGTCTTTCGAATCTACTCTCTGCTTGCAGTCGTTATGTCGGTAGTCGGAACTTGGTCGCCGAAACGCCGATGTTTATCTACGAAGATGTCATAACGCTTCTGTCATGGTGCGGAAAGCTGTCGATCGCAAAGAGGAAACTCGGCGATTATGTGAAAATAATGGCCGATTGGGACGACGATATCTTCAGGCACGAAGGCGGACGGATCGCTTTTTTCGATAGGCTTGTAGAGATCATAGAATATCCATCAAAGCTTGAAGAGATAGCTGAGGAAGAAATCAGGAAATTGAAATTGGAAAGAATTCCGAGCTACCCCTTTGTCTGTGATTGATTTGTTTCCTTAACGTGACCTTCGCGGCGGCTCGATTCTCTAGCCCTAAGACGTGTTGGTACTAAAGTACGGACCTACGCGAACACGTTCAGCTATACGCCTGATGGAAGGATCGAGAAGCTTCGACTCGGGAACGGGCTTTGGGAGAAAGCTAAGTTCAACTCGCGTCTTCAGGTCACGGAAATGGCTGTTGGGAACGGTGTCAACAGCGGAAACTTGTGGAAGCTCGGATATGAGTACGGTGAGATCGACGGTAATGGCAACGTCGATACGGCAAAGAACACAGGAAATGTTGCTAGACAAACTCTCAGCTTTAATGGCCTGACTCATCCGTTCGTCCAGACCTACAAGTACGACTCGCTTTATCGGCTGACCGAAGCAAGAGAGACAAACAACAGCAGTCAGACCTGGAAGCAGAACTTCAGCTACGACCGGTACGGAAACCGCCTGACGCACGATAAGTTTTCCGGAACGAATCTGGTCACACAGACGAACATCACGCATCCGGCGATCGATCCCAACACGAACAGATTCGCGAGCGGGCAGGGCTATTTGTTTGACAAGAACGGGAATCTCACGACGGATGCAGAGAACCGCGCGTTTGTATTTAATGGCGACAACAAGCAAAAAGAGATCAGGGACGCTAGCAATAACCTTGTTGGTGAATACTTCTACGATGGCGAGGGCAAGCGTGTAAAGAAAAAATCCTATCAGGGCGGAGTTCTCGATGAAGAAACCGTCTTCGTCTATTCAAGCGGAAAGCTGATCGCGGAGTATTCCAGCAAGCCTCCGGCACAGAACCCGACAACAAGTTTCACCATTACAGATCAGCTTGGTTCACCGCGTGTGCTCGTAAACACGCTAGGCCAAGTTATCTCGCGTCGAGACTTCATGCCGTTCGGCGAAGAACTTGACGCCGACGAAACCTACCGCAAGACGCTTCAAAAATACGGCCAAACCGATAGCGTACGCCAGAAATTCACCGGCTATGAACGGGATAATGAGTCAGAGTTGGACTTTGCACAGGCCCGAATGTACAACCCGGCTCATGGAAGGTTCACCGCTGTCGATCCTTTATTGGCTAGCGGAATGCCCGGCAACCCGCAGACCTGGAACCGATACACATATGTCTTAAACAACCCGCTGATCTTTGTCGATCCGACAGGGTTGATCTGGGGAATAAATTCAGACAATCAAGTCAGGTGGTTTGACGATAAGCTCGGCAAGGGCTTTTCGGAGTTCACGCCGGATGCCTGGCAATATCAGTCTAATGGCCGCACGGTACAACTTGACGCAAATAGTTCGAACTGGAATTATATTAATCCGGTTGAGGTGGTAGCCGAGAGCAACCCGATCCAAGATCTTGTTCAGGCTACTGGCCTCCCTTTGGGCGATTCCATAGCGGGGATGCAGATCGGTGCCAGGAATACTGTTACCGGGGCGGTAAACGCTGTAACGCAGCCGTTGGGGCCAGGCGGCGCTGCATTGGGTATCCCGAACCCACTTGAAATCGCCGCTCTTCAACCTGACAACGCGAGACAAGCCGCGTATGCATTGATTACCGAAACTGCCATTACTTCTGCGGCCGGTGCCGGTGTTGGTGCTGCTCTTGCGGGTCCGGCATCAGCAGGATCAGCGCTTCGCGTAACTCCATCTGGATTCACGCGGTCGTATGCTGGCCTAGGTCAGCGAATGCACGCTGAATTTATGGTAGACCAACAAGTGCCAGGATTAGCGATTAAGGAATTCCGGCTTCCAAGCGGAAAGAGGATCGATTTTCTAGATATCGCGAATTCGACTATCTATGAGTTAAAGCCATTTAATCCAAACTTATTCGCAGCAGGTCGCACCCAGCTTCAGATCTACAAGACCGAGCTAGAAGCAATGCCAAGATTCCAAGAAGTTCAATGGAAAACGGTGTTGAGGACATACTAATGAATCCAGATGAATTCAAAAGGTTATTTGGGGATATTGCTGCGAGGCATGGGTTCGAAAGGGCTTATGGTGGGTGGTTTGTTGAGAGCTCCGAAACGATCATTGTTCTGGATTTGCAAAAATCAAACAACCGAGATAGTTACTACTTGAACATCAAGATTTACATTCAAGGCCTCTTCGGAAATAAGTATCGACGTGAATAGAAACTAGTCAAGACAGATGTAGGCGACGTGTTTACCCGGGCGCCATTAAAATACGACGAGATCTTCAGTTTTGAGTCCGGGATCGATTTATCTGATCGTGCAAAGGGTCTATATCAACTCTTCAGTGAATATATTCAGCCAATCGTAACGTTAGCCTCTACAAAATCAGGAATCTTCGAACTAGACAAGAATGGGCAACTCCACCTCCTTCCAGCTGTCAAGGAAGCACTGGCCAAAACTGGTAGTGTCCGGACACGACCCAAGATTGAACCGGAGAGCTAATTACACGCTAAGTTGAGAACGCACAGTCGAGATGGAAGTTAGGTGGATCATAACAGCCTTTTCATTGGGCTGTCTTTTTATTCACGCCTTTTGCTTTGTGGTTTGGCGGTTCTGGGTGATGAAGGCTTCGAGGACGGCGGCGATCTTTTGTTGCTGCGAGCGCGGGAGATCGTTCGCCTGCTCGAAAAGCTGTTTCATTCTGCCGGTCGGCCCGTCTCGAGGAAATACAAGATGCAGCCAAAACTGTAAATGTCCGTCCTGTGGTCAATATCTGGCTGGCCGAGAATTTGTTCGGGCGAAGCGAATGTAATTGTGCCTTTAAACTGCCCGGCTTCGGTCAAATTAATCCGAGGTCGTACGGAGTTCATTGGTTGGCGCGATTCGGCTTTTGCGATCGGTCTTGAAAGCCCCCAATCGGTTACGTAGGCACGACCATCAGAATCTAGCAGAATGTTCTCAGGCTTTAGATCGCGGTGAATGAGGTCATGATTTTGATTGACCCATTCCATCGTTCGCGCAATTCTCAAGGCATTAACGTAAAACCCGTGAGATGTAATGAACTCGGCGCTCGCACGGAGATCACCACCATCCATCCAACGTGCACAAACAAAAGGCACCTCATTTATTCGAGTGAGACAGAAGGCCTCTGCAACACCGTCACACGAAGATACATTAATCCACGTCTTCATTTCTTCAAGAAACATCTGCCAGATGTCGTTGTCCTCGAAGAAAGTCTTCTGAACGGTTTTCAGAGCGTAATGATCGCCAGTGCCAACAGCTCGAACCTTGAGGCAGATCCCCATTCCTCCCTGATGAATCTCCTCAATAACCAATTTGTTCGAATCGAGTTCAATGTGATCAGCTAGGAAAGGTATCTCTATTTCTTGACCAACTTCGCACTTCATTCTGAGACTATACTGTTCTTTCAGCGAGAACTCCCGGCTAACTTATGCACCTAATTTGCGCGGGGCGCTTTTGAACTCGCCGCCATTTATGGTTTCGATATCTCTGCGCTTTACGAGCGCGTCAAGATCAGAGTTTCTACGACACAAATCTTTGTGACGGGAAAGTCATGTCACAATCCATGTCACAATCCATGTCACAAAACGCAAAACGGGAGCCTTTTGGCTCCCGTAACTTGTTGATTAAATTGGCTCCGCAGGTAAGACTCGAACTTACAACCCTTCGGTTAACAGTCAAACTGATGGACATTTCATAGACGTTCTGAGCTTTCCACAAGCCCATATATACAACCTTTGACTCGTTCAAAGCATTTCAATACAATTCTAGTTATTGGGGGACATTGGGGGACATAAAGGGGGACATAACGGGGGACATATGAAAATCCGGTCAAAACTTTACAAGTCAAAACAGGAATCTCGAAAGGGTAAATGGATCGTTCGTATCATCTATGCGGACGCGGCGTCGGGACGCGAAAAGGAAAAACAAATAACCAGAGACAGGAGATCCGATGCAGTGGATGCCCGCGATGCGTTTATTGAACAACTAAAGAAATCGCATGGCGGCATTACGAAAGGAAAACAAATGACGTTTAACGATTTGGCAACGGTGTTAGAGCAAGCGCACTACAAGAAAGCTAAGATCGTAGAGGGCATCAAGACAGAGGGAGTTCGCAGCTTGGCTCCGGTCAAAAGCTATTTGTCAGTTTTGCGTCAGTATTTTGGTAA
>JAEUQK010000040.1 GCA_016789265.1 Blastocatellia bacterium
TTAACAGAGAAGTTCTCGATCGTCATCATGGGACGACGATTGTTGCCAGGGAGACTGTTGAATGGCGAATTCCCTTCAGGAATCGAGAATGTCCCTAAGAAGACGCCGTTACCTTTGGAGTCTCTCATAAACGCTTCAGCGGCAGGAAATTGATCGCCGGTTACCGTGCCACCTTCGATGTTTATTTGATATCCATTCCTTGTGCTACGTACTGAGAACGGCACATTTACAAACAAATCGATGTCGTTCGACAAATTGTAATCCCTTATGATTGGACCGTAGCCGCCCACGGGGAATGCGTCATTGTTACCATAAAGTTGGTAGCCCAGTGTAGTCGAGTTTAGGTCAGTTCTTGTTGGCGTTGACGTGGTGCCAAACAAGTCTCCCGTGTTCTCCTTCAGGTAGGCTTCCGAAAACTCTTCATCAGTAAAAAGGTAGTAGTCGGCTACCGACATCGAGCCGATAGCTTGGGCTCTCCGCGAGATCTCCATTGTTGTAAAGGTCTCATTACGGGTGGTTGTGAAGCTAACGGACTTCACGTTAGTCTCAGCCTCAACATAAAGCTGCATTCGAGAGGTAGTATCTTCATCTACACTTGTTGAAAACCTTCGTTCCTTTCCATCGCCATGAAAGATACCACCAAACTTCTCAAAGGGGGCAAAACTCCTGAAGTAAAAATAAATTGGAAATAGCCCGTTCTGATCTATAAACAGAAGCGGATTATTTAGGACATAAACATACCGATTAAATGTCTGCGGGTTGGCGGATTTGCCGGAGGCTAGGAGCGGATCCACCGCCGTGAATCTTCCGAGGCGGTTTTCGTACATCCTCGCTTCGGCGAAGTCGAGGCCGGATTCTTCGTCCTTTTGGTAGCCGGTGAATTGTTGGCGGATGTCGTCGGTGGTTGAGTTGTATTGCAAAGCAGACGTTCGCGCTCCGATGTTGACGAAAATGTCTTCGCCGAAGGGCAGGAAGTCTCGGCGCGAAACCACGCTGCCGAGTTGGTTTGTGATGATCCTCGGGCTACCTAAATGATCGGTAGTAGTGTAAGCCGTCGTCGGGTTCTGCGATATCTGATTTGAGTATTCGGCAATTAACTTTCCGCTCGAATAGACAAAAACTGTCGTTTCAGTCTGTGTAATTTTCTTTACACGTTTGCCTTCGCCGTCGTAGAAATACTGCCCAACGACATTGTTATTGGCATCTTTGACCTGAGCCTGTTTGTTGTCACCGTTAAAGGCAAATGTTCTTGTTTCCGAACTCGGATCAACGTCCTTTACGATATTTCCGTTCTTGTCGTAGCCAAATGTCTGAAGATCAGTGAACCTGTTCGTCGCGGTATCGATCGCCGGGTTCGGAGCAGCATTTAGCCTCCCGCTCTCTATTGTGTATAGATTGCTGAAACGAATAGCGGCAATCCATAAGGACTAAAAAATCAATTTTTTGGCCGTCATCGTATAATTCCTATTTCAGCGCCAATAATCCTTGACTGCAGTGCGGAGATTTTGAAGCGCTTCCATTTCCAAGCTTCCCCACGGGTCTTGTTTCCAATAATCACCGAAATGCTTGGCGGTATAAGGCGCCAATATAATATCGACTACTTCTTGACCGTTAACACTTTTACTTAAAAGCTCTATCCATTCTTTAGCCGTGTCGATATCCCTTTCAAAAAGCTTTTTATCTTCTTGAACCGCAGTTAAATCCCTACACCGCTCAAGTGTCGAAATGAACAACATAAGTCTATCTTCTAGCCAAGCCTTATTCACGTTCATCATTTTCTTAAAGGGTAAACACGCAGAATCTCAATCTTAGTCTGTGTGTTCGTAAAGAATTCGATGCCCATTCCGGGCGTCCCGGTTGAACCAGCCTTTGCCCGAGTAGGTCCAAATATCGGTGTTTCGTCTAAGATTCTAAACGTGATTCTCTGATCCCGTAGTGGGCCATCTAAACCTAGCCGAATCTGTGCGCGTTTAGCATCCAATGATGCTGCATTTGTAAAAAAGTTTTCACCCGCTCTTCCGCCCCTCAATAGACTGGTGGACTTCGTCGCTGAAAGCTCAGCATTCGAAACGACTCTTTGAAAGACTTGGCCTCCCTTTATCGAACTTGCCTCAACGGACGCGCCTTCGCCGCCAATTAACAGGGATGCTACGTTGAGCAATATTTGGGATTCAGCTCCCGCCATCCGCTGGGTGGTGTTTCTATAAGTCCCATATTCAAAAAATCTATTGACTCCGAAATCATTTAGGCTTGTGGGTGTCCCAAGTACCATTGGGGTTTCAATTGGTATATTGGCAAGTCCTTTAAAAAAGTTGGGAACCCCTACTTTCCACCCTTCAATTCGATCTCCTAATGCAAAAGGGTTTGGTATCGAAAAACCTGGAAATCCAATACTCAATTGTATGGGAGCCCAATCCCATCCGCCCGCTTGCTTTAAGACCGCCCGATCACTTTCACTGCAGTCTTCGTTCCTGCAACCCGTATAATAGTAGCGCCCACTGTCATCGAATTGAACTGGGTTCCAGCCATCTTCTGTCGGCTTTTCAGCAAACCATTCATATCGATTCCCATTATAAAACCAATCTAAACCTAGCGGGTCCGTTATAGTTAATGGGTTGTTTCCGACATATACGTAACGGTTGAAGGTTTGCGGATTAGCGGATTTACCTGAAGCGAGTAATGGGTCAACCGCTGTGAATCTTCCGTGGCGGTTTTCGTACATGCGGGCTTCGGCGAAGTCGAGTTGGGTTTCGGAGTCTTTTTGATAGCCTGTGAATTTCTGGCGGATGTCGTCGGTGGTTGAGTTGTATTGCAAAGCAGACGTTCGCGCTCCGATGTTGACGAAAATGTCTTCACCGAAGGGCATAAAGTCCCGCCGGGCCTTCACCTGCCCAAACTGGTCCGTGATCACCCGCGGCGTGCCGAGATGATCTGTCGTCGTATAGGCGACCGTTGGTGTCTGGGAAGGCTGGTTCGAATACTCCGCAACCAGCTTTCCTGACGAATATACGAATATCGTAGTTTCTGAATTGGTGATCTTCTTTACACGTTTTCCTTCGCCGTCGTAGAAATATTGGCCGATAACATTGTTCGACGCATCCTTGACCACCGTTTGCTTGTTATCTCCGTTGAAGGTGAACTGACGGCCTTCGTTATCGACAACGAGATTTCCGTTCAGATCGTAGGAAAACCCCTGATTCGGTTCGAATCGGTTAGAGTTTTCGTTGATCGTAGGATTCGGAGCGTCGGTAAATCCGGCAACGTTTTGAGCAAATCCGACACGGTTTCCGAAACGGTCGTAGTTCCAACTCTGCGTCCAGTTCTGAGTTGAGCCGGTCTTTTCGGTCGCAACTTTCAAGCGATACAGCGAATCGTATTCATAGCTCTGTACAAAGCTCGTCCCCGGAACCGTCAGAGTCTGCCGGGCGATGTTGCCAGTGTTTTTGGATGCGACGACATTACCGTTTGCGTCAAGTTCACCGTATTCGTAATTCGTCTTCCAAAGGCTTGCATCCGCAGGGCCGTTCCCGAGTCCGAGTTCCGTAACCTGCATCCTTGTGTTGAACTTTGCAGTCTCCCAGCGTCCGTTCCCCAGCCGCATCTGCGAGATCCCGCCCGATGCCGTGTAGCTGAAGTTCGAAGCGTAGGGCGTATAGACCGAGGACGAATTCTTCTGGCTCGTGACCTTTAGCAGATCCCCGTCTGACTCGAAGTCGTTCTTCACCTTCCGGCCCGAAGGGTATTCTTCCTCGATGAGTGCACCGGAGAAGTTGTAGGTGTATTTCGATGTGTAGGTGTGGCCGTCGGTGATCTGGGCCATCTGCGTCATCCGGCCGAGGTTGTCAAACAACTGATACTCGGTCGCGGACACGCTCGATGTCACCTTTGTGAGCTTGCCCTTGGCGTAGTTCGGCGTCTGAGGCGTACTCAGCCCCTTCCCGTCGTAGTAGAAGCTGACGGCAGGCGTACTGTCGGAATAGGTCCGTGTCTTAACCCGACCCGCCCGATCATATGCGTTCGTGATCGTCGTGCCGTTCGCGTCGGTTGCGGTCAGTACATTGCCGAGAATGTCATAGGTGAACCCCGCGGTCCACTGCCCCGACGTATTGAACTCATCGTTGAGGTTCAACGCCGTGTTTACTTCCTGCTCCGGCTGCCGCACGCGGATAAGCCTACCCAGACTGTCATACTTGAACCACCGCTTCTGCACGCCCTGCGTAACCTCGACCATTTTGCCGAGCGTGTCGTAGCGGTAGTAGGTTGCGTACGATGGATACTCGCCCTGAGCGAGGTTGCTGACGCCGCAAGGCGGTTCCGGCATCAGACAGTCCGGCGGAGGATCTCCACCGCCACCCGGAGTGGGCGTGGGAGAAGGCTGAGGCGTACCCGATGGGAGGGCCGTAAGATTACCGTCCGAATCAGGTTCTTCAACAACGATCAACTGCCCAAGCGCGTTGGTGATCGACCGACCCTTTCTTCCGGCAGCGTCGGTAGTTGTGACCGCGGCGCCCAGATAGCCGCTCATCGTGGACAGGTCGTAGGAAGTAATGCCGAGAATATTCCCGGTTGGAGACGCAGGATTCTGGTTCGCGACGGGCTCACGAGTTTGTTTTGCTCGTCCGGCCTCATCGTATTCGGTGAGACTCCAAAACACGGTCTCGCCCTGCCGGTAAGGATTCGTAACCATCTGAACGCGGCCAAGCAGGTCATATTTGGTTTCGACGATCACATCACCCTGCGAATCCTTTGCGACGGTCTTGATCGTTCGACCGAGAGAATCTGCGAAGGTTGTCGCCTCATCCCAGTTTGTAGCGTCGATCTGTTTTCGCACCTTCACCGTGCGGGCATTGTCATCGTAAACAGTTTGCGATTCCGGCGCGGCGAAATTCACCGCATACGTTCGCGTCGGCCTCAGCAGTGGATCGTTGTACTCGGTTGCCGTTGTCTGTCCAAATTCGTCAGTCGCCGTCAGCGGCAAACCCGTCATGAAGTCGTAGGTCGTCGTCGAGAACGACCCTTGATTGGTACCGTGAACTCCATCTGGATCGGGTATGGGCGTATCGACACGTGTAGGATAGGCGTACTTGTAATCGGGCGAAAAGGTGGTTGACGCTTCATTTCCGACGGGATCTTTTGCCTTCACGGCATTACCGAAAATATCGTACTTGGTGTGTGACTCGATCCAAGTATTTCCATCCTTATTCCAAAGCCGCGACGTAGTTGGCCTGCCCAGATAGGCACTCGCCGGATCGACCCAACACTTTTTAGGCGCGGCCATGCCACAGTCGTAATTACCCGAGATGCCGTGGTTCTCTACCGTGTAGTCATAACCCGTCGTTATGTTGGGCAGTAGGTTATCGTATTTCGTCTGCGTCTTCGCCTGAACGGAATTGTCGTTTGGATTGATGGAACGCGTTTCGATCGGAAGGCTGTAGATGCCCCGCCCCATGTAGTTCTGGTCGTATAGGTAATCCGTCTCGCTGATTGCTGCTACAGACGAACTACTAAAGTAGGCCGCGATCTGTTCGATTGTACCCGTCTGAGCCAAGCTCATCGGAATATTCCGGTAGTGATGCGACTTCGACCGCTTCACGTTCAAGTGAGCAAAATATTCGGGATCGGTGGGCGCAGTACTACCGTTCTCGCCCGGCGTCTCATATTCTTTCTCACTTAGCACCGCAAGGGCCTTTCCGTTTTCGATCGTTATGGTAATACTTCGCCTTGAGCGCGGATCGCGAGTCGCCTCAGGATTTGCGGGGCGAAGGGAGTCGTTGGTTGGGATCGGCCCCTTGATTATCCAATCGTTCAGCGTGCGAAAACGCAGAACGTTGTTCTCGTCGTACGATCTCTCTTCATACGGCATTCCAACGGTCGGATCGTTGAAGCCAAAATACGAATCATCACGGGTGTCGTTCACGAGATATCTTTCGTTCTTTGCACCCTGAGCTACAGGATCATTCGCTTTCGAAATGGTTGAGGTTACTGTGTATACGTTGTTTGGGTAGGTGCCCGTAGAAACGCTATAGGTAGACTTCCGTTGCAGTACGCCTGCCGAGTCGTACACTTTTTGTTCTACAACTCCGCGATTCGTTTGGTTATAGGCTGGCTCCCCTGCACTTGCGCTGAGAGGACGTATCTTTGCGTAGACGAAAGTCTCGTAACTGCCCGTGGGGTATACGATCTTTGTGATCTCACCAAATTGGTTGTACTTGAACTCATAGGTCTTTCCATTAGGCATCTCTATTCCGGCCAAAACTACTGGATTGAATCTGAGAGGTTGGTTGGTCGACGCAGTTCCTCCGGTGCCGGGGTTGCACGATCTGATTCCGATACCATTCGACGGGAACATGATCTCGCCGGGATAAAGATTGTTCGGGTCGACCGATACCTCGGAACTCCCAAAGCACGTCTTTGCTGAATAGAAATAGAGATTCTCTCCCTGGTTCTCCAAAGCTCCTTCTTGGGCTCCGCAGTTCGTCGTGGTCTCCGTGGTGCATGGAACAGGTTTCAGGTGCAGCCATCTAAGTTTGTAGCTCTGCGTGCCGTTTGTACCGAAGCCAGGCAAGTTGATCGCTTGAATGCCTTCTTGTTGGGCTTGTTCAGTCAGGTTGAGGGGCAGGGGATCGGCAATCTCTCTACCTAATGCATCCGTCATCTTCCGCTGGGGCTGGCCGCCGCCCGCAAATTGCTGTTGCTGGTCTTGAGTCGTGCCGAAGGTGCTGTGATTACCAGCACTATCAAAGTAGTCGGTGGCCTGGTACATCCGAACCTTGTCGAAAATGCCGGTGGACCTGTTCATGAATTCATAGCGACCGCCATCCGGCAAATACAAGGTGCTGCCATCGAGAGTCTTGTGGAGTTTCATTCCAGACCCATCTACGCTTAGGAACGTCCCGTAAAAGTCGGGATCGATCGGCTCGCAGTCTGGTCCGTCGTTTTGCGGGTTCCCGCCGCCGCAATGTCCATAAACGCCGTCCGATTTTCGGAATTCGTGTAACGAACCGTCCCCCATCCTTACGCTTACTCGCTTAACGTAATGCATTTTCGGCGGCGTCTCTGGCGTTGGTTGCGGGGTGGGTACGCTTCCGCAATTCGGATTCCACTGGGGGCACTGTGGCTGCTCGGTACAGAATGAGCAACTCGCTGGGCAGTACCCGTTTTGATATTGGCATTCAGTCGGCGCTCCTCCTCCGCCTAAGCATCCCAGGTCCGGAATGACGCAAGTCCAAGGACCACAGTCGTTTGTTCCATTCCAACAGATTCTTTGCATCAATCGACAACAGCGTGGGGTTTCGTCCTCTAACAGGTTAGAGCTTGGCGGCACAGAGTTGGCGGTCCAATAGTCGAAGGCGTTAATGTCATGGGTGTTCGGAAAGGCTTTTCCTTCCTCGGTATACCATTCGTCGATCTTTTCCTCGATCGTTGGGAACGATAGTGAAGAAGTCCATCCAGCAGCGCTTCGTTCAGCAAACAGTGGCCATACTTGAGTGACGTACTGTCTGTATTCCTCGATCGGAGTGTCATAGTGATAGGTAAACCCATTCTTCATTCGCCAGAGCTTGGAAGAATAGCTGATTCCTACGGTCAGAGCATTGCCATTCCGCCCCGGGTATGAGAACAGCGGCACGTTCATCTCCATGGCCAAAGTAGATGGATTGACCTTTGCAAGACTCTTAAGATTTTGGTCGGCTTTAGATCCCGCATTCTTAGCCTGCGGGGTGTCCGCTCCACCTTGGGCGAAAACTGGGCTGGCCCAAAAACACTGAACCAGCATGAGGCTCAGCACTGCCGTCAATAGGTGGCACTTTGTTTCGGTCTGATTGGTGCTTTTGGGATACATATTTTTATTCGCTAAGATTCTGGTTTGAGGGCCCGTCTTGCAAATTCTTTGGGTTGAAAGCTGACCTACCTTCGGTAGAACGCCGGGACAGGAAAGTCGCCCGAAAGCCCAAAGGATTCGGTTCGGGTTGTACCGTTGGACGAGCGTTTGATAGTCCACACGGCCAGACCGGGCGGAGATATGCTGTTGTCAAAGACTGCGAAGTCAGTTTTGCCGTCGCCATCGTAGTCGTTCTGAACCGGCTTGAGATAGTCATCGCAGGTACTGGTGCAGCCCGAAGATCCGTTGTTGCCCCAAACTGTAGAGACGATCGAGTTGGTCGTTGATTGACGGATGTACCAGGTAGCGGACGAAGAAACGAAAACAGCGGGATCGGCCTTGCCGTCGCCGTCGTAATCGGAGCTAACGATCGTGCCGTCTACTGGGAAGTAAACTTCGGATACCGTTAAGTTGCTTGAGTTGAAGATAAAGAAGCCTTTCGTAACGGGATCAAAAACTGTGACATCAGCTTTCCCGTCTCCGTCGTAATCGGCGGGGGCGAGCTTGTGTGAAGGATGGCCCCAGGCAATTGCGAAGTGACTTGAGTTTGAAGACGTAGTTATCCACCACGTCAGAGATCCGCCCTCGGAGCGAGCAATGGCAGGATCGGATAAGCCGTCGCCGTCAAAGTCTGCAGAGGTGGCTTTATCATTCAAATTTCCCCAGCCCACCCCGTAATAGTTTTCCGCACCGCTACGCCAGACGTAGAAGATCGTAGGATCGCCGGGACGGTAGACCGCGAAATCTGTCTTTCCATCACCGTCGTAATCTCCGGGCACTGGCGTGTCGCCAGTCATCCCAAACTGAAACGTCGTCGCCTGCGACCCAGCCTGCCCCTTTACTGCCCAGACGCCGTTTGAAGGAGTCCAAACCGCGAGGTCTGCGGGAGCTGCCGCAACCGCATTAGCGTCCTCGACCGCCAATAACCTAGAACCGGCGTAAATGTATTCCTTGCTCAACTGGGGAGTCGGGTTCGGGGGCGGGAATGGGCTCCAGTCGGAGGTGGCATGCTTCGGCAAATCGCGTCCGAACCAACCGGTCTTTTTTCCGGTCATCGGATCTGTGTTGGGAAGCCAACCGTTCGATGCGAATACGCCGAGGGTTATCAGCAGGACGCCTGCGACCTAACCCAACCCGAACATCAGCCGCCTGCGCTTTTCGGCGGACAGAGTACGAAAGAATGACATCTTGATCTCCTTCGAGAGAAATACGGCTCGGGTCGAAGCGGCTGAGCCGTCTTCCACGATTCGTGTAACTTTTTTCAACGTTGAATTAAGAAGCGGGGTGGCGTATTATGCGGGTGTTAGCTGCGCATAGTACGGAACCTCGGTTCCTGCTTATCGTAACAACAGGCTCGGTGGATAATTGGCGTTATCCGCCGGGCCGTTTTGATTCGTCAGCACTTACGATCGTGTGACACAAAACGGGCCGCCAGTCTCGATCTGCGAGACAAAGCGGCCTGACGACTAATTCGGGATCGGCAAGGCGTACCGATCACGGGAAACCTGCCAGGAGTTTCGCTTGAGAACCTATGGTTGTGGAAGAGATACAGCATCCGATAAATACCGGCTGTAGTTGGTGAACCTTCTTACCCGGTCCGCGTCGGGCTCCTCACGGCGAGCAGCCACTCCACGATCTAACAACGAACCGAATTCAGTAACAAGAAATTGTGTCCGAAATTAGCACACAGGAACTGCGAAGTCAATCGTGCGAATTGTTCGTAGCCAATGGCTTTTTAGGCGGTTATCGTTCGCTGATGCTTGATTATTTCGGGCCGGTAAGCGTTCTCCCAATTCATGATAGATCGTTCTCAACATGATTGGCCCAATTGTTGGGACATTGCGAGTATCGGGACCTCGGTGCGGGTTACGATTGACGGTGCCTCCGACTTACAATTAGCCGACGCTCCGGCTTGCAATCAGCCGCCGTCAAGCTTCCCTATCTGGCCCTTCTCACGTCCAAATTGCAGTAAATGTGACATGCACAAGACGAGGCCTTGTCGCATTTATGTCGTATTCAGAGCTTGGCGGTCGGTAGGTTTGAAGTAGCACTGTGCATTGTCTGAGTGATCGGAACAAGTTCGATCCTCGACAAGGGGGAAGGTGATTTTGCTTCACTCGAATCCGACAGTTTGGTCTATGTCATTGAATTACAAAGGCTTTTTGCTTCACTCGATTGAAAGGCAAGCACGCAAGGGCTGTGGGTATGGGACTGATGCGAACTTTTGGAATTTTCGAAGTTAGGGATAGAAACTGACGGTTTTAGTGATAATCCCGGGCTCTAACAAGTCTGTTTTGTGCAAGATAGAGGCTAATACGGCAGGTGAAATTTAGGGATAAATATGAGTCCAGTTAGAAGACCCTTAAGTCGCAATTAGTAAATGCGACATAAACACGACAGCTCCTTGTCGCATTTATGTCGCATTTAGACGCGTTGAATGATAGAATACGTGACGCGGGAGCGATTTTTGACGCAGTTCTCGGTTCAAACTACGAACAAGATATAAATGTCGGAAAAGACAAAAACCGAAGAGATCGGAAAACGGATATTGCGGCTGCTGGACGAAGAGCCGGAGGTCAGTGTTCGTCTCATTGCTCAAGATCTGGGAGTTTCAAAAGACAACCGTACTGAACTCAGATCGATTCAAAGAGCCCTCCGCTCACTGGTAGAGAAGAACCAGATCCGTCCAAAAGGCGCGGGGCGCTCACGAGTCTATATTTTAGGTCCGTCGGTCGAAGTACCGGGAGCGGCAGAAACCCGTGAAGCTTCCAAGCGCGAATCCAGCTTCGCGGCCTTTGATCTTTCTCCCGAATCATCACACGTTCTCAACTACGTTTCCCAAGACCTCAGCGCAAGAACTCCCGTCGGATACAACCAGGACTTCTTACGATCTTATGAACCTAACAAGACCTATTACTTGTCCGCCGCCGAACGCGAACGATTACTCACAGTCGGACGGGTGGAAGCGATCGAGCGGCCAGCCGGAACCTACGCCCGAAACATACTCGATAGACTCTTGATCGACCTGTCGTGGAACTCGAGTCGTCTTGAAGGGAATACCTATTCGCTGCTCGAAACCAAGCGGCTGATCGAACTTGGAGAAACAGCTGTCGGAAAGGATGCATCCGAAGCTCAAATGATCCTTAACCACAAGGCGGCGATCGAGTACATTGTGGAAACCGCGGAGGAAGAATCCATTAGTTCCCACGAGATATGCAGCATCCACGCGTTGCTTTCAGAGAACCTTCTCGGAGATCCAGCCGCTTCCGGCCGCCTTCGATCGATCGCGGTCGGCGTTAGTGGGACCGCTTATATCCCATTGGACAATCCGCACATCCTTCGCGAATGTTTCGACCTGTTCGTCGAGAAACTAAACTTGATCACCGATCCATTCGAGAGATCATTATTCTCTATCGTTCATTTGTCCTATCTGCAGGCGTTTGAAGATGTGAACAAACGCACAGCCAGGCTAGTGGCAAACGTTCCCTTGACTAAGGAGAACCTTCGGCCCCTTTCCTTTGCGGATGTAAATCAAGCGACCTATGTAAGCGCTCTGTTGGGCGTTTACGAGCTGAACAACATAAGCCTGATTCGCGACCTTTACATATGGGCCTACCGTCGATCATCCCAGCGATATACGGCGATTCAGCAAGCAATGGGAGAACCCAATCTTCTAAAGCTTCGATATCGACCTATCGTTCAAGAGATCGTTCGGATGATCATTCTCGAGAAAGTGCCGGGCCCCGCGATTGTCGAGAAGATCCGTGAGTCGGTCGACGCTAGCGATGTCCCCGCCAGCGACCGCGAAGCGCTATTCAATCTGATAGAAGTCGAGGTAATAAGTTTGCACGAAGGAAGTGTGGCCCGATTCAAGGTTCGGCCGAGCGAGTTTCAGGCTTGGAAAGCTATCCAGTGATTCGCGGATTCCCGGACGAATTCATGGAGAAAGAGGTTAGGAATTGGAGAAAGAAACTACCAGATTGGAGAAAGGCCCACTGACTAACATTCGTATCATCAAGCAATTAGCCTTTCCGCCAAGCAGAACGAAAATGATCTGGGAGAAAGAATAGCCTTAAGCCCACCGACGCTTGCGGAAAGGTAACCAGACACTCTGGGTTAAAAAAGTCGCAAACTATATGAATCACTTCACTACCTATTGGAAGAATTCTACTTGGGAGTACAATCAGAAAAACCTCGAAGATACATTGCTCGACCACACCGCGAGTGAGAACTTCCTTGGGCGAGTTGAGCCGGGCGACGCGGTTTACGTTGTTACAAATCTGAAAGGTAAGCTTTATGTCGCGTGCAAGATTATCGTCGATGAAATCTGCGACCGGAAACGGGCCTCGGAACTAGTCGGCACAACCGATCTTTGGGATTCAAGCGACCACATCATAGCCGCGTTCTCGACCAAAATGGATTGGAACCGCAAGATACCGGATGCGGTCACTCGAAAGCTTGAATTCTATGGACCTGAGCGATCCGTCAAGAATGGACTTAAATTCTCTTCGGCGGGGATACTCGATGGTCAGACTCTTAGGGGCAATCGAATGCTGACAGAATCATCCGCAATTCTGTTAGATAGTTTTCTAGGGAAAATGTTCCCTATTGCAAAGACGAAAGCGGTCAAGGGTTCGGTATGGGAGGATGATACAGATTCAGATGTCATCGAAACAGAGTTTGAATCTGCGGCCGAAGGTGCTCCAGGGAAGCGGCGCGTGACCTACTACGAGCGTAAGAAAGCAAACCGCAACGAAGCGATTCGGATACACGGTGTTGACTGCAAGGGATGCGAGATCAACTTTGAAAAAACATACGGACCGCTCGGAAAGGATTTCATTCACGTGCACCATACGGTACCCGTCTCGCAATATGAGAAGTCTCGAAAGGTAGACATAAGAAACGAGATGACCGTTCTCTGTCCAAACTGCCATGCAATGGTTCACCGGAACAAGAAGCGTACCCTTTCAGTAGCAGATCTTAGGGCCCTGTTAGGGAAGTAGATCTCCAAGACCGGCACTTGAATCGGTAGATTGAATCGTCTTGATGACGGGTGTATATTGGTGGGTGAGTCGGCGGGTCGAAAAATGTGACTTAACTGATTGCTGACGTCCTTCGTTCGACGCTTACCTTTACCAAATTACCTGCAGAAATGAGTTGAAAATTGTGTCATGGATTGTGACATAACTGGTCGAAATTCGACTATTTTTCATCATTTAGCACGCGTTGTCATGGAATTGGCAAAATGGCTGTAAGTTGTTGGAGGAAAGGCAGTTAAGTAGCGTCGAGAGGCGTCAAAAAGCGGGGAATAGTGGCTTCTGTTAACCGAAGGGTTGTAAGTTCGAGTCTTACCTGCGGAGCCAATTTGATCAATAAGTTAGGGGCATCGTGAAGATGCCCTTTCCGCGTTTGTGCCCGGGATTTTGTCGAAACTGTCCCGAAAGACTGGTTTCGACCATTTGATTGACCCAAACGTAAGATACAGCTACCAGGTCGTGAAGGTCGATGTTTACTCATTCTTGGTACGCAAAGATCTAATTGAACGGCGCGGCTCGTGCGATCAGGTCGTCGAGTCCGGGCTCTTTCGGATTTCGCGGTTTCCCTGGATGGATGATCGATACCTGACAGCCTTCGGCGGCCTCCACTAACTGGCGAAAAGTACCCGCGTCGGGATCGGCGATATAAGCCTGTTTTTCGGAATTGTAAGCGAACATCCGTGGGTTAACGTTCGTGCATTCGTTACAGGTCGTACATCTGGGTGTTTCGATATAGGGTTCATCGCCGTGGTCTTCACGGACAGGTTCGGCAGCTTCCACCGTTACGGTGACTGCCGGTAGCGGCGCCGAACTTTCGGGCGAAGGAATGACGACTTCAGGCTTCGGTGCGATCTCAGATTCCAAGCGTTTGAGCTCGGCAGCGAGCAGACGTTCCGCATGGGAATTGTGAATGCCGCCCAATTCCTGAAGGCTATGCCACATTGAACGGCATCGACGCGTCTCGCCAAGAAGTCGGTCATCGATCACCACTCTTATCAGTACGCCCTGATCATTCACTAGCGCGACTGTCGGCACCTCTTCAGGAATGCCGGAGCCGGTAGAATCCAAGGCGTCGGTCACCGAAACCGAGCCCTCATTTTGCGAGAGCGCCCCACCGATAGCGAAGTGGTCCGCATATCGATCGTCCATCGCGATAAAGTCCGCAAACGTGAATGCCAGTTTCTCCGAACGTGCCTGAAGACTTTCATCCTCATAAAGAAGATCGTGTACCGGCCAGTCGTCGAAAGGCTGCGGATTTTCGCCTATCGACAACCGTCGGGCCCAATCCGAACCTGCCGATGGATCATAAACGAAGGCAGGAAACGCACGCGACTCCATTGCCGCGGCGGCTACCAGATACGGCGGGACATCGTGATTATGCCCGTTCGAGCCTGAAAAGACGCTGAAAAGCGCCGGCCCGTCAAACGAGAGTCCGCGAAGCAAGGATTCCCTCATCTTGAAAAGATGGGACGCACACGTTTGCAGCACAAATACATCGGTCAGCGCGATCGCTGTATTTACCAGCTGCCGAGAGCGGATCCCCAATGCTGCGTGTCCTTCCGCGACGAAAGACGGCTTGAGGATGTCGTCAGTCCTGACAACTACCTTTATCGGCAATCCGGCCGCCAGCAGGTCGATCAATTGTTCCGTTTCTGCCGCGTCAAGACTGTCGGCATCCGTGCAAACGAAATAGTCAGGCAGTTCGCCAAGCTCATCCGCGTTAAGCCCGTTTGCACCAAACCCGTCAAACAAAATGTCGTGCACCGACTCCCTGTACTCTCCCTTTGACTCAAGCTCCGCAATTGCAAGCGTCTTGAGTAATTCAACAGCTTCAGCATGTCTCTCCCGATACGCTTCCAGGGCATCGGAGCACCTGAAGAATGAGAAAGAGTACGGTTCGGCCGAATGTTTGGTGACCGGGAAGAATCGCTGTGTTTCGAGGACCTCGATGAGCCTTTTTATCCTGTTTCGCCTCTGGTCCGATAAGGCGAAACTCGGTTTCGATCCGTCCAGGATCCGCGACATTTCGTCAAAATCGAATGCAGATGAGAATGTTGAGCCGATGGCTGCCCTCAGACGTTCCGGCGCACGGCCCTCGGCGGAGGCCGCAAATTCGGCCTCCAAAATACCGTGCAGTTTGAGAAGAAGCCGTTTTGCCTTTTGCCGAAACGTTGACGTTTTATTCTCCTGAACTGATTTCCAGGCATGAAACAAGACGCGGGACGAGAGGTCCTCATCAGCGTCGATGATGGTTCCGGAGGCATCAAAACATTTCCACAGAATATTCGCCGACGCGGCAACATCACCGGCTCCATTCTGTGCCAATCGTACAACAGCGGCGTTCCACAATTCGGCGAAATCGGCTGATATCTTCTCTGACAGGAGCTTTCGTATTTCCTGCTCGATAGCGTAGCCATGCCGGGCGAACCGGTCGCGATCCGCGTCAGCCGCCAATGATCCGACCGCATCGTCGATCAATCCGCTGAGGGAAAGCACAGCGCGATCGGGCCTCTCGTCAAAATTCAGTACGAGCGGAAGGTCATAACGCAGCGAGGTGAGGTCAGCGTACCGGGCAAACAGAGCCGGCCTGTACGAGCCGTCAATGGCTTTAAGATCCGTGCCGCTTCGCCGGCCGGTGAGAAAGAATGCGATCTTTTCCTGATTACTAACCTGCATTTTCCGCTCCCTCCGGCCACACCGTAAACTTGTCAAATTCTGCTTCCAGTCCGCTCCGGACCAGTCCGGTGGTTCGAAGCCGGGAGTCGTGCCGCACGTCTTCGTAGCAGGGAACTGTCTCGTCCCGATACAAGATACCCACCGGGATCGGGTCGACCAACGATGCGATCTCTCTTGCACGATTCATATCTGATGGATCGTGTTCTTCCATCCGCGTATACACCTTTGCCAGCGAGGACGGTATCTCGAGGCCGTCGTCGTGGTGAAGCAGCAGGACCCGCTGAGGATCGTGCAGCCACGGGTCCATTAACTTCGGCAGCCATTCGGGACATCTTTGAATGATGCGAATGAACGAAAAGCCTTTGTGGTGATATGCCGCTGAGATCACCTGATAAAGCACCTCCGGTATCCAATCTACGACCTGTGCGACGAATGAGACATTTGAAACGCCCAGAGTGACGGTGAGCGGATTCAGTGCTTCAAGGTATGATCCGCGCGGTGTCGTGTTGCTCTTTGTCCCAATCGGTGAGGTCGGCGATGCCTGCATCTTCGTCAGGCCATAGATCTGATTGTCATGGAGCATCATCGTCAGGTCCATGTTGTATCTCACGGCGTGTATCCAGTGAGCGGCCCCGATGCTGCAACAGTCTCCGTCACCGGTATTTACGAACACACTGAGTTCCGGCCGAGCAAGCTTGACGCCCTCGGCTACGGGAAGCGCGCGGCCATGAATGCCGTGAAAGCCGTATGTGTTCATGTAATGAGGCAGTCGGCTCGAACATCCGATGCCCGACACGAATACCGTTTTTTCCGGGAGAAGTTTTTCGTCGCGGCACAATCTCTGGACGGCGGTGAGGATCGCATTATCGCCGCAGCCGGTGCACCATCGAGGAACCCCTTTCTGATAATCTTCGATCTCGTGCTGCTCGTCGTACATCCTGAGCAGGCATTCGCTGGCGCTTATTTGCTGGGTCGCTGCCTTCATGTGAGTGCCTCCATGATCACGCGTCTAACTGTATTCGGTTTGAGCGCCGCCCCGCGGCACTCGCTCCAGCAATCGATGTCGAATAGATACCGAGACCTGAGCAGCATTGCGAGCGCCGAATAGCGTCGATTTGTTTCGTCGATGATCTCGTCATTCGGATCGTCGCTCCAATTGTTCTCGATCGTGATTATCTTTTTGAACCCCGAGAGGATCTCCTTGATCCCCGGCGGCATCGGCTGTATGAACGTCAAATGAAGAGAAGATACCCGTTTGCCTTCTTCCCGCAGTTCTTCTACAGCTTCTTCGATCGCGCCTTTAGTACTTCCCCAACCGATCACAAGCAGATCGCCGGTCGGGTCGCCGAAGACCGTCGGAGGACGGAGTGTTTTTTGCAGTGCCGCGAGCTTTAAGCTTCGCGCACGCATGCCCTGTTGGTTGATCTCCGGATCGTACGCGACGTGGCTGTTCACGTCATGAGCGAGGCCCGTCAATGTATGCATTCCGCCTGGCTGTCCGGGGATGAAGCGGCGTGCCAAGCCGGTCTTGGGATCCCAATCGTAAGGTTTTGAGCCGGCTGGAACGGCGCTCTGATCGATCGGCGGTGCCATCCAGGCTTCATTGAACGAGGGCCGCGGGAATGGCTGCTGCGAAGTTGCAAGATTGGCATCCGAAAGGATCACCACGACCATGTTGAACGTCTCGGCGATCTTTCTTGCGGTGATGACCGAATAAAAGCACTCTTCGATCGTTCCCGGCGCGATCACAACCTTCGGCGCGTCGCCATGACTGCCGTATATCGTCGTCATCAGGTCGCCTTGCTCGGTCTTTGTCGGCTGTCCGGTACTCGGCCCGCCGCGCATCACGTTAACGACCACAAGCGGTATCTCGCCCATCACGGCGAGACCGATGGCCTCCTGTTTGAGCGAGTAACCCGGACCGGAAGTTATCGTTACCGTGCACTTTCCGGCGTAAGAAGCTCCGATGGCAAAGGCACATGCTGCGATCTCGTCTTCGGCCTGGTGTACTACTCCGCCGACCTTCTCAAATGCGTCGCTAAGGTAATGAGATGCTGAAGTCGCCGGCGTTATCGGATACATCGCACAGATCTCCATCCCAGATGCGAGCACCCCTAACGCTAGAGCCGTGTTGCCATTTACGACGATCTGAGGTTCGCTTACCTTTGCGGCCGGTATCTCGTATTTGAAATCCAGGTTGCCATCGGCCCAGTTGAACCCGGCCTCGAGAAGGCTGATGTTCGTCTCGATAACTTTTTCCGACTTCTTGGCAAACGTCAGCTTCACCTGATCACGGGCGATCTGAAGGTCGAGGCTGTATATGCTGCACAGGATGCCGAGGGCAAACATATTTTTGCCCTTTCGGGTGTCCGAGACGAGCTTGTGACACTCGTCCTCCATCGGTATCTCGTAAACACGATAGCCCGCAGCCGTCAATTGTTCATAGGCTTCGACGTATGACCGCCGGATCTTCGGATCCGGGCTCTGGCGCCACATTGATTCGAGGAGGATGGTGCAGCCAGGCTTTAACTCTTTGGACCGAACGCGTCCGAGAAGGACCTGTTCATTGAACGCGATCACAAGGTCGGTCTCATTGCCGCCGTTGGTCACGCGCTTTTCACCTATTCTTATACGGTTACCGCTCGCACCTGCGACGCTGCGCGCCGGCGGCCGGATCTCTGCCGGGATGATCTCGACGGTCCAAACTCCATGACCCATTCTCGCGACGATCGAACCGAACGACTGTCCGCACTTTTGTGCGCCCTCGCCCGAATCGCTGATGATCTCTACGATGTGTTCCTTGAGCCTGGCTGAAACACGGCTGCCGTTCTGGCCGTTTGCAGCTTGTTTTGTCGATCTGGTTGCGTTATCAAGTGCCATCATCATGCCGCTCTAACCCTCACAAAATTGTGTTCACGACTACTAATGCCAAAGATCGCTTCATCCCGCTCGATCGGCCCGGTGTCGCGGATGCCGAGATAGGCCTTAATTCCGCGAGCTGCCTTCCGTCCTGCCCCCATTGCTTCGATGACCGTTGCAGCTCCGGTTACGATGTCACCCCCCGCAAAGACTCCCGCCATCGAGGTCATCAGATCGTCGTCCGTCGCTATGTATCCGCGTTTGTTCAGCCTTAGCTTTGAGGTCTGTCCGATTATCGGATTTGCGTTCGTTCCGATCGCGAAGACCACCTGATCCGTTTCGATCTCAAATTCGCTGCCGGGAACCGGTACCGGCCGCCTTCGGCCAGAATCATCCGGCTCCCCGAGTTCCATTCGTACGCACCTCACGGCGCAAACTGAACCTTCGCCGTCGTCAATTATCTCGACAGGATTGCTAAGCCAGTGGAAGTCAATACCTTCCTGTTCGGCGTGATGGACCTCTTCCGCACGTGCCGGAGCTTCTGCCTTGGAACGGCGGTATATGCAGGTCACCGTCTTGGCGCCGAGCCGCTTACTTACACGAAGAGCATCCATTGCCGTGTTGCCCGCTCCGACGACGACTACATGCTTGCCGAGCGGGAGCGGGGTATCGACGTTTGGAAAATCACGGGCCTTCATCAGATTGCATCTGGTCAAGAGCTCGTTAGCCGACAGCACGCCATTGAGCGAATCACCGGGAATGCCGAGCATTGTCGGATAACCGGCACCGGTGCCGATGAACACCGCGTGGAATCCGAGTTCACTGATCATCTGTTCGATCGTGAATAGCCTTCCGACGAGCGTATTGCATTCAAACTTGACGCCGAGCTCCTCGAGTTTCTCGATCTCTGCATCGACGATAGAATTCGGCAGCCGAAAATCGGGTATCCCGTATCGGAGAACGCCGCCAGGTTCATGAAATGCTTCATAAACGGTCACGTCGCAGCCGGCCTTTGCCATATCGGCGGCGCAAGCCATACCGGCCGGGCCCGAGCCGACGATGCCGATCCTAAACTTTGTCGGCTCTATATAGGGCCGGTTCACCCAGCTGTTCTTTATCGCCAGGTCGCCTACAAATCTCTCCAGCCGCCCTATGGCTACCGGGATCAGCGTTTCGCCGACAACGCAGACGCCCTCACACTGATTCTCTTGCGGGCAAACGCGTCCGCAAACGGCAGGCAGCAGATTTGTCCCCGTTATTACGTCATAGGCTCCGCGAAAGTCCTTCTCGCCGATCTTTAATATGAAGCCGGGAATGTCGATATTGACCGGACAGCCGTCAATGCACTTTGGTTCGGGGCAGAACAAACACCGCGTCGATTCGAGTATCGCCTCGGGTTCCGTGTAGCCGCAGTTCACTTCTTCAAAATTCGCAGCCCTAACTACGGGGTCGAGTTCGCGGACAGGTGTCCGCTCTTGAGGAATACTTCGTACGGTCCGTTTTTTAGCCATCTGGAAATTACTCCGTGACATCGATCTGAACTAATTCACTGAAACAGCCTCGCTGCCGATGCCGCGCATCCTGCAGGTCTCTGACCATCGTTCCTTCGCAACCTGTTCTTCTTCTTTGTAACGCCGAAGCCTGATCATCAGGTCGTCGAAATCTACCTGATGCCCGTCGAAATCCGGCCCGTCAACGCACGCAAACTTGACTGTCTCGCCGACCTTTACGCGGCATCCGCCGCACATACCAGTGCCGTCGACCATGATCGGATTTAGGCTGACCATGGTCTTAACTCCCGACGGACGCGTCGCCTCGGCACACGCCTTCATCATTACCGGCGGGCCGATCGCAACGACCTCTTCGATATCCGGGTGCTTTTCGAGAGCGAGCTTGATGCCGTCAGTTACAAATCCCCTAATTCCGGCCGATCCGTCATCGGTACAAATGATAAGTTCGTCACAGATCGCACGGAACTTGTCCTCCCAGAATAGGAGGTCCTTGTTCCGGAACCCGAGCACGCCGATCACATATGCGCCGCTTTCTTTCCACGCTCTAGCTTGAGGATAGACCGGTGCTACACCGAGACCTCCGCCAACACAAACGACCTTCTTTGCATCGCTGAGATGGCTTGGGATCCCCATCGGTCCGGCGAGTCCGTAGAGCGCCGTTCCCACCTGGCAGTTTCGCTGCATCTCAAGAGTCGTTTTGCCGACGGCCTGGATCACGAGTGTGATCGTCCCTCTTTCCCGGTCGAAATCGGCTATGGTCAGCGGTATCCTTTCACCTTCCGCATGGGACATTACGATCACAAACTGCCCAGGCTTTGCGGCCCTCGCCATCATTGGATGGCTGATCTCAAGCAGGAAAGTTACGTCGGAAAAGTCTTCCCGCCTGACAATGAGGAATTTTTGGTTTGATGAGTCGGTCACTTAGCCCTCTCTTTGGTACCTTGCTCTTACTTGCGGCAACAACATCAGCCGTGGTCTCGGCACGGCTGCTGTTCGCCGGGTCGAGCATGTCATGGGTAGACTATTCGCAAGTGATGTGCCAGATAAATGGCGGCGAAACCACCAAATCATTGGGGATTTTGAAAGAAGGCTGCAAAGAAATGACAAAAACTATGGATTAGTTTGCACTTAGGTGTGAGTTTTTCCGACCTTCGACCCGGAAAATTTTCGCCGGGGGCCTATTCCGCGGCAGGATCAATATCCTGCAACAATTGGTTCAATGAAAGGCGGCGCAGATCAAAATGTGTCTTAAGCCGGGAACAGACGACATCACATAACTCGAAAATGGTCTCGTCGGCAACTCGGTAATTTACGGTTAGGCCATCTTTTCGGCGGGTAACTACTCCGGCATCATAGAGTATCCCGAGATGTTTAGAAACATTCGCCTGATTTGCGCCAGTTGCAGCGACCAATTCACTAACGTTCATCTCTCTATCACCTAGCGTATGCAGTATCTTAAGGCGCGTAGGCTCCGATAGTAACTTGAATCGGTTCGCGATCATCTCGAGGGCCGCATCATTTAGATCTTTTCGTTTTTTCATTCTGTCGATCCGGACAATTCAACGCGCAACCTTTGCAAGAATAGAGATCTATTACTATATCACTATATATGATGACAAGTGTGACACTGTGACCAAGATCACATAAGGTGCCCAATTCCGTGATACATTCAACAAGAGTTGACACCCAGTACGGGATTGCCCTAATCTTGAGTTACTATATAACGATATAGTAGAATACTGTTTTGAATGGCGAGGTTCAAGAATATGACGGTCGAAAAAGCCCTACGTCTGATAGCCGGCAGTTTTGTGTTCATCAGCGTACTACTCGGGTATTACGTTAGCCCGTATTTCCTTTTGTTCACCGGATTTGTGGGGCTGAATCTTGTTCAGTCGGCTTTCTCTGGCTGGTGTCCGATGATGGCCTTTCTGCGAATGGCCGGACTTAAGGACCAATAGTTCTGATAGATAACGAGGATATTCTCAAATGAAGCCCTGCCGATCCAGACCAAAACGGAGGCTATTGTCCTTATGGTTTCCGGCATCGTTGGCTGCGATAGCATTTCTTGTGTCGGCGGCCGCCGCGCAAACAGGGATCCCGCCAACGCTCGACCTCCGAACGGCGGTTCAAAGGTCGATCGACGGCAATCCGATCACAAAGATATCCGAATCAAAGGTCAAGATCGCCGAATGGAAGATCCGTGAGGCAAAAACAGGAACGCGTCCAACCGTGAGCTTCACTCAATCGGTCGTGGGCAGTAATAATCCCGTCTTCGTATTTGGCTCGCTTTTGGAACAGGGCCGTTTCGGACCTTCAAACTTTTCAATAGATTCGCTTAACAAGCCGGACAGCCTCGTCAATTTTCGTTCGCAGGTTAATCTACAGCTTCCGCTTTTTGACCAACGGCAGACAAGGTCCCGCGTGTCCGCTGCTTCGATCGCAAAGAGGCAAGCGGAGCTTGCGGCCGAGGAAACTCGTCAGCGATTGCGTTTTGACATAGTCAGGAATTATTTCGGAGTTGTCCTCGATCGCGGAATGGTAAACGTCTCGACAGAAGCGATGAAGACGGCCGACGCGAACCGAAAGAAGACGCGAGACATGGTCGATGTAGGAATGACGACCGAGGCCGATCTGCTTGCTGCCGAGGTCGAATTTGCTAATGCCGGCCAGCGGAAGCTGGAATCCGAAAGCAAGTTAGTGACAACCCTAGCGGCCCTGAACATTGCCATCGGTGAGAAGCCGGATCTCGTCCCTGTGCTGGCAGGTGAACTGACTGAGAAATTCTTCCCGGTCGAAGATCAGGACGAACTAATTCGCATCGCGCTGGAGAGCCGGCCGGACTATCAGCGTGTGGTCCTTGGCCTTGAAGGCAGCCGCGTGCAGATCAGATCGGCAAAAGACAGCAGCCTGCCGCGCATCGATGTTTACAGCAATCTGGGATACTCGTCGCCTTACGTCGCGAACGGAAGTTCGGATTATACCGTAGGCGCAAGCCTCACCTATACATTATTCGATCCGGGTCGTAAGGCACGGATCGCGCAAGCCGCTGAAGGCGAGGTTTTAGCAGGGCTCGAGCGGGAAGTTCTTGGCGATCAAATAAGGCTTGAAGTGATCCGGTCACTCCAGGCTTTCAAGACCTCTGACGCAAAGATCCGGGTTTCCGTCAAGAGTATCGCGCAGGCCGAAGAAGCATTGAGGATCGTCGAGGATCGTTACCGAAACGGCTTGACGACCTTTAACGAGGTGCTTCGTGCGGGCCTGGCCGTAACAAAAGCAAAACAGGACCTTCTGACCACGCGGTACGAATACTACATCAGCTATGCCCAAATACTGCTGGCTACCGGGCGGTTGAATGATGTCCGCTGGTTCGAATGATCGGTGAAGGTATGAAAAAGAAACTAGTTATGATCGTTTCCGCCACGGCTGTCGCCCTTTATGCGGCGGGCTGCGGAACGTCTGAGCCCGTCAAGAGAGACGAAGCAGCGTCGGAGATCCGCAATGTTGCGATCACGAAGGTCACGCGTTCGACCGTTGCCGATTTTTATGAAGCAACCGGCACCGTGAAAGCGAAGACGAATACACAGGTCTCGCCAAACATGATGGGCAGGATCGTCTCGTTCCCGGTGGCCGAAGGCGATACAGTATCGCGCGGCCAGCTGCTCGTGGAGATCGATTCAGCCGACGCCCGGACGCGCATCGAAAAGGCAAAGGCCGGCCTTGAAGAGGCCCTTGCCGGAATGGCTGAGATCGACCGTTCGATCGACGCAGCCAATGCTTCGGTGAAAACCGCCGAGGCGAATAAGCAGCTCGCCGACGTGACCTTTGGACGCTATAAAGAGCTTTTTGACCGCCGTTCAGCGACGGCACAGGAGTTTGACGAAGCCCGCTCAAAAGCGCAGATGGCCGCCTCCGAGCTTGATAGGGCAAGGGCAAATGTTCAGGTCATCAATTCAAGGCGCAAACAGTTAAATGCACGTATCGAACAGGCAAAAGCCGACATAGCAAATGCAAAGGTGTATGAAGGATACTCGCGGATCGTTTCGCCCGTTTCGGGTGTGATCGTACAGAAGCTTGCGGAGGCGGGTTCCACCGCCAGTCCGGGCGTTCCGCTGCTATCCATTGAGGACAACTCGCAGTACCGGCTTGAGGCAGCGGTTGAGGAGTCGAGAACCCGATCGGTGAGGATCGGCGGCCGCGTCGAAGTGAAGATCGACGCCATAGGTGCAGAGAATATCTTGGGGACCGTTGCCGAGATCACGCCGTCTGCCGATGCCGCCAGCCGGAGCTTTACCGTCAAGATCAATTTGCCGGCGGATGCCCGCCTTCGAACCGGCCAGTACGGGCTCGCCAGATTTCCGACCGCACAAAAGGAGGCGATAACGGTACCCAAGACCGCTATCGTGACGCGCGGCCAACTGACCGGCGTTTTTGGAGTTGCGGCGAACGGCACCGCACAGTTCCGCATTGTCACGACCGGCACTGAGAGCGACGGAATGATCGAGATATTGTCCGGATTGTCGGAAGGCGACGAGATAGTCACTTCGGATACAGTGACGCTGAATGACGGCGTGAGGGTCAGATAGTCTAATGAAAGAGCTCGGGATCGCCGGAAAGCTTGCCGGAGCATTTATCAGATCAAAACTGACGCCGCTGATCGTGGCGGCCTCGGTCCTGTTAGGTATTGGCGCGGTCGTCATGCTGCCGCGGGAAGAGGAACCGCAGATCATCGTCCCGATGGTGGACGTTATGGTCCAAATGCCTGGTGCGTCGGCAAAAGAGGTCGAAGAGCGTGTCACTCGCCCAATGGAAAAACTTCTGTGGGAGATCCCCGGCGTCGAGTACATCTATTCGACCTCCTCGACCGGAATGTCCATGGCGATCGTCCGGTTCAAGGTCGGGCAAAACGAAGAGGACGCGATCGTAAGGCTCAATCAGAAACTCTTCGCCAACATGGACCTTATCCCGCAAGGGGCTTCGCCGCCGCTTATCAAGCCGCGCTCGATCGACGATGTTCCGATAATGGCGCTCACGCTTTCGAGCGGGAGTAACGATCACTTCACGCTTAGGCGCATCGCCGCACAGGTCACCGACCAGATAAAAGAGATCACCGATGTTTCAGACGTGCAGATGATCGGCGGCCAGCGGCGGCAAGTCCGCGTATTGCTCGACGACGCGAAGATGTCTTCGCGAAATGTCGCTCCGGCGTCGATCGTTGCTATGCTCCAGCGGGCAAATCAGCAGACGATCTCCGGCAGTTTCTCATCACAGAATCGCGAAGCCATCGTAGAAACCGGTAATTTTCTGACCTCTGCAGATGATGTCGGACGTGTGGTGGTCGGTGTGTTTGGCGACCGGCCTGTTTTCCTGCGGGATGTTGCTGTGATCGCTGACGGCCCCGAAGAACCGGCGGACTACGTGATGTTCGGCAAGACCGCAAACGCACATGGAGAAGCGGGTACGGAAACGCCTGCAAGCGGCATCGAACCGGCGGTTACGATCGCGGTGTCAAAACGAAAAGGCACAAACGCGATCGACATCTCACATAAGATCCTGGCGAAGGTCGACGCGCTGAAAGGAAACCTGATCCCCGGCAGTGTTCGTGTAACGACGACGCGAAATTACGGCGAGACCGCTGCCGAGAAATCCAACGAACTGCTCCTTCATATGCTCATCGCCATTGCCTCGGTTTCGGCGCTCATAATGCTGGCGCTTGGATTCAGAGAATCGGGGATAGTTGCGATCGCCATTCCGGTCACATTGGCACTCACGCTTGCCGTTTTCTATTTTTACGGGTACACGCTCAACCGCATCACGCTGTTCGCACTAATTTTCTCAATCGGCATTCTGGTTGACGATGCGATCGTGGTGGTCGAGAACATGACGCGCCATTATGGACTGCCTGAAAATAAAGGACGTCCTCTTGTCCAGATCGCGATAGAGGCTGTCGATGAGGTCGGCAATCCAACGATCCTTGCGACATTTGCGGTGATCGCCGCGATCTTGCCGATGGCATTTGTCAGCGGGCTGATGGGGCCGTATATGCGGCCGATCCCGGTCGGTGCTTCTGCGGCAATGATCTTTTCAATGATCGTTGCTTTTGTTGTCACTCCATGGGCGAGCCTGAAACTTCTGAAGCGGGACACAAAACACGACCACGGTTCCGAAGGATTTACGACGCGGCTTTATCGCAGGGTGATGGCTTCGATAATAGAGCGGCCCGTATGGCGTTATTCGTTTCTCGCCGGAGTCCTTCTGCTGCTGCTCGGCTCGATGTCCCTTGTCGGCTTGAAATTCGTCAAGGTCAAAATGCTCCCGTTCGACAACAAGAGCGAGTTTCAGGTCATTGTCGATATGCCGGAGGGGACGACACTGGAACAGACCGCTGCAGTTACACGCGAACTCGCGGCGTATGTCGGAACGGTTCCCGAGGTGGTCGACTTTCAGATGTATGTCGGCACCGCGTCGCCATACAACTTTAACGGGTTGGTACGCCATTACTTTTTGCGTCGCGGTTCGAATGTCGCTGATATTCAGGTCAACCTTGCTTCAAAGGACGACCGTTCGGCACAAAGCCACGACATTGCAAAGCGCGTTCGCCCCGAACTTCAAAAGATCGCCTTCAAGTACGGCGCAAACGTAAAGGTCGCCGAGGTTCCGCCGGGCCCGCCCGTTCTTCAGACGATCGTTGCCGAGGTTTATGGCCCCAGTTACGACCGGCAGATCGAGATCGCTCGCGAGATACGCGGGATATTTGAGAAGGCCGAAGGCGTCGTGGATGTCGATTGGTTCGTCGAGGACGATCAGACAAAATATGACCTCCTGATCGACAAGGAGAAAGCGGCGATCAACGGAATTACCGCCGATCAGATAACCCAGACCCTGACACTCGCTGTCGAAGGAATGAACGTCGGACTGCTTCACGTTCCGACCGAAAAGGAAGATACCTATATCAATCTTCGCCTGCCCAAAGCAGATCGCTCAAGCCTCGCGGACATCCAGCGGATCAAGGTCATTGGCGACCGCGGCAACCTCGTGCCGATCAGCGAACTCGTACAGGTCCGCGAATCCCGAAACGACAAGTCCATTTACCACAAAAATCTAATGCCGGTCGTTTATGTCACGGCCGATGTTGCCGGTGCGATCGAAAGCCCGGTATATGCGATCCTCGGCCTGAACGACAAGATCGAGGCAATGAAACTTCCCGAGGGTTATTCCCTTGAGCGATTTGTAGCGTCGCAGCCATTTCTCACGGACAAATATTCGATGAAGTGGGACGGCGAGTGGCATATAACCTACGAGGTGTTTCGCGACATGGGCATCGCGTTTGCGGCCGTGATGGTGCTCATTTACATTCTGGTCGTCGGATGGTTTCAGTCATTCAAAACGCCTCTGACGATAATGGCTGCAATTCCGTTTTCACTCGTCGGTATATTGCCCGCTCACGCGTTAATGGGAGCGTTCTTCACGGCGACATCGATGATCGGATTTATCGCCGGTGCCGGCATCGTGGTTCGTAATTCGATCATCCTCGTCGATTTCGTGGAGCTGCGAATGAAGCACGGGATGTCCCTTGTGGACGCTGTCGTGGACGCCGGCGCCGTACGGTTTCGTCCGATGCTGTTGACGGCTGCCGCCGTGATCGTCGGTTCAGCGGTAATGCTGTTCGACCCGATATTTCAGGGGCTTGCGATATCCCTGATGGCGGGTGAGGTCGCCTCTCTATTGCTATCGCGAATGGCGGTCCCCGTTTTGTTTTATCTTAGCGAACGAAAGAAACATGGTGAAAAGACAGTTCGATCCGATGAGAAAACGGTGCTTTGCCCGACAGATCTTGGGCCCCAATCTGCGATCGCGGTCAAATATGCAGCGGCAATAGCCGAGAGGTCCGGAGCGAACCTCAAACTGATGCTGGCAAATGAGCACGACGTTCCGCCATATTTTACAAGTTCGCAGATCGACGAGATATCAGCCGAACTCGACCGTTCGGACGAAGCCGAGGCCGAAAGCTTGCGTCAATTTATGAACGAGCATCTGGGTCATGGCGCTGATGCAACTTTGTTGGTGATAGATGCTTCGGCGCGGACCGCTATTCTTGAGGAATCGGAAAAAACGGACACGGTACTTATCGCTCTTGGTACACACGGGCGGAGCGGATTTGAGAAGCTGCGTGTCGGCTCGGTCGCCGAGGCTGTGCTGCGCGAAAGTCAATGTCCAGTTTTAACGGTTGGCCCAAAGGTCGAGCCGGTCAGCTCAGTGCAGATCCGAAGAATTGTGTGTCCGGTAGATCTTTCGCCGGAGTCCGAGGTTTCACTCAGATATGCTGCGCAGATGGCGGGCCTATTCGGCGCGGAACTGTTCGTGATCCGCGTGGCGGACGAGAATTCGGAGAGTGATGACGAAAGCAAACTAAAAGCCTTGTGCGACTGGGTACCGTCCGAGATCAGAGGTCAGTGCAAACTCCAGGAGATCGTACGGCATGGTGATCTCTCGACCGAAGTAGTTCGTCTCTCAAATGATCTTTCGGCCGACATCATAGTTATCGGGGTTACCCACGGCACTTTTGGCGATGAAACGCTCGGAGATATGACGACCGGGATCTTACGAGAGGCGGCGTGTCCCGTAATAACAGTGGTTGGCATCGGATCTTAACCTGTCGAATGAGGTGAATGTGGAAACCGTACTGTCGTACTTCGGACGAGAAGTTCACAAGATCCCACACCCGGCAGATCTCTCGGCGTAACCCCCATTTGTTCTCGATCTGATGAGAATTTCAACTGATGACCAACACGCCTGCTCCGCGGATGGCGTCGTTTTTCAAGGCGGTAAGGGCTTCGTTGGCTGACTCCAGCGGGAATGTCTGGACGCTCGTCTTGATCGGTATGCGGGCGGCCTCCGCGAGAAACTCACGGCCATCGTCGCGTGTGTTGTTGGCGACGCTGCGGATCACACGCTCGCCGTAGATCAACGAATAGTCAAACGGCGGGATCATGCTCATATGAATGCCGCCCAGAACGAGCGTTCCGCCTTTTTCAAGCGACGCCAATGCTGCGGGTACGATCTCGCCTGCAGGTGCAAATATGATCGCCGCATCGAGTTTTTCGGGCGGCATGTCAAATGTGTCGCCCACCCAGACCGCCCCGAGTTCTTCGGCTAGAGCCTGATGATGCTCGCGATCGCGGGTCGAAACATAGACGTCAGCTCCCCGCGACCTTGCAGCCTGTATGCATACATGTCCCGCCGCTCCGAAGCCAAAGATCCCGATCCGTGCTCCGGCCCAATTTTCAATTCCTGTGAGCCTCAGTGACCGGTAACCGATAATACCTGCACAGAGAAGCGGCGCCGCCTGAACGTCACTCATTTCAGCGTGCAGCGGGTACACGAAATCAGCCGCCGCCGTCATGTACTCGGCAAAACCGCCGTTTCGGGTCCATCCGGTAAATTCCGCTGCCTCACAGAGATTTTCTCGACCGGCAAGACAGAACCTGCATTTGCCGCACGTGGTATGCAGCCAAGCAACGCCGACACGGTCCCCGACACTGACCCCCTCGACGTCGCCGCCGGTTTCTTCGACTGTCCCAACGACCTGGTGTCCCGGGATCACAGGCGAGAGTCTCTGCGCAAGTTCGCCTTCGACGACGTGAAGATCGGTCCTGCAGATTCCGCACGCACTGACCTTGATCAGAACTTCACCCGGCCTGGGAACCGGGCGTTCGATCTCCGTAAAGACAAGCGGCCGAGTCTCGATCGGAGCAGACTTGTAAAGCAGACAGGCTCTCATTGGCTAAGAGCAGTGTAAACTCGGGTCGCGTCCCGATGTCAACGGGGACTGTGAACTTATTCGCGGCAATAACGCATTTCCCTACGGTCTGCCATCCCCGCTTTCATTTTCGACCCACCCATCGTCCAACAAATGTCTGTATTCAAACGATACTGATCAATTCGCGAGATCAGGCACACGGATTGCCCTATTAATGGGCGGAAGTCTCCCGCCTTCACATTGTTTTACGAGGAGTTTTGATCACATGAACGCGACAAAGCCAGCTCTGGAAACCAAAGGCACTGAAACAGCTGTCGTGCCGCCAAAAGATGTCGCGGCAGCGCCCGAAAAGTTTCCGCCAATGTTTGTCGAGGCTGAAAAGCTGCTCGACAAGATGGCCGAGATGACATTCGAGACGGCAAGCAAGGCCTATGACTTTTTCCGCCTGCGAGGCGGCGAATGGGGCAAAGAACTTGATGATTGGTTCATGGCCGAACGGGAGGTTCTCCGGCCCGTCCCTGTAGAGATCAAAGAAGTCGACAACAAGTTCATTGTTAGTGCTGCGGTTCCCGGCTTCAAGCCGGAAGAGATCGAGGTTAGCGTAAAGGACAACTTGCTTATCCTTAGCGGAGAAACCAAGGCAAGCGAAGAAAAGAAGGACGAGAACATCATCGTCAAGGAATGGAAGAGCAATCGATTCTTGCGACAGTTCACGCTCCCTTCAAATGTTGACGCAAATAACGTTCAGGCACACCTGAACAACGGAATGCTCGAATTGACAATGCCTAAGGCCGCAGAAGAAACGGCCAAGAAGATCGCCGTAACTGCAGATTAGGCTGCTTTCAAGGGTTTCAACCAAGGGGAACGCACATGGGTAGGTTAATGGTCCCGGATCGATTGTCGGTTCGGGGCCATTTTCGACGGAGGCGGGACAGGCAAAATGGTAAAAGCAGTAGATAGTCTCAAGTATTTCCTCTTCGCTGTCGTTTTGTTGTGTACGCCAATGCTGGCCAGTGCTCAGCCGTTGAACAGAAACGAATTACTTAGTGCAGAGCAGCGGCTGACGGATCTCGGATACTGGCTCCAAAAGGTCGACGGCATTGTTGATGCGTCCACACGCCATGCGGTCACAGCTTTTCAGAAGGTAACGGGGCGCAAGCGAACCGGCACACTAAGCCGTTCCGACCTTGTAGTTCTGAATACCGCCGGGCCGCCAGAACCCAGATTTCTGGCAGATAAAGCGCACATAGAGATCGACATTACGAGACAGGTGCTGTTCCTCTTTGGAGAAAGTGGAACGATCAGGAAGATATTGCCGGTTTCCAGCGGTAACGAGAAAAGGTACTTCGATCAGGGCAAATGGCAGGTCGCGCACACACCTCGAGGCACATTTCGGGTCGTCAGCAAGATAAATGGTGTTCGTCACGCGCCGCTCGGAACGCTTTACTATCCTTTGTATTTCTATGGCGGCGTCGCTATCCACGGCAGCGATTCTGTACCCGCATTTCCCGCAAGTCACGGCTGCGTTCGCATACCTCGATTTGCCGACAGGGAATTCAACCGGATGGTGCCGCTGGGCACTCCTGTCCTCGTATATGACTGATCCAAGAAGTCCCAGTTCCTGAACACCCCGCGAGATTTTTCACATACCGGCTGGATCGATCGCCAGCTCAAAGTCCCTAAGTTAGCTATTTACAGCAAATTCAGCGGCACCCCGGACGGCATAGTAATTGCCCTTTTTGATGGTTGGATCGATTTCTGTGATCAGTTCGTACATTTCAAGAAAACACCAAGGAGGTAGGGCAATGAAAGTCACAAAGATAATGACAAAGGACCCGGCGGCCTGCACCCCGGAAATGAGTTTACGGGAGGTCGCTCATTTGATGGTCGAACATGACTGCGGGGCAATACCTGTAGTCGAGAATTTTGAAACGATGAAACCCGTGGGGATCGTTACCGACCGTGACATCGTAGTGAACACGGTAGCGGTGGGAAAGGATCCGTTGATGATGACCGCGGCGGAGATAATGTCGTTCCCGCCCGAATTCGTAACGACCGATGCGACGGTCGGCGAATGTCTAAAGCTGATGGAAAAGGACATGATCCGTCGAATGCTTGTGGTGAATGAAGAGAACTCCCTTGCCGGAATTGTCGCCCAGGCAGATGTCGCACGTCATATGCGCGAAGAGAAGACGGCGGAATTCATAAAGGACGTGTCAATGGCACACAGGGCGTGAGAATCGCTGCACGCCGGAGGTGAACGCAATGACTTGGGGATTTCTGGATCGTCGTGAGGCGGGCCGCAGGTTGGCGGAATCCTTGAAGGACTATGCCGGTCGGGATGACGTCGTCGTATTGGCACTTCCGCGCGGCGGCGTACCGGTCGCATTTGAAGTTGCTGAGAGACTTAACGCGCCGCTCGATGTTTTCGTTGTCAGAAAGCTCGGTGTTCCGGGCCAGGAGGAGTTGGCTTTTGGAGCGATCGCTTCGGGAGGCGTAATGGTCTTCAATGAAGATCTCGTCAGGGCCCTTCGATTGACCGATTCGATCATCGACCGTGTTGCGGAACGCGAACTGGCTGAACTCAAACGCCGAGAATCGATATATCGGGAAAATCGTCCGGCAACTAACCTGTCGGGCAAGACGGCGATCATCGTTGACGACGGCCTGGCGACAGGCGCGACAATGCGTGCCGCGATAAAGGCGCTGAAACAATTGGGGCCCAAGGACATCGTGGCGGCAGTACCGGTCGGGTCAGCGGACACGTGTCGTGAGATCGACAAAATGGCCGATGTTGTCTGCGTTTGCGAAGAGACCCCTGAGCCGTTCTACGGTGTCGGGATGTGGTACAACGATTTTTCGCAAACGACCGATGAAGAGGTTCGCGAACTTCTTGAGCGGTCCGAACGGTCAGTTCATCAAACGGCGTCGGCTTGACAGGAAATTGGGAGGTTGTCATGTTCGGGACTTCAACCGTTGCCCTGATCGAAGACGTTATCAGGGCTGAGGCGATCACACTTCGGCCGGACGAGATCGAGGATTATGATCAGCTGCTCGAAGCGATCGGCGATTCGCGCTTCGTTCTTATCGGCGAAGCGTCTCACGGTACACACGAGTTCTACCGCGAACGTGCGCAAATAACAAAACGATTGATCGAGGAAAAGGGCTTCGATGCCGTTGCCGTCGAAGCCGATTTTCCTGACGCTTATCGCGTCAATCGCTATGTCCGCGGCGAAGGGACTGACGAGGAGGCCGTCGATGCTCTGGGCGGATTCAAGCGGTTTCCGGCGTGGATGTGGCGAAATGCCGATGTTCTGGACTTTGTCGGATGGCTGCGAACATACAACGACGATCTGCCGGCGACCGCTAAGAAGGTCGGTTTTTACGGGCTTGACCTTTATAGCCTGCACTCCTCGATCGAAGCGGTTCTCACATACCTTGGAAAGATCGACCCCGAAGGCGCCGAGCGGGCCCGCCGCCGATATTCCTGTTTCGATCATTTCGGAGACGACACTCAGGTTTACGGATATGCAACCGCCTTCGGCCTTGCCGAGTCGTGTGAGCAAGAGGTCGTATCGCAGTTGATGGAATTGAACCGCCGAGCGTCAGAGCTTGCAATGCGGGACGGAAGAGTTGCCGAGGACGATTACTTTTTTGCGGCGCAGAACGCACGGCTTGTGAAGAACGCGGAGCATTATTACAGGACGATGTACCGCAGCGACGTTTCCTCCTGGAACCTTCGCGACAAACACATGCACGACACGCTGACCGAACTCGCCTCTCATCTTTCGCGAAACGGCAAGGCCGCAAAGATCGTTGTGTGGGAACACAACTCGCATCTCGGCGACGCTCGCGCGACCGAGATGTCGCGTCGTGGTGAATGGAATGTCGGCCAACTGACACGCCAGATGTACGGCCGCGATGCATTCCTCATCGGATTCTCGACGGATCATGGAACGGTTACCGCCGCTTCAAATTGGGGTGACCCAGCCGAGCGTAAGAAGGTAAGGCCTGCACTTTCGGGAAGCGTAGAACGATTATTCCATGAAACCGGCATGGAGCGGTTTCTGTTATTGCTCAGAAACGGTTCACATGCCTCAAAAGCGTTGCAGGAACCGCTGCTCGAACGTGCGATAGGAGTTATTTACAGGCCGGAAACCGAACGGCAGAGTCACTATTTTAGCGCGAGTGTATCGAGCCAGTTTGACGCGATGATCCACATCGATGAGACACGAGCTGTCGAACCGCTGGAACGAAGTGTCAAATGGGAGGCTGGAGAAGCTGCAGAAACGTTCCCGACAGGAGTGTGAATCATATGTATAACGGCGAAGAGATCTTTGAACCGATAAGCATCCCCACCGGGCGCGTAATGCTCGATGGTGATCTGGCCGTCCCGAGCGGAAGCCGCGGAATTGTCTTGTTCGCTCATGGATCAGGCAGCAGCAGGTTCAGTTCGCGTAACAGATTTGTTGCCCGCAGGATCAGGGAGAATGGTATCGGCACGCTGCTTTTCGACCTTTTAACGCGCGAAGAGGAAGCGGTGGATATGAACACGCGTCATTTACGGTTTGACATTCCGCTGCTGGCAAGCCGATTGGTCGAGGCGGCAAAATGGGTAATGGCGAACGAAACCACACGCGGCCTTGAAGTTGGGTTTTTTGGGGCCAGCACGGGCGGCGGCGCGGCGCTTGTTGCCGCGGCCGAGCCTGATATTGATGTGAAAGCCGTTGTTTCTCGCGGTGGGCGGCCCGATCTTGCGGGCGATGCCCTTCGACTAGTTCGGTCACCGGTCCTTCTGATCGTCGGAGGTGAGGATGATCTCGTGATCAAACTCAACGAGATTGCCTATCATCGCCTCAGATGTGAAAAGGATCTTGAGATCATTCCCGGAGCAACGCATTTGTTCGAAGAACCCGGGTCACTTGAGATAGTCGCCGATCTAGCCGCCGAATGGTTCAGGGACCACCTTAGTCCCAGCTACCTTTACACCGACCGGGTTAGGGTGGCTTGATCATAGACCGGGAAGAATAGGGAGGTGAAACTATGACACGCACACGAGCAGAATATGAGGCGGACCGGCAGCATCGGCATCTTCCGAAGAAATATTTGACGGCCGAAAATCGCTATGAGGTCCCATGCAGTCTCTGCGGCAAAGCTTACTTCTTCGACGAAAACGCTAAGATCGATATTGAAAGAACACTCGTCGAGGCGAGAGACAACCCATTTATTTGCATTGAGTGCGAGAATGACTATGATGAACTCGCGCACCAAAACTAACAATGGTAAAGGTTTCGATTGACGCAACACAACACGAGTTTCCGGAAGGTATCTCGATACTCGATGCCGCGAGAAGCGTCGGTATCGAGATACCGACGCTTTGCAATGACGACCGCCTGAAACCCGCAGGTGCCTGCCGGCTTTGCCTCGTAAAGATCGACGGAGAATCTCACGAAGCTGCTTCCTGCATGCGTGAGGTTGCGGACGGAATGTCTGTCACTACACATTCTCCCGAACTTGAACATAACCGTGCGATCAATCTACGGATGCTCGCAAAGGACTATCCCGCTGAGGCGTTCACGCGGTTTCCCGACAAGCCGTTCCATAAATTAGCGCGGCAATACGGACTGACCGATTCTGATTTCTCAACCGCAACCAACGGACATCTGAAGGACGATTCGCATGCGTTTATCTCGGTCGATATGAGCCGTTGTATCGATTGTTACCGGTGTGTGCGTATCTGTGACGAACTCCAGGGACAGTTCGTCTGGCAGGTCGTCGGGCGCGGCGAGGAATCACAGATCGTCCCCGATTCGTTTGGAGCGTTCGGGTCGAGCACATGCGTCAGCTGCGGTGCATGCGCGGACACATGCCCGACCGGCGCTCTCGAGGACAAGTCTTTTGTTCAGTATGGGATCGCGGAGAAATGGACACGCACGACCTGCCCTTACTGCGGTACCGGCTGCGAAATGAACGTAGGAACCATCGGCGACCGTATCGTCCAGGTGAAACCTGTGCCGGATGCACCGGTCAATCACGGTCACCTATGCGTGAAGGGCCGATACGGATTCGAATACAATGCTTCGAAAGATCGAGTCACTGAACCGATGATCCGCGTTGACGGCGAATGGCAAACGGTGAGCTGGGATGAGGCTGTTGCGTTCACCGCAAACAAGCTGACACAGCTTGTCGCGGATCACGGAAAGGAGAGTATCGCCGTCCTTGGCTCCGCCCGTGCGACCAATGAAGAGAACTATATCGCCCAGAAATTCACTCGCGTAGTGTTGGGCACGAACAATGTCGATTGCTGCGCGCGCGTTTGTCACACACCGACGGCTGCGGCGATGAAGATGATGCTCGGCACGGGAGCCGCGACCAATTCCTTTGCCGATATAGAAAAGACCAGGACGTTTCTCTTGTGCGGTGCCAATCCGACGGAAAACCACCCCATCCCCGGGGCACGGATCAAATATGCCGTGTTGAAAGGTGCAAACCTTATTGTCATCGATCCCCGCAAGACCGAATTGACTGAGTACGCGTCCATCCATCTTCAGCTTCATCCGGGAACCAACATACCGCTTTTGAACTCGATCGCTCACGCGATCATCGACGAAGGATTGTGCGATGTGGAGTTCACTGACGACCGCGTCGCTGAATTTGAGGAGTTTCGCGCATTCGTCAAGGATTTCTCGCCCGAAAGCGTTGCTGATATTTGCGGCGTCCCCGCCGAAGACATCCGCCGGGCGGCCAGAATGTATGCAACGGCAAAGCCCGCGATGTGTATGCACGGCCTGGGGGTTACCGAACACACTCAAGGAACCGAAGGCGTGATGTGCCTGGTCAACCTGGCGTTGATCACGGGAAACATCGGCAAACCGGGCACGGGTATTAATCCGCTCCGCGGGCAAAACAACGTGCAGGGATCTGCTCAGATGGGATGCGATCCGGGAATTCTCACCGGCAGCATTGGCGTCGCCGAAGGGAAAGAGCATTTCGAAGCAGTTTGGGGAGCAGAAGTTCCGCTCGATAAAGGACTGAATCAGCTGCAGATGATCGATGCTGCACGTGAAGGAAGACTAAAGGCGCTCTGGTCGATCGGCTACGACGTGTTTCTCACGAATGCGAACGCACACGAAACGGCGAAGGGTTTTGAGAATCTCGAGCTTTGCATCGTTCAAGATCTCTTTTTGAACGAGACGGCAAAGAGATACGCTCATGTCTTTCTTCCCGCTTCGTCGTCGTTTGAAAAGGATGGCACTTTCATGAACGCCGAGCGCCGGGTGCAGCGAGTTCGAAAGGCAGTCGAGGCTCCGGGCAGAGCTCGTACCGACTGGGAGATAGTCTGCGATGTCGCAAAGGCAATGGGGAAAGGCGAATTCTTCGATTTCCGCGATGCCGAAGAGATCTGGAACGAGATACGCCTCGTTTGGCCGAATTCATACGGGATCACCTACGAGCGCATTGCTGACCACGGCCTGCAGTGGAATTGCCCGACAACGGATCATCCGGGCTCGGACGTTTTACATTCGGAGTCTTTCGCGACAAGTAAGCAAGCTGCGTTACGCCGAATTCCTTTCCGGCCCACCAAGGAAAAGGTCGATGAAGATTTCCCGCTTATGTTGAATACAGGCCGGTCACTTTATCATTTCAATGCCGGGACCATGACGCAGCGAACCGATCTGACCAAGATCAGGCCGAGCGATGTGATCGACATTTCGCGCGAGGATGCAGAGGGACTCGGCCTCGAAAACGGCGAAACGGTGAGGATCAAAAGTAAGTTCGGAGAGGCATTTCTGCCTGTGAACATAACCGATAATGTTCGTCACGGCGAGCTTTTTGCAACGTTTCATGATCCGGAAATTCTTTTGAATAACATCACAAGTCCCCGCCGCGACCGATACGTTCAGGCTCCGGAATACAAGGTGACCGCGGTACGGATCGAAAAACTGAACGGTGATCAATCGGCCGCTGCCGATGTACGATAACGGGCGATCAACTTGGCCATTTCGACTATCGCAACGGGAAGCAGTATCGAAATACCGGCGATCGCCCAGCCCGTTGCTTCAGGCGGTGATACACCGAGAACTGATGCGAGCGGCGTTACGTACAGTGCAATGAGCTGCAGCCCGACGACCGCTGCAAAGGCAACGAAGATCATCGGATTGGAAAAGAAGCCGTCGAATGCCGAACGCCTCCTTGAACGGCAATTGAAAAGGTGGCCTATCTGAACACCTACGATCGACAGTAACGCGATCGTTCTCGATTGTACGCCTTCGCCGTAAATTGAAAGTGCCCAGATGTACGCCCCCAGAGCGATAGCACCGAGCAGCACTCCTTGCCAAAAGATCAGGAACATCATCCGGCCGGACAGCAGAGTTTCAGCGGTCGAACGCGGACCCCGGTTCATAGTCTCGGGCGTCGAAGGCTCGACCGCCAGCGCGATCGCCGGGAAAACGTCGGTGACCAGATTGACCCATAATATTTGAAGCGGGAACAGCGGCAGGGGGAGGCCCAAAAGGATCGACGTAAAGATGACAACGACCTCACCGAGATTATGCGAGAACATCATGTGGACAAACTTCACGATGTTTGCGTAGATAGTTCGCCCGCCCTCGATCGCCCGCACGATCGTGCTGAAATTGTCGTCCGTGAGAATTATATCTGACGCTTCTTTCGCGACATCGGTTCCGCGCATTCCCATTGAAATACCGATGTCGGCCTGTTTTAACGCAGGAGCGTCGTTAATGCCGTCGCCGGTCACAGCAACGATCTCGCCGGCGCTTTGCAGGGCTTCAACGATCCTGAATTTGTCGTCGGGTGTTACACGGGCAAAGACGTGAGCCGTGCCGGCCAGTTCCGCGAGCCTCTCGGTATCTGCCTCGGCGACGTCCGAAGAATGAAGCGCAACGACGTCGTGGTCATCGGTCAGGTCTAATTGCTTCGCGATCGCCTTTGCCGTAAGCAATTGATCTCCGGTCAGCATCACGATCCTGATACCGGCATTCTTTGCTAAGCGGATCGCATCGGTCACTTCGGGCCTTGGCGGGTCGATCATCCCAACGATCCCGAGAAACTCAAATCCGCCCTCAAGGTCGTCGCCGTTGGGATCGCTTACGGGCCTGTCCGCAAATGCGAGAACGCGAAATGCTCTCCCCGCCATTTCCTCGTTGATCTTTAGCAGCCTTTCCCTCGCTTCGTCGGTCAGTATCCTCCCACTTCCGTTTATATCAACTATCTGCGTGCAGGCTTTAAGGATCACGGCCGGTGCTCCCTTTAGAAACGCGCGGCGATCTCCGTTCTCGTCGACGAACACGGACGTCATCCGTTTGACGGATGCGTCGAATGGGATCTCAGATGTTTTTGTTTGACGAGAGTGCTCCAATTCCGGGTCCATGCCGAGTTCTATAGCGGCGTGTATAAGGGCGGTCTCGGTCGGGTCGCCGACGGCCTTTCCCTGTGTCGGGTGAAACGACGCTTCGCTGCAGAGAATGCCCACTCTTAACAGGCGGTCGAGGATCGGATCGGAATCGGCCCTTCGCGGAATTCCATCGAGTTCGATACGACGGTCATTTGCAAGGTGGACCACCTGCACCGTCATCTGATTCTCAGTGAGCGTGCCGGTCTTGTCCGTGCAAATGACGGTCGTGCTTCCGAGGGTTTCAATCGCCGCCAGTTTTCTGACGATCGCGTTCCGCCTAGCCATTCGCAGAACTCCCAGTGCAAGGATAAGCGTGGTGACGGCAGGAAGGCCTTCGGGAACGGCAGCCACGGCAAGGCTGATCGCCACCCTTGCCATTAACCAGATCTCATCGCCGCGGAGTACACCCGCAACCATGACGATCGCGGCTATGCCAAGCACGACATAAACAAGACGCTTCCCGAGTTCGTCAAGCCGTCGTTCGAGCGGCGTCGCCCTATCGCCGGCGCTGGAAAGGGACACTCCGATGCGGCCGATCTCTGTCTCCTTTCCTGTTGCCGTCACGACGGCAACGCCCCGGCCCGCAACGACATTCGTTCCCAGAAAGATCATCGGGCTGCGGTCAGCAAGGGGCGTGGAGTGCTCGACCGACGTCATTGACTTATTTGTGGCGACACTCTCACCTGTCAGCGATGACTCATCGCACCTGAGGCTTGCGGCTTCGATTATCCTTGCGTCTGCCGGAACACGGTCGCCGGCTGAGACTACTATGATGTCACCGGGAACGAGTCCGAACGCATCGATCACTTCTTCGCGACTTTCGCGCCGGACACGGGCAGAGGTTTTTGTAGCGTGCCGGAGGGCGACCAGGGCCTTGTCCGCCTGAACTTCGATGAGGAAACCGATCAGGGCATTCAGGACCAGCACGGTGAGGATCGCGATAGCTTCTAAAGCCGAGTCAGTTATGAATGCAACGGCTGCGGCCGCGATCAACAGCCAAACAACGATGCTGGTGAACTGGCTAAGAAGCATCCTCAACCGAGACGTTGTCCGCTCGGTCTCGACGACGTTTGGGCCGAACTTATCCAACCGCCTTTCGACATCGTCGGCCGCGAGGCCGATCGATGGATCAACGCCGAGGATCTCCAGGACGGTGTCGGCGTCACGGGAAAAAGGCTCCGACGGGAGATCAAGTAGATCCGACTCGTTGATCGATCTGGTGTCTTTAGACATTTGTATCAATTCCATTGTAAACCCTAATGAAGTACTTTCCGCGCCGAGCAAAATCGTCCGAGTCCCGTGAATTACTTCGCGGGTGCCGGCCTCATTCAACGCCGTGTTGCGTTATTACGGGCATTCGGGACAGGCACACTGTTTGCGCTATCAAATTACAGATAAGTCTGTGGGGGAAACCATATGAGATCCCAAAAATCATACACAAACACTACCTTTACTAAGCGTGTCGATCACGAGGGCGGCGAGCATCGCGAAGCCCGGGCCGGGCATAACGCGGTCTGCAAGACCTGCGGTGCGGTCTTCGAGAACAAGCACTGGATCTCAGGAATGCGGGCCCGTGCGTTGCATATCGCGCCGCCGAAAGAGACGGTCGAATGCCCCGCATGTAAGCAAGTGGCGGCTGGAACTTACGGAGGCGAGGTGATTATCGATGGCAAGTTCTATGCGGAACATCACGACGAGATCGACAGTCTATTAAGGAATGAAGAACTGCGTGCAAGGGAAGATAATCCCATCTCACGCATAATGTCGTGGAACGCCAAAAAAGGCCTCGACACGCTGGATATCGAAACAACGACCGACCACCTTGCCCAACGGCTCGGCCATGTACTCAAAAAAGCATATTCAGGTGAACTGCAATATAACTTCTCCCATGAGAACAAGGTCGTCCGCGTAAGCTGGCATCGCGATTGAACCGGTTTGATTCGCTTGGTCTATGGATTAACATAGCCCGATATGTTCTCTCGATTCTTTCTCGCCGCGGTGATCGCTGCTGCCGCGGCCATTGCCCATGCTCAGCCTTCCGCATTCGTTTCGGTCAAAGGTGATCGGCTAGTCTCCGGTGGAAGACCGTACTATTTCGTCGGAACGAATTACTGGTACGGCAGCCTGCTCGGCCTCGAACAGGACCGTAAACGCGGGATCGAGCGTCTTCGCCGCGAGCTGGATTTTCTTAAAGCAAAAGGGGTAACGAATCTGCGCCTGATGGCCGGAGCAGAAGGTTCCGGGCCGATGAACGGCGTCACACGCGTCGGGCCGCCCTTGCAGTATGAGATAGACAAGTTTGACGAACGCGTTCTCAGCGGCCTCGACACTGTCCTTGCCGAGATGGGCAAGCGCCGGATGACCGCCGTTATCTTCCTAAGCAACAACTGGGAATGGAGCGGCGGATTTCAGCAGTACTTGATCTGGAACCGGGTCATCTCCCGCGAGTGGCTTTCGAAAAAACCGACGTGGGATGAGCTTCGCGACAATGTCGCGAAATTCTATTCCTGCAGACTCTGCATCGACCAGTATCGAGCAAAGGCCGAGACCGTCATCAATCGAACAAATAAGGTTACGGGAAAGCGGTACGTCAATGACCCCGCGATAATGGCATGGGAGCTTGCGAATGAACCGCGTCCGATGCGCCCCTCTGCCAACGACGACTATAAGAAATGGATCGCAGAAACGGCTGCGTTCATCAAGTCAATTGACAAACATCATCTCGTTACTGTCGGTCATGAAGGCCGGATAGGGACACAGGACATCAAGCTCTTCGAAGAAGTCCACGCCGATAAGAATATCGACTATCTTACGATACACATCTGGCCGAAAAATTGGGCGTGGTTTGCCGACGGAAAGCTTGCTGAGGAATACTCAAAAGCCGAAGCCGAGACCGTCAATTACATCGGTGAAAACGCGGATATCGCCGTCAAGCTCAACAAGCCGTTAGTCATCGAAGAGTTCGGCCTGCCGCGCGACGGACAATCATTCGACCCATCATCTTCGACCACATTCCGGGATCTTTATTATGCAAAGATACTCTCCTTTGTCCGCACGAACCCGCACATAGCCGGAGCTAACTTTTGGGCATTTGGCGGCACTGCCAGGCCGGTCAAGGGCCAGCTCTTCTGGAAGCCCGGCGACGAGTATATGGGCGATCCGCCGATGGAGGAACAAGGGCTGAACTCGGTTTTTTCGACCGATAGTTCCACGTGGAAGGTCATCAAAGCAAGGTCAGCGCAATTAGTTCGGTGATCACACGTCGAAACGACTAACGCCGCTAAATAGGAAGCCCCCGGGATTTCTCCTGGGGGCTTTTCGATGCAAGGTGCGATCAAACACTAGAAGTCGAACCTTCAACCGAACCGGATGATCCTCGGGTTCGAGGCCGTCTTCGGTTCCGTTTATAAAATTACGCGGAAGGTTTCCGGTCGCCGGTGCTCCGAACGTGTTGTTGAAAAAGAACACTTGTCCGGAAAGCGGTGCGGTTCCGACCGGGTTGGCAGTACGAACACTCGTCAGTGAAAATCCGGCAGGAAGGACCTGATCAAGATCAAAGCCCTGACGATTTTGATCTTCGAAGGGAAGATCGGTAAGCGTCTTTTGGAAGGTGTAGTTTGCCTGGAACGAGAAGCCGTTCTTGGATCTGCGGCGAACTTCTGCCTGCAGCGCATTGTAATTGAAGCGTGCCGCGTTCTGAAGTATCTCCGTAATGAAGATGTTTGGATCATGTTGGAACGGAATGATCAGAGTTCCGCCGGTCGTAAAACTCAGACCGTTCTGGATGATCGTCTGTGCAAGGCCTCCGGCCAGACCTTGTTGGATATGGTTAAGTTGGTTTGCACTCGTTAAGACGTTGATGCCAGACGTTGACCTGATCTGGTTCAACACGGAAAGCTGCTGGCTGCCCGTAAACGCCGGATCGCATGCCGCACTCCGCGCGCCCAGCTGGGTCGTGCATTGCGTGGTCGTTCCGCCGCCATTTCGGAAGTTCGCAATGCCGCGTACAGACCCGGAGCACCTCAAAGGAATTCGACTGGGCAGCCGATCAAAGCGTAACCGTGTGCGTACCATGCGCATACCGAGATCTTTCCGACGCGTTGTTCCGTATTAGGGTAGTATCATCACTACCGCCTCGCCTTTGACGGCCGTTTCACCGTCCTGTTTTGTGCAGACGGTGTCCATCGTGACGATGTTTTTGTCTTGACGAATGTTGGTGATCGTTGCGGTCGTCGTCACCGTGTCGCCAATGAAAACGGGCGCCGTAAATCTTAACGACTGCGAAAGATATATGATCGTTTTTTCGACAAACTCGTAGCCGAGGACAGCCGAGATAAATGCTCCGCTCAACATTCCGTGAGCGATGCGGCGGCCAAAACGCGTGGTCTTGGCAAATTCTTCATCGAGATGTATCGGGTTAAAGTCGCCTGACACTTCGGCAAATGCGCGGACGAGCTCGTCCGTTACGAGTCGTTGTTTTGTGAAACTGTCACCTACTTTTATGTTCATAAGTCCGTCGGCGATGATGGCAACGCTTGTTACATTACACAGAAGTCTGCAGGTAAGCCGCAAGCTGCAAATGGAAACCTTCTCCTCAAGATCATTCCGGGTCCGCGAACTCCGGCCTTCTCCGTCGTGCGTGCAGAAGTCCTGCAGGTCACGTTCCAGTCATTTTACGCATTAGATATTGGAATACGCGGAACGACGTTTGCACTCTACATTCGACGCGGTCGCGCTTTAGGACAAATATTGCGAGAAGTTACACAATGTTATACACTGTTAAGCACGGGTAGGGCCGTCTCCCGCACCTTTAAAGACGTGTTACTCTCCGCATTACAATATTTAGGCACATACGCGGCGTCGGGCGTACTGGCGATCATCGCGTTTTACTTGTCGCTGCTTTCCACGTCGCTTCCGCCTGCGCGGCATCAGCGCGCGGCAATTGACCGCGCCGTCCAGATACTTGAGGAGAAAGGGTACGACCGCGAGGTCTGGCTGATCCGCCATACGGTAACGTTTCGCGGCACCGACCATTGGCTGAATTTCTTTACGCAAAAAGAGAACGCCTACGCCTCGACCAATTTCCCGTACCAGATCATCACCGTTTATCCCGATTTTTACACCAAGGCAGTGGACGATACAGAGCGGGCAATGGTCCTGCTCCACGAATCGCGTCACTTGTTGGGGGAAAACGAAAACCAGGCGTACGCTTACGTCTGGAAACAGCGTAAAAATCTCGGCTGGACCATCTCAACCCACGGCACTACCGAATCTTACGTGACCATCGAACAACAGACCCGCGAAAACGCTCCTGAGCTCTTCAACTGTCCCGACAAACCCTGGGACGACTGCACGGAATAGGGAACAGGGACGAGTGAATAGTGAAGAATGGCGAGTGAATATTAAAGCGATAAGGCTGTAGTCCCTCAAAAAGCTCTCCTCCTTCGTAAGGAGGAGAGCTTTTCTGAATTCTCCGGCCTTCGGTTCGCCACTCATCACTAGAAAGAAATAAATATTGTATGTCCGGTCCGTCGGCGCTATAACGTCTTCTAAAACGAGAGAACCATAAACACTGCACTCGTCGAGGAGGATCGTTCAGATGGCAACGCTTGAGAAGAAGGCAATGATGGGACGCGATATGTTCTTTTCAAAGATCCGCGCCTTTCCCGAAAACGCCTGGGACCGGACCGAATGTTTCGATTCCGAGCTTTACATTCCTCCTTATGGAGATGAAAGCTGGAAGCTGACGATCAACCTGCGGATCTTCTACGAACGCGTAGATCCGGACAAGATGCTTGGCCCCACACTTGCGGCGATCGCGCGGTCGAAAGGCTGGGTGGTTCCGGCGGGAAACGTCGGCTTTTATCCCGATGCAGACGACGATGCAAAATGGATAAGGGACTGGACCCAAGCCGAGTGGGACAGCTTTCTGCGCAACGTAAAGAATCAGGCCGCACTCTGGAACCACAAGTTCTGGCTCGTCCCGACGAACAATTACGACACCTTTGATAAAGTGATAGCCGATCCAAAGGTCTCCGGCCAGAGGGCAAAATATCGGCCGACGGTCGAGTGCCTTTTCAATTTCGAGATCGCGTTGCATTACGGTTACGCGCATACGACTGTGAAGGTCGTAAATGTCTATGGCCCCAACTTCTTTCGTTCGCACAATCGTCTCTATAGCAGCGGTGATGCGGTAATTGGCCCCAATGAAAGCCAGGACTGGCGCGGCAACGTCGTAAAGACGAAATATCCCGTGATCGCTCATGAGATCGGCCATTCGCTCGGCCAGCCGCATATCGGTAAGCTGCGCAGCCTGGTTCTGTGCGGCCTGGCGATCGACTGGGAGCGGTTTCCTTATCAGGACGCTCTTCCGTGGATGTTCAAGGGCGGATCGAATGCAGATGTCTGCTACGGGCCGCACAGCGCCGCCGGCGACATCGACAACATAATGGGCGCGGGCGACAAGTTCAGCAAGGAAAACGGCAAACCGTGGCTCGACCGCTTTTTCCGGCATCTGAATCTTTCAAACACAGAGCTGTTTAGGGCCGGCGGAAGCTGGCAGGTCACCACAACGAAGACTCCGCCGATGCGTTTGGCGTGAATTGTTAACCGTGGCGGATGATGAATGAGGCCGGTCTTTGACCTCTGACTTCTCAATCTGAGATCTGGAAAATGCACACACTTCATGTGTCCGCCGTCACTTTTCTTTTCCCGGACTTGTGATAGTATTTTTCTTCGGTTCGCGATTCCTCCACGGTTTTGCGGGCCGAAAAAGGCCGGGTGACGGTGTGGGAGACGGCATCCGGCCGCTTCTTATTTTCGTCTCCTGCTTTTTCTTTTCACCTTTTACTTTCTATTTATTTCCACAGCTTCCCTCACCGATTTCTTTGCCGGCAGATACGCGGAGGAGATTTACTGTCGCAGAAGGGCTTTTCGCTTCTCGAGTTTCTCGTCGTAGTACTGATACTGGTACTTTTTCTCGCCATCGCGACGCCGCTGCTTACGCGGCCTGACCACGCCTCGGCCGAATCAAAGGCCATCGCCGCCAAAAGACAGATCTACACCGCCGAACAAGACCATTTCGGCGCCACGAGGCTCTACGGCCCGATGTCTAAACTTGTTCTGCCAAACCGCGGGCCCGATCAGGGCTTTACGGCCGAGGGCTACGCATACTATCTGACCGTCGGTGGCGCATTTCGCCGCTGGTGCGCAGCAGCCGTTCCGGAAAAAGCGGGCGAGGGCCGCCATTTTGGCATCGACGAAACCGGCACTATCCTCGCCGCTCGTTCGCCTATTGACTGTTCCGACGGCTCGCTCGACAGGTCCCGCGGCGATATCGTGAAATGACAACTGTTCAGAACGATCAAACAGGATGAACAGGATAGACAGGATATATTGACCTGGATGTGAAAGGTCCGGGTAAACCGGGTCAACCCACAAGAAGAGTAACTTCCATCCTGTTTATCCTGTACATCCTGTTCTAATTTCCTTGATGATCAGACTTGTACGCCCGCCGAGCGTTTAGCAGAGTAGAGCCTTGCCATGCGGACGCAGTTGTCAAAGACCTTTGCCGTGACATAAACGCTGTCCGGGGCGGTCTCGGTCGTGCTTGCCGCGCGGCCCGCCTTTATCATCCAGCCAGCCGCGGCCGCCGCGTTTAGATCGTAGGTCGGCGACCACGCCTCGGCCTCGGGGCCGTTGCCCTCGCTGTCAACGATCCCGCTCTGCGCGAGCAGCTCGTCTATCTCGCCGTCGGTCAATTCAGGCTCGGTCGTCCACGCTGTTATTTTCTTAAGTTTGTCTTTTGGAGTTTCCATAATTAATAAGTGGAAGAAAATAGCCACGAATTTACACGAATTTCACGAATGGCGGTCCGGATGGCGAATGGGTCCGTCAACTTTCACCGGGGCCGGTTCACACAGAGGTTCCAATTAGTGTGATTCGTGAAATTCGTGGATGATCCTTTAAATTAAGACTTGCTGGCGATGAGGCAAGCGAGCGCCGTTGGCCGCACGACCTTTGCGCCGTAAACGTGCAGGCCCTTTACCGCGTCGCCGAAACGCTTTTCTGGTTTGTACGCCGAGAGATCGAGGACCTGTTCGGCGTAGCTCGTCGCCATCGCGTGGCCGGCAAGTATCTTGTACTTCGCGCCGGCCGTATTCGGTACGCTGTTCGATTTCAATATCGCGAAACCAGCCGCCTCGCCGACCGCTCCGTTTGCCAGCACGCGGTCCGAACGCAGCGTGCCCGCGTTGATGAACCGGTCGTCCTTTAGCAGCAAGCCGTGAAACCATGCCGGGACGACGCAAAAGCGGCCCTCGAGCGGGACGTTCGCTTCGTCGAGCAGCACGCCGAGATCGACCAGGTATTCATAAGCGTCGTCCTTGGTCGGGACCTTTGGCGTGGTGGTCGAACCGATCTTGTTGCCCGTGGGAACGGCCGTGTCCATGATGCCGGCGAGATAGGTGTCCGCTTCGTCGCGCAGGGCCCATGCCGCGCGTTTCATGGCTTCGTCCAGCACGTTCACGTTCTGCTGCGCTCGGTCAACGCTGTCCACGAAAAAGTGAAAGTATTTCTGCCGGTCGATGAGCATCGTCTGTGCCTCATCGGTCAGTATCTCGGGGTCGCCGATGTCCGTGTCCTTTACGTAATCGTCGATCGTCACATCGCCGACCGACGCGATCTTGACCGTATTGCCCGCCTCGCGGATCTCGCCCTCATAGTCCCGGTTACACACATTCGCCTGTCCATATACGAGAGACTTTTCCAATGCCGTGAGCAGCCGCGCTGCCCATACTGTGGGGATAAATGTTAATGCCATAGTTTTTCAATTGAGAGTGGACAATGGAGAATGGACAGTTTCAAAGCCCTGATCCTGCACGTCCGTAGTGAAAGTTGTGATGTTGGGAAGATACAAGCACGACCATGATGAACAGCGATCGTCCGTCGTCTGTTGTGATCTATCCGTTTGACAGGGCGGCTTTTACCTCGGCCCAGTCCAACCTTTGTATCTCCGCCGGAGACATACGCGAAAGTGCGTCCTTTGTCAGGCTCGGGGCGGTCTTTCGGCCCGCACCGCCGTCGATCGAACCGGCCGGCGCGTCCATTCCGAACTGCTCGGGATAGTTCTGTTTCATTTGCTCGATGATCGCCGCGATGTTCGTCGCCGCTCCGTCGTCGCCGAACTGAATGGCCGCTTTCGCCTGTTCGGACAACAGTTTCGGCGATCTCGCTCCTGCTTTGATCAGCCGGGCTTCGATATCATATACGGCTGTCCGCATACGTAATTCATTTCTTAACGTCTCATTTTCGGAACGTAGGTGTTCCAGGTCAATTACATCGGTTTTCGCGGGCACACTCCCACGTGTTTCCGACTGTGTATTCAGTTGTGGTGTTTGTTCGTTCATATTTTGTTCAGTCCTTCTTCCGCATCGAGCCCAAGTTCGCGCCGGAGTTTGAGGTTCTCGAGCATCTCGCGTTCGGTCAGCGGAGATGCCGGTTCCCATTCGGTAGTGACCGCCGCATTCGCGTGTCCGGCGATCCTCAGCGCAAAGGTCATCACGTCTTCCCACACCGTCCCGAACTGTTCCTGCCGGTCCCGCACCTTTGCGACAAAGCGCGTCTCTGCTTTCCGCAGGCTCTCGCCGGATGGAAAGCCGCGCACCTGCGGCATCAGGTAATAGAGCGGCGTTCCCGTGACCGATGCGATGTCGATACGGAAACCGTCCTTTACTTTCAGAAATTGTTCGAGGTCGGCCGCGGCAAAATCGCCGAATTTTGCGTCCGGATCTTCAGCCAGCCAGAGGTGGTCGATGCCGGCCTTGAACGGGGCCGCCGCGTTTCCGTCCTTGTCATACTGGATCTCGATACCGGCCGCCCATCGCTGCCGATAGGCGCAGACCTCCATCGCGACAAGCATATCGAGAACGGCTTTGTTCAGGCCGTCCTGGACCGGTATCGCGGGTTCGAGTTCCGATACGTCGAACGAGCCGATGTCGGCGTTGTTGGCAAAATGGAATACCGGTACGACACCGAAAGGATTGTTCAGAGTGCGCGATTCATCGCGTTCTTCCGCATTCTTTGACGCGATCGATCGCGCACTCTCAACCGTTGGAGTGAAACTCTCCGCATTGGGCAAAAACCCGTCTTGTGCATCCTTAGAAATGAACTTCTCGATGCGGTCGGGAAAGAAAAGGTTCAGGCGGGTTCGCTTGTCACGCGTTCGCCAATACTTTGCGGCCCACTTCACGCGGCCGGGCATTTCTTCGTCATAGCCGACCGTGCACGTCTCGACAGAGTTCGGAAAGATCTGCACGGCGCCGTCGGCCGCGGGCCAAACGATAACATAGGCGTCACCGTTCTTCAGCGCCTCTTTGTGCACCTCGCCCGCACGTATCGCCATTCGGTTAGCCCGCCAGATCTCATTGACGTCTGCGCTCAGAGTGCGCGATCTATCGCGTTCTTCACTCCGAACGCCGAATCCCGTTATCTTCAGCTTGTCCTTTATCGCGTCGCAGACGGCCGGACACAGGTTCAACGCAAACTCGCGAAAGAGATCGCCGAACGTGTTCGCAAATTTCTCCGTCGCAAAGCTCAGGCTGTGTTCGCCGGCATAGTAACGGCTGCTTCGCCGATAACGCCCGGCCTGGTTTCTGAATTGTTCAATTGCTACTTCAATAGTTTCGTTCATAGAACTTTCTTGTTTCTAAAAGCCCGCCGCTCCTCGTCCGCCGCGTGCCAACATCTGCACCGCGAGACTAACGGCGTCTACCTGATCGTCGTGCCGCCCGTGAGGAAAACGACACACCTCGTCCAGAAAATCGTCGATCCAGGGTCCGCGAACGAGCGCGACCTTTCCCGCTTCGGCACGCGACGTCCAGGCGTGAGCACGAGTCGTCTTGTCCGTGTCCGGCTTTATGCCGCTGATGCTCCGTCCGGCAAATCTAACCTCGCGCTGCAGTTCCTGTACGAACGCCTGTCCGTGGAGGGCCGATTCGATGCAGTGCCGCGTATCACGCTCCTCTATGATCCGCTCACGGATATAACTTCGCTGTTCGGGAAACTCGATGCGTTTGTGAAATCCGTCGGCGATGTAAAGAATGCCCGTCCGCGTATCGATCGCGCATCGAAAGCTGGCCGTAAAATCCGCCGTGGTCCTGGTCGAGACCGCGAGGTCGTACGCTCGCACCCATCGCAGCCCGTCCGGCGCCCGATCAACGATCGTGCGAAACCAGTCCCGTTTGAAAAGACCGCCGCCGGTCGGCACCGGCTCCTGCTGATAGAGAGCAGAGAACGAATACGAACCCAGCTTCGATCTGATCCGCAGAAGGGCCGCGCGGTCATAACGTTCGGGGCAAAGAGCGTCACCCGGCGAACGGCCGAGCGGATCGTCCGCGTGCTCGTCGGCCAATGCCGCAAGCTTTACGATCTCCCACTGTTCACCGCCTGTTTCGGATTCTTTAATGAGCCGTCCTGCAAGATCGTCCTCATGCCAGCGTGTCTGTATCAAGATGATCGCGGCGTCAGGTTCGAGCCGCGTGTATATGTCGTCGTTGAACCAATCCCATGTGTTCTCTCGATAGGTTTCGGATTCGGCCTGCGCGCGGTTCTTCACCGGGTCGTCAATAATGATCAGTTTTGCACCAAATCCGGTTACTCCTGCCCCAACGCCGACGGCGCGAACCCCGCCGCCTTCGCGGGTTTCCCATTCCTCCGCCGACCTTCGGTCCTTAGTGAGTGCTACCTTTCGCTCCTCGACTATCCGTTTGATGCGGCGGGAAAATCGATTCGCGAGTTTTTGGTTGTAACAACCGAGGATCAGATTTAGTTTGCGGTCCATCTCGATCCTGTAGGCCGAGTAGTGAACAGTAACGGTCTCTGATTTCGAATGTCTCGGCGGCATGAAGATCATTAGTCGCTTGATGTCACCTTCGGTGATCTTTTTGAGCCTCTCGTAAAGGTGGATCTGGTGGGCCCAGTTCCACGTAAGGGTTGACGATGCTGATTTGAGCCATTGCTCAAACTCGATCTTCTTTTTCTTTCGGGGCATGTACGCTGCTAAGTCTGTTTGTATCCGTCAGCGAAACACCATTCCTGCGGCGACGCCGATCAGCACGTCGCCGATACGTTTCCACGGCGAGGTCTTTTTCTTGTTCAATGCATCGACGAGTTTGCTTTGCGTTTCGATTACCTTGTCCTTCGCAGCTATCGTTTCGTTTTTTGCGTTGATCGCATTTCGAAGGGCTTCGCTTTCGGCTTTCTGCGTCGCGGTCAATTCCAAAAGCAGGGAAGTGGTCTGCTTCTCCGTCGCAAGCCTGTCCTTGAGAAGTGCGGTTTCGCTTTCAAGTAATTCGATCAGCCTGCGCGACGCCGTCAACTCATCGGCCGCAGCTGAGCACGCGTTCAGAGTGCGCGGTTCATCGCGTTGCGGCTCACCGCCGTGTACCACATGGATATCCGAGTTCTTCGAGCTTTCCGCAGAGCTCGGCTGCGTTTGCGCCGGCTGTCCGGATACGCTTTGCACGCTCAACATCGCTGCGAGCATTGCCAATGTCACCACTGATCTTCTTGAGTTCTTCATCCTGTTTCCTCGCTATCCGGCCGATGCCGGCGATCTCCGCTTCCAGATACTCGATCTTTTGTTTGTGTTCGGCGGCCCGCGATTCCGCTTCACGCGCCGTCTCTTCCAGAGTTCTCGCTCGTTCCGTTGCGATCTCCACATTGCGTTCCAGCGACCGCAGCCTGACGTTCGAAACTATCGTCGCTGCCGCTGCGGCCAGGACCGCTGCCGCCGCGACGGCTAATATCAATTTGATCTGATCGTTCATATTCGTTACTCGAGAGTGCTCAGGCAGGATTCACAGGATGTAAGTCCATTTCTTGCGGGCTTTCCGGGTATGGACGCATTTCGCGGATACGATTCGAAATATCCTGTCCATCCTGTGCATCCTGTTCCAGTTCTCCCGTGCATCGGTTCTAATTCTTTGGCTTTTTCTCATCCTTTCTTCTCAGATACATCTGGAGGGCGACATCCACCGTCTTGCCGATCGTGAAGAAAATAACCGGCAGGATTATCGCCGATACGATTGTCATCAGCGTCTTCATTTCGATCGCGGTAAATATCGAACTTGCCGTGCTCAGCCAGGCCAGCAGAATATTTTTTGTGTCATGCATGTTTCCTTTCCTCCCTTATCCTTCCGAGCGCTATCTGTCGATATAGATAGAACGCCGTCAGAGCGCCCGCGATAACCGCGACAACGAGCCAAACCTCGCGTGGAATGCCGGCAAGATATCCGCTGACGGCCCAACCCATTTGCCAGATCGTGCCGGCCACGGTCGTCCAAAGCGATTTCGCTTTGTCGGTCCGCGTTACTGCCGTTTCCACGATCCGCCCGGCCTGATCGACCTTCGCCGCAACAGCATTCACCCCACGCTCGACCTTTTCGAGACAGTTCTCCTCGACACCACCGCTCTTCTTTTCCGACACTTCTTCGGCGGCGGGGGCCGCGATCTCTGGACCGCGGCCTTGATGGTGAGTTTCGGGCAGCATGTTGGGAAGGGCTTTGGCGGGAATGAGGATCGGATAGGCATCGCGGCCCTCGAAATGAGAACGCTTCAGCTGAACGCCGTGGGCTTCCAGCGGCAACTCGAGGTGCCATCGGCCTACGGCGATCTGCTTCAAGAAAAATTCCGTTCGATAGGCAGTGTTTTTGAGCCTAGGGACGCTTCGAAGCCATCGGTCGCGGATCCGAATATATTCGGTGATCCATTCCTTCTCACCTCGGAGGTCAGGTCTCTGTCTTTGAAGTCGATCGCGAAATCGTTCCCACGAACCGTGGATCATCGAATCGCAAACTACCGCAAACGAGAGCGGCAGCAAGAAACCGAGCCGCGCACATTCATCGAGCGCCGGCCTTATGTAGCGTTCGGTCGCGACCGAGTCCTGTGCTTGACGCATTTCGCTCGTTATCGCTGCGGCTTTCAACACCTTTTTCAATCTTGTGTCCGCGGCCATTGCCGAGATCGACGCCTTCGTCGTCCTTTTCAAGGACGGCAATCGTTCGCCTATGACTTCACGGCCGATCACGCCTCCACTCTCGATATAAAGATCGACGACTTCATAAAGTGAGCCCGATCGATGCGTGAACTGCTTGATGCCGTATGAAATACCGGCTCCGTCGTTCAAGACAGCACACGCCGCGTAGTCCCCAAACGGTTTGCCCGTCTCAAAAATGTTCACTATCGCGTCAGCGATCCGAATTTCTAAGTTTGAAAAAAACATATGTATCAAGCCTGCAACAACGTATTGACAAATATACATACGTTGTAGATAATACAACGGACGGACGATATTGGGTGACACCAAATGATTTACTTCTCGTCGCCGCTTACATATCGCCCGGCCATGTTCAATCTAAAACAGGGGGGAAAAAACCGATAGTTGTAGGTTTAAGCTATTCTGAGAATTTAGGAGTTCAATGAGATTTATGAAGGACAAAATGCAACAAATAGATGAAAATAGAGTGCGCACGAAGTTAAGGCTGAGTGAGATCGAACGCTTGATCCGCAAACACCGGATACTTGTACCGCCGCCGTCCAGGCCAACGCTCATATCTTTCTGCGAAGACGGGACATTCGATACGGTGGGGAAGACAAAGTTCGGCTGGCTCGTCTTTGAGGACTCATTTTGGCGATGGGTCAAACGCCTTGACGGCGAGTCGAACGGTTTGAAATAAAACGTTAGGGCAATAGGATTATCTATGTTATGTGCGTGATCTTTCTCGCTTACAGACACTCAGCCGAGAGCCCACTGGTGTTGCTTGCGAATCGTGACGAGTTTTTCGATCGTCCGACTTTGCCCGCCGCATCCTGGGAAGACCATCCGCACGTCTTCGGAGGCCGTGATCTTGCAGCGGGCGGGACATGGCTTGCGGTATCAAACTCCGGGCGGATCGCGGCGGTAACGAATTACCGCGGTCCCAGAGGACAAGTCGGAACGCGTTCACGTGGCAAACTGGTATCGGATTTTGTCTCCGGAGTTTCCGGTGCAAGAGATTATCTATCAGAGATCGAATCACGGAAGGCCGAGTATTCCGGATTTAATCTCCTGGTCGGTGAATTTCGAGAAGACCGAAGCGAGTTGTTCTACTTTTCAAATCGAGCGAGCGGGATCAAGTCTCTTTCTCCGGGTCTGTACGGCCTGAGCAATCATCTTCTCGATTCGCCCTGGCCAAAGGTGACGAAAGGAAAGGCAATGCTCTCGGAGATCCTTGGGAACGGCATGGAAAGTGAATCGATGTTCGATCTGCTTGGCGACCGGGACCCAGCTAGTGACGAAGAATTACCCGACACGGGCATCGGGCTTGAAAGAGAGAGGGCGCTGTCGCCGATATTCATCGCAACGCCGAATTATGGGACACGCTGCTCGACGGTCGTTATTGCAGACCACAGAGGCGGGTTCGAGTTCGAAGAACGCGTGTTTGTCTAGCTCCGGTTCGAAAAGAAAGTCTTCCGGCATTTTTCGGTCATTGTCTCGCGGTCAAACACCACAAAGAAATCGATCGTCCCGAAATCTTCGTCAATGATCGGCGGCCCGCACACCTTTGCACCGATACGCAGATACATGTTGAATAAACTCGGCAACTCGATCGGGCAACTCTCTATTTCATTGACCGGACCAAGGTAAAGAGCATTCCTTCGCGGTTCAACTCTAAATCTTTCGTGAAAATGGCCCTGCTCAGCCAGTTGATGAAAAGCGCGCTCGCCCATGAGACTATCGCGCGAAAAGATCGAACAGCATCCGAACAAGAATCGCTTGCCCTTGATCTCCATATATCTTGCCAGGCCTCGCCAGAGAAGGTAGAGCACTTTGGTATTCCTGTGTTCGGGCGCTATGCACGCTCGGCCGATCTCGACACCGGACCTTAGTACTTCCTTCGGCAGGTCCTCTATGCTGAATTCCTGAAACGAATAAAAACCGTCGACCGCGGATGCACGCTCGTATGAGTTAAGCCTGTAGGTTCCGACAGTTTTCCCAGACGTCGTTTCGATCACGATCAGATGTTCACAGATCGCGTCGAACTCATCGACCTCAAGCTCGTTCGTCTCGTCTCGTCCAGCGAGCTCGACATTAAAGACCCGATGTCGCAATCTCAGCGCGTTTTCTATCTCATCATCGCTTTCCGCGATCCGGACCTCATATCGGCCCTCTGAAATTGTGAAGCCGCGGACAGTTTGGCCGCGTGGAATTGTTTCAACGCCCCGAACGTTTTCGACGATATCTCTCATATTGATAATGCGGCAGACAATTGACAGTAACGGATCCGGGTTAATGGACGGTTAAGCGCGGGTTAACGCGTTATTAAAGATTTACCGCAATAATAGATGTTGTTGAGGCCGAAGATTATTCCAACTCGAATGGTTGAACATCGACGCTAGGCTTCGTCCAGGAGATCTCGGACCTTTCGGGACAATGCGTCAAAGGTGAAGGGTTTCTGCAGGAAGTTTGAGCTTTCGTCTTTTATGCCGTGGCGAATTCGGGTGTCGTCTGTGTAGCCTGATGTATACAGCACCTTAATATTTGGCCTGTCTTTGGTAATGGTCTCCGCGAGCTCACGGCCGCCCATTTCCGGCATCACCACATCCGTTATCATCAAGTCGACGATCTTTCCATTTGCGTCCAGGAGTTCCATTGCCTCCCGTCCGTTTGAGGCTTCGACAACCGAATAGCCGCATGATTCGAGGATCTCACGGCCAAGGCGTCGAACAGTGCTTTCGTCTTCGACCAAAAGTATGGTCTCACTTCCGGTCTTCATATCTCGTTGACTCGTGTTGCCGATCGATTCGTCGCTTTCCATTCCGGCCTTTGGCATGTAGATCTTGAAGATCGTTCCTCGGTCAGGTTCGGAGTAAACCCAGATCGTCCCGCCCGATTGCTTTACGATTCCGTAAACCGTAGAAAGGCCGAGACCAGTCCCTCGCCCGACCGATTTTGTCGTAAAGAAGGGTTCGAAGATCCGGCTTCTCGTCTCTTCGTCCATTCCGATGCCATCGTCACTGACCGAAAGCACCACGTATTCTCCTGGGCGGATATCGACATGGTGTTTGGCAAAGGTCCGGTCGAGATGAATATTTTCGGTCTCGATCAAGATCGTACCTTTCCCGTCTATAGCGTCGCGGGCATTTAAAACCAGATTCATTAGGACTTGAACGATCTGACTTTGGTCCGCTTCTACTTCTGCAAGTTCAGGCAGAAGGCGTGTCTCGATAGAAATGTCCTCGCCGATCAAACGCCGCAGCATGGTCACTGTTTCACCTATGACCTCGTTTAGATCGAGCCGCTTGGGCTGCAATATCTGTCGTCGGCTGAACGCGAGCAGTTGACGCGTAAGTTCTGCTGAACGCTCGCCCGCCTTTCTTATCTCCTCGACATTCTGACGGATAGGATCATCGGGACCTATGCGGCGCAATATCAACTCGCTATATCCGTTGATCGCCGTGAGCATATTATTGAAATCATGGGCCATTCCGCCGGCCAGTATCCCGATAGATTCGAGTTTTTGGGCCTGTCGGAGCTGTTCTTCGCTTGACCTCAGGGCTTCCTCGGCCGCCTTTTGTTCGGTGATGTCGGTCGCAATGCCGTGCCAAACGGTGCTGCCATCCTGCTCGCGCGTTGGCGACGAGAATACTTCTATCCATTTGGTCCCGAGTTCAGGATGCTCGTATCGGTACGTGAAGTTGAAGGGTGAAAGTTCAGCTTTTGATATCTCTCCGAGTCTGGCGAATCGTTCCAGGTCTTCCCGATCCATACGCTCGAGCAGGGGCCGAGCGTCGCGTTGAAGGATCGCCGCATCCAAGCCCGTTATTTCCGCAAGCGCGGGGCTGGCATACGGAATAGAAACATATCCGTTCGGATCGAGTTTGTAAGAGTAGATCACACTCGGACACGCCTCCGCCGTTTTGTCCAGCTGTTCGCGTTTCTTTCGCAGTTCGTCTTCAGCAAGAAGACGGTCGGTTATATCGTGTGCCAGAACGAGCCGGGCACGCCTTCCCTGGAAATCAAGCGCGTGTGACGTTATCTCAACGTAAAATACCGAACCGTCCTTTTTCTGGTGTCTCCACGTCCCGGTTTTGTCGATTATCGGGCTATCTTTTTTGATCTGCGTCAACGCTTCGGCTAGATCCTCGGCGGGCCGGATCTTTGTCAGATCAAGTTCGGCAAATTCATTGCGCGAGTACCCGTATTTGTGAACGGCAGCATCGTTGACCGCAAGAAACTCGAGTGTATCGACATCATAGACGAACATCGGGTAAGGATTGTTCTCGAACAGGTCGCGATATCTTGCTTCCGAGTCGCGGAGTTTGATCTCGGCCAGTCTTCTATCCGTAACATCACGGTTTGTTTGCAGGACTATCTCACGCCCGTCGAAATCCAGCAATTGCAAGCGGCTGTCGGAATACACGGTTCGGCCGTCCCTCGTCACTTGCGACACCTCGCCGCTCCAGTAGCGCGAGTCTTTTAGGTCTGAGATCAGCTTCTCACGCGACACAGGGAAATTAGACTGAATTATGTCGGATGCAAATCTGCCCAACGCCTCGTCTCTGGTATAGCCGAACATTCGTTCACAGCCCTGGTTCCAGTCCAGGATCCCTTTGTCGAGGTCCCAAACGAAGATCGCTTCATATGCCTGGTCTATCAACAATGCACGCTGCCGAAGTTCAAGTTCGTCCTTCTTGCGGTCTGTGATATCGACCATGATGCCGCGTAGGACTGACGGCTTGCCGCCTTCGTAAATGACGCTTACGATGTCCCGAAACCAGACAACGCGGCCGTCGCGGGCCATCATTCTGTATTCAAAGGTGTGCTGGCGCGTCTCGGCTGACGCCTTTGCGCAATATTCCACGACCCATTCTCTGTCGTCGGGATGTATATGAGCCGGCCAAAAATCGTGCACGTACCACATCGCTCGCGGGTAACCCAAAATGGTCTCTGCCTGTTCGGATACGAATGTGAACTGAAAACTCTCAAGGTCGGCTTCCCACACGATACCTTCTACCGTATTTATCAATTCCGACAGGCGTTTTTGAGATTCGATCAAGAACTTTTCAGCCTTCTTTCGCTCGGTAATGTCGCGGGTCACTGCCAGCATTGCTGAAAACTCACCCGAGCTGTTTTTTAACGGAACTGCGTTCGACTCCAGGAATCTTCGTGTGCCTTTTAGCCCGATGATCTCGAAGCTAAGGTTCGCGCTCTCGCCGCTAAAGACCTTTTCAATTAATGCTGCAAAGGCCGCGCGATGATCCGGTGCGACAATGTCCCCGACATTGCGGCCGACCACCTGCTCGACTGAGTCTGCTTCGATCATCTTTAGGCCCGCCGGGTTCATGTCCACCAAGGCTCCCGATCGATCAAGCAGCTTCACACATTCCGGTTCTGCATCCAGTATCGACCGAAGCCTGTCTTCGCTTTCTCGGACCGCAGATTCGGCCAGCTTTTGCTCGGTTATGTCCTGGACGGCACCGCATATCTTCGTCACACGTCCGGCCGCAGTGTCCCATATAGGCTGCGCATAGCTCCGCATCCACGCGCTTTCACCGTTCTTACGGACGATCCGAATTTCCGATACAACCGATTCGTTAGCAAGCAGTCTTTGAAGGTCTGCCCGATCTTTTTCCAGGTCATCAGGATGTACGATCGATCTCCATCCGCCGATCTCGATGAACTCGTCCTGCGTATAGCCCGTGATCCTTTCAAACGCGCCGGTTACCCAGTCAAGGCCCACCTCTCCTTTTTCATCGAGGCCGGTCGCATACATATAGTCGGTGGAGATCGAAGAGATCAGCCTGTACCGCTCTTCGCTTTCACGAAGTTTTACTTCGGCTACCCGCTGAGCGGTAGTCTCGATCAGAGAGCAGATCCATCGCGCGGACGTTCCGTCGTCATTTATCACGGAGACGGCGCGTGCTCGATAATACCGATATGTTCCGGCTGCGTCCCGTATCCTGACATCGATGTCAACCGCCTGTCGGGAGCTGACTGCACTCACATACTCCTTCATTACTCGATCGCGATCGTCGGGGTGGATCGAGTTTACCCATCCGAAATTCAGGCTGTCTTCAAAGCTCTGCCCGGTAAGTTCCGTCCACCAGTCCGGCAGACCTATCAGCCTTCCTTTTTCATCAAGATTCCAGACGTATTGCGTGGTCGCCTCGACGAGCGCGCGAAAGTTCTGTTCGGATCGCCGAACCGCATCCGCGGCCTTCTTCCGCTCGGTGACGTCGCGGATGATCGCCGTGAAGGTATGTTTTTCTTGTTTTTTGAACTCGCCGAACGAGATCTGTACGCCAATTTCTGTCCGGTCCTTTCTGATCGCTGTGGTTTCGACGTTCTTCCAGTCCACTGACCTGACCCCGCTGACGACATAACTCTCAAAGGCCGATCTGTGCGATGAGCGAAGTCGATCCGGTATCAACAAAGAGAGAGGCTGGCCAATCATTTCCGACCGCTCGTAACCAAAGATCGCTTCGGCTGCAGGATTCGCAAAGATGATCGTGCTTTCGGCATCAATTGATACGATCGCGTCAGACGCTGTTTCGGCAACGATACGATATCTCTCTTCGGCTTCGATGAGAGCATCTTCGGATCTCTTTTCCCGCGTAATGTCGCGGAGCGTACCGACAAACTTCTCCGGGCGGCCGGTTGCATCGCAAAAAGCACTGGCGTTTGCAATGAGCCAAATGACCTCGCCATCGCTTCTTCGGAGGCGAAACCTAGCGTCAAACGCGGTCTTGTCGGATATCGCACGCGAATATGCCCTCACGACCATTTCACGGTCATCTTCGACCACCATCCCGACGAGATCATCGCGGTTTGCACCTGCGACCGAGATGCCAAGGATCAACGAACATTCCGGCGACCAGATCACGTCATTTGTCGTAAGGTCCCACTCCCATACACCCATGCCGGCTGCCGAGAGGGCAAGATTTAGTCGGGCTTCGCTTTCGGCCAACGCTCTTTCGGCTTCCTGTTTTTCCCGCTGTACCGCGAACTCACGGATCTCGCGCTTTATGACATCCTCAAGGCGGCCGAGATCGTCGAATGTCAAATGATCGCTGATCCCTTTTCGGATCAGCGACGCGGGCGATTCTTCTCCGATGTCGTCGGAAACAATGATGAACGGAACCTCTGCGCCATTGGAGCGGGCAAGATCGAGGGCTTCGAACGCGGTGTCGTTTCCAAAACGAAATGCCGAGACGATCGCGTCAAAAGCCGTCCCTTCAAGCGCATACTCCAACTGGCGCAGGTCGTCGGTACGTTTGCTCTCGACCCTATAACTTGAATCCTCGAGCTGCTCCAGGATGCGGTCTCCAAATTCAATGGAGTCTTGTAAAATAAGAACGCGAAGAGTTCTCATAGGGTCATCTTACGGATCGGTCCCGGCGATCTGGCGTCCCGGCTCACCGGTTGAGGCGACGAGGCTTTCCCAATCCTACGCTTCAACGAATATCGAATCAACGTTTAATAAAACCTGTGTCTAACCTTAATGCCGAACCGACAGGCATTCAGCGTCTTTGCATCAACAAGCGATAATTGTGCCAAACCCGCCGACTGATCGGGCCGATAACTGAAGGGACCCGCAGCGATCGTTGAAGTATGACCCATAAGGCCGCTCCAAAGTGTGGCCGCGATCCGCAATGTCGATTTATTTGTAGTAATTAACGTTCTGGTCGGGATATAATTTTCGACAATGTCAAAGCATCCTCATTGCCTCGTTATCGATGATGAGCCCGGCGTTAGCGGGTTTGTTGCGGAGGTTCTGCGTTCGGATGGTTGGGAGGTTGAAGAGGTCTCTGACGCTGAATCTGCTTTCGGAGCCGCCGCAAGACGCAAGTTTGATCTTGTTTTCTGCGATGTAATGCTCCGCGGTATGGACGGATACGAGATCCTCAGGAATTTTTCCGTACAGCAGCCCGATGCCCGCTTTGTGATGATGACCGGCCATGGTTCGGCCGCCGGTGCATTGGATGCCACCGCGATCGGAGCATTTGACTACCTGGTCAAGCCGTTCACGGTTTCTGACGTTTTACGAATAGCGGGCCTTGTTCGCGAACAATTGGAACAGCGCGCAAGGTTGCACATAACGGACGCCGCGATACACGTAAGCAACGGCTACCGTTCTGACATTCCTTTAATAGGCAAAAGCCCGAAATTCGTCGACTGCCTAAAGATGGTCGGACGGGTGGCTTCGACGAGCCTCTCGGTCCTCATCACGGGCGAATCGGGAACCGGAAAGGAAATAGTGGCGAACGCGATACACCGCCGAAGCAATCGATCGAACGGGCCCTTCGTCACGGTCAACTGCGGTGCGATCCCGGTCGAGCTGATCGAATCGGAACTCTTCGGCCATGCAAAAGGCTCATTTACCGGAGCAAGCAGCGAACGCGTGGGCCTTTGGGAAGAGGCCCAAGGCGGGACCATCTTTCTTGATGAGATAACCGAAACTCAACCGCTCTTTCAGGTTAAGCTTCTGCGAACACTTCAGGAGAACGAGATTCGCCGCGTGGGTTCAAACCGAACGATAAGGGTGGACGCACGCGTAATATGCGCTACCAATCGCGATATCGAGGAAGAGGTCGAGGCCGGTCGTTTCCGAAAGGACCTTATGTATAGGCTCAATGCAGTGACCATAAAATTGCCGCCGCTCCGGGAACGCGTCGAAGACATCCCGTTATTGGCCCTCCATTTTGCGGCAAGATCCGCGGTTCCGGGAGTTTCGTTCGCCGAAGAGACTTTGCAGATGCTCAAGAATTACTCCTGGCCGGGAAATGTGCGTGAACTCGAGAACGCGGTCCTGCATGCGGTTTCGATGTCGGATGACGTTATTTATCCGGAACACTTGCCGGAGCGTATTCGCGCGGCGGACCTAAACGCCGAGCTGACTGGCGCGGGCCTGGCTGCTCCTTATGCCGGAGCATACATGAACGGCGAGATCCAGTTCCTGACGCTAGCGGAAATGGAAACGAAATATGTGTCCAGAGTATTGGGATCAACGAAAGGAAATAAACAGGCTGCGGCACGGATCCTCAATATCGATCGAAAGACCCTGAGCCGGATCATCTCCCGCGAACAGTGACCTTGGAGATAAGGACACTGTCCCACTGAAGTTCGGGATAAATGCCCTGCTCCTAGCATTTCGCCGTGGAAGATCTCCTCACTTTTCACGTTTATTGCCCCTGAACAGAGGTCCCGTATCATGCTTTGCCACAAAAGATCCAACCATTCAGCACTTCGGCACGATTGTTGCCGCTAGCCGAGACCCGGTTTCCCGATTTATTTGCCGGCCTCAGATCAGTAAGACAAAGAAAAAAGGAGAGCGTTTCAGTTTATCGGCAACGAAATGCTTGCAGGCTATGAGACTCCCTCGAAACGAACCGCGGATATTATTGATAGGCCCAGGATCAAGAACGTTCCATAATTTATTGAATACGCTCAAGTTGATCTCGGCTGAGATCCTATTTGCCGAAGACGGGAAAGAAGGGATCCGGCAAATGTATCTCGATCGGCCTGAAATTGTCATTTGTGAAATGTCCCTCCCCGATCTGGCCGGGCACGAGCTATGCAGGGCGGTCCGAACGAACGATGATCTTTCCCTTATCCCGCTATTCTTTTTTAATGACGAAGCTGCGGACGTCGGTGCCGCTTTCAGGGTGCTCGAGGCCGGCGCAGATGACCTTTTCCCCAGGCACTTTAACCCTGAACATTTCATTGCAAAATTGGCGTGGGCAATAGACCATCGGCGGACGGAGAACACACGTCGAGCCGAGTTTGCGCTGCTAAAGGCAAAGCAGACTCAGACGATGAATATCATTAAAGATACCTCTGAGCTGTTTCGAGCTATGGCGATCGACGATATTTCTTGTCGCGATACTGTTGACACAGAGTTAGGCGAGCGGATCGATATTGGAATGGACATGGTTGCCGGATTGGCCGAAATACTTGAAGAGCAAATGAAGACGCTGGAGATATGGCTCAACGGGGAGCTTTGTCAATACGGGCCTGAACACGTGCCCTCGGTCAGCGAGATTGGCGAGTTCGAACTGGAACTCGCACTGGCCACATAGAGCTTCGAGAAACACAAAGAAACCCGGGCGTCGCGTTCGCGACGCCTTTTCAGCGCAAAAAAAGGTTCCGGACTTATCGCCGGAACCGGTTACTGTGGAACTACTGTGTGATGCCCGCGGGGTAAAAAAAAGAACTTAACCGATTCGAGCTGGGCTGCTCCGAATTCAATCAATCAGAAAACGCAACCGAAGGAAGGAGATTCAAAACGCTGGCCCATCTAGTCGGCCGCATTACAACTCTAATATGATGGCCGCGGGGTAAGGCCGCGGCGCTGTTACTTCTAGCAAACTAATCAAGGAACAACTGCGGCAATTGATGCTTCAGCATAAACGCCGGCTGTGTAAAGCGACAGAGATGAGAGGCACTGTCGCTAACTTTCGGAAAGAAATACTTTCTCGGCGAAGTAACTTTCCGGAGGGCTCTATCGCAACACGCGTGCCACTAAACTTGTTGAACAAAAGAGGTAGTCTTAACAGGAGAATGCTAAGTAAAACGAGTGAATATGCAGACCGTACGGTCCGTAAGGATGTGATCGGTTGGGGAGAAATGGGACATTACACAAATTCGAAGTGCGGAAACTTACCGCAGTCGCCGTAAATCCCATGGCCGACGCGCAACATTCTGCAGAGATGAGGATTGTTGGTCGTACGCCCTCAACGGTTTGGAGCAAATGTTCTTGCCGACATATCAAAGATTGAATATCCTTAATCCCGTTGAGACCAATCATCAGTTCATTCGACCCTTTATGAAAAGAACCGGACTCGTTCTCGCGGCCTTTCTTATCTTAACGGTTTTCGCCGCAGCACAGGAGAGACTGCTTAGTGTTGACGACATTTTCAGTCCCGACCCAAAGGTACGGATCCCGTTTGGCGGTTCTCCGGTCCGGTTGATCTGGACCTCAGACGGGAAGTCGTTCAGGCAGACGCAGGACGGAAAGCTCGTTAGAGTAAACGCCGAAACCGGAGAATCTGCGCCCTTTTACGACTCAGCCAAATTCGCATCGGCACTTCAGTCCGCAGCGGGAATGAAAGCGGACGAGGCAGACCGGATCGCCAACTCCGTCACGCTGCATTTTAATAACAGCGAGACCGCTATCCTGTTCAACCATGCGAACGATCTGTGGTACTACACACTCGCAAACGGGAAGATCTCTCGCCTGACTAATAACAAAGACGAAGAACTGGAAGAAGACCTGAGTCCGGACGGTAAATGGGTGAGTTTCGTACGCGGTAATAATTTGTTTGTCGTCGATATTGCTCGCGGCCGCGAAAGACAGATCACACGCGACGGCACCGATAAGATCTTCAATGGATATCTCGATTGGGTTTACGAGGAGGAACTCTACGGCCGTGGGCAAAAACGCGGTTATTGGTGGTCGCCTGATTCGAAGTGGATCGCATTTCTGCGGCTCGACGATACGAACGTCCCGAATTTTGTGCTGGCGAATGATACGGTCAATGATCAGATGATCGAGAATACGCCTTATCCTCAGGCGGGTGATCCGAACCCGAACGTAAAACTCGGACTCGTCGATATAGCTGCTCCAGGGCGCGCCACCCGCGCCATGCGCGCCGGCGCAAGTGCGGCGCGCTTTGCCGACCTTTCCTCGTACGACCCGTCAGACCTTCTTATTGGGCGCGTCGTGTGGACGCCTAACAGCAATTCCGTACTTATTCAGGCACAAAACCGTATTCAGACATTTCTCGACCTTGTATCAGTAAGTTTGGGCGGGAAGACGAAGCGGCTATTCCGTGAGACCAGCCCTGCCTGGGTCGGGATCAATGACAATCCGTTCTTCCTCAAAGACGGTTCGTTCGTCTGGCAATCGGAACGCGATGGATGGAACCATCTCTATATGTATGCGGCCGACGGAAGACTCGTAAAACGCATGACGCAAGGCAAATGGGAGGTGCGCGGGGTTTTCGGGATCGACGAGGCCGCCGGCTGGGTCTATTTCAACGGGACGAAGGATAGTCACATCGCTGAGAACATCTATCGCGTAAAGATCTCAGACGGCACGATCGAGCGTCTCTCTCAGGGCGACGGCTCGCATTCGGCGCTTTTCAACCCCACGTTCACTCACTACGTTGGCGGTTGGAGCGACATAAACACGCCGCCGAAACAACGGCTGTACAAAGCCGATGGATCGCTTGTTCGCACGATCAATGAGAACAACGTCGAGGCGCTTGCACAGTTCAAATTAGGCCCTGCAGATTTCCTGAAGGTGAAGAATCGCGACGGATTTGAAATGGAAGCGATGATGATCCGACCGCCTGACTTTGACCCAAATAAAAAATATCCGGTGCTGATCTACACCTATGCCGGCCCGCATGCACCGCAGGTGCGAAATGGCTGGGGCGGCAGCCGTCAGATGTGGCACCAAATGCTTGCCCAAAAAGGCTACATCATCTGGGTCTGCGACAACCGTTCGGCGAGCGGCAAAGGCATCGAATCCACATGGACTATGTACAAAAGCTTTGGCCCGACAGAGCTGAACGATATCGAGGACGGGATCTCGTATCTGAAGTCGCTCAACTTTGTTGACGGAAACCGCATCGGCATTTGGGGCTGGAGCTTCGGCGGCTTTATGACCAGCTACGCGCTTACGCATAGCAAGTCGTTCAAGATGGGAATCGCGGGCGGTTCGGTCACGGATTACGCACTTTACGATTCCATCTACACCGAACGCTATATGCTCACGCCGCAATTGAATCCGGCCGGCTATGACCGAACAAATGTGCTGAAAGCCGCAAAGGACTTGAACGGCCGTCTTCTGTTGATCCACGGCGTGATGGACGACAACGTCCATATGCAAAACACGACAAAGTTTGTTTACGAACTTCAAAAGGCCGGAAAGCAATTTGACCTGATGCTCTATCCAAATCAACGCCACGGAGTCAACAACCCGCCGCAGGTGCATCAGATGTATTCGATGATGACCGAATACATTTTGAGAAACCTGTGAACCTGTTAGAACACTTCAGGCTTGATCGATCCAAACGCTTGAACATGAAAAAGAATTTTCAAACATTTGTCTTCATCTTTATCATTTTTGCTTCAGCTGGTGCGAGTTTCATTTCTGCCCAGACCGACAAGCGAATCGAGGAGATAAGGGATCTTTACACGCAAACGAATGAAGCGATCGCGATAGCCGAAAAAGAAGCACCATATTCCGAGATCTATGTGGTGGAGCTTTCGGTAAACAAGACAGGAAATTCTTATCCGGCGGTGGGAACATACTCGAACATATCTCGTTTCTATTACACGTTTGGCGACCGCGAGAAGGATCCGTATCCGAATCGACTGATGAAGATCAATGTCGTCACCAAACGTGCGGCGATGATCACCAACAGTGAGTTCCTTTTCAGTGCCGCCGGGCAACTCGTGTTCGGTTTCGTAAAGACCGATGGAGAGGAAGCACGGGAGACCCGACTCTATTTCTCCGCCGGCCAATTGATAAAACTTCTTGACGGCGAACGCGAAGTTAATATCAAAAATCGCAATGCGATCGAGACGGCCGCAGCCTTCAAACGCGAATCCGCGAGACTCGTTTCACTCTTCAATGCCGCACTCAAGGAAGGAATCTGATCGGCTCGGTTATTTGTGACATATTTATGCTGGACCCGAGCCTCGCCGCCTCTTCCCTCAAATCCAAAAATAAATAGAAAAAAGAATTGTAATGACATTTGACGAGGTTGCATATAGGATATGTGCGTCCTATTCGCAAGATAGCCGCCGCTTGGTTTTTATTAACAGAACCGTGATGGACGTGTCGCAATATGTCGGGCAGAATGCAAACATTTTTATCAGTTGCCGTGATAGTGATCATTTCTTCTGTTCCCGACAAAGCGCAGACCGCATCCGACCGCACCGGAACGCGTCAGATCATCGTTTTCCAGACCGACGGTGATCAGCTTCGTACCCTGCGATCCGAAAATGAGGAGCTAGGCGGCACGACAAAATTCACGTTTTATTAGATCGTGGCACTCGCAAAGCGTAAAGGCGTCATCATCCATACGGTCTATTCCGGACTAGATCTTTCGAAGCTGACCAAGCGCGATCGGAGGGAATCCGTTCGCAAAGAGCTCTAAGAAGAAAGGTATGCAGCGTCGCTTTCGTCAAGAAGACGGACCTCGGAGTCGATCCCATTAAGACTGACTTCGGACTATCTGACATCCCGGGCGGAGCTTTCGAGAAAGAACGGGCAGCCGTTGAAAGCCTTGCGGTTAGAACGGGCGGGTTGGCGCAGACGCTTCGTTCGTCGACAGACCGAGGCTGCGATCAGCAAGGGGGCGAACTATTTTGGCGAGAAGATGCCGAGAACACTGCTTCAGCCACCCCATTTTGACGGGCCGATAAAACGATCAAATGTGACTACGCGATGTCGGCGGGAGTGTCTATGTCAAAAGTGGCTTCCGGAAGACTGATCGTCATCGCGCCCAGAAAGTTTCTGATGATCTCTCTGGCGCCTTTGTCGCCTCTAATGTCCATCAGCGATCTAAAAACGTTCCTATCAAACAGTGCGGGCACACCTGCAACACCGTCATATTCGGCAGCGATGATCGGCGGTCGATCATTGGAATAGCGGTAGATGAAAAGGGAGAGCTTGTCGGCGGTGACGTTCGGCTGGTCGCAGAGCGAGATCAAGACCGCATCGATATCTTTCTCGAGTTCGAGAAAACGATCAATGCCGACGCGGATCGACGAACTCATTCCTTCTTCCCATTCTGAATTCTCAACGATCACGACATCGAGTCCGTCGAGTTCGTTTCTTGATCCTTCGATCTCTGCGCCAAGGACGACTACCACTGGATCACAGCCAGCTTCGATCAAAGCTTCAGCGGCGGCCCGAACTAGGGTTTTGCCTTCAAATTCGAGAAGCTGCTTAGGCCGTCCCAGCCGCCGCGAACCTCCGGCAGCAAGAAGCAGTCCGCCGATCTTCGGTCTGTTATTTTCGGTCATAGATCGGCGCGTTTCGGTCGCGGAGCGGCCCGCCGCTTCGATGTTTGAGAACGCTCTGGATCTCTGCTGATATTGAGACCGCGATCGATTCCGGTGTGTCGCCCCCGATGTCTAGTCCGGCCGGTGATCGAAGCCGCGATATTTGTTCCGCGGAAAAGTGTTCACCGATCTCCGCAAGCATCTGTTCCGTACGTTTTTTCGGTCCCAACGCACCGACGTAAAACGCTTTCGAATTCAACGCTCCCGAGAGCATCGCCTTGTCGCGATCATAGTTGTGATTCATCAACACGAAGGCCGTCAGTTCATCTACGTCCCATTCAGGTTTCGCATCTCGATCCAGCGAGACAAGCGCATCGCATTTCGGAAATCTTTCTTCGGTCAGAAACGCGGGCCGGTGATCGCAAACGTTGACTCTCCATCCGAGAGCGTCGCCGGCATCAGCAAGTGGAACGGCATCGGCACCAGCACCTAAAATGTATAGCTGAACCGGCGGCCTGATCAGTTCGAAAGCAAACTCTACGAAGCCGTCATCGATCTCGTACTTGATAGTCTGGTAGTTGGATGCAGAGTCTGCGAATGTCTCCAGATCATCGATCATCCCGGGCAGTGCGTTCTCATTTGTGATGTCTTCGGCGAAGAAACGTTTCCCGATGTTAATATGAGTCTCGCCCTGGAAACCGATCGCCACCGCGCATTCGATGCGTTTACGCGAATCGTACGAACGCTGGAGAGCGGTAATTATCTCGCTCGTCTTATCGACCGCTTCAAGCAGAATGCGAAGCACGCCGCGGCAGCCCATGTTCAAACTGAATACGGAGTTTTCGTCCGCGGTCGTGTCATATGTAAAGACCTCCGCGATTCCAGTCGCAATAACGCGTTTGGCTCGTTCCAAAACGTCGGCTTCTAAGCATCCGCCTGAGACCGTCCCGACCGCATCGCCGTTAGCCTTGATCAACATCCGCGCTCCGGGCAGCCGATAACCCGAACCTTTCAGGTCAACTACGGTCGCAAGCACGGATTTTTCTCCCGCCGGCAGCTTTTCAACTTCTTTCAGTATTTCTCTTATCTCTTTCATCTAAATAAAACGCGGCCACCGTCTGGTCGCCGCGAATCTCGACTCGATCTCATTTCCTTACTCCGGACACGCACCGCCGTTGTTAATCCATTCGTTCAGTTTTGCAACAAAATCGGCGTGGCTCAACGGAGGCAGCGTTCTTCCTTCACCCGGTGACCACGCCCACATCACGAGCGGATCTGTTTCGACGTGATGTACGGCTTCTTTCAGAGTCTTCCCCCCGCCATTCGTTTTCGGATCCTTTAGGTTTTTACATAGCTGCGATGCGGTCACTCCTTGAAACGGCATTTTGTGATCTGCAGGAGGCATGTGCCAGTTCGGAGCTCCGGGCGGCAAGCCCTCGCCTTCCAGATTCATCTCCTGATGACACGTGCTGCATCGCTGTTCCGGCGCGCCTTTGCCGTCTGTGCCGCGGATCACTCCCATGGTGTGAGGCGTCATCTTATCGCCTTGCGTGGGAGTGTCGCCGGCGGGATGACAGTTTGCGCAGCGAGCGGAAAAGAAAACCTTTACCGCATCGTTAAAAGCCGCACGTGCCTTGACCGGATCGTCTGTTAACGCGGCCTGGCCGACAGTGATGTCGGAGGCCAAAACGCGTTCGATGCCGCGTCCACGATCAGTAAGCAAACCTATCGATGCGAGGACAATTGCCAAGAAAACGGTACCCAGTTTTAAAGACCTAAAACTCATCATGCCTTTGCCGCAAGGTCAGCCGGTTTGATCGGCAGGCTGCGAACACGCTTTCCGGTTGCCGCGAAAATGGCGTTTACAACAGCCGGAGCGATCGGCGGTGTTCCCGGTTCGCCGACGCCGCCGTGCTTCTCATTGCTCGGCACGATGTAAACTTCGACCTTAGGCATTTCGCTAATACGGAGAGCTTTGTAGTCGTTGAAATTCTTCTGAACGATCTTTCCGTCTTTGACCGTGATCTCGCCGTAGAGAGCAGCAGAAAGCCCGTAAACGATCGCACCTTCCATTTGTGCCGCGACTGTGTCGGGGTTAACGACCTGGCCGCAATCGACGGCGCAAACCACGCGATGCACCTTGACCTGTCCGTCCTTTGCGACCGAAACCTCGGCAACCTGTGCGACCCAGCTTCCAAAGCTTTCATGAACTGCAATGCCTTGAAACGTACCGGCTGACGGTTTGCCCCAATTTGCCTTCTCCGCAGCAAGCTTTACCACTCCCGCATGACGCGGGTGATTTCCGAGCATTGCGAGTCGGAACGCGACAGGGTCTTTACCGGCCGCCGCCGCTACTTCGTCGAGAAAACACTCGGTCGAAAACGCAGTGTGAGAACTGCCGACCGAACGCCAAAACCCAACCGGTACGCCCGAATTCGTGTTGATCCAGTCGCACTGAAAGTTCGGGAAATCGTAAGGCAGGTCAGCCGCGCCTTCTACTGAAGATCCATCGACCTTCCCGGGCTGGACCCAACCGAATCGCGTCATTATAGAATCGGTCGCGATACGGTGGTGCCAGAAGACCGGGTTTCCGCTCGCGTCCAGGCCGGCTGACATCTTGTTATAAGCTGCCGGGCGATAGAAATCGTTTTGGACGTCGTCTTCTCGCGTCCAAACGACCTTGACAGGTTTGCCGACGGCCTTTGAAACGTTCGTCGCATCGACCACATAATCAAGCTCGAACCTGCGTCCAAATCCGCCGCCAAGCATGGTCGTGTTCACCTTTACCTTTTCAACGGGAACTCCTGCGATCTTGGCGACAGTCTCCTGCACCTGCATCTGGGCCTGAATGCCGCCCCAAACTTCGGCACCGTCCGCGCGTACATCGGCGGTAAAGTTCATCGGCTCCATGCAGGTATGCGCAAGGTACGGAGCCCAATAAACGGCTTCGACCGTCTTCGCCGCCTTCGTCTTGGCGGCTTCGACATCGCCTTTTTTACCGGCCTCTAATCCCTTCTCTTTGTTCGCACCGTCGGCGAACTTTGCATAAAGAGTTTCGCTCGAAACGGTCGCCATCGGCCCGTCGTCCCAGGTCACCTTAAGTGCCGTTCGGCCGCGACGTGCGGCATAATAGTTTTCGGCGACGACGGCCACACCATAGCCAAGCGGAACGATGTTCGTCACACCCTTGATCGCCTTCGCAGCAGCATCGTCAACGCTCTTCACTTTTCCGCCGATCACAGGCGAACGCAGGATCGTTGCATAAAGCATTCCCGGAACCTTTACATCGAGGCCAAAGACAGCTTTTCCTATAACCTTATCCGGCGTGTCCAGTCTCTTAATTCCTTTTCCGATGTATCTGAAATCTTTTGGATCCTTGAGTTTTGGCTCGGCAGGAGGAGTTATCTTTGCTGCCGCTTCCAATAGGTCGCCGTACTTCACCTTGCGCGAACTCGCCGTATGTACGACCTCACCGTTCGCTGCCTTTAGTTCGCCCACAGGCGCACCTAATTGCTGCGCCGCTGCCGCGACAAGCATTTCCCTGACCGCCGCCGCCGACTTTCTCAGCGGCATGAAAAACGCCTTTACACTCGAGCTTCCCCCCGTGCCTTGCATTCCCATTTGCGGGTTGATAAATGCCTTGTCCGCCGGAGCCGATTCATAGCTGACGTTTGCCCAATCGACCTCAAGTTCGTCCGCAACGATCATCGGCAGGGAAGTCAGAACGCCCTGCCCCATCTCGACCTGGCCCACGACGACGGTTACCTTGCCGTCCTTCGCGATCTTGATAAAAGCGTTGGGTTGAAAATCAGCAGCCGGTTCGGGCGGTTTGATACCCAAACGCTCTTCCGCTCTGGTCACAAGTGGAATATTCATCCCGACGACCAAGGCGCCGCCGGCAGCCAACGATGCTTTCAAAAACGAACGCCGATCCATTTCCGGTTTTGCTGTCATTTCGCACCTCCGTTGATCGCGGCCTTTTTGATCGCGTCGCGAATTCGGTTATAGGTCCCGCAGCGGCAAATAATGCCGGCCATTGCCCGGTCGATGTCCGCATCGGTCGGCTTCGGGGTGGTTTTCAGCAAGACGGCCGCTGTCATTATCTGTCCGGATTGGCAATAGCCGCATTGAGGCGCGTCTGCGTCGATCCAAGCCTTCTGCAGCGGATGACTGCCGTCCGGTGAAAGCCCTTCGATCGTCGTGACTTCTTTGCCCGCGACCGAACTCAGCGGCGTTATGCACGAACGCCTCGCTTCGCCATCTACATGCACCGTGCATGAACCGCACTGAGCGATGCCGCAGCCGAATTTCGTGCCGGTCAGACCTATCTCGTCCCGAAGGACCCAAAGCAGCGGCGTGCTCGGGTCTGCCGAAACATCATATTGCTTACGGTTCACACTGATCTTTGCCATCGTAGAACTCCCGCGGTACTAAATGTAAATTAATTATTTAGAGATCGAACTTTTTGTGCACCCGATTATATCACAGGGCAAAACTGAGCTATATCCGCCTCTCGCGTTCAGGCCATGCAAGATCGAATTAATTATCTGCTGTCGGCGGCCGCTTCAATAACGATCTCAGGATTGTCGGCCATAAACTGGTCACGCGGTTTCGTATCGATCTCGCTTCTCAGCGGTTTCGTGCCTACGTTTGCGCGGAAATTTCCGTTGTCATCGTACAGCCTTCGATACTGAGCCGAGTTTCGAATTATGCCCTGAACGTAGCCCTTTGTTTCGCGAAACGGTATGGCTTCGACAAACTCGTCGATGTCTAAAGGAAGCGTCGCCCGCCATTGCGGTACGCGTCCCGGACCCGCGTTATATGCAACTGCCATATATTCGATGCGGCCGTATTTTTCGAGCTGGTCCTTCATATATGCCGTGCCTAATTCTATGTTAAGCGGGGGACTGTTCAGCAAGAGGTCGGTAGTGACCGATGATGTCTTGGACACATATTTTCTCGCCATTGTCTGAGCCGTTGGTAATATCAACTGCATCAGGCCGTAGGCATTTGCTCCCGATCTTGCTTTCGGGTTAAAGACCGATTCTTGACGGATCAAACCTGCAACCTGGTAAGCATCCAGGCCCCGCTGACCTGCCCAATACTTGATGTCGCTCCAATGTATAAGCGGATAAAATATTTCCCATTCCTCTTTCCCCATCTCTTCGGGGAACATCTGCGAATAATCAGGATAACTGCGGGCCAGAGCGAGCAGAGCGTTCACATTGTCGCCCTTGAAGCGGTAATAACGAGCTAGTGCAAGATTGATCTTCGGTGAATTTTGTGCGGTGCGTTTCGCTTCATTAAGCTCTGCCAGTGCCCAGTCGAACAAGCCGATCGTGCCGAGTTCGTCGCTTTTTTCGGCACGAGCCAGTTCCGATGGGCCGGAAGTCTCCGGAGACACTGTCACGGTCTTGAGATTCGCGGCGGCCTTCGCTACGAGCGGATCTGGTGACGATCCGCTGGAACATTTTCCTTGCGACCTCATCGCTTCAAGCCGCTGCTGTGCGATGTAACCATACCAGTTCGCTGAGTAGCGATAGATGACGGCGTCATATAGCGTGCAGGCAACTGCGTCTTTGCCGGCCCTTTCGCTGTCCCGCGCCGCCCAGTAACCGGCCTTGCCGCGGTTGGTCGTATCTTTGTCCACGTACCGCGCAAGATGTTCGATGAACATTTGCGATGACCGCGCATAGTCGTTCGCGTCATGGGCCATCCATGCAATTTCAAACTGTGCCTGCGCCACCTCGACCGCGTTCGGATAGTTTGCCAGTGCCGCACCGAGGAAAAATTGTTCCTCGCCTTTGTTCTTTGCGTCGCGTGCCGCAAGACCCGCATCGACCCACGCTTTCGGGGTCAGTTTTCCGTTAGGAAACGCCTGCCGCATCTCTTCGGCGGTACGTCTTGCGTCCGGCCAGAGTTTGTTTTTAGCGTAGCCGACGAGCAGTTCGTAATATGCCTGCTCTTTTTCCTTTGCCGAAGCAGGGATAGAATTGAAGGCCGCCTGTGCATCCGACATCTTCTTTACGCTTGCCAGAGTGACGACGCGTTTAAGGTTCAGATCGGGGGTCAACGATGCGGGAAATCCCGTCACGAGAGCTGCGAACGCTTTGTCAGCGTCTGCATAGTTCTTTGCGGCATACAATTTTTCCGTTCGCGTGACTATTTCTTCGGCGTTCTGCGGCGTCAGCGACTGCGCAAGTGCCGTCAGTTTCGTCTCGGCTTCTTTAGCTTCGCCTCCACCGGCGCCATAAAAGTAAGTGCGGCGATAAAAGGCTGTCGCGTTTGCCTGATCGCCAAGAGCTTCGTAAGCCTTTGCCGTAGCAAGCAAGGCACCGGGATCGTTGCGCTTGTTCAGATCACCCAAAAAGGCCGAAACCTTTGCGCCGTTTCCCGATGCGGTCGCGGATGCGGCCCACAATATCCTCGCGTCGTCGTTCCTGATCGAATCAGGAATTTCCGCGATCAGTTTCTCAAAGGCCGCCATCGCTCCGGCATGGTCGCCTGCGTTCTGAAGAGCCTGTCCCCGTAACCACAAGGCGTGATCGGCGAGATTCGTCTGCTTCGCAAATACATCCGTATTCAGCAACGCCGCCGCGCCTGCAAAATCCTTGTTCTCAAATCTGATGCGTGCCCGAAGAAGTTTTGCCAAAGCTCCCGTTTTCTTTCCGGCAAATCGCGATTCGATCTGCGCCACGGCCTCTTCTGCGGGCAGCTTTCCGTCCTTTGTCATTTGCCGAAGCGATTCGAGGGCTTGCTGTTCCGTCTGTGCCGAGCAAGCCACCGAAAACAAGGCAATAAGCATCGCAAGCAACGGAAACAATGTTTTTGCTGGAACTCTGGGACTGATCTTCATGTATTTAGGCCGCTCCTGAGATCGTTAGATGCCGGGTCGGGAAAGTGTTTTGTCCGCATTAGGCTCGGTTTTTAAACCACCTCAAAAGAATTATATGATATCAAAACGTCCGGTCTGCCGTATCTCATATCTATGAAGTTCGTTCTACCCGCTCTCATCTTTTTGATCATTCTCTCGGCCGGACTATCCGCACAGACCGCTAGGCCGACGGCGACTCCAAAGCCCGACGAAGATGTCGTGAAGATATCGACAAATCTGATCCAGATAGACGTCAGCGTTACCGACAAGAAGGGAAGTGTTGTAAAAGGCCTGAATCCGGAAGATTTCGAGATCTACGAGAACGGCGTAAAGCAAACTATAACCAATCTCTCGTTCATCAGCTCCGTCCGCGAGACCGAGGAACCCGCAAAACCCATTGCCGGGAACGTCGCGGTTCCTATTCCGCCCACACCATTAAAACCGGATCAGATACGCCGTACGGTCGCGCTCGTAGTCGATGATCTTTCGCTTTCATTTGAAAGTGCCTACCAGACGCGTCGCGCTCTTCGGAAATTCGTCGATGAGCAGATGCAGGAAGGCGATCTGGTCGCCATCATCCGCACCGGTGCAGGCATCGGCGCGCTGCAGCAGTTTACCTCTGACAAACGTATCCTTTACGCCGCCATCGAACGCGTGAAATGGAATCCGATCGGAAACAACAATACGGGAGCATTCGCCCCGCTCGAACCAAAAATACAGGCCGAGGAAACCCCTGAACCCGAGCCGGGCGAACGTACGCCTGAGGGCGTCGAACGCGAGTTCAACGATTTCCGCGCAAATTATTTCGCCACCGGAACCCTCGGTGCTGTCGATTACGTGATACGCGGAATGAGCGAACTGCCGGGCCGGAAATCGATAATACTATTCTCCCAAGGGTTCAAACTTGTTAACGAAGACGCGCTTGGCTTTCGCGAGTCGAGCATTATCATGAACTCGCTTCGCCGCCTGATCGACCAGGCCAACCGCGCGTCGGTGGTCATATATTCCATCGATCCCCGCGGCCTGGCGGTTACGGGTATTACCGCCGCCGACAGTACCGCCGGTCGCACGACCGAAGAGCTTCGCCAAACTGAAAGCGATCGCAATACAGAGCTGATCGATACACAGGACGGATTGCGGTTTTTGTCCGGCGAAACGGGCGGCTTTGCGGTCGTCAATAATAACGATATTGCCGGGGGAGTTCGCCGGGTCTTGAACGATCAGAGTTATTACCTGATCGCCTACGAACCTGATTCCGAAACGTTTGACGCTGCGAAGCGCCGTTTCAACCGTCTCGAGGTACGCGTGAAGCGGGACGATGTTAACGTCCGCTACCGCAGTGGTTTCTTTAACAACGCCAACCAGGCCTCCGTTCAGGTACCTATTGCAAAAACGCCGCTCGAACAGATACAGAACGCGCTCACGTCGCCGTTTGCCGTAAACGGCATCTCGCTTCGTCTTAATTCGCTCTTCGCCAACGACGCAAGGAACGGGAACTTTGTTAGGTCGCTGATCCACGTTAAAGCCGCCGACCTGAAATTCACAGATGAGCCTAACGGGAACAAAAAGGCCGCCTTCGATGTGCTCGCTGCAAGCTTTGGCGACAACGGTCAGATCGTCGATCAGATCGGCAGATCCTATATCGTCGATATGAAACCCGATGTTTATCGGAGGATAGTCCGCGACGGATTTGTTTACCATTTTATGTTTCCGGTGAAGAAGCCGGGAGCGTATCAATACCGTGTCGCGATACGTGATCCGCAGACCGGCGTTGTCGGTTCCGCCAGCCAGTTCATTGAGATACCGAATCTCAAAAAAGGGGTTCTGACAATATCAAGCCTGATCCTCGATAACCTTACCGAGGCGAAATGGAAAAGCCTTGCCAACAACACGCCGTTCAGCCCTGCGGTAGGCGACGGAGCCGAAGCGGACGCGACCGATCCGCTCAACGATACCGCCCTTAGAACTTTCAAGCCCGGAACCGTATTGCGATACGGCTACGAGATCTATAATGCAAAGCTGAACAATGCTAAGCAGCCGAATCTCAGCGCAAAGGTACGCGTCTTTCGAGACGGCAAGATCATCCTCGACGGCCGCGAAACGGCGGTTGAACTTAATGGCCAGGCGGATCTTGAGCGAATAAAAGCGTCGGGCGCGTTAAGTCTGAACAAGAACATGACACCTGGCGATTACGTTCTGCAGGTGATCGTTACCGATCACCGAGCCGATGCAAAACGAAACCTGGCGTCGCAGTTCATCCAGTTTGAGATCAGGGAATAACGTCCGATCTGGGAAAGCTCTCATGGTCGTTTACCATTCACCGTTTACCGTTTACCATTTAACTAATGCAGATCAAGACAATCGAACTCACCGAGATCAATCTTCCGCTTGTTCATTTTTTTGAGACCAGCTTCGGCCGCACCTACGAACGCCGCATCATCCTTGTCCGCGTCGAAGATAGCAGCGGGGCCGAAGGCTGGGGCGAGATGACCTGCGGCGAAGAGCCTGGATATTCAGACGAATGGACAGATTCCGCTTGGGTCACGGCGGAAAAGGTGCTTGCTCCGATGGTCGTCGGAAAAGAGGTCGGTTCTGCTGCCGATATCTGGGGTTTGATGAAACAGGCACGCGGCCATCGAATGGCGAAAGCCGGCATCGAGACCGCTTGCTGGGACCTTGAGACAAAGAAACTCGGCGTGCCGCTCTGGAAGCATCTCGGCGGCGTTAACCAAACCATCGAATGCGGTGTTTCGATCGGTATTCAAGACTCGGTCGATCAGCTCATAGAAAAGATCACGACCGAGGTCGAAGCGGGCTATCAGCGGATCAAGATCAAGATCGCACCTCACTGGGACTACGACGTTATCAAGGCCGTCCGCAAGGTTTTCCCGGACATCAAGCTGATGGGCGACGCTAACTCTGCATACACTCTCGCTGACATCGACAAATTAAGATCGCTCGATGAATTCGATCTGATGATGCTCGAACAGCCGCTTCCGTATGACGACATCATCGACCACGCAAAGCTGCAGAAAGAGATAAAAACCCCGATCTGTCTCGACGAGCCCATCAAATCCCCTGACGACGCTCGCAAGGCAATCGAACTCGGTTCCGGCAAGATCATCAACCTCAAAAACGGCCGGGTCGGCGGACACACGCAATCGAAACTGGTAGAGGAGGTCTGCCGCGAAAACGGAATTCCCGTCTGGTGCGGCGGCATGCTGGAGAGCGGCATCGGCCGCGCCCACAACATCGCTATCTCCACCCTCGCCGGCTACACGATGCCCGGTGATGTCTCTGCTTCAAAACGGTATTGGCACGAAGACATCATCGAACCCGCGGTCGAAGTCTCCCCCGGGGGGACAATTACCGCTCCCGACGGCCCGGGGATCGGATTTGAGATCCAGGGCGATCGAATAAGAAGTGCCACGGTGAGGTCGGTTCGAATTGCCGGATAGCCGTTAGATATGAAGCACGTTATTGTTCTCCTTTTGATCCTCGGTGCGACCGCTCTTCTTACGATCATCATTATCAATCTCCGGGTCGAGTCGTATTCAAAAGATAGGATCTACGACGATCTAGAAAGCATTCCTGGTGAAGACCGCGTTGCGATAGTTCTTGGTGCACGGGTGGGTGCAGACGGAGTTCCGTCGAATACGCTTTACGACCGCACGGTAACGGGCGTTGAGCTGTACAAGGCCGGGAAAACCCGCAAGCTCTTACTAAGCGGCGGTAACAATGAGCCAGAGGTTATGAAAAAGCTGGCGGTCGAACTCGGAGTGCCTGAGATCGATATCGTCCTTGATGATCAGGGTTTGCGAACATACGATTCCTGTTTCCGCGCTAAAAAGGTATTCGGGGTCGAAAGAGCGATCGTCGTTACGCAGGACTATCATCTCGCCCGCTCGATCTATCTCTGCCAAAACATGGGCGTGGATGCGATCGGCATAAACGCAAAACGGCGCGATTACGAAGGTGAACGATGGGCCTGGTTCCGCGAATACATCTCTCGCGTCGTCGCTTGGTACGATATCAATTTCGAAACACCTCCGTCCGAACCCGCCGAATAGGACACAGGGAAAAATTGTTTGGCAAAATTTGCCATAAAGGATATTTTCAATTCATGAGCACGATGAACATCTCGTTACCCGAAGCTCTTAAATCTTTCGTCGATTCGCAGGTTTCTGAGGGCGACTATACCATCAGCAGCGAGTATATGCGGGAACTCTTGCGAAAGGAGCAGGACCGCGTTCGACTTCGTCGGTTGATATTGGATGGAATGGAGTCCGAATTGATCGATGAGCCCATGGATACCCGTGATTTCGATAAATTTTGAAAGCGAATATCGGGGAAGCAAAGGTAAGGGAAAAGGTGATCGTTCGTCGGCGTCGCGGTGACGAGGATATTGAGGGGGCGATCGCTTTCTATCTTTCTGAATCTGGCCCTGTGATAGCGGCCGATTTCATTGATCGCTTGGAGGAGATCCTATCGAAAATATCGCGAAACCCTGCCGCAGGGTCACCCCCGTTATGGACACGGACTTCATATTACAGGGCTGCGGCACTGGCCGATGAAAAAGCTTCCATATCTGATATCCTATCTGGGAAAAGACACCCATATCGAGTTGGCACGGGTCTTACACGGCAGTTTAGATATTCCGTCTTGGGTTAACGATGTCGACTAGCCGCCTAATTGTATCGAACGAGGACACAGCCTCTTGAGCCGAATTTGACCTCTCTTCCGCGTAGCGGATCGGCAAACGATCGAATTGAGAAACACTATGAAAATGTCCAGCTTAGCCCTGATCCTGTTCACAGCAGTTCTTCTTGTTTCGAACTCCTTCGCCCAATCGGCTAAGTTCGACGTAGTTACTTACACAGCCCCGGCAGGCTGGTCTGTCGAAAAGGACGCCAATTCGATTCGTTTCAGTAAGGAATCCGGCTCGAGCTATTGCGTTATCTCCGTTACCCGTTCCGTTGAAAGCATCGGCGATTCTGCCAAGAACTTTGAATTGCTGTGGAAGGGAACAGCGACCGAGGGATTGAACGCCGGAGAGCCACAGCGCGGTAAGGGCGGCGATAAGAACGGCTGGCAAGCTGAATTCGGTGTTGCCATGTTCGAAAAGGACGGCCTCAAAGGTGCGGCGTTGCTGACCACATTTACCGGAAATGACAAGGTCGTTGCGATCCTCGCGATAACAAATTCGGACGAGTTCCAACCTGCTATCGAGGCCTTCGTGGATAACGTCAAACTGCCGCCGATCGCGGCGCAAAAGGCTCCTTCCGCTGCACCCGTGGGAGCTCCGGCCGGCGATGCGGTAAAACTTATCGGCAAATGGAACCGATCGGGTTCGGTCAGCCCTGTGTATGCTGATCCCGTAAGTTGGGGAACGGCCGGTTATACGAAGAGCAGGTATGAATTCAAAGCGGACGGAACATACGTCTATACCGAACGTAGTTTTCGGATGATGCACCAAAATATCATTATCGTGAAAGAAAACGGGCGATATGCCGTGAGTGGAAATATCCTTACGATCACACCGTCAAAGAGCGTTATCGCGTCTTATGCAAAGGCCGGCGGCGTAGATGCACTCGGGGCCTTGGTCCGGTCGCAGGCCCGTCCGCTTGAAACCGTCAATTACAAGTTTACTTTCCATTACTTCTCTGGAATTCAGGAATGGAACCTTGTCTTGCAGGCAGACAAAGTTACACAGCGGGATGGACAGTTCAGTAATAACACGACATTCCCAAATGCGTGGTACTTCGACCAGAGATTCACCGACAATGATCTGACGGCGGTTCGAGTTAATTAAGAAGCCGATCGATCTGCTTGGGCTTACAACGTCCAAAAAAGCGGCAGGAAGATCATCGCGACGATAAACAAGATCACCGTCAGCGGAATTCCGACCTTAAGATAATCCCTGAATCCGTAGCCGCCCGGGCTCATCACCAGTACGTTTACTGCGTGGCTCAGCGGCGTGATAAACGCCATCGATGTCGCCATCGCGACGCCCATGACCATTGCCCGCGGATCGACGCCCGACTGCTGGGCGATCTGTACCGCTATCGGCCCGATGATGGTCGCTGCGACGGCCCCGTTGATCAATTGCGTGAACACTACCGTTACGATCAGCAGTCCCGCAAGCAGCAGCAAAGAGCCGTGACCTCCAAAGATGTCCAGTATATTGACCGCTGCGAGGCCCGCTGCGTTTGTCTTTGTGAGAGCAATGCCCATCGGAAGCATGCCCGCGACGAGAAAAACGCTCTTCCACCCGATCGATGAATAAGCCTGCTCGGTCGAAATAATGCCCGTCAGCATCATCGCAAGCGCTCCGCCAAGAACTATCGCTGCGGTCAGATCGGGGACCGCGATCGCAAAGAGTATCGTTGCGATAAATATCATCAGGGCCGCTCGGCCCTTACCGGGCACAGTAATTTCAGTCTCTTCGCCTGAAACAAGAAGGATAAGGTCCGGATCGTCCTTCGCGACAGCGATCTTTTCCCTTGAGCCCTGAAGCAGCAGGGCATCTCCGAACATCAATTCGACATCGGCGAGATCGGTGAACATCTCCTGACCACCGCGCCATATCGCCAGCACTGATAGACCATAGCGGTCGCGGAAATGTGCTTCGCGGAGCGATTTGCCGATCAGGCGTGATCGCGGAGAGATCATTGCCTCCACGATCTCTATTGAACGTGACTCGAGGTCGCTTTCCCGCCATTCCGATTCCGGCAGATACTCCATCAGCGGCTCTACGTCGCGCGAACGAAAATCCTCTTCGCTTCCTTCCAGAACCAATACGTCACCTTCGTTAAGTTCTGTGATTGGCGTCGGATCGAGTATCTTTTTGCCGGAGCGCTCGATCGCCACAACACTTACGTCGAAATCCTCGCGAAGTGTGCATTCGGCGATGGTCTTGCCGCTAAGAAATGAATTTTCCGGGATCCGCGCGCGGAACAATTGTTCCCCTAGTTTGTACGCCTCGACGAGATCGCCTTTGCCGGATGCTTCAGGGGCGAGAGTTCTATCGATCGGCGAATCGCCGGGAAGCGATCTTCGTCCGATCAAAGCTACGTACAAGATACCTGCCACGACCAGCGGTACGCCTACCGGAATGAAATCGTAAACACTGAATCCCTCGATATTGTTATCGTGAAGAATCGAATTGAGGACGATGTTCGAGGTGGTAAACAGCGTCGCCATTCCGCCGAGAATGGTCGAAAAGGCCAGCGGCATCAGCAGCCGGGAAGTGTTCACACGTGCGCGCTTGGCCGCACCGGAAACCGCGGGCAACAGGACCGCTGCGGCGGCGATGTTGTTCATGAACAAAGACAGGAAAGCACCCGCCGCCATAACGACCGCCACGAGCCGAAGCTCGCTTCGTCCCCCGACCTTTAGAAGTATGTTGCCTACCTGCTCCGTAACGCCCGTTCGCTGCAGTGCTTCGCTTAGAACGAAGATCGCAATGATAGTGATCACGGCCGAACGCGAAAAGCCGGAAAATGCCTCTGCCGTCGTCAAAACGCCCGTCAATCCGAGCGCAGCGACGACGAGCAATGCGACAAGATCAGACGGAAACCTGTTCCAAATGAAGAGTAACAACGCGGCGGTGAGGATAATGCCGGTGATGATCAGATCGTTGTTCATTCGACGAAAACCCGAGTTTAATCCTATCCGCGGGCAATTGGAAACGCGGCCTGAAACATCAAGTTGACAAGCGCCCATAGGTCCAGCGTATTCGGTCGTTGAAGTCCAGGGAAAGTGAGCCGATTTAGAATATTTTCCGCGTAGTGTTACCAGAAGTAAGAAAAAGCACCAAAGACCTGAGAGACATCGCCCCCGGGGAAATCCTTGGAGAGAGCATATGAAAAACCTACCTATCTCGTATTTTCTGTTCCTGGCCCTTTTGTCGTTTTCCGCCGCTGCCCAAAACTCTGCATTCAACTATCAAGGGTCGCTTGTTCAAAACGGAACGCCGGCGAACGGCCAATTCGACCTGGTGTTTCGTTTGTTCGCTGACTCAAAGGGCGGAAACCAGCTCGCGCCTGAGATCACGCTCGAGAATGTTCAGGTTACGAACGGGAAATTCTCCGTCGAGCTGAGTTTCGATTTCCAGCCCTTCACTTCCGTCGCCGCTCAATATCTCGAGATCGCAGTGCGGCCCGGTTCCAGTACCGGAGAATTCACGACGCTTACCCCGCGGCAGCATCTTACGTCTTCACCATATGCTATGAAGTCGGCATTTTCTACGTTCTCTGTATTTGCCGACAATGCGACAAATGCGAACAATGCGTTAAATGCGGCCAATGCCGATGCGGTAGGCGGAACTCCGGCGGTACAGATCATTAAGGAAGGCGATTTCCGTCTCTCCAACGCCCGCTTGCCGCTTCCGGGTTCGGCGGATTATGTCCAGAACAACTCCGGAAGCCCTCAGTCAGCGAGCTTTAATGTTGCCGGGAATGGGAAGATCGGCAGCTCTTTGACAGTTCAAGGGCTGACTCAACTCAACTCAAACGTTAACGTCGGCGGCGTGATCAGCGGCGACGGCGGCGGACTCACGAACCTCAACGGATCGAACATCATTGAAAACAGCATAAATGCCTCCTCGCTGGCTCCCGATTCATTTCCCGATGCTCGAAACCTGTCTCAACTTGGCTCGCTTCGCTGGGACCAGCTTGCGAGAAAGGTGACATACAACGGCCAAGGAAAGGCCCTGGTTTTTGACGGCACGTTCATGTGGGTGATCTTGACCGACGGAGCGATCAGGAAATTTCGGGTTAGCGACGGCGGACTTGTAGGATTTTTATCCGCCGGCACGCAGCCAGGCGGTGCCGCATTCGATGGGCAGAACATATGGATAAGCGACACTGCCGGCAACGTGGTTCGCAAGATGCGCACATATAACGGGGTTGTTCTCGGCACTTATCCTGTCCAGAACGCGCCGGCAGGCGTTGCCTTTGACGGCACCAACATTTGGGTGGCCAATACAGCGAGCGACTCGATCACGCGGATCCGCGCCAGTGACGGGGCGAATCTCGGGAACATTGCTTGCGTCGGCGCCTTCGAACTTGCCTACGACGGCGAGAGTATGTGGGTTTCTACAAATCCTTTTGCGTCACTCAAAAGATTTCGGGCTTCCGATGGTGTTCAGAACGGTTCTTTCGGAGCTTCGTCTGGTATGGCCGGCCTAACGATAGACGGCAGATCAGTCTGGTACGCGCAAAACTACACCACAGGTTGCCTCATTCGGCAATCGTCCTCCTCGCCCGGCTCCGAGTCGTGTGTCGCGTCTCTCAATACGGCCGACGCGTCGGATGCCATTTGGGACGGTACGAGCATGTGGGTCGCCCTGAATAACAATACGCTCTTACGCGTGCGAACCTCGGATGACGCTGTGATCGGACTCTATCCGACGGTCGCAAATCCCGCGGCAATAGCATTTGACGGATCAAGTGTATGGGTCGCCGGAACTAATGAGGTCAGGAGGCATCCGGTGTTCCCGGTGAGGTGACGCGATACAGAACTTTAGCAGTGTTGCGAGGCGAGCTAAGAACTCGCCTCTTTTTTTGTTAAAATCTCGCTTTTTACACTATGAGCAATACTGAACCAAACAAGATCATCTTTTCGATGGTCAAAGTTTCAAAGTTTTACGACAAGAAACCGGTCTTAAAAGACATCTATCTTTCTTTCTTCTACGGCGCAAAGATCGGCGTGCTTGGTTTGAACGGCGCTGGTAAATCGAGCCTGCTTCGGATTATCGCGGGTACTGACAAGGATATTAATGGCGAGGTCGTTTTCTCAAAAGGCTACTCGGTCGGCTACCTCGAGCAGGAACCGAAGCTTGATGAGTCAAAGACAGTTCAGCAGATCGTCGAAGAAGCGGTTCAATCGACCGTCGATCTTCTGAAGGAATTTGAAGAGATCAACGCAAAGTTTGCCGAACCGATGGATGACGACGAGATGAACGCGCTCATCGAACGACAGGGCGAAGTTCAGGAAAAGCTCGACGCTGCCGACGCGTGGGACCTCGATTCACGGCTTGAAATGGCTATGGATGCTCTTCGCTGTCCGCCAGCCGATACGCCGATCAAGAATCTCTCGGGCGGGGAAAAGCGCCGCGTCGCTCTCTGTCGCCTGCTGCTGCAAAAGCCAGACATCCTTCTGCTCGACGAACCGACAAACCACCTCGACGCAGAGACGGTCGGCTGGCTCGAACAGCATCTGCAGAAGTACGAGGGCACGATAATCGCGGTCACGCACGACAGGTATTTTCTTGACAATATCGCCGGCTGGATACTCGAACTCGACCGCGGCGAAGGTATTCCTTATCAGGGAAATTACTCGTCATGGCTCGAGCAAAAACAGGCAAGGCTTGCTCAGGAGCAAAAGACCGAGGACAAACGCCAGAAGACCCTTCAACGCGAACTTGAGTGGATCCGCATGTCACCGAAAGGCCGCCATGCAAAGGGTAAAGCCCGTATTAACGATTACGAAAAACTGCTTGCGACCGAATCTGAAAAACGTAGCGAGGACCTTGAGATCTTTATCCCTCCTGGCGAAAGGCTCGGTGACACGGTGATCGAAGCGCACGGAGTGTCGAAGGCATACGGCGATAAGTTGCTCTTTGAGAACCTCGACTTTTCACTTCCCCCCGGCGGCATTGTCGGCGTCATCGGACCGAACGGTGCGGGGAAAACGACGCTCTTTCGTCTTATCACCGGACAGGAAACAGCAGATGCCGGCACTTTTAAGGTCGGCCCTACTGTGAAACTCGGATATGTCGATCAATCTCGAGACAGTCTGAATAATGACAAAACCGTATGGGATGAAATAAGCGATGGCCTTGATGTGATCCAACTTGGCAAACGCGAAGTGAACTCACGTGCTTATGTTTCGCGGTTCAATTTTTCAGGAAGCGATCAGCAAAAACGCGTCGGCCAGCTTTCGGGCGGCGAGCGAAATCGCGTTCATCTCGCTAAGATGCTAAAATCCGGTGCTAACGTAATTCTCCTCGATGAGCCCACAAACGACCTCGATGTGAACACGATGCGTGCGCTCGAGGAAGCACTCGAAAACTTTGCCGGCTGCGCTGTCGTAATATCCCACGACCGCTGGTTTCTCGATCGCATCGCGACCCACATACTCGCGTTCGAGGGCGACAGCCATGTTGAATATTTCGACGGGAATTTCAGCGAATACGAGGAAGACAAAAAACGCCGCCTTGGCGTAGATGCGGACCAACCCCACCGCATCAAATATAGAAGTTTGACTAGGGCGTAGGACAGACTTTCGAGTCTGTCCCGCCGGAGCCCGAAAGCCGATCCCCGTCGAATTTTTAACGGTTTCCGGGACAGGCTGGAAACCCTGTCGTACGATGAGAGACAAGATGACCATCCTCACAAAAGATATAGCTCTGAAATTCGCTATTGCGGTGCTTTTGTCTTTTGCAGCGTGCGGTACGGAAAAAACAGAGGAGAGCGTAACTGCTCCGCAGCCGACCGAACCTATAAACACGAGTTCCTACCAGCCTGAACCCGAACCGTCGCCCAAGATCCCAAACCTTCAGGCAGAACTAATTGATGACCGAGGCAAGACCACGCATTCACCGCTGTTTGTGGTCGATTTCAAGAATTTCACTTATCCGCTTCCCCGCGGCTGGCAACACCCTGACGGCGATGAGATCACGCTAAAGGATGGCAAGCTCGAACCTCATTTCAAGGACATTGAAGAGGACATGAGCCCTGAAGAAAAGGCCGCGCGAAAAGCCGAACGCCGCATCGGAATGTCTTACGTAACCACCAAATATTTCGACGTTGACAGCGACGATATAGACGAAGCGGCGGTCATCGTAAAGGTCGAGACCGGTGGTGCCGCGATCCCACAACTCGTTTACGTCTTCTCCTGGAAAAACGACAAGCCCGAGCTGATCTGGAACTTCCGTACCGGAGATCGTGCCGACGGCGGGCTGAAAGATATTCGAGTGGAGAATGGAGAACTCGTCGTAGAACTTTACGGTCAGGATCGCTTCCTCCTTGGCCAATACGAAACAAGCAAGATCACCGGCGACGAAGAACAGATCTGCTGCCCGACCCACTATACTCGTTCCTTTTATAAATGGAACGGCCGATCGTTTCAGATGCAGCGAAAGCGTCTGACCTTTTCATTCGCCGATCCTTCGGCAAATCCCCTCGAAAACTACGGTGATGTCGTAAATAAGAAGGCCTCATCTGGAAGGTGACGAAAATCACAATCAGGTTTTATTCGCTCCGCTAAACTTTCAATGTACGATTTATTAGATTCGCTTGCGGGTCGTCCGGCAATTGCGCCGGTTTGCCGCTGAGGCCGGTCAAGGTCTCTCGACGGCAGATCCAGCGGCGAGTCCATTCGGAGGACGCTCAATGGAGGCAAATACCCTAGATCGAATACAGTTCGCATTTACCATCACCTATCATTACATCTTTCCGCAGCTGACGATGGGCCTCGCGCCGCTGATCGTCATTTTCAAGACGCTCGCCATTAAGAAAAACGACGAACGCTGGAATGAGGTCGCGCGTTTTTGGGGCAAGATACTCGGGATCACTTTCCTTTTCGGGGTCGTTACCGGAATTCCGATGGAGTTTCAGTTCGGCACGAACTGGGCTGTGTTCTCTAAATACGCCGGCGGCGTCATAGGCCAGACGCTCGCGATGGAAGGAACATTTGCGTTCTTTCTCGAATCATCCTTTATCGGCCTCTTCCTTTTCGGTGAAAAGCGTCTTGGGCAAAAACTGCACTGGCTGTCCGCGTTCCTGCTCTTCGTCGGAACTTGGCTGTCGGGCTGGTTCATTATCGCAACCAACGCTTGGATGCAGCATCCGATCGGCTACGAGGTCGCGGCGGACGGCAGCGTTCACCTGACCAGCTTTTGGTCGCTCGTTCTAAATCCCTGGGCGATATATCAGTACATGCACAACATGGGCGGAGCTTTTGTCACGGGCAGCTTTGCCGTTGCGGCCCTCGGAGCGTTCTATGTTCTCTCCAAACGCCAGGTCGAATACGGCAAGCTGTTCCTTAAAGCGGGCGTGATCGCGGGGTGCATTTCCAGCATCTGGATGCTCTTCCCGTCGGGCGATCTGCAGGGAAGAATGGTTGCCAAGCATCAGCCTGTGACGCTCGCTGCAATGGAAGGATTGTTTCACAGCGAAGAGGGCGCGGGCATCGCCATCATCGGCCAGCCCGACATGGAAAAGAAACGGCTTGATAATTCGATCATCATCCCGAACGCGCTAAGTTTTATTACCTATCAGCGTTGGGACGCCCACGTTCGCGGCCTCGATGCCTTTCCCGAAGACCAGCATCCCGATAACATCCCGCTGCTTTACTACAGCTTCCACATAATGGTCGGCCTCGGTACGATCTTCATCGCGATCATGATCGTCGCGGCGTTTTGGCTCTGGCGCGGACGGCTTTACGATTCCAACTGGCTGCTCTGGATCCTCATGCTGCTTTTCCCGTTTCCGTTCATTGCCAACACGGTTGGGTGGATGGTCGCCGAGCTCGGCCGACAGCCGTGGCTCGTTTACGGCCTGTTTCGCACCGAACACGGCGCTTCGCACATGGTCTCATCGGGAAATGTGATGTTCACGCTGCTCGGGTTCTTCGGAATGTACACCGTTCTTACGCTGCTTTACATCTTCCTGATGCTTCGGTGTATCGAACACGGAGCCGACGAACTCGGCATTTCAACACAGCAGGAGAGCAATTTATAGGAGGGCAATATGGAATTGATATGGTTCATGATCGTCGCTTTTATGCTCGTCTGCTACGTAATCCTCGATGGCTTTGATATCGGTGCGGGCATCGTTCATTACTTTGTCGGCCGTAACGATGCAGAGCGTGCGGCAGTGATCCGCTCCATCGGTCCTGTTTGGGACGGCAATGAGGTCTGGCTGCTAGCCACCGGCGGCACGTTGTATTTCGCATTTCCGGCACTTTATGCCGCGGGCTTCAGCGGTTTTTATCTGCCGCTGATAATGGTGCTTTGGCTGCTCATTATGCGAGCCGCAGGGATCGAACTTCGACACCAGCTCGAACACAATCAAATGTGGACCGCGTTTTGGGATTTCGTCTTCGCTCTTGCAAGCATTCTGCTCGCGATATTTTTTGGTGCGGCTCTTGGAAATGTCATCCGCGGTGTTCCGCTCAATGCCGAAGGCTACTTCTTCGAACCGCTCTTTACGCATTGGGGAACGACCGGCGAGACAGGCATTCTTGACTGGTTTACGGTGCTTTCCGGTGTCGTCGCTTTTGTCGCACTTGCGGTTCACGGCGCAAACTACCTCGCACTCAAAACCGAGGGCGAGATGAACGAGCGTTCCCGAATGGTCGTGAAATACGGCTGGTTCGCACTCGTTGCTGTTACCATTGCAAGCCTTGGGGCCGTGATGTATGTCCGCCCGACGCTGCTCGATAATTACTACTCTTTGCCGATCGGTTGGCTAATTCCAATCGCCGTCGCAGCATCGCTCGCTGCTATCTACTATTTTAACGGCAAAGGAAATGACAAGGCGGCGTTCCTTTCTTCTTCCGTCTATCTCGCGATGATGCTCGGCGGAGCCGTCTTCGGGCTCTATCCGAACGTATTGCCTGCGCTCGATCCGGCCTACAGCCTAACGGTCCACAACGCAAAGGCCGGCGAGTACGGACTTAGCGTTGCTCTCATCTGGTGGCCGATAGGCATCATCATCGCCCTTTGCTATTACAGGTTCCTCTTCAAGACCTTTAAGGGAAAGGTCGTCGTCGGCGAGGAGCACTAAGACAACAGGCGAAACCCCGACCGGCAGCGAATGTGCCACTGAATTTCAGTTAACGCACACCCGCTGCTGGTCGTGATCCTGCTCTGCACTTTATAGTATAAAGTACTTGACAGAGTAAATAGCTTGGCATATAGTCTCAATCGATGGGAAACACTAGCCCGCTCCGAAAAGACCGATCCGAACAGGACGAGCCCGTTAACATCGGCGACCGCGCGATAGACAACGTCAAGTTCATCCGCGAGATGATGGAGCGGTCCGCTTCGTTCACGGCCGTGCCCGGTTACGGCGGCATCCTGATGGGCGTTACCGCCGTTGTAGCCGCCTATATCGCAAATACGCAAGTTTACCTTCGCGATTCGCTTGTGACGTGGCTTATCGAGGCGTTTCTCGCCTTTGCCATCGGCCTGCTCGCGATGTGGCAAAAATCGAAGATCGCCGGCCAATCGCTGTTCTCAACGCCTGCTCGAAAATTTGCTTTCGGATTCATACCGCCGCTGGTTGTCGGAATCGTTATCGTACTCGGCCTCTGGCGAAATGAGTATTACTACGTGATGGCTCCGGTCTGCATGCTTTGTTACGGTGCCGCGGTCGCATGCGGCGGAGCATTTTCGGCCCGGCCGGTTCCCGTAATGGGCTGGGTTTTTATCGTGCTCGGCGCGGTCGCATTCGTTTTGCCGACGAATTACGGCAACCTGATGATGGGCGCGAGCTTCGGCCTGCTGCACATAGTGTTCGGGGCGATCATTGCACGACGCTACGGCGGGTAACCAAAACTATATGGAACCTAAAAACATTCGGCTCATTGGAATTCTGGCTTTCGCGGGAGTTCTATTGTCCGTTCCATACTTCGCGATGAAGTTCACGAACGAGGTTAATTGGACCATGCTAGATTTCGTCGTAATGGGCGTCCTGCTTCTCGTCACGGGACTCGCGTGTGAGTTCGCGTTGAGAACTTTTAAAGTTACGTGGGCAAAGGTTGCTGTTGTGGCAGGCATACTTTTTGGATTCGTTATGGTTTGGGCCGCGCTTGTTCACATGGGTGGTTAAATAATGTCACGGAAAAATTTAGCTATTAAAATAAAGAACGGCAGCCGTAATAATTCTGACGCGCTTCGGGTTGAGCACGCCGCCGAAACCGTCTCGGGCGAACTTGACAAGGTGATCCACGAGCGAATGCGGCTTGGCATCATCAGCGCTCTTGCCGCAAACGAGAAACTCAGCTTTTCTGACCTGAAGAATCTCCTGAACACTACTGACGGCAACATCAGCGTCCACGCGCGTAAGCTCGAAGACGCCGGTTACGTCTCGATGAAGAAGTCCTTCTCGGGCCGAACACCGCTTACGGAATACAACATCACTGCATCTGGCCGCGAAGCCCTCGAACGGTATCTCGATCATATGGAAGCACTCATCAAAGCGATGAGAAAAGTGTAGCGTGTGCGGCGCGCGATCCCGGCCGCAAGCAGGTAAATATGGGCGTAATACTAATGGTAACGACGATCGTAGGGCTTTGCATTGCTGTGGTTCTTATCGGGATCGCGTGGCTGAACCACAATTCGCATCTCAAAAGATCCGTGCTTGGAAGCGTTGCTCTTCTGTTCGTTTCTTACGCCCTGTCACTCCTCGCTGCTTCGCTAACGAGCCGAGAGACACTTCTCGCATTCAATGAACCAAAAGCATTTTGTGGGTTCTATCTTGATTGTCACATGCATGCAGCGGTCGTAGGCGTGAGACAGACGAAAACAATAGGTGATAATACTGCAGACGGCCGTTTCTACGTCGTGTCCGTTAGGGTTTTCAGCGATGCGAAACGAGCCTCGATCGGACTGCTTGAGGTGGACGCCCGCGTCGAAGACGCCTCCGATAATTCATACACTCGTGATCTGACGGCCGAACAAGCATTACCCGCTCAGCCCGTTTTTGAGCAAAAGCTCGGTCCGGGCGATTCTTTTACAAAGGAGATCGTCTTTAATTTGCCTGTTAACGTGAAAGCCCCAAGGCTCGATATCCGAGAAGGCTATGCCATAGATCATTTTATTGAGTCCGTGTTGATCTGCGATGAAGACAGCCTTTTCCATGAACGCAAGTATTTTGATTTGACCGAACAAGTTGATCCGGAGGCCCGAGCCAGATCGTAAGAGGAGGAGAGCAGGATGGGAAGGCAAATCAAACACGTACTCGCGATCCTCGGGTCTGCCGCTACGCTCGTGTGTTTGTTTTTCGCCTATTACACCGTCAGACTCGCATACGTAAATCTATTCGTGGATGACGCGGCCATCCACCGCACCGGTGGAATGCTCTTTGGGGCCATGGTATTTCCGATTGTTACCGTTCTTTCCGGAGTTTCAGGCTACCGACTGCTTGCGCGGTCAATTCGAAAGCGGCCCGCCTCAAAATGATCGATCCAGTTGTATGCAATGAACAAGATATCGAACACTTGTTACTCATCTCATTTTGATGTGACCATCATCGGTGCCGGCCTTGCCGGTCTTCAATGCGCCCGTGATCTAAGCGCGAAAGGCATCAGTGTTCTGCTCGTCGATCGAAAATCTGACCTCACAAAAGGCGTGCATACGACCGGTATTTTTGTTCGCAAGACGTTTGAAGATTTCGAGTTTCTCGCGGGGACGCTTGGCCGACCGATTAGAAATGTTGAGCTGTATTCGCCGAAGCTTCGATCGATGCGGCTTGAGAGCGACATGGACGAGTTTCGCATCGGCCGCATGGGGCCGCTGTACGAAAGCCTTCTCAGTGAGTGCATCGCTTCAGGCGTTGAATTCTTACCTGAAACCCGATTTGTGTCGATCGAAACCGGTGTCAGTAGCTCGCATGTGTCCGTAATGGCTCATCATGGCGCCCGCAGTCCGCACGTAACGAGCGGCTCAACCGTCATCCTGGAAAAGAACGGCTCGCAGTTCAGCGTAAACACCAAAGTCATCGTCGGCGCCGACGGCGCAAACTCGGCGGTCGCACGGTCGCTCGGATTGGACCAGAACCGAGAAATGATCGTCGGCTATGAAGAGGTCTATCACCGGAAAACTACTCATTCCGAATCCGTCCTGCATTGCTTTCTCGATGCCGAACTCGCTCCCGGATATATTGCGTGGGTCGCTGACGACGGTGTGGAGATCCACATCGGCGTAGGCGGGTATTCCTCTGGATACAAGCCGAGAGAAGCGTTAGAAACATTTAAGAAGAAGATCGCGAGTAAGTTCGATCCCATGGAATTGTCGTTTGCCGAATCTCGCGGCGGGCGTATCCCGGTGGGCGGGATATTAAGACGGATCTCGAATGAGGTGGGGTTGCTGATCGGCGACGCGGCCGGTGCCGTTTCTCCGCTAACGGCAGGCGGGCTCGATCCGTGCATGCGGCTTTCGGCGTATGCGGCCGATGTGATAACTGAAAGCATCAAAACGGCCGATCCTTCCGTCTTGTCAGCCTACTCGGGCAAGGCATTTCGTTCCCGGTTCATTTCGCGGCTATGGATGCGGCGGGCGATATCTATAGCAAGGAGCCAGACGCTTTTGGAACTCGGCTGCCGTTTTCTTCGTGGAAAGCTCGGCGCCAAATTCGCGAAACATATTTTCTTTGGACGCGGTTCATTTCCGGACGTCCATTATTTAGACGGAAGGCGGACAACCTCGTCCGCATGGTCGAAGAGAGGCAGCGGCGAGGTCGCTTAGACTGCGGGCTACGACGTCCGCGATCCCAAGATCATGAAAGAACGAACAAAGACCGGATTAGAGATCCTTCAGGCCGCGGCGTTGATCGGTGTACTGGGCAATCTGCTCCTAAGGCATACGCCGTGGGGATTGAATGCGTTCATTTTCGTCACGCTTTTTGTTTCGGCACTTTTACTGCTGATGCGGCGGCACAAACCCGAATTTCTAAAAATGACCAACCTCTCGCTGGCAGGAGCGATGATCTTTTTTGCGTCGATGTTCCTCATTCGCGATGCCGAAGAACTTTTAGTTTGGGACACGCTCGCAATACTCGTGATCATGGGAGTGCTTATACTCTCAAGCTTTGATGTGAAGGCGCGCACTGCGGGCGTATTTCACTACGCGGCCGGTTTCGTTTGGTCGGGACTAACGTCCGTGTTCGGTTCGTTCGTCCTCCTCGGCTCTGACATTGATTGGAAGGAAATGCCGGGAAACAAATTCAGCCGGGCGTTCTTTTCCGTCATCCGAGGCCTTGCGATCGCGCTTCCGCTCATCTTCATTTTTGGAGCGCTCTTTATGGCAGCCGATGCGGCTTACGAAGGACTCGTTAAACGGACGCTGAATTTCGATCTCGACGAGGTCGTCAGCCATGTGCTTATCACGTCTGCCCTGGCGTGGCTCACAGCCGGATATTTTCGCGGGGCCCTTGCCAGCCCGTTTTCAGCAGCCTTCGAAGCTAGAGCCTCGACGACGCCGGCGGAAACACGACCGGTACGGAGTGTGTCCTCTGATCCAGGCGGAAACGCGACTGTTAAGGAGCGTGGCGATCAGGCTTCAACATTCGAAACGCCTTCCGAGCAAACACCGGAGGATTCATCCTTCGTCGCCAAGGTCGCTGCCGAGCCCGGCGAAGAACCCAGTTCGCTCCCGAACAACGCTTCCATCCTCGAACATATAAACATCAGTGAGGCGCCCGACAAGAAAAGCTTTTCTCCTAACGAAGGAGAGGTGGCAGCCGCTTCGGCTGACGGGGCGGTTGTCTCAAAAGTTGGAGTTGATCCAAGGGCTAAACGTGATTTCCAAAATCTCGATAATTCGAAATTCCCGTCCGTGTTTACGCTCGGAACCGTCGAGACGCTGATCGTCCTCGGGCTCGTCGATCTTTTATTTGTTAGCTTCGTTGCAGTCCAGCTGCCCTATCTATTTGGGGGAATGGATCTGGTTCAAAACACGCCCGATTTCAAACTTGCCGAATACGCACGCCGCGGCTTTGGAGAACTTGTCGCGGTTTCCGCACTTGTCTTGCCGATGCTGCTTCTTTCTCACTGGCTGCTTCGAAAAGACGGGAGCAGGGTCGAAGCCATTTTCAAGGTACTCTCGATCGTTCAGATCGCTCTGCTTTTTGTGGTAATGGCTTCGGCGGTCCAGCGTCTCGTATTGCTCACCGGCGAACTCGGCTACGGCTTGACGACCGTCCGATTTTACCCGATGGTGCTCATGACCTGGCTCGCAGTCGTATTCGTCTGGTTTGCGTTTACCGTCTTGCGAGGAGCTCGTAACTTTTTCGCCTGGGGCGCACTCTGGTCGGCGATCGTCATACTAGGCGCGACCAATCTCTTAAACCCTCATGCATTCATCGTCAAAACTAATATCGATCTCATGAATCAGGGCCGCGAATTTGACGCAGTCTATAACTCGAACTTGAGTGATGATGCGGTCCCGGTATTGCTCGAGGCGTTACCAACAATGAGTTTGCAGGATCGATGCATCGTTGCATCGAGTATCCATTATCGTTATCGGCAACTCGGTCAACAGACCGACCTCCGGTCATTCAATATCGGCAGAAGATCGGTATTCAGACAACTCCGCGAAAACGATGAGTTACTGCATCAGACCGAAGGCTGTCCTGAAGCGCTGAAGAACGACAAGAATCCTGATGGCTCACAAATAAACGAATGACGTAAAAAAGTCGGTGACCCTAACTCTTCATTAAGGTGTTTCTGACCTCAAATTTACGGGTACCTATGCACTAAATCCCGACGTTCATCTTCTGTCATCGAAAGTATTCGATTAAAATCAATCTGTGCCGGAAACCGTGACAAATTCCCGTGACTATTTTCGCGAATACCTTTCTTATGTAAGGGTAGAAAAGGGTTTAGCGTCGAATTCGCTGATAGCGTACAGGACCGATCTTGAAAAATTGAAGGAATGGTCCGAAAAGAATGGGCTGAACCCATTGACCTTGACCCGGAACGATCTCCGGGAATGGCTGATCGATCTATCCGGAAAACGGCTTTCCGAAAACTCGAAACGTCGTCTCCTCAGTAGTTTACGCGGCTTTTACAAATTTTTGATCTTTGAAGGACATATTAAGGAAAATCCCGCTGAGAACCTTGATTCGCCACAGAAGAGTTCTTATCTGCCGAAATTCCTGAATCAGGCCGAGGTTGAGCTGCTTTTTTCGCAGCCCGACGTCTCCACAGAGACCGGGCTTCGCGACCGGGCGATCCTGGAACTTATGTATTCAAGTGGGTTACGAGTTTCCGAGGCTGTGAACATTCAGACCCGAGACATCGATCTCGACGGCGGCGTGCTGACCTGCACCGGAAAAGGCAGCAAGACCCGCAAAGTTCCGGTCGGAGCGTCAGCAGTTGAATGGGTAAAAAGCTACCTTTCTCTTCGCCGAAAGCAGGAGAGCATTGCGGTCGAGAACCTCTTTGTCACTCCCGCGGGACGGCCGGTGAACCGGCAAATGATCCATGCGTTTATTAAGGGTTACGCTCAAAAATGCGGCCTTGAAGACGTTTCGCCGCACACACTACGTCATTCGTTTGCTACGCATCTTATTCAAAACAGGGCAGATATCCGATCTGTCCAGCAAATGCTCGGTCACGCGGACATTTCGACCACTCAGATCTACACCCACATCACAGACGCCCACTTAAAGAAGTCCTACGAAAAATTTCACCCCCGTTCTAAGGCTTAAATTGAAAACCGCCCGTTTAAACTTGCAAGATTTACAAGCCTTCGGTAATATTGGAAATTTGCTAATTGGCTCAAGAAGTCAGGCTTAGCAATCAATTTAAGGATTGCAAGGGTGGTCGAGTGGTTAATGGCACCGGGCTGTAAACCCGGCCGGCGAAAGTCGTACGTAGGTTCGAATCCTACCCCTTGCACCAGTGGGCGGGAGTAGCTCAGTTGGTAGAGCGTCAGCCTTCCAAGCTGAATGTCGCGAGTTCGAGCCTCGTCTCCCGCTCCATATATTTTTTGACAATCAGCCCGAGTAGCTCAGGGGTAGAGCGCTTCCTTGGTAAGGAAGAGGTCACGGGTTCAAATCCCGTCTTGGGCTCCATTTTGGTTTAAGACTACTAGTTACCGGAGAAGGCATAAGAGATGAGCAAGGAAAAATTCGACCGTTCGAAGCCGCACGTGAACATTGGGACGATCGGGCACGTGGATCACGGGAAGACGACGTTGACGGCAGCGATCACGAAGGTGATGTCGAAGCACAATCCGAAGATGATCGTGCGAG
>JAEUQK010000020.1 GCA_016789265.1 Blastocatellia bacterium
TTGTAGAGTCGCTTGGTTGTTAGTCTTGGCACAAGCGAGAGGAGGAGAAACATGTTACCCACCATAACATCGAGTCCGCGACAGGCAATGAGATTCCTCCGGAACGATCCCGGTAAAGGAATCAGATCAATAGTGAAAAAGCTGGAAAGAGCGCTTGCTGAGGATTCCAAACGAAGCGTCAACAAAATTCCAGATTTCATAGGCTCGTATTTAATTACCGAGGCCTTTCACCTTGCGGTCGACAACCTGACCGACGTTTATGCTGCAACAATGCAGTTTTCCACCCCACGCCGGGAAATCACCGTAAACGACTCGATTGACTTTCTTGACGGTCAAATATCGAAATGCGAGGCCTTGCTGCTTTCTGATCTGATCTCGCATTCATCGCAGGCATCTGAGATCGTCGGTCGCACACTCAACCTGTTGTTTTTCGCAAAGCAGCAGATCAAGAGACGCTATTCGCTCGTTCTGCCAAAGCCCCCATCGAGCGACATGAAAAGTTTGGATAGGGCTCAGACCTCTTCACCTCCCCGAACCGAGAAGGCGTTAGAGGCAAACCTGGTTCCGCATTTAACGCTTCACTCGTCGCTTCTATACCAGCTTTACCACTCGCTGTTCCCCGCCGAGCGAATGATGGTCGCTGCGGGAAGACAAGAAGGTGATGAAATTATCATCTCAGCTCTTTTTGACGTGACCGGCACGGCGAGTGCTACTGGAGTACACGCCGACCCGGATCGTTTGGGACGTGCGCTTATTTCCATGTCGGAGACCGATACCTACCTCGTCGCATGGCTGCATTCGCATCCTGGGAGAAGTAGTGACGCCACGTATCCAAGCCCCATCGATCTGCGACAGGAAAGGAACTGGCTGAGAGATTACTCGCCGCTCCTCGTTTCCGCAATCATGGTTAGAGACGGTTTCGTTCGCTTTTGGGGAAAGGCCCTCGAGAACGGAAAGGTTGCCGTTCGAATCGAAGGCCCCGGAATTCGAGCGTGTTCCAATACCGAAAACGTCTATCAACTTCTAGCTTAAGAGGTGCAGATATGAATAAACAGGAAATCGACCCGTACGAGAATGAATTAGGGCTTTGTCATGTCCAGGAAGCTCCGACGTTCCCAACCGAATGGTGGGTTCTCGACAAACCGCTTGAAACTTTTGAGGGAGAGGACATTTCGGAGGCGGGTACGTTTGAAGTTGATCTCTTTGCTCGGCACGATGGGATTCCGGCCCACAGGCAAGAGATGCTTGACAACTCTCGAACGGTACTTGTCGGCGGAGGCGGATTAAATGGCGCGGCCGGTCTCGCTCTTGTTCGCAGCGGCGCCCGACACTTAACAATCATCGACCCCGATCGAGCAGAGCTAAGCAACCTCTCCAGACAGTTCTTTTTCAAGGAAGATCTGGGACTGCCGAAAGGAATAAGGCTGGCAAAGAATTTGCGATCTCATGCCTTTTTAGGCGGCACGATTACGGGTATCGGTGTGCCGTTCGAAGTGGCGGTGGACGACTATCCGCTCCCGGCAGATATTTTCGTTGTTGGAGTCGATAACAACCTCTGCCGTCTTAAAGCGGTTATCGAAGCCCGGCGCCGGCGAATCCCAGCAGTTTTCTCCATGCTATCGTCCGACGGCATGCGGGGCCGCGTATTCCTGCAAGGCCCGTCGCCTCTCGATCCATGCCTTTGGTGTGCTCTCCCGGATCTCGACCCTATCGCATCGATGCCGTGCGTTTCGGCGATCATCTCGGCCTGCTTCATGGTTGCGGCTCATACCGTCTTCCTTGTTCATCGGGCGGTTATGGGCTGGGGCGGTATGGAACCTTTCAATTGGCGTGAGTTGGACCTAACGGGCAGTTCGACTGAAAGGATCGGCCGTGTCGAGAAACGTAAAGGCTGCTCGGTGTGCTACGGTTTGTGACGCTTAGTTGCGGAATTTGAACGATGGGCTTTCTTAGCGAACTAATAAAGGAGTTCTTCGATAATTCTTTCGGTCCGGCTGATTGGAACATTGAACGGCAGGGCGGCGCGACAACACTGACCGGAGATTTTCTCGTTTTCGATCGCAGCGGTCGCGTCAGATCTCGCGTTGCGGGACGGATCGTCGAATGGACACGAATGCCGGCCGAGGTCTATCTTTACGATCCCCCTGCTTTTGCCAAGACACATCGGCACGGCCGCTGCTTACAGCTTCTTTATCCGAACGACCGGTGGTTCAAACTTCATTTCGAAAAGCCCGCCCGCGATTTTCAGAGCGCATACAGCTATGTCGAGCATTTTCTGACGGAAGCGTATAACTCCAGCGTGTAGATTTTATGAATGACCTTCAAGCACTTCTGTTCGCGCTTCTTCGGATCGCCTTTTGGTTTGCTCTGATATTCATCATCTGTTCCTGGGTCTTAGATCGACTCGCACCTAGGAACACGCTGCAACGACGTTTATTGCGGAGTTGTTTTCGTCTTTTATTTATCGATCCGTTCAGGCAGTCGTACCGAGCGGTTCACTGGCTGACCTCCAGGCTTATCGCTAATAACCCACAATATCGGTCTCGTCAAGTTTATCTTGAGAACTACCCGGTAACACCGCTCCAGCTATACGCCGCAACAGAACATTCGTTACTGGAACGGCAAATAATCGGGGTACAAACTGAACGGATCGCAAAACTCGAATGGAATCTTCTTTCAACCCGAAGGCTGTACTTGCTGGTTAAGTGCAGGGAGGTTGCCTGCTTCATCGGCGGAGTTCCTTTTGGAACTGGTCTTCTGGTTAGTTGGCGCTACACAGTATCACCAGGCCGGCTTGTCCTCACCTTTTTTCAAATCCCGTTTATAGGGTTTGTCGCTGAGAAGCTTCTGCGACCTCCGACGTTTTACCGTGAGGACCACCATCATGCGTTCGAACAGGCTATTCGTTCAACAGTCCTGCAGGCGACCGAACGACTGACAGCTCAGCAGCAGGTTCGCCCACTACAGGAAAACGAGGCGAGGCCGCTTTTTCGAGAATTCTATCTTCCTTGAAAACCTATCCTTCAAATAACGATCTAAGATACGGATCTGCGATGGCGGAGGCATACCGTAGTTGGGAACTGCGAGGACGAGGCTGGATGGTTTGGGATTTCGCCGTCGATCTTGAACCGCCGTTCGACAATATCAAAGTTGTGATAGCTCCAAATCTTCCAGTCAGAGACGACGCCCGAATAACGCGAGGCTCCGGCCAACGACAGCTCCATTCTCCAGCGACTTTGGCTTCTGTCAGAGACTTACAAAAAGCGGCAATACCGCAAACCTTCTATCGCACAGAGAACATAAGCGAAATAAGAATATTGCCTTCCGACGGGCTGGATGTTTCTCCCGCTATGGTCTCTCAGTTCGTGCTGAGCCTGAGCAGCTGCAGAACGCCGGTCGCATTCGAACTTATCGCCGATTCAGAGCAAGTAGTTGCACAAATGGCCTGCGACGAATCCTTCTCACATTCCCTGCAAAGCCAGTTAAAAGCGTTTTTCCCGGGAATCGTCACAGTAGAAGCGCGGAACCATCTGGCCTCACTTCCTTCGGATCGATTGCCGACGGTTGTTGCGGATTTTGGGCTTGCAAACAGTTTCCTTTGGCCCTTGATGACTTTTCGGAGTTTTTCCCCTGACCCGCTCACAGGCCTTATTACTTCGATGGCGTGTCTGCAAAAAGGCGAGACCGTCGTGTATCAGGTGCTCTTTCAAAGAACCCAAGTCCGTTGGGCGGACGAAATCCAACGGATACGAAGTGATCCTTCGGCTCCGGAAATTTTCCGTGAAAGCAGTCAGGCCGTCAAGGAAAAACTCGCTTCTCCGCTCTTTGCGGTTACTGTCCGGCTTGCCGTTCAAAGCGGGAGTCTTGACCGGGGCTGGAGTATTATCCGAACCCTAGGCGGTAATCTGTCGCCTTTTTCGAATCCGAGCCGCAATGAGCTTATCGCCCTAAACAATGACGCTCTTCCGGTAGGCAATCACGTTCTCTCGTTTAAATCGAGAACCAGTTATCGAAGTGGGATGCTGCTTAATGCTGAGGAATTAACCGGACTTGCTCATATCCCGTCTGAAAACGTTCGAGCAGAAAGACTCTTACGCTCCAGTGCTCGCACAAAAGAGGCTTCGCCCTCGGCTGCTACAGGAACATTGGTCTTGGGCGCCAATTGCCACAACGGACGACAAAACGTAGTAAGACTGTCGGCCGATCAAAGACTGAAACACATGCATCTGGTGGGTGCGACCGGCTCAGGAAAATCCTCCATGTTGATCCAAATGATGATCCAGGATGCCGCTCAAGGGTTGGGATTTAGCACCTTCGACCCTCACGGCGATCTTATTGACATGGTGATGGAGCGAATCCCCAATGACCGGGCGCGCGACGTTATCTTGTTCGACCCTGCCGATGAGAATTTCCCTATCGGGTTCAATATTCTTTTTGCGAATTCGGAACTCGAAAAAACGCTGTTGGCCTCGGACCTTCTTTCGATCTTCAAAAGGTTCTCGACAAGCTGGGGCGATGTGATGAACTCGGTTCTGGCGAATGCGATACTGGCGTTCCTGGAAAGCACCCGGGGAGGAAGTCTTCGTGATCTTAGGGCATTTCTCATCGACCGCGCGTTTCGAGAAGACTTCCTGGAAACGGTTCGCGACGAGGAGATCTCCTACTACTGGCTTCGCGAGTTCCCGCAAATAAAGGGCAATCCCTACGCCCCGCTTCTGACACGGCTCGACACATTCTGTCGTTCGAGGATCATCCGAAATATTGTTGGCCAAAGAGAAAACAAACTCGACTTCCGCAGGATTATGGATGAGGGAAAGATCCTTCTCGTCCGGCTTTCCCACGGGGCAATAGGCATCGAAAATTCTTACATGCTTGGAAGCCTGATAGCCTCCCGCTTCTATCACGCCGCCCTGAGCCGCCAAAACATAAAAGAATCGACTCGCCGGCCATATTTTCTATATCTGGACGAAGCCCATAATTTTGTGACGGAGAGCATGAGTCAGATCCTTACCGCTGGCCGTAAATTCGGTCTTGGCTTAGTCACGGCCCATCAACAACTGCGGCAGTTCCCGCCGGATCTCTTGGACAGCATTCTGGCCAACGCTTTCACCCGCGTTTGCTTTCGAGTCGATGAAGACGCTGAAAGACTCGCAAAAGGTTTTTCATTCTTTACTGCTGACGACCTGAAAAACCTTGGGGTCGGAAAAGCGGTTTGCAGACTAGAACAAAGTCAATACGACTTCAACCTGGAGACATTTCCGCCGGATCCCGTTCCTGCCGAGATTGCGGAAAGACGGAGACGGGCGATTCTAGAACACTCGCGGGGGAACTATGCAAGACCCAGGACCGAAGTTGAGAGCGAGAATCGACGGGACGCCGCTCTACTACCGAACGCAATTAAGGGCAAGGCTACCCCAGTCGTTACGGAGCCTGCCGTCCCGTCTAATACGGCTGCTGCTGGCAGCGCACCCTTAACAGATTCCAGGGTCTCGGCGACTGGCCGTGGCGGCCGTCACCATCGCGAACTGCAGGCTGTTATAAAGCGAATGGCCGAAACCAATGGTTTGCGGGCCGAAATCGAGAAACCAATTCTTGACGGTCGGGGACAAGTCGATGTCTCGATCGAAAACGAAAGAATAAAGCTCGCAGCCGAGGTCTGCGTCTCGACGACAAGCTACGAAACACATAACGCCCAAAAATGTCTTGCTGCCGGGTATGATTACGTGGTCATTGTTGTATCAAACCAAAAGAAAATTCCGCTTATAGAAAGGAAGTTGCGGGAGGAAATCCCGGCCGACCTAGCCCATAAAGTAAGAGCCGGTAGCCTGATGGACCTTCTTGCTTTCCTGCGGCAACTCACCGGATCGGATCGACCTTCCCGAAAGGGTAAGCAATCATCCGGCCAACGACTGAATTTTAGGGAAGCATGTGAGTTGTTAGGAAAGGCCCCGTCAACACTCTATCGGTGGCTAAACGAAGGCCGAATTCCATTCTACCGGGTCGGACGTGAATACCAGTTTGATCGAGACGAGCTTCTGCTCGTCGGAAAACACGAACTCTCTGGCAAACAAAAGGTTGCTGTGAAACTCGATCCACTCCGTATCGAAAAGGCCAAACCGAAAACGAAAAAGGAACAAGATGTGCGGTACAGAAAATTGCTCGGGCTGGGCTAAGATATACGTGCCACTTCGCACACGACGTGAGGAGGCAAAATGACAGTTAGACAGAGGAAAGATACCGGGAAATGGATCTCGGACATCTCCTACAATGGCGAGCGAATTGTTACAACGTTGAAGCTCGCAAGAACAAAGAAACAGGCGGAGCAAGCTGAAGCGGTCATCATGACAAAGCTTTTTCAGCGAGCTTACGGCCTCGAACCTAAACCTGACCAGCTCTTTGAAAACTTTGTCATAGAAACGTTTCTGCCCTATTCGGAAGCGAATAAGAAATCGTTCGTCAGCGACATTTCAATTTGCAAGGTACTCGTCAAAGCGTTCAAAGGTAAGAAGCTTCGGCAAATCGATTCCCAGGCGATCGAGGTGTTCAAGCAGCAGTTCCTCAGCACGCCGACTAAACAGGGAAACATAAGGAGCTTGGCGACCGTCAACAACCATTTAAGGGTTCTGTCCAAGATCCTCTCACTTGCAGTTGACGGTGATTTGATCCCGAGCAATCCTTGTTTTCGCGTAAAGAAGTTCCGGCCGAATAATCGACGGCTTCGCGTTTTGTCCGAGAAAGAAGAAGGTAAGTTGTTCAGCAATCTGAATGGAAACGACCTTCTTTCGCGGATCGTGCTCGTGGCCTTGCATTCCGGGCTAAGACGAGGTGAGATATTCAGTCTTCGCTGGGAGGACCTTGATTTCTCGCGAAATCGAATCGTTGTTCGTAAGACCAAGTCAAGTACTGAAAGATTTGTTCCTATGAATGCGACGATCAGAGAGATCCTGTTTTCCATTCATCAGTCAACCGGTTTCGTCTTCCCAAGTCCCAGAACCGGCGGAAAATTGTTCGATCTGAAGAAGAGCTTCCGCAAAGCCGTTGACGATGCAGGAATACGTAATTTCAGATTTCATGACCTAAGACACACGTTCGCGACTCGATTAGCTGATGAGGGTGTTGACGTGATCGTCCTGCAAAAAATACTTGGCCATTCAGACGTGCGCACAACGATGATTTATACGCACGCCTCGAATGCGGCAATGCACCAAGCGGTTGAAAAGCTAAATGGTAAAAATGAGCATTTCTGCAACGGATTCGCAACGGAAATATAAACGGCAGGTGCCAGCCTGCCGTAAGTTGTTGATTCTATTGGTGGCGGGGGGGAGGATCGAACTCCCGACCTTGGGGTTATGAATCTTGACAGTTAGATTTATTCTGTTTTTCTCACTTCTTTCACAGTCGTTCTAGTTCCGATTAATACTAACCAAGAAGATAATTCTGGTTTATCATTGTTCTGATAGGTTAGTGACTCTTCGAGCACGTTTGGCACACACGAGGCGCGCAAGATTTTGACCTACCTAAGAAAACCTTAGATTTCATAAGAGATGATCGATTTGTGCGAATTCGGTTTTGACGACCGTGAAACGGGCTATATTAAGTCTTATATTGATTATTGTAGGACATGGAAGCCTCCCAGTGATTGTGATTACCGACTATATGAGTCAGGGCTTGACGAAAATGAACGACTTTCGCGACTTCTGTCTTACCTAAACCACCAACACTACAAGCAATTTTATCGCGAAGTGTTTTTCGACGGCTTTGAAGTCATAAGCGGCGACGAAGAACCGAGTGCGGTTGATTCCTATGGACCTGAAGATCAGCCGTTTGATCCTTTAGAACTTTTTGATCTGCTTGGCGAGGGCCTAGAAAAAACGATTAGTCTCAAAAATGATCCTTTGCTTGCGGTCAGCGAAATCAGTGAATGCGCGCGAATTTTTAAACTAGGTGGCGCACCTGGCTATAGATATTTTTTGGGTACTTTGGAAGGTTTGATTTGGGTACATTCTGATCGTGTTAGAGACGATAAGGAATTTCAAAATTGCGCACGATATGTAAGTGCATTGTGGGAGGCTTCCATTCCGGCCCTTAACTGGGAACGGATTCAGAGAAAACGGTCGGTTTGGGAATGTCCAAGCTATTCCGTTACCGAGATTTATCTAGAGTCTCTTCCTGATAATGACTCACGTATTGAACATCTACGGAAACTGAAAATTGAGTGCGAAGCTTACCATTCTGAGGCCGAACTTGAAAAATACACTAGCGAAGATGCTGAATACAAAAAGGGAGTACGCGAAGCGTTTATTAAACTTTGCGACATAAACATTCGAAGATTGGAGGCCTTGCAAGAACTGAAGTTGCCAGACGAAGCAAGCCAACCTACGATCGACCAGGCTAATACAAAGAACGGAGACAGGACGCTTGACCGCACAACGTTGTTTCTGAATTATCTGCTCACGAATGCCAAGGTTGACTGCACTAACATTGACAAAGCCAAAACGATCTCATTCCTTACCGGCTACAGCGAAAAGACGATCCGGCAAAAGCTTTCGAACATTCACGGGAAGGACAATGAAAAAAGCTTCGAGACTTACAACGAAGATATGAGAAAGGTCCGCGATTACTTTAGCCTGGTGGGGCTGACGGAAATCGCGGAGAGTGTTGAGAGAGACTTGAGCAATTAAGCCTATACCGCGCGTATAACGATTTAGAGGATGCAAAGACTGTGACTGAATCTGACGTAGACGCACGGAATCGAAAGCGAATGGAACAGCCCGCTATAGCTGCGGATAAACTGCCTTACACGCAAGGAAACATTGCGGGAACCGACCAAGACGCCTTCCGACTGGAATCGAAGGGATCAGAAAGGTTGAAGGAATTGAGGGCGAAAGGCCTGACCGACCGGGAAATCGACGCGATACTGGAAGTATTGAAGTCCGAGGACTAGCAATTCACTGGTCGCGGAAATGGCTAAGCACCCACTCACTTCATATCAAATGAGAGAACAGGTGAGCCGACAGGCCGCAAAGGGGCGGATTCCACTTCGATACCGTCCGGCGACAAGAACGAGTCTTAGAGGACCACGCCAAGAGAGAAGGGATATGGTTCAAGCAAGGACACTTCCTGACAGATGGAGGTGAGTGATGGCACGGGCCTTATCGGCAACAATTGCCGATAGAACTCTCCCGGTGATCCTCCAAGAAGATGAGCATTCTGACCCAGTATGATTTTGTCAACACCTTAGAAATGCGTTCCCAAATATGTCTTTCGCCCATTTTCTGAGATGAACACCATCAAAACACCCCAAGGCAGCGTTCAACTTCTTACTCCACCGGTAGAGCTATTACGTGCTATCCGGTCATTCCTCCCGTACGGATTCGTTGGCTATGGTGGCGAACGGCCGAAAGGAGCCCATTTTGGAATTGTCATGCAGTGCGACGATCAAGAGGTGTCTTTCGTCAAACAGCAACCAGTTCCTTGCGACGAGGAGCAAGGATTTCGACGCTTCCAAGCCAACAGTATCTTGATCGCGCTAAGTCTTGCTGAGTACCTTCGCAGCGGCTTCGAAGGTATGTTCATGCCTTGCACCTATATACGAAAGAAGGACGGTGGGAAGGTCGAATCTGGAATTGCTTACTTCGGCTCTCCTTCGTCTGACGGCCGGGAAGTTCAGGAGACCTCCTTCGGGTCGGGATTTGACGACTCATTCGGCCCGGGGTTTACCGCGATGATGATCACCTTCATCAATTCGTTGAAGCAGAGCTCGGAGGCGTCCGGTATTTCGCTGGATACGGTAATCGGTCTCGATGTCCGTCCGCGGACACACCTCGAAGCTCTAGGCTTCGGATTCATGGTCGTCGGGCCGCATGTAATCTGCCTCAAGACCCGTTTAGTCGAGCAAGATCCTATTTGGACCGCTCTTCGAAGCACGGGTATTTCTGAGGTATACCACCTTCCAAGCGTGCCAGCCGAAATCGCTGAAGCAGACCTTTCCGTCGCAAAACCCGAAAGGTGATAGCATTGGCGATGTTCTGCTCTAACGAGTGAGTTGTGGTCGATTAAGTGCCTGCTGTTCCCGGCATGACAGAACACAAGACAAATTCACAAAGGAGATTTCAATATGATTCTACGACCCGCCTCAAAGGACGAAGTGGAGAATTTGGAAGCGCAGAGGAGACGAGCCGAATCACTCGCGAAACTGATAGAAAGGGAAATCTCTAATCAGCCTGAGAACCAACCTGAATACAGGAAGCCGCTCCCGAATGTGAGTGGGAGAAAGAAACCGTATATGGATCTGATAGCGGAACCGAAGTATCGGTAGCCGAACCAAAGGAAACCGGATCTACTTCGAACAAAAACCGTTTCACTTGCGGATAGTGTTCCCATGTACAGAAGGACCGGTCAAGGAACCGGGCAAAAGAGAATGTAAATTCACTTTCACTGGGCGTCCATTTGCCACGAGGATTCGCTACAATCGGGATGGGCTCAGAAAAATCCCTCGATCACCTCTCTTCGTACAGGTATTCCATAACCTTCTTCAGATCGGACCAAGCTTCTCGTTTTCTATCGGGATGTCGAAGCAGGTACGCGGGATGAAACGTCGTCATCACCGGGAATCCCCGAAAATCGGAAAATCGCCCCCTGACCTCATTAAAATCCGTAGCGTAGCCGAGCAAAACTCGTGAAGCTGTCATCCCAAGAGCAACAACTACGCTAGGACACAGTATCGCGATCTCATGAAAAAGAAAATTCTTACATGTCTCGATCTCTCGAAGTGTTGGCACCCTGTTTTCAGGTGGACGGCAGCGTACGACGTTGCTTAGAAATACATCTTCTCGTTCTAGGCCCATTGCGCTGATGATGTTGTCAAGAAGTTTACCGACGGGCCCGACAAATGGCCGCCCTATCTCGTCCTCATTTGGTCCTGGGGCAGCTCCGACGAACATAACACCAGGGTTTGGAGACCCCTCACCATTGACGATGCTTTTTCGATTCTCACAAAGCTTGCATCGGGTGCAGTTACCGATAAAATCATCCAAATCAACTATCGTTTCCTCGCCTGTATAAATCCCGGCCAAATCGCATTCCAACGCATATAAAAACTCGCCAACATCCGCAAATGGATTATCGAACAAATCCTTGTATCCCGCCTCATTCACTTTTTCTAACATTTGTTCTGCGGTGAAAATCGCACTCTCGTTTTCAAACGACTTTCCAAACGGCTGGTCATATGAAACCTGCTCGTCATACCGTTTCGAGGAAAGCATTTTAAGTGCTTGCGGGCTTAACGATCTAGCCAAACCATCTGTCTCAGGCAAATCTGTCGATTCAGATTGGTCGCTGAAGCGGTCCTTGTTCATAAGTTCCCGATCAGATCGTCGATGGACGCATTAAAGTGTCCGAACGCGTAATGAAAACACCTTATGAAAGTCTTCGAGGTGACTAATTAGCCATTCAAACTGATTCGGCCAGTCACTTTTATCCGATAGCAAAACAGATTTTCTAACATAGGCACGCTTTGAGATCTTGTTTGGAGGGTTATGCCACTCGATCGGATATCCTAACTCCGATTCGATTTGCTCTTTGTCATTTGCAAGTATTTGGAATCTTTTAGCGTCGGGATCTTTTGCAATTTCAAATTCGACACGAATCTCGTTTGAATCGTAGCTATTCATCTCTGAGTCCCAAGTTGACGCTACGGCGATCAGTCGAAAACCGCTGCGACCGATGCTGATATTCATCCAATTCTGAGGTAAAGGTTTCGTGGGCCGTATCACTGTTTTCCTTGCTTCGACGAAATCGCGGAAATCAGTCCAGAAGCGAAGTTGTAGCTCCTTCGCCCCTGTCAAATTCTCCATTTCCACGTTTGCAGCCCCTGCCGCAACGCTCCGGCTCCAATCATTCGGTTTCGAGACCACATTGAATTTCGGGGCGATGTCAGAATCGCCAATGCGCCATAATTCGACTTCAAGTCCGAAGAAATTGAATTTGTCGTCAGTAATTTCATTAAGCCAATCAAGTGCCGAGCGATGCTCTTCTGTAAATGGATTGGCGATCCATACGATGGTCACGGCCCGTAGTCCCGATGCATAGGTTATCAACTGTCCCAGATGTTTATGATCAGTTCGTTCCAGTTGATTTTCGATCAACACCCAATTGCCATTCACCGTGTCCTTGCATAGAATATCGGCACTGAACGGCCCAACACTTTTCTCTTGTGCTTCAAGTTCTAAATCGAGACCGATGGCTTCTCCCAAAAGTTCTAGGTTCTGAGCCTGTGCAAGCCACGGAGTAAAATGCAAGGCCTCGTTTGCCCAAACATCCCGCGGCTCTACGCGTTGTAATCTTCCAAGTTCCATTGATTGCTCTCCCAATTTCCTAGTGCGTGATCATTTGTGCTTGTTGGACGCGTCTTGAGACAAAGTCGATGACGGCATCCTAACCCAAATCGCATTGGGCCCGTAAACATTGCGAGCGCATGAAAGATCATGCTATCGAGTACGCGGCGTTCGGCAAGCAACGATACAAATCCTCAAAATTAACGCAGATCATTGTTTATGTTAGACTTAATCTAGCCAAAGTTCATCCGAAACGAGAAGCGATGATCACTACATTTGATGCAACCATCAAAGAGCTATTGCATGAGCGCCTTAAAGCTCTCGAAGAGTATTTCGGTGCTGATGTAATTTTCTTCTACGCACAGATACAGCCCGGCATGGAGCGATTCTTCCGCAATTTCATCGAAGAACTGCGACAGAATAACGAGAACCATGGTAATACATGCCGATTAGTCATCTTCTTGAATACGCCAGGCGGGAGTGCCGAGACGGTTGAAAAGTTGGTAGAGATAATTCGGTTCCACTACAAGGAAGTCTATTTTGTGGTGCCCGACGCAGCAATGTCGGCTGGTACCATCTTTTGCATGTCGGGCGATAAGATTTACATGGATTATTCGTCGTCGCTTGGCCCGATTGATCCACAGGTATTCAATGGAACTCGTTTTGTGCCTGCGTTAGGATATCTCGATCAAGTTGAAAAGCTACTTGAAAAGGCTAAAGCAAACGAATTGACGCAGGCTGAGTTTTTGATCTTACAGAACCTTGATCTAGCGATGCTTAATCAATTTGAGCAAGTTCGCAATTTGACCATCACTTTGCTGAAAAAATGGCTAGTTGAATACAAATTCAAGGACTGGACGACCCATGAAACCGATCCGACTAAGAAAGGGCAACGGGTAACTCAAGTCGAGAAAGAAAAGAGAGCCGAGGAAATAGCTTCATTGCTGGGCGACAATAAAACGTGGCATTCGCATGGCCGCATGATAAGCCTGGCAACTTTGCAGACGCTGGTACGCCTTAAAATTGAAGACTATTCCAATGACCAGGGCCTTCGTGATAAGATACGGGGGTACAACGATCTCCTCACCGATTACATTGCACGAACGAATCAACAGGCCTTTTTTCATAACAGACTATTTTTCTGATCAACTCGGAGGGGCAAAATGTCAATTGTAGATAAAGTCAAAAAGGAATCCGAAAAATTCAGGAAGGAGAATGGAGAGAACACGGAATTTCGTGACCTTGAGAGTTTTTATGCCGAAATGAAGAGACTCGGGATCGCGAAGACCGCACAATATGAACTTCCGCCGACCGATACGCTCGGCAAACGCTTTTACGACATCCAGCACGCCACAGACAAGAAACGCTTTATCTGAATTGGCAGTAAGTCATTCATTTCGTCCGCTTAAGGCCGTATTTCGGCCTTTTTGATTGTCATACAGGGTCGGCATCGTCTGTGGGGTGCAGGCGTGTTGAGACCAAGCCTATTACGGCTTCGTAAACCGCATCGATTGTTGCCACTAGCCATCGAAAGGTTTGATCAGCGGCGTAATCCGCCCGTCGTGATGTTCTAACAGCCCGGTGCAAACAGTTATTGGACTCGGCGATATCGTCAACGGCCGCGAAACCATTTCGCCATCAACCCAGATAACCTCCGGCGGTAATTTCTTCTCAAGTTCTTGTATCACCGACTCGAAAATGTAAGGAATATGCTCTAAATCCATAGCTAACTGTGGATCGACCAGATGTTCTCTTCGATTTCCGGCAGGATCGATGACTGTGAAGTTTTTCGGTACCCTTTGCTTCGTCGCAAGCATGTAGTCGGTAGGAGCGAGGGCGTGGAGAGTTCTGAGTTTATCCTGGTCAGTTCCTTCAAGCATGTACGCCCGTCCTAACAGTGCATAAACAAAGCCAACAGCTTCGTCAATGAGAAACCATAGATTGAATCCTACTTCGCAAGTGCGTTCGTCCATTAGCTGGTTATCGTCTGGGCGCGTTGGAGGCGTTTTGAGACGAGGACGATAAGGCCTCGTAAACGGCGTCGCGTTCGCCGGTGGTCAGGCCGAGGGCGTAGAAGATAATGTTGTCGAGCTCGCGGCGGTCAATCATCATAGAAGTCTTCGCTGGCAAAATAGATCAATTTGCATTTCGTGTTTGTATCCACTCGGCCAGTCGAGGGCCTTCGAGTTTCTCCGTTCTGTTGCCTGTTCGCACATATACATCTTTTCCGTCCAGGAATGTAACTGCGGGATTGGGTTCGACGTCTATAAGGCAAACATCGCCTTCGGGCAGGGTTTCGAAGCTGACCTTGACCTTTCCGACCGGAGCCTTAAGGCGATCTTTTATCAGGTCTTGAAGCTTTAGTTCGAAGCCGTCGAGGTTTGCCTTTCCGCAAAGCTTGAAATCGAGTTCTAGTCCTTTGATCTCGCCGGAATCAGAAACACCGATCAGGAGCGTTCCGCCATCGGTATTTAGAAATGCCGCAATAGTTTTCAGATTGCTGAGCAACACACCCGGATGTTTCTCGCCCGTCCCATTGTTTGCTTCCAATGTTTCCTTGAACTCTAACTGCGAACTCTCGCCTTGAGCGATAAGCGTTAGGATCGGATTTGAATGCCAATATTCCGGTGGCTTTGAAAGAATGCGTTCGCAACGAGCCAAATGATCGGCATACTTTTCCTTGACCTCAGCAGTAAAGCCCTGAGCTTCCGCTGGTCGTGGATAGCGTCTACAAAACCACATTTCGACTTCCCTTATCTGATCTGGAGTAAGAGCATAAAGTCTGAAGATCAGGGAATCGATTTCCCTTTGTTCATGACGATAATAAGAGTATTGCGGGTCAAGTTTCTGACTATCAATTATTGACTGAACCAATGTTTCAAGCTGATTCTCATCTTCCTGAGACATTTTAGGCAGCATCAAATTGAGAAGTACTTCTTCGCCGGTTTCAACTGTGTGGGACAAGTAGTTCTTTAATTGATACCGCGATAAAATGGAAGCCAAAATTGCCAGAAGCAACGTCGCAGGTTTCTCATTGCTGAAAATCGTAGATCCTTTGTTTCCAAAGATCGCACTGCAACCCAATCTAAACGTCGGACTGTAGACTCCCGTTGGTGAGAATGTTATTCCTTCACGAAAATAGTATTCGCGATTCTGAAAACGGGCCGCAATCCGTCCATCCTGATTCTCACTTGTGTGGGTCTCCAAACGGTGAACAGACGACCTTGACCAGTCAATGAAGTAGCCCGTCGGGACATAGTAGTTTGGAAGCCAACCATCCCCGGCGTTGCTTTCGCCTCCTTTGTCGTAGGGCAAAAAGTGTCTGCCTTGATATTCGTTTGGATCGACCCCGTTGCGTTTCTCGTCTTGGGATAGATTGGCAATTTCTGTTTCGCGGAGAAGTTTCCGTTCGTCAAGAATTTCATAACTCCCTCGCACGCCTTCTCTTTTGCGCAGATAATGGTGATTGTCGGCGGTAATCAATCCTTGCTTGACTTGCGCCATCCGGGCAAGCTGCGTGAAATCCTCTTTACTAAATAACTGATAAAGTTCGGGTGATGCTATGAAAAAGGAGAGATTACTGTATGTCGCGATCGCTCTTTGAGGATATGTGTAGCGAGCATAGTCGAGGGTCTGAGCATCGAAACCATGACCCGACACAACACGAAGATTATCTTCCAGCATGCGCCAGTTTCGAACAGGAAGATTGCGAAGATCTCCGGCAAGAACGTTGTTATCTTCGGTTGGCGGTTGCTTCGTGAGGGTAAGAATGCACGTATTTACAGTCGCATCAAAGACCCAGGGCGGAAGATCAAGAAAATGATGAACCTTTGATTGTTCGAGGATCCGTCGCCGCAGAGGCAAATGAGATTTAATTGTCCGCCACGTGTCGGAAACTATGTAGCTGAGAATCCCTCCCTTCCTAAGGAGTTGAAGCCCTCGGGCCATGAAGAGCCCGTATGTGTCTTTTGACTGTGAGCCTTCTCTTGCCCGATCAAAGTAAAGATCGCGCACATTGTCACCAACCTTAGCCCCATAAGGCGGATTTGCAAGGACGACATCAAATCCACTGCCTCCGCCATCATTCGTTTGGAATACCTCGGCAAATTCGATCGCCCAGTCAAAGGCATCTTCTGGAGCACGCGCATTTTGATTAGCATGAACCCAGAATGAAATTTCGTCGTGAAGACGTTTAACCTCTTCAAGTAATCCTTCGCGATATTCCTTGTCATGCGGAACACGGATTGACGCATCAAAGAATTTCGCCTTTGCCTTTCGATATTGCTCGATTTGATCTGCCACGCCATCTAGATTTGCTCGGCTCGGGTCAGGTGCCGTTAGGCTGTCGCCACATTCTATTTTGAAGTCGAGATTCGGAAGCGGCTGAGGTTCGTCCCCGGTGAAATCAATAGCCAAACTAAGCCATAGCCTAAGCCTCGCGATTTGAACGGCAAACTTGTCTTTATCGACACCGTAGAGGTTGGCCTGAATGATAGCAAGCTTCCGATCAAAGATTTCCTTGGCTGCATTTTGGGCCCGCGTATCAAGTATGCCAGTCAAAATCGTTAATTCCTGAAGGATGCCGAGAAGATAGGCTCCAGAACCGCAGGCCGGATCGACGACTCGAATCTCGGTTAGCCTTTGAAGCAGCGTCCGAGCCTCGGCGACCGTCAGATTTTCATCGGAATAGTGATACACCAACGCACGAAGTTTTGGCATTCTGATACCTTCGAAGTCCAGATAGCGAATCAATGCTTCGCGGCACATAAACTGGACGATCTCGCGAGGAGTATAGTAACTACCACTATCGCCTCGACCGGTAACCAATTCTTCGAAAACTTTGCCGAGCATTTCAGGGTCAACGGCTACTTGGACATCAATCGGCGAGGACTCGTCAACCGTGAAGTTATAGCGTTCGAAAAGGGTTAGAATACGGCCAAGGTTCTCATTACTAAGTGAAACGCTCTCGCGTTCGTCGAATCCATCCTCGTCTTTCTCGAATAGGCCGCCGTTAAGATAAGGAACGTTGCCTCGCCGCTCTCTTAAAATTGCTGAGTCGTGTAAATTAGCGTTGTCCGCTTCGCCCAAACCGGAAAAGAAAACCCAAAACAATCGGTCAGCGAAAAAGTTCTCGCCACGGTCCTCGGCTTCTGTGAAAAGCCGACGCAAGTAATCCGTATCGCCATCGAACTCAAGCCATGCTTTCTTTTGTAGAAAGTAAATGAACATGAGCCGGTTGAACAGGCGCTGGGTGAAAAGCCTTCGCTTTTCTGCGGCCACTCTATCATTTGATCGGGCGTCTGGAATGCTACCTTTAACTTCTTCCTCGACGAGTCGGAAAACTGATTCGTAATCGGAGAAGAAATCCTTATTCAGCTTTTCGACCGAGAACGCCTTTAGAAGAGAATCAAGCTTCAAATCGGATTGGGAATAGAAATCGAGACTGTCAACAGCGGTGCGAACCGTTTCGCCTACACCGAGAAGATAGGTAAAGCGTTTCGGTTCGGTCTTTTGCTCGACAACCTCGTCGGTTTCCGCATCGCGGATACGAATTTCCGAGATCAGCGAGAGACGCCATTTATCGTTTTGGACAAAAACAACAAGAGCCGCATCGACATCGTATTTGTAAATGTTGCGAAGAAGCGAACGGAGGCCGACGCGGTTCTGTCCGATGCGGACGTTGTCTTTTAGATCAACCTGATAGAGTCCAACGATCCTATCGTCGGATGTGGCAAATGATCCAAGCTCGACAGAACGTACCGCGATGTCATTGGCAGGTAACGTGATCGCGACAGGGACTCGATGTATATTAGATGCTCCAAAGATCTCGGTCAGCACTCGCTGCCATTCGGTGGACTGATAACCGGTGGAGAGAATAGATTTGAGAGTTTCCTTGTCCATTATTCAATGAAAGTTTCAGATAGTACGATCTCAGGTTCTATGTTTGCGGAAAGTGTTAACACAGTCTTCGGATCAGATTCTTCGTCAAGAGCATCGAACTTTCGAGCAAGTTCGGCCAACACCGCTTCAGATTGCTGCCAGGAGATCTGTTTCTTTTCTACTTTCTGTCTTAGCTTTTTTATCTCGTTAGCAAGCTGAGCATAAGTACCGCGATCTATGAGTTCGCCAAGGTTTGTACAGATGGTCTTTATCTCATCGCGATTCGTCATTCCGCGAACATCACGTAGAAACTTCTTCGCTTGATTAGATCGGGCGTCCGCCTTATCTGTGGTCGTCACGATTTCAGCAGTTGAACCAAAAAAGTCTTGCTCAAAGGTATCTAGAGCCTTTTGGACCTGGTCGTAATGTTGTTCAGGCAGCGGAAACGAAGGCTCGGTGGCATTTGCCTCGAAGATAGCAGCGGCCTCCAGGAAAGTCAGTGCCTTTGATTCGTCCTTCCCAGTCACTTTATAAAACTCTGTCTTATAAGGCGATTTCAGAAAAACTACCGTTGAACCATCAACATCCTTTTTATCAGATCGAGCAATACTTCTAGCCGTTCTGGCTTTTAGCGGAAACATCTTGACGCGCTTAAATTCCAATGGGTTCGAGTCCTTAAATTCGCGGATAAACCGAAGGTATTGCAGACGCTTATCTTCCTCGTCCTCGATGCCTTCCTGAAAAAGCTTGAACTGTTCCACAAACTCCTCATGGGTGTAAATCTTCGCATCTTCGCCAAAAGCCGAGTGAAACGCCTGTAGTTTTACCAACGCCTTGTTGTAAAGATTGATGAAAGCATCACCTTGCGGCGACGGATAGAAGTTGTAACTGTAGATCACCTTTCCAACGCTTCCGATCCGGTTTACACGGCCGATTCGCTGCATTAGTCGAGTCGCGTTCCACGGTGTATCGTAATTGATGATCACGTTTGAGCGATGGAGATTGACACCTTCGGCAAGCACGTCAGTAGTGATCAAAAGTTTGTGATCGTCCTTCTGTTCGCCTGAATAGTTTGCATCGAAATTGTCTCGGATCGATTCGAAGAGTTTTGTTCGATTTTGAGAGGATACGTTAAGGGCCTCAATTCCGAGTCGTTCTTTGATCGCTTCTTCCAGATGGTTTGCCGTGTCCTTACTTTCGGTAAAGATCACGAGTTTGCCGGTCGGGTTGAGGGAAGTCCTTAGAAATTCATTCTTCAGAGCGTCAAAGAACTTTTCTAGCTTCGGATCTTCCTCAATGTTATGCCATTTGGAGATCAAGTCGTTAAGCAGCTCAAGATCGCTTTGTAGGCCCGTTAGAAAGTCAGGTTCAAAATCGGATGCAGGGAATATGCGGTTTCGCGAATCCGGCTGATCTAGCGTCCGCTCAAGAATGTAGTTCTCCACCTCTTCCATCGTGAACCCCTTTTCCATCAGGGCGTTAACATCGAAATCCGGTGCAATGAAGACTTTATCGTTAGCGAACATGGCGATCATACGCTCGGTCGCTTTTGCAACGTTCGATAAAGTTCGTTTGAAAGCAAAAAAACTGCTTTCAAGTCGCTTGACCATCAAGTTTCTTAGTATCCCAGCGAGGGACATTGATACAAGGCTCGCTTGCGGATAGATATCATCTCGGATCTCTTGTTTGAGGTTGAGGATCGCCTGATAACGGTGGTACTTAACATCCAACGTTAGTACCGACATCGAATGAACGAACAACTCCCCCAACTCGCCGCCGAGTTCGTACTCTATCGGCCGCGGTGGTGCGATCTCCGGGAACGATATGCCTTGCTCTGTAAGATCGTCCAGATACTTAGGGTATTTCTTGAGGTCGTTTCGTGTTCGGCGAACGGTGATCGGAGTGATAATACGCTCCCGCATCAGTTCGTACAGTTCCCGTATCCGACCTAGATCGGGTTGAGGGTCTCGGATAATTTCACGATACTCACGTGTTATCGGGCCAAAGAATGTTTGAAGGTTCGTTTCCGTCAGAGTGCTTCGCCTGGAATCCTGAAACAACTGAAGTTGATAGTAGATATCCTGAGGCCTATTGTTCAGCGGAGTCGCAGAAATAAGGATCACTTTCTTTTTATCGTCATCGATCAAACCCTCGCCGTTTCGTTTCGCCTTGCAGATCCGCTGCAGATTTTGAAACATCTGCGAAGTGTGGTTTCTATACCGGTGTGCTTCATCGACAAGGATCAGATCGTAGTCCTCTTTCGGCCAGTAATTCGGATTCTTGCCGTCCAGGATCTTTTCAAGACTCCCATTGGTTATAAACTTCGTGTCCTTATCGAGCCGGAAATCACGAAAGGTCTCTTTCCAGTTTCTTTCTAACGCGGGAGGGTAGACCACTAAGATCTTTGTGTTCTGCGAGCCATTCGCGATACGAAAACGCTTCGCGATCATTGCAGCTACAACGGTCTTTCCAAGCCCAACCACGTCAGCGAGGAAAAAGCCGTTATTCCGCATCAGCATCTGAAAGCCTTCGTTGACTGCATCGATTTGGTAGCTTAACTTGCGAAATGTCTTGGGGAGATCGCCGACCGTGTCTGGATCGTAATCGATGTTGTTTCCAAAGTATTCGATCAAGAACTTCAGATATAGCTCGAAAGGAGTGAAGGTCTGCCCGATGTGCGACTTCTCTTTGAACTGTTGAATATCTGCTGGAAGAATCGTGGTTGATTCGGCCCACAGTCTTTCAAATTCGTCTCGCGTGAATTTCACGTCGTCAAAATCCTTTAAGGCTACGTTCAACTCATAATTGGGTGATTTCTTAACACCAAGTCCTGCTAATGTTAGGTTCGACGACCCCATGATCACCCAGCCGTCAGAATGTTCAGTATGTTTCTCGGGGAGAAAAAGATAGAACTTGGCATGGAGGGCTTTAGTGTTATGCGCGCGGACTTCGATCCTTCCATCGAGAAGATCTTGTACAAATTGCAGTATGCCTGTCTCGACTTCCCGGCTATATTTTGCCTCTCGGATATCCTGTACAAACCAGTCGAGAAATTCAGCCTTCGTTCTTGCCTCGTCCCCGTAAAACAAGAGCCCCCTTCGCTGGGTTTCGGCAAACATCTGATCGACATTAATGCCAACTAGGATCTTTATTTCTTTGAGATCTTTGAGAAACGGTTGGAGAGCGAAATAACCCGACGAACGGAAATACCCGACAACAGCATGAAAGGCGTAAAGGTCTTTCATGTTCTCGACAATGCCGGTGAACTTATCGAAAAGGCTCCGCTCGCTGGAGTTTGTGAAGAACTTCGTCGTCATTAATAAGCTTTGTGACCATTCCAAGTGGAAGAGTCTGAGCAGTCTATATGGATCGGGTTGCGAATCGATCAATTGCGAAGAAAGTATATTCGCCAAATTGTCTGCCAACAAGTTTATTGCAATTTCGGGGCGTTTTCTTTCCGAGTCGCACTTACCCAATTTGAGGTACAAACGCGAATAAAAACTTGGAACAAACTATATAAGTCTGCTTTGACTTTTTGTATGGAATCGGGCCAATGAGAACCAAAAACCCTACATCACAAAGACCAAGAATGGGCTTTTCTTCAAGTTTAGAGGCCCTCTGGGCGAGGTTATCAAACAGAAGCACGTTGATGTATAGGATTTCGTAACAGGGCTTAGAAACGCGAAAACGTTAGTCGGTCAACGTGAAATGGGGGTGAGAGGTTCAACTGAGATCTACGCCCGAGAAAGAAAATCATCGATTAACGGAGAGCGAAGCTCCTTTAGGCTGGTTCCCCTCTGTTCACAACAATACGGTTTTTCTAAAGCCTTCCTCAGTGCTTCTCGTTTACGGTCCGTTGATAACACATCGAAGTCATCTGCTAAAGACCACAATGCGGGGCGGTCCGGCAATTCGGAAGGCCAGGCTTCCAGTTGATCGCCAACAATGTCGGATTTCGCTGGAAAGTCACACCGCTTCAGTGAAGTGTCGAGGCTTAACAGCTCGCTGCGATCGTACGGCAAGAGCTTGTTGATCAATCCTTCGAGATCAATTCCTGTCTTGACCGAGAGAACATGCCAAGTTGGTTCTGCCTCCCATTGATAACGGTCAAATTCGGGCGAGGCGTCATAGGTCAAGAAACCGTTATAAAACGCACCTACTAACTGACGCCGATCCACATTTCCGTTCAGAAGCAATTCGCCGTCGCTCCATGGATGGGTTACACGGTACTCAGCCCGGTCATATGTTACTTGGTCGAAGGTGAAGCGGATCTCATTGCCTTCTGGGTCAAACGTGAAGGAGCATTGCTCAACGCCGATCGCGATTGCCTCAAGCCAATGCTTAAAGCGATACGTTGGGTCAAATACATCCGAAAAATTAGTCTCAAACGTCTGGTGGCCGAGTTTAAGCGTGAAATAAAAGAGGCCCCATCGAACAGGTCCAAAGTCGATGACTAAAGGAAGGGATTCGCGGTTAAGAGTCATTCTCATTTTCCTCCAAGTATTTTTCGTTAACCGGACACACCTCTGCCCCAGGGTGAACGGTTAATTTCTTTCTACGTTGGAAAATGAGAACGCCTATTTGGCGACTCTCAAAGATTCTATACGGAGGTTAAAACTGACTCAAGTCGAGGCCGGGCGGTTTAGTTTACGCGTTTTAAGGTACAGTCTCCCAAATTACGGAAAATCCTGCCTGTTCTTCGGTTGAGCGATCAATTCGTTATATTCCTTCCGCTTATTTGTATTCGGGCTTGCTTTATCGATAACACTGCATGAAGGCGAGGTTATAAGGGTGTGCCTCGTTCCTGTTGGGCGGCCTGCATAGTGGAGTCTTTCGGGAAAGGCTTTGTACTGCACCAGTCAATCGATTGCCGTTAATGGTATACCGAAAATTGTAACCCTTACAGTAACCCTACAGCGGTTTTCTTTGTCGTAAATTGTCGCTATGCACTTCTGGTGCGTAGCGATTCTTGCTTATCGGCCTGAGTTACCTACGTTGGAAAGCAGCCTCAAAGCAGCTCCAAATTTGGTCAGATAAGCAAACGCTAAGGAGTTTTTCATTTTTGTTGGAGATCAGTAAACATGCAGAACAGATTGTTAAATGTTAATGAAGTGGCTTCGATCCTTGATCTGAAGCCTGCGCGAATATACGAACTCTCCCGTGAAGGCAAGCTTCCCTTTCTGGTCAGAATTGGTGACCGGCAATACCGCTATCACGCTCAAGGCTTACAAAACTGGCTGATGAATGGTGGAAACTCAGACCGAAGGACTGACGCAAATGATGAACAGGCATAGAAAGACCAAAGGCGCGACTTACGGTGTGAAGACCGATCATTTCACAGTCGGCGAAACTACGGCCTTTCAATTTTGGAGAATGGCACATGAGAGATGAAACACAATCGCTACTTCGGGCAGAAGACTTCGCAGAGGAAGTTGAGCATCTCTTTGACCCTGAAAACGACGAAGACGCAGACGAGAGTGAACGGATCGGCCTAACGTTTGGCGAACTTGTTAAGCTGGACATCCCTCCGAGAGAAGAAATCATTCTCGGGCTTGGACGTCGTGAAGTTGGAACGCTAAATGCGGTGACGAATGTTGGCAAAACGACATTGCTTCGCAACCTGGCAATAAGCCTTTGTGTTGGGCGGTCGTTCCCACCTTTTGGTCAATTCACGCTTCCTAAACGTATCGCCTTTCTCGATTTTGAAGACACTCGTGCCTTTATGCGAAGCGATTACCTTCGAATGCTTAATGGCTTTTCGGATCAGGAAAGGGACCGCTTCAATTCCAATGCTTTATTGCTTTGTGAAGACACAGACATAGAGGGCGAAGACCTTCGTCTTTCAAATTACCATCATCTCGCTTTGGTCACGCGAAGGCTGCAAGCATTTTCACCGGATCTGATAGTCGTTGACACGATCAGCTCTGCCTTCAGTATCAGAAACGAGAACGATAACGCTGAAGTAAGGGATTTCATATTGAGGCCATTGAGACAACTTGCAAAGGACACAAACGCCGTCGTGCTCGCAACACATCACATTGGCAAAAGTAAATCCGAAGATGGACAAACAAAAGAGGCCGTATTTCGTGGACGTGGCGCATCGTCGTTTGCGGATATGGCTCGGACAGTCTTCAATCTTGAATGCGATCCGATTGAAGACTGCGTGATATGGAGTTGTCCAAAGCTAAAGAGCACGGTACGACCGACTAATCTAAAACTAAAACTCAATCCCGAAACGCGATGGTTCGAATCACAGGGGGAGAGCAAGCTGGTTAGCAACTATGACTTGATGCTCGAAATGTTCTCTGACGGGGAAGTCCATACGACTGCTGAGGTTATCGAAGAGTTCAAGGGTCTGATTTCAGAGAGGACACTGAAGCGAATTTTGAACGAAGCAGTCAACCGGGGCGATCTTTGCAAGATGAAACAGGGTGTGTATCAAAGGCCGTCAACGGAATCAATTTCGAAATAGAAAGTGCCATTGTGCCAGACCTATAACGAATGGCACTTTGGCACAAACTCGGAAAACAAATGTTGAAAAAAGTTGAAGGTGCTGACAAATGTTGACATTGCAGAAATACAATGGTTTGGCGACACGGCACACTTGTCCGGCTTGTGGACGAGCAAAGAAGTTCACTCGATACATCGACACTGAGACTGGGCAATACTTAGCGGACCATGTTGGCCGCTGTGACCGGGAATCATCGTGTGGTTATCATTACAAACCAAAGGACTACTTTGCAGACAATTTTGGATCAAATGAGCCTTTCAATTATCCCAAGTCTTCCCCATTACCGACAAAGAGAATCAGATCTAACTCGGCTTATACGACGACACAGGCCGGAGCAGGAATTGAACGAATTGAACACCCTAAAAAGGTCGGCACAAGTCCCAAATACGGCTCACGTGGCGACTGTGGGCAGATAGCGGGTATCGAGACGCCGAATTACATGAGTCCGGTTTCAGTAAAAGAAACAGTTTGCGATTACGATCGAAACAACTTCGTGCAATTCCTTCTGAGCATCTTCCCATTTGAAGCGGATCTAGTCTGGAATGCAGTCAAAGCCTACTTGATCGGTACTGACAATAACGGAAGAACGGTCTTCTGGCAGGTTGACGACCGGCAGAAAATCCGTACCGGCAAATCGTTCTTGTATGACCGGAACACCGGGAAACGAGACAAAACAAGACATCCGTATTTCCTTCATCCGAAAATCGACTTCAAGCTGCGACAGTGCTTTTTTGGAGAACACATTTTGCCCAAGTTTCCGGGCCTACCAGTCGCTATTGTTGAGAGTGAGAAATCGGCAGTGGTCGCCTCAATATGGAAGGCCGATATGGTATGGCTAGCCTGTGGCGGTAAATCGCATCTGAACGCCGAACGGATGGCAAAACTTGGACGTGAACGGAAGATCATTCTTTACCCCGACGCGGACAGCTACGAGAAATGGCACCAGATCGCTTTAGACGCTCGCAGACTGGGCTTGAAGGTTAGGGTGTCAGACTTGATCGAAAAGCGCGCCACAGAGGCAGAGAAGGCAACTGGAGCCGATCTGGCAGACTATCTGATCCGAGACCAGCAAAAGCGATGCGACCTGCTAATTCAGCAAGCCTTTCGAGACCTAATCGAAGAACGCCTAGCGATCATGACAATCGACGGCGGGTTGACAGAAGAACGAGCAGAAGCCGAGATCAACGCATCGGAATATTATGCTGAAGCGACTCGTGGAGCTGTGTACGTTTGAACGAAAAGAGACATTTGCGGGCCGAGTTCGCAAAGATGACCCTTAAAACCGATGTTTTGGCGTGGAACACATTAAGATCCGAAATAGGACAATCAGAGACAGTGGACACTAAAAAGCGAAAAACAGGCCCATGATAAAATTGTCGAACTACTTAGTATTCCTTAACTATTTAGGTTTGAAAATTATGCCAAAAATGCCTACTTTCCCCACCTGTTTTGACGAAGTGAAACAGATAAGCATTGCCGACCTGAAGCGACTAGGTTATCTAAAACCTGGCGAGATAATTAATAACGGAGGTATCAAATGGACATATAGAGGTGAAAACTCGGGAAGCATCGGAATCGATGTTGACGTAATTGAAAGATACGCCCGACTGCATTACAACGTTAACGGCAAATCGATTGATTACCGCGTAGAACTTGAAACGCTTCGGAGCAATTTAGGCAAGGGTGTTGTTTGGTATTTCATCTGTCCGGCCACGGGAAAACGATGCCGAAAGCTATACGGGATCGGAGATTACTTCTATTCGCGTTTTGCCTATCCTGACGCGATGTATGACAAGCAAACCTCATCAAAAAAATGGCGTGATTTTCAAATCGTGTATGAGGTTTTGGATATGCGCCGAGATTTTCTTGAAAGGCCATACGCAAAGCCCTTTTACAACGGCAAACCGACAAAACGATTCCAACGTATCCTGGACCGGGAGGGAAAGTTTGACACAGAGAAGGTTAGAGTCATTCTAAATCGTATTTAGCTCGTGGACGGCCTGGTTTCCGGTCAGTTTTTTCGAGGCGCTTTACTTCAGCTTCGGGAATGACGTTTTCACGTCCGAACTTTTCAGCGTTTTTGATTACGCCTTCTTTGATCATTTGCCGAACTCTAGCGTCTGAAATCTTCAGTCTCTCGGCGGTTTGTTTCGTTGTAAGGAAGCCCTTCATAACTGGAGAATCCATAATACCAGAAAACCTTACGCACATGAAAGATTTGTATTGACGTTATTCTTACGCTGTCGTAAGATATTCATTATCGGAGAGAATAAACAATATGGCCGGGCAAATAGTAAGAAGGGGCAAGGATACTTACACGGTTCGCATTTTTCTCGGACGCGATGCGGACGGAAAAAGGAAGTATTTCAACAAAACGATTCACGGTAAGAAGAAGGACGCGGAAGCCTACCTGACGGCGAAGCTTCGTGAGAAGGATCTGGGACAATTTATCGAACCAGCTTCGATCCCGCTGAATACGTTTCTTGATCGGTGGCTTGAAGATGTCGCCCGAATAAAGGTAAGACTGGCCACGTATGATGGTTACGAAGCAAAGTTAAAGGTTCACGTCCGAAACTCGATCGGAAAGAAACGCCTTTGTGACCTTGAGGCGTACGATATTCAAAAGCTTTATAACGATATGATCAAGCGGGGACTATCGGCCAAAACCGTCAGGCACGTCCACAACGTTCTTAGTCCGGCGTTGAAGCAGGCGGTCAAGTGGAAGCTGATCAATCAGAATCCTTGCGAATTGTGCGAATTGCCGAAACTCGTTAAGAAGGAAATGAAATACTTTACACCTGCGGAAACGGCGATCTTTCTTGACTATGCGAAATCGGATCGATATTACACGACGTTTGTACTCGCGATTGAATGTGGAATGCGACCGGAAGAATATCTAGGGCTTCAATGGAAGGACATCGATTTTGAACATTCGAGGCTTTCAGTCCGGCGAGTATTGATAGCGTTGAAAGGCGGTGGCTTTGCATTTACGGAACCCAAGACGGCACAAAGCCGGAGAAGCATTCCGCTTTCGCAATCCGCGATTTTGGCACTGAAGTCTCATAGACGGACACAGCTCGAAGCAAAGATGAAGATAATTGATGTTTATTCGGACGGCGATCTTGTATTTCCAACAGAGATCGGCACACCGACGCTTCGCGGGAATCTGGACCGAAGGCATTTCAAGAAGATCCTCAAATCTGCCAACGAAGCGATAACAGAGGCGAATAAAGAAAACGGATCGGATAATCCCTTGCTTCCAGTTATCCGCCTTTATGACCTTCGGCACACAATGGCAACATTGCTTCTTTCAAAAGGTGTTAATCCGAAGATCGTCTCAGAACGGCTTGGACACTCATCAATTGCCTTGACGCTGGACACCTATTCGCACGTCCTACCGACAATGCAAAAGGAAGCTACTGAACAGATTGAAAAATTGATGTTTGGGTGACATAATTTTCGACACCCGTCGAAGAGGCTATGCTGATAGTAATAATCGCAACCATAGTATTCGCGATTCTCGCGCAAAATGCTGTTACCTCCTTCCAGCTCCCAAAATGGATAATAACTCTTGTACTGTTCGTAATAGGGATAGGCTTATACATACTCAGTTCCAACCTCAACTTCAATTTCATAAACAACCGTGCTCCCCAATTTATCGATCCTCAGACGGGTAGGATTGACACCCGGGCGCGCTCAGTCGTTCCTAGGTGGGTAAGTCACCTAACAAGCATTAGTTTCGCCGCTGTTCTCTCAGCGTTCATTCCTTGGATAATTGGCTTCTTCCGGTGGCTTTTTTGAAAGGAATCTAATGGCTCGCACACTATAGGCACACAAGACTGAAAAAGGGCGTCCTCAATTCTTAGCGAGACGCCCATATTTATTGGTGGCGGGGGGGAGGATCGAACTCCCGACCTTGGGGTTATGAATCCCACGCTCTAACCATCTGAGCTACCCAGCCACGAACCTAAGATTATAGTTCGGGAAGCACAAAAATCAAGTTAATCCTCAAAAATGCCTGCTTTGAAAGGGTTTGGGCTTAGCTGATATGATTACGAGAACATCTCAATCTCAAGGAGTTTTATGCCAACGGTCCTCGCTGCCACTGTTGAACACGCAGCCGTTTTGCTAACGCTTTTTCTTATCATCGCCGCCGCTAAGTTAATGGCTGAGATCTTCGAGCGTCTGCGGCAGCCTGCCGTCGTTGGTGAGATACTCGCGGGCGTGATCATTGGCCCGAGCGTTCTTGGATGGGTCCAACCGTCGGAATTGATCGGGATCGTAGCGGAGATCGGCGTTATTTTCCTTCTGTTCACCGTTGGGCTTGAGACAAAGCCTCAGGATATTTTCCGTGTTGGCAGAAAGGCTGTTCTGGTGGGCACAATCGGAGTGATCGTACCCTTCATTGCCGGTTACGCGATCGCGATGGCGTGGGATGGTTCGTTTGTTGAGGCGATGTTCATCGGCGCGGCTTTAGTCGCAACGAGCGTCGGTATCACGGCGCGAGTTCTCGGTTCGATGGGTCTTCTTGACAAAGAGACGTCCCGGATCATTCTCGGTGCGGCAGTGATCGACGACATTCTTGGGTTGATAATCCTTTCCGTTGTGTCCGGGATCGGGAACGGCGGACTGACGGCAACCGGAATATTAAAAACCGCCGGTTTGGCCATCGCGTTCACGGCGGTTGTCGCTCTTCTCGGGTCTAAGATCATGACCTGGCTCGGACCAAAGATAAAGGGCCTTCGCGTTGCAAAACCATTCTTCAACATCGGTTTGGTTCTTTGTTTTGGGCTTTCGCTGATGTCGCTCTATTTCGGGGTGGCCGCGATCATCGGGGCATTTCTCGCCGGGATGGCCTTAGCAGAAGCTACCGAAGACGAACCGGCGACACATAAGTTGACGGCGGGCGTGACCGAATTTCTTGTGCCCTTCTTTCTGGTAAACATCGGCATGCAGCTAGATCTATACGTGTTCAAGGACGCTTCCGTCGTTGTTCTTGCAGTCGTAATCACGATCGCGGCTGTCATTACCAAGTTTGTCGGCGGCGGCCTCGGTGCGTGGGGAATGACCCGGCGTGAGATGGCGCAGATCGGTGTTGGGATGATACCCCGTGGCGAGGTCGGAATTGTTGTAGCCCAGATAGGTCTCGGCATGGCCGCGATCACAGAAAGATTCTTCGCCTCGGTCCTTTTCATGGCGGTTGCTACTACTATCATCGCGCCTCCGCTGATAAAACGCTTCTACTCAGAAGACAAAGACCAGGACGGCAAAGAAGACGTGATCGTAGAAACCGATGTTTCGGAAGAATTTACTCGAATTGGATAAGGGATGCGATAGAATAATTTTATCGTGATCAGCACATTAAGACTGACTATCGGCATGGCCGCGCTAATTTCGATCGCGGTGTTAGGCGGCGTTTCCCTAGCTCAAAGAGCGGTCCAGTTTCGAACCGTCACAATAATCTCCGAAACTAGCGCTTCTGTCTGGATCGACGGAGTACGTTACGGCACAACAGATGAAAGCGGCCGGCTCACAATAAGAAGTGTTTCACCCGGACGCCATGCGGTTCGTGTTCGTGCGGACGGATTCGCTGAGGTGACCAAACCGCTCCTTCCTGCTCAAAAAGGCGATTTTCCCGTCAAGCTTTCGAAGACGACCAACGCTGCCGAACTTGCCTTTCAGGAAGGCGAGCGCCAATCGGTGATTGATCGCCAGAAGGCAGAAGAAGCATATCGGAAAGCCATTAGATCGGATCCAAGATCAGTGGCCGCGTACGTCGGACTTGCTCGGGTACTTTCCGAAGGCGGTGATTTCGAGGGAGCCCTAAAAGCGGTCGCCGAACTCAAAAAGGTCAGTCCGACAAATGCCGAAGCGTTCGTCATCGAAGGCCGCATTTACAAAGATATCGACGACGAAAATAGGTCAATTGCGGCGTTCAAGCGCGCTATCGCTCTTGGCAAGGGCTTTCAGCCGGAGGCATATACGGGACTCGGTCTGCTTTTCAAGGAGAACGCCGAAGGTCTTGGAGGGGATGCGAGCGATCCGGCAACGGCCGCAGCTTATAATGAATCCATCAAGAACTTTTCGATAGCCGTAAGACAGCTTTCGGGGGCACCTGATGCGATCGTCGTTTTTCAGCTGCTCGGACTGATACAGGAACGGCAAGGAAAACTGAAAGAAGCGATCGCGACCTATGAAGATTTTTTGAAGGTATTTCCGGACGTCAGCGAGGCCGAGGCCGTTCGCTCGTTCATTGTCCAGATCAAGAAACAATTAGCGGAGCAAGGCCAATAGACTGGCATTTGATGTTAGAATCGTATCTGTCCACGCTCGAATCATTCCAACCCAACTCCGCGGCTTAGGCATCAACCTTATCGGCCGGAGAGCCGACTATTTTCGTCATGATAAATGACTTGCGAATCAATGGAGGGAAATTATGAGATCTCGTTTTACATTTAGTTTTTTGCCGATACTTATGCTTGCAATGGCCGCAGTTGCCCAGACATCCTGGCTCGACCGGCCGCTGAACAATTGGAACAACGGTAACGGCGTCGTGCCAAATGCACCGCGTGTTCTGGTGCCGATAGACGAACGCTGTCGCGCGACCATACGCACGCCCGAAAGCATTGTTGACCGCGCGGTCACACGTGCCGGTTGGTCGCTTTTTGGACCGAGCCAGACGTACGGAGCGACCACAGTAGTTATGGCGATGGTAAGCGTCGATGGAATGTGCCGGCCAAATCAGTACAACGGGTTCGTTTTCGTCCGCGACCGATTCGCCGGAACACTCTCACCTGAACTCTCGACTGCACGTGGAGACAGTTCGCTCGGGGATATCAGGTTGTTCAACTCAACCGAATTCAGCGCGGAATTTGCCCGCTACACCTCTCGCGATGCCCTATGCTGTCCGTCACAGACAAGCACGGTAAAGTATTCGATCACACAAGGTGCCCGGCCATTTGTAAAAGCGGACGACGTGGACACCGCTGCTAATTGCCGCGACTCGGGCGGCGGCGTCGAAACACAGGACAACGTCGTTTCGGGAACCGTTACATACCGCCAGCGTTCGGCCCTCCCGGCAAATGCGATGCTTTACGTAAAGATCGTCGACGTGTCCCGGCAAGATACATCGGCGATCACCGTCGCGGAGCAGCGTGTCGATCTAAACGGAAAACAGGTGCCGTTCGATTTTGACCTGGTATACGACCGCAACAAGATACAGGAACGAAATCGCTACGCGGTTCAGGCGGAGATCCGCGATGGAAACCGCTTGCTGTTCATCACTGATACGAGTTATCCAGTAATAACGCAAGGCAATCCGCGTACTGTAGAGATCACGGTCGTGCTCGTTGGCGGAGGAGGAGGGGTCCCGAGGCAGAACGTAATTCGCGGAACGGTGACTTATCGCCAGCGGATCGCGCTGACCGCGAACGCGGAAGTAACCGTTCGACTTGTTGATTCGGCAACGCCAAACGGTACTCCCGTTGCCGAAACCAAATTCTCGACGGGCAACAAACAGGTTCCATTCACGTTTGAACTGCCTTATGAGTTTCGTGATATAAACCGGCAAAGAAATTACGAACTGCAGGCGGAGATCAGAAGCGGCGGGCGGTTGCGTTTCAGGACGGAGACAGGCGTTCCAGTAACACTTCGCGCCGGACAGAGCGACAACGTTGAGATAATCGTCGTTCCTGCAAATGAGGGCCCGGAACCTATCACAGGCAGGACGATCTCATTATCGAAGTTCGGAACCGGCACGCTGAAGATCGGCGACCGCCCGTCGGATTTTCTTATCCGCGGCTCGGTTTCCGTAGATACTAATGGCAATGCCACCGTCACGCTGTCTCGCATCGACGGCTCGACAACGTTCACGGGCAAGCTGACTTATTTTGACGAAACGACCCTTCGGATCATGGTAGAGAACTCAGGTGAAGCGGACGCAAGCGGCGAAATTCAGATCAGCTACAGCGGCCGCAATCTGCGCAGCATTTCGGCAACAAATCTTGTCCTTGACGGACAAACTGTGACGCTGCGGTTCTAATTGGGAATAGACCTCAGTGCCGGATCGAGAGCCAGAAGGCTTTCGGTCCGGCATTCTAATCCGACCGTCCTGCGAGGGCCAATCCGTTGAGTTCTTGCACCACTGAACGGACCCACCTAACTGGATCCATGTGTTCTCTAGATCGATCCTTCCGTTTAGTTTTTTCGGCGGGCGATCACCCCTGAGTCAACGGTTTTTCCGGTTCGCGAGATAGTCTGAAAGTACATTTGGTCGTTAATAAACTCCACTAGCATGAACGCCATGTCGGTATCGAAATATGCAGCCGTAAGCGGTGAGTTCTTTTTAACATCACCTTTTCGGAGCTGCCCTCCCGAACCTGTCACAAAATAGGTGATACCGTCCTGCGGTTTGATGCGTTCGTAAAAATGGTCGTGTCCAGTGAAAACGACACTCACTCCATACTTCACAAACAAGGGGTGAAGCGCTTCACGCATCGTCCGGTCCGACCCATGAAATTTACCCGAAGAAAATGGCGGGTGATGGAAATAGGCGACCTTCCATTTATTAGTATCGGCAGCGAGCGTTGATCTGAGCCAATCGAGCTGGCGCTTATCCATATATGTACTATTCAGGGCGTAAAAGGATATGCCGTTCTTTTCGAACTCGTAATACTCCTTACCTTTCATATTAAAGAACTCATAGTATCTCTGGTTAGAGTTGTCGTGATTTCCGAGCGTAGCGTAAAACCTCACGCCTTTGTCGATCAAAGGTCGGTAGGCAAGCTCGAACTTGATCTTCATATCGGCCGCCTTATCGGCCCCGTAGATGTTGTCGCCGACGGTCAGTGCTGTCTCAAATGGAAAGGCGATCTGATATGTATTTATCATTCGCCCGGTGTCATATTGACCCGACTTTCCGCTCCCCATATCTCCGATGACAAGCAGCTTCATGCTTCCTTTGTCCGACGGAAGGACAACCGGCGACGGAAGCGTTATTCGCAGACTGCTTGCCGGATCGACACTTATCTGGGTCGTTGTATTTTGTTTCTGCTGTGACTGGGCATAGATGCCCCATGTGGCAACCGCAAAGGTAACGGTCAGAAATAATATGATTCGATTCCAGTATCTCATTTGCTTTTCCCCCTTTATTGATCAGATCTACCGCAACGCATTTGGAAGATAGTCAATGATCATTCTATTTCCCACATCCATCAGCAGGAGCGTGTTGCCTGCAAATCTATACCTGAGTTCCTTTGGAAGTTGCGGAAGCGCGATCAGAAGTGACGGCGGCATTTCGAGAACCTCTTTGGATTCGGGATATTCAATGTTCACTGCTATCGGGACATCGCCGCCCGCGCTCGCGGCTTTTGTCCGGAGATCGGTTTTGTCAGCGAGCTTAAGCTCACGTGAGATGATCGAACGGATAACAGACGCCGATTCGGGCGTAAAGATCGTGCCCTGGGGAATGCCCTTACGCAGTAACTGCATTCGCTTCAGCAGAGCGGTCTGATGCGCTTCGATCTGTTCCGGAGTCGCTTTCGCGGTCAGTTTCGGAAGCCCGTTCTCTACCTCATTTCGCATTTTCACGTATGCTTTCGAGGCATTTTCGAGGCCCTTCAGTTGATCTTTTTCAACTGATGAAAGTGAACCTTGAGCGGACACAACTATTGAGAAGACAAGTATCATTAGGCCAGTCGTGTAGGATTTCTTTACATATTTCATGGAAATTCCCTCCAATAACTGAACTAATCGCAATGACCGTGCCAAGATCTCCGTCCGTCGCATCGCCTAAAACTGAAATCCCTTGCTTTCTTTAGCTATCTAAAAGAAAATAGAGAAATGGCTGAGAGCGAAGCAGTAAGCAAGGCGCGCATGCGTTGCCGCGAAATAATGACTTCGAGCGTGCGGACGGCGTCACCGGACACACCCCTAATGGAAGTCGCAGCCTTGATGCGCGACGGCGATATGGGTTCGGTCCCGGTGGTTAATGGCGGCAAACTCGTCGGCATCGTCACGGACCGCGATATCGTTGTCCGCGCTGTTGCGGCGGGTAAGAACGCGTCAACTCCTATCGGGGAGGCAATGACGTCCGAGATCTTCTCTGTTAAGCCGGACGATTTTGTCTTTGAAGCTATCCGCATAATGGGTGATAAGCAAGTCCGCCGTGTTCCGGTCGTGACCGAATCGGGTGAACTTGCCGGCATCATCGCGATGGCGGACGTCGCTCTCGAAATGGAAGACGAAAGGGAGATCGCCGAAACGCTCGAGGAGATCTCAAGCGGAGCCGGATTCTGGGGTAAGAAATAACAGCAATGGCAAGATCTATCAATCGCCACTTTCAGTTTCTTGGCTCGTCGAAAGACGTTCGTTCAGGGCGTCTATGGTATCCGGCGGCGGACGTTTATCAGACAGAGGAAGGCTGGCTTGTAAAGGTCGAGCTTGCGGGCGTTTCGGCCGAGGACGTTGAGATCGACGTTCAGGGAGACACTCTTTACATAGCGGGCTGCAGAAAAGACCGCTCCTGCGCCGGAGGCAATACTTATCATCAGATGGAGATAACGTATAGCAGTTTTGAAAAGACGCTGAATTTTCCTGCATCCATCGAAGGGGCCAAGGTCGAACATAATTTCGAAAACGGACTGCTTATCATCCACCTCAAAAAGGCGGCGAAGGCTTAAGACGGCAGGATCGATCCCTAATTATAACATCAAAGCTCAGGGTTATTTATGGCTGACGAACAGATCAAGGAAGAAACAAAGACCGAAGAACCTACGTTTCCGGGGCCGTTCGAAATACCCGTGCTTCCGCTCCAGAACACGACGCTGTTTCCGGAGACGGTCGTGCCTTTAGCTGTCGGCCGTGACCGGTCAGTACGCGCCGTCGAATCAGCGCTAGGGACAGAAGAAAAACTGCTCGCTTGTATAACCACGAAAACCCCGAACGTGACGGGCGACGAAGCGACCTACGACGATCTTTACAAGATCGGAACGATCGTGAACGTAAAACGGATGATGCGCAACGAAGGTGTTATGCAGCTCATCGTTCAGGCTATGGACCGTTTCGAGGTCGTCGAATGGGTAGAAGATCAGCCATTTCTCAAGGCAAAGATCCAGGTGCTGCCTGAACTTCGCCGCCTCGATGAGGAAGAGATCGAGGCGCTCAAGCGAAACATTCAAAATCTGATCCAACAGGCGCTCGCCCTGCTGCCTAACGTGCCCCCGGAGATACGCATGGCGGTCATGACTCAGACCGATCCGGTTCAAATCTCATACTTTCTCGCCTCGGTGCTCGACCTTGGAGTAGAGACCGAGCAGAAGATGCTCGAATCCAGCACGGTCGATGGATTGCTGACGCTCACTCACGCGGCATTGGCTCGTGAACTCGAGATCATGCAGATCCGTTCGAAGATCGCCACGGAAGCACAGACGGAGATGGACAAGTCGCAGCGTGATTACGTCCTGCGTCAGCAGATGAAGGCGATCCAAAAGGAACTCGGCGAGGACGAGACTGGCGAAAAAGCCGAGGCAGGCCAGCTTCGCGAACGTCTTGAGACCGCCGACCTGCCGGATGATGTCCGCAAAGAAGCCGAACGTGAGTTGAAGCGGATGGAGGCTTTGCCCCAGTCGGCTCCGGATTTCCATGTTATCCGTACATATCTGGAATACATTCTCGACCTCCCGTGGCGAAAGTCGAGCGAAGAAAAGCTAGACCTCAACGAGGCCCGGAAGATACTTGACGAAGATCATTACGGACTTGAGGACATAAAAGAACGCATTCTCGAATCGCTTGCAGTTGTGAAACTTCGGCCGGATTCCAAGAGCCCGATCATTCTTTTTGTCGGCCCGCCTGGAGTTGGTAAAACGAGCTTGGGCCGTTCGATCGCCCGTGCGTTGGGACGCGAATTTGAGCGAATGAGCCTCGGCGGAATGCGTGACGAGGCGGAACTTCGCGGCCATCGCCGTACCTATATCGGAGCGATGCCCGGGCGTATCATTCAGGCCCTTCGGCGTGTCGGGGTGAACAATCCCGTTCTGATGCTCGACGAGGTCGACAAGCTTGGCGCAGATTTTCGCGGCGATCCGGCATCGGCTCTTCTTGAAATACTCGACCCGGCTCAGAACAACACTTTTCGGGACAATTACCTTGATCTGCCGTTCGATCTTTCGAAGGTGTTCTTTATCGCGACCGCCAACTCGCTCGGGCCGATCCCGATGCCGCTTCGCGACCGCATGGAAATAATCCAGCTTGCCGGATACAGCGACCGGGAAAAGCTCAACATTGCCAAGCAATATTTGGTTGCAAGACAGATCGAAACGAATGGCCTAAAGTCTGAGCAGCTTACGATAACGGATGCTGCGATCAATCTTCTCACTTCTCGATACACACGCGAAGCCGGTGTCCGGCAACTTGAACGAACGATCGGCAATATCGCCCGAAAAGTTGCGTTGAAAGTTGCACAGGGTTCGACCGATTCGGTCACGGTCGATGCTAAAGACATCAAGGAATATCTTGGGGCCCCGCGGTTTTATCCTGAAGAAGCCAGAAAAGAACTGCCCGCCGGTGTTGCAACCGGGATGGCGTGGACCGAGATGGGAGGCGAGGTGCTTTTCATCGAGGCGACACTTTTGCCTGGCGGTGGCGGATTGACGCTTACCGGACAGCTTGGCGACGTGATGAAGGAATCGGCGCAAGCGGCCCGCAGTTACCTTTGGTCGCATGCTGCGGATTTTGGCATCGATCCTGAACTGATAAAACAGAACGGAGTTCATCTTCACGTGCCGGCGGGTGCGATACCAAAAGACGGGCCGAGCGCGGGCGTTACGATGGCATCGGCATTAGCATCGCTTTATACGGGCCGCAAAGTTCGCAGCGACACGGCGATGACCGGAGAGATCACTCTATCTGGCCAGGTGTTTCCCGTAGGCGGCATTAAGGAAAAGGTACTGGCGGCGCATCGTGCCGGAATTCGACGCATAGTTCTGCCGGCCCAGAATGAACCGGACGCAGAAGAGATCCCTGAAGACGTTCGTGCTGAGTTGGAGATAATTCCGGCAAAGCTCGTTAGCGAGGTTCTCGACGCTACGCTTGAAAAGGACGTGACGCAGCCAATCCCTAAAGATTACGTCGTACACGGTACTGACGGCGCGGGTGACGGTTCGGCGGAACGCCTGATCGCGAAAGATAGCAAATAAAACGATGCATTTATTGGTCGTTTCTTACCTGTCGCGGCTTGATCAGCCCTGCTTTTAGGTGATCGAGCCGCAAATAGTTTTCATTTCAATAGTGACTGTGGTACTTTTCGATTGGTCCTATCACCCTCTCGATGTAGTAACTGTCAATTAAATCAGGGATTTAGATGAGTTCTGGATTTAGAAGTTTGAGATATGCCTTGGCGGTGGCGGTCGTAATAGCGGCTGCCGTCTGGCTCCTCGACGGGCCTGTTTTTGAGCAGAACGCACAGCGGGCTAAGACCTCAAGCTTTTCAAATCTGGAGCCGAAGAGACCACAGATATCAGCTTCCACCATAAATCTCGCTAGCGGCTCATTTGACCCTAAGATAGATCCGCCATCAGGTACGGTTCCGTCCGGCCTTTTTCGGGCACCTGACGGTGACGGTTATTATATTGTCCAGCTTGAAACCGTAGCTACTGATGAGGTCCTTGATGGGCTTAGATCGACGGGAGTTGAAATACTGCAGTACGTCCCTAACAGGGCATTCTTTGTTTACGGCAGTGGTGTGTCGATCGCATCCGCAGTAAATGATCCAAGCGTACGTTGGGTCGGACGCTTGCTTCCAGAGTATAAGATCTCGCCGGTTCTGCAAGAACAGATGAACGCCGTAAAGACACGGCGCGAGCCTCGGAACGGTATTTCGGGACTCGACATGGTTACCAAACGAAACGCTGTCTTCGATGTCGCCGTTTTCAAACGGGCGGATCTGAAGACTTTGACTGGGGAGATCGCCTCTCGAACCGGCGGGAAAGTAATTTCCTCGATCGATCTTCCCGGAAATTTCTTCAATGTAGTTCGAATCGAATCTTCGATCGATTCGATATTATCCGCAGCCGATGTCCCGGACACGTTTCGTATTGATGCCTGGAGTAAGCCGGAAAAAGAGGACGAGCGGGCAGCGCAGATCGTTGCCGGCAATTATTCGAGCGCCACGGTCCTGGATGCTCCTGGTTATAATCCGCTTTCTCAGTTCGGAGTGAATGGCCAGGGCGTAACGGTTTCGGTCGTGGACGATGGCGTCGGTATTCCAGGAGACGGTGGATTTTACATCACATCCGGTAACACGGTGAACGGGCCGCTCCGCAGTGCATCTGCGGGCGCACAGGGCCACGGACATCTTAACGCTACGATCATCGCGGGTGATGCTCCGTTCTCTGTGCTTGACCCGGCCGGCTATAACTATGGTTTAGGCGTCGCTCCGAAAGCGAACATCATCAATATCCCGCTACTTCGGGCTGGTTATTCCGGGGCCGAAGCTGATACCGTGAACGATACCGTCACGACAGTTGGCCCAAACGGGGTTCTTGGGTTCATCAGTAACAATAGTTGGGGAAACGGTACAAATGCCAACTCCTACGATTCTTATGCGGCTCAATACGACGGCTTCGTTCGCGACGCGTCTTCTGCGGCTTCGATCGATCCGATCTTGCTTGTTTTTTCGGCCGGTAATGACGGCGGAAGCGGATTGACCCGTCCGAAGGTTGCCAAAAACTTGATCGCCGTGGCAAATCTGGAAAACATCCGCACTGAATTATCTGCGTCAGCGAACAACATTAACGATCTCAATCCTTCATCGGCTATCGGTCCAGCTGCTGATTCGCGGATCAAACCGGATATTGCGGCTCCTGGAACCGCGATCGCGGGCGGACGCTCTGGTCCGAGCTCATTGTTCGGAAACATCGACGCAGCCCATAGATGGAGCAGCGGGACATCGCATGCGGCGCCGCAGGTTGCTGGTGCCGCAGCTCTATTCACCCAATTCTGGAAGACAAGCCACGGCGGCCTTAACCCGAGCCCTGCTTTGGTGAAGGCAGCGATCATCAACTCGGGTCGTGATGCAAACGGTGTCGGGACTGCGGCGGCGATCCCAAATAGCGGCGAAGGTTGGGGCCGTATAAACCTAAAGGGGATGCTCAACACAGGTGCTTCGATCACCTATGTGAACGAGACCGATACTCTCGCAGGAACCGGGACATCGAGAATTTATTCCGGCAATGTAGTTGATTCCGGCCGGCCTGTTCGCGTGACGTTAGTATGGACCGACCCGCCTGGCGTAGCGGATCCTGCTTTGGTCAATGACCTCGACCTCGAGGTCACGTTAGGCGGCAACACATATAGGGGCAACGTGCTGTCGGGGGGCCTATCTACGATCGGGGGTTCGCCTGACAACCGGAACAATGTTGAAAACGTGTACCTTCCCGCTGGATTCTCAGGACCTATGTCGATCCGCGTCACCGGTTCGGCCATCAATGGCAATGGTATTCTCGGTAATGCGGACCCGACGGACCAGCATTTTGCACTGGTTGTCTATAACGCAAATGTTGCGTTGGACGCTTCGGCATTTCTGAACGCAGGTTCGACAAACGTTATTAGTGGGAACGCGATCGTGGAACCTAGCGAATGCAATCTGGTCAATATACCAATTACAAATTTCGGAGCGACCACCGCGACGAATATAAGTGCTACCCTTACGACCACGACCCCCGGGGTGAGTATTTCGGTTGCAGGTGCCAACTATCCTGACCTTTTACCCGGTGCGACAGCCTTAAATTCGAGTGCATTCGCGATCTCGACCGACAATACCGTTGCGTGTTTTACAAGTGTCGATCTGACGCTTACGGTCAACTTTACCGGAGGTATTTCTCCGGCTGTTTATAACATCTCGATTCCGGTAGGTCAGGCAGGGGGAACGAATTACAACTTTACCGCTTCGACCAGTGCTACCATTTCGCCGGGAGGTAGCTTGGTTACCGGAAGCCAGACAGATGACGCACCCGTGAACTTCACCACACCGTTTGCATTCTCTGTTTACGGGACAAATGTAGCCGCAGGTTCCACGATCAGGTTAAGCACTAATGGAAACATACGGATCGAGAATGCCGGTTCTCCGAATTCCGGAGTAAACAACACGCCGCTGCCAGCCATCGATAATTCTTTCCCGGTAAGCCGCCCGGTCTTAATGCCTTATTGGGACGACCTCGATATGTCGCCCGGTGTAACATCGGGAGGCGGCATTTATTCGGAGGTTGCGGGAATCCCGGGATCGCGAGTACTTAAGCTCGAATGGAGGGCAAGGCACTGGGTCTCCGGCCAGACACTCGGGCCGCCGGACACGAACTTTGCGGTTTACTTCCACGAAGGCTCGAATAATTTCGAATTTGTTTACGCCCTCACCGGCGCAGGTGTTAATTCCTCAGGCGCATCGGCGACCGTTGGGGTTCAATCGGCTACTTCCGGGACGACGTTTACTCAGTTCTCGGTAAACACTGCGAGCCTTTCGCCCGGGCTGATGCTTAGTGCTTCGATCCCGCCGACCATCTGTAATTCCGGTAACGGAGGCTGTGTTACTACGGCATCTTCGGTAATGATCTCGGGTCGGGTGGTCTCTTCGGAGGGCCGGGGCATTAAGAATGCCCGTGTCACATTGGTCGACGGTAACGGCAACACGCGAAATTCGACGACTAACTCCTTTGGCTTTTTCCGATTTGAGGATGTCCGGGCTGGTGAATCATATGTTGTTTCGGTGACGGCTAAAAATCTGCGTTTCGAAAGTCAACTGGTCAACGTTGGCGACACGATAACAGATCTTTATTTGATGGCTTCACCATAACCTACTCACAATAAGAGATCTGTCAGAGGATGGGCGGCACTTATTGGCCGCCTTTTTCTATCGGTTTCTAATGGTCCGAGCAGTCCGCCTGCCTGATTTGTACAAAATAGTCAAAAAACACCGCAGAACAGTGGAAATATCGCTTTGAAAGAGTGTATGCTAGCAGGTTAGGCGTTTGGAAGTTCGGTCACATCTTAGATCATTCCTTTTTCGGTGTTTTGGACGGCTCCGGAACATTCCTTTAGCTTAAAATTACAGGGTAAATAACCCGGGTTTTTAGAACAAATGGCATTAAAATCATTATTTAGTCTTTTTTCCAGCGATCTCGCTATCGACCTCGGCACCGCCAACACGCTTGTATATGCAAAGGGCCGCGGCATTGTCGTCAGCGAGCCCTCCATCGTGGCCATTAACAAGGTCACCAATCAAGTCGAAGCCGTCGGCCGCGACGCAAAAGAGATGCTGGGCCGCACGCCGGGCAATATCGTCGCGATAAGGCCAATGAAGGACGGCGTTATTGCCAACTTTGAGGTTACGGAAAAGATGCTTCAGCATTTTATCCGCAAGGCACACAACGGTAAATCGTGGGTTCGCCCCCGCGTTGTCATTGGCATTCCGTCGGAGATCACTCAAGTAGAGCGGCGAGCGGTCGAAGACTCGGCATACAGAGCCAAGGCCTCTGAAGTTTATCTCGTCGAAGAAGCAATGGCCGCCGCAATAGGTGCCGGCCTTCCTATCACGGAACCGCACGGCAACATGGTCGTTGACATCGGCGGTGGAACTACCGATATTGCCGTGATATCGCTTTCGGGAATCGTTTACTCGCGTGCCGTGCGTGTCGCAGGCAACGAGATGGACGAGGCCATCACGCAGTACATTAAACGAAAATACAATCTTCTTATCGGTGAACGAACGTCTGAGGCGATCAAGATCGCGCTCGGCAGCGCCTTTCCTCTTGACGAGCCGCTCTCGATGGAAGTTCGCGGCCGCAACCTGATCGAGGGCATTCCCAAGACCATCACGATGACCGACGAAGAGATCCGCGAAGCGCTGTCTGACGCCATCTCGACGATCATAAACGCGGTTCGTGTCGCCCTCGAGCGAACGCCTCCCGAGCTTTCTGCAGACATCGTCGAGCGAGGCATCGTACTTACCGGCGGCGGTGCTCTACTCAAGAATCTCGATAAACGGTTGACTATCGAGACCGGGTTGCCGGTAGTGATCGCGGATGACCCGCTCTCATCGGTCGTTCTCGGCACCGGGAAGATGCTGTCCGACATCGAACTCCTCAAGCGTGTTAAGTGGGACAATTCACTTATGACAGGGAACTAGGTTTTGGGTGGTAATGACGGTGAACGAGATCAGGAACTGTGGATTTCCACATTAACATTTCGCCCGCCGTCGTTCACTATCCAAGTGTGGAATGGTTGAGCGAAGTCAACAAGATGTATGGAGATTGACGCCTTGGCTTGCGGTCATTCTCTGTCTCGGAAATTTTGTCTTGATGGCGTTTGACGCGCGCTCGGTAGGCGGGCAGCGCGTCATACGTGTCTGGACTCAGACCGCTGCCGATTTCGTACAGTCACCCGTTACCACTGTCACTTCTGCGGTATCCGGTTATTTCGGTTCGATCGCCAGCCTGCGGTCAGCTCAAGATGAAAACAGCGCGCTTAAGCAGCGGATCCAGGAATTGGAGGTTGAGCTCAAGGCAAAAGAGGATCTCTCCGCCGAAAACGCCCGACTTGCTCAACTGTTGGAGTTAAAAGAGAAGAGCAAGTATAAGGTGCTCACCGCACGAATTATCGGCCGAGACCCTTCCGTTTTTTTTGATTCGTCGATCATAAACCGAGGAAGCCTGGACGGCGTGAAATTGAACATGCCGGTCGTCACAAACGGCGGTTTGCTTGGTCGCGTGACCGCGGTCGGCCCGCTTACCTCTCAGGTTGACCTTATCACGCGTGACAAATCGGGCGTCGGGGCCGTCATAGGTGAGATCAGCGGTTCGAACGCTCTGGGTGTCGTGGTCGGTTCAAGTAAGCGCGAAGTATTGGAAATGCGATACGTGTCCGGCAGCGTCGAGGTAGAGGTCGGCCAGATCGTTTATACCACGGGGCAGGACGGTATTTATCCTGCGGGGTTGAAGGTAGGTGAGATAATCCAGATCGAATCAGGTTCGGCAACTACCCCGCACAAGATCGTCATAAGGCCGAGCGCCGGGATCGACACGATGCAGGAGGTCGGTGTTCTTCTGTACGAACCCGGCGCGAAGGCTGAATTTGAACAACAGATCGCAAAACCACAAAAAGGCAAGTAACCGAGTTTAGATGAATCAACTTAAGATCACGATCGCGCTCATTATCGCCGTCCTGCTGCAATGGACGATGCGAAACGTCGCCGAACCGATGGCTTACGTTGATTTCCCGCTGATCATCGTCGTTTATGCCGCTCTCCAGCGCGATGCGGTCAAGGCGATCCTATTCGGCGCCTTTTCCGGCATAGCTGTTGATGCTCTCAGCGGCGGGCTTCTCGGTGCGAACGGATTCTCGAAAACCCTTATCGCATATGCAGTTTCCGAGCTCGCAAGGCGTGTCTATATGGACAACCTTTTGCTTCGCATACCCGTCATAGCCGGAGCTTGCTTATTGGACGATCTCGTATATTTTGGGCTTCACCGCCTGCTCGGACAAGAGCCGGCGGGAAACATCGTTGCGACGGTATCGTACTCGATAATAGGAACTACGATCGCTGGAACGTTTATTTATCTGATATTGGATTATTTCCTCTCTGAACGCGTTCGGACCAGCCGGCGGCGAGAGATGTTCCCCCAGCGGCGACAGTCTCGCCGAAGAAACCCGATTCGACTGAGCAAATAAAATTGCCGGCTTTCGTGTTATGAAGAAGCTGAATGAGTACACACAAAACGTCCCGCTGCGGATAATCACGATCCAGGTCGTTGCATTCGTGCTGTTGACGATCCTCGGTGTGCGACTCTATTACCTTCAAATTGTTCAGGGTGAATACTGGTCGGGGCGGGCGGAAAATCAACGAGTAAGGTTCATCCCGATCCCGGCCCCACGCGGGGCTATCTTTGACCGCAACGGTAAGATACTCGTCGATTCGCGGCCAACCTATAACGTTGTCATATCGAACGAACCCCTGAAAAAGATCGATGTTTCCGACCGCGTACCCGAGTATTCGAAGGGATTGAATCTCGAACCTGATTTTGTCGTCGAACGGCTTAACCTGATCAAGAAACAAAACGAATTTGAAACGCTTGTCCTGAAAGAAAGCGCAACTATGCAGGACATCGCGTGGGTCGAATCTCACGGACTCGAATTTCCCGAGCTTCGCGTCGAACTGCAGCCGCAGCGGTTTTACCCTTATGGCACTACGCTCGCCCACGTCCTGGGCTACGTCGGCGAGATCAGCCCAAAGCAACTTGAATCGGAAACGTATAAAAGTAAGGGATTTCGCCCGGGTGACATCATCGGCAAGGGCGGGCTCGAGCAGTCGTATGATGAATTCCTAAGGGGCAGGCCCGGGTACCGAAAGGTGATCGTCGACAGCCGCGGCCGGGTTCAAAGCGAGATCGAGGTCGTTCAGCCGCAGGCAGGACAGGATCTTATTTCGACGATCGATCTCGATGTTCAGCTGGCTGCAGAGCAGCAGCTTGCAAACTCTGTAACAAAGCGTGGGGCGATAATCGCGATGGACCCGAACAGCGGAGAGCTACTGGCTCTGGCTTCGGCGCCGTCATACGACCCGAACATTTTCGTGCAAGGCAGTAAGACACCGGAGGGGCGAAAACAGATCGCAGCGTATTGGCAGGACGAAAAACGCCCGCTTTTCAATCGGGCGATCCAGGGTAAATATCCTCCGGGCTCTACGTGGAAAATACCCGAATCGATGGGTGCGCTTCAACAGGGCGTGATCACGGTTCAAAACTCGAACATGGTCTGCGGCGGCGGAATTCAGATCGGATCAAAGTTCACCCGCTGCATGGGCAGCCACGGTGCTCCGCCGCTTAGCTACGCGATCACAAAATCCTGCGACGGATATTATTACCGCCTCGCTCTGAAAATGAAGGTCGAAGGCCTGATACAGATGATCGAGACCTTTGATTTTGATAAACGCAGCGGTATCGATATTCCAAACGAAAAGGTCAGCGAAACGCCAAAGAGCTGGAAGCCGATTATTGAGAAACGCGAAGGCCGCTGGAGCGATATCCGCACGGTTTACGCGGCGATCGGACAAGATACCGTCGTTGTCACTCCGATATCCCTTTTGCGTGCGGTTGCAAGCATTGGCGAACACGGAAAAATGTATGTGCCTCACTTCCTGAAAGAGTTTAAGCCTATTGGAGCAGTTGGCGAAGAAGGTTCTACGAGCTATTTTCCCGAGCGCCCGGGATTTGGTTTCGATCATCCCGAACCGAAACAAGTTCCCATGACCGACGAACAATACGAATTAATGGTCAAGGGTATGTGGGGCGTTGTTCAGGGCGGCGGAACCGCCGGTTCGATACGCATCGCGGGATTTGATATTGCGGGAAAGACCGGAACGGCACAGGTTGCTTCACTTGGAAAAGACGTCGGCGGAAAGAAGGATCATGCATGGTTCGTCAGTTTTGCCCCTGCTTACAAACCTGAGATAGCGGTGATAGCCTTGATCGAGAATGTAGGTTTCGGCGGCAGCCACGCTGCACCCGCCGCCAGAGGGGTTTACGAAGCCTACATTGCAAAACGTTACAACGGCGTACCTCCCGCTGACGCCACGGTCGAACCGAAACTGGTCGCGAAAAGATAATGGTAGCGATAATCGAAAAACGAGATCTCCGTGACTTTGACTGGCTGACGACTGTCTTGGCTATCGCGATAGCATCATTCGGGATATGGCAGATCCACAACGCTCTGCCGGCTGATAGCTACTGGACCAAGCAGATCATCGGCCTCGGAATTGCGCTGTTCGCGTTTTTCGTCATCGCCTTCAGCGACTATCGCCGCATCATAGATCTTGCTCCGTTTTTCTACGGCTTCGGATTGTTGCTGCTCGCGTTGGTTTTAACGCCATTGGGCGTCGAGGTCAACGGACAGCAGGCCTGGCTTAAACTTCCTATCATCGGGCAGTTTCAGCCGTCGGAATTCGTCAAGATACCGACTGTGCTTATGCTCGCCAAATATTTCGGGCAAAAGAAACACGGCGCGTTGACGCTTCGGGAAGTGGCAATTGGTGCGGCGATCCTCGGCGGACCTGTCGGCCTGATCATGCTCGAACCCGATGCGGGCCAGGCTATGACCTATTTCCCGATCCTGGCTGCCGTCTTCTTTTTATCGGCGATCAAGATCAGATACGTTATCGGCGGGTTGTTGTTGACTGCGATCATGGTCCCGGCCGCTTACATGATCGGTGTAAAGACCGGGAAGATAAAGAAATATCAGCAGGAACGCATAAACGCTATCATCGATCCGGAAAGTGTTGACCCACGCGGTTACGGGTATCATACGATACAGTCGATCATCACGGTTGGCAAAGGCGGATTATCCGGCATAAAGGGCGAAACTGAGACATCGCAGAGTGTCTTGAAATTCTTGCCCGAACCGCAGACTGATTTTATCTTCGCCGTTACAGCGGAGAATACCGGGTTTATCGGCTGCATTTCGCTCTTGCTTGCTTACGCACTTTTGCTTTCCCGGCTTGTCTCGGGTGCGCGTGAATCGAACGAGCGGCCCGGAATGCTCGTTATCATGTCGTTTGCGACGGCCTTGGTGTTTCAGATATTCATCAATATCGGAATGGCCCTCGGATTTCTACCCGTGATCGGCGTCCCGCTTCCGCTGATGAGCGCCGGGCTCTCGGCACTGTTAACCACCTTTTGCGCAATAGGTTTCGTGGTGAGCATTCGAATGCGGCGATTTGTCAATTGAGCTAAGCGCGGCAGGCTTTCCGGCCTGTCGGCGGAGCGGGCCTTTAGGTCTGTTCAGTGAGGCAGTTTTATGGCTAGAGAAAGAAAGATCGTCGAACGGGAAGTGGGTTCGATAGATAACGGGAACGGATTCCTTACGAAGCTTGTTTGGCTACTCGTTGCGTTGCTGCTTGCGTTGGCGGCAGGCGGGCTCACCGGCCTGATCGCTTCATATTATCTGAACAACTCTCGCTACTCGGTCGAGGTTTCCGCATTGGCGACATATCGTCCGCCGCAAGTTACAACGATCTATGCCGATGACGGCGAGACCGTTCTTGCGGAGTTCGCGATCGAAAAACGTATTCCGATCAAGGAACAGGACATTCCGAAAAACGTCGAGAATGCATTGTTGGCCGTCGAGGATTACCGGTATTACAACCATATCGGCATCGACCCGTATCGGATCGCCGGTGCAGTGTTTAAGAACATTACGACCGGAAGCTCGGAAGGAGCTTCGACGATAACACAACAGCTGGCCAAGAACTTGTTTCTATATAAAGACCAGACCTATACCCGAAAGGTGAACGAATGGATGGTCGCTCTTCAGATCGAACGCTTCTACACAAAACGGCAGATCCTGGAGATGTACATGAACTATGTTTTCCTCGGTGCCGGTGCATACGGTTTTGAGGCGGGAGCGAGAACATATTTTGGAAAATCTCTTAAGGATTTGAACCTCGAAGAATCTGCCTTGCTAGCTGCCATTCCAAAATCGCCGGAATACTCGCCTACGCGCAACATGCAGAAGGCCGAGATGCGTCGAAACATCGTACTAGACCAAATGGCGAAATACGGCTACATCACCGAATCTGAGGCTGCAGCGGCAAAAGCAAAACCGATCAAGCTCGCCGACACCGCATATTACCAATCGCTCCCAAAATCGACCGCCTGGGATTATCCCGTCGAAGAGATCCGCAAGTATCTCGAAGAAAAATATACGACTCGAGTCGCGCAGGGCGGCCTGAAAGTTTACACGACAATAAACGTCGAGGGGCAAAAGCTCGCAACCAAAGCTATCCGCGAACGTCTCCGTGCTTATGACCGAGGTCGCAAATGGCGTTCGGAATACCAAAACGTACTTGTGGACGCCGACGGGCAACCGCTGACGGACGAAAAGGATATATCCAAAACCCTTAATTCGTTCAAACACGCCGACTGGTACGGAGACGAGTACGAAGAAGGCGAATACATCAAAGGGCTCGTCGTTTCTCAAAATTCGAATGCGGACGAGGTAGGAGTTCGGTTCGGCCGTTACAAGGCGGTCGTGCGTTCCGGAAACATGGGTAGAAGCGGAAAGCGGCCTAAAGAAGAACTCAAGCCCGGATCCTTAGCGGAATTTCTCGTCAAGAAGGTTGATAATAAGAATCAGATGCTCGAGGTTGAGTTATCTCAAGTTCCCGAGGTTCAGGCATCGATCGTTTGTATCAACGCAAAGAATGGTGAGATCGTGACGATGGTCGGGGGTTACGATTTCCACACAAATAAATTCAACAATGCTACACAGGGACTCCGTCAAACGGGTTCCGCCTATAAGCCATTTATCTATACGGCCGCCGTGGAGGACGGAATGACGCCCGATATGCTTGTCAGCGGAGCGCCGATCAAACGAGGCGGCTGGCAGCCGACCAATTACGGGGGTGCGCCGAGCCATCCGAATGTACCGATGAGGATCGCCTTGGCAAAATCTTACAACATTGCCGCCGTTCACCTGCTTGAGCAAGTTGGTATCCAGGCAGGCGCGCAAATGGTAAGAAGGTTTGGTATCTCAAACCCGATGGCACCGAGTCTGCCCTCTGCGCTTGGTGCGAGCGAGGCTTCACTTCTGGAAATGGTGTCTGCTTACTCATCGTTTCCGAACAAAGGCGTGCGGGTTCATCCGCATCTCATCCGAAAGGTTTATAGCCGCGATGGATCCCTTCTTGAGGAATGGGATGGTGCGAGTTCGCGTGTCACAAGCGAGTATGTCGCGTTGACGATGGTCGATATGATGCGGGGCGTGGTTGCGGGCGGTGGAACAGCGAGCGGAGCGAGCGCCGGTGGTCATCCGTTGGCCGGCAAGACTGGAACTGTGAACAATGAAACTGACGTTTGGTTCATTGGCTACACGCCGAGCTATGTTACCGGGGTCTGGATGGGCAATCCTGAGAGAAAGGTGTCACTCGGAGCAGGCATGACCGGCGGTCACGGTGCCGTTCCATATTTCAATGCCTTTATGATCCCGTTCATGAAAGACAAGCCGCGCGAATCGTTCCCCGGCGTTCCGCCGATCCCCGCAGACATCAGGACGCTGATCGAACGTAATAAACGCGAGGAGCTTGAAAAGCTTGAAAAAGCTGATCAGGCAGCGATCAAGTCCGGGGCGATCACGACAACTGAAACAACGGGTGAGACGCCGACCCGAACAGAAAACGGGTCGAACCCGTCCGGAACAGAAACCACAAAACCGACGCAGACCGAGAATTCGCCCCCAGTTGCGAAACCTCCCGCGACCAAGCCGCCTGCCAAGGAGACTGCCCCTTCGGAAAACGACAAGCCCGAAGGAACGAAAAGAAAAGGCAAGAAAGGCGACGGCTGATCTTGGTAAAACAATTAAGAAGAGCGGGTAGATCGCCCGCTCTTTTATTGTTTAAGATGTGAACCTACCCAGGTAATGCGGCAGCATTTTCCGCCACCATGGCCAATCGTGATTGACGTCGTGACCCCAAAGTTCGAGTAGGTGGGGAATGCCTTTGGAATGGAGAATACCGGAAAGTTCTCGGCTTCGATCCGGTGCTTCGTAAGAGCCTTGGCCAGAAACAATGACGATCGAATCGGACTGGCGCAAACGCGGCAAGTGGTAGTCATCGTTCAGATTTTTCAAGTACATCGCCGGGTTATTGAAATAGACATTGTCGTCGTAGTAACCCTTGTCGAGATAATTGTAAATGTCGTAACTGCCGCTCATAGCGATCGTCCCGCGAAAACTCTCCGAGTGTTTGAAGTACGTATTTGCGGCAAGGAAGGCTCCGAGCGAGGCCCCGGTCGTCAGCGGCCTTGCATCCTGTCCGCATTCGTTCCGGATAAGCGGCAAAACCTCTTCCATGATGTAGCGGTCATATCGCGACAGCATCTCGACCTTCCAGCCGGGATGTGATTCTTTATTGAGCAGGCTGTAGCGGTTTACCGAGTTGATCGAATAGGCACGTATCTGTCCGTTCTCTAAAAACGGCTTTATCGCATCGACGAGATGAAATCGCTCGTATTCAAGGTAGTCGGCAGCCGCCGTCGGAAACATCAATAGCGGATAGCCCGCGTGCCCGTAAGCCACGATAGGCATATCCATGTTCAAATTGTGGCTGTACCAAGATGTTATATCGCGTCGCATAAATAGTCTGCTCCAATAAGAAAGAGGTCTTCGATTTATCGAAAACCTCAATTCTACACCGAAATAGCGAATTTCTTAACTGGTTGACGTCAATTTCAACCCGGCGATGCCTGCAATGATAAGGAAGATACAAGCAACGCGTACAATATCGCGGGGCTCGTCAAACAGGATCATCCCGAGAATCGCTGCGCCGACAGTTCCGATACCGGTCCAAACCGCATAGGCGGTCCCGATCGGCAGTGTCTTGACCGCGAGCGAAAGGAAATAAAAGCTTGCGATCATGAGGACACCGGTAAGCACGCTCGGCCAGAGCCTTGACCAGCCTTCTGTGTACTTCAGCCCGATCGCCCACGCGATCTCAAACAGACCAGCGATGAATAAGTAGAACCAGTTCATAACATAGAACAGGCTTTCCAGCCTGTTCATCCAAGAGATCGGAACCGGAGCGCCAGCTAATAGCGACAGCCTGGAAAGGCTCCCTTACATCTATTTCGTGATTGTGATCTCCCGCGTGGTTGAATTGTACCCGCCGTTATCGACCACATTGCCGTCCTTATCGACGAGTTCGAGCTTGATAGTATGTTTACCTGCAACCCAGCCCGAGAGCCAGATAGGTTCCCATTTTTCGATGAATTTGGCATCGCCGCCGTCAACCGAATAGCGAACCCTGTACTCGCCTCCTTCGCCGGAAAGCTTCGCGTTGGCGAGCCAAAAGTCGATCATTATCGCGTCCGCATCTGCGCCTTTGTATTCGCCCTTCGGACGGCTGTATGTCAACAGCGGTTTCTTGGCATCGACCGCTCCGGCGGTGCTTTCTTTCATGTCTTTGCCTTCGGGCGTCGGTGCGGAATTAGTATTAGACATTGTATTCCCGGAATTGGTCGTCGCTGGTTTTGAGGTATCAGCACCGCCATTCTTGACCGAGAACTTCACCATTTGGAACGAACCATCATTCTTATAACTTTCATGCCATGGCCGCGAAGCGAACACGCGAAGTGTATGTTCGCCGTCCGAAACATTTCGAAGTTCGAATTCTTGATCGAGATCGTAGTAAGCCTCGTACGGCTGATTGTCGAGAATGACGTGGATGTGGTTGCCCATTTTCGTTTCCATATCCATGTGCGGTTTGTAGCCCTTCAGGTCGCCTGAGATATCGAGCTTGACCTTTACGGTTGACGAAGCAACGGTAGAATCTGCCTTTGGCTCGACGATCTTCAAAGTCGGTTTTGCTTCGTCCTGTTCGCCGCGCGCGGCCATCATGTCCTTGATCTTTTGCGGACGTTCGACAACGCTCAAGGTCTGCGGTGCCGGCGTTGCCGCAGCACCTGAATTCGTATTACTCGTATTCTTGAGTTCGCTGACCGCCGGGCCGCAAGCCGCTGCAAACGCGGCAAAAATAGTCAAAAGCAATAGATTAGTTCGTGTCATAATGGTCCCTCAAACCGAGCCTGCGTTCAGTGCCGCGGACGGAACTCTCGTTCCATCCGTGTACGCAAACACCACTCGGAAATTTTCTTCCAGTCGTTCCTCGACCTCCGAAATTTCGATCTCTCGGCCGAGCAATTTGTCCATCGAAGTGACCGGTTCGCCCTCGCAGGCAATGATCCAATTGTAATAACTCAGATCCGTATTAACGTTGAGTGCAAACCCATGTGTCGTAACCCATCGTTTCAGATGAACTCCGATCGCGGCAACTTTGCCGTCAGCCGTATGCACGCCGGTCAGTCCTTCGATCCGAAAGGCTTCGATGCCGAAATCGGCCATCGTGCGTATCAGCACTTCTTCAAGATCGCGCACATACTTGTGAACGTCTTCACGGTCCGGTGAAAGGCTGATGACGGGATAGCCTACGATCTGTCCGATCCCGTGGTAGGTAACTTTTCCGCCCCGATCGGTCTCAAATACTTCGACGCCAAGCGAGCGCAGCATCTCGGCCGTCGCAAGTACCCCATTCTCTTTGGCCCGCCTGCCTATGGTAAACGTATGCGGATGTTCGAGCAGCAACAAATGGTCGAGTTCGCGTTTTGCGATAACCTCGGACTCCAGCTCTTTTTGCAGCACAAGGGCGTCGGCGTAGCCGATCCGCCCAAGGCGTCGAACCTCAAGTGCCCGTTTTTGCATCTACTTTATGATAAGATTTTCCCACAGATTTGAACAATAAAGGCACAACTATGAAAGCTATCCGTTATTTCGCAATTCTTGCCCTCGCCATTCTCTTACCGGCGTTTTCTGCCCAAGCCCAGAAAACGACGCGTCCTGCCACACCTAAGGTCGTTACTTCTTCGACTATAGGTTCGCCGAGCGACCTGAAAGCGGGAGCCGACAAGGTATCGATACAGATCAAAAACGTGACCAAGTTCATCTATGCGCTCGGCGGGATCGCCAGCGGCATCGAGGCGGTCGACAAAGACACAAAGGCGAACAAAGCTGCAAAAGACGCTAATAGTGTGAACAAGCAGGAAGTTATGCAGGCCATCAGAAACCTTCGAGCGGGACTTGCCGCTCTTGAGGTGGAGTTCAGGACCAAGCCCGCCTTGAAGAAGTTTCTGCCGCAGATCCAGGGAATAACCGACCTTTCGGCACAAACCGAAGAATTGGCAAATGCAGGACGATTTAGCGAATCGGGAAGACCGCTTCTGCTTGCGGTCGAGAAACTCTCGGACACACTTGCCGCTATGTAGGCCTGTTGCAGCGAGAATAATGAAAAGGCAAACGAAGCTAAGAGGTTCGTTTGCCTTTCTTGTTCAACGGCCCATCTCGATCTTAAGGTCTGATAACCGCGATCTTCTTTGAATTCGAATCGGGTTCACACACTTCCGATTCTTTGCTCTTGGCCGCAACACCGGCCGGCATTGACGGCAGTCCAAGTTTTTCACGGATGTACTTTTCCGCGTCAGGACGAATAAGTTCACCGTTAACCACAGTTGTCTTTTTGGTCAACGCGTCCCCACTTGCTTCAAGAGTCGCAGGATCCAAAAACACATACCAAGGCGATCCCCATTTTCGCGTGTCGCCCGCTTCGCGACGTTGCGAATAATGGGTTGTCTTTTCCCGATAGCCGCTGTTGTCGGTCTCATAGACCATAGGGAACGTCAACTTGCTCATTTCGACATGATCCTTCATCCTGCTTACCGGATCGTATAACCCAACACCGATCATTCCGAGCCCTTTGTCCTTATATTTCTCATATAAGCTCTCGACGAAAGCGTAGTCGTGTTCCCAGTTGTGACACCACGGAGCCCAGTAAACTACCAACACAAGTTTCTTGCCCTTGGCAAACTCGCGAAGATTGGTCTTTCCGTCGCCTGAAAGGTTCCGAAACGTCCAGTCTTTATAAGCAAATTCCTTTTCGACGATCGGGGACTGCTCGTTCTGGGCGAGGGCAAAGCCTGAGACGACAAAAAGCAATAGAGCGACGGAAAAAAACTTCATAATGCTGACATCAAGACTAAAGTTTTGGATGAATTAAAACAAGACGAAAGTTGAAACCAAACTATTGGGTTTCGCCTTTTCCATGCCGCTCTCGTGCAGTTGTTTGCCACTCGCTTCTCTTTCAAGACAGAGAAAGACTTTAATAACAAGTTGTCAGCAACTGTGGTTAAATTCCATCTTGAACTATGTTAATCTTTGGTTTATTCAAAGTATGAGCGACAAACCAACCGTTACAGACATTTTCAAACGCGCGCTTGAGATCAGGGCAACGGATCCCAACGGATCGTACGAAGACGTGAAATCCCGGCTTAAGAGTGAGTTTGGCGGAAAAGGCTTCCCCGAAACGGCGTATTTGACCATTCCCGAATATGACAATGTCGTGCCCGAGGAAGATTGGACATCCGGGCTGCCGGTAGTCCTTCGAGGCATACAGAACGAAGACTGGGACGATGTTGTCCACGGCATCATCATTAGTCTTGAACAGGTCGAGAATTATCCGAAACAGTCCGGCCGTGAGGATGATCCAACGAAAGAATGGCGCAATCGCGGCAAGTCGATCGGCGAGGCCGTCGACAAGAACCTCGATAAATGGATGCCGGACGAATTGATGGACCTTGCTAAACGAAGTGCATCGAAATAGCCGTCGGAATGATTCTGGTGCAAAAGCACGGACAAAGTTCTAGCGGCCGGTATTTGAACTTAAGTTATGGGTCGCTGACCCACGTTAAGACGGAGACCGTCAATTGCTTCGATCACTTCGCCAAATACTGATATATCATCAACCTCGTCTGAAAAAACTACATTGTCCCATTCGGGATAGAAGTGTGTGAGCATTATCTTTTCTGCCATGGAAAACCGGGCCATCTGCGCTACATCTCTAATCTCAAGGTGTTTTTCGACGGGTTTGTCTTTCACGAACGAACACTCGATCAACAGCAGATCTACTCCCCGGGCGAAAGCACCAAGATTGGTCGAATAGCCCGTATCTGAGGTGTAAACAAGCGAACCGCCGCCGGTTTCTTCAATTCTGACCGCGGAACTTTCGGCAGTATGCGGTGTCGAGAAAGATTTTGCTTTTAGACCGTCAAATATCTCAAACGACCGTCCCGGCTCTATTTCAACAACTTCCAACGGAAAAGGCTGCTCTAATAGTCCGTAGTCGTTAACCAGATCGAATCCGTTTACCAGCCCCTTTATCCCCGGCGGGCCGAAGATATACATCGGCTTGATCCGGTTTTGAGTTTCGGGCGCGTACTTTGTTCCGAAAAGCAACGGCGCGAGCCCGCCGCAATGATCAAGGTGAAAATGCGAGATCCAGATCGCGTCAAGGTTGGCCCAATCGCACCCCTCCATCGCCATTCGATGAATGGACGACGCCGAACAATCAAGGAGTATCGTGCCGCCGCCCGCCGCCACCCAGTATGCCGAACTGCTTCGTTTGGGATGCGGAACCGATGAGCCGGAACCGAGCACCAATAGGTCCATGAAATAATTCTATCAGGATGGATTAGATATGTGGGCCTGATGTAGCTGTCGTATCTTCCCAACTGGTCCGTCAGGTCCGATCTCGCCATATCCTGAACATCCTGTGCATCTTGTTTTAATTGTCTTGTGATAAATTCAATGAAATGAGCACGGTAGATATTCTCGCCATTTTCGCCCACCCTGACGATCTGGAACTGAACGTCGGCGGGACGATGCTGAAAATGAAGAGCCTCGGCTATCGAACAGGCGCGTTAGACGTGACACGAGGTGAAATGGGCACGCGGGGTACTGTCGAAGGAAGAGCGATCGAGGCTGAAGAAGCTGCAAAGATACTAAAGCTGGACATAAGGGAGAATCTGGGCCTGGCGGACGGACACGTTTTCGTCGATGACGGATCGCGTTCTAAGCTTGTCCGTGTGTTGAGGCGACTGAAACCGAAAGTCATCCTTACGCACCAACTCGACGATCCACATCCGGATCACGACCACATCGCGCACTTAGTGCGAGAATCCGCCCGGCTCGCCAGCATGAGAAACTATGACCCGGAGACGGGAGACGAAAAGATCCCGGTTCCGAAGACCGCGCATACGATCTTTTCGCGTAATGTCATCCCTTCTTTTATCGTCGACATTTCTGAATATCTGGAAGGAAGAATGGCCGCGATCCGCGCTCATGAGTCGCAGTTTCACAATCCGGACTCGACCGAACCTGAAACGCGACTTACGGATAAAAACTTTTTAAATGGCATAGAATACCGTGCCCGCTATTTTGGTTCGCTGATCGGGGTCGAGGCGGGCGAACCGTTCTATGTACGTGAGGTCTTGAACATCGGTGACCCGATCGAGCTGCTTTCGCGTCCGATGAATCTTTACTCATGATCGAACCGACCCCCGAAGAGATCGAGCTGCAGAAGAAACGGCGCGTGTTGGAACGCCTTAAGGACAAGCTCGCCGACCGTGAAGAAGAAATGGCCGATCTGCGGGCAGAGCTTGAGCAGTTTGAGGCTAGGTACTCGATGGACGTCGCGCGGCTTTACGCCGAGTTTGACGAGATAGAGGCCGAGATCGCCGAAGAGGAACTAAAGCTAGTCCCTGACGACGAAGAGATTAAAAAGCGAGTTGAGGAACTCAGGCGGCGTGCAGAAGAATCGGCAGCGCGCGCCGATGCCGCTCAGGAAACCGAAGAATACCTTCCGACGCCCGAAGCAAAAAAGGCTTACCACAACCTTGCTCGGGCAATTCACCCGGACCTTGCATTGGACGAGGTCGAAAAGGAACGCCGGCACGGCCTGATGGCTGAATTGAATCAAGCATATTCCTCGGGCGACCAGCAAAAGCTGGACAAGATGATCGCCGATCTGCGTCACAGTCCTGAAACCGTCAAAGGTGACTCTGTCGGCGACGAACTCGTCCGCGTCATCCGCCAGATATATCAGGTCAGTAAGCGATTTCGCGAACTCGATCTCGAACAGGCGTCTGCCGAAGGCTCAGAACTTTACGATCTTAGGATGAAGGTGAAAGCCGAAATGGCAGAGGGCCGAGACCTATTAAAACAAATGGCCGAACGGACAAAAACGCACATCGTAAAAGCGGCCAGAAGATTGGAAAATCTGCGGAGCGTAAACGCGGCTCAGGAAGAATATGTAAAGGAAAGATTTGGAATGGATATCGAAGAGTTTCGTTGAGCTACAATGACTGTGCGGCCGCAGACGCGGATGACCAGGCCCACTGGAAATTGTATCCGCCAAGCCATCCGGTCACATCGACCACCTCGCCAATAAAATAGAGCCCGGGCACTTTTTTTGCTTCGAGTGTTTTTGACGATAATTCGCCGGTCGAAACCCCGCCGAGTGTTACTTCCGCCTTGTCATAACCTTCCGTTTCGCGAAACCGGACCTGCCAATTATCTAGTTTTTCGACTGCGATCTCGATCTCCCTTTCGCTCATCTGGAAAAGCGCTTTTGCGGATCCATCTGCGTTGAATAATCTTTCGGCCGCCTTTGCGGGAAGGTATTCGGCCAGAAGATTATCCAAACGCTTTCGGTCAGTTCTATGCCGATACAATAGTTCGCGAGCGTCCGTTTCGGGCAGAAGATCTATGCTCACCGGTGAATCAGGGTCCCAATAATTTGATGCCTGCAGGATCGCGGGACCGGACATGCCGCGATGGGTAAAAAGTATGTTCTCTCGAAAGCTCTTTCCTCCGGCCGTCACAAACGCATCGATAGAAATGCCTGCAAGTTCGCGAAACCCTTCGCCCGAAAACACAAGCGGCACAAGCGACGGCCGCGTTCGTACGACGTCCAAACCGAACTGCGACGCGATGCGATAGCCGATATCGGTCGCACCGATCTTTGGGAACGACGATCCGCCGGTCGCAATGATCAGTTGCGGCGATTCAAACTCGCCATCGCTGGTAGTGACCACAAAATTCTGCCTACTTTCGACCTTTTCGACCGAACATGCTGTCCGAATCTCTACCTTCGCAGCGCGGCATTCCGCAAGCAGCATCTCGACGATCTGAAGAGAACTTTCACGGCAAAATAGCTGACCCAGCTTTTTCTCGTAAAAAGTGATCTTGTGTTTTCTTACGAGATCGATGAAGTCCTGCGGTGTATAGCGTGCGAGAGCTGATTTACAGAAATGCGGATTTTGTGAGACGAAGTTTTCGGCAGTGACATTAAGGTTTGTGAAATTGCAGCGGCCGCCTCCGGATATTATTACCTTGCGTCCGACCTGAGCGTTACGCTCGATCACCAAAACTCGTCGGCCGAGTTTTCCTGCCTCTATTGCACAGAAAAGCCCGGCCGCGCCGCCGCCGATAATAATGGCATCGAAATGCATCTAAGCGAGGTAGCGTTCGTTGAGTATTGCCAAGTGATGCCTGATATGCCCGGCCATTATGTATGCAAGGGCGCGAACGGAAACCGGAGATCCGCTTGCCGTTCCCATTCGCTTCCATCCAGCGTCGTCGATGACGTGAAACATCCTGAGGTTTGCCGACCGCGATTCAAGAAGTTCAGAGCACAGATCGTCAAAACTCCGCTCGTTCGCGTGTGAGTTTTCAATATAGCCGTCCTGCTCAAATCCTTCGATCGGAGTTTCGTCACCGCGTGAGATTCGGAGCGCACGATAAGCAAATATCCTTTCGCCGTCGATCAGATGGCTCAACACCTCTTTGATCGTCCACTTGCCCTCGGCATATCTGTAAGCTCCGCGCTCTTCAACCATCGAGCCAAAGATCCCGCGAAGCTCTTCCGCCTGTCGCTCCAATACAAAGATAATGTCTGCCTCAGCGACAAGTGAGACGTATTTCTCGTAGTAAGGATTATATTCCGAAGGATCGGGCCTCGCGATGGTCGTCGTTTTCATTCCTGTCTGCATAGCGTAATATTACCAGAACATCGATGCTGAGATTAAAGTACATTTTGCTGACGGTTTCACTTGCATTAGCTGTTTTGATGTTGGCGGGCTTCGCGCGGGCACAGGGCGGTAAGGCCGAACCGAAGCGAATCGAGATCTCTCCCGGGAAACAAAGTGCGGTGCTGACCGGAAGCCTCCGGACGGCGCAGGAAATGGACTTTGTTTTTGCGGCGAGGAAAGGTCAAAAGGTGACGATCAAGAATCCGGGCCATAAGAGATTCGATGTCAGGGTCTTCGTTCCTGAATCGGGCTTTGATACCGAATTTGACAGCTCCCAGTCGTTCGAATTCGAGATAGAGACCGACGGCGATCACCTGCTGTTTGTGAGACGAAAGGCCGGCCCGGGTCCGAGAAACGCAAGATTCACTATTTCAATAACGATCAAATGAAGGCCGGAAATACGACCTTGCAATTCTTTACAAGCATCCTTTGGTTTTTAGGCCATAATTCAATCAAAATTACTAAATTCAAGGAGACGAAAAGAATGAGACGTATAGCCATTGTCGCTCTGATCGCCGTCGCTGCGATCGGTGCGGCGGTCAAATTTACGACCTATGCCGATGCCGGTGTCACCCCGACGATACCCGTCGATGAAAAGGCGATGAAACAGGTCGAAGCGGGAACCTATAACTTCGACAAAGCTCACAGCTTCATCGGTTTTAAGGTCAAGCATATGGGCCTTATCGAAGTGCCCGGATTCTTTCGTGATTTCGTCGGCAAAGTGGAGTTTGATGCCTCGGACATAACCAGATCTAAGGTGGAGTTCACGGCAAAGGTGACCAGCGTGGATACCGGTGTCACTGGTCGAGATAACCACCTAAGGACAAAGGATTTCTTCGAAGTCGAAGCTTACCCGGAAATGAAGTTCGTGAGCACAAGCGTTGTAAAAAAAGGTAAGGGGTTAATATTGAACGGCGATCTGACAATGAAGGGCGTGACCAAACCGGTTTCGATACCGTTCGAGATAACCGGATGGGCTCCGGGAAACGAACGGAGCGCATCGAAGATGGGCATCGCGGGTGAGACCACTATCAACCGTCGCGATTTCGGCGTAAATTACGGAAGCAATATGCCGAACGGCATTCCCGTGATCTCAGACCAGATCAAAGTCGTGCTTCAGATCGAGGCCGCGAAAGCCCGAACGGCCGCACCTGCTTCGGAGTAGTTCTTATCATAGCCCAAACGTAAAAAGAGGCGTTCGACCGCCTCTTTTTTGTGCTTCGTCCAAAACAACGGCAGAGATCAATTCATCTTTTCTGCTTCTGTAAACGAAATGTCGTAGATCGCATATTTCTCCCAATCCTTGAAATCAAAGTGCCACCATTCGTTTGGGTTTACTGTAAATCCTGCGCCTTCCATTAGCCGCCGAAGCATGTCTCTATTCTCACGTTCCTTTTCAGTCCCACCGGCATAATCGGGCGATGCGCGCTCGGTAAATTCGTCGTAACCTGACGGCATGTCGATCAATTGGCCGGTCTTAAGATCGAAAACGCTCAGGTCAACCGCACAGCCGCGATTATGTTTTGAGCCTTTGGCGGGGTTAGCGACGAACTTCCGCTTATCTTCAGATGTCACTTCCCAAAATAATTTCGTGATCGACCACGGACGATAACCGTCGAAGATCACTAACCCGAGACCCTGCTTTTTCAGTTTCTGATGGACCTTGACTAGTGCCTTGGCCGCAGGCCTTTGCAGAAATGCGCGAGCTTCCGGATAGACTTTCTTCCCGACGAAGTTGTTTTCCGTTGCGTATCGTATGTCGAGCTTTATCGATGGATCTAAAGTGATAAGTTCTACCAAGCGTGCCTCGCGTTTGTTTTCTTCCTTCGGCGGCCCGTCTTGTGCAAAGGCCTGAAATGAAAGGATAAGAAATAGAACGAGAAGAGCAAAACTGAATTTGGGTTTTCGCATCATTTGATCGAGCTAATACGGATCGGTTTGGAAATCCGCGTAAAGAACTGGTAGCTTCTTGTTTATGTCAGAAGAGAGTCAAAAAAGAAAATGTCCGGCCCTACGTTGGACGAAACGCTTCGGCGTCGCGGCATTTCTCTTTTTCCTTATCAAGGGACTTCTCTGGCTGATCGTTCCCGGGATCATAGCCTATTTCTCGTTAAGCTAGCCTGCTAAGAGTTACTTGTATATTGCCGTTGCCTATGGGGCAACGGTCTCAGATCCCTAACCGATTTCACAGCTTCGATCCACAAAAACTGTTATGGCTTTCCTTCCTTCACGGGCTCCGAATCTTCAGGCCCGATGATTATCTCTGTTCCAAACTTTTGGTAATTGGTAAACCTGATCAGGTTTCGCGTCTCGTAAACGCTGCTTTTCTCTCGAAACGTGAGACGTACATCCGAAACCAAAGGCAGAAGATATTTTTCATCGGCGATGGTGGTCCAATCGTAATCAATGGTCCGGCGTGCGGTGCGAATGGGAAACCCTTCGGGGATCTCGGTCGCTTCGCTCTCGACTTTTAAGACTCGATATTCCTTGCGGTCGATCCAGACTCGGCCTTTCATTCCCGTTATCGTTGACTGCGTAAATTCGCCGGGCCCGCCCGACACTACTTGTTGCTTCGCTTTGTCGCGGGCTACAGAAAAATCAAAGATCACCGTTTCACGACCGCGGACCAGATCAGTTTGAACCGGTGAGAATTCAGCATCGCTTTCCGGCTTGAAGATCGTCGCAAGCATCGTTACAAATTCACCTGTCGAACTCGTACCTCCTGCCTCTTCATAACTGCCTTTTGCCTCGGCGCTCTGTTGGATAGCTCCGTTCTTGGAAAGTAGTCGGTAAGTTTCCTCGCCGCTGGATCGATAGCTTACCGCAACTACCAGTTTGTCCAGATTTCTGAAATTGCCCGTACCGGCGTAAGCCGCTGAACGCTGGATCTGCTGTTTGACGACGAAATCGGGCATCTCTTCCACCGCTTCCAGTGTTTTCTTACGGGTCTTTTCTATAATTCCCGTGACTTCCAATTCGGTCGGCAGTTTGACTGCAGCCGGGTTCTGTCGCCTCCGTTCAGCCTCTTCTAAAGCACGCTTGAGCTCGTCATCGTTGGCTCCTTTCGATCTTGTAAGTCCGCGGATCCCATCCGTCACTACAAAATCTATCCCTCGGCGGCGGAGCGCATCTATCAGTTCGGCCTTTGTTGCTGGAGTCTTTTGAATCGCGTACAACATACGCACGTATTCGGCCTGAGTCAGCGGTTTTTCCTGCGCAAGTGCCGCAATGCAAAAAAAGGAAACGACCAAAAGATATCGAGCGATAAGTCTCATTGAAGTAGTAGATGCCAAATGACCGATAACTGTTGTAATTACACGGCCTGGATGGAAAAACACCGTGGAGCATGAAAGGAAAAAGCGGAGAAAATGCCAATGCAAATCCTCCGCTAATCTAGTTTACGATAACCAACGAGCTTAGTTGACCCATTCCTCTTCGTAGTTAAGCTGCCAATGCCGCGTGACCCATGCCTGCGCGGCTTCCATCGCCGTTGTTTTCCACTTTTTCAGATTCTGAAGGATCGTGAGTGCTGCAAGCGGCTTACTAGGGTCACGTTCTACACGGATCACTTCTGTAGCTACTTCGATGATCGTCTTGTCGTCACCCAGGATCCGAAGCTTTACCTCAGCTCCGACCGGCGGGAGGACCTCGAGATTAACAAGTGCGCTGTTTTCGCCCAGATTCTCCGTTGTTCCCTCGACTTTGACCTTTTTCCCGCTTTCCTCGTCTATCCAGCTTGCCTGCACCGGCATATTTGCCAGGATCCTGTGATGCAGCGGCGTCTTATATGATGATGTTGCGTATTCAATTTGTGCCATATCAAATTCCCCCTTTTTCGCTTCGCTTCCCCCTATTTTATCCCTTTTGTCGTAATTCCTGTTACAAAAAGAATCGTTACGTTAATGCATTATTACAAAAAAGTCAAGTTTCTTTCGCTGCCTTTATAAAACTTTACATTCTATCTCAGTTTTAGGCTCCTTGGCATACTTTTTATTCGATAAAATTCGGCATTTGGATGTTATTACATTATTGTTTGGATGTCCGCAGTGACCGTCCTCACTGAGCTGTCACGAATAATTCAACTTGTAACTCTGAATTAACCTACGCCTGCCATCATGCTAGATTCCAGGTTGATGGTAAGAACCCCTTTTCTTACTTGGGAACCCTATTTGCCTGAGACATATGGCCCTTAGATCTCTTTATTTGGCGAACAATTGGATCACTCTTGGTGAACCAAGCCGTTGGGGAATAAGTGTGTGCAAACAATAGGCTTAACTGACAAGTCGGCTTTCGGCCCGCGCCGAACGGACCGACAGCAGATTTGCACATATCCGAAAAGCGGTACAAAAATCCAAAAATCGAGATTTTATGGCTAATTAAACAAGTTTATACAGGCATTATTTAACAATCTCACTAGAGGTCAAAAAAACAGATGAGTAAATTTCTTAATCTCAGATCGATCGCTCTTGTGGCGTTAATTTGTACCGTATATGTGATCGGTGCAATTGCGCAGGCGGGAACTGGCGGAATTGCCGTCACCGTTTCTGACGCGGCCGGCGCGGTCGTTCCGAACGCCACGGTCACGTTGACAAACAAAGCGACCAACCAAACGCAGACTGCGACCACCAGCGGCGCAGGTCTTTACAATTTTGTTTCGCTGCAGCCGGGAAGCTATACGCTCAAGGCATCGGCCGGCAGCTTTGCGCCGCAGACGCTGAACATTGAAGTTCAGGTCGGCCGAGTCACGGACGCTAACTTCACGCTTGGTGCGGGCGACGTTGCAGCCGAAGTGACTGTCACGGCTGAAGGCGTTCAGACCACACAAAGCAATTCCGACGCTGTCATTAGTGAAGCCGCTATAAGCAATTTGCCTATCAACGGCCGACGCTTTCAGGACTTTGCTACCTTGACGCCGACCGCACAGGTTGACCCTTCGCGCGGCCAGATCTCGCTGTCGGGCCAACGCGGAATCAACGGCAACGTGAACGTTGACGGCGTGGACTTTAACCAGCCTTTCTTTGGCGGCATCCGAGGCGGCGAACGTTCGAACTCATCGTTCACTATTCCTCAGGAGTCGATCAAGGAATTTAACGTCGTCGCCGCAGGCTACAACGCCGAATTTGGCCGATCGACCGGCGGCGTGATCAACGTCGTGACCAAGAGCGGCTCAAACCAGCTTCGCGGTTCGGTCTTCTATCAGATCCGACCACAAGACCTGGCTCGCGGCCACTCGTTTGCAGACGCCCTTAAGGAACAGAGCCTGGGGCCACGCGGACTCGATGCTACCCTTGCCCCGACACTCCATCAGTTCGGCGGATCCATTGGCGGACCTATCGTTAAGGACAAGCTTTTCTATTTCGGAACCTACGAGCAGCAGCGGTTCCGTGCACCTCGTCAGGTCCTGTACCCAAATATTTCAGGTTTAACGCCAACGGCAAGGCAAACGGAAGTATTTAACTTCTATAAATCCCAGGAAACCCCGTTCCAGCAGACGAACGATGCATACGCGGCTTTGGGCAAGATCGATTGGCAGATCAACAATTCTAACCGCTTCAACACGCGTTTCAATTGGAGCCGCAACAAGGCTCTGAATGGCGTTTCGACCGGTGAAACCTCTTTCGACCCGACAACAAACCGTGCCTTAGGTACAAATGGAACTGAGAACGACAAGAACTGGTCGAGCGTTAGCCAGTTGGTCAGTAATTTCAGCTCGTCGCTGTTCAACGACCTGCGTGTTCAGTACGCCCGCGAGGAGCGGCCGCGCGATGCGAACGAGCTTTCTCCGAACGTATTTACCGGCATCGGCGAGTTTGGTACCCGAAATTTCCTTCCGACAACTCAATTCGATACCCGACTACAGTTCGCAGACTCTGCAACTATGATCGCCGGTGACCACACGATCAAGTTCGGCGGTGAATATAGCCGTATATTCGCTTCCCAGATCTTCGGCTTCGGTCAGACCGGCGAATACAGCTTGAGCATCGGTTCGACTTCGTCGGGAATACAAAACACACTCGATCAAATGTCGAATACTCGAGTCGGCACATTTTTGGGCAGGTTCGACACGACGAGCGCGATCTATAGACAGCAGATCGGCAATCTTCAAGCCGATATCAAGGTTCAAGAGCTAGCTTTCTTCGGTCAGGATTCATGGCGCATCACGCCTAACTTCTCGCTGAACTATGGTCTGCGAGCCGAGCAGCAGTACAATCCCAATCCGGAAGTAAGCAATACCGACCTGGTAAATCTTGTTCGAAATGCTTCCTTCCCGCTTGCCGGCGGACGCGGTATCGATCCAACACAGATCCCGGACAGCGGCTGGCAGTGGGGCCCGCGTCTTGGTTTTGCCTGGGACCCGACGGGCGACGGCAAGACCGTTATTCGCGGATTCGGCGGCGTCTATTATGCACGCACACCGCTTCTTTTGCTCGCGGACTCGGTCAACAACTATCGCCTTCCGCCCGGAAACGTACGTGCGATTCTTGGCAGCGGCGGCGTTTCCTTTAACCAGACAGCGTTCAACACGTTCCTGAACACGCCGGCGGCCGCACAGTACATCGCTATCACGGGCTGTGTGCCGAATCAGACCCCGGTCAATCCCGCCTGTGTCGCGAACACGATCTATCGGCAGTTCGCGATCCTGGGGATCAATTTGAATAACGCCGCGATCGGAAGTCTTCCGACGTTGACCCCGGCGCAGGTTCAGCAGATCGGTTCGGCGATCAGCTCGTCGTTCAACCCGAACATCATCAACGGTATTCAGGTGACGAGCCACGATCCTAATTTCAAGAATCCGGAATCGGTACAATTTGGTGTCGGAGCCGAACGCGAGTTCGCACGTAATTTCGTGATCGGTATCGACTATGCGCAGGTAAGGACGAACTTCCTTCAGAAGAACGTCGATTATAACCTGCCCGCTCCGGTCTTCGACGCAAGCGATCCGGCGGGTCGGCCTTTGATCGGCATCACACGTCCTCAGGCGCTTCCGGCAGCCACTTCATGGACCAATCGTACGCGTCCTATTTCGACGCTGAGCAGCGTTCAGGTTCGTGAATCTTCGGGCCGTTCGTTCTTCCAGTCGCTGACCTTCCGCACGCGCCTGTCAAGGAGCTGGGGATTGATCAACGCCTACTACACGCTGTCCAGAAACCTTTCTGACGACGACAACGAACGTGATTCCGGCGGTGTTCTTTACACCAATCCCTATAACCGCCGTGCGGAATTCGGACCGTCGCGTCTTGACCGTACACACCAGTTCGTGGCGAATCCTGTATTCTTCCTGCCCTACGGTTTCGAAGTCTCCAGTGCGGTTCGTCTGCGTTCCGGCCAACCGTTCAATACGACGGTCGGAAGTGATATGAACGGCGACGGACTCAACAACGATCGTCCTTACCTTGTACCCGGAGTCGAACTTCCGAGAAACTACTTCCGCAACCGGAATGTTTTCGACATCGATCTCCGCGTTCAAAAGGGCTTCAACTTTGACGAGAAGAAGCGGCTGATATTCTTCACCGAGTTCTTCAATATCTTCAATATGTCGAACACGCAGTATGGCGGCGGTCAGACCAACTACTGCAGCACCTCGACGGAAGCCGGCCGTATCCGATGCGGACTTGATGGCATCACAAACATCAACTTTGCTCAGGTTAGACAGCAGAATTCCGCGAGTTCGACGTTTGAGAAGATCATCATCTCGAACAATCCGGGAAGCCAGGTGTTCCAGATGCAGCTCGGAGCCAGGTTCCAGTTCTAATTCATTTCTCGATCTTGAGAAACTCAGGCACGTGTGCATTGCATGCGTGCCTTTTTCTTTCCGGGCGGCCGTAAGGAAAATCGGTCCAATTTGATATCATCGAACCGTTCAAATGCGTATTTTGCATGTTTCATCTTCGCGGACGTTCGGCGGCGGCGAACGCCACGTCGTCGATCTTTGCCGCGGTTTACAGCAACGCGGACATGATGTCTTTGCCGCGCTGCGGCCGACCAACGAATGGCAGCACCGGCTGTCATTCCTGCCGCCGGAGCGGATAATGCATGTTTCCATAAGAAATTCGTTCGGGGTTTTGAGTTCTATGCGTGTTGCCGAATTCGTTAACCAGAACGAAATAGATATCGTTCATGCGCACGTTGCAAGGGACTACATACCCACCAGCATCGCGTGCCTTGCAGCAAAGTCCGCAAAGTTCGTTTTGACCCGTCACGTTCTGTTTCCGTTAAAGCCATTTAATCGATTTGCGCTGAAGAATCTTTCGAGAGCAATAGGCGTTTCCGAAACGGTCGGCGAGGGACTTCGAAAGGTCTTTCCTCCGTCAAAGGTCGCGGTGATCGAGAACGGACTTGATGTCAATAGCCTGACCGATGAAGCTAAGACTGCCCTGCGGCGGGAGTTTCGAAACTTTCACAATGTCCCTCAAGGCGCGCAAGTTGTTGGCGCCTTAGGCGAGCTGAAGGAGCTTAAGGGACAGCGCGATCTCGTTCTTGCGGCAAACGAGATCGCCAAGACACACCCCGAATGCTGTTTCATTATCGTCGGCAAGGACAATTCGGGTGACCGTGCGTTTCGGCGCGAACTGAGGCGGATGGTAAGAGTGTTCGGGTTGGAGGATCGATTCCTTTGGCTCGATTGGCTTGACGACACCGACTCGTTTTTCGCAGGCATAGATATTTTCGTGTCACCGTCACATACTGAGAGCTTTGGGCTGTCGCTGCTCGAAGCAATGGCCCAAGGTAAACCGGTCGTCGCTACCGCAACCGAAGGCTCGAAACTCTTGCTGGGACAGGAGGCCGATCTCGCAAAGATAAACGAACCGGTCGAACTTGCCCAGCGGATCACCTGGTTTCTCGAAGATCAGGCTGCATGTAAAGAAAGTGGTGAACGAAACAAGCGTACCGCCGCGGAAAAGTATCCCCTTTCCCGAATGGTCGATGCGACGGAAAAGCTGTACCGCGAGATACTCGGTAAATAATGGCCCGGCACTTAGCCGAGCGGAATAAGGCAAAGATGACAGGTGATATGTTCAGCAGATGATCGAATTCGGAAAAGACATTTGCACTTCTTACGAAGAAGCGACGAGCCGCGAGTGGCTCGAGACCAACGGTATCGGAGGATTCGCGTCCGGCACTATCTCGGGTGCGAACACGCGACGGTATCATGGCCTTTTGACGGCCGCGACCAAACCGCCGCTCGGACGCATTACGATGCTCTCGAAGATCGAAGAAACGGTTACGATCGACGGCGAGGAATTCGAGCTATCCGCGAATCAATATCCAGGCGCGGTCTCACCGCGCGGTTACCGATATCTCAACTCGTTTCGCCTCGATCCGTTTCCGACCTGGACTTACTCGCTTGGCAAAGTCGATATCGAAAAACGTATCTTCATGGTGAACGGCCAAAACGCCACGATCGTCCAGTATTCCGTCCGTTCAAAAACGCGTTTCAAGAAACCAGCCATCTCGTTGACCGTTCGGCCGATGCTGTCTTTCGTCGACTATCATCAACTCCAGCATCAGACCGATAGCTTTAACACCGATCTTACGATCAGCGATGGCTTGGTCGAGATAAGGCCAGACGCCGAAATGCCGCCGCTCTGGTTTTCGCACAATGGAGTTGAGGTCGAAAGGACCGGTTATTGGTACAGGAATTTCGAATATGCGATAGAACAGGAGCGGGGCTTCGATTTTAAGGAGGATCTTTTCCAACCGTTTGAGATCTCTTTCGATCTCGGTAACGCTGGTTCGATCGTCATATCGACGGAATCGAGAATTAGTGCTTCCGAGGCAGCCGGACTTGAAAGATCGGAGATCAAGCTGCGTAAGGCGCTGGTAAAAAGGGCTTCGGCAAAAAGCGCGTTTACGAAACAGCTGGTGCTCGCCGCGGATCAGTTCATCGTGAAGCGGGGCGAAGGGCATACGGTGATCGCGGGCTATCCCTGGTTTTCGGATTGGGGCCGCGACACGATGATCGCGCTGCCGGGTCTGACACTTTCAACGGGCCGTCCCGAGATCGCGCGAGATATCCTACTCGAATTTGCGCGCAATGTGTCGCAGGGAATGCTTCCGAACCGGTTTCCCGACGCCGGCGACGAGGCCGAGTACAACACGGTTGACGCGACGCTGTGGTTCTTTGAAGCGGTCAGGGCATATGTTGAGGAAACCGGAGACCTGAAATTCGTTCGGCAAGATCTTTATGAGGTGATGGCGGATATCCTTGCCTGGCACCTTCGGGGAACGCGGTATGGCATTCATGTCGATACTGATGGCTTGTTATATGCCGGCGAGCCCGGAGTCCAGCTGACCTGGATGGACGCTAAGGTCGGTGATCAAGTCATCACGCCGCGGACCGGAAAGCCGGTCGAGATACAGGCGCTATGGTATAACGCACTGAGGATCATGGAGGACTTCGCCCATCATTTCGGTGATGAGGAAGATAAGTCACGATACGATTCGATGGCCGACCTTGCCAAACTCAGTTTCAACGGTGCTTTCTGGAATAATGAGGAAGGCTGCCTGTATGACGTTGTTGAGAACGGACCGCGAGACGGTTCGGTTCGGCCCAATCAGATCTTTGCGGTATCGCTGCCGTATACGATGCTTGACGAAGAGAGGGCGAAGGGCGTTGTCGACAAGGTCGAAGCCGAATTATTGACTCCATTCGGGCTGCGGTCGCTGTCGCCGAGAGATCCGAAGTATATTCCGATATATATCGGATCGCCGATGGATCGCGATTCGGCCTATCATCAGGGCACGGTTTGGGCTTGGCTGATCGGCGGGTTTGTCGATGCATATAGAAAGGTCTATCCGGACCGAGAGGATCGGGTGGCAGAGATCTTATCGGGCTTTGAGCGACATTTGTACGAAGCAGGTGTCGGACAGATCTCCGAGATATTCGACGCGGAGCCGCCGCATTCACCGAGAGGCTGCCCGGCGCAGGCTTGGAGCGTTGCCGAGGTTCTTCGGGTGATGCCCAAGTAACTGTTCAGGTACACTTCGAAACAAGAAAAAGGCGGCCTCCGTAAAGAAGCCGCCTGTTGCACGGGAAAAGGGAGAAACTTAGACCTCTGACTTTTTACTTTCCGCCCGGGCTTGCGAGTTTGCCGATGAGCGTGAAGAGCGGAAGGTACATGGAGATAACGATGCCGCCGATGGTGACACCGAGAAAAGCAATAAGTACCGGTTCGATCATTGCAAGAAGGTCGGCGATAGCGGTATCGACCTCTTCTTCGTAGAAGTCGGCGATCTTGCCGAGCATTGCATCCAGAGCACCGGTCTGTTCACCGACGCCGATCATCTGTCCGACCATGTGCGGAAAGACCTTGGTCGCCTTTAACGGTTCGACGAAGTTTTCACCGCGTTCGACGCCCGCACGGACCTTCAAGATAGCGTCTTCGATCACGACGTTTCCAGCCGTTTTGGCTGTAATGTCGAGCGATTGGAGAATAGGTACACCCGAGGATAACAGTGTCGAGAGAATTCGCGAGAATCGCGCGACCGCGATCTTGCGAAGTATCGCACCGAAGATCGGAAGTTTGAGTAGAAGCGAATCGATCTGCCAACGGCCCTTTTCGGTCTTGTAGTAATAGCTTATCCCGACGGTCGCGCTGATCAGGAACGCCAACAGTCCAAGACCGCCCCAACCGGCAAGGAAGTTACTGATGCCCATGACAATTCGCGTAGGCAGCGGGAGAGCTTCGCCGGGCCCGAGCAAGCCAATGAAGATCTGCTCGAACTGCGGAATAACGACGATCATGATGACCGCGATCGCTCCGATGGCGACGGCAATAACTGCCGCCGGATAGATCGAAGCGGAAACAATGCTGCGTTTCAATTTCACGACCTTTTCGATCAACGTCGCGAGACGCTGAAGAATTAGATCGAGCACACCGCCCGTTTCACCGGCCTCGACCATGTGCGTGTAGAGCGAGTCGAATACCTTCGGATGTTTTTCTAGAGCCGCGAAAAGCGTCGTTCCTTCCTCGACATTTTGCCGAACCTGACGCAGCACGTCCTTGAAGAACGGGTTCTGCTGTTGTTCGGCGAGAATGTCCAGACACTGAACAAGCGGCAGACCGGCATCGATCATCACCGAGAACTGACGCGTAAAGACGGCAAGCTCTTTTGCACCGACCTTTTTTCTGCGGCCAAGTTTTGGGATGGACACGACGTTGCCTTTCTCGGTCGCCTGCGTCATCGTGATCTGCTCACGGCGAAGCAGGCCGCGGAGTTCGTCCTGGCTGGCTGCCTCGCGTTCACCGGAAACGAGCTCGTTCAGGCGATTTCTTCCTTTGAAAACAAATGTTGGCATTGCTTTTTCTAGCTCCTTTTCATTCGGAAAGCCGAAGGTTTCGGCAAAAAATCTAGCTATCTAACAGGAGGACGCTGGCCGACGGGTCGTCCCTGAGCATATGGACTGCCGCCAGGTGCGGCCGGTGCCGCAGGCCGCGGTGTGCCGCCGCCGTAAGCCTGGTTCAAACCGGAACCGCGTTCGATCAGTTCGCGTAATTCGTCCGCGTTCGAGGTTCTGTTCATTGCCGCTTCGAGCGTGATGATCTTCTTGTGGTAGAGAGTAGCGAGCGACTGGTTGAACGTCTGCATCCCGAACTTGTCCTGTCCTGTCTGCATCATCGAATAGATCTGGTGGATCTTGTCTTCGCGGATGAGATTGCGGATAGCGGCATTCGGTACGAGGATCTCGAGGGCCATTGCACGGCCGTCGCCCGAGGCTTTGGGAAGCAGGGCTTGGCACATGATGCCTTCGAGCACAAGCGAAAGCTGCGTACGAACCTGAGCCTGTTGGCCGGACGGGAAAACGTCAATGATACGGTTGATGGTCGAATAGGCAGAGTTCGTGTGAAGCGTGGCAAAGGTCAGGTGGCCGGTTTCTGCGATTCGCAGGGCCATCTCGATCGTCTCAAGGTCACGCATTTCGCCGACGAGCACGACGTCGGGATCCTGACGAAGTGCGGTTCTGAGCGCCGAGCCGAACGAATGAGTATCGGCGGCGACCTCGCGCTGGTTTACTACGCAGTTCTTGTGGTTATGGAGAAACTCGATCGGGTCTTCGATCGAAAGTATATGATCGTGACGTTCGATGTTTATCTTGTCGATCATCGCCGCAAGCGTGGTCGATTTACCCGAACCGGTCGGCCCGGTAACCAGCACAAGGCCGCGCGGCTTTTTGCACATATCCTGCACTATAGGCGGCAGACCCAATGCCTCGAACGATTTGATCTCGTATGGGATCGCACGGAACACGGCACCGACCGCACCTTTCTGGTTAAAGAGGTTGGCGCGGAAACGAGACATTCCCTTTAGGCCGAATGAGAAGTCAAGTTCGAGGTTTTCCTCAAAGCGGTGTTTTTGCGCGTCAGTCAAAACAGAGTAAGCAAGGCGCTTGGTGTCGGCAGGCGTCATCGGGCCGTATTCCGAAAGCGGTTTCAGATGGCCGTGAACGCGTATCTGCGGGGCTGAATTGGTCGTAAGGTGAAGGTCGGAACCGCCGGCGTCCGTCATCTTCTTGAGAAGTTCGGGCAGCGTGACCTGCGATTCGACTGAGGTTTGGTTTTCGAAACTCATGGTGTGTAAAAGGTGGTCGGTGGTCAGTGGACAGTGGTCAAGTGGGGACCGTGCCGCCACAGTCTTCTGACCACTGTCCACCCTGAATACTTAGTCTTCGCGGGTTGATGCCTGCTGCGTAGGACGCACGCGGGGCTGGAGTGAATTTATGACCTTTTCCGATTCTTCGGCAATACGGTCCGCCGAATCGACACCGGTGTTCGTCGAAACGCTGTAGATGCGGCCCGCTACCTCGGTGAAATAGAACATACGCGAGTTAAGGCGTCCGCCGGCTTGCGACTGTGCGACGACGACGTAAACCTTTTTGTCGCCTACCTCTTTCTGATAGTCGTTGACGACCCAGCCGTTCTCACGGATCATGCGGTTGATGACCTCGCGGCGAAGCGCCGATGTCGGTACGCCGCCTACGGTCCGATTGCGGCCGCTGTCAACAGTCTCGCCGGTTGCAGGGCCAACTACAGAGATGGCTGCCGTTCCCCGTCCGCCGTCAACAGAGAACTGGATCTCGCTGCCAGAAAGCTGACCGGGACGCCATCCTTCCGGTGCCGCTTGGCCCGACGGAAGCATTGCCGCTGCCTGGGTCTCTGCCGGTTTCGCGTTTGGAGCCGCTGCCGGCTTTGCCTTCGGATTCTGCAGCTTGCGAAGCCGTGCAAGCCTTAGCTGTCGAAGGCGAAGCGCTCGACGCCGAGCCTGAGCCGCTTTCTTGCGACGCTGATTTGCCCGGTATTGACGCCACCATGCCTTGGAATATTTCTTGTAGTGCTTTTTCTTGTAACGCTTGGTCTTGCGTTTTCCGGCCTCGACAGATTCCGTAGCCAGCGGAACTATCGCTCCGACTCCGATAAGGAGTGCCAATGAAAGTGCGATCGCTCTTATTACCATATTTCCTCCAATTCCTTACAAAACCGTTTCCTTTACAACTTCCTCGATCGTGGTGATGCCTTCCCTTAACTTTGCCAATCCTGATCCGCGCAGCGTGATCATTCCCAGCTCCATCGCTTTCTTGCGAAGCTCGATGGCGCTTGCGCCGATTATGATCAATTCGCGGAGTTCATCGGTTACTTCCATTACCTCGTAAAGGCCAACGCGTCCCTTGAAACCCGTGCCAAGACACGTGTCACAGCCGCGGCCCTTGTAGACCTTCAGCGTCTTTGCTTCCTCTTCGCTGAAACCGATCTCAACAAGTGCTTCAGGAACGACATGCGTTTCCTCTTTACAATCTTTGCAGATGCGGCGAATAAGCCTCTGAGCCTGTATGAGGTTTACCGACGTCGCCACCAGGAACGGTTCGATACCCATGTTCACGAGACGTGAAATGGTAGATGGAGCGTCGTTCGTGTGCAGCGTCGAAAGCACGAGGTGGCCGGTCAATGCGGCCTTGATCGCGATCTCGGCTGTCTCGAAATCTCGGATCTCACCGACGAGGATGATGTTCGGGTCCTGACGCAGGAAAGAACGAAGAGCGGCAGCGAAGTTAAGGCCGATCTGTTCTTTCATCTGCACCTGGTTGATGCCCTGAAGATTGAATTCGACCGGATCTTCGGCCGTCATGATGTTTGTCTCGGGGGTGTTCAGCGACTGAAGCGCCGAATAAAGCGTGTTCGTTTTACCCGATCCCGTCGGGCCGGTGACGAGCACCATACCGTATGGGTTTGCGATAGCACGCTGGAATTTTTCAAGGCTTTCCGGCTCAAATCCAAGCTTCGTCATATCGAGCATTAGCTTGTCTTTATCGAGCAAGCGGAGCACGACCTTTTCGCCAAAGAGTGTCGGAAGGGTCGAAACACGAAAGTCGAGTTCTCGTGAGCGGTCATCGACCTTTACCTTGATCTTGATGCGGCCGTCCTGCGGCAGGCGTTTTTCCGATATGTCGAGTTTCGACATGATCTTCAAACGCGAGATCAGCGGATCGCGAAGCTTCATCGGCGGATGCATCACGTCGTACAGCACGCCGTCGATACGAAAACGGATGCGGAAATCCTTTTCGTATGGCTCGATATGTATGTCGGATGCGCCACGTCGAAGCGAATCGACGAGCAGAACGTTCACAAGACGAACGACCGGAGCGTCTTCGCTTGCTCGGGCGAGCGATGCGAGATCGATCTCTTCGTTGTCTTCGACGACCTCGAACTCCTCGCCTTCGTGCGATTGAAAGTCGAACTCGTCCAATTTGACGTCCAGGTCGGCGTCCGAGATGCGGTCGCCGTCGCCGCCACTCTTTCCCGCTTTTCCGTTCTTTCCGTTTCGCCCGACCTTCTCCGTCTCGAACGCAATTGCAGCGTCGAAAATATCTATCTGAGTGGAGCCGCTATAGTACTTTCCGATCGCCATCTGTATCGAGGCTTCCGAGGCGATCACGGGTTCGACGTTTAGGCTCGTCATGAACTTTATATCGTCCATGGCGAAGACGTTTGTCGGGTCAGCCATAGCAAGAGTCAGCGTTGCACCGACCTTTGAAATGGGCAGGATCGTGTATTTGAGCGCGACTTCCTGTGAGATGAGTTTTATGACCTCATCTTCGATGTGAAAGAGGTCAAGATTGATCGAGGGAACACCATATTGGCGGGACAAAACTGCGGTAATGACATCGTCCGAGATCATGCCGAGCTTGACGAGATTTGAGCCAAGTCGGCCGCCGCTATTACGCTGGTAGTCCAACGCTTCACGAAGTTGCTGCGGCGTCACCAGATTTTCGCGGACAAGAATTTCCCCTAGTTTTGCTGACATTTGGTTTGAGCGAGGTTCCTAAAGTGTTGGATAACTTGAGGAAGAGAGTAGTGGAATTTACTAGCTTTCTTTGGGTGTAGAGACTACAAAGACAACAATGCTAAACACTGTTGCACATCAGATAATAGTTGTTTGTCACCGTCGTGTCAAGATTTCTTTTGCGCAGAATGAACGGGAATCGGTCACATTGACCGAACCGCGTCCTCGGACAGTTCAAGGGTTTTCGAGCAGCCTTATCAAGGCTGATTCTTCCGGATCGAGCCCAGGATGGATGCGTTTTATCGAGCGTGCCGTCTTAGGGCGATAATGCTCGATGGTTTTGCCCTTTAGGTAGGCGTCGATAACCGACGGATGAATATATGATGCACGGCACACGGCCGGCGTGTTTCCCAATCGCTCGGCGACTTTTTTGATCGCCCGTACGAGGTTCTTTTTAGAATCAGCTTCTGTGTCGCCCGTACCGATCTCGGCAAGCTCGACAGCAGCTAGAAGCGTTCCGCCCCATGTGCGAAAGTCCTTCGCGGAAAATCGCGGATCGGTCGCTGCCTTCAGGTAGAAATTCAGCTGCGTCGGCGTAACAGCGCGAGCCTTTCCATCTTCACTTATGTAGCGAAACAATTTACGGCCGCCGCCGAGCGTGGCGATCTCTTTCACAACGGCTGAGAGCTCTTCATCCACCAGGACAAGGCGGTGGACGACGTGGCTCTTGCCGATAAAATCGAACCTGAGCTTTCCCCTCTTTCCGATCGTGAGGTGTTTCTTGTTAAGGGTAGTAATTCCAAAGGTCTTGTAATGTCGTGCGCTGCGATCGGTGCCAACACGAAAATAAAGCGAGTTAATAAGCCGCATAATGACGGCCAGGACTTTCTCCTTCGAAAGTCCCTCTGTTGAAAGATCTCGATTGGTTACCTCGTAAAACTTTGGAAGGAACTTACCGAACGATTCGATCTTGGCAAACTTGAGTTTCTGCTGACGCTTAGTGAACGATGGATGATACTTGTATTGAATGCGTCCACGTGTGTCCACGCCAACCGCCTGAAGCCGTCCTTTGGGTGACGGGCAGATACGGACATGTTCCCAGGCAGGCGGAATGACGAGTGACGCGATGCGTTCGAGATCGTCTGGATTGGTGACCGACTTCCCGTCGGCATCGATATAGTTGAATCCGCGCGAACGCCCTCCATTTCGCCGCCACCATTTGGATCGCCGACCCCTTTCGATCGTCTCGACCGCCTTGTGTCTGTCCGCTTTGCTTACTTTCGTCTGCATATTTGTTCCGCAATATCAATTTAATTCACCAACACATGGGCCCGAGTCGTAAGCCAACAGCTCCGGCGTATGGCTTTAATACAATTCGATACCCGTTAAAAAGCTAAGCAATTGAAAAGCCAAAAGTTACCGAATTGGCACGCACGTTGCAGTAAGACGGGCACGAAGTTAGAGACAAATTCAGAGAGGAGAGATTTTATGAAACAGAGAAATGAACTACTTTTGCAGGCTTTAGAAACGGAACTGGGCGGCGTTCAGATCTACACAAAAGCCATCGAATGTGCCGTGAACCGTGACTTAAAAAAAGAATGGGAAGAATATCTCGAGCAGACCACTCGACACGTTGAAATAGTAGAGCGTGTATTTGACGAGATCGGGCTTGACAAGGAAACGGAAACGCCGGGCCGAATGGTCGTTAGGCACATCGGTGAATCGCTGGTCAAGGCCATGGAAATGGCCCTGCAGTCTGGTGACAAGAAAGGTGCGGAGTTAGTAGCCGCCGAATGTGTGACGCTTGCCGAGACAAAAGATCATCTGAACTGGGAGTTGATCGGCGAAATGGCTAAAAAGGAAACTGGTACCAGCGGAAAGGCCCTCAAGGCTGCCCACGAAGAGGTCGAGGACGAAGAGGACGAACACCTTTATCACACGACCGGCTGGTGCCGAGAGTTATGGATAGACTCGCTGGGCATGCCGGCAGTGCTGCCGCCTCCCGAAGAAGAAAAGCACGTTAAGACGGCGATCGGTGCCGCCCGTGCGAAACAGGCAAGGGCGAATATGTTGTAAGTGAACGAAAGGTCACTTGTGGTGCTAAACAAGGGGTTAAACAAGGAGGAAAACTATGCTTTGGACGATCTTGATAATTCTGCTGGTATTGTGGGCTTTGGGCTTCGGATTTGCCGGTGCGGCCGTTGGCAACTTGATCCACATTCTGTTGGTGTTGGCGTTGGTCGTGTTGGTGATCCAGTTAATAACCGGGCGTCGCGCGGCACTTTAGGAATTTTCCGATAGTAAGGCTTCGATCAATTTCGTGGCCTTATTATTTGGATTTAAAGAGGTAGAAGTTATGTCTCTTAGACCACGCATTCTTTTCGTCGACGACGACGATGCGAATTGCGAGATGATGAAATACTGGCTCGACGTGGATTGCGGGTATGACCTGACGGCCGTAAACGACGGCAAGACAGCATTTGAATTGATAGAAGCGGAGTATTTTGACCTGTTTCTGCTGGATTACTGTCTGCCCGATACAACTGCGGTACACCTGTGCAGAAAGATCAGAGCGATCGACCCGAAGGTCCCGATCATTGTCTACAGCGCGTTGGACCGCGACATAGACAAAGAGAGCGCTCTAGCAGCGGGGGCGAACCGTTATTTGCTTAAGCCCGACGAACTGCACCTAGTAAAGCCTCAGTTGGATAAGCTACTTGAACTCGGGGGAAAAGAACGTGAAGCCCGAACAATAGGCTTCAAAACGCGTACTGTTCACGTAAGCGTTCGGCAAAGCCGACGAAAGCCAACAGGAATCGTATAAAAAGTTCGCTCAGGACGGAAGTTCGAGGCCGGCGGCAGCCATTAGGCTGGGAGAGAATGCCGGTTCACTATGATCGAACACGGCGTCGAGTTCTTTTTCAACGCTTCCATGGCCGGCCGGGATCGCCTTGATCATCGGTTCGAAATTGCGGAAATCGTAAAGCTCGTTATCGAGCAGGTGCGAGCCGGTAACGTTGGTGAGCGCGGTCATGATCGTACTTCGGACGAACGGGATCTCTTTTTCCAGTTCAGAGACCAGGTTCTTGACCCGGGCACGTTTCAGATTCGGCTGCGAACCACAGAGATTGCAGGGAATGATCGGGAACTGCTGTTCCTCGGCATACTTTGCGATCTCTTTTTCCTGGCAGTACGCAAGGGGGCGGATCACAGTGTTTCGTTTGTCGTCACTGCGGAGAATGGGCGGCATCGCCTTTAACTGCCCTACATACAGCAGATTGAGTAAAAATGTGGCAATGATATCGTCGGCATGGTGGCCGAGCGCGATCTTTGTGCAGCCTTCTTCGACGGCAATGTTATACAGAATGCCGCGGCGAAGGCGTGAGCACAGCGAACAGAACGTCTTCCCTTCCGGGATGTGCTGCTTGACGATGGTATAGGTGTCTTCTTCGACGATGCGGTACTTTACGCCGATGCTTTCCAGATATTCCGGCAGGACGTGTTCGGGAAAGCCGGGCTGTTTTTGATCGAGGTTAACGGCCAGGATCTCAAAATCGATGGGCGCGCGTTTTTGCACGTCGAGCAGCAGGTCGAGCAGTGTATAGCTGTCCTTTCCGCCGGAAAGACAGACCATTATCTTGTCGCCCTGTTCGATCATCGAGAAGTCGTGAATCGCCCTCCCGATCTTCTTCATCAATTTTGCTTTAGTCTTCGTTTCCACAAGCACCCTAATTTTCGACCGGCGAAACCTCTGATTTTGGCATTTACACGGGATTTTTACAACCTGATAGAAAACGCTTTACACGGCAAGCGGCAGTCGTTTATTATTCGTGTGCAGGCACTTTTTCGACACTTACACTTCGCCAAAAGTGATTCCCTAAGTTCTTCACGTCCTTCCAGGACAAGATTGCTGCCTCAAGTTTTAACGATTCCAAAAGGAGACTACCAATGATCAGAATGGGAAGAAATTCCAAATCCGAAACGTCTGATGCCCCGGAATTCCAATCGAGTTATCCCCAAACTCAGTCCAGTCCGTCCGCGCTATACGGAAGCGAAACGCCGAATACGGTCTCGCGTCCGGCAACAGACAGCGAAAATATTGCCCGCGATATCAAGGATGGAAAGCTGAGCGGCTTCGTCGGCCACGGAACATCGCTGACCGGCGACACCTCGTTTCAAATGATGCTCCGCGTTGACGGACACCTTACCGGAACCGTCACATCGGACGGCGGAACACTGATCGTCGGCAACAACGGCCAGCTTGACGCTAACGTATCGGTCGGCGTTGCGCAGATAAATGGAACGATAAATGGCGACGTGGCAGCGACTGAGCGCATCCAGCTTGGCCGCACCGCCCGAGTCGTGGGCAATATCGCCACACCGAAGCTGGTCATTGAGGACGGCGCCATTTTCGAAGGCGGCTGTACGATGCTGAAAGCACGCGAAGCGCAGGAGAAAGAGGCTGCGTCGGCTTCGTCAACATCTTCTTACAGCTCTTCGTCGACTTCGTCGCCGAGCTACAGCAGCTCGAGCAGTTATTCATCGACATCGGCTTCCACGGCATCGGTTGCCGACGATGATGACGATGATGCCGAAGACGAAAAGAGCGAAACAGCGACGGTTTAGTTTCGCTGTAAAAATTGCTATCGAAGGCGGGAGTCCATTCCCGCCTTTTTTTGTTTTCTTGTTACCGCATATAGAACCGAATATACTCGTAAGCGCAGCCGGTTTTTCAATTCTCGATCCAAGTGAGGTTTATATGTGGAACGATTTCAAGGCGTTTTTGGCGCGCGGCAATGTGCTTGATCTGGCGATCGGCGTGATCATCGGTGCCGCGTTCGGCAAGATCGTGACGACTTTTACCGAAGGCATCATCATGCCGTTCGTTGGGTTGGTCACGGGCGGAATGGATTTCAAAACGAAGTTTTATGACCTTAGCGGGAAACTCGGTTCCGGTGCAACACCGGAACAGATAGACGCCGCAGTTAAAGGCGGAGCACCGCTCCTGCGTTACGGTCAGTTGATAAGCGATATCATCACGTTTTTCATCGTCGGGTTCGTGATGTTCATCGTTGCGAAGATGGCTATGAATTACTTCGCTAAGCTGGCTGCAGCTACGCCTCCGCCACCGCAGGAAGCATTGCTGACCGAGATCAGGGACATCCTGAAAGCAAAATAAAGAGGAAGAAATCAAACAGGATCTACAGTACAAACAAGATGGTATGGGAGATATGCAAACCGTCCGAGTTTTGGAGATAGCATATCGATATCCTGTATATCTCGTGCATCCTGTTTTTGATCACCTTCACCTTTGTGCTTCAAATCGGTAAAGGCGGCCCGGAGTTACGCAACCGTTGAGAGGAACATCGCCGCCGTGAATATCGTCGATCCTTTCGACCGGAGGAAAAAAACTCAAGCCGATCTTGAGGCAATCGGGCCTGCAGCGTGCAAGAAACTTGTCGTAGTAGCCCTTCCCGTAGCCGACGCGAAACCCGCTTTCGTCAAAACAAAGAAGAGGTACAAGCACGAGGTCGATCTTTTTGGGGTCGGCCTTTTGCGTGCCTGCGGGTTCGCGGATGCCCCACGAGTTTTCGAGCGTCTCCGACGGATCAGTGTACGGAAGATGTTCAAGCTCGTCGATCGAGCGATCCATTCGCGGTGCGAACGTATCAATGTTTGGGAAGTCGTTCCAAACATGTTGAAAGATGATCGACGTATCGATCTCGTTGAACTTAGAGATCGATATAAAGCAATGCAGCGTTCGGATCGCGGCAAGATCGAACGACATGAATAGGCGGTCAGCTATAAGCAGGCTCATTTCCGCAACCTCTCCGGCGGTCAGAGCCTTTCGCTTTTCGAGATAGAGTTTTCGGAGTTCGGACTTGGTCATCAGCCGGCTACCCGCGTTTCTTGTCCGGGCGAGGTTTGTTTGCCGTTTTGTTGGTTCGAGGCGTCACGACCGACGCTTTGAATTCAGAACCGCTTTGAGATTCCCTGTCTGTCTTGGCGCCCAACAATTTCGAGTCGTTCACTATCTTCTGAGCCGCTTTAGCCGATTTACTCAGCCGTTTTTTTGGTTTTGGCATAAGACACCTTCTCAATCCTTAGCTATCCAACCGCCGCCCACGACCTCTTCGCCGGTCTCGGTGTCGTAGAAGATGGTGGCCTGGCCGGGTGTGATCGCACGCTGCGGTTCGTCGAAAACGATGCGTACTCGCGGGACCCGGACACCCTCGTCCGCATCTTCCGGATCCAGCGGATAGATGGTTGCAGCGGCCGGATCATGTCTGTATCGCACCTTGACCAAAGCGCGGACGGGCTCGGTCGGTTCTTCGAAAGCGACCCAGTTCACGCCCTTGGCAACGAATTCGTTCGATTCGAGTTCGTCCGCCTCACCGACAATGATCTGGTTCTTTGCGCGTTCGATCTGGACGACGTAAAGCGGCTTTTCGTGTGCGATGCCTAGGCCGCGACGCTGGCCGATAGTGTAGCGATGGATCCCTGTGTGCGACCCGACGGCCTCACCGGCAGTATTGACGATCTCACCACCCGCAGGCATTTCATCCAGCCGGTTTTCGTGATCAAGGTATCGGTCAATGAACTCGGAATACTTGCCGTCCGGCACGAAGCAGATCTCCTGCGATTCCTGTTTTTCGGCAGTGTAAAGATTCGCCTCGCGGGCGATATCGCGGACCTCTTCTTTGAGCATTTCGCCGAGCGGAAAATACGCACGCGAAAGCTGTTCCTGCGTCAATTCCCAAAGGAAATAGCTTTGGTCCTTCCAATGGTTTTTTCCGCGGAAAAGGCGGTAACGGTTAGCAGATTCGTCATATTCGACGCGGGCGTAATGGCCGGTCGCGACCTTTTCGCATCCGAGAGAGACTGCCATGCGGTCGAGCGACGCGAATTTCAGACGTGAGTTGCAGGCAACGCAAGGGATCGGGGTTTCGCCGGAAAGATAGCTTTGAACGAATGGCTCGACAACGTCACGTTCAAAGTCTTTTTCAAGATTGAGAACGTAGAACGGAATGCCCAGGCTTCCGGCCACGCGGCGGGCGTCATAAACGTCATCGAGCGAACAACATCGCGACGGCAGCGGATCGCCGTTCTCGTCGACGCTGATGCCGCGCCGCTGATTCCACAGCTGCATCGTGAAGCCGACGAGTTCGTGCCCCTGCTCCTTCAGTAACGCGGCCGCCGCCGAACTATCGACGCCGCCGCTCATTGCTATCGCGATCTTCATAAGGAATCTTAGATTATAACGGGGTGGGCAGAAGTTGTTAACTAAAGTGAACCGCTATTTATGGTTCAGGACCGCTGCAAGCTCGCGTTTGATCGCCTCGGCATATGCCCGCGAACCGGCAGGATTAGGGTGGCCGATGGCGGCGATCTCGCACAATCGAACCGGATACTTGAGCCCGGTCGAGCTTTTTAATTCAGCCAGCGATGCGCGGCATTCCGTTCCGCGGGCTTCGAACAGAGGATCTTCCGTACGGCCTTTCTTCATGAGCCGGAACAGAAGCGTATTCGGCGTTTCGTATGCCGTATCTTCCGTGATCGGCGAGGGTATGAATATCGCTTGGTGTTTGCCTGCCTTTTCGTTCAGCCGATCGACCGCTGCCTTCAGGTAGCGAGCTGAATCTTCGGCCCATATCCGCGATCGTTTCATCGCCTTTTTTCGCACTGACCCGAGAAACTGCCGGGTGAGAACGTTATTGGCAAGCGGTTTCAGCGGCCTTGGGAATTCGGAGGATTCCAGCCAGACGTTATAAAGCTTGCTCGAAGGCGTCTTTGGCGAGATCATCGGGTAATAGCCGATAACGGCGATAGTCGACGCCGGAAACTTCGCCGCGATCAGTTCGAGGACGTCGAACATGTGTTCGAAGCAATACTTCTTGATCTTGGCGCGAAGCAGGTCGTCTTTCCCAAACGGATCGAGAATACCCGCTACTGAAATATCAGTAATACTTCCGGTCAACATCACGAGGTCGGCACCGCCGTTTCCCGCTTTCGAATATTCATCAGCCGCGACCTCGACCTGCTTCCAGATACTCGGAAAGGCTACGTTGACCTCCGGTTTGTAAGGAAACGTCTCGTCGCGGTCCGCCTTTCGGTATGCCTCGGCCTCGTCCGGATGAAACTTCAGCGTCGAACCAGAATGTGCCTTGAGTTTCATAGAGACATTCTTTGGCGACCCGAACGCTTCGGTTTCGAGCCAGTTCTTGACGAGTGTGTAAAACTTATCTCTTTCCTCGAGGCCCTGTCCCCAGATGAGCGAATCGCCGACAACGAGCAATTGAAGATCTCGGCTATTCTTCGCATCTGACGGAAATATTCGGCGCGGCAAAAGAGAGCTGAGCGACAAGCAAATAGCGGAACTTAGGAATTCTCGACGTGAAGGTGAACGCATCAGGTTTAGGGAGTGTTCGGGTACGAGTTTATTATCGGTAAAAATCTATAAATGTATAGCTCAAAATTCGTCCGGATGGAAAATTAATAATGAAGCCTTCCGGGACCTCTTTCCAGAAAAACTAGGGAATGCAGGCACCGGTAGAATATAATCCTAGTTCCCGGGAATATACGAATTCGAAGGTCGCCGGAAGTCTCGATGTCAGTTGCATCCGTCAAAACCTATGGCTTGCTCGGTCACGCAAAGCTCTCTCTTGAGAATGGTGCGCGTAATAGCTGCGTAATAACCTTCATATTCTTGGCCTTCGTTCTCGCCGCTGCGCTCTCGGTTTCTGCCCAGGAAAAATGCCTTCAGCCCGGAAACTTGGCTCTGATAAGAAAGCAGATAACTGCCGGGGAAAAGCCGGAAGAAAACCTGAAACTGCGCGACGAACTGTTAACCGCAGGCAAAGAATTTGCGGTAATAAACCGGAAGGCAACCATCAACTCGAGAGACGATAATAAGGTCGAAGAGGAATACCGGGCTTCGCAAAACGCGAACACCTCACGGATATGTTCGATCCTGAACTCGACCGGCTGGCCGGCCCGATCAGCAATAGGTGCCGAAGGCGTCGATTCATTTTTGTTTCTTATTTCCAAGGCAATGCCGATCTCGATGCAGCTTGAGATCTATCCGGCGGTCGCAGATGCGTTTCGAAAAGGCGAGATCGACGCGGGCGAGCTTATGGCCGGATACGTCGATCGTCTTCGACTGGCTGTCGGCCAAAAGCAGCTTTTTGGCACGCAGGTTTATGTTCGCGGCGGTTTTCTTGTAATGGCGCCGATCGATCGTCCGTCCAAGGTGGACGACCGTCGGCGTGAATTCAAGATGCAGCCGATCAGGAATTACGAACGGTTTCTTGAGATCTCTTATCGGATGCCGCTGATACGCGCCGTGATGGAGCCCGTCGGTTCGGATGCGGCAAACCTGGCGAACACGGCCAACGCCTCCTTGACGTCGCTTGCCTCTGCCGATGACGCGGAAGAAAAGCCGGTCGTGAACATAGAGACCGCATTTGTTTCGGTGGATGTCGTCATTCCCGATGCCGTTGACCAGAACGCCGCCCTCTTGGAAAAGTCCGACTTTCGGGTATTCGAGGATGATAAACCTGTCGAGGTACTTTCATTCTCAAAGGCCCAGACGCCTTTTGATATAGTTCTGCTGCTCGATCTTTCCGGATCGACGGCCGATCAGGTCGGGTTGATCCGCAAAACAACGAAGCGTTTTGTAGAAATGAAGCGCCCGAATGACCGCGTGGCTGTTGTGTCTTTTCACGATACGCAGACGGTGGTCTCGGAACTGGAATCTAACAAAGAAGTTCTCCTGGAAAGGATAAAGAAGATCGAGGGCCGCGGGGCATCGAGGATCTGGGATGCCTTGAACTTCGGCCTGGGCATGCTCGACAAGAATTCTGAAAAAGGTAGGCGAAAGGCTATCGTTCTGATGTCGGACGGCGCCGACAATTCGCTGACATATTACTCACGGATCGGTTCGCGGATCGGTTTTGCCGACCTGGTAGAACAAGTGCAAAGAAGTTCCGCCGCCATTTTTCCTATTTACCTCGATACGGAAGGAAAAGACCCCGGAGCGAAAAAAGTTTACGCTGACGCACGGCTGACGCTTAACTACCTTGCAGATCAAAGCGCCGGCAATATGTATTACGCAAAGAAGATCGACGATCTCAGTACCGTCTACGACCGCGTATTAAAAGACGTTGGTACGGTTTACAGCCTCGGCTTCAGCCCGGATGACGAAACCGGTGAAAGCAAGTGGCGAACGCTCCGCGTTGAGATCCCTTCGCATCCCGGATTAAAGATAAAGTACCGGCCGGGATATTTTGTTAAATAGCCTCGAACAAAAAGTAATAGACCTTTCTTGATTCGTTTCCGCTCAATTTCCTTGCCCAGGTCGTTTCGAACTTCCGCCATTCATCAGGTTTGAGCTCCCGCCTTTCGATGTGTTGAAACCCGCATTTTGTGTATCTTGGAAACAATACTCTGTCGAAATGATCTGACGTCATTTCGGGAACGCCAAGGCGGTCGAGTTCAGAACGATCTCGCTGAATATCGACGCCGATCGCTATCTCGAGAAGGCATTTGTTTGACGCTATTCGGCGCAGCGATGAAAGAATTTCCGTATCGCCGGCTGCCACTGCGCGCAGAAGACTGCCCCACGGAAAGTGGATGTGTATCTCGTCGGCTACGCCGTCAAATTCTTCGGGAAGATCTTCGACCGCGGCCTGCACGAACAGCGCGTTCGGCAAACCGCCCTTAGCAGGCTTCCTCGTCGCCTTCATCGACGGTTTCTCGAGCGGTTTCACGTTCGCGTCCACGCCGATGAAGAACTTGTTCGGATTTGCTTTCGCAGCCGCGGATACAAAGCGGCCGTCGCCCGTCCCGATGTCGATCACTATCCCTTCGCCGGTACGGTGCGATGATATTGCAGAATTCTTCACGAGTCAGTTATCAGATCGTACTGCCGCGAATTTGTTTGATCATATTCCTCGTCCTTTTTCGCGTGTAATAGCTTGTACGCCGGAAATACTTCGGCATTCATCTGTGATGCACAGTGTTAACGAATGGTTTTTAGCCGTTCGAAACAAATTTGAACTTTTCAAGATCCTGAACCGTAAAGGTTCACTTCCGATGCCGGTTTGTGGTAAGGTCGTGAGAATCATGCGTATAGAACTTGTCTAATTAAGCCGCTCTTTCGTGTTCGTTAAGCCGCTCTGAGGCGGCCGAGATCGAACTGTCCAAGCGCGATCCCGCGCTCGTTTTTAATAATTTATTGGGGTTTATATGTCTTTCGAAGGTAATATACCGTCTTCGATGACGGAGAATAATTCGTTTTTTTCGGTTTTGAAAGAGGCGTTCGTCGGCACGTCGCGTGATTTTACAAAGGGTTCGATCTTGTCGGCACTGATCATCCTCGCGATACCGATGATCCTCGAGATGTCGATGGAATCGCTGTTTGCGATCGTCGATACGTTCTTCGTGTCGAAACTCGGCGCGGAATCGATCGCTGTCGTCGGGCTTACCGAATCTGTACTTGCGCTCGTCTACGCTGTAGGTGTCGGTTTGAGCATCGGCGCAACTGCGACGGTCGCGAGGCGGTTTGGCGAACGCGACCTTGACGGCGCTGCCCGAACGGCAACGCACGTGGTTTATCTCGGTGTGATCGTGTCGATCGTGATGGGTTTGGCGGGAGTGATCTTCGCGCCGAATATCTTTCATCTGCTCGGGGCCGAGCCTCACGTTGTCGAGATGGGGACACCGTTCATGCGGATAATGCTCGGCACGAACATCGTGATCGTGTTCCTTTTTCTGCTCAACGGTATTTTCCGCGGTGCTGGCGATGCGGCGATCGCTTTTCGAGTGCTTGTGATCGCTAACGGCCTGAACATCATCTTTTGTCCGCTGTTCATCTTTGGCATCGGCCCGTTTCCCGAACTAGGAGTTACGGGTGCGGCAGTCGCTACAGTTTGCGGCCGTGGGACCGGTGTGATCTTTGCGGCGTGGGCATTGTTCGGCAGGAAGAAAGGCCGTCTGGAAGTTTCACGCGAACACTGGACGTTCGACCCGAAACTGCTTTGGAGCATAATTTCGCTTTCAGCGACCGGCGTGCTTCAGTTTCTGATCGCGACGGCGAGCTGGACAGGGTTGGTGATGATCGTCGCCGGATTTGGCAGCATCGCGATCGCAGGTTATCAGATCGGGCTTCGCGTGATCATCTTCGTTATCCTTCCTGCCGTTGGTCTGGCAAATGCAGCGGCAACGCTCGTCGGCCAAAACCTGGGTGCCGGACAGCCGGAGCGGGCAGAAAGGTCGGTCTGGATGGCGGGCGGGATCAACGCAGCCTTGCTAGGTGTGGCGGGCCTTTTCTTCGTACTGTTTTCTGACGCCGTGATAAGTATTTTCACGACCGATCCCCAGGTGTCGCAATTCGGCCGTGATTGTCTTCGGATAGTCGGCTACGGTTATGCGTTCTACGGTCTTGGAATGGTAATGGAAAGTTCGTTCAACGGAGCGGGCGACACTTGGACGCCGACGTATCTGAACTTCTTTATCTTCTGGATGTTCGAGATACCATTGGCCTACGTCCTGGCCGATCGTATCGGCTGGGGACCGCAGGGCGTCTTTTGGGCGATCACGCTTGCGTTCTCGCTGCTTGCGGTTACGGCGGCTCTGCTGTTCAAACGCGGGAAGTGGAAGCTGAAGGTCGTTTAACATTTGTCTACCACAGAGGCCACAGAGAAAAACTTTGGTTTTTCCATGTGTACTCTGCGCACTCTGTGAACTCTGTGGTAAAACTCTTTTATGGCCTCCGGCTTTCCTGACCCTCACACTTACGAATTTCCGGAATGGGTCCTTTTCGATGATTACTTCTACCACGCACGCGACGTGGTTTCTTTTGGCGACGAACTTTCGCTTGAGAACCTAAGGGACGCGTATCGAAAAGGCATCTTTCCATGGCACATAGACGGCATGCCGCTCCCGTGGTACTGCCCTGAAAAGCGCGCGATCTTAAGGTTCAAAGATCTGCACGTTCCCCGCAGTCTTGAAAAGGAAAGGCGGCGGGAACTATTCACGTTCACCATCGACAAAGCGTTTGGCGAAGTTATCGAAGAATGCTCTAAAGCTCCGCGTTCCGGGCAGAAGGGAACGTGGATAACGAGCGATTTTGTCGAAAAGTACACAAAACTTCATAAAGAAGGAATGGCACACAGCGTGGAGGCTTGGGATGCCGAAGGCGCGCTTGTCGGCGGGCTTTACGGCGTTGATGCTGGTGGCGTTTTCTGCGGCGAGTCGATGTTCTTCAAACTGCCGAATGCGTCGAAACTCGCTCTGCTTTTTCTGATCGATCATCTCAAGAAACGCGGCTCGACCTGGCTCGACGCACAGGTAATGACGCCGCATATGAAAACGCTCGGCGCGATCGAGATCAGCCGTAACAAGTTTTTGCGAAGGCTCCGCGAAACGCAAGGGTTTGAACTGGATCTTTTCGATAAGAAGGCGAGGCGCGCTCCGCGATAGGAGGAAAAATGGAAACCGAGTTACGCAGGCATTTGCTGGAATTGCTCGAGGGCAAGTTTGCGCACATCGATCTGGAAACGGCTCTTCGCGGTTTTCCCGTCGAGCATATAAATACGCGGATCGAGAATTCGCCGCATACGGCATGGGAGCTGGTCGAACACCTTCGGCTCGCGCAATGGGACATTCTCGATTTCAGCGTGAACCCGGGATATGAGGAAATGACATTCCCGGATGATTATTGGCCGAAGCAAGCGGGAACCGAAGATGCGTGGAATGCATCGGTCAAGCAAATACTCGCAGATCTGCAAGCCATGCGTGGCCTCGTAAGCGATGAGAAAAATGACCTATTCGAAAGGTTTCCTTGGGGTAGCGGGCAAACGCTCTTGCGCGAGGCGATGCTGGTCGCCGATCATAACGCATATCACCTTGGTCAATTGATGTTGTTGAGAAGAATTCTCGAACAGTAGTTTCACTATGCCGCACCGTGAACGAAAGAAGATTCGCCCGGGGCTAAAGGTCGCGGTCGTTCTCAAGCAGGATCAGCGAACCGGACGCGAGACGGTTGGCGTGGTCAAAGATCTTCTGACAAATTCCCCAACACATCCGCACGGAATAAAGGTAAGATTGGCGGACGGGCAGATAGGGCGAGTAATAAAGATACTCGATTGAGCAAACAGAGATGGACAACACCTTTCTTATTTACGGAGCCAACGGCTACACCGGCGAGCTGATCACGCGGTTTGCGGCAGACCGCGGGCTGAAGCCGACCATCGCGGGCCGCAACGAAGCGGCAATAAAGCCGATCGCAGAAAAGTATGGTTTTGATTATCGCATTTTTGCCCTCGACGAGACCGAAAAGCTCGATGCGGCATTGAACGAGGTCGCAATGGTTCTGCACTGTGCAGGGCCGTTTTCGCTAACGTCGAAGGCGATGGGCGAAGCATGCCTCAGAACCAAGACCCATTACACTGACATCACTGGTGAGATCGCCGTTTTCGAGGCGTGTGCCGCCGCCGACCAGAAAGCGAAAGAGGCGGGGATCATGGTGATGCCCGGCGTAGGGTTTGACGTCGTCCCGAGCGATTGCCTCGCGATGCATCTTAAGGATCGGCTGCCGTCGGCGACCGATCTTACGCTTGCGTGGTACGGCATGGGCCGAATGTCGCACGGCACGCAGGCGACGATGACGATGAACGTGGGCAAGGGAGGTGCGGTCCGCCGAGACGGAAAGATAATGCCCGTTCCGGCGGCGTGGCGAACGCGCGAGATCGATTTCGGCAATGGCGTTGTAAAGACCGGCGTGACGATTCCCTGGGGAGACGTTTCGACCGCTTATCATTCGACCGGCATTCCCAACATCGAGGTTTATTCGGTCATTCCGGGCGACGGTATCAGGCTGATGAAGATCAGCCGTTATCTCGGCTGGCTGCTTGCGACTAAGTTCGTACAAAAATACCTGCAGCGAAATATTCCGCCGGGCGGCCCGAGCGACCATGAACGCATGAGAGGTAAAACGCTGCTTTGGGGCGAGGCGAGCGACGATGGCGGCAACCGGGTTGAAGCGAGGATGCAGGCTCCCGAGGGCTACACCGTCACCGCTGTCGCGGCTCTGAACATCGCCGAAAAGATCCTCGCCGGAAACTTCACGCCGGGTTACCAAACACCGGCAAAAGCATATGGAGCCGACCTCATCCTCGAGATCCCAGGCGTCGAACGTCAGGACATTAATTAAAGGCTAGTGAAATTCATTTCGGAACCGTTCGTCTGCTCCAATATGTTCACCTCCACATTCTCGGATATGCTCGGCGGACAGGTCATGGTGAGATAGCAGAACGATCCCTTGAACGCATGAAGACGCGGGCAACATCCCGCGTCTTTTCCTTTCTCAGAAACAAACCGCCATGTTCGCTTGACCTGCTATCTGGTGACGGCCGAACCGGGTGATTCCCGCTGTCAGGGTCAAGCAGATGCGGAGATCAGTTAACCGCGTCGCTAACAACGGCCGGTTTTGGCTCTCGGATCAGCTTGAACCAACTCACTGCAAACAGAATTCCGAGCAAAAGGTCGATCGCCGCTCCGTAAATGATCATCCCGGCAAGGCGGCCCTGAGCCAACAGGAACGCGGCGGCAATCACAAAACTGAACTTTTCGACGATCGAAGGCAGTATCAGCGGCCTGTATTTTTGCGGGTCGGTGGAAATGATGATAAACACCAACTGAAACGCGATGGCCACGCCGACAAAACCGTAGAAATATTCCGGATGCGTGATCGCTGGCGGATTGTCGATACCGACCTGGTTTTCCATGAAATACTGCGGAACCAGAGCCAACAACCCGTAAACACCCGCGATCAAGAATGTGTATCGTGCGAATTTCATTACATCACCATAATACACGCGAAATCGGCAGCAATAATGTTTACTTCACGGGGTTTCGCCGACCGGCCAATTCATGCCTCGTGATTTTCCGCAGCATACAGAACGTGCGCTTGATGGCGTGATCGAAGAATGTCTCAGCAATGCCGAATGCAAGGCAGCGTTTCCCAATGTTCGTGCGGACAAGAAAGCCGTGCTCGCGAAATTGAAGAACGGGCCTGTCGAGGTAGAGGTTCGTGTACCGCCGGATCGGAGCAAGCCGACGCGCGTTCGTCTCTCCCGCGACCTTGCGGGCGAAGCCGTGCGTTATATGCTCTACAATCCCGGTGCCGCGAGCCGGATACCGCTCGCGGTCAGCGAGGCTGCAAAAGGAAACTTTGCACCGCTCGCCGAAGCGGCCATTTTTTACCGGCAGAATATCGTCGCGACTGGAGCGACCGGACTCTATCTTTCGATAACCTGTGCCGAAGATCTTCCCTTTACGGGAATGAGTGACGCTGCAAAGCAAAGGGCAGACGACGAAACATTTCTCGGTGACTACCGCCTTCGACAGCAGCGCGAAGCATGTGGCGAATGGCCGCGTGCGGCCGTCGAAAAGGGCTATTCGGAATTAGTACATTCTAAGGTTCCGGTGCTGATCATGACCGGTCTGTGGGACCCCGTGACGCCGCCGCTCTATGGCGACCGCGTTGCCAAAGGGCTTTCCAACAGTGTGCACGTCGTCGTTCCGTCGGGCGGCCATGGTTTCGGCGGGCTGAGAGGGACCGAGTGTATCGACAAACTTAAAACAGCATTTATCCGCACAGCAGATCCGAAAGGGCTGGAAACAAGTTGCGTCGGTTCGATCCGTCGAGATGGATTTGTTCTGAAACTGCCGGACGAAAACAGATAGAACCGAACAGTAACCTTTCGGATGGAAAAAAGCGCAAAAATGCGCCGTCTTTTTAAGTAATAAAGGCGGCGCATCGTGTTGCTGGTACTAAACGTCGAGATTCTTGACGTCGAGCGCGTTATCTTCGATGAACTTGCGGCGAGGTTCGACCTGGTCGCCCATTAATATCGTGAACAGCCCCTCGGTCTCGATCGCGTCCTCGACCCTCACCTGCAGCAGGGTGCGTTTTTCCGGGTCCATCGTTGTTTCCCAGAGCTGTTCCGGGTTCATCTCGCCCAGTCCCTTGTAACGCTGCATCGAAAGGTCCTTCTTTGCAAGGCTGGTCACTTTGTCGAGCACTTCGGAACGGGTTTTCAGCGTCACGCTGTTGCCGTTTTCGCCCAAAATATAAGGACCGGGAAAATCCGTTTCGAGACTGCGTGCAAGCTCGACAGATTTTTGAAATTCGACATAGTCTGCGAGATTTCTATCAAATATCACTTTTTGCCCGCTCGGCATCGTTACCTCGATCTCGGAAACGCTGTGTTCGAGATCGGGAATAAGTTCGGCCTCATATCCGGCGTCGCGAAGTTTTACTACGACCTCGCCGATTATGTCGTCTTGCGAAAATGCCTTTTTGAGCTTGACGTTGTGACGCTCGAGCAGACCGTCCTTTCCGGCGAACGCTTCGATGATCACGTCGAGAAGGTCGCGGTGATTCCCAAGGCGGCGGGCAAATTTCGAAGTGTATTTCTCAAACTCCATTATCTGCTCGAGCGTTCTTGAAAGTTCGCGGCCCTCGACGATACGGCCGTCGGCCTGGACCTTCAGATCGTCCGTGCCCTGACGCATCAGGTAACGGAACATTGCCTTTTCATCCTTGATGTACTCTTCCTTGCGGCCGCGTTTCACCTTGTAAAGCGGCGGTTGGGCGATGTAAACATAGCCGTTCTCGATAAGCTGCGGCATCTGGCGATAAAAGAAGGTGAGCAGCAGTGTGCGGATGTGGCTGCCGTCCACGTCGGCGTCCGTCATCAAACAGATCTTGTGGTAACGCAGCTTGTTCGAGTCAAAATCGTCTTTTCCGATGCCCGTACCCAGAGCGGTTATCAGCGCTTTGATCTCGCCGTGGCCGAGCATCTTGTCAAAACGCGCTTTTTCCACGTTCAGGATCTTTCCCTTGAGCGGAAGGACCGCCTGATTCTTACGGTCGCGGCCCTGCTTTGCCGAACCGCCTGCGGAGTCTCCCTCTACGATATATATCTCCGATTTCGCCGGATCCTTTTCCTGACAATCTGCCAGCTTTCCGGGCAGTCCCGAACCGGTCATCGCACTCTTCCGGACGATCTCACGGGCCTTTCGAGCCGCTTCACGTGCGCGTGCCGCATCGACGGCCTTGCCGACGATCTTTTTCGCAACGGCCGGATGCTGTTCGAAAAACTCACCCAGCTTTTCGTTCAGGAACGATTCGACCGGCCCTTTGACCGGGGAGTTCAATTTGCCCTTTGTCTGGCCTTCGAACTGCGGCTGCGGGATCTTCACCGAAACCACAGCGACCAAGCCTTCACGCACGTCATCACCCGAAAGAACGACTTTTGCGTTCTTCATCATGCCGCTCGTTTCGGCATAATTATTTATCGTTCGCGTGATCGATCCGCGAAAACCGGAAAGGTGCGTACCGCCATCGACAGTGTTGATGTTGTTCGCAAACGAAAAGATCTTTTCATCGTAACTGTCGTTGTACTGCATCGAGACCTCTATAGAGAGATCATCGCCGACCAGTTCGAAATAGAGCGGGTCGTCATGAAGCACCGTCTTGTTTCGATTGAGGTGCTTTACAAATTCGGCTATCCCGCCTTTGTAGTAAAACTCGTGAGATTTCTCTTCCTCTTCGCGTTCGTCCCTGATGAAAATACGAATGCCCTTATTCAGGAACGCCTTTTCACGCAGTCTTTCGGAAAGTCTGTCAAAACTGTAAACGGTCGTTTCAAAGATCTCCGGGTCGGGCTTAAAGGTGATCTTCGTGCCGCGTTTGGATGTGGTTCCGGTTTCCTTCAGCGGAGCGACCGGGATACCCACTTGAAACTCCATTTCATGCGTCCTACCGTCGCGCCATATTTCCAGCTTGAGCCATTCGGAAAGGAAGTTAACACAGGAAACTCCTACGCCGTGCAAACCGCCGGAAACCTTGTAAGAATTCGAGTCGAACTTGCCGCCCGCGTGGAGAACGGTCATTACGACCTCCGCGGCCGAGCGGCCCTCTTGTTTGTGGATGTCGGTCGGTATGCCGCGGCCGTTATCGACGACCGTAATGGAGTTGTCCATGTGGATCGTCACCTCGATCGTGTCGCAATAACCAGCCAACGCCTCGTCAACCGAATTATCTACTACTTCGTAAACCAAATGATGCAGTCCGAGATCGCCCGTTGAACCGATATACATCGCCGGGCGCTTGCGAACGGCGTCGCGCCCTTCTAAAACCGTGATCGAATCTGCACCGTACTCTGTCTTTGCTTTAGCCAATTTGTTAACTACCTCTTAAATACCAATTACTTCAGCGACTCGACGCGAGCCTTTAATTTTGAATTCCAATCCTTTGCAAACGAATCCAGATCAAAAAACATGCCGATCAGGATCTTTGTGATCCACCCGTCCACTTTGTAACCGTCGGTCGTTTTAAGCCGTACACCGGTTGCGGTCGACGTCATCTCACCTTTCCAATGGCCGTGGAACGAATCGCCCATCGAATAGCCGAACTCCATCGATTCCGGGCGCCGGTCGGCAACAAGCGAAAATCTGAGCGGTTCCTGCGAATCTTTGAGATTCTCGACCCAGTTCCTTTCGTCAATGACGTCAACCTTTTTGATCGAGGGCTGCCATTCCGTATAACGGCTTTTGTCCGTTATAACCTGCCAAACGCTTTCCGCAGTTGCCTCGATCTCGATCTCGTTCGAAAAGCTTCTTTCCGCTGGCACCAACAGCCCGGCAACCAGAAAGGCTGTCACCAATGAGAGACAAACTGCAGCGCTAATGCCGATCAACCATTTCAAAAATTTCATGATCACTCCGGCAACAGTCCAGAAAACGCTAAGTGATTGATAGTCAATCAAAAGCGAGACCGTGTAGGACAAAAGTTCGGCCCTCGGTCAAAAGGAAATTATAGCATTTTGAGGCGTCATTAGGTAATCCCAAATGCCAAAGTTCAAGGGTTCAAAAGGGCCAGAAAAGAGGTACAAGGAGCATGGAAACCGTAAATACGATGATGGTCAGGATCGTGCCGATCTTGACGAAATCCATAAAGCGGTATCGGCCCGGCGTATATACGAGGACGCATGCCGGTTCGAGCGGCGTGATGAACGAGAAGGAAGCAGCGTAAGTTACTGCAACAATGAAAGTTCGAGGATTTAGCCCGAGGCCGACCGCAGCCTTTACGGCAACAGGTAAGACGACCAAGGCCGCCGCCTGGTTCGACATCGGTTGGGTCATGATGACCGTGAGCAAAAAGAAACCGGCCAGGATCGCCGACGGGCCGAAAGCACCGAAATAATGTTGGATCAGCCCAGCCAGAAAGACGTCGGTCCCGGTCTTCTCCATTGCTACGCCAAAGCTCATCATACAGGCGATCAGTACAAGCAAACGGAAGTCAATGAGCGGGTACATTTCGGCGTAGCGAATGGTTTTCGTTGCCAAAAGGAGCATGACACCGATCAGGACGCAAACCGCAAGGGGTATGTCGAAACCGATCACTATTTTGGAGAGTGAAAGGGACAGAAAGAGCAAAAAGGCGGCGACGGCCCATTTGCGTTTTTCTATGCGGAAATTTGCGGTCGAAAGGTCTTCAAGAAGCAAGACCTCGCGGTCAGCGACGAGCGGCTCGATCCCGTGACGCTTTCCCTGAACAAGCAGCACGTCACCGAATATCAGCATCACGTCGCTCAGCTTGTTTATGAAAGTGTCGCCGTGGCGGTTGATCGCAAGGACGGTGAGATCGTAATTCTGGCGAAAACGGAGAGTCTTTAGCGTTTGCCCGACAAGACGGGAATCCCGCATTACCATCACTTCAAACAGCTCGACATTGCCTCCTTCCAGAACCACATCGTTGAGCATGAAATCCGGCTTTATCTCTAGGCCGACAGCCTCCTTGACGCGAAGGATGTCGTTTATCTTTCCCTCGACGATAAGCGAATCGCGTCGCTGGATGCGTTCGGTCGGCGGCGGGCTGATAATGCGCTCGCCCATTCGGATAATACCGAGGACATTTAGCTCCAACTCAGTGCCGATGTTGGCTTCATCGAGGGTTTTTCCTACGAGCGGAGAATCAGGAAGCACAAGAAGTTCGGACACGTATTCTCGCATCTCGTACTGCTCCGTCAGCGATTCGCCGGCGCCGCGATTGGGCAGCATCAGCCGGCCGAAGAAGAGCATGTAACCCATTCCGACCGCGAAAGTGATCACACCGACGGTAGTAAGCTCGAACATCGAAAACGGGGCCTGGCCGTAACGAACGATCGCGCCGCTTACAGCGAGATTGGTCGAAGTTCCGATAAGCGTACAGCTGCCGCCAAGGATCGCCCCGAACGCCAGCGGCATCAGGAGCTTTGAAGGTGCTATCTTCGCCTTTGCTGCAAGGCCGATGATCACCGGCAGAAACATTGCGGTCGTCGTTGTGTTCTTGAGAACAGAAGCGGAAATGGCCGCCGTCGTCATTATAAGAGCTGTTAGAACGAAGATGTTGTCTCCCGCAAGCCTGTGCATCCGGCGGCCGATGACATCCACGATGCCCGTGCGTATCAAGCCGCCTACCAAAAGAAACAGCCCGCCGATCGTGATGACCACATCATTGCCGAAGCCGGCAACAGCTTCCTGGACTGTAAGTACCTGCGTAAGTACCAGGGCGATCACAAGGATGATGCCGATAACGTCAACGGGAAGTTTCTCGGTCGCGAACAGAATGATCGCTAGAGTGAGGAGCACCAAAGTTATGATCACCGGGGTCATGTTCGGAAAGGATATAGGAGATTCAAATAATTGAAAAGCCAAAGGTTCTTCGTCAATTAAACAGCGGCCCCTTTCGTGTGCCGCCGTAACCGTCCCGAGACGAATGAGTAGAACCTAAAACTCACCTCAGAAGCTTGTGGAGGCTGCGGTACAAATGGAGACCTTTACAATTGAACTGCTTCTGTCTCTTTGATCGAGTCGCAGAGATATTGCCAATTGTGCCTGCTCATTTTGAAGTTATTGGAAACCAAATGCAGGTGGGGGTTGTTGATCATCGGTCAAGGAAATGTGGAGATTTCTGAGACGTTAGTTTCGGTAATCTCCGGGCCGGAAAGCCTATCTTGACGGTGTCCGCGGCGTTCGATGAAATCGAAGAGAGAGATCACGCATACGCCGTCCTCACCGCCGGGCAAATGCTGTAAGTGCATGTTGTTCGTTCGAAATGTGGCCGCGAGCTCATCTTGAGCAATTTCAAAAAGGCGGGCAGCATCACGCAGCGAAACAAAGGCACGGTTTTCCAGGCAGGAAAAGCAGAATGCCGAGACCACGGCAGCCCGACGCCGGATCTTTTGAACACGCTCCAGTTCGATCACGATCTCACGCACTGAATTTCTATCTGAACCGATCGGAAAATTTCAGCGACTTGGCTCAAACTCCTGACCTTGATGCGGACCTCATGCCGTTATCCCGCGGTTCTTTCCCCTTTTGTCGATCTTCCATTTGAGTTAATATCTTGCCTACTCACACTTATTTTTAGCAATTTCACGACGGGGTTTCATTAATTTCTGCTGAGAGTTTTCTGAATAAATTATGAGAACTACGGGGAACGAGCGGGACGATGTTGTTTTCAGCTTTGCTGAATTCGAACTTGACGCGGGGCAGCGCTCATTTTCGAAGGACGGCGTCCCGATCACTCTAGCCCCGAAAGCATTCGATACGCTTGTGATGCTTGTTAAAAATGCAGGCAAGGTGCTTAGCAAGGAACGAATGTTGGCCGAGATCTGGGAAGGCAGTTTTGTCGAAGAAAATAACCTTGCCCAGAACATTTCGATCCTCAGAAAAGCGTTGGGCGAGAACAAAGACCGAAAGCTGATCGAGACGGTTCCCAAATTCGGCTACCGATTCGCCGAAAAGGTGACGACGGAAGAAGGCAACATCGGTTCTGAAACAGAGACAAAGGTAACCGGCGCTCGAATTTACGTTACCGAAAGGGGCGAAACTGTGGATGAGAGACTGATCGGCGTGCAATTGCACGGGTCTCAGAACCCGAACCCTTACCTTTCACCACTTCGGCCTCGGACTCATTATGTACAGAACGGTGATGTGGATATCGCTTACCAGGTCGTAGGCGACGGGCCGATCGATATCGTTTTCGTGATGGGTTGGGTCTCACATCTGGAATACTTTTGGAAACATCACTTGTTCGCGTCGTTTCTGGAGAGACTCGCATCGTTTTCAAGGCTGATCTTGTTTGACAAGCGTGGAACCGGGCTTTCGGATCGAGTGCCGATTGACAGGCTCCCGACCCTGGAACAAAGGATGGATGACGTCCGGGCGGTGATGGACGCTGTCGGCTCCGAGCGGGCCGTGTTGGTCGGTGTCTCGGAGGGCGGGCCGATGTGCGCTCTCTTTGCCGCAACCTATCCGGAACGCACGAGCGGTGTCGTGATGTTCGGCACATATGCGAAACGCATCTGGGATGCTGATTACCCTTGGGCACCAACGATCACGGTGCGTAACGCTTTCTTCGACTTGGTGAAACGCGATTGGGGAACGCCGGTCGGTATCGAAGATCGGGCTCCGTCAATGGCAGCTGACCCGGAATTTCGGCGATGGTGGGCGGAGTACCTTCGTATGGGCGCGAGTCCGAGTGCCGCGGTCGCGTTAACGAAAATGAATGCGGACATTGACGTTCGCGACATACTCCCGCTGGTTCGCGTGCCGACGCTTGTGATGCACCGAAGCGGCGATAAGTGTCTGAAGGTGGAGGAAGGCAGGTATGTCGCGGAGAAGATATCGGGGGCGAGATTCGTAGAGTTAGATGGGATCGACCACCTGCCGTTTGTCGGCGATCAGGAAGAAGTACTTCGTGAGATCGAAGATTTCGTCGCGGGCTTAAACCCAGATGGAATGTACGACCGAGTCCTCGCGACTGTAATGAGCATCAAACTCGAAGATGTTGCGGCCTTTCGAAAGGACAAAGAACTCTCGGCGAAAACGCGGGAACTTGCCGGGCGAAAACTTGAATCGTTCAAGGGCCGCGAGGTCTCGTACGGCGATGGACGCCTGCTTGCAGCATTCGACGGGCCTGCGAGGGCGATCAGGTGTGCTTCGGCGATCGCGGAATCGGCCGCCAGTGCGGGAATAGCGATCCGCACAGGGCTTCACACAGGCGAATGTGACGTCAAGGGAAACTCGATCGGCGGATTTGCCGTAGAATTTGCTATGAAGATCGCGGACGAGTCGGATGTCGGTAAGATAATCGTTTCCCGAACCGTAAAAGACCTGGTCGCCGGATCGGGACTGGAATTTGAAGAGATCGGTCTTCGCTCGTTCGACGGTGTCGAAGGCGAATGGCGTATGTTCGCCGTTAAGTAAACTTCATTTGTGAGATCAATATTATGAAACGCATTCTCATCAATTTTGTCCTGATACTTGTATTTGTTCAGCTGGTCGCCAGTCAGACTCTCGACGAAAAGCTGAAAGAGATCGACGACTACGCAAAGGCCGTTTTGGCGACACACGGCGGGCCGGGAATGGCGATCGCCGTCGTTAAGGACGACAAGACGGTGTTTGCGAAAGGCTATGGAACGCGCGAACTCGGCAAGGACGCGCCGGTCGATGAAAACACCGTTTTCGCGATCGCATCCAATTCAAAGGCGTTTACTACTGCTGCTCTTGCGATTTTGATCGACGAGAAAAAGCTCAACTGGGACGACAAGGTCTCGCAATTCCTGCCTGACTTTCAATTGTACGACCCCTGGGTAACGAGCGAACTGACCATACGTGATCTGGTCACCCACCGAGTCGGGCTCGACACGTTTAGCGGCGACCTTCTTTGGTACGAAACTACTTATAAACCCGATGAGATACTCGCCCGCGTTCGCTATTTGCCAAAGTTTTCGAGCTTTCGAACACGCTTCGGTTACCAAAACCTGATGTTCATCGCCGCAGGAAAGGTGGTCGAAAAGGTTTCGGGAAAGCCGTGGTGCCAGTTCATAACCGAGCGAATTTTGACTCCGCTCGACATGAAACGAACCGTTTGCAGCATCAATAATTTGCCGGATAATGCCGCCTGGCCGCACAACGAATCGGGCGGAAAGCTGCGCGTTCTCCACCGGGGAAATGTGGACGGCTCTTATTCCGCGGCCGCACTCAATTCGTCCGTTGCCGATCTTTCAAAGTGGGTCCGAACGCAGCTTGGCAAGGGCAAATTCGAGGGCAAACAGATCTTTAGCGAAGCTCAAAGCTGGCAGATGCATCAGCAATGGCTGGCGCAGCAGGTCGGGCCATCGAACGCAGCGGGAGTTCAACCGCGGCATTTTTCGGGCGTAGGCATGGGATGGTTCGTTTATGATTACTACGGCCGAAAGGTCATCAATCACAGCGGCGGTTTAGATGGCATGCTGTCATACACGGTCCTGATCCCCGAAGAGAACGCGGGATTTGTCGTCTTGACCAACAGCGAAGGTCCCGGGTTTGCGATCATGATGAACAAGATCCGGGATGTACTGGTGAACGCGCCCAAACGTGACTATAACGCCGAGGCCGCGGAGCGGGCGAAGCGCGACAAGACGGAGGCCGAAGCGGAAATGAAACGCGTGGATGCGACGCGAGTTCCGAACACCAAGCCGATGCTCGCATTGTCTGCCTACGCCGGTAAATATAGCGATAAGATGTACGGAGATATCAGCGTCTCGGAAGAGAACGGAAAACTCGTGATGCGGTTTCTGCCATCGCCAAATTTTGTCGCCGATCTGGAACACTGGCATTTCGATACATGGGTGATCAAATGGCGGCCGAGCGTGGCATATAACTTCCCCCGCGGTTTCGTGACATTCACCATCGACAAGAACGGAAGGCCCGACGAGATGAAGATCGACCAGCCTAATAACGATTTTTGGTTCTATGAACTTCACCCGAAACGTGCTAATTGAACTTGAAACTCGACAAAACCGCGCGTTTTGTGTGAAAATTCTCGTTCTATTAACACTTTAGTATTAAGATAAGAGCAATAAGGAGTTAGTTTTTTTGATGTCAGAAGAAGCAGTGAAAGCGGCCGAAGCGCCCGAAGAAGCGGCGGCAGAGGCGGCGATCGAAGATATTCATTATCAAGCGGTCGAAAAAGAAGGTTCGGTTACCGCGATCTGGGAAATGCAGGGACAAAAGCATCTCCGCACGATCGATCCTCGCTCAAGCGAAGGCAAACAGATCCTCGCCCTTTTCGAAACCGCAGCGTAAGATCCTCGAACAAAGAATCAGCACGAACGAACACGAAAGCCGTTTCGTGTGCGGTCGTGTTTTTTGCGCCCGCATCTTTTCACTGTTCACTAACCAAAGTCCTTTTATGTTTAGTGGACAGTCAGAACGGAAGCAGCCTCAACAAAGGATGTTCGGAGGTATCGAGTTGGCGGCCTTCGAATTCCGACACTGCAATGGCGCCCATACCCGCAGACGTGACGAAGATGCTATCGGCTGATCCCAGATCTCCGACTCCAGTTTCGACCTCTTCACAATCCAGATTCTCAAGAATGTACTCGCGAGTCGTTCCTGCGAGGCATCCGGTCTTTAGGCTTGGCGTAAATAGCTTCCCGTCTTTTGTCCAGAACACATTTGCCATGCACGCTGAAGCGATCTCACCGCGTTCGTTCCTGCGGACGGCTTCGTGAAACCCGCGCGCTTTTGTCTCGTCAAATGCGAGCAGGTGTTCGAGATAGTTGCATGACTTGATCCCAATGAGCGGGGATGTCGTATTGACGCGGTGCGGCGAGGTCGAAAGCCTAAAACTCGAGGCAACAGTTCGACGCTCAGCGATGATGATCGAAAGGCCGGTCTTCTTTACAGTGCTTTGCGACCAGATAAGGCTTTGCGATTCATCGGAAAACGTAATGCGCGCACGTCCGTTTGCGATCCCGGTTTCGGAGATCGCATCCTGCAACGCTCTCAGGGTTTGTTCTTCGGGATATTCAGTAAGGTCGATGCCAAGCCTCGAAGCATTCTGAGTCAGCCGCCTCCAATGTTTTTTCCAGATGAATGGCTGGCCTCTGCAGATGGCGATGGTAGTAAAAACACCTTTGCCATAGAGAGTTGAGGACGTAAGAACATGTTCGATCATTCAATCTTCTATACGCATCTGACCTGATTGGTCGTCCTTAACATGGCCTTTTCGGTCACGACAGAATTCAGCAACCAAGTCTGCAAACAACCGGCTTTTCTCTTCCATCGGAACATGGCCGCAGTTTTTGAGAACGACGAGCCGCGAATGAAGGATGCGGTTGTGGAGCGTGTAGCCATCGGTGATCGGGATGACCTTATCATCCTCACCCCAGATGATCAGCGTTTGCTGGTTGATGAGATGCGCGTCGTAGGTGACCCTTTCCGCATGCCAGTTTCGCGACGTGGCAAGCAGCGCGTGATGGGCGTCCGCTGCGGCAAGAGGACGCACGATCGAATCGACGCGTTCTTCGGAGATCAGATCGTAGTTTGCCGGTGAAAGCGTCTGTTTCATTCGATGACGGTGAAAAGCCTTTGTGTCGGCAAGAAACGGCGTGATCGCTTCGCCGATGCCGGGTATCGACGCGAGCCGAAGTATGGGATGGTTTTTCAGATCGTCATTGGAAACCGCGTCTACAAGGACAAGCTTTTCGACGCGTTCGGCGTAATCAAGCGCGATCGTCGCCGCGACTGCGCCTCCATAAGAACTGCCAATGATAACGGCCTTTCCGATACCGAGGCGGTCCATAAACCGCGTCACCATTCTTGCTTGCGAAGTGATCGAATACTCGAACCATCTCGGCTTTTCCGAATAACCGAACCCGAGCAGGTCGATGGCGATGACTCGAAACCCTGCTTCGGCGAGCATTGGCGCGACCGTTCGCCAAACGAAAACGGATGCCGTGTAACCATGGATCAGGACCATCGGCGGGTTGGCCGCATCGCCAAACTCCTGATAATGAACACGTGCGCCGTCAACGGTTATGAAATGAGAATGATCGGAATGCTGGACCGCGTCCGATACATCGTCCCAGCTAACGGTTCCTGCTCGAGTCAACATCTTGACCGCAACCGCTGCACCGACCGCACCGAGCAAACCAATGGCAAGATCTCGTTTTTTCATAATCAGAACTTGGTCGTATTTTAGCCTAGAACGACTCTGGGCTGAATTACTTTTTCGCAATCGACGAACGTCCCGACGGCAACGAGTTCGCCGGCCGCGTCTATCATCTGAACGTTCTCGCCGTTTGAGAGTGTGCCGGAAAGCTCACGCGTGGACATTCCGTTTCGTGTTCTTTCGACACGGTCCTCGCGAAGTTCGAAAACGGGAAGATGCTCTACAGCCTCGCGAACGGGCCGAAGAAACGCGTACGGATCATCTGACGACATAAGTTCGTCCAAGCTGACGGCATCGTCTATCGCAAATCTGCCCGCCCGCGTTCGCCTCAGTTCGGTCAAATGCGCACCTAGGCCTACAGCACGGCCGATGTCTTCGGCAAGTGTGCGAATGTATGTTCCGGCCGAGCAAGTTACTCGAAAGCGGAGTTCAGAATGTAAAGCGTGCAGTTCCGATGCGGCGATCTCAAGCTTGTGTATCGTTACCGTAACCGCATTTCGCTCGATCTCGATGCCCTTACGGGCAAGTTCATATAACCTCTTTCCCTCGACCTTTTTTGCAGAATACATCGGCGGCACCTGTTGGATCTCGCCTTGAAATTTCTGCAGAACCGAAACCCAATCCACCTTATCGAGCATCGCGGCAACGTCTTCATTCCGCAGTCCGCAGTCCGTGGTCCGCGATCCCGTGACGTCGCCTGTGTCGGTCTCAAAACCGAAACGAACGGTCGCGGTATATTCCTTTTCGTCCTTGTCGAGAAATTGGGCAAGACGCGTCGCTTTTCCCACAAGCACGACCATTACTCCGGTCGCGAAGGGATCGAGCGTTCCCGTGTGACCAACACGCCTCGTTTTCAGAGCGCGTCGAACGCGGGCAACAACATCATGCGATGTGATCCCCGCAGGTTTATCGATAATGAGAATGCCGTCCACACCTGAATTCTAAATTATTCATCGGCTATTCCTAATGGAACAAGATCATTGTGCTGTCGGCCGCGCGCCAATTTGGAGTTGAGAATGTAGAATTAGGAGTTGATGTGGCGAAAGCGGCGCGAATCGATACCCGATCAAGAGCGGGTGATAAAGGACCCTGATCGAGCACGCGAACGGACAATGCACCGGGCGGTAAAACTTCTTGCGGCCAAACCGCGTTCGGTCGGTGAGCTTCGCGAAAGGCTGCTTGAAAAGAACTGGACAAATGCTGAGATCGTCGACACGGTTATCGTAAAGCTCGAAGAATATAAATATCTCGATGATAGGCAATTCGCATCCGATCTCGCCGTTTCAAAACTTCGTCAAAAGCCGCAAGGAAAGCGAAAACTTCAGCAGTCTCTCTCGCAAAAGAAACTAAGTAAGGAAAATGTAGAAGATGCGATCAGAACAGCGTTCGAGAAGATGCCCGAAACCGATCTGATCGACAAAGCGATCGAAAAGCGTATCCGGTCAAAGGGCAAGCCTGAGACACGTGAAGATACGAAGAAGTTCTTCGATCATCTTCTTCGTCAAGGATTTGATCTCGACCTGATCCGATCAAGGTTGTCAACGCTTTCCAAGAAAGACCTCTTCGGTGATCTCATCGCCGAATGAACACCCGACCCTTTTCGCCGCTGATGCTGTCAATTAATTTCTGAATCCAAAGAACCCTTCCTCGCGAAAACCTCTGACATAGGGAACTTACCCTGTAGAAATATATTCAGAACGAACAACGGGAGATTGATATGAAAAAAGTATTCTTTGGTATTTTTGCGTTTGCCGTGCTTGCGATCGCTTCAGGTTCGGTTTCGGCTCAGAAAAAGACAATTGTTGACATTGCGGTCGGTTCGCCGGACCATACCACGCTCGTTGCTGCTATTAAGGCAGCGGATCTCGTAGGTACGCTTTCCGGCAACGGCCCCTTCACCGTATTTGCTCCGGTTAATAGTGCCTTTGACAAGCTGCCTGCCGGAACTGTTCCGACGCTTTTGAAAGCCGAAAATAAAGACATGCTGACGAAGGTCCTGACCTACCACGTAGTAGCAGGAAACCTTGATTCAAAGGCCGTGGCCAAGGCCATCAAGGCAGGCAACGGAAAGGCGGAACTCACGACTGTTTCCGGCGGAAAACTGTGGGCAATGTTGGAAGGTAAGAACGTTGTCCTCATGGATGAAAAGGGCGGCAAGGCAACTGTGACCGCGGTCGATCTAAAAGGCTCGAACGGCGTCATTCATGTCATCGATTCGGTCGTTCTACCTAACTAGCACTTGAAACCCAATGGTTTCTGATAACACATGGTTCGCGTTTCGGACAGCTTGGCATGATCGCCCGTCCGAAACGCGGACTATTTTTAGTAGGGAATAGGATCATGGTTCTCTGGTATCTTTGTACGAGAGTTAAGTTATGACCGGCAGAATTTTCATTGCGATAGCGTTACTTTTCGGAATAGCGGGTTCAACATTTTTAGCGAATAGATCGTCGGCAGAGCTGAAAAAAGTTGGTCCGGTTGCCGACCCAACGCCTGCACGAAGTAATAGCCGCAAGTTAACTACACAACGCGAGTTAGTATTTCTGGATACCTGGGACGGAACGAAGATCGCGAAGACGGATGCAGAATGGAAAAAGGAACTTTCTCCGATGGAATTTTATGTCCTTCGCCAACAAGGGACCGAACGTGCATATACCGGCGACCTGACGGACAACAAGAAGCAGGGCACGTATTACTGTGCAGCTTGCGGACTCGCGTTGTTCAGCTCAAAGCACAAGTACGATTCTGAGACCGGCTGGCCTTCGTTTTACCAACCTCTGAACAAGGCGAACGTCGGCGAAACGGAAGACAAGAGCATTCCGGAAGAGGTTCGCACGGAAGTCCACTGCAACCGATGCGGAGGGCATTTGGGGCACGTATTTGATGATGGGCCGGAACCGACCGGGCTAAGATACTGCATCAACTCAGCCGCCTTGCGGTTCAGGGAAAGTAAGTAGATAGAAGTTTGTTTCTCCTCTTACGGACGGTCTCGATAGGCCGTCCATTTTTTGCGCCATTTCGCTGTGATAGAATCGCAGTTTATGACAGGAAACGAGATCCGCCAGAAGTTTCTGGACTACTTTGAGCAAAACGGACACAAGATCGTCCATTCGTCGCCGCTTTTGCCGGCGAACGACCCGACGCTGCTGTTCACTAACGCGGGAATGAATCAGTTTAAGGACGTGTTTCTCGGCATCGAGAAACGCGATTATACGCGGGCAGCGACCTCGCAGAAATGCATCCGCGCTGGCGGAAAGCATAACGACCTGGACGAGGTCGGTAAGACAGCTAGACATCATACGTTCTTTGAAATGCTCGGCAATTTCTCGTTCGGCGACTATTTCAAGGAAGACGCGATCAACTACGCTTGGGACCTGCTCGTTAACGAGTTCAAGCTCGATCCCGAACGACTTTGGTTTTCAGTTTTCGAAGGCGATGACGAGGTCGGGCCCGACGATGAAGCACGCGAGCTTTGGATAAAAGCCGGTGCGCGGCCTGAACGCGTTCTCGGATTCGGACGCAAGGATAATTTCTGGCAAATGGGCGACACAGGCCCATGCGGGCCGTGCTCTGAGATACATTATTATATGGGCGACGACCCGTCGGATCCCGAAAAAAACTCGCCGCATTGGGTCAACGGCCCCGGCGATACGACGATGGAGATCTGGAACCTCGTCTTCATGCAGTACAACCGCACGCAAAATGACGACGGATCGTTTACGCTGACGCCGCTGCCCGCTCCGTCGGTTGACACAGGCATGGGCCTCGAGCGAATGACCGCCGTAATGCAGCAAGTAAAAACGAATTACGACACCGACCTGATCAGACCGCTTGTTGAGTTCACCGCTGAATTGTCATTAACACCTGCGGCAGCGGTTGGTTCAAAATGATGCTTGGAACTCGCGTCGGTGAAAGACTGCCGCAGTAGCCCTACTTATGCCGACTCGTCTTCTAATTGTGGAGAACCAACCGCTGACACGAATCGGTATTTGTTCGGTCATCGCCCGGGAATCTGACGTCGAGTTGATCTCTGAGACTGACAATGCGGCGGACGGATTTACCAAGTTTCGCGAACTGCGTCCCGACGTCACTATCCTCGGCCTCCGATTTCCTGATTCCTGTTCGATCGACGATCTCGACAACTACTTCATCGAAGATAGTAATGCGAAGATCATCGTTCTCGCCGAACACGCGGGCGACGCAGAAATTGCAAAGGCTTTGAAGAAAGGAGCTGCGGGATACATTTGTAAAGACGTGTCGCCGGAGGAATTGCTAAAGGCGATCCATACCGTCGCGGCTGGCAAGAAGTATATCCCCGCGGACATAGCACAGATCCTAAGCGAGAACATCGGTAAAGAAGAACTCACGCCGACCGAATCCACGATCCTGGGAATGATCGTCGGCGGGATGTCGAACAAAGAGATCGCCTTCGCCCTCGATATCTCGGAAAATACTGTAAAGACACACAACCAGAACATATATGGAAAGATAGGCGTTTCGGATCGAACATCCGCCGCGACAACTGCCATCAGAAGGGGATTAGTAAGGGTAGATCTATGATATTTACTGAAGAAATACAGGGTTACGCCGAACGGTTTACGTCCGACGAAAGCGAGGTGCTGCGGGAACTCAGGGAGCATTGCTACGCCCACTTCGAGGACAATTCGATGCTCTCGGGTTTTGTGCAGGGACGGATACTTTCAATGTTCTCAAAGATGATCCGGCCGAAAGTTGTGCTCGAAATAGGTACCTATCTCGGATATTCGGCGCTTTGCGTTGCCGAAGGTCTGGCGGAAGACGGGAAAGTAATTACATTGGATTTACAAGAAGACACCAATAAAGTCGCAAGGTCCTTTGTTGAACGGTCAGAATACAAGGACCGGATCGAATTTCACCTTGGTTTTGCCACAGAGATCATTCCAACATTGCCCGAAACCTTCGACCTCGTTTTTATCGACGCCGATAAACCCAATTATACCAACTATTACGACCTCGTATTCGACAAGGTCTGCCCGGGCGGTTTCATTATCGCCGACAACGTCCTCTGGAGCGGAAAAGTGTTAGACGCCGATCAGGATGAGAATACAAAAGCGCTACATGAATTCAATCAAAAGGTGCGGAGCGACAGCCGTGTTTCAAATGTACTGCTCCCGGTCCGCGATGGACTTATGGTGATTACCAAAAAATAGGCCTGTAAACATAAAATGCCGTCGATCCTTCACCCAATAGTATTAGACGCCGCACACCGCAATTGATGATTGATTCTACTTCGCCCTGGCGTAGACTTGAGTGATACGAGGAAACGCGAATATGGCAACAGCAACAAAAGGAACGAAGTCGATCAAGGGAATTGAGAGAATTGTGGCACCGCCGCCGGTGCATTGGGTGGGCGACGGATTCAGGGTGCACGGTTTTCTTCCCCGAGGACCACTGAACGCAGAACGGATGAGCCCGTTCTTTCTGCTCGACTACAATTCGAAACATATTTTTCCGCCGAGCACTAATTTGCTGGGCGTCGGGCCGCATCCGCATCGCGGATTTGAGACCGTAACGATCGCTTACCACGGCAAGGTCGCTCACCATGACAGCATGGGCGGCGGAGGCGTGATCGGTGAGGGCGATGTGCAGTGGATGACGGCGGGCGGCGGAATTCTTCATAAGGAATATCATGAAGAGAAATTCAACCATGAAGGCGGGCTTTTCCAGATGGTGCAGCTTTGGGTGAACCTGCCCGCAAAGTATAAGATGACGGATCCGCGTTATCAGGCGATCACGAACGCCGAGATGGGCAGATTCGAACTGCCGGAAGGCGGAGTGATCGAAGTGATCGCCGGCGATATCGACGGCATTGGCGGCCCGGCTTCGACGTTCTCGCCGGTCCATCTGTACAACGTAAAGCCGAAAAAAGGCGAAGAGACGACACTTCGCTTTCCGGCGTCTTACACGACGTCGATACTTGCGATCGACGGATCATCATCGATCAACGGTCTGCAGCTTCCGGCGGATCACCTAGCGGTTTTCGAGGATGATGGTGAAGAGATCGAGATCCGGGCAGATGAAGATTCTGTTCTGCTCGTGATGAGCGGCGAACCACTCAACGAACCGATCGCACAATATGGCCCGTTTCTGATGAACACCAACGCCGAGATCGCTCAGGCGATTGACGACTATCAGCAAGGGAAATTCGGGTATTTGGAATAAGCTGCTATAAAGCTATCGAACAAAATCGGCTTGTCCGTTCTTTCGGGCAAGCCGTTCTTGTTTGGTTCCCTAATGCTTCAAACTCGCCATTACCTTTCCGATAAACTCATTGATCTTTCCACCTTCGATCCAGCGGGCGACGATCACGATATCGTTTTCGGGATCGATATAGATTATGTTCGAACCGTTGCCGACATGAACGAAGGCAGAAGCAGGAGCATTGGCGTAGTATTTCTTATCTGTATTCAGGAACCAATTCATAAAGCCGTAGGTCGGTTCGACCAAAGTTGGTGTTTTTGCCTGGCGGATGAATTCTGTCGAGAGAAGTTGTTTGTTTCCCCACTTGCCGTTTCGCGATGTGAGCAGGCCGAAACGCGCCATATCGAAAGCGTTGATGAACATTCCGCCGCCCCAATGTCCGCCGCCGCTGACGGATTGAACGATCTGGCCATCGATCACCACGAAGCTGTTTTCGTAACCGAACCAACGCCAGGTGTTCGACGCGCCGATCTCATCCATCACAAATTCTTTTAGTACGCCGGGCAATGGACGCCGCCAAACGTTCAGCGTCGCTAACGCGAGAGCGTTTACCCGCACGTCGTTGTATTCATAGGCAGACCCCGGTTCTTTTCGCGGCCTTATGAGCCAGGTCGAAGCGTCGCGGTCGGGCCGGTCGGCCCACTCCGGTTTGCCCCAGAGCGTGCCTTCCCAATCGCTCGTCTGGCGCAGCAAATGTTCCCACGTGATCTTCCGGTTATGTTCGGTGGCGAACAGGTCGATGAACGGCGACGTGCCAAACTTGTTAGTGTCGTCGAATTTTTGACCGGGAACATATTGTGCGATCGGGGCAGTGTAATCGACGGCTTTATCTTGAAGGCTGCGGATCATTTTGCGGTCAAACGCCAAACCGACAGTCGTCGAAAGAAAGCTCTTCGTTACGCTGAAAGTCATATCTACATGTGACGGATCTCCCCATTCGGCGATGATGTAACCGTTTCGAATTATCAAGCCGGTCGCGGGGCCGCGGTCCTTGAACTGCCCGACCGGTTCGCCGTAAGGCTCGCGTCCGAAGGTCTGAAAATGCGCGAGTTCCAGGTTTCGGGGAGCCTTTGATTCGCTGGCGATCGCGAAATCGACGGCTTCTTTCAATTTTGCGGCGTCGAGTTTTGCTTGCTCCGGAGTTCGCCGGTCCCATGAGCCCGCGGGCGGCAAGTAATCGCGTTGCCCGTGCGAGATAACAACAAAAGTGATGATAAGAAGTAGAGAAGTAAATGCTTTTCGACTCATATAGATCTGCAGCAACACGCGAAGTCTTGATCGCGGTCCGGTCATCTGGCGGCTCGGATAATATCCGCAAAAACGCCCGCGGCGGTCACGTCTGCTCCCGCACCGGCACCTTTGATGACGAGCGGCTGGTCGGAGTAGCGATTCGTATAAAACAGCACCGCGTTGTCCTTTCCTGAGAGATTCGCAAAATTATGTTCCGGCCCGATGGATTGTAAACCGACTGACGCCTTACCGCCATCAAGTGATGCAATGTACTTCAGCTTCAAACCTTGAGCGGAGGCGTCATTGAGCAGTTTGCGGAAGTGCGGTTCTTGTTTCGTCATCTCAGCGTAGAAATCTTCGACCGTTCCGGCGAGGCATGATTCGGGGAGGAACGCTACGTTTGTGATTTCAGACATCTCCATCGCGTAGCCGGCTTCTCGTGCAAGAATTAAGATCTTGCGGGCAACATCTGTCCCCGACAGGTCAAGACGCGGATCAGGTTCCGTATAACCTTCGTCCTGTGCCTGTTGAACAACCTCGGCAAATCTTCGCGTTCCGTCGTAGTTATTGAAAACGAAATTGAGCGTTCCGCTGAGGACCGCTTCTATGCGGTTCACCTTGTCTCCGCTGCTTATCAGGTCGTTGAGTGTATGAATGACCGGCAGCCCGGCACCGACATTTGTCTCGAAAAAGAAGTTCGCGTTGTACTCTCTCGCGAGATTTTTTAACTTGCGATAGCTTTCGTAATCGCTCGACGCGGCCACCTTATTACATGCGATAACGGAAACACTTCTCCGCAGAAGCTTTGGATACGTTTCAACTACATCCGCAGACGCCGTGATATCGACAAAAATAGAATTGCGCAGGTTTCGTTCGATGATACGATCGGTGAATTCATCTATCTTCATCGGCTGTGCCGCGGCGAACTGCGACTTCACATCGTCGAGAATAATTCCCTCTTCGGCAAACAATGCAGACTTGCTATTTGCGATACCGACAACCCGCAGGTTCAATCGCAGATCTTCCGCAATATGCGCATATTGCTGCGCGATCTGAGCGAGCAGTTTGCTGCCGACCGTGCCTACGCCGGCGATGAAGATATTTATCTGTTTATTACCGTCAGAGAAAAATTCTTCGTGCAAAGTGTTCACCGCTTTGCGTACGTCGGACGAGCTGATGATCGCTGAGATGTTTCTTTCTGACGAACCCTGCGCGATCGCGCGTATGTTGACACCGTTGTGGCCGAGGGTAGAAAACATGCGGCCGCTGACGCCGGTGTGAGACCTCATATTGTCACCAACGAGGGCGAGGATGGAAAGGCCGGCCTCGACGCGAAGTGGATCGATCTTTCCAACCGCGATCTCGTACTCAAACTCTCGGTCAACCGCAGCCTTCGCACGCTCACTGCTTTTCTCTTCGACGGCGACGCAGATCGAATGTTCGGACGAACTCTGCGTAATGAGAATGACATTTATTTGTGCACGTGAAAGAGCATCGAACAACCGACGCGAAAATCCCGGAACGCCGACCATGCCGCTGCCCTCGAGGTTGAGTATGGCGATCTTGTCTATGCTCGAAATACCTCTGATGATCTCGCCGTCGCAATTTGTCTCGGACTCGATCAGCGTTCCGATATCATCGGGAGCGAACGTGTTCTTTATCCAAACCGGAATTCCCTTTGCCATCACCGGCTGGATAGTCGGCGGATAAATGACCTTTGCGCCAAAATGCGAGAGCTCCATCGCCTCGCGATAGGTTATCCGCGGAATGTCGCGTACGTTTCTGACGAATCGCGGGTCGGCAGTCTTCATTCCGCTGACATCCGTCCAGATCTCCAGCACGTCCGCATCAAGCGCAGCAGCAAAGATCGCAGCGGAGTAATCCGACCCGCCGCGGCCAAGTGTCGTGGTATTTCCGCCGCCGTCTTTTGCAATGAATCCGGGAAGGATCGTGAGCCGTGAACTACGGCCCGCGAAGTACCTGGCGACCCGTTCGTTTGTCGCCCGGAAATCGACGGCGGCAAAGCCAAAGTTTGAATCGGTTACGATCAGCTCGCGGCTATCGGCCCACTCGCATTCGACGCCGATGGACGTGAGGTAAGCGGCCGCGATCTTTGTTGAGAGCAGTTCGCCGAAACTTAGAATATTGTCGAGGGTTCTCGCGCTGAGTTCACCAATAAGTTCGACGCCGCGGCACAGCCACTCCAGTTCGGCAAACCTATCGGTTATCTCATCTCTTATCTGCTGACCGTCACCTGCAAACAGTTCGATGATCGTGGAGATATGAAGCGTTCGGATCTCATCGATCTTTGTTCGATAGCTTTCATCACCGCGTTCGGCTAGACGTCCGGCGTCGATAAGTTTATCGGTTGTTCCCTGCATCGCCGATAGCACAACAACGGCCGGGCCGTCGGTTGCTCGTAGGATCTCAACGACCTTTTTTATGTTCTCGGCGTTCGCGACGGATGATCCGCCAAACTTCAAAACCTTCATATTCTGCTTAAGATCACTTCCTTGACTGTTTCTTGATCTGCCTCTATCTCTGTCGCTACTTTTTCCTTATTTAATAGATCGAGGACCGAAGGCGGCGTTTCCACGGACACTTCTAGTATCTCACTGACTGAATCGAACTTCACGGGATGTGCGGTTTCCAGCACGATGCCTTTTTGACCCGGCCGATCCATTAGGTGATCTGCCAGAGCTTTGTATCCGACCGCACCGTGCGGGTCGAGAGTGTAGCCAGTTTCATCGTAAACCTTGAGCATCGTCGCGATGGTCTCTTCGTCAGTGACGCTTGCGGCTGAGAGGTTCTCTTTGAGCGTTGGGAATTCATTATTGAATATTTCCAGGATACGAACGAAGTTGCTCGGGTTGCCGACGTCCATTGCGTTCGATAGTGTGGCGATCGATGGCCTCGGGCGATAAATTGCTGTCTCGAGAAAATCGGGCACGACCGTGTTTGCATTGCACGCAGCAAGAAAGCCGCCCGCCGGCATACCGGAAACGTGGGCAAGTATCCCTGCGCAGATGTTTCCAAAATTACCGCTCGGAACCGAAAAGACCGGGGGTTCGCCTTCCCATTGCTTCAGTGCGTAGAAATAGTAGAACTGTTGCGGAAGCCATCGTGCGACATTGATCGAATTTGCTGACGTGAGGAAAAGCTTTTCTTTAATCTCCGGGTCAGCGAGTGCTTGCTTTGCCAGCAGCTGGCAATCGTCGAATGTACCGCGAACTTCCAACGCTGTCACATTACCGCCAAGCGTGGTCAGCTGAAGTTCTTGTACGCGGCTCACTTTTCCCTTCGGATATAGGATCACTACTTCAATGCATTCGACGCCGTGAAACCCCGCTGCGACCGCTCCGCCCGTGTCACCCGATGTAGCTACGATCACGACGGTCTTTTGATCAGCTTCTTTTGCAAAATGCCGCAGGCACCTGCTCATGAACCTAGCCCCAACGTCCTTAAAAGCGAGTGTCGGACCGTGGAAAAGCTCAAGCGTTGAGATCCGCTCAGAGATATCCACGAGAGGAAAACTAAGATCAACCGTTTCTTTACATATACTTAGGAGCGACTGTTCGTCGATCGCATCGCCGACGTAGGGCTTGATAACCTCGAAGGCGATCTGATCGTTCGGCATTTCTCGAAGGTCGCCTAAAAACTCACGCGAAAGCTGCGGTATCACGCTGGGAAAATAGAGTCCCAAGTCGTCGGGCTGGCCGCGAAGCGTGGCCTCGCGAAAGTTGGTGAGAGGCGAGTGGCGGTTTGTGCTAAAGTATTGCATCCTGAGATCGTCTGCCAGTCATAATGTTATTACTTTTGAAGTTCGATAAGAAATATGGATAGTGTCAGTGTTCAGGCTCCCGCAACAGTTTCAAACGTGGTCTGCGGTTTCGATTGTCTCGGCTTCGCGTTGAGCGAACCGTTTGACGAGATCACGGTTCGAAAGACCGACGAGACGGGTATTACTATTATTCACAAGGACGGCTATGGATTGCCGACCGATCCGCATCGAAATGTTGCCGGTGTTGCGCTTCGCGCCATGCTGGACGCGTTGAATGCCGACTTTGGTTTTTCGGCCGAGATCACAAAGAATATAAAGCCGGGAAGCGGAATTGGTTCGAGTTCCGCAAGTTCGTGCGGGGCGGTCGTTGCAGCAAACCGTTTGATCGGTGACAAATTCTCCAAACTCGAACTTGCTGACTTTGCGATGGAGGGAGAAAAGCTCGCTTCGGGCGCGAGGCACGCCGACAACGTCGCACCAAGTATCTTTGGCGGATTTACGCTTGTGCGATCCATCGATCCTCTGGATATTGTTTCGATAGACTTTCCGCCGTTGTTCGCTGCTGTCATACATCCTCAGATCGAGATCAAGACCGCAGACGCACGCGCGATCTTGCCGAAAGACGTTCCGCTAGCTTCCGCCATCAAACAATGGAGTAATTTAGGATCGCTCGTTGCCGGCCTTTCAAAAGGTGAAATCCCACTCATTGCACGTTCGATGGAAGACTCTATTGTCGAGCCTGTACGGAAGTCGCTGATCCCGAAGTTTGACGAAGTAAAGGCCGCATCGATGGACGCAGGAGCGATCGGCGGCGGTATTTCAGGTTCCGGGCCGTCAATCTTCATGCTGAGCGATTCGATGGAAACGGCTGAAAGGGTCGCCGGAGCCATGCAAGACGTTTTTTTGCAAACCGATATCGAATTCAATATATATGTGTCCGCGATCGCCTCTGACGGCGTTCGGATCGCTGAGTGAGATGAGCATCTATTATTGAGCTTGGCAAACCTGTTAGAATCTAGTTGGAATGTTGACCAGGGAATTAGAAGAAACATTGAGCTACGCGGTCGATCAGGCCGTTAAGTATAAGCACGAGTACGTGACGCTCGAACACCTTTTGTATGCGTTACTTGAGGATGATGCCGCGAGGAACATCTTGTTTCACTGCGGGGCCGATCTCGAAGAGATCGCTCGGGCGCTCGAAGACTATTTCAAAAACACGCTTGAGAAAATGCCGCCGGATTCAAAGCATATGCCGGAGCTGACGGCGACATTTCAGTCCACGATCCAGTACGCGGTGCTGCAGGCTGAGGGCAGCGGTCAATCTTCGGTCGATGGTGGAAACATCCTCGCAGCGTTCTATCAGGCTGAACAAAGCTTTGCGGTTTACCTGTTGCTGCAGCAGGGCGTCACACGCCTCGATATTTTGAATTTCATTTCTCATGGGATCTCGAAAGTGGACTCGGGAGATCCGTTTCAGGACGGATTTGACGATGAAGAGTTTCCGGGCGGGCCGACATCGGGGCAAAAGGCAAAGCCGCTTGAGAGTTTCACGACGGAGTTAGTCGCCTTGGCCAAAGAAGGAAAGATCGACCCGATCGTAGGACGTTCGGCGGAGATAGAACGAACGATCCAGGTACTATGCCGAAGAAAGAAAAACAATCCGCTTTATGTCGGTGAACCAGGGGTCGGCAAGACCGCGTTGGCAGAAGGCCTGGCGTTGAAGATAAGCGAAGGCGATGTGCCCGACGTTTTGAAAGACGCAAAGGTCTTTGCCCTCGATATGGGATCGGTGCTTGCCGGTACACGTTACCGCGGCGACTTTGAACAGCGGTTTAAAGCGATCATTACGGACCTTAAGAAAGAAGAGAATGCGATCCTCTTTATTGATGAGATACACACCATCGTGGGTGCCGGTTCGGTTCAGGGCGGTTCGATGGACGCATCGAATATTTTAAAACCGGCGTTGGCCGCGGGCGAACTTCGATGCATTGGTTCGACAACCTACAGCGAATATAAAGCTGCGTTCGAACGCGACCGTGCGCTTGCACGTCGCTTTCAAAAGATAGAGATCGGTGAGCCGACCGTCGAAGAGACGTTTCAGATCCTTAAGGGCCTAAAACGTTTCTATGAAGAACATCACGGCGTAAAGTATTCGAATGAATCGCTGCGTACGGCGTCGGAACTTGCCGGCAAATACATCAACGATCGATATCTTCCGGACAAGGCGATAGACGTGATCGACGAAGTTGGCGCGTCCGTTAAGCTGCTGCCTGAGAACAAGCGGCCGAAAAAGATCTCCGTTCAGATGGTGGAAAACACTATCGCGCGAATGGCGAAGATACCGCCAAAGACGGTAGTTGCGGACGAAAAGCTCAGGTTAAAGTCGCTCCGCGAAGACCTTAAAAAAGTGATCTTCGGCCAGGATGAAGCGATCGACAAAGTAGTCGATGCCATTCAGATCTCGCGTGCGGGATTGGGACATCAAACAAAGCCGGTCGGATCCTTTCTTTTCTCCGGTCCGACAGGAGTTGGTAAAACAGAAGTTTCAAAACAGCTAGCCGAGATCCTCGGTGTTGAGTTCATTCGTTTCGACATGAGCGAATATGCCGAGCCGCACACGGTATCAAGATTGATCGGCGCGCCGCCGGGATATGTCGGCTTTGATCAAGGTGGCCTGTTGACGGAAGCGATCATGCGAACCCCGCATGCTGTTCTTGTACTTGATGAGATAGAAAAAGCGCATCCTAATCTTTTCAATCTGCTGCTGCAGGTGATGGATTCAGCAACGCTTACCGACAACAATGGAAAGAAAGCTGACTTCCGAAATGTGATTCTGATAATGACAACGAATGCCGGAGCACGTGAATTGTCGTCGGGCGGCGTTGGCTTTCGAAATGCGTCCGATACAAAAGGAAATGCAAAAGGCGTTATCGAAAGAACATTCACGCCCGAGTTTCGCAATCGGCTTGATGCATGGGTTCCTTTCAAGCCGCTCGATATCGACATCATCAAACTCATCGTCGACAAGTTCATCAACGAACTGAACGGACAGCTTGCAGAGAAACGAGTGTTAGTTAAATTGAGCGAAGATGCTCGCGAGTGGTTAGCTAAAAATGGTTTCGATGCTCGCTACGGAGCACGGCCGATGGCTCGCCTCATACATGAAAAGATCAAACAGCCTCTTGCGAATGAGATCTTATTCGGCCGCCTCGTGCATGGCGGAAGCGTCGTTGTCTCGAGTAAAGACAACGAATTGCATCTTGAGTTTTAGCCTGTATTTATCGAATCAAAAAGCCCGGCGATAGGATCGTCGGGCTTTTTACTTTTCCTTAGAAAGAGAGTTGAGATCAACTACTTTTTCTTTGGAGCTGCTTTCTTGGCTGCCGGTTTCTTAGCTGCTGCTTTCTTCGGTGCTGCTTTCTTAGCTGCCGGTTTCTTAGCTGCTGCTTTCTTCGGTGCTGCCTTCTTCGCCGGAGCGGCCTTCTTAGTTGCCGCCGCTTTCTTAGCTGCCGGTTTCTTAGCTGCTGCCTTTTTCGGAGCCGCTTTCTTTGCTGCTGGTTTTTTGGTTGCTGCCATTAGTATCCTCCGTATATGTTGTGGTGTTAAAAAACTACCGCACTAAATTTAGCATAATTCGTCAACTAGTTGTTAACAAAAAAGTGATGCGCACGAAACTTTTTTTAAAGTTTTTTTCAAGTGACTTTTACGTGATAAAAAATTGCCTCTCAAAACAGATCGAATGATCTGACGGATCGAAGAGTTGTTGATCACAAAACTCTTCTTTATCGTCGTTCACCATCACGCCGATCCAAGCTTCATTCTTCCTCGTCGAGACTCAACTCTGCGATCTTTCCGCTCTCATCGGTAACGACTTTCCAGAGAAAGATCCTCTGCGAAGTGTTTACGATGCAAGTGATCGTATCCTTTCCGTCGACGTTCTCTCGCTTTACGATCTCGATCGAGATCAGCGGTGCAAATTGTCTGATCCGTGCGCTCAGATCTTTAGCGCGCTGTGCGTTCAAGCTACGCGCGAGCTGTGCCGTGAAAAGTTGATCATCGATGCTTCCGTTGAAACGTCCGCGTATGGCGGCAGAGAGCTTTTCGGTAACGGCCGGATCCGCTGAAACCCGCGTAGTTACTGCCTTTAACGACATATTTGGAATGTATTGCTTTGCAACGTCCGCTGCAATGAGCGAACCCATTCCGGTCTCACCGAGATTGGTCAATACGATCACGGTAACGTCATCATCAACATAACGAAAGATCGCCGCACCGAATCCAGCGGTCTGTCCGGTGTGGCCGATAAGCTTGTGCCCGCGAACATCAGAGATGCGCCATCCAAAGCCATATGGAGAAAGTTTTCCGTTGTTGAATGTGAACTGTGTCCAGATCATCTTCTTGCTTTCAGCGCTAAGAAATTTGTCTCCGCGTAGAGCAGCTTCCCACTTTGTCATGTCGTTGATCGTAGAAACGATCGAACCTGCGCCCATCAAGTCAGTCAGGTTTCCGTCGCGACCGTTATGACGGTTGTCTCTCCACTCGTATCCGTTCGCACGCAGCGGAATAACAAATTGCGGATCTCGGTCCGCTGTCTTTGTCATACCGAGCGGAATAAAAATTCTTTCGCGCATAAAGTCGAAGTATCTTTTTCCACTTTGGGTTTCGATGATATACGCGAGCAGATTGAATCCGCTGTTGCTGTAGATGTTTTTTTCGCCCGGGATGAACTCGAGTGGATGAGGCGACAACTTCCTAATGAAGTCGGCCATCGACATTCGCTGAGAGAGATCGAAACCATCAAGGCCTGTGTAGCTTTTGATGCCGGAAGTATGGGTGAGCAGATGGCGAACGGTGACGTCCTTCCATGCTTCCGGAGTATTCGGCAAATATTTCGAGATGCGCTCATCAAGGTTCACCTTTCCGTCCTGAACAAGCAGCATTATTCCGGCAGCCGTCATTTGCTTTGAAACAGAACCGATCTCGAATACGGTCTCTGTTGTTACCGGTACACCAAACTCAAGACTCGCAACGCCATAGCCTTTCATACGAACCACGCGTCCGTTCTTGACGACGGCAACCGCGGCACCCGGAATGTGCCGCTCGGCCATGAACATCTTGACGCGATCGTCTATCTTGTCAGCAAACGCGACCGACGAAAGTACAACGGAGATCAGTGAGGCGAAAACGATCGAATTAAGTTTGTTTCTCATTATTTGGTTCAGCGGCGGTCAAGGGGTTTTCAGATTCACAGTATAGGCATACTATTCCACTATGCAAACAGATGTGCTCATCGTCGGTGCGGGGCCAACGGGTCTGGCCCTCGCGAATCAACTTGCGCGTTTCGGTGTCGATCTCGTGATCATCGACCATCGCGAAGGGACTACGCCGCATTCTAAGGCGATCGGTGTACAAGCGCGAACGCTTGAGATCTACGACCAAATGGATATCGCTGAATCTCTGGTTTCAAAGGGTTGGCATGCGGAAAAAGTTCGGCTCGTCGGTGGGGGCGAGATCCGCGGCGAGATCGATCTTCGAAGTATCGGAAAGGGAATGAGCCCGTTTCCGTTTCTTCTTATTGTCGAACAAGGACTCCACGAGGCGCTTCTTTATGATCATTTGAAAGAGTCAGGCCGCGATGTAAACTGGCTGACCGAACTCTTGGAGTTTTCGCAAGATGAGGCAGTCGTTCGAGCGATCATCGGGGCCGGGGAGGGTCGCAAAGAGATCACCGCAAAGTATCTCGTCGGTTGCGACGGCGCTCATAGTCTCGTCCGGCATTCGCTGGGGCTCAAATTCGAGGGCGCGACGTTCGAGCGGCTTTTCTACGTTGCGGACGTAGAGATCGATTGGGAGTATTCACACGATGCGCTTCACGTCAATCTTGGCGACGATACGTTGACCGCGTTTTTCCCGATGGTCGGCGACCGGCGCTGGCGCATAGTCGGTACGTTTCCGGAAGGGCATGAGAAAGACCCGAATGACATCCTGTTCGAGGAGATCGAACACCAGGTTTCGCTCGACACATCGCTAAAGTTCGACATTACGAAAGTGAATTGGAATTCGGTCTATAAAGTTCACTCGCGCGCCGTCGAGCGCTTCAGCGTCGGACGCTGCTTTCTAGCCGGAGATGCGGCTCATATCCACACACCTGCAGGAGCGCAAGGAATGAATACCGGCATCCAGGACGGCTACAACCTTGCGTGGAAACTTGCCGAGGTAATGAAACATAATGCACCAGTGTCATTGCTCGACACATACAATGAGGAGCGGCTGCCGAATGCCAAGCGGCTGCTCAACACAACAGATCGTCTTTTTGATTTTGCGGCGAGCGAAGAATGGCTGACGTCTTTTCTGCGCAAAAACGTCTTCCCTTATGTTGCAAACTTTGCGTTGAGCTTTGAGGCTGTGAAGCGCTTCGTCTTCCCTCTGGTGTCACAGATCGGCATCAGTTATCGTGAGAGCTCATTAAGCGAGATCGTTGGCAGCTTTAGCGTAACCGCCGGCGACAGAATGCCATGGATCGAGATCGAAGGCCGAAGCATCTATGACGACCTGCACGCCCCCGTGTTTCATCTTGTCGTGTTCTCAGACGGCAAGGTAGAAATACCGCCGCTCCCGGACGAACTTATTCAGCGATGGAACGGCCGCATCGATTCGCATTTCTATTCGCTCAATGACAAAGCGATAGAAACATTCGGATGCGATCACACGTTCTTCATCATACTGCGTCCGGACAATTACATCGGTCTCATCTCTGATCAACTCTCACCTGAGCTTATTGAGAACTATCTGAGCAGGTTCGAATAGTCTTTCAAAGATCAGTTTCCTATCGGATCGCCGGGCGGCGTTGCAAGCGGCGTGGTCGCCTTTCGCGGTTCCGCGGGACGTGCGAGGAATTTCTCGATATCGTCAACGGTCGAACGATAATGCGCCGCCGTGTCGCCGGTCGAAGGAGTTCTTCTGAGCGACGCGGCCAATGAGCGAAGCGCTTCGGTCGCAACGGTTCGCACTTGCGAATTCGCGTTCGCGTTAGCAGCGAGATCCATTAATTTAGATACAACAACGCTTTGTACGGCTCTCTGTATCACGGCAACGTTTGCGTCAACTGAAACCGGCGAACGCCACGTCGCTTTGATCAGCGCATCGACGATCTCGCGGAAATGCGGGCTCGTCTTGTTTCGCGCGTTTTGGTTGATCGTTCGTGCGGCGCGATTCGGTTCGAGCAGACCGCCGATGGTAAAGTCGGCGGCGATCTCCGCTGCACCGATCGCGTCGAACATCGGCGATGTTCGCCTGGCAAATAGTTCCGAGCGGCCCGAACCGTATCCGTAGGCGGTTGGCGGCATCAGGCGAAGCACATTCTCGGGTATCGTGAGTTCCTTCGGATCGATCGTTGCCAATAAAGCGTTGAGAGCATCGCGTTGTCGATCGGCCGGAACCGGTTCGGCGACGCGTGTGGGATTTGGCCCATCAGATTCGCGGACGGCGAACGTATAATAAACGCCGCCGATGGTCTTGGTCGCAGCGGTCACCTGATAGCGATGGTGCAGGTAAAGCGGTAGAAATTTAAGTTCGAGTTCGGACATCGGAGCTCCGGTCGGAATGTTTTGAATGCCGAATTGATCAAGCCCGATGCGGCGAACCTGCATTTCGTGACGAAGCATCGCGACCGGATCAGGCCCGTTGTCCCACAGATTCGCGAGCGGATTTGCCGCGCTCGCGGGCCGGGCGTCGCTGTCGGAGAGGAACAACATTCCGTTCGTGATGCCATCGCGGACTATCTTGTTCAATTCCGCATCTTCATTCGAACCGGGTGCAAACTGAGCATAGGAATAGGTGACTGAAAACTTGTCGAACGCGCCGATGCCGACGGCATATGCGTTTGAAAAATCCAGCTTTCCATTTTTTATCTCGACCAGCGGTGCGGGGTAATCCATCACCGACCCGCGTCCATAAGTGCTGGCGGCAAAATTGTGTGTGAAGCCGAGAGTGTGCCCGACCTCATGTGCCGAAAGCTGACGAATACGTGAGTAAGCCATTGACGTGATCTCGGCGGCGGAACTGTCAGTCTCGAGATAATCGACGTCGGGCATCAGACCGAAATCGCATGCGGCGCTTGCGTTCCTATATTGCGGCGACATACCCGCACCGAGCAGAAAATCCTGTCTGGCTCGCTGCGAATCGAGCGTTACGTCGCCTTTTAGTATCTCGCCCGTACGCGGATCTACCACGCTGTCCCCGATCGACCATCCCCTTGTCGCACGATGTACCCAATTGATCACGTTATAGCGAATGTCCATCGGATCTGCATCGGGCGGAAGCACGCGGACCTGAAACGCATTGCGGAAACCGGCGGCTTCAAATGCCTGGTTCCACCACGACGCTCCTTCGATCAGAGCGTCCTGTATGGTTTTCGGCGCGCCGCTGTCGACGTAATACACGATCGGCTTGATCGGCTCGCTGACAGCGGCGTTTGGGTCCTTCTTTTCAAGTCGATGCCGGATGATCAAGCGCTTTTCGAGATCTTCGTTTATGTCCGTTCCGTAATCGTAAAAGCTTGTAGGTATCGCTCCTGTTCGCGGATCGAACTTCCTCGGCTTGTATTGATCATCGGGAAGCTCTACGAATGAATGCCGTTCGCGAACCGTTACATGTTTTCCGGTCGGCGCAACCTGGTTGACGAGGTTGCCAGGCTCAGAGTTGGTCGTCAGCGTAACCGTCGCTTCGACCTCGGTGTTTTTTGGAAAGCCTTTCGTATTCGGCAGGTAAAGCGCGCTCCGGCTCTCGTCAAAACTGAAATTTCCTTGCCTTGCGCCGTTAATGCGTTCGGCCACGCCGTGGGCGTCGCGAATAAGAAAGTTCGTAGCATCTACCAACAACCGGTCGCCATCGGCGGCTTCGATCTTGAAACCCCAGATCACCGAACGCGCGAATGATTCTTCGACCGACTTCTTCTGTTTTGCATCGCCTGTCGCACGGAAATCATAGTTTGGCTGAACGAGCAGTACCTTGTTTCCCGCGCGTTCAAACTGAACGACCTTTGTCGTTCCCAGCTGACCACGGTCGAGCCCGATCGGGTTTGACCCGACGCCGGTCGGCAGGCTGACAAGATAAAGGAATTCTTTATTGAACCGCGATATCTCGATAAAGATCTTGCCGTCGTCGCTGTTTATATAGAGCGGCACGAAGCCGTCGATCTTCTGCATTCTTTCCGTAAATGCCGTGATAGTTTTGCGTTGGGCCGACTGGGAGACAATGTGACCGGCGAGACACGCAAAGATAGCGATGAATAGAAGCGTACGTTTCATGTTCGTATTGTGAATTGAAAAAAGTGTTGAAAACTTAACACTAATACGGATAGGAATACAAAGTTGTTTATTGTTTCTTTCGCAGAGTTACAAGTATCGCGTCGCCGATCCTTCGCTCGCCTTCTTTGTCGGACGGCGTGTTGACGACCTTGCCGTCAAGGTACATCGTCGTCGATCCGCCGCCGTCGAGGTTCATCGCGTCGACTGCTCCGAGCGAGAGAAGGTAATCGGCAAGGTCCTGAAGCGAAATACCGCCGCTCGATTCGCTTCGGCCATCGACAGTGATCATCAGAAACTTGCCGTCCTTCAGCTTCGCCACCGCCGTCCGCGGATGACGTGTTTCGACGAACGACTTGCTCGTCTTCTCCTGCTCCCATGTGATTTCGATCTTGCCGTCGCGGATCAGCTGTGGAATTCCGTTGGTGATGTCCTCGGCTCGCGAAAATGCCTGCGTCGTTCGATCGGTATCCTTATTGGGAAAACCATTACTTCCTACGGTGAATGGAGTGGCAGCGTTTGCCCGCACTTTAAACCCTATACGAATAGACCTGATCCGGTCCGCCAATTTGCCTGAAGCTGAAAGCACATATCCATTTGGAGGGATCGGACTGCTGCCGCCAACAACGACCCTAACCACCTTTCCTTTTTCGACAATTATCTCAACACCATTTGGATCAGTCAGTGTAGTTCTTCCAAACTCGGATGTATATTCGATCAATTCGTCTGCCTTTCGTTCGCGGTTTATTCCCGACACACGAAATTCTTCAGAACCGATCTTTGCCAGAGTGTAAAGATCGAGATGAGCAAAATTGACGTTTGTGACATTCGGATCGAAATTGTCGATAAAGATCGCGATCCGGTTGTTCAAGCTTTCGCTTAGGGTTCTATGATCTATTACCAGGGTTCCTGCCGCTTCTCCCGCCCAAAGGCTGCTATCCAGCCTAAAGAACCCGGCGTTAATAGCAGCAACAGCGCCGTGGCGTTTTGCGATGGACGAGGTTTTCTCCATTCCGATCGCGGCGTCCATCGCATGACGGACATCGAGCCGCACTTGGGTCAGATCAAGCCTTAAGAGATTGATGTTTACGTTGAGGCCGCTGATCTCTTTTCTGACTTGGGCGTACTCGACGCCTGGGTGGAGTTGTTTGAAGTCTTGGGCTTGGGAATAGCCCCCTAGAGCACAGAGAACACAAAGGGTGAAAACCAGATTTGGCTTTGCAGCGAATTTAATGAAGTGTTTCTTTATCATTAGTATTGTTTGGGCTATTGCGAGCCGCCCGCCCGCATACGCAGGCGGCTCCGAACCCGGTGTTCTCTGTGACCTCATAGGCTATATATTAAAGGTAGATGCGGATCAACGAAAGAGTTGTTCAGTTGAATGATAAAGCGCCGAATGCGAATGCGCGGTACGTTTTGTATTGGATGCAGATGTTCAAGCGGACGTCTTACAACCATGCCTTGATATGGGCGATACGGAAGGCGAATGAACTGAAGCTGCCACTCGTGGTTTACGAGGGGTTGAAATATTACTACCCGTGGGCGAGCGACAGGATCCACACATTTATTCTTGAGGGGGTTGAGGAAAAGCGAAAAGAGTACGAACGTCTTGGCATTCGTTACATCTTTTATCTTCAAAATTATGAAAGCTCACAGAAGAACACCGTTGCAGCGTTGGCGAAAGATGCTGCGTTGATCGTGACGGATGATTTTCCGTGCTTCATCATTCCCGGACATAATCGGCGCGTTGCCGAACGCGCTGAGATCCCGGTTCACGCCGTCGATTCGAATGGCATCATTCCGATGTCAAAATTCGACAAGGAAGAGTACGCCGCCTATACGATTCGCCCGAAGATAAATAGACTGCTTGGAAATTACCTCAAACCGTTCACGGAAGATTCAGTCGAGAAAGGTTCGGTTGCTTTGGAAGTCGACTCCCCTGAAACTCCTGTAACGTCTGCAGCTATCGGCAACTTGGTTTCCGAATGTGATATCGATCATTCGGTAAAGCCGTCAAATATCTATCACGGCGGAACGGCGAACGGACGAAAACGGTTGAAGAAATTTGTCGAGGAGATCTTGCCTGATTACGATAACGCAAGGAACAAACCGGACCGCGACGGGTCATCGCGGCTTTCGGCATATCTGCATTTTGGATATCTATCGCCGCTTGAGATTGCCCTTGCTGTGCAGGATTCGGACGCTCCGCAGGGCTCGAAAGAAGCTTATCTGGAAGAACTGATCGTTCGACGCGAGCTTTCATTCAATATGACGCGGCATAACGAAAACTACGATTCGCTCGACGCTCTGCCGCCGTGGGTGCACAAGACCATGCGCGAACACATGGACGACGAACGCAAATACATCTATTCCCTCGAACAACTTGAAGCTGGCGAAACGCACGATGAGCTGTGGAACGCCTGCCAACGCGAGATGGTCGTAACGGGCGAAATGCACAATTATGTCCGGATGCTGTGGGGCAAGAATGTGATCGCGTGGTCGCGTTCATACGAGGAGGCGTTCGAAACGCTTGTGCATCTTAACAATAAATATTGCGTCGATGGCCGCGATCCCAATTCATATGCGGGCATTCTTTGGTGCTTTGGCAAGCACGACCGCCCTTGGATGGAGCGGCCTGTGTTCGGGACGATCCGCTATATGACGAGCGGAAGTACGGGAAGGAAATTCGATTCGAAGAAGTATATAGAATGGACGAAAACGTTTCGAGGTTAGCGCCGGGCCTACCTTTGGCTTAAACGCGTGATCCGGACAGGCTTCTTTATCCCCTCGTCGATAACTGCCTGTCCCCGAACATCAACTAACTCGCCCAATTCAAAACTTTCGGCGCCCGGGGAAATTCCACCCTGTACCGGTTCGTAAGCAACGTCTCCCATTACGGCGATCTTCCCAACTTCAGTCTTATTTGGCTTGTCTTCGAAGAGCCAAGTTCCCGCGACGCCGGCAAATATGCCCGCAAAAACTGAGAATACGGCGGTAGCTCGGCGAGAGATCCTTTGCTTCACCGCCCGCCAGCCAACGGGACAATCCTTTGTGAGTACAGTTCCGTCGGCCCTGCGAAAAAATCTGACACAGAGTCTTCCTTCCCAATTTAGGAGCAGGCTTTCGGCCTCTTGGCGAGTCATGTCAGATAGGTTGAAGACGTTCATTTTGCATTCGCCGCAGAATCGCTTCCTATTATCACCATACATTGAATTCCAATCTGCGGGACACGGCGAAGCAATGCGGACGTTATCTAGTGGATCTGTGAACTTCTTCATATGACCTCCGAAGGATTAGACGCCGGAGGCGTCTGGTTGTTCCAAAAGAACGGATGGGCCATGAGGAAATTGCAGGATCAGATGATCTGAGCACGCAAAAAATTTCGCGTTAAGTTTGCGGAAGAGCATTTCTTCCATTTTTTACAGGAGCATTTTTACAATGATCAATCATATTTCCATCGCAGTTAACGACACCGAGAAGGTCGCGAATTTTTTGGCAGAGGTCTGGGATGGCCTCGTTTATCCGTTTCCGCCAGCTCCTAATTCATTCATCGTTTTGGCGAATGACGGCAAAGGAACGGCTGTAGAGATCACGCCGGCCGGTACCGTACTCGTTCCGGGCGAGGGGTTGCCGGACGAGAACGATCCGAATGCACGGACCGAAAAACACGAAGCGCAGTTCGTCAAGTCAGAGTTCGTGCCGCGTTATGTGGCCACGCATCTAAACATCAACACAAAGAAGAGCATCGAGGAGATCCGCGAACTGGCGAAGCGCGAAGGCTGGCGCGTGTTGCTATGCAACCGCGGCGAAGGATTGTTTCAGCTTGTCGAGGTGTGGGTCGAGGATTCGTTCATGCTCGAGGTGATGACGCCCGAACAGACCCGGCGTTATGTCGAGATCACCGATTCGAAATTCATGGACGCGGCGTTTGCCGATGCGCTAAAGAACACCGGCCCGCGCGTTCAGCCGACGCTTCCCGCAGAATTGAACCTGATCGGGTAAGAACCGATTCAAACAGGATAAACAGAATGGGCCCGGTGTTTTTCGAGATCGACGGCCATCCTGCATATCCTGTTAAATTGATCTAACCGCTGAAATCGGTCCAATCAGAATCCCAATCGAACGCTTCCGAAGCCCGGAAGCGTTTTTTGTAATCGTAAAAAGATTCGCCTTCGTAAGCGTAGCCCAAATAATAAAACTCACGGCCGGTTCCGATCGAATATTCGATCTCTTTGAGCATCGTGAAAATTCCCAGGCTGCGGTCGGTGATCGCCGGATCGAACATTCCGTAGATGCCGGAGGTGGAGCTAATGCCGACGTCGAAATAACTCAGGGCCACAAGTTCACCGTTCCTTGTAACGCGGATCTCTTTCGCTTCACAGGGAACGGTCGCGGGTTCGAACGACATGAAATCGAAGATCGAATTTGGAACGCTGTGGTCAAATCGAGCCTTGTGACGATCGAAAAGATCTTCGACCTCCTCGGTTATCTCGGCCGGGGAGATCGTAACGTCGAGATCCTGATTTTTGCGCAGCACTTTTCGCTGACTCTTTGAGAAAGAGAAATCTTTGAGGCGGATGCGGAGGGGGATCACAAACCGCAGATCGACCTCGAGAAACCCGACGTTGTAGCGAAAGAAATGCGTACCGAAATGCCGCCATCCCAATTCCAGAAGCGCGTCCATCTGCTCCGGTAAGACATGGTCAGCATTGAACTCTTCGTTTATCAGCCGGAAATTTTCGTGCAGCATCCGACTACATTATGAAATAAAACACGTCAGAAGAGTGTTAAAAAAAAGGGAAAGACGACAACGATGGAAGGAATTGCTCGGTATCGGTGGTTATGAAACAAGCTGAGGTCAGGATCGAGGTCGGACGGGAACTATTGAGGCACTTGGACAGACTTGTGAAGAACGGTGCTTTTTCAACTCGCACCGACGCGCTTCGGTCGGCGATCATTGAGGGCGTTGCACGGATCGCACCAACGACCCGCGTCGCGACCGGCAACCCTGGAACCATACCCGCCTCAGGTTCGCTATACTTCGGCGGCGGAGAAAGTAAATGGCCCGAATATTGACATATTCGAGCCGCGGTCAAAATTTCATCTGAAACTACCAGTTGATCTTCCCTTCCTGCGAAGTATCGATCTGTGCAAGATCGACACCTTCGTTGTAGAAAAAGATCTTCATGTTATCGAAAAGGAACTGGTGCGAGTCCGGGTTTGAAACATCAAGCCCAAAGTGGTTTATGAGCTGCATCTGTTTCTTTTGCCATTCGGCCCAGCATTCTTTGCACATCTCTTCGCCGATCTTTGCACCGAGTTCCGTCGGAACAGGCGCGTAGCCGATCGGTTCACTCTTTTGCCCGCAGCGGGCGCATTTGAACTTATCTCCAAACAAACTCATTCCTCGATTTTAGCACAGACGCGCCCTGAATCGATGCTGCCCGGGTCAGTGGACCGCCGTCTAGATCTTCAGCTTGACATCGAATCGGACAGCGATGATGCGAAGGATGAAAACTGAGGCGATACACGCGAAAATGGCCGCCGCTGGTGCAATACCCAGCCCGATCAGGCCGATATAGATCCATGCACCGCCAAAGGCACACGTCGCGTAAAGCGGCTCGGTCGGCAGGAAGAGCTGCGGCTTTTGATTACACAGGATGTCCCGGATCACGCCCCCGAATGTAGCCGTGATAACACCTATGAAAGCTGCCGGCAGATACGGCGTGTTCATCGCAAGAGCGATCCCGACGCCAGATGCGGTAAACAATCCGAGGCCCAGGGCATCAATGATCATCAGCACTCGGCCGCCGGAAATATCGCGGTTCATGCGTAGCAGCAGAAGCTCGACCGGCAGCAGCAGCATTATGAACACGAGAAACTCCCAATGAGTGATCCAGTAGAGCGGATGATTCCCGAGAAGCACATCGCGGATCGTTCCGCCGCCGAATGCGGTGACGATGCCGATGGTCAACACCCCGACCATATCAAACCCGGCGCGTCGGGCATTGACGAGGCCCGAATAGGCGAATACCAACACGGCCGTGACTTCAATAGAGTAAAGGAGGGTTTCCATCGCTATGCCGATTGAGCGCCCGAACGCCCCGCCGGATCCGAACGAAGAAGCTTCGCCAGCACTACGTAAACTGCCCCGACAACTACAAATGCCGTCAGTACCAGGGCAGAATTGGTCAGAGCCGTGGAATAGCCCAGTTGCGTAACATCAACGAACCAATAGGGATACCACATTGCCACAGCTCCCCGCGCAAACGAGTAGGCCATGTAGGTCAGCGGATAGACGAGCCACTTTAACGGTTCGATCCACGATATTCCGTCCTTCGGAGCCGACGTTAGCCAGTAGAGCACATAGGCCAGCGGGATCGCGTCGTGCAGGGCATGATCCGCTACGGACTGCCAGCCTTGCGGATCCCAAACGGACCGGAGAAAGAGGCTGTAAACCAGGCCGACGATCGATATATAAACAGCAACGGCACACCGAACGGTCGGGCGGGATGCGAACCGGCCGAGTTTGGCCGCGGGAAAGAAGGCGATCGCGGTCGTGGTCGCCGCAACGATAATGTTGGTCAGAACCGTGAAATAACTGAAAAACCTAACGAAACGCTCGGCGGCACCGGGCTCGGGCTCGATGGGATTGATCATCGCAAGGACGAATTGAAGGATCAGCGAAAGCCACCCGACAACCGCGATCGCACCGGCAAAAATTCTACTCATTTGTCACCGTCGGCTTTCCGTATTGCTGCAAGCACATCGCTGTCCGCCGGCTTGAACAGGCTCAGCGCCTGCACCTTGTGGTAAGCGATCTTGCCGCTCTTATCTATAACGACAACGCCCCGGGCCGAACGCCCCGGCAGCCACGATCTCATATCGTACATCTCGGATACTTTCCGGTCCGCGTCCGACAGCAGCCTCAACGGAAGTTGGTTCTTCTCCGCGAACCCCTTGTGCGACTGGACCGAATCCGTCGAGATCCCCACCACCTCCGCCCCGGTCGCCTGGTATTCCGACCAGTGATCGCGAACCGAGCAAAGCTGGGCCGTACAGACCGGAGTATTGTCGCCTGGATAAAAGAGGAGCACGACCGTTCGCCCGCGATGATCGCTCAGGGTCCAATCGTTTCCTTCGCCGTCTTTTAATGTGAAATCCGGTGCTTCGCCGCCGACATTCATATCGCGTCACTTCCTTCTCGATTCGATCATCACGAATACGCCTGTAATGATAAACGGTATTGTGGAAAGAAGTATCTTGAAATTCAAGGAAAGAATGCCGATAAGGAACATGAAGAGCAGCAGGAGACTCAAGCATGCCAGGCCAACGAAGGTCAGGATCTTGCCGGGTTCCTTTTGAAACAGCGTTATCAGCAAAAGGATCTGGCCGAAAAGCGGCGTCAGCGTAAACGGATGCGCAGCAGCAACCGGATCTTGAAAGAGCTTTATCAACACTTCCCATTCGCCCTGAAAAAGGAACATCTTGTTTTCGGTTCCCCACTCAAGATAACCAAAGAGCGACGTGATTATGAGCAAGAGATTAAGGATCTTTCGTTTCATCTGGCACCTGTCTTTTTCGGATCATAGAACTTCTCGAGGGAGAACTTCTCTTCGAGATATCGCGAACGCCAGTTCGGATCCTGTCGATCGAGCAACAATCCTTCGACACCGCCGAAAGGATAAAACACGGTACGTTCCCATTTAGAAAGATCCAATTCTCGCATCTCTTTCAGCGTGGCGGCCAGAAGGCGTTCGGCCTCCCTTTCGAACGGTACGTAATCGGGCAATGAGCGAAACGCTTTGCTCGGTTTGTATTTCCTGCCGGCGAGTTCGGCGATCTTATATTGCGTGTATCGTGCGATGCCCTCTTGCCAGAGCTGAAACGAAGCGTATTTGTAGTTGTTTGGTTTCAGCGATGCGGCAAAAGCCTTTCGTTCGGCAAGGTATTTGTTTAGCGTTTGTGATCTTTCTTCTTTGGTTTTAGCTTCATAGGCTTTGAGCAGCAGATCGGTCAGCTCGCGAAAATGTTTCGCTACCGATTCATCTTTGTATGGAAACGCGTAATTGATCTGCCACATTCCGGTCGTATCGCCGCCGTGAAGATCGAGCGCGTTTACATCGGCAAAATAACCGGGCCGCGAATATTGAAGCTGGTGGAAATGTTCGTGAAGCAGAACGGCTACCCAACGGGACGAGGTCTTGTCGGTCGTGTTCTCAGCCTTGCCGACGACGATCAACGGCGTCGGGCCGAATGCCGGAAACGTGGCGAGAAAACTCTTTTGAAACTTCCGTGGGCGAACAAAGACCTCGCTCTTCAGCAATTTGTCGTATCCGATCGAAGTGAACTGGTCGTTCGGCTTCGGGTGACGGATCAGAAACTCGTTTTCGTCCGTTATGAACAAGATCCCGAACGGCGCAGTGCTCCAACCTGGCCACAATTGATCCTGAAGTTTTTCGCCGATACCGTAAGCTTCGGCAATGCGAACGCGGTCTATTTCTTCGATCGCGGGTGCGGAATAAATGATCGAGAAAAGGGAAAACAACATCGATATTGAAAAAAGCAGCTTTTTCATATCAATAAAGACGCTTGTTGGGAAAGATTTGGGACAGATCTTCAACCTTTACTGAAAGTCTCGTATATCCTTGAAAGGCTTGTCTTTATCATTGAAATCCGGCCGGTAGTAATATGACGCTGATTCGTATTCCTGCATAAAGCCCTCCTCCATCCCGAGTTCGTCAAGCAGCGAAACCGCCTCGAACCATTCGCCCTCGGATATGCGGCGGGAGAGGAGAATGTATCGCGGGTCGGTCGCGGCTTTGTTGGTCGCGTAGTATTGCGCCATGAGCGAGATAGCGGTCTTTGGCGAAAGATCGTCGCGGATCCAACGAAGATTTTCCTCGATCCCGGCGATGTCGTTCGGCAAAACGAGCAGACGAATTAGAAGACCCCGCTTCAGCAAACCGTTTTCGTCGAAAATCAGTTCATCGCCCATCTGGCGGTGCATTTCCTTTATCGCGGCACGAGCGTGTTCCGTATAATCGCGTACCTTCGAGTACTGAAAACCGGCGTCGGAATCGGCGTACTTCAGGTCCGGCAAGTAGACGTCAACGATGCCGTCGAGCGATCTCAATACTTCAACGGAATCATACGCGTTCGTGTTGTAAACGATCGGAAGGCGAAGGCCTCGTTTTGCGGCGATCAAGATCGCGCGAGCCATCTGCGGTGCAAAGTGAGTTGGAGAGACGAACCCGATGTTGTGCACTCCGCGATCCTGAAGTTCGAGCATCATTTCGGCAAGCCGCTCATGAGTCACTTCGTTCTTGCGTTGCTCTTTCCAGGTTTGCGAGATCTGATAGTTTTGGCAATAGACGCAGCGGAGATTGCAGTTGCCGAAGAAGATATTTCCGGCGCCGCGTGTTCCCGATAGGCATGGCTCTTCGCCAAAATGCGCTGTGTAGCTTGAGACGATCGGCAGTCGGCCCGAGTAGCACGCGGCGATCTCGTCATTCAAGCGGTCGTTGCCGCAGTCCTTCGGGCAGATATTGCATGCGGAAAGCAACGCCTCGAGCTGTTCGACGCGTTCCTCCAGCTTAGTCTCCGCCAAGAGTGTTAGATACTTTGGGTCCATCGTAGCCCTTTATGCGGCCTTTTCTATTATATTTGCTTGCCACATCTTTGGGCGCGACCTTGCGGGCAAGCTCCCACGTAAAGTCCATTTCAGAGTTGATGGTCGCCGTCGCCATCCGCGTCTCTTTCAGCATCAGGATGCTTCCGTAAAAGAGGAACATTATCCCGACAATGCCTATCGGTATCGGCATCCAGCGATAGACGTTTGCAAGGCCGACCACCGCGATCGCAACGCTGGTCAAAATGAAGAACATCAAGCCGTAATAGAACGTCGTCATAGCCCGCTGCAGCAAGCGTGATCGGCTGGTCACCTTGTCGAGCAGATCGACGATCACTTCGACACGTTTTTCGTAAAGCGGGACCTCTTCCTTATCTTCCGCATAGATCAACTCACCAAGGCGAACCTCAAGCGCACGAACCCGATCGACCACGCGGCCGAGGCGCGTAGACGTCGAGAGCACAAGCGAACCGGTCGCCGAGATCAGCAACGCGGGTGTGACCATCGCCGTCAAAAACTCAATGACGGAGTTTATGTTCGTTACGTTTACAACGTCGTTCGCGGCCATAGTTTCATTTTGCCATAGAGTTTACTGAGAGCAGGATCGTGGCCGACTCCGTTATCGTCGGGATCAGATTCTCTTCTGAACACGTTGAACTTCGCGGCCCATCTGACCCGTGAGCATATAGGCGATCATCTTGAAATCGGAAATGAATGACCAGAGAGGATATTTGAAAGTCGCCGGGCGATTCTTTTCAACGACAAAGTGGGCGAACCATGCAAACGCGTAACCGACAACAAAGAACAATGGGAAGAAATACCAACGTCCGGTAGCGATGAAATAAATGAGAAGAGAAATTCCGAGCGTGGTTCCGATGAGATGCAATAAACGCGTAAGCGGCTTGCTGTGCTCCTGCACGTAGAAATCCCAAAACTCCGAATATGTTTTGATCATCTATTTGTCAGCGAAAACCCTCGTTACGGGCTTTCCTGCCTCCGGATTTTGTTCACTATAGTTCAAATTCAGGAAACGGCATAGCGTCGCGGCGATCTGATCTTGATAGATGGTTTCGGTGTTTTGCCATTCGCCGCGAAGCCGGGAATCAGGACTAATAAATGCCATCCAAATATGCTGCGCCTCTGGGACGTCTTCGCCGTGATCGGACCAGTCCTTTATCGTGCGGCCGCGCCCGTGGTCGGTGGTGATAATGACAGACGTCTTACCGCTGTAACGAGGATCGCTTTGCAGGAAGCCCCAAAGCTCCCTTAGCCAGCTGTCGGTCATGTGCAGCGAATCGAGTACGCGTTCGTAGTTGCGGTCGTGAGCATAATCGTCTGTTTCGTCAAAACCTATATGGATCGCGCGCGTCCGATACTGCTTCATATGTGCCAGCGCTATCTTGAATGTGAAGTAGTCATGCCGGACGCTCGGCCACGGAGCCAGGACCTGTGATTGCAGGCGGAACAGGTCGGTGATCTCCGTGCTCTTCGTCGGGTAAGTTTCGTAGGCCGCGTTGACGACGAATGATCCGGGCTTGTTGGTCGCGATACGCATGAACGCGTCCCACGAAGAGATTTCGGCAACCGCATTATGGCCGGCGTTTAGCTTTCTATGTAGAAAATCAAGAACGGACGGAAATGGATTCTGCGGGTGGCTGTTGCTTTTTATGACGTCGTCATGGGCCTGTCCGGTCAGTATCTCCGAGTAGCCCGGATACGAGAACCAGAGTTTGTTAGTGGTCTTAACTTCACTATGCAATTCGCGGCTTCCGGCTATCGAGCCATGCTGTTTTATCAACGTCTGCCAAAAGAACGGCATTAGTTTTTCGCGGCGCTCAATTGGGGTCGCAGCGTTGTACTTCCTATAGGCCGCAGTCTTTTCGAAATTCTTATTGACCGACCTAAAGATCTCGGAATCGAGCCCGCCAAAGATCTCCTGTGTACGCGCACCGTCGAGCGTGATCAGCACAACGTTTTCTGTTTTCATCTGCGCCGAAATGCCGGACGCAACAGTAAGCGTGATCAGAATAAAAGCAAGAATTTGTCTCATACCGAACGATGTTGGCATAAAGATTTTGTCAGAAGTTTACACGAACGAGTTCGGCCACGCCGACGCCAATAAATCCACACACCGCTTTTAGGAGAGCGCCGATGACACTGAACACTACGATCGCGATAATTACGGATAATACGCCGCTGTATTGACGCTTAGTTAGGAAGCCGACCGTCAAAAAAGCTCCGAGGCTCATCATCAGCGTGACCACCAAGCCCAGGACAATGTAGGAAATGATCGCATATGTCGCATCAGACTCGCTGTATCCATTCAACGTGATAATGAGAACGAAAAAGACGGCTATTCCAATGAGGAGGTTAATTAGGAGCGTGCCCACTAGCGCGGAGATCTTTGTAGCCATTGCCGCCGATTATACGACATTCGCTCGTTATTTCTTTGGTCTTGCCGACGTTTCGGCAATTATGGAGGCAGCTCTGAAATTTACGATCCGGGCGATCAGATCGTATGGAATAGGGTTTTCAAGCGGGAACTGGACGGTGCCTTTACCGCCTTTGTATCCTGCTAATTCCTCTCGGAATTCATCGGTACCTCGCGGTGCCGGATAAACGCTGACGTGTTTTTGAAAACCGGCAAAAAAGATCAGCACCTTGCCGTTTAGTTTGTAAGCAGGTATCTGATAGCTGATAGTTTCCTCGGCCTTCGGAGCGGCTTTACGGATGGTGGAACGTATTTTCTTTAGTACTTGCCGGACATCGGACGGAAACCACGAGATGTATTCATCGACATTTGACGGAGTATTACGTGCCTGTTTCATCGTCGGATTATCGTCCTGATCCGAAGTTTGAACACGAAAAAGCCCTCAAGCGCCGATCAATCGGCAAACGCGACGCTAAGCTGCTTCAGCGGCATAGAGTTACGCGTGTCGAGGTCTTCGGTATTTTCCCGGTTGACGTAGTTATAAAGAATGTCGCGTTGCTGCGGGCGGTAGCCGGCTTCGGAGATCTGATAGCGGAGGTCGCGTTCGCTGGCTTCGTTGTTAGCACCGGCGGCGGAGACCACGTTTTCCTCGATCATGATCGAACCCATATCGTCTGCGCCAAATCGAAGTGCCGTCTGTCCGAGCTTGATCCCTTGCGTCAGCCACGACGCCTGGATGTGCTGAATGTTGTCGAGGAACAGCCGCGAAACGGAGAGCATCTTCAGGTAATCGATACCCGTCGGTTCTTCGGTTATTTTGCGGCCGAGGGCTGTGTTCTCGCGTTGGAACGTCCACGGAATGAACGCCGTGAATCCGCCCGTTTCATCCTGCACATCACGCACACGCTGCAGATGCCGAACGCGATGTTCGACACGATCTCCGATCCCGAACATCATCGTCGCGGTCGTTCGCAGGCCAACCTTATGAGCGGCACGCATCACGTCGAGCCATTCCTGCGTCGTGCATTTTGTCGAGACGCGTTTGCGGACCTCGTCGTCCAGTATCTCGCCGCCGCCACCGGGCATCGAATTAAGCCCCGCGTCCTTTAGCCGCTGCATGATCGTTGCATAATCGAGCTCTGAGATCAGTGATATGTTGTGGATCTCCGGCGGAGAAAAGCAGTGCAATTGAAAAGTCGGGTATTTCGCGTGAAGTGTTCTCAGCAGATCTTCGTACCATTCGATATTGAGATCCGGGTGGAGCCCGCCTTGCATCAGGACGCCCGTGCCGCCGAGCGCGATCGTTTCGTCGATACGCTTCTCGATCTCTTCGATCGAATGAACGTAAGTATCCGGCTTCCCGGGCCGGCGATAGAAAGCACAGAATGTGCAGACGACGTTGCAGACGTTCGTATAGTTGATATTTCTGTCAATGATGTACGTTACTACGTCACCGGGATTTTTTCGCTGGCGGATCTCGTCCGCCGCGAGTCCTATTCGAACAAGATCGTTCGATTCGAGAAGCGTTGTACAATCTTCGGCCGATAGGCGTTCGCCATCCAAGACCCGATCCAAAATTGGCTGGATATTGCTGTTCATTCGTCTATAATTCTAACAAAAATGGGCAGACCGGTCAGGTTCAGATCTAAACTTGAGGTCACGGACAGCGACCCGCCGTGGCATATCCTGCGTGTGCCAAAGGGAAAGGTCGCCGATTTCGCGTTTAAGGGAAATCTGCGTCGTGTTGTTTGTTCGCTGAACGGAACCGAGCCCTTCAACTGCGCTCTGTTTCCAAGCAAGGGCGATTATTTCATTACGCTCAACAAAAAGCTGCGGGATCAACTAGGGCTAAAACCCGGAGACGCGGTTACGATCGAGCTTGTAAAAGACGACAGCAGGTTTGGGATGCCGATGCCTGACGAATTTGCCGAGGTACTGCGTCAGGATAAGGAAGGCAAAAGATCGTTTGAAGCTCTTTCGCCGGGAAATCAGCGATTGATGTTAAAGCTGATAGTTTTTGTGAAGGATGTGGACAAGAGGATAATCCGTTCGCTGGTAGGTATCGAAATACTTAAGAAGTGCGAAGGGAAGTTTGATTATCACCTGCTGCACGATGCGATGCGGGTTGCTTGTTCTGCCGGAAAGAGTCGCAAAGTAGAATGGTAAAAAAAGGCAAATTCAAGGCAGTTATGGCCAGATCACCGGTCGAATCCGGCTGGCATTTCATTCCGGTTGAGGCAAAGATCGCGAAACGCTTTGAGAAGAAGGACGGCACTCGCCGCGTCGTTTGCACGATCAACGGTGAGGTCAGCTTTCAATGCGCTCTTATTCCTTGGGGAGATATTTTTACGATCATCGTCAATAAATCCAAGCGCGACAAACTTGGCGTCGCTGCGGGCGACAAGGTCTCGGTCGAACTCACCTCCGACGAAAGCAAATATGGCCTGCCTATGCCGGAGGAGCTTCAGGAAGTTTTGAACCAGGATCCGGACGGCGACCGATATTTTCACGCATTGACCGCGGGAAAACAGCGCTCGATACTTTATTTTGTTGGGAAGATCAAAGATATCGATAAACGCATACACACGGCGCTTATCTTTATAGGACACCTCAAGAAAAACGACGGCAAGATCATTAGTGATCTACTTCAGGAAGAGCTAAAGCGGCCGGATTTCTGATACCTCCAAAGCAATCATTGACAGGTCATTTTGAACCCACGTCGGTCAGTTTGAATAAAAACCCGTACTGACGTGATACAGAAATCGGCTAATTACCGCGTTTTAAGTTAGGAACGCGTATTGCATCAAGGAGAGTGGCGATGGAAGAACGACAACAACAACTGGGAACAACCGATCTTGGCCTGCTGGTATTCGTACTGGTCGCCGGTTGGCTGCTGCTCTTCTATTCCGGGATCTTCTAAAGTTTCAAATAAAAGCCGTCTCCCGCACCGTTTTTATTAGCCCCGACTTCCCGGCCAACTCGAAGTAAAGCTTCATACCAGCCATCATCGAATCGTCCGGCGAATAAGCTATATTATCCGAAAGATAAGCGAGCATCTCGGCTTTGTTGAGGCCGATCTCGCTTTGATAATTAGCGGCGATCTCATCCAAATGTGTGAGGCCCTCATCACGGGCAGCGGCGAAATCAATGGAGCACGTTTCCCGCCGCGTCATCCACATTGCGAAGATGAATCCGAGTCCGGTGTATTGATGCCAAAGCTCTGCGAGATCGTACGATCTTAGATCTTGGATCTCGGATTCTGGATCGAGATCCGGAGTCTGCGTTCCGCAGCCCGAAATTAAAAGTGCCGGGTCGCCGATCAGAAGAGCGGCATCCGATTCGGAGAGCATCGCTTCGATATTTGGCTCGGAATCGCGCCACGCGGGTTCGAAACCGAAAAACTCGCGAAAAATAATTTTTGTCAGGACAACTGAAGTGCGCGACGACGTGTCGAGCGAGACCGAGCGGACATCCGCAAGGTCCGCTCCGCGGGTGACCAGGCAGACGCTGCGAACACGGCGTTTCGCGCCGACGCAAACAGCCGGGATGACCTTAACCCCGTCGATTAACTGCGACGCGATCACGGGCACCAGCGCCGCATCGACGCGATCTTGAGCGAGCAGCGCAGCCGACCGCGCCGGCGCATTGTCAAGAATGATCTCGACCTTGCCGTGATTTGCGCCGTAAAGGAAGCTCCATACGAGCGGGGCCGTATTCGAGTAACTTGAGGCGGAGATACGGGGTGTAATCATCGGTCACCCGCCGAAAACGTCTGCGTATTCCTCAGAGTTTTGGAGCTTTCGAAGTGCGAATGGACAGGTCGCGTAGATCTTCAAGCTCTTTTCGCGCGCGTATTTCACAGCTTCGGCGAGCAGTTGATCGCCAACCTTTTGGCCGCGAAGACTGTCATCGACCTCGGTATGATCGATTATGAATCCGGTCGTTCCCGCGGTCGTGTAGGTCATCTCAGCAAGGCGTTTCCCGTCTTCGCCGCGAATGAGAAATCCGCCCCGGCCGCCTTTTTCAACGTGTTTTATCTCCATAAGCATAGTTTCACGCAAAGCCGCGAAGTTCGCAAAAGCGATTCTTGTTGAAAGCCATTGAAGTGGACTATGCTTCTTTCAATGAAGATCTATGATGTGACGGTAGCGATCAGCGAAACGGTGCCGATCTACGAGGGCGATCCCAAGGTGAAGATCGACTCTTTCGTATCGATCGCTAACGGTTCGGCGGCAAACGTCTCGAATGTCTGTTTTGGAGCGCATACCGGAACCCACGTTGACGCGCCGAATCATTTCATTGACGGCACGCGAACGGTCGGTGACCTGGATGTCGAGAAGCTGATCGGGCCGTGCTTAGTGGTCGAGGTCCCCGCAGACGTGATCGCGATCGAGCCCGAACATTTGCCTGTTCTCCAAGACATCGAAAGGATCGTTTTTAAGACGCGGAACTCGGCGTTTTGGAACACTCCCGAAGACGGATTTCGCACCGATTTCACCTACATCACCCTTGCTACGGCAAAGACACTTGCCGACGCCGGCATAAAGCTCGTCGGCATCGATTATCTTTCGATCGAGGCACCCGGAGCCGAAGGGCATCCGGTACATATTACGCTTCTCGAAAAGGAGATCGTCATCCTGGAAGGCCTCGATCTTCGTGAGATCGCTGCGGGCGATTACGAACTGATCTGTCTTCCACTGAAGTATGTCGGCGGAACAGGCGACGGCGCACCGGCGAGAACGGTACTTAGACAAATTTAGTTCATGAAACACTATTTCGTCATTTTCCTGTTTGCTTTTGGTCTTTCGACGTTCGGCTCCGCCCAGGTTGCTCAGAAACCGAACGCAGCAGAAAGGCCACTGACCGAGGAGGATCAAATCCGGTTTCTCGTATTGTCAGATTTGCTTGGGAAGGAATCTCGAGAGAAGAAAACGCGGTGTGTCACTGTGGACGGCGAAAAGAAGAAACCTAGTAAGGCCTTGCTTGAACGACTTAAACAAGTCGATCCAAAAGTGAAGTCCGGCTCACGGTGTTATCTGGATAAGCAAGATGGTGATGTCGTCGTAGATGGCGTAACCGGCAAGGAAGCCTTGTTGTTTTCGGTTAACAAATTGAAGCGACTCGATCGAGACCGTGTGGAGCTCAGCGGAAGTAACTATGAAGCAAATATGGCAAGCTTCGGCTGTAAATACACTCTTGTTCGTGAGAACGGAATATGGAAGATCGAAACCGTGAGTGACTGTTATATTTCATAGACAGGTACGTAAGAACAATGACTACACAGGCGCTTTACGATCAATGGTCAGCGACGTATGACGACGTCGTTAACCCGACGCGCGATCTCGAAAAACGCGCGTGTGAGAGCGTGCTCGCAGATATCTCGTTCAGGACAGTGATAGAACTTGGCAGCGGAACGGGAAAGAATACTCAGTGGCTTGCCGAGCGAGCTGAACGTGTAGTTTCGGTCGATCTTTCTGAAGAGATGCAGGCAGTTGCTAAAGCCAAGGTGACGGCGGCAAACATCGAGTTTCGTCAGCGTGATATCCGGCTGCCATGGAGATTTGTGAACAAAGTCGATCTCGTTACCTGCAGTTTGATACTCGAACACGTCGAAGACCTTGACCACGTCTTTCGCGAAGCCACTAAGATCCTGAACGAGGACGGGCACTTTTACATGTGCGAGCTTCATCCATTCAAACAGTACGAGGGAAGCAAAGCGAGATTTGAGACAGACGAAGGACTTAAGGTGCTGGAGTGTTTTCAACATCACGTTACAGACTACACGAACGCGGCAGTTTCGAATGGCTTTACCATCGCAAAGATGGATGAGTGGTTCGATGATAACGATCGGTCGAAAATGCCGAGATTGCTGTCGTTCGTTTTTGGTCGAACGGTGTCAGTAGCCCGCACGTAAGTAAGGGCTCAACCCTAAATTCGAGTACCTTAGTTTCATGGAGCGAGACTACATTGAATTTCAGGATCGGAGCGTCGCTGTCGCATATATGATCACCTTTCGTTGTTATGGAACCTGGCTGCACGGAGATGAGCGTGGTTCGGTGGATCGCAGATTCTTTAATCGTTATGGAAGTGAGATGATCCGGTCGGATCCGAAAATGCGTTTTACGAAGATTCGAATGCTAAAATCGGCTGCTTTTATGCTGGGTCGGAAGGAGCGTGCGGTCGTTGAGAAAGCGATCCGGGAAGTCTGTCGTGTTCGCGGATACAGCTTGATTGCGATCAATGTCCGGTCTAATCATGTTCATATAGTTGTCGGGAATGGGGGACAGCCGGAACGTATTATGGATGCGTTCAAGGCTTATGCAACAAGAGCATTGCGGGCCGAACGTCTGATCGGTGATACTGTGAGACCCTGGTCAAGGCATGGAAGTACGCGATACCTTTGGTGCGATGAGCATGTAGATTTGGCTGTTGAATACGTCAATAATGGACAAGGGGAGGAGCTGCCGGAGTTTGAATAGCTCTGGTTATTTTTAGTTCCAAGTTCATTTAGATGAGCCCTCACTTACGTGCGGGCTACTGACACGCGGGCAACGGAAGAGCGAGCATTCTGGAATGAACTTCGCTAACAGCAGAGAATACCAGGAACGCGTTTACGAGATAGTGCGGCAGATACCGCGTGGACGTGTGATGACCTACGGACAGATCGCGGCGATCCTTGGCGAAGGTTATACACCGCGGACTGTCGGTTACGTGATGCATGCGGCGGACAGCGAAGGCGTACCGTGGCAGCGTGTGATCAATTCTCAGGGAAAGTGTTCTACCGGGCGGCTGACCATTCCCGTTAATCTTCAGCAGGACATGCTCGAGCAGGAAGGTGTTGTGTTCAGCGATAAAGGAAAATGTGATCTTGGAAAGTACGAATGGTGGCCAAAGGGCTCGGAGCCGGTCGAGGACGAGCAGGTGGTGTTGTTTGAGAGAAATTAGCGGCAGATTGCACGAATTTGTTGCGCGTCACCATCCGTTTTCGAGTTCCCAAATCCAGTCTCCATTTAGCTTCGGGCATAGATCGGTGAAATTCGTGTTAATTCGTGGCTAGTTTCTCTTACCTTCCCCACTTCAGCTTGTTTCGCAAAACATCAAAATAGTTCCGGTTTTGGGGCTGGACGAGGTTGAAAGTCGTGCGGCTTTTTCTGATGCGTACGCGATCGCCTGAGTGCATCGTGTGGCCTATCTGGCCGTCGAGCGTGAGGACGACGCCTTCGTTCTCGTGCATCAGTTTCAGTTCGATCTCGGCATCGTCCGGAACGACGATCGGGCGGTTAGTCAGCGTGAATGGGCAGATCGGCGTAAGCACGACCGCGTTCATCGAAGGATAGATGATAGGCCCGCCGGCCGAGAGATTGTATGCGGTCGAACCCGTCGGCGTCGCGACGATCAGGCCATCGGCGCGAAACGAGTTGACGAACTGGCCGTTCAGGCTGACCTCGATCTCGATTATCCGTGCGAGTGCGGCCTTGTTGATCACAACGTCGTTAAGGACGCGGCCGCCGCCGAGTTCTTCATCGCCGCGCCAATGCTCCGCGCGAAGCATCACGCGCGGATCGATCTCGTATTCCCCGCGAAAGATCGCTTCCAGAGCAGGAAACATCTCTTCAATGCGGAAATCGGTAAGGTAACCGAGGCTGCCGTAATTGATCCCGAGGACAAGTACGTTGTCATCCGCTACCATTCTGGCGGTCGAGATCATCGTGCCGTCGCCGCCAAGAACGACGAAGAGGTCGGCTTTTTCTGCGGTGCCGACGCGGTCATCGGCGTCGATCTCTTCTTTTTCGGACCAGACCAGAACATCACCCGCCTGTTCGACGCCGTTTTTCCCGAGCCAATCGGACAGCTCATGAGCGGTGCTCAGCGCCTCCGGGCTATTGGGTTTTACGACGATCCCTACCTTTTTTACGGGCGATTTTTCCATTATTCGGCGACGGCTAATGATTGAATAATTTCGCTCAAACCGCAAGCTGTAAGTTGAGTCCCGATCGATGCCACCAGATATTGGCTTTGGGCATCTAAAATGAACCGAACATATGGCAAACAGAGGTCGCTTCGACCTTTGACCGCGTTGGAGATTGCCCTCTGATTTGCTAATATCGCAGTTTGTCCGCGTTAGACAGTTTAATCCAGTTTTTGCAGGTAATTTCGAATGTTAAAGTTTTTCAGCCGTTTGGAAAGGACGCGTAATTTCGTCCTGTTGCTTTTCGGGATCTTGATGGTCGCGAGTCTTGTTTTCTTTTACGCCCCGACGCGTGGACCGGTGACCACAAACCTCTCCACCAGTGAAGAGACAGCCGCGTCCGTTTCAGGCGAAAAGATCACTGTCGGCGAGGTTTTCCGCCAAAAGGAAGCGTTTTCGCGAATGATGCAGGGCCGGCCCTATCCGGCAAAGTCGATCCTGAACAGCATGATCGGCAGCCGCATAGTCCGTGTCGAGGCCGCAAGGCTTGGCCTGACGGCATCTGACGCTGAGGTCGCGGCCGCCATCCGCGAACAGTATAAACCGCAGGACGGAAAGCCCTGGGACCAGAAACAGTACGAGCAGATGGCCGTTAGCCAATCGGGCAGCATCGCGGCGTTTGAAGATGAGGTCCGCGATCAGCTAAGTGCCGAAAAACTGCGTGCCTTTATCACCGCCGGCGTTACGGTTTCCGAAGAAGAGGTGCTGAAAGATTTTCAACGGAAGAACACCAAATTTGACCTGAGCTATGTATTGGTGAATCCGGCTGAGCTCGCTCAGGCGATCACGCCGTCCGATCAGGATCTCCGCGATTATTTTGAAAGGAACAAAGCGGCCTATTACATCAATTCTCCGCAGAAGAAGATCAAATACATCTTCCTTAACACGGCCAAGATCGGCGAAAAGCTCCCGATAACCGATGCCGACCTGCAGGCCGAGTATGACAAGCTGCCTGCCGACAAGCGTATCGGCGGTGTTCTCGGCCAGGAGATCGTTCTTCGCGTGCCGAGACCCGAGCAGGACGCCGTCGTCCTTGAAAAGGCGAATAACCTGGTCGCTGACCTGAGAAAGAACGGCCCGACCGTCAGTGAAGAAGCTTTCGCCGCACTCGCGAAAGGACAATCGGAAAATCCCGCCTCGGCACTGCAGGGCGGAAAGCTTCGCGGGCCGGTTCGCGAAAACCTGAACAACCCGACCGACCCGTATCAGCGGCTCATCAAGATGCAGCCCGGCGAGATCACCGAGCCGATCAATTACCAGGGCCGTTATTTCATACTTCGCCGCGGCGATTCCGTCCCTAAGACGTTTGAAGACGCTAAGAAGGAACTTGAGGTCTCGCTTCGCAACCGTCGTGCCTATGCCGTGGCGGCCGAACTTGCTCAAAAGGTGACCGACGCGCTCAAGCAGAACAAGGACGTTGACGCCACCGCGAAACAGTTTGCCGGTGAAGCGAACATGGCCGTCGCAGATATGATCCGGGAAACGGCGTATGTAAAACCCGGCGACGATGTGCCGAATGTCGGTGTTTCGCCGCAGTTTGAGGACGGCATCTCGCTGCTGGTGAATCCGCAGGACGTGGGCGACAAGATCCCGGTTCAAAACGGTTTTGCAGTACCGATGCTGGTGGATAAGAAAGACCCTCGCGACGCCGAGTTTGACGAGGTCAAAGCAAAGCTCGATGACGTGGTGAAGCTCGAGAAAGCAAAAGCACAGGTCGCTGAGATCGCCAACGCGATCGCCGCCGGCTCGCCGACCGCCGCCGCTGTTGCCGCCGCTGCGACGAGCAAAGGATTGAAGGCTGAGGAATCGAAGAGTTTTATCCTCGGTTCGCCGCTTGGCAAAGGTTCGACTGCGACGACCAACGAAACGCTGGAAGACGCGATCTTTGGCCTAAAGCAGGGCGAAACTACCAAGACGCCCATTCAGATCGGAGATTCTTACTACATCGTCGGCGTCAACAGCCGCGAAGAAGCGAACATGGACGAGTTTGCCAAACAGCGATCCGGTTTGATGGAGCAGATGCTCGGGCGTAAACGCGGCGAGGTCTTTGCCGACTACATAGCGGCCACCCGGCAGAAGATGGAAACCGACGGCAAGATCAAGATCTACAAAGACGCCATCGCGAAACTCGACGAAGGCGACCTTCCGTTCGGCGACCTCTTGAATCAATAACCAGATCGCTCCATGGGAATATGCGAGAGGCTGTCAGAAATGGCAGCCTTTCTTTTTTTGAGCGTTGACTGCGATTGAAAATTGGGGTCAGTCATGCGATAGTGCGATTCTTTGATGATTTGATCATGGTACCGATAGTTGATCCAATATGCCGAGAAAAACCCGGATCGAGATCGAGGGCGGGCTTTATCATGTGATCACGCGAGGCAACGATCGCAAGAACATTTTTCATGCGCGTGAAGATCACGACAAATTCCTCCAGCTGCTGAACACCCAAAAGAACAAGCTGCCATTTTACTTGTATGCCTACTGCCTTATGACGAACCATCTGCATCTGCTGATCGAGCGTCGCGATGAGCAATTTTCCAGACGCATTGTAAACAAAAACCGTCGTCTCGGCGCTGCTTATTTTCTTGACCCTGCGTCCGTCGCCGTCGTATGCGCCGTCACACGTCCTAAGATGTCGAATCCGGTGTATTCGGGTGTTGATACCGCATTTTCATTATGCGTTTGCTTTCGTTTAAGCGCGCCAGCTTTGCGCCACCTGCGCCACCTGCGCCGGCGCAAACCATGGCGCAAGGCATTTGCCATGGCAAGATCGTCTCGGCGCCGATCAACGGTAAGTATCTATCGATAACAAAAAGAGCGGCCCTCACCGCTCTCTTTGACACTCATGCAAACTAGATCCGAGACAGATATATGACCTACCAGCGATGATAGGCGGGGTGGCCTTCTTTGACGGCGACGAATGTGCCGCGGCAGGTAGCGCAAGTTTTGTCGTTAACGATGAGCTCGGCCTCGACGGTGGCGCGGTCTTCGCGGGAATCGACCACGCGGGCGCGTAACTTGATGAGCTGGTCAGCCGGTGTCGGCCGCAGTAGCTTAACGTGAAAATCGGCGGTGACGGTGCAATCGGGCTTGTCCTTGCCGTCTCGCTTCATCATGAACCACGTCGCGGTCCAATTCGAATGACAATCGAGCAAGGCCCCGATAATGCCGCCGTTGAGCATTCCGGGAAATGCCTGATGGTGCGGTTCCGCCCGCCATTCCGAAACGACCTCGTCGCCTTCGGGAAAGCTATTGATGTGAAGCCCTTTCTCATTTGCCGGCCCGCAGCCGAAGCATATGCTGTCCGGTGAATATTCCTGTTGGAGTGATCTTGCGTTTTCCATCCATTGTAAATATTACATTCATTTCACGTTTGGAATAAGTGCTGAACGGTAAGTCGCGGTTCTAACATACTTTTTCCCGAGGTTGCCGTCCGGGCTGACCTGTCGTAAATTTACTACGCCTCATTTCTTTCCAAAACCTATGCTCACTTTGCTTGCGATCCTTTTTTTGGTTTGGCTCGTTTTTGGTTATTTCGCCTACGGGCGTTGGGTCACCCGACAATTTCAGCTTGACGACAGCCGCGAGACACCTGCGGTTTCGGTCAACGACAACGAGGATTTCGTTCCGGCGAAGAAGTTCTACCTCTTCGGCCAGCACTTTTCGGCTATCGCGGCGGCGGGGCCAATAGCGGGACCGATCATTGCATGTGTCGCATTTGGGTGGCTGCCATGCTTGCTTTGGATCGCATTGGGTGTGGTGTTGATCGGAGCCGTTCACGATTTTTCGGCCCTTGCTTCGTCTGTTCGTCACGGCGCGCAATCGATAGCGGAGATAACAAAGGAGAAGTTAGGCACCGGAGCGGGCCGCGCGATGATGGCATTCATCTGGATCGCCCTTGTCTATGTGATCGTTGCATTTACGGACATCACGGCGGGCACGTTCGTCTCGGGTGATGACGCGTTGGTCGGTGAGACCAAATTCAATCCGGGCGGTGCGGTCGCATTTGCGAGCGTTGCTTATCTGTTGCTTTCTATCGTTCTTGGCCTTGTCGAACGCTATTTGAAGCCGCCGTTATGGCTGACGACGATCATCTTCGTGCCTGCGACATTTGCACTTTCATATTTGGGGACGCAGTTTTCATATGTGTTTGCGCTCAGCCATCTGAGCTGGTCGATGGTGATCCTGATCTATTGCGTCGTCGCGTCGCTCGTGCCGGTGTGGGCTCTGCTTCAGCCGCGCGGATATCTCGGTGGATTTGTGCTCTATTCGGCAATTGCGGTCGGAGTTATCGGCGTATTCTTTGGCGGATATTCGATACAGCAGCCGGCGTTCAAATCGTTCGATGTCGGCGGCATGACCGGAATGTTGTTTCCGTTTCTTTTTGTGACGATCGCATGCGGAGCGTGTTCGGGTTTTCACGGGCTGGTCTGTTCGGGCACGACGTCGAAACAGATAGAGAAAGAATCGGACACGCGACCCGTAGGTTACGGAGCGATGCTTGCCGAAGGATTTGTAGCGTTCATTGCTCTCGTAACCGTTATGATCGCGGCGAGCGATATGCTCGTGGGGCCGGACGGTAAGGCTCTCTCGGCAGGAAAGATCTACGGCAACGGCATCGGGAACTTTCTGACACTGTTGATCGGGAAAGAAAATCTGCAATTTGCGATCACGTTCGGAGCAATGGCGTTCTCGACGTTCGTTTTTGACACGCTCGACGTTTCGATGCGGCTTGGACGTTACATTGTGCAGGAACTTTGCGGCATTCCTGGCCGCGTCGGTGCGATCATCGGGACGCTTGCGACCGTTGCGATCCCATTTCTGCTCATATTCTTTGCAAAGCCCGGTTCGTATCTTGATTTCTGGACTCTTTTCGGAGCATCTAACCAACTACTCGCAGCGCTTACACTTCTCTCCATTACGGTGTGGCTGCATCAGGCACGAAAGCGGATCGCATTCACGCTTCTGCCGATGCTTTTCGTCCTCGTGATCACGCTTTGGGCTCTTGGCTCGATGGTATACGGGAATTTCACGAACACGAGCGGCTTCGATATCAAATTTGTGAACGGGGTTGCGTCGCTTGTGCTGATCTGCCTGGCGATCTATTTGGTCGTAACGGCTTTCCTAAAGCTGCGCAGGGAGAACGGAACGAGCCCGGACGCAGAAAATCCGGTCGCAGCGTGAAACTTTCAACTGATCCGATACGCGTATCATCCTGCAAACCTGTTTAGGTTTCAAGGAGAGTTCAAATGACCACCATAACAGAGATCGCACCGGACACCTTCAGGATCAACACCTTTATTTCAGAGGCAAATCTGGGATTTAGCCAATTCCTGATCCGAGACGAAGAGCCACTGCTGTTTCACACGGGAATGCGGGCTTTGTTTCCCGCGGTTCGTGAAGCCGTAGCTAAACTGATCGACCCGGCAACACTTCGGTGGGCAGCATTCAGTCATTTCGAGGCAGACGAGTGTGGTTCGCTGAACGAATGGCAGGGGATCGCACCGCAGGCCGCAGCCGTGTGCAGCATGGTAGCGAAGATGGTCAGCGTGGACGATTTTGCGTCTAAGAATCCAGCAAAGGGAATGGTCGATGGCGAGGAGTTCTCGACCGGAAATCACACTTTCCGGTTCCTGGCGACCCCGCATGTTCCGCATAACTGGGAGGCGGGACTATTGTTCGATACGACTACAGGTGTTCTGTTCTCGTCGGACATACTGCACCAGAACGGCGACGTGGCCGCGATCACATCTGAAAGTGTTACCGACCGCGTCCGTCAATCGATGCTTGAGATGCAGGCGAGCCCGCTCGCGGATTATCTGCCGTACACGCCAAAGACCGATGCAACTCTCAAACGCGTCGCGGCGTTGAAGCCCTCGACGGTCGCATCGATGCACGGCTCTATCTATACAGGCGACGGCGAAAAGGCGATCCTGGAATATGCGGATGTGTTGAGAGAGGTGTTCGGCGGCAATGGCTAACGTTCGCCGATGGGGACCTTGTCGAGTGTCCGGGTCGTGCTGTCGGTTACACTTGCCGGCTGTCGATATTCTTCAAGCTGCGCGGTTGTTCGCGGCGGCAGTTGAACCAGCTGTTGCTGTTGGCTTGCTGGCTCGACGTACTTGCCGCTAAGCTTCGCGTCGATCAGCTTTGAAACTTGGCGCATGATCATGAAGCAGATGCCGAAAAGGATCATCAGATAAATAACTGCAAAAATAAACACGGGTTCTGGCTTTTGCAGCTTGTCCAGCAGGATCACAAGAATGCCGATCAACACCCCGAGGCCCGTCGTTGTGACAACGATAAGTGCGGTAACGAGTGTGTTCAAGATCGACTTTTGACCGCTATCGTCTCGCCTTAACTGCGCACCACAGGCATTGCAGAAATTCAGGGCCTCATCGATCTGTTTACCGCAGCGTTCGCAATACATAATTCGGGTCAGTCTCGTTCGACAGCAACTTTATCAAGGGTTCGCGTTGTATGGTCCGTGACGCTTGCAGGTGCTGTCATCGATTCCGGAAGTTGTGCCGTAATGACCGGCGGCAAATATGCCCGTTCATCCGATCGTGATCCATTGATCGTTTGCGACTTAGTGTCATCCCGAAAAATGCGTCCATATCGAAGGATCAGGGTGCATATCCCAAAAAGGGCCGCGAAATAGAATGCGGTGATGCCGACAAGATCGCTGCCTGTCACGCCGTCCCTTACCAAAATCCGCATCAAGATCACGAACGCAAACATACCGATACCGGCAGTTCCACCGGCGATCAGCAACGGATTGGACATCGAATTTGCCAGTGCTTCACGATCGTCTGCGACACGCCGGCCGCAGCGGCTGCAGTAATTCAGCGCAGACTGGATCTCGGAACCGCAACCAGCACAAAACATAGAATTAAGATCTTATCGGCCCGATCTTTTCCTCAAGCCAGTTGGTCAGGTCATCCACAGACTCGATATGGACGGGTTTGCCAGTCCATGCTTTTATGGCAAAAATGATCAGCATTACCGTGGTAACGGCAGTAAAAATGCCGCTGCCGATATTTGCAAGGTCGGTGACATTTCCGACGATACCGAGAATTGTAGTGACGATGAGTATCCCCACGTGTGCCGCAAGGCCCTGTGCCGCATGAAACCTCACCTTTGCTTCCTCTTTGGGGATGATCAAAAGCAGAATCAGCCCTGCGACGAGTCCGATAGTAAACGGGATATAAGGCAGGCCGATGAGCCATTTTTCAGGCATGCCTGTCTTCGCGACCTTTCGCTCGCCGGCACGATTCATTTCAGCGAATTTGGATTGCTGGTAAACCGCGGGCGGCGGTCCGCCTTGAAAAGCGTAGGCATTGAACTGAGCTTCGCTGAACCGCTGCGTTTCGTCCTCGGTAATGCTCGGCGGCGTTGACGTGGGAAACTCCGCTGTGGAATAGGGCGAGTTCTTGGGCGCAGTAAACGCAGGGGCCGGCGCGGAATAGGCCGTCACATCGGGCGACGTCGGAGCCGTGTTTCGTACTCGATCCGGAAACTCCGGATCGAGCGGATTTGTGTCGAATTTTTTCGGCATCGTCAGCAATATTTTACGACAACTTGGCCCGATTAGTTCAATAAATCGAATCTGATCGTCTATGGGTGCGGCTCGATCACGGCAATTCCCAGCTCATCCAGCTGTGCATTGTCCACGTCGCCGGGCGAGTCCATCATCAGGTCCTGGGCCGACGCTGTTTTCGGGAACGCCATAACGTCACGAATGTTCTCAGTTCCGCAGAGGATCATGCAGGTGCGTTCGATCCCGGCGGCGAAGCCTCCGTGCGGCGGCGTGCCGTATTCTAATGCGTCGAGGAAAAAACCAAATCTCGCACGCGCGGATTCCGGCGTCATCCCGAGAGCCTTGAAGTTCAGCGCCTGAACCTCTTTTTGGTGGATACGGATCGAACCGCCGGCGCATTCGTAGCCGTTAATAACTGCGTCATAGGCTTTTGCACGGACCTGTCCGAGAAGGTGATGCTGTGACGGGTCGTTAACCCCAGTGCGAAAAAGCTCGAGGTCTTCGTCCATCGGCGATGTGAACGGATGATGGGCTGCGACGTACGTATCCGTCTCGTCATCATGTTCGAACATCGGGAACTCGGTAACAATAAGACATTCGTAGCGATCGCGTTCGATCAGGTCCTCGCGTCGTGCGACCTCATTGCGCAGCGCGCCGAGGGCGGCAGCAACGACCGGTTTCTTTCCAGCGACGATCAGAACCGCGTCGCCTTTTTCAGCTCCCGCAATGGACGCAAGTTCGGCGATCTTGGGTTCGCCAAGAGCCTTGAGAAGTGAAGATGTTGTTTCATCGCCGAGTTTGATCCAGGCTAATGCCCCGGCGCCGTAACGCCTAACGAATTCCTGAAGCTCATCGGTCTGCTTGCGCGAGTAATGGGCCTTGCCCTTTACAACGATCGCTTTTATCTCGCCGCCTGCTCTCAAGGTGTCAGCAAAAGGTGCGAAGTCCGACTCTTTGAGACTGTCACTCAGATCCTGCAATTCCATTCCAAAACGCAGGTCGGGTTTGTCGCTTCCATAACGTCGCATGGCCTCAGAGTAAGTCATCCGCGGCCATTCGGCCGGTAAGTTCACGTCGATCAGTTTCAAGACGTGATTGAACATCCCTTCCATTTCCCGATAGACCTGCTCGCGGTTGACGAACGACATCTCCATGTCGAGTTGCGTAAATTCTGGCTGGCGGTCGGCTCGGAGGTCTTCGTCACGGAAACATCGCGCGATCTGGTAATAGCGGTCGAGGCCCGAGATCATTGTGATCTGTTTCAGGATCTGCGGCGATTGCGGCAGAGCGAAAAATTTGCCCGTATGAATCCGCGAAGGCACGATGAAGTCACGCGCGCCTTCGGGTGTCGATTTCAACAATATCGGCGTCTCGATCTCAAGAAAGCCGCGATCGTCGAAGTATTCGCGGATCGCCTTCACCGCCTTCGCACGCATTATGATGTTCTGCTGCAAGGCCGGGCGGCGCAGGTCGAGATAGCGATACTTCAGCCGCGTGTCCTCGCTCGCAAGATTCTCGCTTCCGGCAACTTCAAGCTGGAACGGCGGCACCTTGGCATCATTCAGTATGAGGATCTCGCGAACATAGACCTCTATGTCTCCGGTAGCGAGTTTTGCATTGTGCGTGCCTTCGGCGCGGCTTACGACTTCACCCTTCACGGCGATGACAAACTCACCGCGGAGGTTCTTTGCCTTTGCATGAGCCTCGGCTGCGGTCTCTTCGCTCACCACAACCTGGGTCAAACCATGCCGGTCGCGAAGGTCGATAAACGTAAAAACGCCAAAATCACGCTTCTTCGCCACCCAGCCCATCAAAACGACGTGCCGCCCGACGTGCGACTCTCTCAATTCACCGCAGGTATGCGTACGTTCCAAGTTCCCTAATACATCCAACATAAGATTCATTAACCGCTAAACGCGCGCAAAACGCTAAAGATCAGGGAATAACTTCTAGTGTGTTTGGCGTAGTTCGCGGCTTTTCTTCTCCAAAAACAAAAACGCCTTTCGATCTGCGACAGACGAAAGGCGGAACGCGGAACCTTGGGTCCTCCAGCGCTCTCGCCTACGTATTATTGTCGTTAAATCGAACGGCGGTCATAAAGCAAACGTGATAATACCTGAACTAGCGACGTTTTGGCAACTAACTAGCCATTTTCGAGGGGTTTTCCGCGTTATGATGTGAGATATTTACCAAGAATTGCGTATTTTCTTGATGAATCATTACGATGGGCCAAGTGGAACGGCCCTATTTCGACTCTTTGGCTCGGCACGTTGTTTGCACGAATTGGAATGGTGAAAGCAATCCTTCTGGAGAAGACTATGCGAATACGATCATGTATCTTTGCGTTTGCGTTTATTTTGGCACTGTTTTGCTCATCCGCCTCGGCAGATATCAGAGTGAAGCAGAAGGTAACGACGAGCGGTCAGACCGTCGAGTCGACCAGGTCGATCAAAGGCTCGCGCGAGCGAACCGAACAAAAGGTCGAAATGGACGATCCTCAGGCAGCGGCGTTCATGCCGCAGATCGCAACAATTACGCAGTGCGATCTGCGACGCACGGTGCGGCTGAACGATCGGAAGCAGCTTTATTTGGTCGAACCGTTCGATGATTCTGATACCGGGCCTGTTACGAAGACCACGCCGGCGCCTACGCGGATAACCACGACGCGTCAAGGCGGCACAATGACCATTACTTACTTGGTAAAGGACACCGGCGAGAGGAAGATGATGTTTGGACTTCAGGCACGCCACCTGATCGTGACGAACGAGATGGAGAGTTCCGCAGATTCCTGTAACGGACCAAGCAAGTCGAAGATCGAATATGACGGCTGGTATGTCGACTTTTCCGCAGAATTCAATTGTCCTACCGCGAGGCCGGAGATTCCCGAACGAAGAGATCCGCGACGCCCGGACTGCCGGGATCGAATAGTCATGAAAGGCAGTGCTGCCCGGACCGGCTTTCTGCTGCAGGGTACGATGACGATGTTCGGATCGGACGGAAAGCCACAAATGACCCAAACCACAGAGACGCTTGAACTTTCACGTGCACCGTTGGATTCGGCACTTTTTGATATTCCCGCCGGTTACAAGCAGACAAGTTCGCAGCAGGATCTTTACGCGATCTCCATGCCATCATTGGCAGATCTTGGCCGCACTGACCGGCCCACAGGTGTTGCCAAGGCAAACACTTCGGCGAAGTCGGTGTCGCTGAATATTACTTATCCGAATGTACAGCCTGATGTACGCTCGGAGGTCGAGGCGTACGTTCGCAGCAAGATCTCTCAGCAAGGCCTAAGGACGGTATCGGGCGGCGGCGACTACGGCTTGAATATCGAATTTCGCCAGATCAAGGAATCGACAGCAGGAAAGATCGGCGGCATCTTTGGGAAAGTGACAGGCGTGGATACTAAGGCCGGAAAGGTCGACATTGACATGACTGCGACTCTTTCCGGAGGCGCTAACGGACAAGCGAAGGTGAAGAACAAGTTCGACGGACCAATGTCTGACGGTCTTCGTGCGGCGATTGACCAGGCCCTCGATCAATTGCTGGAGAAGATAGAGAACTAACGCTAGAAATAGAATCGCGCGAAGTAATACAGGATCGGAGCGTTGAATAGCAGGCTGTCGAGTCGATCGAGGAGGCCGCCATGTCCGGGAAGGATGTTGGCGGCATCTTTGGCGCCGGAACCGCGTTTCATCGCGGATTCCGCGAGGTCGCCCAGGACGCTTACCGCTGCCATGATCATCGCGAGCGGGACAGACCATTTGTAAGGAAGTTCCGGAAAGAACCAGAATGTGGCGAGAGCCGCGAAACCTCCTGCCGCGACGAGCCCACCGATCAGGCCTTCGACCGTCTTTCCGGGCGAGATCTTAGGAACGAGTTTGTGTTTGCCAAGAGCCTTGCCTGCAAAGTACGCTCCGGTGTCAGCACCCATAATAACGAGGAAGAAGTAGCCGAGAAGATGTGTTGAAAGATATGGATGGATCTCGAACCCGAGCCGCGTTGAGATCAGAAATCCGCCGAGAAAAGCGACATACAGAACGCCGACGATCGTCACGCCGACGCCAGTCAGCATCTTCGAAAAATCCGCCTGAAACCGAAACGTCTGCGAGACAAGTACCGCGATCACAAATGCCGCGATCGTCGCGATCAGCAGGTCCGGAGACTTCGCCGGAGCGTCGAATACAAACGCCACCGTCAACGCCGCTGCTCCGAGATAAGCGAACCCGGCGTCGGCCTTTAGCTCGAGCTTTTTGGTGAGCGAATAAAACTCAAACAGCCCCGCCGCGAGCGCCAGCACCGCGATCACTACGAATATCCACACCGTCTCAGGAAAGTAAGACGGTAGTATGATCGATGCGATCAGGATCGGAAGTGCGATGACTGCTGTGAGGATACGTGTCTTCATTTACATTCTTGACGGAATGGAACTGTTAGAACAGGATGGACAAGAATAAATAGGATAGTTGAGTCTTAGGCCACCGATTCCGCTCCTGAGCCTGGGTATCCTGCATATCATGTTTGTTACTTACACATCTACTTAGATCTAACGTCTCCAAATCGCCGATCCCGTTTCTGAAAGTCAATGATAGCTTCAAACAGTTCCTTTCGGTGAAAGTCCGGAAATAGCGTCGGCGTCACATAGATCTCGCTATAAGCGATCTGCCATAAAAGAAAGTTCGAGATGCGCATCTCGCCGCTGGTGCGTATCATCAGATCCACCTCGGGAAGGTCGCAGGTGTAAAGGTTTCGCTCGATGTCGGCTTCGGTAAGATGATCGATCACATCGTTGCGGCGTTCAAGATCGGCGTAAGCCAGCCGTGCGGCTCTGACGATCTCCGCCCGTCCGCCGTAGTTGAGCGCGACATTTAGTTTGGTCCCGGTATTGTCCCGGGTTTGGTCGGTCGCCCATGCGATCTCTTTTTGAACGTCGGGGGCCAATCCATCGATATCACCGATCGCACGAAACCGGATGTTGTTCGACTTGACCTCTTTCAACTCGCTGCGGATGTACCGTTTGAGCATCGACATCAAGCCCATGACCTCGGCTTTCGGGCGTTTCCAATTCTCGGTGGAAAATGCGTAGAGCGTGACCGCCTCGATCTGCAAACGCGTGACAGTATCGAGTATTACGCGAACAGATTCGGCGCCGGCACGATGTCCGAATATACGCGGCTTTCCACGTTGTTTGGCCCAGCGGCCGTTACCGTCCATTATCACCGCAATGTGCCGCGGCAAACGCGCGGGGTCAATGCGGCCGAAGAGTTTGGCCTCGGCTGAATTTGTCTTTAGAACGCCTGCGAAATTTGGGTGCATCAGCGAATGTCCAATGTTCAATATCTAATGTCCGAAGTTCCGGCCGATCCGCTATGATTTCGTTTCCCAAAGCTCGGACTTTATCACAGCGCTCATATTCAAAGGACCGTAAATATGCGGATATATCTCGCCTCCGGTCGAGGGTTCTGCGACCAATCGCGTTGCCATAAGGTCCGGGTCGATCGTCAGTATCACCAGATTTTTAGCATCGGCATAATAACGATCTATGACGCCACTCAACTGATCTTCGTAACTGCAGTGAATGAATCCCTCAGACGCCAAACTCTCGTGCCGGTATAATGGTTCGTTTTTAACAGTTTCCCAGATCTCCGGGAGTACGATGTGGTAAATATACATCAAAATAACCGCATTAATACCTTACGTTTAGAAGCGTGAGGCCATGTGCCGCCGCCGTCTTTCCCGCGAGGAGTCGATCGCCTGTGACGATTGCCGTCTGGATTGTATCAGAATCTTTGTCGCCGCGTCCTACATCGAGAAGAGTGCCTACAATAGACCGGACCATGTAACGCAGGAAGCCATTTGCCGAGACATGAAACTCGATCAGGTTTGCCTGGGCCCGCGGATCCCAATTCGATCCTACAGTTAATTCCATGATGCTTCGTACGCGGCTTTCCCCGTCGGCCTGAGCCGAGCAAAAAGCCGTCCAATCGTGTTCGCCGAGGAAGAATCGGCTCGATTCGATCATTGCAGCGAGGTTGAGCGGCCGTGGTTCATGATGTGCAAAACGCCGCCAAAACGGCGACATGACCGGTGCGTTTATAACACGATAAACATAAGTCTTGCCGGTCGCAGAGAACCGCGCGTGAAAATCGTCCGGAGCTTTTTCGACATTCATAATTCGGATGTCTCGCCAGAGATTGCCATTGATCGCGGCACGGAGTTTCTCCGGTGTGAATGGCCTGTTCAAGAAGACGTGGGCTACCTGTCCCTCGGCGTGGACTCCGGCATCAGTTCGGCCTGAACCATGCACAGTGATGTTACCGCCCTCAAGCGTCCCGATCACACGCTGAAGCTCGCCCTGAATGGTGCGGTCGTTTTCTTGCACCTGCCAACCGTGGAAATCAGTACCGTCGTACTGGATAGTAAGCTTAAAGTTCATTCATTCGTCGATCAAAGTGTTTAGCAAACAGCTCCGGAGACCGTTTGTCCATTCGGAAATACAAGGCAGGCTCGATCAATTCGAGTTCCATCAAAGCAAAATTCCCTTCATCATTGCGAACCAGGTCAACCCGCGCATACAGCAATTCTCGCTCCATATGGTCAAGTGCGTCCATGCCCGCCTTCAGCAGTTTTTCGTCCGGTTCGATGGTAGTGATCATACCGCCATGTTCTTCTTGGACTCGAAAATCAGCCGGCTTTGGAGCCTTATTTATGGCATGGCTGAATTCGCCGCCAAAATAGAAAAGCGAATACTCGCCCTCAGATTCTATTGACCGAATGAAAGGTTGGACCAGGAACTCGCGTTCCGCAAAAACGCTTTCAAGCGAACGGTCATATTCCGTCAGCCGATAGGTATGCTGAGCAGTCGCACTGACCGTCGGTTTTACGATCAACTCGCCCCGTTCAAATTGTTGCTGCCATCGATCAAATTCGCTTTCCGTATAAACACTATCGAAAAGGGTTGGGACGATGGTGCAGCCGTAGCTTTCCATTTCCCGCAGATACCTTTTGTTCAGGTTCCAATGCACAATATCCAACGGATTCTCCAGCCGGGCAGACGAATGATCGATCGAGTCCAGTACACGGAGGAATGCGTCCGGTTCCTTCTGATAATCCCACGGAGTGCGAATGACAACCGCTGCAAAATCGTTCCAGTCGACCGACGGGTTTCGCCACGAGACGGTTTGGACATTCCACCCAAGTTCGTTCAAAGGCCCGACAGCAAGGTAGTCGTCCGAGACGTATCCGTCCAAATCGTCCATTGAAAGAAAGCCGACCGATCTCATCCTGATTTCTGGGCTGCTGTCCGGCTTCCCGGTTTTACGGGCCTATCGCCGCCGAAACACATCGGGCACTGGTCTTCGGTATATGAGGGGACGTCGAGACTTACGAGTGCGACCCTCGGTACGCCGACATCTGCGGCCCCGTTGGATCTGTCGATAATAGAAGCAGCACCGACGACATTTCCGCCGTTTGCTTCGAGAGCCGCGATACATTCGCGCGTAGAACCGCCAGTCGTAATAACGTCTTCTACGACCAATATCCGCTCACCCTCTCTTATCCGAAATCCGCGTCGGACCGTCATCTCGCCGCTCTGCCGTTCGGTCCAGATAAAACGCACATTCAACGCAGCGGCGACTGAATAACCGATGACGAGTCCTCCGATAGCCGGTGAGGCGACGGTTTCGATCATTTTATCGATAAAATGCTCCGCGATGAGTTTGCCAAATCTTGCGGCGTCCGCCGGATACTGCAAAGCAAGCGCACACTGAAGATACTTCGGGCTATGAAGGCCGCTGGAAAGAAGAAAATGTCCGTCGAGCAAAGCGTTTGTCTCTTCGAAATGCTTAAGGATCTGTTCAGAATTCATCGGGTAAAGGGAGATTATTGCAGATAAATAATCTCACTCGCAAAGACGCGATCCTTCGAACGGAGGGAAACAGCCACTAAGAAATTCGAAATGAGATTTCGGACGCGTTTACGTAAATGTAAGACGGCGGTTAGAATGGAATCAGTTGATGGCTCACTCGAATCTCATCTCTGAATCGCTGCTCGTGATGGAAACGATCGATTATCTCGTTTCTGTCGGCGGGACAGCGCCGGCCGTGAGATTGGTAGAGCATGTGATGAATATCAGCAACGCGAGCGAATCGATGGCACGACTTCTGATGAGCGACGTCGTTAATCGGGACCCGCGGCTTTCAATGGAGGAAAGCGAAATCGAACTTGTTGAGCGAGACTACGATGCGATCGGTCTCGACGAAACGAGCTTTGTGGTTTTCGATCTTGAGACCACGGGAGCAAAGGCACCGCCGTGCAGGATCACAGAGATAGGTGCTTACAGGATCGCAAACGGAGAGATCAAGGACGAATTCAGCTCACTCGTCAATCCTGAAACGCCGATACCGACATTCATTACCGAGTTGACCGGCATTAGCGATGAGATGGTTGCCGACGCGCCGAGGTTCGGCGAAGTGAGCGACGAGTTTCTGCAATTCATCGGAGATTCAGTATTGGTCGCGCACAATGCGCCATTTGATCTTGGGTTTCTCAATCACGAGGTCGGACGGCTCTTTGATGATTGCCGTGTAGCTAATCCCGCACTATGCACAGTTCAGCTGTCACGTCGGCTGCTTCCTGATATCGAGAACCACAAGTTAAAAACGGTTGCGGGCCATTATTCGATAGATCTTGTAAATCACCACCGCGCTAGTGACGATGCTCGGGCGACCGCTCACATTTTCATTAAGTTGCTGGAGATGCTTCGCACAGAAGGCGTGAGCGATCTCGGCGGCGTAAAGAAATTCATACAACGAAAGCCATATGTCAGACCACGTAAAGCTGCAGCCTGAGAACCTGCAAAACCTGGATATTCGCTCCACTCCGCGAGAGGAAATGGAGCTTTATCAGTTAGACACTTTTCGATACGAATACCCCGGCAAAGAGATCTGGGTGGAGTTTGAGATGCCGGAGTTCACGGCGATCTGTCCTTTTTCGGATTTTCCGGATTTCGCGGTCATCAAACTGAAATACGTTCCAAACGAACGTTGTATCGAACTGAAAAGCCTGAAGCTCTACATCAATTCATTTCGTAACGTGAAGGTCTTTCACGAGCACGTCATTAATATGATCATGGAAGATTTTGTCAACGCGTGCGATCCGCTGCGAGTGGAGATAGAAGGAGATTTTCACGTACGCGGGAATATCAAAACGGTGGTAAGGGCAAATTATACGAAAAAAATTTAATGGATCGTCGCCGACATCACTTTTGGTTGTGAACGAAGATGCTTTTTGCATGCGGTCTCGACAAGCCGCTCGATCTCGTTACGAAGGGCGGATTCATCGCCCGATTCTGCGTTGAGTATTTCTGAAATGATGAGGAATTTGGATTTCTCGAGCAGATTTTGTTCGCGGAACGAAAGTTTCTTTTCGTGGCTTAGGAAGGTCAACTTCTTCAAGACGTCGGCCGCTTTGAAAACATCTCCGGACTGGAGCTGCACCATAAATTCCTTCGACCTGGTTTTCCAATCAGACGATACCGAGTCAAAGTCTGCTGAGAGACGGTTGATAAGTTTCTTGCATTGCAGGGAACTGATGACCGGGCGAATGCCGACACTTTCAGCGTTTGCCATCGGTACGAAAATTATCGAATTGTCGCTGAGAACGCGGAGGGAATAGAAGTGTATGGACGCGTCCCCGATAGTCTTTTTTTGGATCTCTTCGACCATGCACACACCTTGGCTCGGGTATGCGACCTTCTGACCGATGCTAAGTTCCATTTGGCCTTTCCTCCAGTCAATCTCTTGGGAGAATGACACCCGCGGCGAACAAAAATCTCGCCAAAGCCCTACCGGTTCGTTCGTTTCAATTTCGACAATTATAGCACAGTGAAACCGTGCCTGAAAAGAGTTTTAAGCGTTCCGTTAAGTGCTTAGGACAGAGGAAGTTCGATAGTAAATGTGGTGCCGCTTCCAAGCTCGGACTCGACCGAAACCTCGCCGCCGTGGAGTCGGGCAAGGTGTTTTACGATGGCGAGACCGAGGCCCGTTCCACCGATCTCGCGGGTGCGACCGCGATCGAGCCGATAAAATCTTTCGAATACACGGGGCAGGTTTTCGCTCGGAATACCCTCGCCCGTGTCGGCGACGGATATCAGCGAGGCTCGCTCCGAGGTCATGTGCACCACCTCGACTGTTCCCTCAGGGCGGTTGAACTTGATCGCGTTATCGATCAGGTTCGTTAACATCTGTTCCAGGCGGCCCGGATCGGCCAGAACGCGTACATCGTCGGAGATCTCGTGAATAAGCTTGATCTCGCGTTCAGCAGCCTTTGACGACAGCGACGCAAAGATCTCGCCAACGAGGTGTGCAAGACGAACGTGGCCCTTTTCGATGGAAATATTGCCTGATTCGATCAGGGACAGTTCCAGAATGTCTGCGATCAGGCTATGCATTCGCTCTGCATTTCGGTGGATCACACCAAGGAAGCGCCTGTTGTTTTCTTTGTCATCGATGGCGCCGTCCTCAAGGGTCTCAACGAAGGCGATTATCGAAGTAAGTGGCGTACGAAGTTCGTGGGAGATGTTTGAGAGGAATTCTTGCCGGACACGTTCGAGCCGTTCGATCTTTGTTACGTCATAAAAAAAGCCGATGGCGTATTTCTGACTTTCCAGCTCGAGCGGAGCGATGTGAATATCGTAATTTCGCCGATCGTTCCCGATCAGCTCGATCTTTATCTCGCTCGGCTGTCCCGATTCAAATGTGTTCCTAAAGGATTCGTGGAGTTTTGCATCGCGAATGACCTCGCTGAGCCGTCGTTCCTCAAGCGGGCCGTTACCTCGACCGAATGCCCGATAAGCCACCGGGTTTGAGGCGGCCACGCGCATGCCATGGTCGACTATCAGCACCGCCTCGCGAGCGGAGTTTAGGATACGTTGAATAATGTCAGCAGAGCTGAAAGTTTTGGGTCGAGAATTATTTGAGATCGGCTCATTGGACGTTGTCATTTGCTTCCGATAAAACGATAGCCTACGCTAACGACGGTTTCAATGCTGTTTCCGCAGTCGCCCATTTTCTGTCTAAGGCGGCGGATATGAACGTCCAGCGTGCGGGTGTCGCCGAAATAGCTGTATCCCCAAACATTGTCGAGCAGCTGCTGGCGCGTCGCGACGCGCCCGAGGTTTCGGATCAGATGTTCAAGGAGTGCAAATTCCTTGCGGGTCAGTTTTACATTCTCTCCGCCGCAAGTCACACGCATATCATCGAAATCCACGGAAAGCTGTTCGTCCTGATATCGCGGCGAAGATTCCTTTTCGGATCGGCGAAGTACAGCGCGAACCCGCGCTATCACTTCTTTTACCGAAAACGGTTTGGCGATGTAATCGTCAGCTCCGATCTCCAGTCCCGCTATTTTGTCGCTTTCGGCAGCTTTTGCCGTCAGCATTATTATTGGGATCGTCTCGGTCAACTGTTCCCGCCGCAACCGTCTGCAAAGTTCCATGCCGCTCATTCCCGGAAGCATGAGGTCAAGTATCACGAGCGAAGGCGTTTGCTTTTCGTCGAGTGCCAGCCGAAGGCCTTTTTCGGCAGATTCGGCAATACTGACGCGAAATCCCTCACGCTTGAAGTTATACTGCAAGCTTTCGGCGATATCAGCATCGTCTTCGACGATCAGGATGTTTTGGAGCATAAGATGGTCAGGCAACGCAGCAACAAAAAATTCTTATCGAAACCACTAGCGTATTGCCCAACCCTTAAGAAGATATGAACACAATGTTACGGAAATGTTAAATAATTCGGGTCGTTAGGCTGCGGCTCCCCCAACTGACGGCATTTCTTCTTTTGGCCGGATGATCGTTATCAGTGAGCCCGTATCATGGTTGATCTCTTTCCAAGACTCTATATTCAGATCTATAACGGCGAGGGCCGCCGTCGGCATCGATTCGATCTTGCCTGTGAGGTGACGGATAAATCCCTCAATGCCGGGATTATGCCCGACGATCATTAAGGATGCGAGGTCGTCATTTGTTTCGCTAACGACTATCCTAAGAGAATTTGGGCTTGCCTCATATATACGATCATCAAAACTGAGGTTTTTTTCGACACCGATCTCGTTTACAACAAGTTCGGCGGTCTGCCTCGCTCTTTTTGCCGGAGAACTGACGATCGCCGCCGGTGATAGTCCGCGCTCGACAATGAGCTTTCCCATGAACGGAGCGGTTCTTAGGCCCCGTTCGTTTAAAGGACGTTCAAAATCCGAAAGGTTCGGATCGGTCCAACTTGATTTAGCGTGACGAAGGATGAGGATTCGTTTCATTTTATGAGGTATGCCAGGTAGGAGACTCGGGAACTGACACGTTAGAGCTTTTTCATTTTGAATACTAACCGATTATTTTGTCAAAACCGCAGTTCATTAATATAAAATTGCATTATAGGCACATTAAATCACACCATCATGAATTCGATGGACTCATTAAATGCGGCACTTTTGGTAAACCTTCTCGGCTTCACGGTTGGGGTGGCTTTATATGGGCTGCTTGCCATGATGGTGGTTCGCCATCGAGGTTCTTCGACTGCGAGAAACGTTGATGTTTTGCTGTTTACAACCGCGGCGCTTGGGATGGTTTGGAACATCGGCGAACTGATCGTGAGTGTCCAGCGAGATTTTGGCTTTACGCGTCCATTCCTGTTTCTGACCGCGGCGGCTTATTCTGCTTTGGGCTTTCTGCCGTCGGTCGTTGTCCACTCGGCGCAGAATGAAGCGAAACGCAGCAAGATCCTTGCAGGTTTTGCTTACGCGATCAGTGTTTTTGCAGCACTATTGCATTTCCGCGCCGCGTTTCTCGGCGAGTTTGTTCCGTCGGCAGCGGCGCTTCAGATGCTGACGCTTGGCGCCGTCACCCTTGCCGGGGTCCTTTTGTTCTTCAATTTTCGCCAAACGTTGGAAAAAAAAGCGATCTGGGCGACCGCACTACTTGTTTTTGCGGTTTCCGCACTGCATCTGAGCACGAATAAGGCCGAGACCTCATGGCTGGTCGAATTGGCTGCACATCAGTCCTCGCTTCCGCTTGCATTGGCGATCCTTTATCAGAATTTCAGGTTTGCATTTGCCGATCTGTTTCTAAAACGTGCGATCTCATTGATATTGATCACCTTTGTTGCGTTTGGGCTATACGTGGGCGTCGCTGCCCCGCTTCTTCGCTATCACGAGACCCACGACCGGAATGATGTCTTCGCTATCAGTCTGATCCTTACACTTTGGATCGCTACGGCACTTATATATCCACTACTTCATAAGCTTGCGGTATGGTTGGTCGATCGCATCATCTTGCGAAGAGTAGATTTCGATGAGCTGCAAAGACTGATAGATTCCGATATCGAATCAAAAGAGACGTCGGCCGAAGTGTTGGAAGCGGTTGCATTGCGATTGGCAAAAGCGATAACAGCACGCGAGTTCTCGTGGCGTGAACTTCCAAGTGATGTGAAGCTGCCTGCCGACTCGGTCGTGATAGAGATCCCGACCGCCGAACAACCGCATTTTGAGATCGAATTCTCTAGGTTTGCAGGCGGGCGGCGACTGCTTTCGGATGAAACGGCACTGCTGGCTTCCATCGCAACTTCTACCGCAAGACGGATCGATTCGATACGAGTGATGCATGAACGCTGTGACCGAGAATTTAGAGAGCAAGAATATTCGAAACTTGCCACCGAAGCACAACTTAAAGCCCTCAGATCACAGGTGAACCCTCATTTTCTATTCAATGCGTTAACGACGATCGGATACCTAATAGAAGCGTCTCCGAAAAAAGCTGTCGAAACGCTGATGCATCTAACGAAGCTTTTGCGAGCTGTCTTGAAAACAACGGGTGAGTATTCGACACTCGGCGACGAGATACAATTGATAGAGGACTACCTGGACATTGAACGGGCACGATTTGAAGAGCGATTAGTGGTGAAGATAGACGTGCCGTCCGAGCTGCGCGCGGTCTCGATCCCGCCGCTGATACTTCAACCACTCGCGGAAAACGCGATCAAGCACGGGATATCGGAGAGCAAGGAAGGCGGCCATTTGGTCATTTCCGCAGAAAAGCACAATGTGAATGATGCTGAGATTCTCAAGATGACGGTAAGGAACACGGTGGGTGCAAAGAAACTCCATGATGTTTCTCTTTCGAACGGGCTTGGCCTTCAGAATATCCGCGATCGATTGAAGGCTTATTTTGGTGCGGAAGCGACGCTTACGCTCGATTTCGGCTCGGACGGATGGACAACAGCCGAGGTCAAGATCCCTTTAGGAAGCGGTGCAAGGATCGCTGCATAGGAATGATGGGTCACAAACTGAGAGTCCTGATAGCCGATGACGAGCGTCCTTCGCGTGAGTATCTGAAGCGCCTGTTAAATGAAATACAAGAAGTGGAGATAATAGGCGAAGCGGAGAACGGAGGCGAGGCATTGGAGCTTATCGAATCATTAAAACCCGACCTTGCCTTGCTCGACCTTCAAATGCCGGTACTTTCGGGCATCGAGGTCGTTCGTGGTCTTAGAAAGACACAGATGCCGCTAACGGCGTTCGTCACGGCATTTGATGAGTACGCGGTCCAGGCATTTGAGTTGAACGCGGTCGATTATCTGCTCAAGCCTGTCGAGAAGAGCCGATTGTTGGACACCATATCTCGGGCAAAGGACCGCCTTGAGAACGACGACTGGAGATCTTCAGAATCTGCCCGAATAAACAGCGCTGCCGAAACATATGCGGCGTCCGCGCGAAATGAACCGATCGAACGAATTCCGGTCCGAAAAAAAGACGACATTTTTCTAATTCCTGTGGCCGACGTTGCTTCCGTAATTGCTGACGGGGAACTTCTCCAGATCACCACGAATGACGCACGTCGTTACGTGATAAATTTTCGATTGAAGGACCTGGAAACGCGGCTGGACGAGGCCAAATTCGTACGTCTTTCAAGAGGTGCGATCGTTAATCTAAATTCGATCTCCAAGGTGTCGCCGATGCCCGGAGGAACCTATTCGGTGTGTCTCCAAAACGGACAGGAAATTGAATCAAGCCGCCTGCAATCAAAGATCCTTCGTTCCAAACTCTTCAAGCTTTGATAGTCACCGAAAGGCTATTCAAACCGTTCATACCCGAATTATTACCATTCGTTGAAAAATCGTAAACCTAAAGAGTTAATTCTCGTAAACTATTCTGTTTGATAGACTTGGGAATTTTTCAACTATGGATATGAGACCAATATTGATCACTGCCCTTCTCTTCGTGTTTTCGGCCGCTGTTTTCGGACAGGCCGGAAAGATCTCTGGAACGGTCACGTTAAGTGATGACGGATCTGTAATGCATCAGGTTTCGATTCAGATCGCGGAACTTAAGCGGATCGTTTTTACCGACAAAAACGGTTATTACGAATTTACTAACGTACCAGCCGGTAAATATACGATCCACGCCCATCAGGAGGGATTTAACGATGCTTCGCAGAAGGTCGAACTGTTGGCCGGAGGAAGCGAAACGGTCGATATCAAATTGTCGATCGCGGGTCTCAAGGAACAAGTGACCGTCACAGCCAGCGGTACTGAGGAGTCAGCGTTTGAAGCGATCGCATCCGTAAGTACGCTCGATTCAAGTCAGATAACCACGCGGGCCGCCGTCGGCCTGGGTGATGTGCTCGATAACCAAGCCGGTGTATCCAAGCGATCTTCAGGGCCTGGGAATTCTCGCCCGGTGATCCGAGGGTTCGATGGCGACCGTGTAATGGTGACAAACGACGGTGTCAGCGTCGGTTCTCTGGCGTCGCAATCAGGCGACCACGCCGAACCGGTCGATACACTTGCAGTCGATCGAATCGAAGTCGTTAAAGGGCCAGCCACTTTGCTCTATGGCAGCAACGCGATCGGAGGGATCGTGAACGCGATCAGCGGCCACGACGAAGAAAACCATCCTGGGCTTCGCGGATATCTTTCGACGATCGGCGGAACAAATAGCAGCCAGGCGGCCCTCAGCGGCGGTTTGGAGTACGGCATCGGCCGGTGGATGTTATGGGGAAGCGGAAGCGGCCAGCGAACCGGTGATTACACGGCCGGCGGTGATTTTGGCAAGGTCGTAAACTCCTTCACGCGTAACGCGAATGGAACCGGCGGATTTGGGTATTACGCTGACAAATTCTTTTTCAACAGCAATTACAATTACTATCAGAGTCGTTACGGCATACCACTCGATATCTTTGAAGAAAACCCCGAAGACCGGGCACTGAATGTTCATCGAAATAATGTGAAGTTCAATCTCGGCTTCCGGGACGTGAATGCGTTCGTGACCGGTGGAAAGTTCACGGTCGATCTGAGCCGATATAAACACACAGAGCTCGAAGACGACATTGTCGGAACAACATTTAGAAATAATGTTGATTCGTATCGGGCAATGTTCGACCAAAAGAAATACGGGAAATGGACGGGCCGGTTCGGCTTTCAGGGTTTTCAGCGAAGATTTTCGACGGTAGGTATTGAAACGCTTATCGATGGTCCGGTGGTACAGGATTCGTTTGCCGTTTTCGCACTTGAGGAGCTTAAGTTTGAACGTGTAAGCCTACAATTTGGCGCGCGTGTAGAGAATAATCGGCACGATCCAAAGAACCCTGAGTACGTGAACCGAAGCTTTACCGGATTCTCCGGTGCTGCAGGCGCAAGATTTGATCTATGGAAAGGTGGAGCATTCGTTGCGAACTATACTCACGCATACCGCGCACCTGCTTTGGAAGAGCTTTACAACAACGGCCCCCACGATGGAACACTCACGTTTGAGATCGGAAACCCGAATCTGAAGGCCGAGGTCAGCGACGGCATCGACTTTTCTCTTCGCCAACAGAACAAGAAACTGCGTGCGGAAGCAAACTTTTACTATTACAAGTTTCGCGATTTCGTATTTCTCGCACCGACCGGCGAAACCGACGAAGACAGCGGATTCTCCATCGCCGAATACCTTCAGGGTGACAGCCGTTTCTTGGGGACGGAGTTGAGTTTGGATTATACGGCAACACCTTGGCTGAACGTCGTGACCGGGCTTGATTACGTCAGTGCCGAGCTTTCGGACGGGACGCCGTTACCAAGGATCGCCCCGCTTCGCGGACGATTTGGACTCGATCTTCATTACAAGAACCTGAGTGTCAAACCAGATGTGATCGGAGTAGCTGACCAAAGCAAAGTGTTTGTTAATGAGACCCGGACGCCCGGTTATGCGGTATTCAACATTACCGGCTCGTACGTGATATCGCAGCAGCACTTTGCGCATGTATTTTCCGTAAACGCATTTAATCTAACCGACAAGCTTTACTACAATCACAACTCGTTCATAAAGAACATTTCACCGGAGATCGGCCGCGGGTTGCGACTAAGCTACACGGTCCGTTTCTTCTAAAGATCTCGAGCCCGGGAAGTGGGAACCTCCTGAAGATTCGTCTATAATTCGGATATCGAATATAAACAGATCTTCGGGAGGTTCTCGTTTTTATGGGTTCGGAAACTTTAAGATTTGAAACTACAAACGGCCCGTCAACTGCGTATGCTGCGTTCCCCAACGGCGGAAGCGGCAAGGCTGTGGTGGTGATACATGAATGGTGGGGCCTGAACGATCACGTCAAAGACATAGTGAATCGCTACGCAGCTGAAGGATTTGTCGCAATCGCTCCTGATCTATATCGCGGAACGATCGCAACGAACGCGGAAGATGCTTCGAAACTGATGCATGCTCTGCAGATCGACGACGGCCTGGACACAATACGCAACGCGATGTTCTCGGCCACGGAGAAATACGGGATCTCACATTTCGGCATTACCGGATATTGCATGGGGGGCACGTTCGCTCTTCGCGCGGCGTGTGAACTTGAAGGGATAAGCGCTGCTGTTCCGTTTTATGGGGACATTCCCGGCGACGATGTCCTCCAACAACTCAAGGTTCCGACGATCTTTGTTTCGGGGACTCGCGACCAATGGATCTCACCGGAAAAAGTCGCCGGCTTGGAAGATGCCACCGAGCGATTTGAACTGCCGGTTCAGTCATTGAAATACGACGCCGACCACGCATTCTTCAACGATACGAGGCCGGAGGTATATGACGCGACGGCTGCCGCAGATGCTTGGACAAAGGCCGTCGCTTTCTTCAACTCAAGGCTGTAAATGAAAAAGGCCGAAGCAATGGCTACGGCCTTTCCTTTCTTTAATTCAAGCTAATCAAATTGAAACTCCATGAGGAGTTTCCGTGATTCCCGGAACGAATTTGGCGCGTTCGCGAACTCGACGTTTACGTTCCAGTTTTCGTACGTACATTGCGGCATCGGCTTCGTTAATAGCGGCTTCGAGATGTGATATGTCTGAGAAGTCGGTGAATCCCCACGATACACCTATGTCGATCAGTTCACTGTTTTCTTCAAGTTGTATTCCGGTCAGAAGCGATTCAAGTTTTGTCATTCGTGTAAGGGCCATATCGGCGTCCATGCTTATCATGATGACAAAGAATTCATCACCGCCCCAGCGGTAAACCAGGTCCTCGGCCCTTATTAGATCGCGGATCGCCTTTGCGACAAGCCGAATTGCATGGTCCCCCGCATTGTGGCCAAATCGGTCGTTGATCGTCTTAAGGTCATCGATGTCGAAGAAACCCACACAGCCCGAGGTTTCCGTGTTCTCGTCGCCATGTTTCTTAACAAAGCCGTAAAATGCGTGGCGTGTAAAGGCGGCGGTCAATGGGTCCGTGTGCACAAGTTGTTCCAGTCTGCGGTTTGCCTCTTCAAGACGTTCGTGTGCGGAACGTGCGTCGAGAAGGACTTTTTCAAGAAGTACGATCACCATTCCGAAGCCCAAGGCAGTTTGCAGAACAAGATCGACAACGGAGTTGTAGGACAGGAAGTCGGTGTTGAATCGAATATAGATATTCGCGGTGTAGATCATCGAATAAAGTGCAAAATCGATCGTAAGCCCGGCAAGTGCAACGTGTAAAACCTTCCAACCAAAGCTGCGGATCGCGGATCTTCTTACGGCCAAAAATGATGCTCCGTATAATCCGGCCATTATCATTGAATGAATACTATAGACGTTGTTGAAGTCAGGCGTGACCATCGGGAGGACAATGGAAACTATCAGGAAAGGCGTGAACCATAGTTCATGTTTAGTCTTGACGTCCCAATTGCCTGCGAGGCTTCGACATCCCGCGAGTAAGAGAAATCCGAAGAGATATTCACCTAGGTAATAATAGGCAAGCAGCAATGACCCGAAATCTTCGTAGCTGAACGCCAGCCGAAGGCAAATAAGTGAAAACGAGAGACACGACCATGCGATCGTCCAATATTTTAGGGCGGTGAGGCGCAGTGAGCGGCTCAATAACAGGCAAAGCACAGTTATTATGAAAACGCCGTTGAGCTGAATGATCAGGCCGACTTTTGAATCCATCTTAGATCGGGAGGGCTATAAAAATACTCGATCAAACAAAAGGTGAGATGGGAAACGGATGAGAGAACCGCGCTGATGATTATAATACTATCTGTTTAACAATGTCTATCATTATTTTAATAATGTTAGCAGTTCAATTGGGGTTGGCAGTGATGTTCGGGCACCGATGGCCCGACATTTCAGTGCGGCGACGGCGTTTGCCATCCGGGCACTATTTTCAACGGATTCTCCGTTTACTAAGCCATAAAGCAAGCCTGCACGAAATGAATCACCCGCACCGGTGGTGTCTTTACATCCTCCGGGAACTTCAAATCCAGCAGTCTCAACAAACTCGCCATTACACCGGATGAGAGAACCTTCCTCGCCCAGTGTGATACCAACTATGGGCGATCCGAATTTTTCCTGCAAAGTGGTAAGCGCCGTGCGTTTGTCTTCGATCCCAAACATACGACCGGGAAGGTCGGCAGATGTGATCATAATATCCATCAGAGGAAGAAGTTCTTCTACGCCGTCAAATGTATTGTCGAGATCGATCGAGGTGACTGTTTCATTCTGTCTGGCAGCTTTCGCCAGTTCGATCGATGCCCGGGTATCGTGAGGCGTCAGATGAACGACCCCGGTCCGAGCCATGAGATCAAGAGGAATTCCGATGGGACCGTATGCAAGTTTCGGATCACGTTTCCAGATCACGGTTCGCTCACCGTTGCGGACGTCAATAATAATGAAGGCAATCTGCGTCGTAGCCCCTTTGATCTGATCGGCATAAGTGATATTTACACCCTCGTCTTTAAGACTCTGAATACCGAAGTCGCCGGCGGCGTCATCGCCGAATCGTCCGACATAACAAGTCTTAAGTCCTAGCCTCTGAAGTCCGACCATCGACGTTGCTATTTCGCCGCCGGCCGCCTGAATATAATCAGTCAATTCGATCTTGGAATTAAACGACGGATACTCGGGAACACGGATCAGAAAGTCCACCGCGTTAGTGCCAAATCCCACGACATCGAATTCACGCCCCGCCTGAATAGAAAATGGAAACTTCATTGATTTCGCCGCACAGTGCCGCCTGAAAAAAGTTAATATTAAATTTCACACCTGCCTTGCAAGTGATCGCCGGGACAAGTTAGATTTGTAAGCGTACGACGAGACCTTTATACCAGCGTCCCGCAAGAAAACAATTTATAAGATTAATGGAGCAAATAGAAAATGCCGACTGCAAATTGTCCCGAATGCGATGAAGAAGTTTATGTTGACGCCGATTCTGAACAGGGCGATGTGGTAACGTGCGACGAATGCGGGGCCGGCCTGGTCGTTGTCGGTCTAGATCCCATAGAACTCGACCTCCGTGAGGTTTCAGAGGGCGAGGACGACTTTGACGACGCCGATTTCGATTCCTACGACTACGAAGACGACCGGTTTTGAGCCCTATCAACTATTGTCGCCGCTTTATCAATTTTCGGGCACATAGCTTTGTCGATTCTGCCTCACGGTGAACCCCTTTTTCGATTCGATCTTCACTGATCTCTTGACTTCCGAGTCCTGTCTATCACTATTCGGATAGATCGCAATGGCATAAGAGGCCGTCAGTTCTTCAGCAAGTGAATTAAAGATCGCCTGAAAGTTGGATTGACTTGCAACGACACTGAGACCTCCTGTTCGCTCTGAGATGCCGCTCGCCTCCAGAGGAGTGATGATGCGCTTATTGTCCCGCTGGATGCGGGAATAGGAGGGAAGCAATACCGAGTAGATCGAAGTCTCCGCTGCATTCGCACGTTCTATAACGGTTTGAGCCGAGACAACGTCACCAACCGGGAATCCATCAGTAATAACGATCACAGCACGCCGGGGAAACTGTCTATTGATCGATCTTGGAGACTTTCGGACGATCTCCCTGATCGCCTGATCGACCGCGTCGTATGCGTGCGTCGAAAGGCCGTCCTGGTCACGTCTCAACTTCCCGAATGCCTGTTCAAGCCTCTCTTTACGGTTTGTAAACCCTTGAATGTTCTTAACTTCCATCGCGAAAGACATTACAGAGAATGTCGATTCGTAGTCAGCCAGCCTGTTAACAAAATCTTTCATCGCCTCGCGAAGACGCTGAAGCTCCATTTCTGTCATGCTTCCCGAAACATCCAACGCAAACACTATAGAAAGGGGCCGTCCGGATTCGTTCGTCTTTATCGGTTGAAAAAAGTCTATCGGCCGTTCCTTGCCGTCTTCTAATACCCGGAAATCATCGGCTGTTAATCCTCGGATCGGTTCTCCCTTAGCGTTTGTCACCGTAACCTCGAATGCGGCAAGTTTGGTCTCTATACGGATCTCACGCCCATCGTTTTGCCCGTGAACGGCGGTGAGAAGACCAAGAAGCATCACGGCTAAAGTCTTTATTTGTGACCGGTAGAACTTCATGAATTCAAAGAGTGATCAGAGATCATTGGAAGACCCGACGTCTGTTCTGTCATTTTGACCGATTCTGCTCATTTTGAACAGGCATTTTGAACGGGTACTAACCATCGCTTCAAGGCCATCCGAAATTACCGAAGTGAATCACGAGTTTTGAGTCAAATTGCACTCTGGCACACCTCTTGTATTGAACGTTGGCGTCGAACGGAATGTTCCGCGAGGCACCGCACATGAAAGATCTGGAAAGTAAACAATTAGATTGGCGCACTAACCTCCTTTGGTGGTTGCTCACCGGTGTCGCTATCGCGGTTTTTGCGTTTTCGGTCTTTGAGGTCTTGTCGTTCACACTTTCAAAGGCGGCAGTTCTTGTAGTTGCGGTTTTCGTTTCGTTTCTCGTCGCTCCGTATAGCTTCCGGATCCCTCGGACAGAATCCACCTTTTTCCCCAAAATTGTTCTTGCGTTCTGGGGTACTGCGCTTCTCGGTGTTTTTGGCGGTGTAATGCTTGCCGCGACGGCTTCCGCTGCTGAACACGGAAACATACGTCGTCATCCATGGTCGTGGCTGGCAGGCGTTTCCAAGGACGTGGTTGCGACGTTTGTCTCGGCTTCTGTGTTCTATCTTTCTCTTGACACATTTAGCGGACCCCAGCCGATGGTCGTTGCCGGGAGTTTCCTGATTCCGAATGAGGTCGTTTTTGCTTCCTGTATGATGGCTGTCGCCCATTACGCGGCGATCACAGCGATCGATCTGATCTCGTGGCAGGCACAGGGCCAGCAGGTCGACTGGAAAGTCTTTGACCGTGTTGCCATCCTCCCTTTGACCGGGCATCTTGTCAGTCTTGCGGCGGCCATCTGCCTTTTTCTAACATTCAACCATTTCGGCATTGAATTTGGCCTCGTGCTCGTTCCCATCGCGATCGGAGCTAATGTCGCATATAAGATCCATATCCGAAGTCTTGACCTCAAGACAAAAGAGATAAAGGAGGCGAGCCGAATTCACCTAGCTACTGTAGAGGCACTTGCCACCGCTATCGATGCACGCGACCAGATCGGTGTCGGCCATGTTCGCCGCACGCAGATATATGCGGTCGGAATGGGGCGCCTGCTTGATCTAACCCCTGGCGAGATCGACGCTCTCCGAACAGGGGCGTTGCTTCATGACATCGGCAAACTGGCCGTGCCGGATCACATTCTCAACAAACCCGGAAAGCTCACCCACGGTGAAATGGAGAAAACGAAGATTCACTCATCGGTAGGTGCGTCGATCCTCGAAAAAGTCGGCTTTTCGACACCGGTAGTTCCGACGGTCAAATATCATCACGAATTCTGGGACGGCAGCGGTTACCCGGAAGGCCTGCGCGGTTCACAGATCCCCTTAACGGCCCGGATCCTGTCGATCGCAGACGCGTTTGACACGCTTCGCGGAGCCCGTCCATACCGGCCGGCGATATCGCGGGACGATGCATGCAGTTTCTTGCGTGCAGGAGCGGGAGCCCAATTCGATCCAAAGATCGTCGATCTTTTTCTCAGAAACCTCAAGGTCTTCGAAGACGAGATCGAGGGAGAAGGGCTGATGTACGAATTCGAGCCCGCCGACCAGAGCCATGAAAGTGCGAGCCCGAGCTTCGTTGAACAGATCAAACGCGCAAATCGCGAAGTCTTTACACTGTATTCGCTCGCAAAAGACTTCAGTTCGGCTTTCAGCATCGAGGAGACCCTTTCACTTTTCACGGATAAGATCAAGGAGTTTCTGCCGTATGACAGTTGCGCGGTCTATCTTTTGGACGAGACAGGGGAGTTTGCGGATGCTGCCCATGTTGCGGGGGAGAACAGTTCGTTCCTCACAGGAAAGCGAGTGCGGGTGGGCGAAGGTGCGACTGGTTATGTCCTGAAGAAGCGAAAGTCGGTGGAAAACGTCGATCCGGCATTGGACTTTACGGTCTCGCACACCGAGAGCTCGCAGGGATACAAGACCATGATCTCGCGTCCGCTGATCGCGGACGAAAGGCTGATCGGGGCGATCACACTCTATTCCGGTGAGATAAGCAGTTATCAGGACGAGCATTTCCGCTTGCTCGAGACGGTGGCCAAGATAGCGGCCGATGCCATTGCCAAATCGCAGCAGCATGAGGAGGCAGCCACACATGCATTGACCGATCCGATCACCGGACTTCCTAACGCTCGATGCCTGCAAAGCGAATTTGATAAGGAAGTGAAACGCTCGATGCGAAATGGATCGACGTTTCAGGTCCTGATGCTCGACCTGGATGGATTCAAGGCTGTTAATGATTCGTTTGGGCACAAGGTAGGCGACAAACTTCTGACTGCGATAGGCGGCGTCATCAGATCACAGCTCCGCGAATACGATTTTCTTGCAAGGTATGCCGGGGATGAATTTGTTGCGTTGATACCGGACATGGACAACACGGGCATCCGCGAGATGTGCAGAAGAATTGAAAAGGCCGTAACGGAATTTGCTCTGCCTGTTGATGCCATCTCGGCCGCCCGCGTCGGCGTGAGCATTGGGTCGGCATGCTATCCGGAACACGGCGAATCGTTTGATCAGCTGGTCATCTCGGCAGATAAAGCGATGTACCAAGCCAAAGCAATGCACAAGCTGCGTGATCGAGCTATAAACGCGGTCAATCGGCCCGCGGATCTTTTGGAAGAATACGTTCCTGCAAATGAACCGAAAGTCATTGCGGAGGCCGATCTGGAGAAAGAAAATGAAGATCTAGAGATCTCCATGAGGTCAGACGAAATGCTGGTGGTCGAACTTGATGAACGTCATATAGTTAGTACCGAGCACGTGAATTAAACTTGGGGCGGTCGTGGTGGGCCCGCTCCTTTGTTTCGGGACATGGTTAGAAAACGGATGTGCGGCCGTTGACCATGTCCCGAAACGTCATTTACATCAGAAGGCTTGCGAAAACCGAAAATGTATCTGACTTTGACGCAGTCGGTAGAAAGCATCGGGCGGGATTCGTTGAGGAATAATGAAGGACGGCGGGTTTATCAAATATCCATAGTCAACACCGAGTTCACCGCCCACCGGAGTCTTGATCCTTAGCCCTAGCCCGACCGTGTGAGACCAAAGCACTCGAAGGTTCTGGCTAATAACATCCCCAGGTGAAACGTCTGGTGGGTTAACAATATCGCCGACTCGGCGGAACACGTTGCCGCCGTCGTAGAACGGCACGGCACGTACAGTTTTCGAAATCGGAATTCGCGCTTCCAAATTTACGACCGCCAATGCGTTTCCACCGAACGGCACAGTGAACGGATCAAGGAAGACCTGCTGGCCGCTTGTATTGAAAAAGTTCCCCTGTGGAAGAATGACGACGCGAGGGCCGGCCGACTCGAAATCAAATCCACGCAATGTATTCGACCCGCCGGCAAAGAATCGCTCACTAATGGGTAGTATTCCGTCGAGGGCGTTGTAGGGAGGCGCAAAGCGGTCGCCATTCTTGAATGCGTTGGCCAGCCCAAGGACCGCGCGGCCGGCTAGGGTCGTATTGTTCAACGCTTTAACCGTATGGTAGATGTTGTACGAGGCTTGGAACTTGTTAAAACCCGTATTTGCCCCAAGTACCGGGAGTGAGGTATTGAATTCGGCGGTTAGGTAGCTGCCTCGGGTCGGGTCGCCCGGACTATACTTGCATGGTTCTTCGGCCTCTCCTTTCGCGATGACATCCAGGATGGTGTACTTGATCGCGCAATTCTCGCGTGTGTCACGAACAAATGTTGCGCCAAATCCCGAAATACGAATGCGCGAATCCGGGAGCAAAAGTTCCTTTATCAGGAGGCTATCGATGTTGAATAGCCTTACGTCTTCGAAACGGTATCTGAAAAAAACGATGCTACGGTCCTTCAGACTGAGCGTTCGGTTCGTTTCGGCTGTTAGCGTAAGACGGTTGAGTGTCGGACTGCCAGTGTTGTTTCCGAACTCATCGACAGGATTTCCATTCGCATCAAGCCTCTGTACGATTCCGAAGGTGCCTTGATCAAACGCTGACCTGAAGAAACGCGTCACGGTCGTGTCGCGTTGATATCCGGCGGTGATAGTGAGCGGAGCAAACCGCTTTTCACCATCCCGAATGAATCGAGGATTGAGAAAGTCGATCTGAAATAACTGTTGCCGCTGGCTTACGCGTGCTCGTACACCGCCTTGCCACAGGTTTCCTAACAAGTTGAAATGCCTGATGTCGACAAATCCGCTGGCCCCAAGATCCGTCGAAAGGCCGCCGCCATATGACAGTATTCGCGGAGCTTGTTCCTCGACATTCACGACTATATCTACAAGACGTTTTCCGTCGTTCGTGTTACCAGCGGGACGGGTTCTGATATCAACGCGTGCAAATGCATCGCTCGAATACAAGTTCTGCTCGCTTAAGTAAACGTCGCTTGATCTTAGCAGTTGGTTCGGCCGGACCGTGATCGCTTTTAGAATCGCCTGGTCTTTTGTTTTAACGTTTCCCGTGATCAAGATCCGATCGACCACTACCGGCCGGCCTTCATTCTCAACCGTGAAGATGACACGAAAGTTCTTCTTATCCGTTCTCGTGTCCGCCCCAAGTTCGTCAAAGGTACTTGAGATTGACGCGTCATAGTAGCCCGCCTTTGAATAATACTCTGCTAATTTTCGCTGAGTGTTTCGAATGCGTGCCCGGGAGAAGTTCTTTCCCGTAAGATCCGGAATATGCTTCTTTAGTTCTTCGTCGGCAAAAGCAGTATTTCCACGGATATCCACATCGGTTATGACCGACGGCGTGCCCTGTTCGACTACGAAAGTGATGATAAGGTTTTCACCGTCGATGGACACCCCTTGATTGACACGCACTTCGGCCTCGCGATATCCCAACTCACGAAGCAATGATCGGATGGTGGCCGCATCTTCTTCCAGCAAGGATCCGCTTGTGTATCCGCGGCCATAACCAAAGAGAGGAACTACGCCCAAAATGTTGGCTTCCTGCGATTCGAGTACTGAACGGATCTCGTCGATCGTGAACAAGTCGGTTCCCTTAAGCCTTAACTCCTTAAGTTTCAATTGCCGGTCGAGATTTGCAAGGTATTTGACCTCCACCTTCCGGTTCGAAAGTTCCGAACTGCTGAGGGCGGAACACAGGAACTCGGTGTTGTTTTGAAAAGAGGTGCCATCACTTTCGGCAAGAGGCGGATCGACCGAACAGACGGACCTTACATTCGCAAAGAAATAACCCTGTTCCTGGAAATGGGTCTCCAGCCGGCGTTCCCCTTCAATAATGGCCGAATAGTCGACCGTACCTTCGCGAATGATCGGCAGCAGTTTCGCTCGAGTTCCGGAACCCACCTTTTCGTCTGGGCTATCGACCGAAACTGAAACCGCCGGCCCGCTGGTACCTTTGACACGAATAGATATCGCATTGCGGTCGCTGTCAAATATGATACGGGGCTCGTCGATCTGTGGCGCCAGAAAATCTTCTTTCCGCAATACCGATCGGATCCGCTCAAGGTCCGCTGCCAATTCCGCACGAGTGAATCGCCGGCCGGGCTTTAGTTTTATTGCGGACTCAAGTTTCGGTTTATCGAATCCGGCGATGTCGATCTCAAATTCGTCGACCGTTGCCTGTTCATTCGGCGAAACGGTGAAAACTGCGTTGACTTCGTTCTCGTTTTCCTGTGGCTGAACTGAATACTCAACTTCGGCTCGGAAATATCCCTTTTCGCGCAAATGCTCGAGGATAAGGTCGGCGTTTCGCTCAAGCTCCGGTCGTGATGCAGACCGCCCGGGTTCCAGTAGATCGATGTGTACTATTAGATCGGACTCACTGATCTTATCGTTCTGCTGACCGACCACTTTCAACGTAACCCGCTTTGCTCTCACCGTGCGTTTAATGACAAACCGCAGACCAACACGATCGACGCCGATCGGTGTCGCCTCGACGACCGCAGAAGTCACCTCTTTAGTTCCATATAATCGGTCTAATGCCTCTCGGATCTTCACCGTAGAATACCGGTTGCCGATCGCTTCGCGGGCGATCAGCCGAAAACGTTCGCTAGCCTCAAGGTCTTTGTCGACGCCCTCAAATGTGACGGAAACATCTGAGACATCGCGGCCTTCGAACTGGATCTGGGCAAATGCCGGCCAACAGTATGCGATCAGCAGAACCAAAACGCCGAATGTAACGCGACACGATAATGATGTCAGTCCCAGTCGATCAAATTTTGACGTTTTAGACCTCAATATATGGCCGCCCCGTTCATTGCTTAGCTAAAACCGCTTTCTGAAACGTACTTCGATGCTGAAATTGTCACGATTATTCGTCACGTTGCTGAGGCTTCGCTGTTCATATTGAGCGACGACCGATAGTTTGTTGGAAAGGCGATATTCCAATGCGACTACCTGGTTTTGATCTTGAGAGAGATTAGTGGCGTACGTCACCCTAAGGTTGTTGTTTATTTGCCTCCCGACAGTAAGCCGCGCAGACGGATTTAGCCTCTGTCCCGAAATGATCGGGTCGATCTCGAAAACATTTAGACCGAAAAGCTTATCTGTGGCTTTTCTTACCGGCGCATTTATGATCGAATCGGTCAACACTTCCGCAGCGGTGTTAATTCCCGTTTGCGCAAACGTCGGTAGGCCACCCTCAGTGTTCGAAAGCGTGCCGGTAGTTATCAGCGATAGTACGTCCTGTGAAGGCAACGCCGGGCTCGAACGCACCGAAGCATTTAGCTCGTCGGTATCTGTGAGCGGCCCTGACAAATTCACGAAAACCTGATAACCCTGAATTTCAGTTTCAGCTTGAAGAAAGATGACGGGCTCAATAGCCGTATCCGGGGGGAATTCGAGCACTCCACGCTGCACGATATAGCGATCCTTTCTAAAGAACACGGTTCCGCTGTTGGCTGTAATACGCCCTGTAAGTTGAGGGCTGTCGGTTGTTCCAGTTAGCCTGAGCGAGACAGAAGCGGTCAGATCGGCAATGTTGTTCTTAACTACCAAGGCATCACGGCCTTCGATCGTAAGGTCAAAACGAGGAGCAGCCAACGACGACGGCCCGCTGGAGAGCGATCCCTCGCGCCTCGCCCCTACAATGTTCGAGAGTTCTATATCACGCGAATAAACACTTCGCCTTGCGAGAATATTGCCGGCTATTTGTATCGCTAGTTCACTGCTGATCCTTCGCCCAGAAAATTCGATCCTTGCGTCACCTGTTGTTATGAAATCCTGAGGCAGAGGTACGGTGACGTTTGTTCCGTCAACAGCGACGCGAAATGAATCGATCGAAAGGCCCTCGCCAAACAGAACGCCGCCGGTCGCGTTGAATCTTCCTCCGCCAAGATAGCCCGAGGCAGTCTCGATCTGTGCCTGATTTGATGTAAACAGGATCCGTCCCTGCAGGCGATCGAACGAAAGTCGGCTAGAGCCAATGAACGCAGCGACAGCAGCATTCTGCATGACAGCCGTGCCCGATAGGCGAGCTGTCTTGTCTATTCCCGCAAGTCTAACAGACACATCTGCAAGGCCGCCAAAAAAAGTGTCGATCGACGTGACCTGCGGAAACGCATTAAGGAGCGCGAGATTTATCCGTCCGTTGATCGAAAGACTGTTCACACCGTCTTCCGTAAGTGCCTTTATGCCCGCGATAGTCAAGTTGGAACCACCGCCCGCGAATTTTGCGCTGACAAACTCGACCTCACGCGGGGAGAACTTGATGAATATCGGTTCGGCGGCAGACAGCGGCGTGTCCTGAACAAGAAGGTCGAGCTGCGTGAACCGTGCATTTCCAGAGAGTGCGGCGGTGGATATTTCGCGTTCACCTTTATCGTTCAGCCGCAGGAGTTCTCCGCCGAATGCGACCGTACCTGTCCCAACGCCTGTCAGGGGAATTCCTCGAAGTCGAGGGACTAACGCAAAGAACGGAGCGAGCGGACTCTTGTCGAACGAGGTTTCGACCGTTATCGGCAGGTTCGCATCGCCGAAGTTGACCGATGCACCTATCAATTGCGGTCGGCCGTCCAGCATGGCCGTGAGACTTGCCTTAAGGAAGTTTCCCGATGTCGTCCCCTTGAACTCGATCGCGCCAAATGGGTTATCGTTCACGACCACATCGTGAGCGGTGCCGTCAAAACTCACATTGTAGGTCGTAGAATCGTTCCAAATGCCGACAGCTTTTCCGGTAAAATCCGTCACGCCAGCAAATGTAGGTATCGCATCGTTTTTCGGCAGAAACGTCAGAACGAGCGGCAGCGGGACATTCCTGCCCTGCAAGTCGAGATCGAATGACGTTGTCTGACGGTTGTATGTTCCTTTTGCAGCAAGGACTCCGTCGCTAATTCGGACCTCGCCGCTTTGAATATCGATCAGTGTTCCACTGAACACTGCCTTAGCCTTGAGGCTATCAAAAGCCTGACCTCCTATAGTGCCGCTTGTTGACGCAATTTGGATCTCACCTCGAGAGGCGTCAGGCAAGCCCGACAGGTCAACCGTTCCCGAAGTCTTCCCTTTGAAATCCCGTATTTGCTCGGGCAGGTCCACGGGAAATGCAGCAAGCAAGTTTCCGGCATCGACGCCCTTTAGCTCGGCCTTAACGCTGGCGTTATTCTCGCTGGTTCGCGGTACCTGTACTGTAAACGTAACTGTCCCGCCTGCCGGCTCGCGAAAAAGTCCATTCTTGAATGCTAAGTCGGCCGGCGAGATTTCAATGTCTGACGAGACCGAACCGATCTCGCGGCCACGCAAAGAAACCGACTCGATCGACGCCTTGCCATTGATAGTGGGATCGATGAAGCTTCCGGTTATTTTTCCATTGAACGACAGATCGCCGGAAAAGGCCGCTCGAAATGAATCCAGCTGCTGTTCGAGATCGGATGAAATACCGAGAACCCTGACCAGCCGATCGATCTCGCCGGCGTCAGACGAGTCAAGCGCGATGTCCAGGTTCGAATCTTCGTTTTTAATATCGAAACGTCCGAAGGCGGTAAGGCTGCTCTTTCCTGTACTCAGCTTTGCAAGGTCGACATTGAACAGACCACTTGTCGCCGAAAGCTCGATATTCCCATTTACGGGAACCGTACCTTTTTCAGCATTGCCCGCATTTGCCTTGATGTCTGCTTTTATCGTTCCGGATGTAGAACGGATGTCGGTTCCATTCAGGGTAATATCAGCTCGACCTGTTGTCTTTCCTTCGAAAGGGATCACACGTCCGCCCTGAAGGGCGATGAGCTTTGATAGGTCGAGGTTTGAAAAATCGGCAGCTATGACAGACAGGTCTTTCGAGCTGTATGCGATGGAAGCATTACCGTTTACCGTGCCGTTCATTACCGACGCGGCCAATTCGTTCAGTTCCACGCGCCGTTCGTTAACGATTACCTTGGCGCTCGCGTTACCCAGCCGGATCGAGCCGATCGTTCCGCCTCCGATGCTCATATCGGCGCTCGCACGATAGCGACCGGAGGGCTCAACGACGAAAACGGGTTTCTTTATCTTTGCATCTCGGAGGGTTCCGCCCTCTTTTAGCGCCTCATTTTTGTTTATGGCTACATCGCCGGCGTCGATGTCGTCGGAAGTACCGGAAACCGTGCCATCGCGAATCGTCAACCGCACGCCGGCAATGTTAAGGCTGCCCAAAACCGCCCCACCACCGTCAATGCGGGCGATACGAAGTCGGTCTGCGTATACGAGGGTTTTCGCAGAGTCGTCGTTGATATCGACGCTTGGCGCCGAAACGCCGTTGATCACCGTTCCCCCCGATGTCACGCGTTCGGCCTGTAAATTGTCGAGTTTAACTGATGTCCCACTCTGACGATCCTTCAACGAAAAACGATCAGCACGCAAGTTAGCGGCCTTGTTGTCCTTCAGCGTTGCGTTTCTTGCTGTCAAACCATCAATATCTACGTCGGTCTCGGTCTTTGAATCGCGAACCTTCAGATTTCGGCCCGTAATGCCATCAAGCCTATAATCGGGTGTTTTCATCGAGTCCGCCCGAGCGCTTGGACTTGTGATGCTTGTTACGCCGTTTTCCCGCGAGAACCGAACGTCACCGGCGTTCAGATTAGAGAATTCAGTATCAGAGATGGAGAATTTCTGGGCTCGACCTGAACCCGATGAAGCCGTGAATTGCTTATCCTTATATTCGGCGACCGCATCGCGAAGAAACAAGCCGACGATCGAAAGCGATTTAGCCTTGGCCGCGATGGCCTGAAGTTCGCCCACCCATCGAAAGTCGGAGCCGGTACCGCGGACGTTGCCGGCCATTTTTGGAAAGTCGACTCGGAAATCTTCGAATGTCAGCAATTCCGCAACGGCATTACCATTCGCTTCGTAATTTGTATTAGTGCCCGCAACAGTGGCGGCGACGTTGAACCCTTTGAGATATACGCCTTCAGCGGTCAGCGCCTGCGAATCGATCTGCCCGTCTACCTTATATGTCTCGCCTTCGCCCGTTATTTTTCCTTTGAAGTTGCCAACGCCGCGAAGCGTCGCCCCGAGCGGAAAGATAGTCGAAGCCTGTGTGAGGTCCAAAGTGGATTCGACATTCAGGTCATATTTCGGAGAGGGCCAGTCGGTGATCCGTCCGCTGAGCATCGATTCGCCGATCGGAGTTTCAATACGCAGTTCGGTGATCTCTGCTCCATTGCCGTCCGCTAAGGCCGAAGCTTTTAGGTTGACGTTTTCGACCTTGCTGTCCGCGTAGGCAAACGTTGATCCGGTCGAAGTGAGTTCGATCTTATACCGTTTCTCTTCGTCCGGCGCTTCGTAATTTTCCGGCTCAAGAAAAAGCTGCAGGTTGTTCGCGTTGCCGGACATCGTTCGAGAAAGGTCGCCGAAATGAACGACACTGTCTTGCAGCGAAAACTTCATTGAGTTGTACTTAATATTGAGATTGGAAGAGCGAGTGTCTTCGACTATGTTGGCAAAGTTGGACCGTCCGTTTTCGTCAAACTTTACCCAGACTTCCGCGCCATATATCTCTGTCGAATCTACCTTAATGTCGCGAGTCGTCTGCCACGCAAAAAGATTCAATATGGTCAGGCCGATCCGACCCTCGCGAACGAAGAAGAGCTTTTCGCCGGTCTTGCGGTCGTTGAAAGTCGCGTTCTTAAGTTGGAGCTCAAGTGGACTTGCCGTCACGCGAAATACGTCGGCGGTGAAATCAATCCCCATGTAGTTCATCTTTTCGACGAACTGGTTCTTAATGTAAGAATCGAAAGAGCCGGTGCGGTAAAGAATGAACGAAAGAACGATGCCGAACACGATAAGCACAGCGAATAGGCTCGCTGCGATCACTCCGTTGCGTAGCGAAAGCAGGCGTCGTTCGCCCTTTTCCTCTTCGCCCGGTTCGCTAGTTTGTTCAGTTTCGTTTTCTGCCATTTCCCGACAGTCCACCAGTGGCTAGAGCGTCACATAATCGGCGATCTCGAGCCCAAATGCCTCTACCGCGTTTACTTTTGGGGGATGATTAGTAATGAGGCGAAGTTTCCTGACCCCGAGATCCTTTAGGATCTGGGCACCGATCCCGTGGTCATGAAGTTTTCCGTATCCAGTTTCGCGTTTTGCTTCCTGAAAATCAATGCCGTTTTCCTGCATCAGTGCATACGTCCTCAGCTGATTTACAAGATCTAGATTGTTCTCACGCTGCCGCAAGTAAAGAATTACTCCGCGGTTTTCATCAGAGATCTTTTGGAGAGAGGACCGCATCGCATGAGATGCCTCGCCGAGCGTACAGCCGAATATTGCGAAGGTCACATTCTCGGTTTGGACGCGAACCAGCACAGGATCGGTTGCACTCGAAACGTCACCCATTACTAACGCGACGTGTGTCTCGCCGTTCATCTCATTCTCGTAAACGATGGATCGGAAGGTGCCGTATTCGGTAGGCAGGTTTGTCTCCAGTACACGCTTGACGAGCATCTCTTTCTCGACGCGGTATCGTACGAGATCGGCGACCGAAATGATTTTCAGGCCGTGCTTTTCAGCAAAAACACGGAGTTCAGGCATACGGGCCATCGTGCCGTCGTCGTTCATTATTTCGCAGATCACGGCCGCCGGCGTCAGTCCGGCGATCCGAGCCACATCAACACTTGCTTCGGTCTGCCCGACACGGACAAGTACGCCGCCGCGTTTCGCGCGAAGCGGAAACACATGGCCCGGACGTGCAAGATCCGAAGGCTTTGTTTTCGGATCCACCGCTGTCAGGATCGTCGTAGCGCGATCCGCTGCTGAGATTCCCGTCGTCACACCTTCTCGGGCCTCGATAGAGATCGTAAAAGCCGTTCCCATACTTGAGGTGTTATCACTCGTCTGTGGATGGAGATTAAGCTCATCTGCACGATCTTCAGTAATGGGCATACAGATGAGGCCGCGGCCGTGAACGGCCATGAAATTTATGATCTCGGGTGTGACTTTTTCAGCCGCGCACACGAGGTCTCCCTCGTTCTCGCGGTCCTCGTCATCGACAATTATGATCATCCGACCTTGGCGAATGTCTTCGACAGCCTCGTCGATAGTTGCAAGAGACATTAGTAAAGTTCCTAGAATTCTCGTGTAAACGCTTGCGTTTGATTGATTTTAGCCAAAAGAAAAGAGCATTGCCACTAATTAATAGGCCTAAGCGAAATAAACTGTTGCACAGCAAACTTTTGCTGTGGGGAAAACCGCGATAGATTTGTTTTATCTGATGAATCCATCCAAAGAATCCCGCAACCGAACGCTAAGCATATCGCTCCATGCCGTGTTTTTTCTTTCGGGTATTGCGACGGTACTTATCGGACAGGTCCTGCCTGCACTTACACAACGATTTTCTCTGAGCGATCTGCAATCTGGGTATCTCTTCCCCGCGCAGTTCGCGGGTTCGCTGACCGGAACATTTCTTACAAATTGGTTCGGGCGGTCCGGCAGACTCGTCTATGCATCCGCCATCGGAGCTTTGCTGATGGGTGCCGGCATATTGATGATGAATTTTGCGACGTTCCCTGCCGTTCTCCTTGGATTTGCGGTCAATGGAGTAGGTATCGGATTGACGCTTCCTTCGATAAATGTCCTGATCCTCGAACGCAATCCGGCACGTTCTGCGTCGGCCCTGAGTTTCCTGAATTTCTTTTGGGGTCTCGGAGCTATCGTCTCAAAACCATTTGTAGATACGACCGCTAATGGAACAAACCTGAACGTGACCACTATGATCCTCGCAGTACCGCTCCTGACCGGTGCTATCGCGATCTTCTTGTCTCCTTCGTCCGGGGAGGCGAAGGTCGAAAAACCGTCTGATGAAAACGAAAGCCTTACGCCGATCTGGTCCACACCGATCGCCTGGGCCATAGCTGCCTTTAACTTTATACACGTCGGGTTCGAAAGCGGGATCGGAGGTTGGTTGACCACTTACACGACACGGGTGGAGGGAACTTCGACGCTCCATATTCTCTCTCCGACCCTTATTTATTTTTCGCTATTCGTGATCGGACGCGGCGTGGCACCTGTCTTTTTCCGTTATCTTGACGAAAACAAGATGCTACTGATCAGCTTGCTCACAATACTTGCGGGTTTGGCAGTAACGCTGTCGGCGGCAGGGATCGTCCAACTTGGTGTCGGTGCGGCATTATGCGGATTTGGAACTTCGTCGATCTTCCCTACAAATGTCGCACGGTTTTCAAAGACCTTCGGCCCGGGTGCAATGCGGAGAGCAACGCCACTCTTCATATGCGGGACGCTTGGGGCGACGGTCGTTACGTGGTTGATCGGATTTCTCTCGGAACAGACGGGAAGCCTTCGTTCGGGAATGTTCGTGTTGGCTTTTAGTATTGCAATACTGATTGCTCTGCAGATCGTGTTAGCATTTCGGATGCCGGCTGCGTCAACCCGGTCATAGCTCGAGGCCCTTAAGGTATTCCCGAAATTTGGTACCCAGGTCTTCTCGCTTCAATGCGTACTCGACTGTCGCGATCAAAAATCCAAGCTTGTCTCCCGCGTCGTGTCGAACGCCTTCGAGTTTTACTGCGTAGAAAGGCCGGTCCTTGAGCAATAAACGCATCGCGTCCGTTATCTGTATCTCACCACCAGCACCGGGTGTCGTGCGTTCGATCGCATCAAAAATATCCGGCGTGAATATATACCTGCCGATGATCGCGAGATCCGAAGGTGCTTCGGCAAACGCAGGCTTTTCGACCATGTCCTTGATCTTGAAAACGCCCGGCTCGACCTCGTCAGCATCGATAACGCCGAATCTAGAGATCGCTTCGCCGGCAACCTGCATGGTCGCAATGACCGGAGCCTGGTATTTTTCAAACACCTCGATCATTTGCTTCAGCGCCGGTTTTTCAGCATCGACCACATCATCTGCCAGCAAAGCGGCAAATGGTTCGTCGCCAACGAAGTCTTTTGCCTGATAGATCGCGTGGCCAAGTCCGAGCGCCTGTTTTTGCCGCGTGTAGCTAATGCGGGCGATGTCCGATATAGCACGTACCTGCTCGAACATCTTGTCTTTGCCTTTTTCTTTGAGCGTCTGTTCGAGTTCAAACGAGATATCGAAATGATTCTCGATCGAGCTTTTTTCTCGTCCCGTAATGATCAAAAGGGATTCACATCCGGACGCAACCGCTTCTTCAACCGAATATTGGATCAGCGGCTTGTCGACCAGCGGAAGCATTTCTTTTGGCGAGGCTTTTGTCGCGGGAAGAAATCTCGTGCCGAGGCCGGCGGCAGGGAAAACGGCTTTGCGAACTGTTTGATTCATAAAAAGACTGCTAAATTTATTATTCGCCGTCAGGCACAAACCTTGAATTTTAGGTCATATCAGGGCCTAAAACAAACAAAGACGGCAGGTTCCGAATTATGCTCGACCTAAACTATGTACGTGAAAATCTGGATGCCGTAAAGACGGCACTGGCCAACCGCCATTTTTCTCTCGAGACACTCGAACGCTTCGCAGAGCTCGATGTCGAGCGGCGATCTGTCATTAGCGAATCCGACGCGGTAAACCAGGCTCGAAACGCCGCAAGCAAAGAGATCGGCGACCTGATGAAGGCCGGCAAGAAAGACGAAGCCGAAGCCAGGAAGGCGGAAGTTGCTGGGCTGAAAGACAAACAGGCTGAATTAGACAAACGTCGCGACGAAGCAGAGTCGGCGATGCGAGAGATACTGACCAACCTTCCAAACGTCCCGGCGGACGATGTCCCAGTAGGCAAAGATGAATCCGCAAACGTAGAGATAAGGAAATGGGGCGAACCGCGGGTGTTTGATTTTGAACCAAAAGACCATGTCGATCTCGCCGAGGCACTTGGAATTCTCGACACCGAACGGGCCGCAAAGATCTCGGGTGCACGTTTTGCGATCCTCAACGGAGCGGGCGCTCGGCTGGAACGCGCGTTGATCAATTTCATGCTCGATGTACATACGACTCAGCATGAATATACCGAAACGCTCCCGCCGTTCATGGTCAATCGAACATCACTCTTTGGTACGGGCCAGCTTCCGAAATTTGCGGACGATCTTTTTCACGTAAGGGACGAACGCGAATTCGCATTGATCCCAACGGCAGAGGTGCCTGTGACCAATTATTTCGCCGGAGAGATCCTTGACTCAAGCGACCTTCCGAAATACTACACGGCATATACGCCGTGTTTTCGTAGTGAAGCCGGAAGTTACGGACGAGATACTCGCGGGTTGATCCGCCAGCATCAGTTCGAAAAGGTGGAACTCATAAAATTAACAGCCCCCGACGAATCGGAACGTGAGCACGAAAGACTTACGGCAGACGCCGAGAAGATCCTGCAATTGCTCGGTTTGCCATATCGAACCGTTGTCTTGTCAACGGGGGACATGGGGTTCAGCGCGAAAAAGACTTACGACATCGAGGTTTGGCTGCCGAGCCAGAAGACCTACCGCGAGATCTCCAGCTGTTCAAATTGCGGAGATTTTCAATCACGCCGTATGAATCTGCGCTTTAGACGAAGTGGCGGCGGAAAGCCCGAATTTGTGCATACGCTAAATGGCAGCGGCCTTGCCGTCGGCAGAACCTGGGTCGCAATTATAGAAAACTACCAAAATGAAGACGGGACGATCGAAATTCCCGAGGTACTACATCCGTATATGAATGGGCTTACGAAGATAGCTTGACCAAATAGGCGTATGTAATTACGATGTAATTATGAAAGCCCAGATAATCCAGATAGGAAATTCACAAGGCATCAGGATACCCAAAGCCGTCCTCGAAGAAACCAATATCTCGGGCGAGGTCGAGCTCGAGATCACGTCTGATGGCATTCTGATCAAAAATATAAAAAAACCCAGAGGCGACTGGGATGCAACATTCAAATCGCTCGCGGAGATCGATGACGACCTCTCGGTGCGTGAAACTTCAACTGATTTCGCTAAAAAGGAGTGGCAATGGTAAACCGCTTCGATGTTTTTCTTATAAACCTGGACGAAGTACCGTCAAACGATCCTAAAAACACAAGGCCGGCCGTAATTATTTCTCCTGACGAACTGAATCGAAACGTAAACACAGTTTTGGTCGCACCGCTGTCGTCCACGAGAGCACAATACCCGACCCGAATTCCCATTAATTTTCTGAATGAGACCCGATACGTAATACTCGACCAGATACAGACTTTCGATGACACGCGACTAGTAAAGAAGATCGGTGAGATCGACGATCAGGCCCGGTCGACGGTTGTTGAAAGACTGTTAGAATTGTTTTCGTGATCTTGCGCCGGCGCGCCTGGCGCAGGTGGCGCACATCAGGCTCCCTTGCTTTTGGCCTGATCCCAAAGTGAATCCATTTCCTCAAGATCCGATTCTTCCAGAGTCTTTCCGTTCTTCTTTAACTGTTCTTCGATATATTTGAACCGGCTGCGAAACTTACGGTTTGTTTTCTTGAGGGCGGTTTCCGGTTCCACGTCCAATCGGCGGGCAAGATTTACAACGACAAAAAGAAGGTCGCCAAGTTCTTCGCTTATTTCACCCGCATCGCGTGTCTCCATTGCTTGGCGGAGTTCGCCAACCTCTTCGTAAAGCTTGTCAAAAATGCAGTCAGTGTCCTGCCAATCAAAGCCGACTTTGGCCGCATGCTTTGTAAGCTTTAATCCTTCGAGGAGGGCGGGAAAATGTACGGGCACCTCATCTAGTATCGATTCTTCGATCTTTTTTTCCTTTCCAGATGCCTTTCGTTCGTTCGCTTTCAGCGTGTCCCAGTTGTCGAGGACGTCCTCCGCTCGTTCGAGCTTTTCGTCCCCAAACACATGCGGATGGCGGAGGATCAATTTTCTCGAGATGCCTTCTGCAACATCGTCGATCGTGAACTCTCCGCGTTCGGCGCCGATGGTTGCGTGGAAAACGACCTGCAGCAATAGGTCGCCAAGCTCTTCCTTAAGATTCGTCACGTCTCCGGTCGCATCGGCCTCGTGAATGGCGTCAAAAGTCTCGTAGGCTTCTTCGAGCAAGTACTGGGAAAGCGAGGCATATGTTTGTTCGCGGTCCCAGGGGCAGCCGCCCGGTGCACGCAAACGGGCCATTACGGCGACAAGATCGTCAAATTTCTCGGACATGAGGTTATTTAAGGACAGTAGGACCGGAATGTCTAGGAAGCGCTATTCACCTAATTCCGCGAAATGATAGAATCATCAAACAGGCACAAATATGATCGGACGAGACGAGAACCAGGAAGAAGTATTGTTAAAGGTCGTTGACAAACGAAAGTTCAACCCGGACGGCTCATTAAAGGAAGGCATCGTGATCGAGCCCGAGCCGAAGAAACCGGAACCGGAAAAGCCGGCGGCCAAACCGGCGGCACCTGTAGCCGCGAATGAAATGCACGACGCTTTGGACGAGGTCGACTACGCTCCTGATCTTTCCGAGGACGCCGAAGACGGCAGCGACATTCCCGGTGCCGACGATCCTGCGAGTTTCGTGAATTTTCTTTCAACCTTGGCGACAAACGCCGCAGCGGCGCTTGGTGCGGTGCCGCACCCCGCAACCGGCCAACGTACACTCGACCTGGATTCCGGCAAGTTTTGGATCGACGTTCTCGCGATGCTCCGCGATAAGACCAAAGGCAACCTTCACGAGAAAGAGGCGCGGCTTCTCGACGGCCTTCTTGCCGACCTGCGTATGCAGTACGTGACCATGGTGCGGGCGACCGAAGAGAAACTAAAGGCGCAAGCCGCAAAGAAATTCTCCGGCGCAGATATTTTGGGAAAGAAATAGCCGGGAACGCAGGCGTCCCGCCTGCAACGTCGTGGCTTCCGCGGTGTGATTGCGTTAATTTATAAACGGCGTGAATTTCGCGTTTCACGCTCATGCAGGCGGGACGCCTGCGTTCCAGTCAATGAAACTCACCTTCCTCGGAACAGGAACATCCACCGGCGTACCTTCTATCGCGTGCGACTGCGAGACGTGCCTGTCCGAAGATCCGCGGGACAAGCGGCTCCGGGTTTCGATATTGATCGAGCACGGAAATAAGAAGATCCTGGTCGACACATCGAGCGACTTTCGCCAACAAGCATTGCGGGCCAACATCCGCCGGCTCGATGCGGTGCTGATCACGCATTGCCATGTCGATCACGTCTTTGGCCTCGACGACATCCGCCCGCTCAATTTTCGTTACGGAGCGATGCCGATCTTTGCCAACGAGATCGCGTGGATCGACTTACGCCGCATCTTCCAATACATCTTTCAACCGACCCATTTCGGCGGCGGCCTGCCGCAGTTGATCCCGCACACGGTCGTTCATAATTCGCCCTTTTGCATTGGCGAGGAGATCGAAGTAACGCCGCTTGAAGTTATCCACGGAAAACTTCCGGTCGTCGCTTATCGTTTCAACGACTTCGCCTACGCCACCGACCTCAAAACCATTCCGCCCGATTCGATGGACGGCCTTCGCAACCTCGATGTCCTCGTGCTCGACTGCGTCCGACTTAAGCCGCATTCCACGCACCTCCACCTCGAAGAAGCCCTCGGAATTATCGAGGACCTAAAACCGAAACGAGCCTTCCTCACGCACCTAAACCACGACATCCTCCACGCCCGCGATTCGAATCTGCTGCCCGAGAATGTTGAGCTTGCGTGGGATGGTTTGATCGTTGAATGACGACCAGCGTGTCAGGTCAATGTATGAAGACGATCTGTAGCACATTCAAGCGCTTGGCAATAGAAACGTGGTGCCGTATCGACCTAGGCCGGACCGTCGGTTTCCAACTGAAAGAGGAGACAATTACGGATCTTCTGTTGTTAGAGCTAAAGGCGCGCCATCGAAATGGGATTCTGATAAAAGAGTTCAATAAACGCGAAGAAGGAATAAACGGGGCTGACTGGGAATGGTGGCTTTACGGATACGGGAAATGGCTGGCGTTTCGGATTCAGGCGAAAGTGTTAGATACGAAGACGGGTAATTTCACGCATCTCCACTACCCGCCGTCGAACTCGTCCCAGAGTCAGAATGATCGACTTATTAACGATGCCTGCAAGCAGAACTTTCATATGCGCCCGCTCTATTGTCTTTATCTCAATACAGATGACAGGGCGCTATTCAGAAAAATGACCCAGCGAGCTCGGGTTGCCGAATTATTCGGGTGCTCGCTTCTAAGTGCGTTCGAGGTTCGGCGACTTCGCTCTAGCCGTCAGAAGAGTCTTGTATCCGTTGAGTCGAAGATGGTGCCCTGGCATCGTCTTGTTTGCCCCACGAGCGCGAGCAGTCGGAATATGTTAGTGAAAATTGACAGGTTTGCGGCGGAGCATTTTGATCAAGAAGACGCGGAAAACAGAGAATTCTTGTTAGATAATTGTCCCGACTACGTTAAGAATGCGATTGACGCAGATACACGTGTGGATATTGAACCGCCAAACGAAAATCTGAAAGGAATCGTAGTATTCAAATTGTCGGACTATTGAAAAAATGGGCCAGCCATGTGGTCACCGTTTCTTTGGAAACAACTTAGCCGAAAATTTTGCCAACTCCTCATCTACTATTCGTTCTTCGCATTTATTTGATTCCGGGAGCACTTTGTCAATTTCTTTACCAATCTGTTCTTCTTCAAACTTAGTCCGAGCTTCTCGCCTTTGCTTTTCAAGTTTGAGGATAACCCCGTAGTTACATCGAGCAATAAGCGTTTCCTCATACCAGGTTGGATGAAATTTGATCCACTCTCCTCTTTCCCTCGTTGAAAGCCAATAGACATCGGCCGACGAGGTCTCTCTCATTATTTCGATCAACTTTTGAGGAATTTCGTTTTCCTCCAAAATAGAATTAATTGTTTTTGTAAGTAATGCCTGGCTCTCACGGGCTTTATCGAAGCTTAGTTCTGAGAAGTACCTAGGATCGAAATAAGGGCGGTGAACCCCTAAGTCACCGAAAATCGGAAGCCGCTTTACACTACTCAAATAAATAAAGAAACAAGCGCTCGCACACTTTCCGGTGATGTCAACAATTGGATAAATCTCTCTTAACTGGGCGGCAATACTTAAAGCCTCGATTAGATTCCCTCCGTTCGACGTAAGAAAAACCGAGCGCCTCGATTTTCGATAAGCCTCGAGATTACTTTTCAAAAACAAGCCGAATTTCTTTCCGTCCCCGGTTTTGATTTCGCCTGACATTTCCATAACCCCGTACTTGAAAGAAAATTCCATCGCACGGGAACAGTTAGGAAGCAATAGAAGAAAACCAAATACGACAATAGTACCTAGTCTCTTCGGCGGTCGACAGCGTATCATCATATTGAAAAGATTGTTCTATTAGTTGGACAAGAACTAAGTTCGATGATTATAGCGTCCGGGAGTTGCCGCAAACAAGATTTCCACTTGTGAAAAATGAAAATACGCTCGAAATAGCGAAAAATCGCTAGCCGAACTCACGGAATTTCCTCACGATTTTCCACCTATTTTCCACATCCAGGCCTCTTAAGCGAACCACAAGATATTGTGTTTAAGGCAGTTACGCAGATGTTACAAATAAATTGACGCAAAACATTATGTGCGGCGCGCTAAGTGGTGAAATAGCGGCACTTAGAGATTTGTTTCAAAACCACTAGGTTTTGTGTTGACAAACCTATATCTACACAATATAGTCTATATCCACTGCAGGAGAATGCCTTTATTTTTGCGCTAAGGTCCCGCCTGCATCCCTAATAAAGACCGAGTTTTACCCCGAGCAGCCGCTGTCAACATATTGTGGATGGGGCTCAGGTGCCTTTCGCTCTCAAGTTTCGATCGCGGGGCAGATTTAGTTGACGAAAGATTAAGGAGACACGCGAAAAACAGCATGGATAACGGACTCACCGCCGCCGCACGTCAAACGGAAGAAACCACCCAGACAACGATGCGCGTTACAAAGCGCAACGGGAACCACGAATCGGTAGATATCAACAAGATCGTCCGTGCCATCTCACGCTGCACGCCGAACCTGCCGAACGTGGATGTGATGCGGATCGCCACCAAGACGATCAGCGGACTCTATGACGGAGCGACGACCAAAGAGCTTGACAAGCTTTCGATACAGACCGCGGCAAGCCTCATCTTTGAAGAGCCCGAGTATTCGAAACTCGGCGCACGACTCCTTAACCAGTACATCGAGAAAGAAGTTAGGAATCAGGAGATCCATTCTTTTTCGCAATCCATCGCCTTTGGCTTCAAAGAGGGCCTGATCAATGATCGCCTGGCCCGCTTTGTCTCGGAAAACAGCCGCAAGCTTAACGACGCTATCGACCAGACCCGCAACGATCTATTCGAATTTTTCGGTATCCGCACAATTTACGATCGTTACCTTCTCAAAAATCCGGTGACCCGCGAGGTCATCGAAAGCCCTCAGTTCTTCTGGATGCGCGTTGCTTGCGGCCTTTCCGAATCGCCGGCGGAGGCGGTTGAACTCTACAATCTTTTTTCATCGCTCGAATACGTTCCGTCGACGCCGACGCTGTTTAATTCTGGCACGGCCCACGAACAGCTTTCATCGTGCTTCCTGTTAGACTCGCCGCAGGACAGCCTAGAGAGCATCTATAGGAAATATTCCGACGTCGCGATGCTTTCGAAATTTTCCGGCGGTATTGGCATCGCGTACCATCGCGTTCGTTCACGCGGGTCGCTTATCAAGGGAACGAACGGACATTCGAACGGGATCGTACCGTGGCTTAAAACGCTCGATTCGTCGGTGGCCGCGGTCAACCAGGGCGGCAAGCGAAAAGGCGCCGCATGCGTCTATCTCGAAACGTGGCATGCCGACATCGAAGATTTTCTCGAGCTTCGCGACAACACCGGCGACGACGCGCGGCGGACACACAACTTGAACATCGCCAACTGGATCCCCGACATCTTTATGCGCCGCGTTCAGGAGGACGGCGTGTGGTCGCTTTTCGACCCGAAAGCGGTGCCGCATTTTCCCGACATCTACGGAACCGAGTTTGAGATCGCGTACACCGAGGCCGAGGCCGAAGGTAAGTTCGTCAAACAGGTCAAGGCCCGCGACCTGTACGCCCGCATGATGCGTACGCTGGCACAGACCGGAAACGGCTGGATGACTTTCAAAGATGCCTGCAATACGAAATCGAACCAGACCGGACAGCCCGGAAATGTGATCCATCTCTCGAATCTGTGTACAGAGATCGTCGAGGTCACATCCGACAGCGAGACCGCAGTATGCAACCTCGGAAGCGTGAACGTCGCGCGGTATGTAAAGGGCGGCGAGTTTGATTACGAAAAGCTCCGTCGTAATGTAAAGCTCGCCGTCCGCCAGCTCGACCGCGTGATCGACCTTAATTATTACGCCATCCAGAGTACGGCGGAATCTAACAACCGCTGGCGCAACATCGGCCTCGGCGTAATGGGCCTGCAGGATGTTTTCTTTCAAATGCGTCTCGCGTTCGATTCGGACGAGGCAAGAAAGATCTCGGCGAAGATCCAGGAAGAGATCTATTTCGGTGCACTCGACGCATCATGCGAACTCGCAATAAAGAAGGGCCCGCACCCGGCATTTGCAGAAACCCGCGCAGCGCAGGGAGTTCTGCAGTTCGATCTGTGGGGCGTCGTTCCCGATGACACGGCCCGCTGGGATGCCCTTCGCGAAAAGATAAAGAAGCACGGACTTCGCAATAGCCTGATGATCGCGATCGCGCCGACGGCGACCATCGCGGCCATCGCCGGCAGCTATGAGTGCATCGAGCCGCAGGTATCGAACCTTTTCAAACGCGAAACGTTGAGCGGAGACTTTATCCAGATCAACAAATATCTGGTGAAAGAACTTAAAGCGATCGGCCTATGGACGGACGACGTGCGCCAAAAGATCAAGCGTGCCGAGGGTTCGGTGCAGGCTATCGAAGAGATCCCGGCCGAGCTTCGCGCGATCTACCGGACGGCGTGGGAAGTGCCGATGCGCGTCCTTATCGATATGGCTGCCGACCGCGGAGCATTCATCGACCAGAGCGGTTCGCTTAACCTATTCATGGAGAGCCCGTCGATCGGCAAGCTTTCGTCGATGTATATGTATACCTGGGAGAAAGGCCTTAAGACGACCTACTATCTGCGTTCGCGTCCCGCGACGAAGATCGCTCAGGTGGATGCGGTAGACAACGCGGCTGTGAAGACTGCCGAGCCCGACGTTGTTGCCTATTCCGATGCGGAAGCGGTTATGTGCTCGCTCGAGAACCCGGAAGCGTGCGAGGCTTGTCAGTAGGAAAACATCATTCATCGTTCTGAATTCATTATTTTCAATTATGCTGCTAGACCCTGGATTCAACCTCACACTTCGTCCGATGAAATATCCGGACTTCTACGAGATGTACCGGAACGCGATCAAGAACACGTGGACCGTCGAGGAAGTAGATTTCTCGATGGACGTGAACGATCTGCGGTCGAAGATGACGCCGGCCGAGCGGCACTTGATCAACAGGCTGGTGGCGTTCTTTGCGACAGGCGATTCGATCGTGTCGAACAACCTTGTCCTGAATCTGTACAAGCACATCAATTCGCCCGAGGCCCGGATGTACCTCTCGCGGCAGCTTTATGAGGAAGCGCTTCATGTGCAGTTCTACCTGACGCTGCTCGATACGTACATTCCCGATCACGCCGAACGCGAGCAGGCTTTTGCCGCGGTCGAGAACATTCCGTCGATAAAGAAGAAGGCCGAATTCTGCCTGAAGTGGATCGATTCGATCAACGACCTGGACAGCCTGAACTCAAAGGAAGACCGCAAACGGTTCCTGCTAAATCTGATCTGCTTTGCATCGTGCATCGAAGGGCTGTTCTTCTTCGCCGCGTTTTCCTACGTATATTTCCTGCGCTCGAAGGGATTGCTTCACGGCCTCGCATCGGGAACGAACTGGGTCTTTCGCGACGAGTCCGCACACATGGCGTTCGCATTCGAAGTGGTCAAGAAAGTGCGGACCGAGGAGCCCGACCTTTTCGATGAGAATCTCACCCGCGACATCGCGACAATGCTCGACGAAGCGGTCGAATGCGAACTGCAGTTTGCCGAAGACGTGCTTTCATTGGGCGTCGCGGGCCTCTCGCTTGCGGACATGCGACAGTACCTTGAGTTTATCGCCGACCAGAGGCTCGCCATGCTTGGCCTGCCGAAGGTCTACAAGTCGAAGAACCCATTCTCGTTCATGGATCTGCAGGACGTTCAGGAACTGACCAACTTCTTCGAGCGCCGCGTTGCCGCCTATCAGGTTGCTGTGGCTGGCGAAGTGAGTTTTGGTGAACAGTTTTAGATTTTTCGTAAGGCCCCGGTTGACCGGGCGCGCCCTTACCACCGACTGTATCTTACGAAGATCGATTGCGCGCTCCGGACGAAACGCTTGATAGGCAGTGCGGCGCGGCCCCCCTTAAAGACTAACCATCACCCGACCGGGAGCGAGGTGGCTCATGAAAGAGAAAGCAGTTCGGTGGATTGAAAGTTAGCGTTGAAAACAGCACTGTCGCTAGGATAAGAAAGCAGAACGCGCTTTTACGGGATCTTGAACCGAAGTCCTTAGGGAGCACGGCGTGGCCGAGGGACTCTCCAGCGAAGATCGCGAATGCGAAGATCGTGAGGTCCGCCGCTAAATGGTGGCTCCCCAAAAGCGCGGTGTATCCGTAGAACAGAGCTACGATCACGAATGAGGGGAGCAGGCAGCGGATGGCGGTTGCAGGAATCCAACCAAGAAACGAGCCGTAGATACTGCGCTGAATCGGTGTCAGCGCGAGCGCAGGCCAGAAAGCGAGTTTAAGGTGCTCCCACGTACTTTCGTTCGTCGCGGCGAAGACAGCAATCACCGGGCTTCGGCCCGACCATTCCCACGCGAAGTGAAGAAGGGACCCAGCAGAGATCACAACGATTGCGCTCACAAAGGAGCGGCGCTTTAGGGACTCGCTCATAGCGACCCTCCATTTTAACCTCAGCACTGCCGAACGGCTGAGATGGCGTGGGCGGGAACAAGCAGCCACGCAACATCCGGTTTATACACAAGGTTATTAACAAAGTCGGTGTTCCCGCCTCAGGTCCGTTTATTTGTTCTGCGGGCTTTGACAACCACGCGCCGCCAAAAGAGCGGCATTAAGAGTCGTGCTTTACTAATTCTTACTTTTTAGATATTTCAAAGGGCTTTCAACTGTATAAAAGCCTGATTCCTCTGCAAACTGCGTCAAAAGTTTAGCGTGTCCCTGGCCGTAAATAACGAATATTCGATCGCTTAGAGAATCGGTACTTCTGATCAGATTGGCCAAGATTTTCATATTTCGCCCGTACCAATGTGAAAGATAATTTGCTCCGATGTATTGGTCGCCGCGCCCAATTCTGACAAAGTCGAAATAACGTTGATGTGAATGGTCTAAATTCTCCGGCTTATTTAAGAACCTGTATTGCTCAACGATTGATAATTTTGTGAGTATTTTGCCGTTTTGGGCCACCGACTCCTGGAGTTTTTGCGTAATTTCTTCTAGGAAAGATTTTAATTCCGGGTCTTTTTGGGAGAATTCGTCATAATCGTAGTTAGAAAAATCACCAGGCGGATAATCGTTCCAGTCAATGCAGTAAAGTTTTGCGAGCCGCATTTGTTTAGCTAGCCGAAAGCCGATCTGTTCCTCTTCTCCTTTTTTTAATTCTCCTTCGCCTTTTAGGTATTTTTGATAATCGCTATCGATTTTCGGTTGATATTTAGGCGAGCATTCGACTGCTATTTTCGTCGGCTTAAATCTGCCCAATAATTCGACTAACCTGGTAATCTCCCGCTGTCGCGCCGGCTGCAAAACGTCATCAACTTCGGATCTCGCTCGGTCGCGTCCCGGATTTGCCATATGATAACTGCCCAAAATAACAAGCGTCGGTTTGACCTTAGCATTTCGGTCAACAATACCGATTTGAGCGTTTACGGCAAACGTCAAAAAAACAAGCAAGCTAAAAACAAACAAAAGGATCTTTCCGCGCAATCTTATAAAATATTTCATTGATCAAAGCCTTCATTAATAAAACACTACGAGTAATAAAACACTGCGTGAATGATGTTTGTGACATAAGGATGCACAATTAATTCAAAAACTTGAACCGCTGAGTCTTATCAAGAGATCCCGAACTAATAGAATTACCGGCAACTTTCAACGAAAAGTTTGTATTACTTCTTGACCAAATTTCATATCTTCTATGTTGACCTGGCGTCGATCTTGCTTGAGGCTTCGGCTAGAAAATCTTCTATGGCGATTCGATCGAGCGGTTCATAACTATTCCCGAGCCGGATCTCAGTCGCTTTTGCTATCACATCATACTGTGGGAATCGCTGCCGCGCCCACGCGGCTGCATCCGTCTTTGAACTGAGCACTGATTCCTCCGCATATCTCAGAGCACGGCAGGTATTCAGCACTGCATAGTGTCCGAGCGGGTCGTGAAAAGGGTCGAAGAGTTTTCTTCGATGCCAGTCGATCGTCTCACGAACTATGGGCATTAGCCGTTCGAACGGTACTGGTGCGATCAGATCCACAGCTGATGGCCCGACCAAAGTAAGCCCGCAGCGGCGTGCGATCTCAAGATCAAGCAGGATCGCTTCGTAATCGCCTCCGAACTCGACCTCTGCCTTCCATTCTTTTCCTACCGCGATCGACATTTCGAAGGTCGGCCGTTCTGGCAGCGTCGTAACGCATGGCAAGCTCGTCACGATCATATCGATGCCGATCGACGGATAGACCTTCGATACCGTGCTCACCTCAGTCCAAATTCGATCCTTGACCACGCGAGAAATAGATCCGCGAGTGACCACCAGCAGATCGACATCGCTCTGGGGCATATAGTCGTCCAGGGATACCGACCCAAAAACATAAATGCCAACCAGCTCGGCTTGCAGAATATGAGCGATCGGTTCGGCTACATCCCTCAAAAAGCGATTCAGATCGGCGTGCTTTGATGCTGCTTTCGCGATATGCACGGGTTCAGTATAATTCAACTAAACTTATGAACTCTACGGTCAAGGATTTTATCAAACATCACTATCGCCATTTTAATTCTGCGGCTCTTATCGACGCGTCGGAGGCTTACGTTAAGCATCTCAATGACGGCGGCAAGATGATGATCACGCTCGCCGGAGCGATGTCGACGGCGGAATTGGGGCTGAGCTTGGCTGAGATGATCCGGCAGGACAAAGTGCAGATCATCTCGTGTACGGGTGCGAATCTTGAGGAAGACCTTTTCAATCTCGTCGCACACGATTTTTACGAGCGCGTCCCGCATTACCGTGACCTCACGCCAGAGGACGAACAGGCTTTACTCGAACGCCACATGAACCGCGTCACCGACACGTGCATCCCCGAAATGGAAGCGATGCGGCGGCTTGAGAAAGCGATGGTAGAGGTCTGGACGCGAGCCGATGTGGAAGGCCGCCGGATGTTCCCGCACGAGTTCATGTATGAGGTGCTGAGGAACGGTTCGCTCGAAGAGTATTACCAGATCGACCTGAAGGATTCGTGGATGTACGCCGCAATGGAAAAGGATCTGCCGATGGTCGTGCCCGGTTGGGAAGATTCGACGATGGGCAATATGTTCGCGGGCCACGTTATCACAGGCGATGTCGAGAACGTTCACACCGTCAAGACGGGCATCGAATATATGACGATGCTTGCCGATTGGTACACGAACAACGCGACCGACGATTCAACGATCGGATTCTTCCAGATCGGCGGCGGTATCGCTGGCGACTTCCCGATCTGCGTCGTCCCGATGCTCCACCAGGACCTCCAGCGTGAGAACGTGCCAGTCTGGGGGTATTTCTGCCAGATCAGCGACTCGACGACATCGTATGGCTCGTACTCCGGCGCCGTGCCAAACGAGAAGATCACCTGGGGAAAACTCGAAGCCTCGACACCGAAGTACATCGTCGAATCGGACGCATCTATCGTTGCGCCCTTGATGTTCGCTTATATTTTGGGGTGGTAGAAGGTTGAAGCGTGGACTCTCCAGTCCGCATCTTCGGTTTTCCCGGCGAGAATAGTTTGGTGATGAGAGTTGCGAGCCTTAAGCAAGTTCCCGAATCATCGAGGTTTTTGTTCTTGCTTCGCACTCATGCGGATAGGAGTGTCCGCGCTCCAGTTTATGGATCATTTCGACATCTTGATCATCGGAGCAGGTCTTTCGGGAATCGGTGCGGGAGCTCGGCTCCGCATGGACTGTCCGGACAAGACGTTCGCGATACTTGAGGGCCGCGAGGCGAGCGGCGGGACGTGGGACCTGTTCCGATATCCGGGCGTGCGGTCGGATTCGGATATGTTCACGCTCGGGTACCGGTTTCGTCCGTGGCGTGATCCTAAAGCGATCGCTGACGGACCGGCGATATTGAAATACATTCGCGAGACGGCCCGCGAGTACGACCTCGAAAAAGAGATCCGCTACGGGCATCGCGTAAGGCGCGCGGAATGGTCGTCTGAGGACGCGCGGTGGACGGTCGCCGTTGAGGTGTCGCAGGGAGAACATCCGCAACAAACCCCCGGAGAAGCAGTTCATGAGACGGTAGAGTTCTCATGCAGTTTCCTTTATCTCTGCACCGGTTATTACCGTTACGAAGAGGGCTACACGCCAGAGTGGCCGGGTTTTCGGGATTACCAAGGAATGGTCGTTCATCCGCAGAAATGGCCTGAGGATCTCGATTACGCGGGCATGAAGGTCATCGTCATAGGCAGCGGTGCGACCGCGGTCACGCTGGTGCCCGCGATGGCGGAAACTGCCGGGCACGTGACGATGCTGCAGCGTTCGCCGACGTATGTGGTTACGATGCCGTCGCAGGACCGCATAGCGAAAGCGTTTCGCAAACTGCTGCCGGAGCGTGCCGCGTATATGCTTTCGCGTTGGAAAAACGTGCTCCGCCAGATGTTCTTTTACGAGCTTTCGAAAAAGCGGCCGGCTTTCATGAAACGACTCATTGCGAAAGGAGTGAAGGCAGAGATCGGCGAGGAAAACCTAGAGAAACACTTTCGTCCCAACTACAACCCTTGGGACCAGCGGCTTTGCATCGTGCCGGATTCAGATATGTTCGCAGCGATCCGAGACGGCAAAGCGTCGGTCGTAACAGGCGAGATCGACACGTTTACCGAGAAAGGCGTTCGACTTACCGACGGTCAGGAGCTCGAAGCGGACATTATCATTACCGCGACAGGCCTCGTGCTAAAAATAATGTCCGGCCTCGAACTTGTCGTTGATGGAAAGTCCGTCGATCTTTCAAAGGTAATGGCATACAAGGGCATGATGTACAGCGATGTGCCGAATCTTGCGCAGGCGTTCGGCTACACGAATGCCTCGTGGACGCTGAAATGCGATCTTACGAGCGAATATGTCTGCCGACTGATCAAATTTATGGACACGCACGGTTTTTCGAGCTGTGTTCCGCGTCTCAAAGATCCGGCCATAAAGCCTGAACGTGTACTCGACTTCAACTCGGGCTATGTGCTGCGAGCGCTCGATTCGCTGCCAAGCCAGGGCTCAAAGCACCCGTGGCGGTTACATCAGAATTATTTTAAAGACTTGTCGATGCTTCGATACGGCAGTGTGGACGACGGCACGATGGAGTTTCGCTGATGTCTTGATATCATCTTGATAATGGCGGGGCAAAAGATCATCGTGACCGGCGGTGCCGGGTTTATTGGAAGCGCGGTCGTCTGGCGGCTGAACGAACTTGGGTTTGAGGACATACTCATTGCGGATCGTTTAGACGACACGGACAAGTGGAGAAATCTTGTTCCGCTTAGATTTGCCGATTACATCGACGGATACGATCTGCTCGAAACGCTTGACGATCTAAAAGACGTCAAGACCGTGTTTCATTTGGGGGCTTGTTCATCGACCACCGAGACCGACGCAGACTACATGATCCGCAACAATTACCAATACACGCAAGACCTGGCCGACTGGTCGGTGCGAAACGGTGTACGTTTCGTCTATGCCTCGTCCGCCGCAACTTATGGCGACGGTTCAGCCGGTATGAACGACGGTATCGAGAGCCTGAACCGACTTCGGCCGTTGAACGTTTACGGGTATTCGAAACATCTCTTTGATCAGTATGCTGCACGGGCGGGAATGTTCGACCGAATAGTTGGACTAAAATATTTCAATGTGTTCGGCCCGAACGAAGATCACAAGGGCGACATGCGTTCTCTGGTCAATAAAGCTTTCGGCCAGATCAGTTCGACGGGTAAGCTCCAGCTTTTCAAGAGTTCGAATCCGGATTACGCCGACGGCGAATTCGGACGGGATTTCGTTTATGTAAAGGACGCTGTCGATATGACACTGTTCTTTATGGAAAATAAGATCGGCGGCTTGTTCAACGTCGGTTCGGGCCGGATGAATACGTGGAATGCGCTAGCCGATGCGATCTTCAAAGCGCTCGATCTGCCAAAGAACGTCGAGTTCGTCGAAATGCCGGAGAAACTGCGTGATCGGTATCAATACCACACAAAGGCCGATCTGACGCGGATCCGCAATGCGGGATATGCGGCTGAGACAACGGAACTTGAGGCTGCGGTTGGCGATTATGTGCGAAAATATTTAGTTCCGGGCAAGCATCTCGGCGACTAATGCTATGAAGATATTTCACGGCACTGAAAATGCGAATATTCAGAAGCCCAACGTCCTGACGCTGGGCGTTTTTGACGGCTTGCACCTCGGTCACCAACGGATCATGCAGACTGTCGTTGAAAGGGCGAACAAAGTCGGGGCACACGCAACCGCGATCACGTTCGACCCACATCCGCGGGCGGTACTACATCCCGAATCGGCCCCGCCGCTCCTTCAGACATTGGACCAACGACTTGCGAATTTTGAAGTGCTGGGCATCGAACAAGCTATCGTTATACCTTTTGACAAAGAGTTTGCTTCGCACCCTGCCGAGGATTTTCTTTATGAGATCGTACACGATCGGCTTCATGCGAAAGAGGTTTACCTCGGTAGAGGGTTTGCATTTGGCAAAGGACGCGGCGGCAACATCGACCTGCTTCGCAGGTTGAGTGCCGAATTGGGATTTTATGCCGACGAGGTGCCGGAGGTAACGCTTCGCGGTCAGAGGATCAGTTCTTCGAAGATCCGACATCTCCTCGCCGAAGGCAGGACCAATCTCGCACGAAGAATGTTGGGCCGTCCATACGGTGTCGAAGGTGTCATTATTCGCGGAAACCGTCGGGGACACACGATCGGCTTTCCGACCGCTAATTTGAAGCCCCACAATCGCGTCATTCCGAAATTTGGTGTATATGCGACTGCGACGCTCGTTGACGGAGCTTGGCGGCGAAGTGTTACAAACATTGGCGTAAGGCCCACCTTCGAAAATGACGCCGAACCGTCGATCGAAACGTTCATCTTTGATTTCGACGGCGACCTTTACGGTGACGTTCTCCGCGTTCGCTTTCTGCATCGCATTCGTGACGAGCGTAAATTCAATGGAATAGAGGAGTTAAAAGCACAGATCCAGAAAGACTCTGCACGGGCATTGAACTATTTCCGGCAGGAAGGCGTAAGGAATATGTTGGAGATCGTATGAGATTGACGGATCTCAGGCCGGTGTTGTGGACCGAAGATCTTCCTTCGACGGTTGATTTTTATACGGGGGTACTGGGCTTTGAATGCAGTGACCGGAACGACGATTGGGGCTGGGCAACGCTTCGCAAAGATAGTGTATCTCTAATGATCGCAAACCCCAACGAGCATACTCCGTATGAAAAGATCGGCTTTACGGGATCTTTGTATTTTACTACTGATAACGTAGATGTCCTCTGGGAAAAATTGAAAGACAAAGCGAAGGTATGCTATGGCATCGAAGACTTCTTTTACGGCATGCGTGAATTCGCCGTATACGACAACAATGGATATCTGCTTCAGTTTGGCCAGCAGATCGAATCTGCAGCTGATTGAGCGGACGAATTAGTTATTGATGGAAGATCAAAGCTTAGCGTTAAGGCCGCTGACCGCGGAGCCGGTTTCCGCAAACGGTCATGACGGGCGCAAAATGACGGCGACCGCCGAATTGCCGATCGCAAAATACGTAACGAACGAACAACTTATCGCCGAAGAGAAGTTTCTCGCGAAAAAAGAATCAGCCGTCGAAAAGCGATATTTGGGAATCCGAGGCTGGCTGCGAATCGCACATGTTTCAGCCGTGATCGGGAAACTCGCTCTCTACCTTTATCTCGATCAGTACGAGACGCATAGGAAAGGTGCCGTGCGCCACGCCCGGGAGCGAATGAAGACCGCCGGCAGGCTTACTCGCATGGCCGTTTACGGCGAATACCTATATCGCGTTCGGTCATGGTTCTTTCACCGGCTGACTCTGATCGTCAGGTGGTTCATACTCGGGAGCGAACTCAACCGTGAAGTAAATCAGGAAAAGCAGGCTGTCTGGCTTAAAGAAAAATTGATCGAACTCGGGCCCACGTTCATCAAGATCGGCCAGTCGCTAGGGACGCGCGCCGATCTGCTTCCGCTACCCTTCGTGATCGCGCTCGGCGAACTGCAAGACAACGTTCCGCCATTCCCCAATGAGATCGCATTTGCACGGATAGAAAAGGAACTTGGTCAGAAGATAAACCAGATCTATAGGGAATTTGAACTCGAACCGGTCGCCGCCGCGTCTCTCGGTCAGGTCTATCGAGCGCGGCTGCATACAGGCGAAGAGGTCGCCGTAAAGGTACAGCGGCCAAATCTTGAAGCGACGATCAAAGGCGATCTTGAGATCTTAAAAAAGGTGGCCAAGTTTGCAGAGCGTTATCCTCAGCTAAACGAAAACGCCGATTGGTCCGGAATGCTGCGTGAATTCAACGACACGATCCACGAGGAAATGGACTATGCAGCCGAGGGCCGCAATGCAGAGCGGTTTCGCGAGAGTTTCCAGCGTTGGGAGAACATCCACGTTCCTAAGATCTACTGGAACGCGACCACGTCGAAAGTTCTGACGATGGAATACATTCACGGCACGAAGGTAACCGACCTCGAAGGTCAGCGAAAGCGAGACATTTCTCCTGAAAAGGTAAATCGACTGCTTATCAAGACATATCTTAAACAGCTTCTCGAGGACGGATTTTTTCACGCGGACCCACATCCGGGCAATCTGCTCGTGATGAACGATGGCCGACTGGCGTTCTTTGATTTCGGTATGGTCGGGCGTATTCCGCCTGAGCTTCAGTCAAAGATGATAGATGCGTTTTTCCACGTCGTCAGCAAAGATCCTGCCGGCATTGCACAAGACCTGATCGATCTCGATTTTCTCAAGCCCGGAACCGATGCCAGATCGGTTCGCCCCGTAGTAGAGAAAATGTTCGAGTTTCATCTTAACCTGAAACTCAAGGACGTTAATTTCAAGGAACTTACCTACGACCTTGCGGACGTGATGTACGATTATCCGTTCCGCCTTCCGTCCAATTTCACGTACATCATGCGTGCGCTGATGACGCTCGAGGGCATCGGAATCATTACCGATCCGGAGTTCAATTTCTTCGAAACGGCAAAGCCATATGCGAAGGAATTTATGCTCAAACGTGAAGGCGCCGATTTCCGCAAGATGTTCGTCAACAAACTGATGGGCCGCGACCCGGACGGCAAGATAGACTGGAACCGTACGTGGAAACTCGCCAAAATGGCGTTCAAGACTGTATTAAATACATAAGAATGTCCGATGAGGATCGCGACAATTATGAACGCGCCCGCGATCTGGTGATGAAGCACGGATGGAATACGACCTGCTTTCAGATCGTGAATCCGGGGATCGAGTATTGGTTCGGCGAGGATGGCGAATCGGTAGTTGGTTTTGTTTCTTCGAAAAAGGTACGCGTGGTCGCAGGTGCACCGGTATGCGACGAGCGCGAGTTGAAACGGGTTTCATCTGCGTTTGAAAGCGACAGCGAAAACGCCGGGAAAAGTGTCTGTTATTTCGGCGCCGAAGGTAGGCTCGATAAGCTATATCATTACTCCAAATCGCACGCTAGCGTCTTGCTCGGAGCCCAGCCTGTGTGGAAGCCCGAATATTGGCCGTCGATCGTTGCCCGGCATTCTTCTCTCCGTGCACAAATTAGTCGAGCAAGAAATAAAGGCGTCAACATTGGAGAATGGAATGTCGAACGCGCGACAAATAGCGCCGATCTTCGCGCCTGCCTGACCTCGTGGCTGGAGTTGAAAGGCCTGCCCCCGCTTCATTTTGTCATAGAACCGGAAACGCTGGCTCGTCTTGAAAACAGGCGAATATTTGTCGCAGAACGCGATTCACGGGTCGAAGCGTTTCTTGTTTTATCTCCGATCCCCGAACGATCTGGATGGCTGACGGAACAATTTCCTCACCGCCGCGGAGCGCCGAACGGGACCGTAGAGCTTATGATGGATCGTGCGATCCGAACCATCGCGGACGAAGGCTGTGAATATATCACCCTGGGACTATCGCCGCTTTCAACGCGGGCCAAGATCGAGCCATTTAACAATCCACTCTGGCTGCGGGTTCTATTAGCCTGGATGCGGAAGCACGGCCAGCGGTTCTATAATTTCGATGGCCTCGACCGTTTCAAATCGAAGTTAATGCCCGAGTACTGGGAACCGGTCTTTGCAATATCGAACGAAAAGGAGTTCTCGGGGAAGACACTTTGGGCGATCGCTAATGCGTTCACCGAGAACCGTCCGTTCACTGTTTTTGGAAAAGGCCTGTCGAAAGCGGTCGCTGCGGAGGCAGTCAATCTCCGGCAATGGTTAACACATTGAACTCATTTCGAAGACATCAATCTAATGAAATTAAAGATAAAGATCGCCCGCACGGAGATCGATTTTCCCGTTTCAGACATCGAGAATTCCGCTTGGGAAAATGCGTCTCCGGTTGCCGTGGATACCTATTGGAACGGAGACCACGCGCCAATAGGAAGGTGCTTCACGGTGCGGCTGCTGTGGTCTGATGAATATCTCTATGTTCTTTTTAAAGGTGATCAGCAAGAACCGATCGTTATTAGTTCCTCGCCGCAACTTACGTCGAAGACCATGAACCTTTGGGACCGAGATGTCTGCGAGATATTTCTGGCACCGAATAAAGGCCAGCCGCGTAAGTACTTTGAGTTTGAAACAGCACCGACCGGCGAATGGATCGATGTCTTCATCGACCTTACTACAGGCACGCGGATCACCGATTGGGAATACGAATCAGGCATGGAAGCCTTTGGCAATATCGAAAGCGGTCAGGTGATGATGTCGATGAAAATACCTTGGAGTGCTTTCGGTAAAACACCGTTACCGGGCGAGGTCTGGCTCGGAAATCTGTTTCGATGTGTCGGTAAAGACTTAGATCGCGGTTATCTCGCGTGGTCGCCGACAATGACAGAACAGCCCAATTTCCACGTACCGGAACGATTTGGCGAGTTCGAATTCACTGACCCATTGGATTAGGCTACGACCAGTTTCTCGTAAACGATGAATGCGCCGAGTCCGAGACTAAACACACCGGCGCAAAGTCGAATTCCTTTGTTCAGAAACACGAAACGGTTGACCGTGAAATGCAGCGGAAGGCCGATCAGAAAGCTCATTGCCATCATTCCCCCGATCGATCCGATCCCAAATACAACGATGTACGCCAAAGCCAGAAACGGCGATGAGATCGTTGGAACTACGAGAAGCATCAAAGCCGCACTTCCCGCAAGCCCGTGGACCATGCCTATCATGATCGAGCGCGGGCTAAAACGGTGATGCGGCCCTTCTTCCCTTTTCTTATGAATATGGAAATGCGTGTGTTCATGCTGACCGTGTTCGTGAACATGAGCGTGGATCTCTTGCGCGTTAAAGAGCTTTCTAAGAGCGTTGAGCCCAAGCAGTATAAGCATTCCGCCTACCACCGCTTCGAGTTTAGTTTCTACGGTTTCAGAGATCTGAAGTTTTAGAAAGATGACGACCGCGCCAACGACGAATAGCGATATTGTATGCCCGAGGCCCCAAAATCCACCGACGATCGAAGCGGACCAAAGACTCTTCTTCTCACTTACGATCGTCGAGACCGCCGCAAGATGGTCAGCTTCGACGGCGTGCTGAAGGCCGAGTATGAAGCCAATCATCAGGACGCCAAAGGTTGAGATTTCCGGACTGAGTTCCATAAACGATTTGTCAGATCAGACGGTCATGCCGCCGTCAACAGCGATCGTCTGTCCGGTAATGTAGCTTGACGCCTCAGACGCGAGAAACACCGTAATGCCTTTCAATTCACCTTCGTTTCCGACACGCGGTATCACGTTGTCTTCCTGTATTGAGCGTTCGTAGATATCGATCACGGCATCGGCAAGGCGCGAGTGAAAGAAGCCGGGAGCTATGGCGTTCACACGAATACCACGCCGTCCCCAGCTTGCGGCAAGCTCACGCGTAAGGCCGATCAGGCCTGCTTTGCTCGCGACGTAACCGGCATAAAACGGACCATTAGCCGAAGATGTAATGCCGGCGATCGATGCGATGTTAATGATCGAACCGCTGTTCTTTTTCAGCATTTCGCGTCCTGCGGCCTGTGCAAAAAGGAAACATCCGGTCAGGTTTACGTCCAGAACTTGCTTCCATTTTTCGAGCGGCATGTCTTCGGGCATCGCTCCCCATGAAACACCCGCATTGTTTATAAGAATATCGACCGAGCCGAACCTGTTCACAGTTTCATCTACAACGGCCTGAACCTCTTCCGGCTTTGAAACGTCACACGTTTTGCCGGCAACCCTAAACTCGCGTCCGGCAAACTCGTTTACGGTCTCGTCAAGCCACTCGACACGGCGAGCGCAGAGCATCAGGTTCGCGCCTGCCTCTGCCAACGCCTCGGCCATTTCTTTGCCGATACCGCGAGAGCCGCCAGTTACAATTGCGGTCTTGCCCGAAAGGTCGAAAAGCTCTTTAACATTCTTTGTCATTTATCTAAATAAACATCAAGGGTAGCACACGGCCTCAGCTCAGCGTTATTGCCCTCTTTATTTTGCAATTGGGGTGCGATTTAATAGAGGTATGGCAAAGACCGAACGGGAACTCGCGTTCATTCGCGATCTCGATATAAACGAAAACTGGACCAAGCGTTTCACGGATCTGATAGACAAACACATTGGTTTCAAAGACGCGGAAAACATCCTCTATATCAACGCCGGGACCGGGGACCATTGCATCGAGATCCGGGAAAAGGTAGACGAACGAGTTGCCATTTGTGCGACGTGCGAAAACGACGAGCTACTAAAGATCGCGAGAGACAAAAGTGCGGCAGTTCGTTCGGATGTTGATTTTTCTCGGATCGATTTCGAGAACGACGCATTTGACGCAGTCGTCGCGGATGCGAGCTTCACCGAACCTCAAGACATTGAAGAATTCGTGGTCGAAGCGATTCGCGTCGCTCGCTCGGGCGGGGATGTGGCCGTCGTTTTGCCGTCGGCCGGAAGCTTTGGAGAAGTCTTTTCGCTCCTGTGGGAAGTGCTGTTCAATGAAGACCTCGGTGAGCAGGGTCACGTTGCTGAGTCGATGATCTCGGAGATCCCGAGCATTTCACATATCGAAGAGATCGCAGAAAATGCCGGCCTTGTAGATGTAAAGACCGAATTTGCAAATGAAGTATTTGAATACGAAAACGGTGCGGCTTTCGTTGCTGCTCCGCTGGTCGCGGATTTTCTGCTGCCGCGATGGCTTGAAACACTTGATGAAGATGACAAAGAGCGAGTCACGCAGAAACTCGCTCAGTTGATAGACCTCGAAGACGCCGATCTGACTTTCCGATTTTCGGTGAAAGCGACGCTGTTGACCGGCAAGAAGGCCTAGCTTGTTTTAGCTTCGGCCCTACGCCGTAGTTCTTCCGCAAGTGCCTCGTCGCTCATCTGAGAGATCTGTGGTGCCTGGGCGCTAGAAAGTTGTTTTTCGGCTCGTTCCTCTTCTTCCGCTTCGCGCATTCCTTCCTTGAATGCTTTTCTCGATTGGCCAAGCGACTTGGCAAGTTGTGGAAGCCTTGAAGCTCCAAAGAGCAGGAAAAGCACCGCAACGATCAGGATGATCTCTGTTGTTCCGAAATTCATATGATTAAACCGTTCCTTATGACCTCAAGTTCAAATCATAACGCCATTTGGAACAAAATACACGTTTTTAAGCCTTTTCTTTGATCCTGTCCATTGCATCGACCAGCGCCGACGTGATGCCGGGCTCGGACACGGAATGTCCCGCATCGGGCACAACAATAAACTCCGCTTCCGGAAATGCTTTGTGAAGCTCCCATGCGGAGTCCAGCGGGCATACAATGTCGTACCGGCCTTGCACGATCACAGTCGGAATGCTTCGTATTTTCTCGATGTTGTCAAGCAAGTAGTTTTCGCTCGGGAAGAACGAATTATTGACGAAATAGTGACTTTCTATCCGTGCCAGGCTTAACGCCTCGTGCACGCCTTCCCAGTGATCCATTAGGTCCTGGCTCGGGTAGAGCTTCGAGGTTGCGCCTTCCCACGTACTCCAGGCACGTGCAGCCGAAAGTCGTACTTCCTCATCGTCACCGGTCAGCCGTTTGTGATATGCGGTCATAAAATCACCGCGTTCTTCCTCGGGGATCTCGTCGCGAAAACGTTCCCAGTAATCGGGGAATATTTCCGATGCGCCGTATTGATAAAACCAGTCGATCTCCTTTCGGCGGGTAAGAAAAATGCCCCGAAGGATCAGCCCGAGGCAACGGTCCGGATGGCTCACGGCGTACGCCAGGCTCAGCGTGCTGCCCCACGAACCGCCGAATACATGCCATTTGTCGATCCCGAATTTTTCACGAAGTGCCTCGATATCGTTTATCAGGTCCCAGGTAGTGTTTTCCTCGAGCGAGGCATGCGGCGTCGATTGTCCCGAACCACGCTGGTCAAAAAGAACCACGTGAAAGGCCGACGGGTCAAAGAACTGACGATACATCGGTATCAAACCGCCGCCCGGCCCGCCATGCAAGAACACGACCGGGATCCCGTCAGGATTCCCGACGCGCTCCCAATAGATCTCGTGAAGGTCTGAGACTTTGAGTTTGCCCGAATCAAAGGGCTCGATCTCGGGGTAGAGTGTTTTCATATGAGGAAATTATCACACCAAAGCTGAAAAACAAGCAAAGTCCACAATTCTTTGTGATGCGATGCCTTACCTGATTCATGTTCTCGGATGAGTTTCTGAACGTAATTGGAGTTGAACAAGCCCTGTTTCTTCAGACGCTCGGGCGAGAGCATTTCGTTCATCAACGGGTTTAGGCGGCCTTTCAACCATTCGGCGATCGGGATGCCGAAGCCTTTTTTGGGGCGGTGCAATATGTCGTGCGGGAGGAGGTCTTTCATCGCTTCTTTGAGTATGACCTTGCCGCTTTTGCCTTTGAGTTTGTACTCGACCGGGATCGACGCGGCGAACTGGCCGACACGCGGGTCGAGAAACGGTGCGCGTGTTTCAAGGGAAACGGACATCGCCGCACGATCGACTTTGGTCAAAATATCTTCTGCCAAATAGTAATTGATATCGGCGTACTGGGCCTTTTCTATGATGTTTTTCGCGTCGGACTTACCGACAAGTTCACGCACTCCGCGGTAGATGTCGGCTTCGGTTTGGGCGAGAACGTCCTTTGTAAAAAGCCGCTCGTGCTGGTCGATGGAGAATGAACCGAACCACGAATGATGCCGCTCGACATCGTCAAACTTCGCAGCGCGTACGAATCGCTTCGCTTTGTAATCGAACGACATATTGTTCGTCGAAACCGGCAGAGCGTTGACGATCGGTTCGATCAGGCCGGAGCGAAGAAACGCAGGAACACTCTTATACTTCGCCGCGACCGTGTGTGCGTAGTACATCGGGTAGCCAGCAAAAAGTTCATCACCGCCGTCGCCGCCCAGCGCGACCGTAACGTGTTTGCGGACGAACTGCGAGAGCAAAACGGTCGGTATCAGCGACCCGTCCGACATCGGCTCGTCGAGCCATTTACCGATCTCACTTATCAGGTCGCCTGCGGTCGTGGCGGAGAGTTTGTCTTCATAGTGGTCGGTGTTGAGATGCTTTGCGACACGCCGGGCGTACTTCGATTCGTCAAACGAATCTTCCTCGAAGCCGATCGAGAACGTCTTCACCCGTTCCGTCGCATGCTGCGTCGCGAACGCTGCAACGGTCGACGAATCGATGCCGCCTGACAGGAGGATGCCGAGTGGTACGTCAGATACGAGACGCATTCTGACGGCGTCCGAGAGGAGTTCCCGAAGCTCTCTTGCCGAGTCCGTCAAACTTAAGTTTGACGCAACGCCCGCACCGTTAGACTTGTTCGATAAACTGAAGTTTGTCGGACTTGTCGGACTCCAACTGATATCCCAATATCTGCGAATTTTCACCTCGCCTTTTTCGACCGTCAGCACATGAGCAGCAGGGAGTTTGTGGATGCCTTTGTAGATAGACATTGGCGCCGGGACGTAGTCGAACGAGACGTAATGACGAAGGGCGTTAAGGTCGAGTTCTGGCTTTACCGACGGATGAGCAAGAATGGCCTTTAGTTCGGAAGCCCAGATAAGTTTGCCGTCGAAAACGCCATAATACAGCGGCTTTTCACCGAAACGGTCGCGGGCTATGATCAATTTCTTCCGCGTTGCATCCCACAGCGAGAACGCGTACATCCCGTTGACGTGCTCGAGTAGTCCGTCACCGTACTCTTCGTACAAATGCGGGAGTATCTCGGTGTCGGACTTGGTGGTGAATCGGTGGCCGCCTCTTTCGAGTTCGGCACGGACCTCGCGATAGTTGTACAACTCGCCGTTCATCATCACGATGACCGACCTGTCTTCGCTGAAAACCGGCTGGTCGCCTGTTACAAGATCGATGATCGACAACCGCCGCATCCCGAGCGCGACCGTATCGTCGACCCACAACCCCTCCGAGTTCGGCCCGCGATGCACGATCCGCTCACACATCGAGTGCAGCACCGGCTCGGCCGCCTGATTCGAATCAGATTGTTTCAGGTTTATCCAACCCGCAATTCCGCACATAAATGCAGCGCGGACACTCTTATCCGCATCGCCGGTTCCTCCGACGAGAGAGGGCCGTTACTATTGATCACGGCCGCCGAAGCGTCGACCGTTGCGGACAAGAGTGTCCGCGCTCCACGCTATTCAAACCCGACCTTCTCCCTTACCGCATAGATCGCCTTGTCCTGCGATTCGTGATAGGTCCTGACAAGCAGTTCCGCCAGCAAGCCCATCAGAAAGAACTGGATCGAGATGGCAAACATCACGATACAGAGGATCGGCAGCGGAGTTTCGACAAAATCTGCGTGATATTGCGGCAGGCCGAACCAATGCGCGAATTTCAAAAATATCGCGTAAAGACCCGAAAATATCGATGCCGCAAATGCCAGCATCCCGAACGTGCCGAAGACATAGATCGGTTTCGTGTGATACTCGGCCATGAACTTGATGGTCATCAGGTCGAAGATGACCTTGATCGTCCGCGAGATGCCGTATTTCGATTTGCCGGCCGTGCGGGCGTGATGATCGACCGCGATCTCCGTTACACGTGCCCCGGCCCACGAAGCATAGATCGGGATAAAGCGGTGCATCTCGCCGTAGAGCTTTACGTCTTTCAGCACGTCGCGGCGATAGGCCTTGAGCGAGCAGCCGTAGTCGTGGAGGTGAACATCGCCGATCCAGGAGATGATCTTGTTGGCGATCATCGACGGGATCTTTCGCGAGACCATCTTGTCCTGCCGATTACGGCGCCAGCCTGAGACGACGTCGAAACCTTCGTCCAGCTTTTCGAGCAAGCGTTTGATATCGGCTGGGTCGTTCTGGAGATCGGCGTCCATCGGGATGAGAATTTCACCTTTCGCGGCGTCAATTCCGGCGGACATCGCGGCCGTTTGACCATAATTGCGTCGGAGCGAGATCACGCGAACACGATCGTCGCCCGAGGCGATCTCTTTTAGTATTTCCAACGACTTGTCGGTCGAGCCGTCATCTACGTAGATCACTTCGGCGGTCTTACCGAGCGTTTCAAGAGCCGACCGTATCTTTGCGTGCATCGGTCGAAGGTTTTCTTCCTCGTCCAATACCGGAAGGAACAGCGATATCTCGGGGTCGGCGTCCGTTTGTCTTTTTTCCTTAGAGTCCATCAATTCAACTTCGGCAAACTAATAAATGTAGAACTTTCCCGCCGAAAACGCGAATTTGCAGGACAGAGCTTCTAGGACTAAACTCAGGGCATTCCTTTGGTTTCTAAATATTATGGACCGACGCAAATTCCTTGAGATCCCGCTGCTTGGCCTCCCCTTACTCGTTGCCGAACGAACATTTGGACAGGCAAAACGGAATCCGATCGGCTCGTCGTTAAAGGTAAAGATGCCCGTCGTCGTCTCCACATGGGATAGCGGCATCACGGCCAATAACGGTGCCTGGCCGATCCTGTCAAAACGCGGGGGCGCGCTCGATGCAGTCGAGGCGGCCGGACGTGCCTCGGAAGACGAGCCAAGCTGTTGCGTCGGCTTAGCCGCATATCCCGACCGCGACGGAAACGTCACGCTCGATTCCTGCATCATGAACGGCAACGGCGACTGCGGCGGAGTGTCATTTCTCGAACGCATAAAACATCCCGTTTCGGTCGCCCGAAAAGTAATGGAAAACACGCCGCATGTTCTGCTTTCGGGCAAAGGTGCCCAGGAATTCGCGGTCGCGCAAGGCTTTACGCTTGAACCGGCCGTCCTCTCTGCGGATGCCGAAAAGGAATGGAAGAAGTGGCTTGAGAAGTCGAAATACAAGCCCGAGATCAACATTGAGAATAAAAAGGTCTCACAGGCCGCACCATACTTTTTTGACGACGGGAGCGCGAATCACGACACGATGGGAACCATTGCTATGGACGTAGATGGCAAACTCGCCGGGATGGTGACCACGAGCGGCATGGCGTTCAAGATGCGCGGCCGGGTAGGCGATTCGCCGATCATCGGTGCGGGACTGTTTGTCGATAACGAGGTCGGTGCCGCGACTTCCTCAGGAGTTGGCGAAGAGGTCATCCGTATTTGCGGCACACATACCGTCATCGAACAGATGCGATTCGGCCGAACACCGGAACAAGCATGCCGCGAGGCCGTCCGACGCGTCGTCAAGCGTGATCCGACCAAGGCAAAGCAGCTCCAGGTAGGTTTTCTTGCGCTCTCAAAGACCGGCGAGATCGGCGCGTTCGCAATACAAAAGGGCTTTAGCTATTCGGTCACTAATTCCCAATATCCGAAGGGAAAAGTGTTTGCAGCGAGGAGTTGGTTTTAGTGTTTGGAGTGTGAGCGTAACGGTCATTACGCGATGAATCGCGCACTCTGAACCGGGTCCCCCGAATTCACGTGAAAGTGCAGATGTTTTGAATCCTGATAATCTCCGAGATTTGTAAGCACGCGGGCTGCCCCGTGTTCTTCGACGACCGTTCCAGCGACCGCCTTTACGGCTGAAAGCAACTCCAGCAGAAGTTCATTGTCCTCTATTGTCAAAAGCGATCCGACGTGAGTTTTTGGTATGACAACGATGTGAATGGGCCAATATGGCCGAGTGTGGTGATAGGCAAGTACGCGGTCGGTTTCGAACACTATTTTAACTTCGGTGCTGCCGTTTAACACTTCGTCGCAATAAAAATCGCTCATCCTGCCGCCTCGATCACCCGTCTGACCTTTTCCGAGCTTGTTACCTGACGGACATATTCCGAACCTGCATTTTCACTGCCCATCGCGACCGATTCGTTTCGATACTCCATCTCGCTTTCCGCCGGTTCGAAGGCAGTAAAATGAACTTCGCTTACACCTGTTTTTGCGATCACCTCGGCTATGTTCGTTTCATCCAAACCCCCGCAAGCCATGACGACGATCCGATCTCCTGCCGCTTCGACCAGTTTTTGAATGGTCTCCGCTCCGCTTACCGCATCCTCATGCTGGCCGGAAGTGAGTACGCGGTCGACACCGATCTCGATCAGATCCTCAAGCGCCGCAAACGGATCACGGCAAACGTCGAATGCGCGATGAAACGTGACGGACATCGGCCGTGCTAGGGTTACGAGCTCTGCGGTACGTTCCTTATCAATATTCCCGTCCGCCGTCAGCAACCCGATCACGATACCGTCGACCCGCGACGTGCGGGCGGCTTCTACATCCGTTCGCATCGTGTCGAACTCCACGACGGAGTAAAGAAAATCTCCTCCGCGAGGTCGAATGATGACGTGGAGGGCGATCCCGCCGACACGCCGGGCCATCTTCATAGCTCCTATGCTCGGCGTCGTACCGCCCTCAAAAAGGTTATCGCAAAGTTCGACCCGGTCGGCTCGGCCGTCCCTTGCAGCGATGACGCCTTCCGGCGAATCAACACAGATCTCTATTTGCATATGTTTTTGCGGGCGACAACCACGATCGAAACGCCGAACGGGAAGTCAAAGTTCTTAAGGATGTGGCGTTCTGCTGAAAACACCTTGCCAAAGAAACCGTTCAGCGCGGAGATGTTGACGTTGTTTTCCGATTCGGGTTTGATGCCGGTAAGCCGCATTAGCGTGCGGCCGCCAAATATGGGTGCAAAGAATGTGAAGTTCGCATAAGTTGCTCGTTCGACCGTGTAACCGGCCTTTTCGAGACGTTCTACGATCTGTTTCCGCGTGTAGCGGATCCGATGGTGTGAAATGTCGTCCTGCACGCCCCAAAGCCACATGAATGCCGGAACGAAAATAAGCGAATAACCGCCCGTCTTTGTCACACGATACATTTCTTTCAAACCGGCGATGTCGTCATCAAGGTGTTCGACCACATCCAGCGCCGTCGTGATGTCGAATGTTTCGTCTGCGTACGGAAGCGTTTCGGCAAGGCCTTTCTGAACGGTTAAGCCCTTTTTCCGACAGAATTCCAGCGCATCGTCTGAAACGTCCACGCCCTCGGCGGAGCCGAATTGAGCGAGCATTTCCAGGTTTGCACCCGTGCCGCAGCCGACGTCCAAAATGCGAAATGGAACGCTGCCGTCCTCGTCCGCATTATGTTTGTGAACTATCGATCGCAAGAAAGACTCAAGGATCGCCCTGCGGCCGACGAACCACCAATGCGAGTCCTCAACTCGATCCATGATCGCGTAGGTGTGCTGCTGCATTTCCTGTGGCAGTGCCGTGCTCATACAAGAAAGTTTGCCACGAATTACACGAATTTCACTAATTGTCGCCAATCGTTCCAAAGTCCAAGGAAAACAAGATCGATGGACATTTGGAATTCATAATTCGTGCAATTCGTGGCTAATTTACTTCGGCCTCAATCCCAAAAGTTCGCTCGCTCGCGGGCCCTGATTGCCGTCAGGTGCCAGGCCATAACTGTCGCAGAGGCGCTTGTGTATGCCTTCGTGGCTTACAAAACAAGGACCGCTTTCATTGCGGCCGAGTATCATCAGACCGATGCCTTCGTCGATGTACTCGGGCTTATCGATGCAGAGCATATAGTCGCCGGCGATCTTGTGTGCTTCCAATTCGAGTTCGTAAAGCGTCGGGTCGAAGATGCTAAGCGGATTAACGTCAGCGTTTGAGAAGCTTTCTATCGTACGGGCAAAGTCGTATGCATGGCGGCCTTCGTGGACGAATGTGCCCTCGCACCCTCGCTGCCCGCCGGTGTCGATCGTCTCTTCGGCAATCGCAATATAGATTTCGCCGAGGGCTTCACGCAGACCTAAGCGTTCTTCCTCGATCTTTTCGTTCGTAGAATCAGGATCGATCAGGCCCGTGATGCCGGAAGCGTTGATCTCGCTCACCGGACGCACACGCACCAGCATATCCGATTTCAGAATGTGCTTCGCTATCTCTTTTTGCAGATCGGTCCCTTTATCCAAGATCGTGTCAAACGCATCCTCGACAGATCGGCGATATTTCTTGTGTATGTCTCTATCGAATCTCATTAGGGCCTTTTCAAACAGGATGAACAGAATATACAGGATGGCGAAGCAGATATGGTTAGAAATCAACTACATCCTGTTTGGATCACCGTCCAGTCATCGAAGCGTCTCTCACAATTGTCCAAACCCGCACCAGCTATTGCTGTTGTGCCAGGTTATCGCGACATCTTCGGCCTTCACTTCTTCAAACCATTCCTCGAACTCTTTTTTCGAAATGTAGAACGCGGTCGGCGCCACGAGGTGGTCGAAGACGATATTGTGCTGTTCGCGCCAGCCGAAGGTGCCGAGGTGGTTTAGATAGTCGTTGTAGAACAGTTTCTTCGCGACCGGCTTCGCGGCGATGTTCGCGGGGCGATAGACGAGCTTCGTCGTTAGGAACAGAGAAAGCGTTGGCAGTTTCGATAGCTGATATAGCATCGGCTGGCTGATCTTCGACGTAAAGCTTTCGCGTATCGGGTTGACGTATTTCGTGATCCACTCATTGTTCTCCGCACCGTAAACCCAGGCCGAGATGTGCCCGCCTTTCTGCACTTTCGACGCAAGCGATAGAAACGCCTTTTTCGGATCGGGAGTATGGTGCAGCACGCCGACGCTGAAGGCGTAATCGAACACTTTTTTCAGCGGCAGTTTGAAGATGTCGCACTGGACGATGTGTGCGTTCGGCAGATGGCGGGTCAACGCAAATGCAGATTCGACTCCGTCGCCGAGGTCGATCCCGACGACATCCTTAGCGCCCCACTCGGCTGCGAGTTTAGTATGCCGGCCTTTTCCGCATCCGCCTTCGACGACCGTTTTGCCTTCAAAGAACTCGGGCTTCACCGGCTGCAGCCATCCGAGAAACTGGTCGAGATATTTGGGGTCTTCCTGCGTAAAATGCGTCCATTGCCAGCCGAAGTTCTCTGCCGTCTCGGCCTTGTCAGCCTCGATCTTGCCAAGGTCCGCAAATCGCGGGACGCCGCGAACGACCTTGTACTCACGCGAGCATTTCTTACAAGTCAGCACGCCCTCGATGATCTCTTTATCTTCGTATTTGCTCGCGTATGCCAGCAAAATATCTCCGCCGCACGTGGGGCAGGCGAGCAGTTCTAATAACTTCTCTTTCATATGAAATCAGCCACGAATTTCACAAATTACACGAATCAGGAATCTAAACTTCGTGCGATTCGCGTAATTCGGGGCTAATTTATCCTCTTCTTGAATTCCTCAAATTCTTTATGCGGAAACGGCTGGCGCCAGTTGAACTCGAACTCGTCCGTATCGCGGTCTTCGTAAAGCTGCTCAAAGGTCTCGGCGAAGGCTGTGACAGCTTCTTTTATGGTTCCGGTGTGAGAGTAAACCAACTCCCGTTCCGTCGCATCACGCTCTTCGGTAGGAAACTGATGTATCTCTATCAATACGTTTTCACCGTCGCGTACAAACCGAAAATCGAATTCCTCCGGGTCGCGGTTCCATTTCAGTAAATATTCTTGTTGCTGTGAGGCCGGATCGGCCAGTGAGGTCAATATCCGCATCAGGTCCGGCAATGCCGTCGCGTGCGGAGCGTGGGCCGTTGTCGTGTGAAACTCGTTCACGCCGTCCTCAAACCCTATCGACATCCATCCGCATTGCGGCGAATTGAAGCTCACTTCGAATTTCCCCGTCATAAGGTTGATATGTTAACTTTTTGAAAATGCTTCGACAAACCCGATGGGCATAGGAGGCGGCAATGATCAGAGGTCTTAATGCTCTGTTGATCTGCATCGGCCTGGCGGTAGCCGGGGCCAACGCTCAGCGTCCGAAGAAGCCGGAAAAGAAACCGGTCGATGAGTTCACGCTGCAGAGAGTGGCAAAACGGGTGAATTATCATTTTCGGTTCTTAATTGACCGCGACGAGCGGTTGAGCTGCCGGGTCGGCAGTTCGCAAGAAGGGCAGTTGGCCTTTTCAGATCTATCCGATCTCACGACCGCCCTCTTGAACAGCTCCGGTGTTGTTACCGGAGAGCCTATTGAGTCACCAAGATTCGTCCTCGCGGCAGATCCGGCTGTATCGTTGTCAAAGGTTGTCTTGACGCTCGCGCAGTTGAAACAGCGTCAATCGCAGCTCGTGGAACTCGAAGCGTCGGACGACCTATTCGTACGTGTCGTGAGGCGACCGCGTGCCGACACTCTGTTGAACGCGGTACCTGATCCACTTTTCCTTCTTATCCAATTGGGCCGCGACGGTGACATCGCACTCAACAAGGAGCCTGAAGGAAAATTTCCGGCAACAGGGAGGCTAGAGTCGCGTTTGAAAGAGATCTTCAAAGCCCGTGAGGACAACGGCGTATTTCGGCCGGGTGTTAATGAAATAGATAAGACTGTTCGGGTGCAGGTGTATACGCCGGGAACGAGTTTTCAAACGCTAATTAAATTGGTCACCGCGATCCGGAATGCCGGCAGTGACCGGATCGAGTTCGACATGGACGGATTGGAACCGCCGATTCCACGCTTGCCGGTGTTTTCCACTCCATAATTTAGAATGAAACAATATCACGACCTTCTCAGACACATCCTCGAAAACGGAACGCGGCATGAAGACCGCACGGGAGTCGGGACCATATCGGCGTTCGGCTACCAAACCCGCTTCGATCTTCAAAAAGGATTTCCGATCGTCACGACAAAACGCGTTCCGTATCGCTGGGTGGCAGAGGAGTTGTTTTGGTTCCTGAGCGGCTCAACGGACGAGGCCGATCTTCGCGCTCGCGGCGTGGATATCTGGCAGGAATGGGCTACGGAAGAGCAAACGGCTCGATTCGATAGGGAAGAGGGCGATCTAGGGCCGGTTTACGGTTATCTGTGGCGTTCGTTCGGCGGCGATTATCCGAAGATGAACGGCGTCGACCAGATCGCTCGGCTGGTCCGCGAGATCGAGACGAATCCAAACTCTCGTCGTTTGATCGTCACCGGCTGGAATCCGGAGACCTGCGACAATGTTGCGTTGCCGCCGTGCCACACGCTGTTCCAATTCAAGATCGACGGCGGCAAGACATTGCATTGCCAGCTATATCAACGATCCGCCGACGCCTTTCTCGGCGTGCCATTTAATATCAGCAGCTATGCGCTGATGACCCACCTCGTCGCCCATGTCTGTGGTCTTGAGGTCGGTGATTTTATTCATACGTTCGGCGACCTTCACATTTATTCAAACCACCTCGATCAAGTAAATGAACTACTTTCACGCGAGCCGCTCGACCTTCCGGTTCTTGAGTTCGCAAATGCCGACGGACTTAAAGGATTGGATGGCCTGCTCAATTTCAAATACGAGAACCTGAAATTGAACAACTACCGATCTCACGGTAAGATCGCGGCTCCGGTGGCGGTATAAGATTATTCGCTGTTAGACAGCTAACTTCATCAACAAAAAAGAAAAAGCCGGAGATGCACCAGGCTCTCCGGCTTATTTTGCGTGAAGATCGGCCTATTTCTTTACGATCGAATATTCGATACGCCGATTAAGGAATTTGCCAAGTTCTGTGTTCCCGTCAACGTCGGTCCTTGGTTTGGTCGAACCGTAACCCCGCGTCTGAAGGATGCTGCCGTTTACGCCAAATTTTACGAGAGTATCTTTGACGGCACTGGCACGCGCTTCCGAAAGTGCCAGATTCGGTCCCGGTTGGCCTACGTTGTCAGTATGCCCTCCAACTTCCAACACAACATCTGCCGGCAATCTCTTAATAAAGTCGGCGCCTTTCTTGAGTGCGACGATACGCCTTGGCGATATTTCCGAACTGCCGGTATTGAAGTTAATGATCAAGATGTTCAATGCCTTGACCAGCTGTTCGGGAGTGAACGGGGTTGGAAGGGCATCAAGGGCGGCGTTATAGCAGCGTTCGGCCTTGTCCTCTTCACCGATCTGTATGTTCGCGCAATCGTCAGTAGTTTTGACGGCCTGTGCCTGGCATCGCGCTATGACGGGCTCCGGATTGACTCCGCGTCCGCCCTCAACCTGGATCGGCTGGCACGTGAAACTCGGGTGACTGATCGTTATGGTCCGCTTTCCGGGAGCAAGATTAGGAATCTCCGAATCTCCGTTCTCGTTCGAAACGGCAAGCAGTTTGTCGTCAACAAGGATGTCGCTTCCCGGAGGAGCCCCTTTGACGGTCACTTTGAAACTAGAGTCTCTAATGATGAAGAAATAAACGATACCCAAGACCGCGACCGCGAAAAAGAACATCACCATCAGGCCGGCAACTGCCCATACCCAACCCGGGATCCCGCCTTTTGCTTTTTCTTCTTCCGCGGCCTGCGCTGCCTGTTCGGCGGGCGTCGGCGGAAGCTGTTGATACTTCGCCCTTTCTGATTCGGGAAGCTGGAAATAGGGGGTGGTCTTGTCCGGTCCGGGGCCCCAGTCGGACGGCGAAGCACCGAAATCTCCTGCATTTACATTTGCATTAGCCTGTGTAGCTCCCCAATCGGCCGCCGGAGGCTGGGCCGCTGCGCCGGGATACATCGTCTTGCCGAAATCCTGTTTATTCGTTTCGATCGGCTTAATGTTGGTGATGGTTTTCCCAAAATCGTCGGGATTCACGGCCTGGGATGGGATCTTGTAGTTGGTCTTGGCCCAATCCGGTTCGCCGCCGCCGCTACCTCCGGTGACGTTGTTCGGCAGACTGACGTTCGGCGTCGTTTTTGTCCAATCGTCAGGCGGCGGGCCGGGAATGTTTTTGTTATCGCTCACTTATGAACCTGGCTCCTTAAGGGGACGCGGAAAGGCGACATTTGTGGAGAGAGTTTAGCACAAATTTGACCGTGTTGTTATAGGTATGTTGTAGGAAAAGGGACTTAGTTGACCTTTATATTAGGCGGCTGAGCAGATTTTGTCCGAATAGAAATGCCTTCGTCCGCGGTAAGAAAGACCCGGCGGGCGTCAAATGCAGATGTATTTACAGGCTGGTATGAGAGCAAGTAACGATTCCGCCTGAGCTCATCACAGATGAATTTCGCGGCTGTCTGAGCTTCGTCCAGCGGAAATGTCATTCCTCCCGTTCCTTCGGTCAGCGCCGAAACGACTCCGGCTGCTTTTGGCTGGTCGCGCCGATAGGCACCGCCCGAGCGGTCCGGTATCTGAAGAAAGTAAACGGTGATGTTGTTGTTTTGCAGGTCGCCGAGGATCTGATCGAATTTTGTCTTGCTGCCGCGGTCAAGGCCGTCGCCGATCACGACGATCGCAGTCTTTCTAGTGCCCGGCATCAGGGGCAAAAGTATCTCGTTCGATGTCGAATTCAAAGCGTCGAAAAGGTAAGGATTGCCTTTTTTCCTGAAGGTAGCCAGCGATGCCTCGAGCTTCTTCGCATCGTCGGTCCATTCCTGGATGATCTCTGCCTTTTCGTCGTAAGCGAGGACAAAAAGCTGGTCGCCCTCAAAGATCTCATAGGCGAATTCCATGGTCGCGGCCTTCAGTTTTTCTAAGTCTGTGGGCAGGGTCTGAGAGTTATCGACAAGGATCGCGATCTTTGCAGGCGACGGGTCGTAGCTGAAGTTCTTTATTTTCTGCTCGACACCGTTCTCATATAAGAAGAGGTTTTCGAGCTTTATAGGGTCGGTCTTCTTATCTGTCCGCCATGCGGTTACGGGAACGACCGTTCCCTCGGTGTCGGTTGTTCGTGCACTTCTTCTCGATTGGGCAAAGACCGCCGTCGATAGAGCGCAGACCAATACCGCCGCCAAAACGACCGGGTTGTCTAACAAAGATCTAATCGCTCTTAGGTGTCGGATCACTTGTTGACTTTGATGCAGCATCAGCCGTCGCGGTTGATTCACCAGTCGAAGTTTTTTCGCTTGCCCCGCCGTTCCTTTTTGAGTAATCGGTCACATACCAACCCTCACCCTTGAACGCAAAACCGGAAAGCGACCATTGCTTCTCAAGCTCGCCGCTGCACTTTTCACAAACTCTTAAGGGTTCGTCCGAAACGGACTGCCTCTTTTCAAAATGAGAACTGCAATTTTTGCATCTATATTCGTATATCGGCATTTGTTTCTTATAAATTGGAGCATTGTTTCGGGAAGCAATGCATCCAATAGCATTGAAAAGTCGAAATCAGCTATCGGTTATGAAACAAATAATAACAATTAGCTTAGTTGTTATGATAACAAGCCTTTCAGCCTTTGCTCAATCGAAAAAACCGGTGGAGTTGGCGACAGTTGCAAACGTGGATCTGAACAGATATCAAGGCAAATGGTACGAGATCGCCCGGTATCCGAACAAATTCCAGAATCAGTGCGTTGGCAATGTCACCGCGACCTACACCTTGAAAGGCGAAGGAAAGCTCGAGGTCTTCAATCAATGTATGGGGAAAGATGGAAAGTTAAGCGGTGCGAAGGCCGCTGGAAAGATCGCCGATAAAGCAACAAACGCGAAACTCAAGGTTAGATTTGCTCCCGCATTCATTTCCTTTCTATCGTTTGTCTGGGCAGATTATTGGGTGATCGAACTAGCAGACGATTACACATACGCAGTCGTGGGGACGCCAGACCGGGACTATTTCTGGATACTTTCGCGGGAAGCCGAAATGAAAGAACCCCTTTATAACGATATACTTCGCCGGGCCGCATCGAAAGGTTTTGATCCGAAGCGGGTGATCAAAACTCCCCAAGGATTAGCGTCAGTGAATGGTTCGTCCGTGAATTAATGCGGAAAGGACTTGAGTCGAGAACAAAAAAGGGGCGGGAGATCTTTTCCCGTCCCAAGCTTTTTCCGGTTAGTTCTTAGGCGGCAATAGTTGTTTCAGCCAGGATCGGATGTTCCGCTAGGAAACGTTCAGCGTCTATCGCTGCCATGCAGCCCGTTCCCGCGGCCGTGATCGCCTGCCGGTAATACGAGTCCTGTGCATCGCCGCAAGCGAACACCCCCGGGACATTTGTCTTCATCGTCTTGCCTTCGGTGATCAGGTATCCGACGTCGTCCATATCAAGAATGCCTTTGAAAAGATCAGTGTTCGGCTTGTGGCCGATGGCGATGAAGACGCCCTGTGTCGGGTAGTCAAAGGTTTCGTTTGCTTGGGTATCAATAAGGGTGATGCTCTCAACTCCCGACTCCTTTGTTCCGTTGATCTGTTTCACCTCGGTGTTCCAAAGGATCTTGATCTTTTCGTGGCTCTTCACCCGATCGGCCATGATCTTAGAAGCTCGAAACTCGTCCCGCCGGTGGACAACGGTCACTTCCGACGCAAACTTCGTCAGAAACAATGCTTCCTCCATAGCAGTGTCACCGCCGCCCACGACCACGATCGGTTTACCGCGAAAGAAGAAGCCGTCACAAGTCGCGCAAGCGGAAACTCCGTTTCCGCCTAATCCAAGCGGTACGGGTTCTTCGCCCGGAACGCCCAGCCACTTGGCCGATGCGCCGGTCGAGATTATAAGCGTTTCCGCTCTTATGATCGTTGTGATCGCCTCGGCATCCTGACTTTCTTTTCCATAGAGGATAAACGGCCGCTGGCTCAGATCGACCTTTTCGATCCAGACGTTAATGATCTCGGTGCCGAACCTCAGTGCCTGTTCGCGAAACTCGTCCATTAGAACGGGGCCCATGATACCGTTCTTGAATCCCGGGTAATTCTCCACATCGGTCGTAATGGTAAGTTGCCCGCCCGGCTGGGGGCCGTCGATCACGAGCGGGTCAAGCTGCGCACGCGATGCGTAAATTGCTGCTGTCAAACCTGCCGGCCCAGACCCCAGTATCACTACCTTTTTGTTGATCTCTATTTGCGACATAATTTCGTTTTTTTATCCCTGACGATCGGTATCATCGAAGTGCACGGTTTGGATATTATAACTTTCGAGCGCAACACTCGTCGAACGCATAATTCGAGGCTTGTTTGTATAATTCCCGGTGTTTCAGCTTATATTCCGAGGAGCAAGGGGGTTGGAAGTTTGCAAACCCAACGTGTTATCATCTTTCTGCTCGGTTTTCGCCCGTTCAAATTGGACGTAAAATGCCAACAAGTATGAAGCCTCAGTTCGAGGAAAAACGCTTCGCTCTCAGAATGGCGCTGAGGCTGCCGATCGTCGTCTCCGGCCGGTCGGATGACGGTGCGGCATGGAGTGAACCGACCGAGACCGATGATATTTCTACGCTCGGTGCATTATTCCAGTTAAATCAAAAGATCGAGAACGGTGACAGCCTTAACATCCGTTCGCATAGGCCTGATGGCGTTCCGGTCGAGGTAAAGGCCAAAGTCGTCCGACTTTCGACGGGAAGCTATGGAACGACCCGCGTCGGAGTGGCGATCGAGGAACCTAAAGACGCCTGGCTCCGACTATTTGTCGCATGGATCGCCGACGACAACGTAGAGGACGGCCGCGATGAGTAGTTCCGAACGCGGACGCCCTCTTCCGCATTGTTTTAGCTGAACTACACCCTCGGGAAGAAAAGAATCACACACGACCGATGTCTAACTACGAAACTATAACCATAGAAAAGCGCGGTGCTGTCGCCCTTCTGACCATCAATCGCCCGGACAAGCTTAACGCGCTGAATATGAAGGTGCACGAGGAAGGCGTGGCGGCAATGGATGGGTTAAAGTCGGACGATTCCGTTCGCGTTGTCGTTCTTACCGGCTCGGGTGAAAAGGCATTTATCGCGGGAGCCGACATAAGCGAATTTGTAGAAGCGACGCCGGTCGCACAACGTGACCTTTTTCACGAACGCACTCTCTTCAATACGATCGATACCTTTCCAAAACCAGTGATCGCGATGATCAACGGTTTCTGCCTCGGCGGCGGCAACGAATTAGCATTAGCGTGCGATATCCGGATCGGCAGTGAAAAGGCAAGATTCTCTCAGCCGGAGATCAATCTCGGCATAATGCCCGGCGGCGGCGGAACACAGCGTCTCGCTCGTCTTATCGGCGAAGGCCGTGCGATGGAACTTTGCCTGCTCGGCGATATGATCGACGCCGAGACGGCCTACAAATTCGGCCTGCTCAACCGCGTCTTTCCGATCGATCAACTCGAAGAAGAGACAATGAAGATCGCCGAAATGATCGCAGAGAAGGCGCCGATAGCGCTTCAGCTTACAAAAGAGGCCGTTAAGTTTGCGTCGCGGTCAAACCTCGACGAAGGGCTCCGCCGCGAGGTCGATCTTTTCGCGATCTGTTTTTCGACCGAAGATAAGAAAGAAGGCGTCTCAGCATTTCTTGAAAAACGCAAACCCGTTTTCCAAGGCAAATAAGCCATTGGACATCTGAAAACGGAAAATGGATAATATCGCTTCGGCTTTTTGCCTAAGGCGAACTGTCAAATATCAATTGTCATACGTCAATTGATACCGGGGACGTAGCTCAGCTGGGAGAGCGCATGAATGGCATTCATGAGGTCAGGGGTTCGATCCCCCTCGTCTCCACCAATACTTTCGTAAACCAGGACATCTAGAATGATGTCCTTTTTTTATTTATCTCACGTGATGGGAGTGGTGATTTCCTTGTAACAATTTTCCTGGGCTGCGCGTATGATATACCGACTCTAAACCCATAGATCCATTTTTAATCAATATGAAACTCATTTCTTGCCTCGTTTTCGTGTTCTTCTCGGTTGTTTTTGCTTTCGGACAGGGTGATCCGATGTGGCTGCGTTACCCGGCTATCTCGCCTGATGGAAAGACGATCCTGTTCGAATATAAAGGCGACATTTGGTCGGTGGATCCGGCGGGCGGAAATGCCATACCACTTACTGTTAGTGAATCTTATGAGTTCGCTCCCGTCTGGAGCCACGACGGACGGTCGATCGCCTTTGCTTCTGACCGTTACGGCAACTTTGACGTTTTCGTGATGCCTGCGACGGGCGGCGAAGCAAAGCGGTTGACCTATCACTCAACGCGTGAAGTCCCGAGCAGCTTCACGGCGGACGACACGGCGATACTGTTCAATGCCGCTCGGCAAGACTCAGCGTCGAACGTCCAGTTCCCGACAGGCGGTATGAGCGAGCTTTACAGCGTTCCCGCGGCCGGGGGACGAGTCTCGCTTGTGCTTACTACGCCAGCGCTCGACGCGACAGTGGACGCGACGGGCGACAAGATAATTTTCCACGATTACAAAGGCTACGAGAGCGATTGGCGAAAGCATCATACATCTTCCGTGACCCGCGATGTGTGGGCCTACGATGTAAAGACGGGAAAATACACACAGCTTTCAACTTTCAAAGGCGAAGACAGAAACCCGGTCTTCGATTCGAACAATAATGATTTTTATTACTTGAGCGAACAGGGCGGCAGCTTCAACGTCTATAAAAGTTCGATCTCTCGGCCTGACCGATCGACCGCATTGACCAAATTCACCAAGAACCCCGTCCGGTTTCTTACCCGTTCCAAGTCCGGCACGCTCGCGTTCGGCTACGATGGCGAGATCTATACGATGAAACCCGGAAGCGAGCCAACTAAAGTACGTGTTCGCATCGCCGTCGATGGCCGTGACACGATCGAGCGGATAGTTCCGGTGAACGGCGGGTTTACGGAGGCCAAGCTTTCGCCGAATGGAAAGGAATTCGCCTTCGGCTTCCGCGGCGAGATCTTCGTAAGCAGCATCGACGGCAAGGTGGTCAAGCGAATAACTAACACGCCGTGGCAGGAGCGAAGTGTCAGTTTCAGTCCTGACGGCCGCTCGCTGGTATATGCCGCCGAAAAGGACAATAACTGGAACGTTTATACCGTAAGCCTGACGCGGAAGTCCGAACCGTATTTCTATGTCTCCACGGTTCTAAAAGACGAACCGGCGATCGCGACGTCGGCCGAGGAGTTTCAGCCCGCCTTCTCACCGGACGGCAAAGAGATCGCTTATCTCGAAAACAGAAACACCTTAAAGGTCTATAACATAGCTTCGAAACAGTCGCGCACCGTTCTTCCGGCCGACAAAAACTATTCTTATGCTGACGGCGATCAGTATTACACCTGGTCGCCTGACAGCAAGTGGCTGCTGGTATCGTTCGGTCCGCCGCAGCGGATCTTCACGCCAGAGGTCGGAATTGTTTCTGCAGATGGCAGCGGCGAAGTGCGCAATCTTACCCAGAGTGGTTACGACGACGTGGCGCCTAAATGGGCAATGGATGGAAAAATGATGATCTGGGGATCGAGCCGCGAGGGAACCCTAGCTCAGGGCGGCGGAGCGACATCCGGTGACGTATTCGGAATGTACTTTACCAAGGCCGCCTATGATCGGGCCCGGCTATCGAAAGAAGAGTTTGCGCTACTGAAAGAGCAGGAAGAAAAGGATAAGAAGGAGGCCGACGAAAAGGCGAAGACTGCCAGCCCGAGCGCTTCACCGTCGCCAAAGCCGGATGATAAAAAGCTGCTCGCTTTCGATTGGGACGGCCTCAACGAACGGAAGATGCGCCTCACGGTCCATACGTCTGCGGCTTCCGATTACGTGCTTTCCAAGGACGGCGAAAAACTTTTCTATCTGACCAATTTTGAGAAAGGCAACGATCTTTGGGTCACCGAACTCCGTACGAGGGAAACAAAGCTCTTTAATAAACTCGGTGCCAACAACACCTCGATGGAACTTTCGCAAGACGGTAAGTTCCTGTTCATAGTTGCCGATGGCCGTGCCATGAAAGTCGACGCTGAAAGCGGTAAAACGGAACCGATCGGCGTGAACACGGAAATGGTGCTCAATTATTCCGCGGAAAAAGCGTATATCTTCGATCATAGCTGGCGCCAGTTCAGGCAAAAGCTGATCTTTCCGGATCTCCAGGGCGTCGATTGGGATTCGTACTACACGGTATACAAGAAATTCCTGCCGTATATAAACAACAATTACGATTTCGCCGAAATGATGAGCGAGATGTTGGGCGAAATGAACGTGTCGCATACAGGCGCATATTACCGGCCCAATTTCCCGACCGGCGATCAGACAGCGTCTCTTGGCGTCTTGTTCGACTACTCTTACACCGGCAGCGGTGCGAAGATCGCCGAAGTAATTCAGGGTGGGCCGCTCGATGTCGCGGCGTCGGCGGTGAAGGCAGGAAACATCATCGAACAGATCGACGGTACGGCGATCGATGCTTCGATGGATCTCTATAAGCTGCTAAACCGAAAGGCGGGCAAGATGACACTACTTTCTTTGTACGATCCCTCGGCAAACAAACGCTGGGAGGAGGCCGTTAAGCCGATCAACGGTGGTGAAGAGGGCGAGCTGCTATACAAACGCTGGGTGCGGAACCGCCGCGCCGAGACCGAAAGACTTTCCGGCGGAAAGATCGGTTATGTTCATGTCAGGGCGATGAACGACGCGAGCATGCGAACCGTTGTCGATGAAATGCTTGGACTTAACATCGGAAAGGACGCAGTTATTGTCGATACTCGCTTCAACGGCGGAGGAGGCATCCACGAGCAGCTCAGTGATTTTCTGAGCGGCAAGAAATACTTTGACGTGATCCCGCACGGCCAATATGTTGGCAGCGAGCCGTTCGATAAATGGGTCAAGCCGTCGATCGTACTTGTCGGTGAAAGCAATTACTCGGACGCACATCTTTTCCCGCTGGCCTATAAGCTCAAGAATATCGGACGCATTCTCGGAATGCCGGTTCCGGGAACCGGAACGTTCGTATGGTGGGAAAACCAGATCGACCCGACCCTGCGTTACGGCATCCCGATGGGCTGCTGGCAAACACCGGACGGGAAATGTGCCGAAAATGTCCAGATGGAGCCGGATATCCTCGTCCGCAACGAGCCTGAGATAATGTCGGGAGGCCGCGATCAGCAAATAGAGGCAGCCGTTAAGGAATTACTCAAGAAGTAAAGTTTCAAAAGGCATAGATAAAGGCATCCGAGAGGATGCCTTTTTTCATCTGCCAAAGCGATATTTAGCGAGCTATCCAACCCAAAAGTCGATCTCACGCAGCGAACGGCTGCCGGGTTTCAAGTATCCCTTCTGCCATTTATCGTCGTCCTGGAGACCTTTCCATCGTTTTGCGGCCGGCTGAGTCTGGCGTCGAAAACGCCAACGGTATTGATTGTAAACGGCCATTATGTTCGTCGCATATGCGGCGGCCAGGCCCGGCGCATTTTTGATGATCAGCAGATTCTCGTCATTGGTCTTGCTTGCTTTCGGTCCCAGGTTATGCGAGCCAGTGATCACTATTGATTTGCCGCCGAAAGGATCAACAACTACGACCTTGCTATGGACCATCGCCTGAGCTTTTGGAAGCTTTTTCATTTCCCGTATGAACCATTCGGTAGGTTCGTCGATCGCCGCAGGGAGCACGACGTTGTAGTCCGCACGTTCCCAGTTCGCTTCGTCAAAAAGTTCTACATTGTTCGTCTTGGTGCTCGGGTCCTGGTTGACCGCACCATGAATATATAGCTTTGAGCCGTTGGGCCCATTCCGTGCCGTGTCGATGATCTTGTTCAATAGCGTATCCTTTGGGCCGGGGTTGAACATCAGAAACAGGATCGCGTCTTTGGCTCCCTCGATAATGGACTTTGCCTCGTCGAGGTCGACTTGACCGACGGTCGGCGTGAACCATATTCGCGTCTTTGTTGATCCGATCTGGCGGTCTCGCGGCGTGGAGTTTGAGGTTTTGAGCGTTTTTGGTGTCGAGTTACCCGCAGCCTGCAAAAGATCCCATTGTTTCTTGTACTCTCCAGCGATCGACTTGTCGTCGATCAGAACCGAATTGTTCGCTTGAGTGCAAAGCCCGGTCCGCGTCCAATTTTGGCTACCGGTCCAAACCCATCTCGGTTTCTTTTGCTTATCACAAACAACAAGGAATTTATTGTGGCCCAGAGCGTTTGGCGAGATCATCCTGTCGTGAAGGTCGATCTTGCCTGCCAAAAATGTCCTGGCATCTTCGTTTTGATCATCGCCTTTTTTCTTCACGCTTCCGTTCGCCAGAACGACGTGAGCACGCTGCCCAAGCTTTTTCAGAGCCGCTTCGAGCTGTTTATCGTGAAGTTCGTAAAGCGCGGCATATATTTCAAGTTTATCGTCGGCTGCCTTCTTTAGAAGTTCGAACAGCCGCGACCCTAGCGGACCCATCAGAAACTCTCTCATCGGGTCGCCGGGCGTGTCTATGACCTTTTCCAGTTCCTTTGACTTTAAATTTGTTGGCGTAACCCCAAGACGACGGGAAACCCACTGGGCCGCGACAATGCCGCGATTGAAATATGCCGATATTTTGGAAGCAAACTCATAGTCCAAGGTTATCTCCGGCGTCCAGCCGCTTGCATTCGTCGCATCGACCGCAAGGTTATCTTTGTCGGGCCCGATCATTGGGACGACCCGGTATTGGACCTTATCTCCCGGAGCAGCCATATAGTCGGTCCATTGGTACTTTTGAATCGGCCAGTTGGTCGAGGCACGTCGTTCGCCATCTGTGTGGGACTGCCCGACGAAACCTACCCAGGTACTTACTACTTCTTCCACGCCGTTTCGCTTTCTGTACAATGCAAATCCACGGCAATCTTTTATGATCCCATTCGGCTTCCATGCGATAAAAACGTCGTCACCGTTGTGGTAAACCTTCACTTTCATGGTCTTACTCCTTATTGGTTAAGAAACAAACGGCCTTGGTCAGGCGTGCTAAAACAATCGACCGATAAGTATTATTGACGATTCGGAAAGAAATCTAACGCGCATTTTCAGATCCGTTGCCATATACGACCTCGGCTACAACCGATGGCCTTCTGCTTGCCGCGAGAATACGGAAAGTCCTGGTTATGTTATTCAAAATCTTGACTGGAAACTCTAAATCAGGCTACCGTATGACGGTTCCCGAGAGATCTTTTGTTTCTTCTTCAGCTTTTTGAACGGAGGGCTTATCGATGAAGTTGGTTGGATTCGTTTCCGCGTTTTTCGTTGTCGCGTTCATTTTCGGCGTAATTTCGGCATCTTCGGTTCTGGCCAACGCACCTTTTGTCCCAACGTTCGAGGTAGTCCCCGCACCGACCGGCGGTGGTATTCGCTTGGAGGTTCCGCGTAAGTTTCATGAACGTTTTGAAAGATGGAAATCAGAGCTTCTCTCGACTGAATTTGGCCGTAACCAATGGGAATCGTGGGCGACGAACAAGAACTTTGTCCTCACCATCCAGGTTGATGCTGGCAAGAAAAAGGGAGCCGGAACGGGGCGATTCCAGTGGGACGACAATGGGAATTTAGTGGGTGCGACCATCACGCTCGGCTCTGAGATAGACGAAGGCTACCCGGATCCGATCTACTATCCTGTTCTCAATTCTCTCTCAACCGCCGACACCGAGTTTGCGATCAGCGGCCGCCTGCTCGCCGCCACGAAACTGTCGCACGAACTCGGCCATGTCAGCCAGACAGCCGCGGCAAATGCATCGACACTCGAACGGCAAAGCAAGCTGATACCTCAATACACTTCGATCTTTCTAAGGAACGGACACAATCCGTACGATCAGAAACTTGTTCAACTCGCCGAGGAAATAGGCGGAACACCAATGGAGATCTGGGAAAGCCGCGAATATTGGAGCGAAGTGACGGCGATGGACTTCCTTGGCGAGCGGATCAAGAACGAGCCGTTTTTTTGTCACGTCTTTAGCCGTATTCGAAATAACGTCCAAATGTACGCACGTGAATACGTTAGCAGGTTCGAGCCGGCCGCCGCTGTTCCCTGCAAATGATGGGTGCTGCGGCCAGCCTCAAAGAACACTACGTTACTTTCAACTTGCCGTGCAGCATGTTCATTCCGCAGGTAAAAGGAAACTCGCCGGTGCGGTCCGGTGTGAACTCGATCGCCGTCGTTTTGTAGGCCGGCAGGTCGCGAGCGATGCCAAGATCTCCAATTACCACTTGCTCGCTGCAGGAAGAGGTCTCGTCCCGGAAGAAATTGAGTCTTACCGGAACTCCTTTCTTGACAGCGATAACGTCGGGTGAATAGCCTCCCTTTACGGTAATGTCTATCTCCTGCACGCCGTCTTTGCGGACCTCCGCAGCGACGGTCTCGCGTTCGCCAAAGAACCACCAGATCACTGTTACGACAGCCAGAATTCCTACTGCGATTACGATGATCTCATTAGTATCCACTTGATCCACCTCATCCCCTGAACGACCGCAGTCGCAGGCTGTTGCTCACAACTGAAACGCTGGAAAGGCTCATCGCCGCACTTGCTATGATGGGCGAAAGCAGCCAGCCCGTGAAAGGATAAAGGATACCTGCGGCGACCGGGATCCCTATCACGTTGTAAATAAATGCCCAAAAGAGGTTCTGCTTTACCGTGCGGATCGTTGCTTTTGAAAGAGCGATCGCACGTTCCACGCCTCGAAGGTCTCCGCGGATAAGCGTTATATCGCTGGCCTCGATCGCTACGTCCGTGCCGGTTCCGATAGCGATACCGACATCGGACTGAGCAAGAGCAGGAGCATCATTGATGCCGTCGCCGACCATTCCTACGAGCTTTCCTTTTGCCTGCAGGCGCTTGATCTCACCAGCCTTATCCTGCGGAAGTACCTGGGACAGGACACGAGTAATACCGACCTCTCGGGCAACTGCATCGGCGGTCCGCTCGTTGTCGCCGGTCATCATCACTACCTCCAGGCCAAGCCGCTGCAGCTCTGCGACGGCCTCTTTTGATCCGGGTTTCACGGTGTCCGCAACGGCAACAAGTCCGGCGAATTTTCCGTCAATAGCCGCGTACATCGGCGTCTTTCCTTCGTCGGCAAGCCGCTCAGCATATGCAGAAGACGTTTCGATCTCAATACCGCTCTCAGTCATCAAGCGTTCATTGCCGAGCAGCAGATGTCGTCCGGCGACCCTGGCCTCGACGCCGCGGCCCGCGATGGCGTTGAACGCTTCGGCTTTGTTGATATCGATACCGCGTTTTTCCGCCCCGCGGACGATGGCTGCTGCCAAAGGATGCTCGCTCAGTTTTTCGGCCGAGGCGATCAACCGCAACAGCTCGTGCTCGTTGAAACCGTTTTCGGTCACGACATCGGTCAGTTCGGGCTCGCCCTTTGTGACCGTGCCGGTTTTGTCTAGAACGATGGTATTGAGTTTGTGAGCGGTTTCGAGGCTGTCGCCGCCCTTGATCAGGATACCTAATTCGGCTCCTTTGCCGGTGCCGACCATGATCGCCGTCGGCGTCGCCAAACCCAAAGCACACGGACATGCAATGATCAGAACGGAAACGAAATTGACAAGCGCCATCGTGAACCGGACCTCGGGAGATGCGGCCACGAACCAGATGACGAACGTTGCGATGGCGATCGAGATCACGACCGGCGTAAAGATGCCGCTGATCGTATCCGCGAGTCTTGCGATGGGCGGTTTCGAACCTTGCGCATCGCGAACCAGTTTGACGATCTGCTGCAATGCCGTATCCTTTCCGACCTTGGTCGCGCGAAAGTGAAATGCACCTGTTTTGTTTATGGTAGCTCCAAAGACCTCGCTTCCTGCCGATTTCTCGACCGGAATGCTCTCACCTGTTAGCATCGATTCGTCAACAGCTGAAGCTCCTTCCGTAACGACGCCGTCAACCGGGATCTTCTCGCCGGGTCGAACGATCACGACATCGCCGGCAATGACCCTGTCGGTCTCCACCTCAAGTTCCTCGCCGTTGCGGACGACCCGTGCCGTTTTCGGCTGCAAGCCTATCAGCTTTCGGATCGCGTCACCGGTTCGGCCTTTTGCTCTTGCCTCAAGCGTACTTCCTAAAAGAATGAGTGCGATTATCGCGCTCGCGGCCTCGTAATATACCGGAACCATTGTCGCGGCATGGGCCGAGTGAGCACCCGATTCTGTGACAAATAGAGATGGGAATGCCGTTGCGAGGACCGAGTAAATATAAGCGGTTCCGGTACCGACGGCGATCAAGGTGTTCATATCGGCTGACCGGTGGCGGAATGCAGCCCACGCTCCTGTGTAGAACTGACGGCCTGAATACACCACTACCGGAGTCGTAAGCAGAAACTGCAGCCAGTTAACTCCATCGAAGTTCAAAAAAGAGATCGAACCGTGCGACATCGCTATGACCAGAACCGGCAGCGAAAGAACCGCGGCGACGATAAACTTACGTTTAAGCGTTACATACTCGGCAGCGTGTGCCGCTTCGAGACTGTCTTGTGCATTTTCATTAACAGAAACCTCAAGGACGTCGTATCCGGTATCGCGAACAGTTTCGATCAGCGTTCCGGTGTTCGTCGCCGAGGGATCGAACTCGATTGTCGCCCGCTCGGTCGCGAAATTCACCGAGGCCTTTCTGACGCCCGGCTGGCGGTTCAATGTACGCTCGATGCGGTTCGCACATGCCGCACACGTCATACCCGTGATCGGAAGATCTACCCGTTCGCAAACCTCGCCTTGTGCGTTATGTTCAGCCATTGATGCTTTCATTTCATCACCGGGCTTATTCTGCAGGGAAACCAGCCCGGTCGAGCGTCTCAAGTACCTTTACTCGATCGACGTGCTCATCATGAGTTACGCAGACCTCCTTGGTGGCAACGTCGACCTCAACACCCGTCACTCCGTCGACACGGCCAAACGCATTCTTGATTGAGTTCGCACATCCGCCGCAGGTGATGTCAGGTGCTTTTACCCTTGTAGTTGTTAGTTCATTCATGATCGCTTTCTCCTTATTATTTGTGTTTATTCCTTCCCAATTTTCGATGATCCATCTGGTGCTTTATCGACGATCCTTCGATAAGACCACACACATGTCCTTCGGCCTCGCCGCGTATTTCCCATTCGTCCAACGCCGCTTTCAGTTCGTTGCGATACTTCGTCATTTGCTTGATCCGTTCATTCAGATCGTCGAGACGGCCTCGAACGATCGCCCTTACCTCAGAGCAAGGATTTTCGCCTTTTCGTTTGTGGTCGATCAGTTCCTTTATCTCGTCGAGAGTAAAACCAAGCAGCTGTGCTTTCTTGATAAAGGACAATCGGTCAAGTGCCGGCTCTCCGTAAAGCCGATAACCGCTTTCGGTTCTTGCAGGGCGGTCGAGAAGACCGCTCTTCTCATAAAATCTCAGAGCTTCTATCCCGATACCGCTTCGCTTGGATAGTTCACCGATCTTAAGAGTCCGATCGTCGCCGGCTGCTGATTCCTCAAAGAGATTGAATGTCTTTCTCATATTTTCACTTGGCACTATTTAGCCAACAAATACATCATAAACCCTTGAGTCAACTACAGAGTCAAGTCTTTTTTTCGGAACTTGAAAATATCTTTCGGGGCTTCGTATTCTAAACCAAAATCAAGGCCGGAAAGGAAATTCCGCCGTCGTAGTGGGGAAGAGTTAAGGGCGATCAGGCCGCATAATTCGCTGATCGAGCGATTTGTGCTTGACGTTCGATCAGAAATAGATATTATTGGTTTGTTTGTTCGTCAACCAAACAAAGGAATTTCGAGCGCCAGATTCGTTCTTAAACCGAACTATCTGATGAAAAAGATATATCTGCACAAAGTTGAAAAACAGATAGCCCGGCACAATACGATCCGGGATATCAATAAGCAGATAGTTTTGAACTATGTCAGGGCGCGAGCGCCAATATCCCGAGCCGAGATCGCTCGGGAAACCTCGCTTCAGCGTTCAACAGTTTCCGCGATCATCGACGATCTACAGTTAGAAGGCCTGATCGAAGAGATAGGCACCGGTGATTCCACCGGCGGACGAAAACCGACATTATTACGATTGAAAACGGGTACACCCGTTGCGATCGGGGTCGATGTGACGCCGCGGGAGACCACGGTTGTCCTTTCTGACCTTGCTGGAAATTTGCTTGAGACCGAAGAGTTTCCGACCTCTTCGGACATAAACTATATGAACAAGCAGATACTGGCAAAAGTCAGCAATTTTGTTGATCTGTACCCTGAGGCAAATCTTGAGGTCGGCATCAGCGTTCCGGGAATCGCGGACCAGACCAGCGGAGAGATCCTCTATGTTCCTTATTTTCAATGGTCCAATTGGGACATTGGAAGGCAAATAACGGAGCAGACCGGCATGGAAGTCGTGATAGAAAACGACGCGAACGCCGTCGCTCTTGCAGAACTTTGGTTTGGCAATGAGGAGATAAGACGGACGCGTAATTTCGTGATGGTCTTTGTAGGTGAAGGCATCGGAACCGGCATCGTGATCGACGGGCAGGTTTACCGAGGCGAGAATGGCGCAGCCGGCGAATTCGGACATATGTTCGTTTCTGAAAATGCGCCGGTCACTTGTTCTTGCGGAAGGCGTGATTGCTGGGAGGCTCATGCTTCTGAAAAAGCCCTTTTGCAGCGATATGCTTCCTCGAATGGCTCAGCGGGACAAGGGTCGATAGACATCGATCATCTTATCGGGCTTGCCCAAAATGGCGAGGCACGGGCGATAAACAAGCTCAAGGAAAATGCAAAGTACCTGGGAATTGGTATATCCAATTTGTTGATCGGATTCAGTCCCCAAGCCGTAGTGATCAGCGGCAGCATTACAAAGGCCTGGGACATGATAAAGGATGAGATAGAGGAAGCCGGGAGAAGGAGTATTCGACAAGAGGTGAAAACGACAAAGATCGTTCCCTCTGCACTTGGCGACAGGCCTAGTATTTTGGGGTCTATCAGCCTTGTTTTGGCTAGAAAATTTGCATCTGCAAATTAAGTTTTGTCGAATTCGACAAAAATACTTGACAGAATGTTACGAAGTGGTTAATACTTTGTTTGTTTCCACAACAAACAATAACAGTCGTTTGAGCACAATTTAGAAGGCTAAGAGGATTCTGATCTTTTTGCGATACCGGACGTCATGGCATTCATGCTGCGGCGAGAACAGGAAAACGTAGAGGTGATCTGACTTATGAGAACAATGAAAATGAAAAGACTGCGACAAATTTGTTTTATCGCGATCTCGATCCTCGGGCTTACGGCAATGTCGTTCGCCCAGACCGAGTCAGCGAGAATTCAGGGTACGGTCACCGATGCAACCGGCGCGGTCGTTGCGGGAGCAACGGTCAAGGTAACTTCGGTTGGTACCGGCCGTCAGGTAACTGCGACCAGCGCAAGTGACGGATCTTTTACGATCCTATCGCTTCAGCCAGGGCGCTATTCGATCGAGGTGACCGCGACCAATTTCAAGACCACCAAGCAAGATGTGACACTTGAGGTCGCCCAAAATGCGGCACTGAACTTTGCTCTCGAAGCAGGCGCCGTTTCAGAGACGGTCACTATCACAACGGACGTGCCCCAGGTCGAAACGTCGACATCGGCGATCGGCCAGGTGATACAGGGGCGTGAGGCGGTAGAACTTCCGTTGAACGGACGCAACGTACTTGAACTCGCCCGACTTACGCCTGGCGTAACAACGGGTGTGCCCGACGGTTTTGCAAGCGGTGTTTCCGGAAACGCGGAAACCTATCGCGGCCGCAACACCGGCGGTGCGTCGCTTTCTGTCAACGGGCAAAGGACACAAGCGAACAACTTCCTTTTGGATGGCGTTGATAACAACGAATCATTGGTCAATACGATCAACGTGTTTCCGTCAGCCGAGGCGATACAGGAGTTTCGCGTTCAGACAAGTGTCGCTTCAGCGGAGTTTGGTCGCGGCGGCGGCGGCATCATCAATTCGGTCATTAAATCGGGCCGAAATGATTTTTACGGCAGTGCGTTCCTCTTCTTGAGAAACGATAACCTCGACGCTAGACCGACATTCAACGGCTCAAAGAATGAATTTAGACGCAGCCAGTTTGGCGGCACGATCGGCGGGCCTGTTTGGAAAGACAAGGTCTTTTTCTTTGGTGATTTCGAAGGACTCCGTCAATTCCTTCCGTTGAACCAAGAGACTGCCACGGTACCGACCGCTTTGATGCGAACCGGCAATTTCAGCGAACTGCTCGGAAATGGGATCCAGTTGACGGACATTCTGACCGGGCTTCCGATAACAGGGAACCGCGTCGATCAATTGCCCGGAAACCGGATGAACTCCGTAGGGCTGCGATACCTTCAGGCGTTCCCGCTTCCAACGCGTTCTGGCATCTTCAACAACTATCAAACGACACGTAATGAAACGACCGAAACGAATACTTATGATGTGCGAATCGATGCGAGTTTGACGGATAAACATCAACTGTTCGGTCGCTGGAGCCAAGGATTTTTCGATCAGACTGTTTCTTCGAGGCTGCCTGCCCTGCCGGCAGGATTTGGTTCGGGCACAAATCCGATCCGGACAAGGGGCGGCGTGATCGGGCTTAACTCGGCATTGACCAACACGCTTTTCAACGAACTTCGTGTACAGGCAAGCAGCATTAAGTACGGCTACACTCCACCGTTCTTCGATCAGACGATCTCCGCGGATCTGGGAATTCCAAACGCTAACCGCGATGCAAATCTCGGTGGAGGTGCGTTGATCGGCGGTTATAACGGTCAGCTTGAGTACACGGGCGATTTCGGGCCTTATCTGGTGCCGCAAACCACTTATCAAATAGTTGACAGCTTGAGCCTTACGTCCGGTGATCACACCTTAAAGTTTGGCGGAACGATCCTGCGACGAGATGTTGCACTGTATCGGCCGAATCGCGGCAAGGGTTACTTCTTCCTTATCGGCAATGGTGATCCGGGGCAGTGCGGCGGCGCGGCATCGACTGGGTGGGAACAGGCAGATCTTCTCATAGGATTTGTCTGCAATTATCAGATCGGGCCTCCGTTCGGTACGGTCGGTACACGAAACTGGGAAAACGCGTTGTTCTTCCAAGATGACTGGCGTGCATCGAAGAACCTTACATTCAATTTGGGCCTTCGGTATGAATACTTCACCAACCCGACAGAGATGTATGGACGACAGGCCAATTTTGACCTCTCCACGGGCCGGCTCGTGGTTGCAAGCGGCAAGGGTGACTCGCTTGTCAAAACGGACACGAACAATTTCGGTCCTCGCTTGGGATTTGCATATGATTTCGGCGGCAAGGGAAAGAATGTTCTCCGTGGTGGTTACGGGCTGTTTTATTTCCTCGACCGTGGGGGTATAGACAACCAGCTTGCTCAAAACCCACCATACAGCGGATTTTCACAGTTCAATAACACTGACGGCGTTCGAATAACGCTTTCGGGACGAGCACCGAACGGTACGCTCGATTCAAGGCTGGCGACGGGTGCACTTCCATTAGGAAGCGTCAATGACGTTAATTTGAACAATCCGCAAAACGTAACGGTACTCGCGTGGAAGCCTGACAACAAGATCTCAAATGTTCATCAGTGGAACGTCCAGTTTCAGCATCAGATGACCGATTCGACGGCAGTCAGCGTAGGCTATCTGGCGACGCGTGGACGTAACCTGATCCTGTACTACAATCTTAACGGACGTATTCAGGCGCCGGGAACAAACGTCGCGTGTCCAAATGGACGAACCACAGCTCCCTGCTACTCGAACGGCGGTAACGTGAATGTTCGCGACGACATTGGCGAGTCTTCGTACGATTCGCTCCAGTTTTCAGTCGAGCGAAGGTTTACGCGAGGATTGCAATATCGGGTCGCCTATACTCTCTCGCAAACAAAGGACAACGGCGAAGGCGCTTTTGACTCCGTAGGTGACCGCGGCATCAACTTCATCGAACCGTTTGCCACTTCGCGACTCGATTTCCCGCACGTCCTCTCGATCGAAACGGTCTATGACCTTCCGTTCGGAAAGGGACGCCGCTGGGGAAGCGACATGCCCTCTGCCCTCGAAGCGATCATTGGCGGTTGGCAGTTGAACGGCATTTACCGCATCAGCAGCGGACAGGCGTTTGACGTTCGTCGAAATGGCGTGCGGGTAAACGTTTCGGGCGAGGCTTACACGGGCCGTCGCGATCCGTATCTGAACCGTGCCGCATTCTCGGATCCGGCTGCGGGTACGTTTGGCAATCTGGAGAGGAACAGCCTTCGCGGGCCGAATCCGAACCAGTTGAACCTTGGCCTGTCGAAGAATTGGAATGTTTATGAACTCTTTAAGCTGCAGTTCCGCGCGGAGTTTTTCAACATTTTCAATACGCCGCAGCTGACACCGCCAAATACAGATCTTGGCAACTCTGATCCGGTATTCGGATTTGGCACGATCCGTTCGACCTACGGATTCACGAATCGCCAGATCCAGTTTGGTATGCGTGTCGAGTTCTAACATCGTTTGAACTGAATTTGGTAAAGGCTGCCGAACGGCCAGCAACTCTTTGCGGAAGCCTTTTCCAGATCAGATCTTCGATAGAAAACGATTTCGGGGCGTGAGAAATTTGATTTCCCACGCCCTGAATTTTCACGTAGGCATTATCTTACCGTTTCGACCGATGAAGGTACTTTATTCGACATTGGTGCTCTACGCCATTTTAGGTCTGTCTGCTTTGGCCAGAGCACAGTCACCTGTGGTCGAAAAGGTCGAACCGCCAAACTGGTGGATAGGCCACACCATTGATCCGGTACGGGTTCTTGTTCGCGGGGCAAATTTCGACGGTTCGGTCATTAGATCTGCGAGTTCGGGAATCAGTGTTTCAAACCTCAAAGTAAATTCGCGCGGTGACTATCTGTTTGTCGATGTCACGGTCGACCCGAAAGCAACACCGGGAGACGCGTCTTTCACGATCGCAACGTCTAAAGGTGATGCCGTCGTGCCTTTTTATTTAGATCCGCCTCTTGACTCGCGGGCAAATTCACAAAGCATTACAAACGAAGACGTCATTTACCTTATAATGACGGACCGTTTTTCCGATGGAGATCCGGCAATCAATAAAGAAGTTGACCGAAGGAACCCTCGGGCTTGGCACGGAGGAGATTTCAAAGGGATAGCCAAACGCATTCCCTACCTGAGAGAATTAGGCGTTACGGCCATTTGGCTCACCCCGTGGTATGACAATCCTGACGAAGCGAGTCAGTGCGATAAACCATGGTGTCCGAATACCAATTATCACGGTTACCATGCGATCGATTACTACGGCGTTGAGAACCATTTTGGTTCAATGGCCGATCTGCAGGCGTTGATCCAAGAATGTCACCGTAACGGGATCAAGGTCGTTCAAGATCAGGTCGCTAACCATGTTGGCATTCAACATCCGTGGGCAAAGCGGCCGCCGCTGGATAATTGGCTTAACCCGTTCTCGCAAAACACATTCAACAATTCAGTTCTGCTTTCCCCAAATAGTTCTAACGCGGAACGAGACAATCTGATCAAAGGCTGGTTTAACGAACTTCTTCCGGATCTGAATCAAGATGAGCCGGAGGTCTCGCGTTATCTGGTACAGAACGCTCTTTGGTGGATCGGGAAGACCGGGATCGACGGCATTAGGCAGGACACGATCCAATATATGCCGCGTGCCTTCATTCGTGATTGGTCGGCAGCAATAAAAAAGCAATACCCAAATTATTGGATGGTCGGCGAGGTATTTGAAGAAGACTCGGCGCAGACCGCGTTCTTTCAAGGCGGGCGTAAAGGATGGGACGAAATTGATACCGAACTTCCAAGCGTGTTCGATTTCAAGTTGTGGCGAACCTCACAAGAAGTGTTTACAGGTAAGAAACCGGCGAGGGCGCTCCGCGACGTGTTGAAATACGACGGCCTTTACGGCAATATCGACAACGTAACGCTGCTCACAAATAATCACGATACCGACCGCTTCATGTCGTTGAAGGACGCCACACTTGAAGGGGCGATGATGCACACTGCATTTGTCTTATCGATACGCGGAATACCGCAGCTTTATTACGGTGAAGAGATCGGAATGACCGGCGGGCATGATCCGGATAATCGAGGAGATTTTCCCGGTGGATTTTCGGGTGATCCTAAGAATGCGTTCACGAAAACGGGACGATCGCCTGATCAGCAACGGATGTTTGAGTGGGTTCGTGAATGGATAAAGATCCGACGATCACGTCTACCGATGAAACAGGGCCGGACCATAGATCTATTTTACGATAACGACGCGTACGTTTTCGCTCGCGAGTCTAGGCTAGGAAACACATCGGCCTGGAATATTGTCGCTTTTAACAATGGTGGTTCCGGTAAGACCGTTAGTTTCCCGTCGCCGTTTCCGCGCGGACGGAACAAGCTCCTGACCGTAGCGGATTCGCGTGCGAAGGCCGAGTGGTCGGATGAAAAAATGACGTTGGTTCTACCGGCAAAAAGCGTGTCAGCTTTTGGATACGCTCCCGAGTAAATATTAGCGGCGACATTAAGTGTCTGCTCAAAGATCGATCATGACTTTTCCACGAGCATCAGGGATACTGCTGCACCCGACTAGCCTGCCGGGTGACTACGGGATCGGCGACCTAGGTTCAAGCGCCTATGGGTTCGTCGATTTCCTCGCGGAAGCGAAGCAGACGTACTGGCAGATTCTTCCTCTCGGTCCGACTGGTTACGGCGATTCTCCTTATCAATGTTTTTCTGCATTCGCAGGAAATTCGTTATTGATATCCCCCGAAAAACTTGTCGAACATGAACTGTTGTCACCTGATGATCTTTCTGATCGACCAGAGTTTCCATTGCATAAGGTCGATTTTGGTTCAGTGTACGAGTGGAAGAACAAGCTCTTGCCCGAGGCGTATAAGCGGTTTCACCAGACGACCAGCGTCGATCTTCGCGGCCGTTTCGAATCGTTCAACCAGGAAAACGAATGGTGGCTCGAGGACTACGCGACCTATAAGGCGATCAAGGCTTCGCAGGACCAGAAGCCATGGTACGAATGGGATGACGGCCTTAAACTGCGAAGGCCCGAAATACTAAAGGTCGAGGCGGAACGGCTTTACGAAAAGATCCAAGCAGAGAAGTTTTACCAGTTCCTGTTCTATTCTCAGTGGGCCGAGCTAAAAGCATACGCGAACAAAAACGGTGTTAAGATCATCGGCGACATCCCGATCTTCGTCGCGCTCGATTCGGCAGACGTTTGGTGCAATCAGGAGAAATTCAAGCTGAATGCCGACGGCTCGCCAAAAGTAGTCGCCGGCGTTCCGCCCGATTACTTCTCTAAGACCGGACAATTATGGGGCAACCCTATCTACGATTGGGACGCGATGCGGAAAGACGGTTTCCACTGGTGGATCGCACGGGTTGCGTTCACTCTTCGCACCGTTGACATCGTCCGTGTCGATCACTTTCGCGGTTTTGCGGCCGCGTGGGAAGTACCCGGTGGCGATAAGACAGCGGAGAACGGCCGTTGGGTCGAAGTTCCGGGCAAAGAGTTGTTTCTCGCATTGAAACGTGCTCTTGGCGATCTGCCGGTCATTGCAGAGGACCTCGGGGTGATCACGCCGGACGTAGAGGAACTCCGAGATGGATTCGGCTTTCCCGGTATGCGAATTCTCCAGTTCGCGTTTGGCGGCGATGCAAAGAACCACGACCTCCCGCATAACTACGTCAAGAATTGTGTCGCATATACAGGGACGCACGACAATGACACGACCATCGGATGGTGGCACTCGCAAGCGGGTGCTGGCTCGACACGCGACGCCGCTGAGATCTCACGCGAACATGATTATTGCCTCAAGTATCTCTGTACCGACGGTGATGAGATCAACTGGGATTTTATTCGCGCGGTTTGGGCCAGCGTTGCTGACACCGCTGTTGCGCCGCTTCAGGACCTGATAGGCATCGGCACCGAAGGTAGGATGAACCTGCCCGCATCGGACTCGGGCAATTGGTTTTGGCGGTTTATGGACGGTTCGTTGACGCCGGAAATGGGCGAAAGATTAAGGGAAATTACCGAAACGTATGGGCGAAGCAATTAGACGTTCAAAGAAACGCTGCCAAGATGCAGAAATAACGGTGCGATCTGCCAAGAGAGCCTCTCGCTTGCCGGCGACTCCGAAGCTCTGTCTATGCCTGCTTTCGCTTTCGCTTGGGATAGTGGCGCAAGCACCTGTCGTTGAAAAGATCGACCCGCCAAGTTGGTGGACCGGCAGCACGATCGATCCGGTTCGAGTTTTGATACGGGGAAAGAATCTTTCAGGAGCGAAGATCGAATCGGCAACGCCGGGCATTACGGCGTCAAATTTTGAAACGAGTGCAAACGGACACTATTTATTTGCCGACATAAAGATCGCGGAAACCGTTCGAGTCGGTAAGTACGACCTTAAGATATTAACGTCGGCGGGCACCTCGAATTTTCCGTTTGAGATCTTTGCCCCGCAGCCCAGACTCGGAAATTACAATGGCTTTCGTCCCGATGATGTGATCTATTTCGTGTTCACCGATCGTTTCGCTGACGGTGACGCTTCGAACAACGATCCGCCGAAGTCGAAGGGTTTGTATGACCGCAAAAAAGGCCGCCACTATCACGGCGGTGATCTGCAAGGGATAATCGACAAGCTGCCTTACATAAAGTCGCTCGGAGCGACCGCTATCTGGACAACTCCCGTCTACGACAATGTCGATGTTCCCGACACAAAGGAAACATATCCGCCAGAAATGCCCACTACGACGGGTTTTCACGGCTACGGCGCCGTAGATTTCTACGCCGTTGACGAACACCTTGGAAGCATGGCGAAACTCAAAGAGTTCGTTCAGAAAGCGCACATGTCGGGCTTTGTCGTACTTCAGGATCAGGTCGTGAACCATACCGGGCCGTATCACGTTTGGGCAGAGGATCCGCCGACACCAAATTGGTTTAATGGGACCGTTAAGGATCATGTTTCCAACAACTGGCAGAAATGGACAACGATGAATCCGCGGGCGACCTACCAAACCCAGCGTCGAAACATCGACGGCTGGTTCATCGATATCCTGCCGGATCTTAACCAAAACAATCCAGAGGTTGAAAAATACCTTATCCAGAATTCGCTTTGGTGGATGGCTCAGGTCGGTTTCGATGCGATCCGTATGGATACGCTGCCGCACGTGCCGCGAACTTATTGGTCGAAATGGGGAGCGGCCGTACATCGCGAGTTTCCAAAAGTGAATATCCTGGGCGAACTGTTTGACGGTGATCCGGCATTGCTTTCGTACTTTCAGAAAGGTCGTCGCGGCCACGACGGGATCGATCCCGAGATAGATACGCTTTACGATTTCACACTTTTTTATGCTTTAAGAAACGCATTCGCGAAAGGGCAAAGCATTAGACAGGTCTCGCAGGTGTTCGCGAAAGACTGGTTGTACCCAAAGCCAAATGTTCTTGTTTCCTTCCTTGGCGTCCACGACATGGAACGCTTCATGAACGAACAGGGGGCAACGATCGATGGTCTAAAGCTTGCCCAGACAATGATCATGACATCCAGAGGTACGCCTCTGCTCTATTACGGCGACGAGATAGCAATGCCGGGTGGGCCGGACCCAGACAATCGCCGCGATTTCCCCGGCGGATTTCCCGGTGATGCGAAGAACGCATTCTCGCAAAACGGCCGAACAGCTCAGGAAAACGAAGTGTTCGATCATCTGGCAAAACTCGGCGATATCCGAAAGCAGCTTGAACCGCTTCGACGCGGTCGTTCGCTCGATCTCGTTGACGAAGAACAGCAATTCGCTTTTGCTCGTCTTACCGATAAGGAAGCGGTGATCGTCATTTTCAATAACGATACGAAACCGGGTGAAATTAACTTTGACATCTCATTTATCAGCAAACAGATAGGCGTGAATGCGACTCTCAAGGATTCGCTCGGAAAATTGCCTGACATTCGGGTCAATGACGGCAAGGTCAAGACTACTATTTCTGCACGTAGTGCGGGAATCTATATTGTTAAGTAGATCACTGTTGATTCTGTGATCAGCGGGTAGTGGCATGTTATTGATATTCGCTCCCCGCTACTCACCTACGACTGACCACGATACGCGGAAGATACCAAATTTGTGTCGAGAAGCTTTATGCAAAACAAACCAAGGCTAACATTTTGGCAGATCTGGAACATGAGTTTCGGATTTCTCGGTATTCAATTTGGCTGGGGCTTGCAGATGGCAAATATGTCGCCCATCTACAAATACCTCGGTGCCGACGAAGCGAATTTGCCCTATCTCTGGCTTGCCGGGCCGTTGACCGGTATGCTCGTTCAGCCGATCGTCGGGGCGATGTCTGACCGCACGTGGACTCGGCTGGGTCGCCGCCGTCCCTTCTTCCTGACCGGAGCGATCATCGCAAGTGTGTGCTTGATCCTGATGCCGAATTCATCCGCTGTCTGGATGGCCGCAGGCCTTCTTTGGATAATGGACGCCTCCATCAATATCACAATGGAACCTTTCCGCGCTTTCGTCGGTGACAAACTTGCCGAAGAACAGCGAACGCTCGGCTTCGTTATGCAGTCGTTCTTTATCGGAATCGGCTCTACACTCGCAAACGCACTGCCGTACATACTAACGTGGGCAGGCGTGATCGGGATAATGAAAAGCGGCATACCTTATTCAACGCTCATCGCATTTACGGTGGGAGCCGCGGCATTTTTGGGGGCGGTACTTTGGACCGTCTTCACTACAAATGAGTTTCCTCCGGAAGATATAGAAGCGTTTAGGAAGAAGAATGCCGAAGGGGGCATCGTCGGCAACATCCTAAAAGAGATCTCCGAGGCGGTTAGGGACATGCCCTCAACAATGAAGCAGCTCGCAGTTGTCCAGTTTTTCACGTGGTTTGCCCTTCCGTTCATGTGGCAGTTTTATGGTCTGACCGTCGCTCACCACGTTTTTGGAGCGGCGGACGAAAGTTCGGCGGCATTTAAATCAGGGACAGAATGGGGCGGGGTTTGCTTTGCGGTTTATAACTTCATTTGTTTTCTGGTCGCGTTCGGAATTCCACCACTTGCAAATAAGATCGGCCGTAAAGGTGTTCATATTACTTGTCTGATCCTGGGCGGCGTAGGCCTTGTTTCGACATATTTCGCAACCGGACCCTATTTTCTCTGGATCGGAATGGCGGGTGTCGGCATCGCTTGGGCTTCGATACTTTCGATGCCTTACGTGATACTTGCCGGTGCGATCAAACCGGAACGTATGGGCGTCTATATGGGTGTTTTCAATTTGTTCATCGTTATTCCTCAGGTCGTGCAGAGCTTCCTCACGCCGCAGATCTACAAGAGCCTGCTCGGTAATAATCCGCTCAATGCCGTAATGCTCGGCGGGGCTTCAATGATCGTCGCCGCACTTTGTGTGTTTATCGTCAAGGATGTCGGTGCGGCAAAAATAGAGGGCGCTGGGGCAACAGGTGGAGGGCATTAGTTTTGCAGTGTGTGTGGCTGTGAATTGATCATTAATTGACAATTACAAATTGGTCCGCGGAGTAAAAGGTCAGATCCTATGAAGATCGGAAAGATAGCTTTTCTTCTTCTCGCGTGCATTGTCTGTGTCAACACTCTTGGCGCTCAAGCAGTTCCCTCGCGGGACGTTTCAAAGGAAAATGCACGGCAATCGGCCGAGTGGATACGCGATGCGGTAATTTACCAGATCTGGGAACGGGCGTATTCGCAAAAAGGCGATTTCAACGGCATTGCCAGCGATCTCGATCGATTAAAGGATCTCGGGGTTGATGTGCTCTGGCTGATGCCCGTACATCCGATCGGACAGGTAAAGAAGAAAGGCTCGATCGGTTCGCCTTATGCAGTGAGAGATTACTACGGCGTGAATCCGGATTACGGCACGCCCGCCGATCTTAAACGCCTCGTCGCCGAATCGCATAAACGCGGGATGAAAGTGATCATCGATGTAGTCCTAAACCATACCGCGTGGGACAACAAACTGATCAAAGAGCATCCGGAGTTTTACAAGAAGAATGACAAGGGTGAGATCATTCCGCCTGTGCCTGACTGGGCCGATGTCGCCGGCCTCGATTACAGCAAGCCCGAGCTTCGCAAATACATCATCGAAAATCTGAAAAGCTGGATCCGCGATTACGATCTCGACGGGTTTCGCTGTGACGTTGCATTGTTTATCCCGACTGATTTTTGGGACGAAGCACGGGCCGAGGTCGATAAGGTCAAGCCCAACACTATCTGGCTAGCCGAAGCCGAAAAACCCGACCTGCTCGTAAAAGCGTTTGATGTCGATTATGCGTGGAACATGCACGGAACGCTTACCGAAGTGATGCAGGGAGCCAAACCGGCGTCAGCGTTAAGAAAGGTTTGGGAAGAACAGTTCTCAACCTTTCCTCGAGGTTCGATCCGAATGCGTTTTTCGGATAACCATGACGAACGGCGGGCGATCGCTCGATTCGGCGAAAAAGGAGCTCTTGCGGCCCAGGCTTTGATGTTCGCGCTTGACGGCGTACCGCTCGTATATAACGGAATGGAGGCGGGCGACACAGCCGAATCGGGAGCACCGGCTCTGTTCGAAAGGCTTCCTATCTTTTGGCAGTTCGCCGAGCGAAGGCCCGAATTTCCACGATTCTACAAGTCGATGATCGCGTTGCGAAAGTCGAGCATTGCACTTCGCCGCGGTGATGTTACGTGGCTTCGCAACTCTGACGAGAACCGTGTGCTGACCTTCACCCGCCGGTCGGGAAATGAAGAGATCCTTGTCGCAGTGAATATGACCAGCGTTCCGTTTTTTGGTTCGGTCGAGATAGCCGGAAATTTCGACGAGATCACGCCGAGTATCGGCCTGCCGCTGCCGCCTGATGATGAAAAGGCAAAAACCGAGGCGAAAAGATCGATCGGATTACCTGCCCTGAATCTTGACGCATATGCTTTCCGCTTCTTTAGGCGAAAATAAAAGGCTGATAGTTTTAATGCCGCTTGCTTCGTTTTTTGCAATATGAAGATCACGATATTTATTCTGTCCACCATTTTCGGCATGTATGCGTGCGGAATGGGAACGGGCTCAACTACGCCGTCATCCAGAGCGGGCAGCGAGCCAACACCTGCGAATACTTCGGGAATCGCTGCGGCTGCACCGGAACCATCCTCGACGCCAAGACCCGCATCGGATCAGCCAAAGACGGTGATAGAATTTTTCAACGTTTTGCCCGAGAAATATTTCCCGCTAGAGGGCTGCGATCACGACAAAGACAAAGATTGCAAAAAAGCTCGCGCCGATTACCTGAAGACATTTACAGAGGTCGCCGACATCAAGAACGGTTATTTCAAAGGCGGTTGCGACGGGGCGCAGAGCTGTATCGAGATGGCTATTTTCAAACGGCCGGATGACACATATCTTGTCGGCGTTTTTACATCGGCCGAGGTCAACAACGATTTCTATTTTCTTGACTACGCAGGCGGGAAATGGACCGACGCAACTTCATCGGTTCCCGAATTCAGCCAAAAACTATGGTATGAACTTCCGCGGATCGGGACGACAATGAAAGTATTTGAGAAGAAAGTGATCGAAAAAGGTGCAGATTACGAGGTTACCGAAAAAGGAAAGTACATTTACTCGCTCGTTTGGAAGAACGGTGCGTTCTCAAAGCAAAAGTAAGAAATAATAGGTGATAGGTAAAAGGGGGAAAGCAGTGGAGAAATTTCGTCAGACAAACCGAGATCGTGTAAAGGGCAAAATCATTTTGCCTTTTTACTTTTTCCTTTTTGCCTTTCTGGGTTTTCCCCAGACAACCGCTCCGGGCGGCCCCGGTAAGGACGCGCAATGGGCGACCGCAGGGAAACAGGCGATCGGCACCTCAGCGTCGCTCGAATCAAAGGTCTGGTTCACCCTCGCCCAAGGCGTAATGACCGAGGTCTATTACCCTGACGTCACCGTCGCGAACGTCCACATGCTGCAGTTCGTGGTCGTTAACCCAAAGACGAAAAAGGTCGAGACGGAACGCGACGATGCTGTCCATCAGATAAAGCCGCTCAAAATAGATTCACTCAGCTTTCAACAGATCAACACGGCGAAATCGGGCGAATGGAAGATCACTAAGACCTATACGACAGACCCCGAGCGCGACAGTGTCTTGATTGACGTTCGATTTTGGGCAAAAAGACCGGGGCTCAATTTGTATGTTTACTACGACCCCTCATTGTCGAACACCGGCATGAAGGATGAAGCCTACTCCCCCGCTCCAAGAATTGTGATGGGTCCTGACCCTGGCCCTTCGAAATCGGAATCCATCCGACCGACTTCTGATTTCGGGTTAGGGGCCTCTGATGGGGAAATGGTGTCTGCCGTCGTCTTTTCTTCCCCCATTGCAGAAATGACTAATGGCTACCTAGGTGTTAGCGACGGGCTGGAGCAGCTTGGGAAGTTTGGCCGTATAGAAAACCCAAATTGGCGGGCGGAAGCGGGTAACGTCGTGCAGGTTGCGAAAATCGTCCGTCCGACGCGATTTACAACCGTCCTGTCATTTGCGAAAGAGGGTGACATTATGGGCACCGCGTTCTCAAACGCCCGAGAATCGCGAGAGAAGGGATTCGTCAAATGCCTAACCGAATATGAGAAGGGCTGGGCCGATTATGTAAAGACCCTCCCGAAGGTCGAGCCCAAGTACCAAGCCCAATTCAACATGGCGGCAATGGTGTTAAAGGCCCAGGAGGACAAGACCGTTCGGGGCGCGAACGTGGCGAGTCTCACGGTGCCGTGGGGCGGTGGAGCGAATGCGAACGAAGATGTCGGCGGCGGATATCACCTCGTGTGGTCGCGTGATCTCTATCATGTGTTCACGGCGTATATGGCACTTGGCGACAAAGCCGCTGCTGAACGCGCATTAGATTTTCTTTTCAAGATCCAGCAGAAGGAGGACGGCAGTTTCCCGCAGAATTCGTGGCTTGACGGCAAGGGCGGCTGGGGTTCGCTGCAGATGGACGAGGTCGGCTATCCGCTGATAATGGCGTGGCAACTCGGTCGATTTGACAAGGAAACATACGAAAAACACGTAAAGCGGGCTGCGGATTTCATCGTTAAGAACGGCCCGTTCACGCCGCAGGAACGCTGGGAAGAGCGGCCGGGCTATTCGCCCTCGACGATCGCGGCCGAGATCGCGGGTCTCGTCTGCGCGGCTGACATTGCAAAACGAAACGGTGACGAAGCCTCTACACTCATTTACCTCGCGGCGGCTGACGATTGGGCACGCAATATCGAACGCTGGACCGCAACGACTAAAGGCAAGTATGGCGACGGCAATTACTACATCCGCATCTCCGAAAAAGGCGAACCTGACGGCGGGCATAAGATCGAGCTCAATAACAATGCAGGTTCGTTTTACGAGACAGACATTGTCGATGCCGGTTTCCTCGAACTTGTCCGACTCGGCATCAAGCTTGCGGACGATCCGCTGATCGTGAAATCGTTAAAAGTTATCGACGAACAGATAAAGGTCGACACTCCGAATGGCCCGGCATATTACCGCTATACAAACGATGGCTACGGCGAGATGGCAGACGGCCGCCGATGGAACTTTGACGGAAAATACACCGGCAAAGGCCGCCCATGGCCGCTGCTGAGCGGCGAACGGGCTCAGTATGAGATCGCGGCTGCGAATACGCCGATAAGATTCTCGGTGACGGGGACTGACCCTCACGACTTCTTTATGACGCTCGCGAAACGCCGCCTCGATAACATGCTCGCCTTTGCAAACGATGGCCTGATGATCCCCGAGCAGGTCTGGGACAAACAGGAAACTCCCGCGAACATCGATCATCAATTCATTCCGGAGTTGAAGTTTGGAGAAGGAACAGGTTCCGCAACGCCGCTCGCATGGTCGATGGGTCAATTCATTCGTCTTGCGACGAATCTAAAGGCCGGGAAAAATCTGGATACGCCGCAGGTCGTTTACGACCGATACAAGAATGGTATCCCGGCGAAGGTAAATAATTTTGGCGGCCTCGATGAAGAGGTGATAATGCCGGTCAAGCCCGGTGTAACGGTGCCGGCCGAGCGGCAAGCGAAGTCAGGGACGCGCATCGCATATTCGCTTGGCGGCAAGACACAGATCACTGCGGCCGGAACGGACGGCAAAGCCAAGACCGAATTCACGATGCCGTCTGAACCGGCGATCGCACTTGTCGGCGTTCAGGCGCCTGACGGAGCGACTTCGTTCGAACGCGTTAGGATCCTCGGCTCGCCGCCCGAGCAAAAGTTTTCGGAGGAACAGATCGATAGGATAAAAACTGCCGTATCCAGCCCGATCGTTGATGGCGAAAATGTCATCTTCTTTTATCGCGGTAAAGCCGAAATGGTTCAGGTCGCCGGCGATATGACGAACTGGAGTTCCGGCCGCATCTTTATGCAAAAGATCGGCGAGGACCTGTTTGCTTATCAAACAAAATTCCCGATAAACGCCCGCCTCGAATACAAATATACGGTCAACGGTAAATGGGAACTCGACCCGCTGAACACGAACAAACTGGACAATGGTGTCGGCGGGGAGAATAACTTCTTTTCAATGCCATCAGCTCTGTTGCCGCCAGTCAAGGTCCCGGGCCGCGGAAAGAGTGAAAAGTTTGAGATCGACTCAAAGGATTTTGGTAAACGTACGATCAGCGTTTACCTGCCGGCCGGATATGATACTTCCGCGGAGAGATTTGGAGCCCTGTTTCTTCAGGACGGATCGGATTATGAAAAGCGAACCTTCGCACCGGGCGTCATAGACCGGCTGATCAAAGATTCCCAAATAAAGCCGTTCATTCTCGTTTTCATCGATCCGAAAGACCGGATAAAAGAATATTGGGCAAACGACCAATGGGCTGATTTCATTGCTAATGAGGTCGTTCCCGAGGTCGATAAGCGCTATCGTACGAACGCAGATCGCGATGGCCGTGCATTGCTCGGGGCCAGCCTCGGCGGCATCACCAGCATCCATATCGGCCTCCGTCATCCCGATAAATTTTCGCGGCTCGGCGGGCAGAGCTCGTCTTTTTGGGTAGACAACGAACGTGTTGTAAAGGGGCTTGAAAGGCTGCATCCGGCAAAGGCGAAGTTCAGGTTCTATTTGGATGACGGAATATTCGAGGGCGTTGACGACAGCCGTCGCGTGAATGTAATGCTCCGCGGCAGAGGCTATCCGGTTACATATATCGAAGGCTCTACCGGCCACAACTGGACCGCATGGGGCGAACGCCTTGCCGCGGCGTTCATAGCTCTATTGAATTAGTCTTCTTCTCCGTCGCGCGCCCGCTGTATCTCGCGAAGGGTCAGCCCGCGGCGTATTATAATGACAATACCTATCGCCGTCCAAAACAGGATGCGGCCCTTTCGTATGATCGCCAGCGTGATGCCTATTCCGACGCCGATCGCGGCGGTTTCGGCGATGAATTGGGCGCCCGCTTCATCCACTCCGACAAGAAATGGGATCAGCTTGAACACGATCGTTATCAGGCGGCTGACCGATTCGAGCAGGAATGCATTCAGAAAATGCCCCGAAGTATCGATCAAACGGGTGAGTATGAACCAAACCTCGATCACGCCAAGAACGTGAAACGCCGTCTCGAACAAGCAAATTGGCAGGAATCTTCGCGGATAACGGCGATAAAAGCCGTAGATCAGGTTTTCGAAAAGCCGCACTTGGAGTCTGCCGTGTTCGAGCAGGTGCGAGAACCAGCCCTTCTGATACATCCATTCGCAGGTCTCGCTCGCAAAGTGCCACTGGCGAATGATCAGCAGCAATAGAAAGATAATCAACAGAAAGATCGCTCCGATCAGAACGTCGATCGTAAGGGTCGTCCCTTCGTCAAGCGTATAGCTGCGAACAAAAGTCAGAGCGCCAAGGATAAGAAACAAGCTCGTAGTAAAACTGTAAAAGAGATTCTCGGTCGCAACGGACGAGAGACCGACGACGAGCGGCAGCTTTTTGCGAACGGCGACCGCTTTCGCCGTCCCGCTTATCAGGATACCGAGCGGGATCATGCTGCTCATCGCTTCGCCGATTATCACCGCAGGGACCGTATCTCTAAGTGTCAGGGAATACGGCTCGTAAACGGAAAGCTTCCATGCAAGCGAGCGCATAAGGATGCGCACGGCATAGATCGCGAGTATCACAAAAAAGCCGAAAACGCCGAAATTCTCAATGTTGTCGGCAATCTCCCGCAGTCCAACCGAATAGACAAAATAAGCAAAAAGGCCGACCCCGCCCACCGTAAGCGCTGTGCCGAGCACCTTTAAACGCCTCGTGTTTTTTGCGGATATCTGCGGTCGGCGAACGCCTTTGTTCTCGGGTTGGGGTTGCGGATCCACTTCTCGTTGCCTAATGCTTGATAGCTGATTAGAATGGTATTTTATCGATACACGAATAACAAAAGCTTATAGGAAGAACATATGAGTACCGCAGCAGGATTGGCATTATCAAACACCGGTTTGACCACGTTATCTGAAGAAGAGGAATTGTTCCGAGCATCTGTCCGCGAATTTGCCGAGGGCGAGGTTCGTCCGCGCGTTGAGGCGATGGAGCACGCTTCAAAACTAGATCCGGAACTAATAACACAATGCTTTGAACTCGGCCTGATGGCGATCGAATCGCCCGAGGAGTTCGGCGGTGCCGGCTCGACCATTTTCAACGCGATACTCGCGATCGAGGAGCTAGCTCGTGTTGACGCATCGGTTTCTGTCTTTGTCGATGTGCACAATACGCTCGTCACCAATGCATTTATGCGTTGGGCGACGGATGAACAGAAGAAGAAATACATGCCGCAGCTTGCGAGCGGCCGTGTAGGAGCCTATGCACTCAGCGAGGCGGCTTCGGGTTCTGACGCATTCGCCTTAAAAACTCGTGCGATCGACAAAGGTGACCATTACGAACTCAACGGGCAAAAACTCTGGATCACTAACGGCAACGAAGCAGAGATCTTTGTCTTGTTTGCGACCATCGATCCTGAAGCCGGTTACAAGGGCATCACAGCTTTCATAGTTGAAAAGCAATTTGAAGGCTTTTCGGTGGGTAAGAAAGAAGACAAACTCGGAATTCGCGCGTCGTCGACGACCGAATTGATCCTCGATAACTGCAAAGTGCCGAAGGAAAACGTTCTCGGTGAGGTCGGCAAAGGTTATAAGGTTTCGATCGAAACTCTCAACGAAGGCCGTATCGGCATCGGAGCACAGATGCTCGGCATTGCGCAGGGTGCCTATGAGGCGGCATTGAAATACACTGCTGAACGCGAACAGTTTGGCCAGTCGCTGAATAGTTTTCAGGCTGTCCAGTTCCAGCTTGCCGAAATGGCGGTCGAGATCGAAGCGACGCGGCTGCTCGTTTACAATGCCGCCCGGCTCAAAGACGCGGGCAAGCCGTTCCTCAAAGAAGCCGCGATGGCAAAACTCTATTCGTCACGCTGTGCCGAGGCTGTCGCATCAAAAGCCATCGAACTCTATGGCGGTTACGGATACGTAAAAGACTATCCCGTCGAAAAGTACTGGCGCGATTCAAAGATCGGCTCGATCTACGAAGGCACGTCGAACATGCAGCTTCAGACGATCGCAAAGCTGATCACGAGCGGCAAATGATTTGACAACCACTGATCCTGATTGCTATTTTCTATTCTGCATCAGGAGAGGTTCGAAAGAACCCAGCAACCGGCGAGAAACGGTGCTTTGAGGTGAAAGCCTCGATGTGCAGAAGCGGAAGCTTCTAGAAATCTCAACAGTTCGCAAATAGGCCTATTACTCTTGATGTGAGTGATGGGCCTATTTGTTTCCTGGTGTATTAACCAAATGAAAAATAGGAGAGTACATCAGAATGAGAAAATTTCCATATATAGTATACAAGGTGAATGCCACGACCTTTCTTACTAAATCTATCCATTTCCGACCCTTGGAGGCCGAGCCCGAGAAGACAGGCATAACTCTTTGCTGCGCATTTAGTCCTTTCGATGAAAACGGGCGTCTACGCGATGACGCGAGAACCATCGTTCGCCGGATCGCCCTTTCAGAGAGGGTAACATCCGGGATGAATGTTTGCGTCGTGTTTGGCCCCGAGGAGTGTGAGTATTTCGAACCGGACGGAACTCCGGTACTGTCGTCCAGACCACCTAAGTTGGGTCGAAATCTGCTCGAACTCGGCCCGGCTATTTCGAATGACGAACCATACGAAAAGCCGAGCGACGGCGAAACTGCTCTGAACTTAACCACCGCACTATCCAAAGAAAAGAAGGAACTAGTCCACTAACCAAACTGACAAGCCGTTGTCTGAACAAATGACGCAAAACCGTCGGACATGAGGTTAGATCAACGGAGATGTTAAAACCCGGAATCCGATTTCGACTCCGGGTTTTTCTTTATCGATCCGTCGCTATCAGGCGGCTATTTTTTCGTCCGTAAAGGAAATAGAACACAACACCGATCACCATCCAGATCAATAGTCTCGCCCATGTGTCCCAAGGCAGGCCGTACATAAGGTAAAGGCTTGTCAGTGCGGCAAAGATGGGTACGATCGGCGAAAACGGCACCTTGAACGGTCTCGGCAGATCAGGCTTTGTCTTACGCAGAACGATAATGCCGATCGAAACGATCACGAACGCGAACAACGTCCCGATGCTTACCAGCTGTCCGAGCATCGAGATCGGCACGAGTGCGGCCATCACGGCGACGATCGCACCGGTGATCATTGTCGTGACGTGCGGTGTGCGAAAACGCGGATGGATCTTGGCGGCCCATTCCGGCAACAAACCGTCCTTTGCCATCGCGTAAAAAATGCGGGGCTGTCCCATGATCTGGACGACCATCGTCGAGCTTAGCCCCAGCACCGCTCCAAATTTGATGATCATCGAGAACGACCTGAGTATGAACGCAATGGTCGACCCTTCGACCGCCATTCCGGAGGCCGCGGTGATCGCGGCCGCAATAGGTGCTGCTTCTTCCTTTAACTGAGTGTAAGGAACCAGACCGACCATGATCCCCGCGACCAAAATGTACAAGATCGTGCAAATCACAAGCGAGCCTATGATCGCCCTCGGCATGTCTTTTTGCGGGTTCTTTGCCTCTTGAGCGGCGGTCGAAACAGCGTCAAATCCGATATAAGCGAAAAAGATCACGGCCGCACCGGTCAGGATTCCACTGTAACCGTACTCGCCAAACACTCCAGTGTTGGGAGGGATGAACTGCAAACAGTCACCGACACCGGGCTCGCATCCGATGCCGAGGTAATGTGTGTTCACGTAGCCAACGCCTGCGATGATAAACAGCAGCACGACGCCGATCTTGACCATCACTACGACGGAGTTGAAGTTCGCAGATTCGCGTATTCCTCTCACTAGCAATGCGGTAACGGCTATCGCGATCAGGAACGCCGGAAGATTGAAAAACGCCGTCTCGACCGGCGCTTGTATGCCAGCCAACGACATTCCTTTGGCAAGCTCGTCGGTCAACACGTTGTACCCTGCCGGAGGATTCAATATCGTCTCACCCACGCGCAGGTTCGAAAGGTGTGCGGCCGCGTCAGCCGATAGGCCCACGAACTTCGTGCCCGGTGCGGCACTCAGCGCGACCGGGAAATGTATCCAGAAGTCCGCAAGAAGGCTGATGACGTTTCCCGACCATCCCGCGGCGACGGTCGCAGCACCAAACGCATACTCAAGGATCAGATCCCATCCGATTATCCATGCGATGAATTCGCCAAGTGTCGCGTAACTATACGTATAGGCCGAGCCCGAGATCGGTACTGACGATGCGAATTCGGAATAGCATAAGGCTGCGAGTGCGCTGACCAAGCCGGCAATTATCATCGAAATTACGACCGCGGGGCCCGAATGCCTTCCCGCAGCCTGGCCCGTCAGAACAAAAATACCCGTGCCGATGATCGCTCCAACGCCGAGCAAGGTAAGGGCCGAAACGCCCAAGGTTCTCTTCAATGTTCCTTCGCCCCTGTCCTCGGATTCTGCAAGGATCTTTTCGAGCGGCTTTGTCCTGAATAATTCCATAGATTTGTTACCTAATACATGTTCAAGATCTTGGTTGCGGGTCCGTTTTCTCCGGGCGATCGATACTGAGCGTTCACGCGAAACCGTAACTCTGAATCGAAAGCCCATACGAAACTCTTCCCGCGTCACAATCAAGAATGGACTCGAGCCTCTCTGTAAGTCGTTAGAACCTATGAAATCTTCTGAAATGCGGATGAGACCGTCATGAAAGTCCTCTTTTTTAGCGATCTTGCGTCTTTAAGGCGGGGTATTGTCGACTGTTTTGAGCTGGACTATAATGAATTCCTCTCGAGAGGTTAGCCTTATGAACGAAACCGGCTCCCGCGTGATCTACGAATTCAGCGGCTTTCGCGCCGATCCCGTGAAACGCCGCTTGTACTCGGGAAGCGATCACTTGCCGTTGACCCCGAAAGCGTTCGATACGCTATTGGTTTTGATCAGGAACCGTGGAGAAATGGTTTCTAAGGGAGACCTCATGGACGCCGTCTGGCCCGAGACTTCCGTTGAGGAAAACAACCTTACGCAGCAGGTAGCCGCACTTCGCCGTTGTTTCGGAGAAAAGGCGGGAGACCATCGATTCATCGTCACGCTCCCGGGCAGGGGTTATAGTTTTGTAGCACCTGTATTGGAATCGATTGTCGATTCCTCAGATGAACTGGCGATCTGTGAATCATCGCGTTCGACAGTCACGATAGACATCGAAGGCGGTTTCTTCCTCGGACTGAAGAAATTGTTTCGACGAAGCGGAGCACTCGGTTCGTCGGTCGCTGCCGTCTATATCTTCGTCGTATGTCTCGCCGGTTTTTGGCCGGTTTTAAGTGGCCATCAGCCGGCCGGACGAGCCCAAACGGTTGCCGTCCTCGGATTTCGATCATTCGACCACGATACCGCCGAGCTTGGTTCGGGCATTCGCGACACGCTGCGGGCGCGAATTGGAAACTTGGAAGATGTCGAACTCCTTCCCGCGCGATCTATCGAACCACCTGACAACATCATGATCGCTGCCCGCGAGGAGAGCGCGGACGTTGTCTTGACCGGTTCGGTTCAGCGAAGTGATGATAAGGTTCGGATCGCGCTCGAGATGGTGGACGTGAAACGCGAACGTGTGGTTTGGGGCCAGACGTTCGATTACAGCGGCCCGAACCGGTTCGAGGTTCAGGACGCGATAGCCGGTGAGGTCCTCAAGATCTTAGGAAGGCCGCCGTTTCGAAAGGCCTAAAACTTAGTCAATGAATTCGATCTCAATTCGCCCGGCGACGATAGACGACGCAAAGGTACTTACCGATCTCGCCTACACCACATTTTGGGACGCGTTCGCACATCATCCGAAAAATGCGCCGGACGACCTGAACCACTACATGCGTCAGGCGTTTAGTGAAGAACAGATATTAAGCGAGCTGCAAGACGAAAACAGCATATTCCTGATCGCTGAACTGGACGGTGAAGCAGCGGGCTATGCAAAACTTATCCTCGACAATATTGAGCCGGGTATTACGGCCGAACGTCCTGTGGAGCTGTCACGCCTTTATTCGCACCAGCAATTTCTTGGTAAGGGTATCGGCCAGGGATTAATGAATGCCTGCGTCGAACGCGCCAAGGAAGATAGCCGAGACGTAATGTGGCTGGGCGTTTGGGAATACAATCCGCGCGCTCAGCGGTTCTATGAAAAGAACGGATTCCGGATAGTCGGGAGCCACGTTTTCCTTCTTGGCGAAGACCCCCAGACAGATCTGCTGATGCAGAGAGAGCTTTGAAGACGAGACCGATCGACCTTATTCACGAAATTCGCCCCGCTCAATAATAATGGCAAAGGCCAATCCTTCTCACTTTTCGACGACGTAGCTTTCCCGCGATCTGACGACTACGTCAGGTCTCCCGACCTTCACCTTTATTTGCTTTCTGCCCGGGGATGAATTCTTTGGGTAATACCCCAGGCGATATTGCCTACCAAGCTCGTCTGCGATTTCGCTAAACTTCGCTGAAAGATCATCAATGTTCTCGATCTGCAGATGGCGGCCTCCCGTCAATCTAGCAAGTTCCCGCATATATCTGTGCGCATTTGCAAGACCCTCGTAGAATCTTGCATTTCTATACTTTTCTTCTACTTTTGACGACGTGTCGAATTGTATTGCATAAACGATGGTATCAGTCTCCTCGGCGTCTTTCAGATTCTCTTTTGCCGAACTGAAGTAGCCGTCGCCAACTCCATCCGAAAACAAGATGACAGCCTTCCGTGACTTTATTCTCTTCATTTTATTGAAGGCATAATCCATCGCGTCGAATAGCAATGTAGTTCGATCAGACGACAGCCCGCTTATTGCTAAGGACTTCTTGAGATTAGCGACCTTTGTTTTATCGACCAGACTTACAACGCTATCAGCAAATGTCGCGGCGATCAGTTCGTCATTCGGACGAAGTTGTTTAATAAAAACATTCACCGCATTTGTTAGAACCGATCTGTACTGTCCACTCATGGATCCGCTTCTATCAAGCACAAACATCACGGTGAACGACTTCTCGATCGGTTCAAAGAATTCGATCGTTTGTTCTATGCCATCCTCAAACACCTGAAAGTCTTTGGAAACCAAATTCGTAATATACCTTCCGTCTCGGTCTAGCACGGTTACGGGAACCGTGACCAGGTTCGTATCTACTCTAATTCCCGGCTCCTGACCGAATGCCGTTAACGAGCAGACCGTTAAAATGAAATATAAGAAGGAAAAGCAAAGCCGAGTTGGAAAAATCAGAAAACGCCTGCATGTAGCTGATAACGGTAGAAACCTGAGGTCTTTTTCTTTAGCACGCATATTAGTTAGTCACAAGGTAGCTGTCCCTCGCCCGTACGACGAGATTTGGCACATTCGTCTCCACTTTGATGCGTCTCCGCTCTCCCCGTTTCGCTTCAGTCTTCGGGTGATAACCGAGGTTGTACTGAAGCCCGAGCTCTCGAACGATCTCAACGAAGGTTCGTTCCAAGTCATCGATCTTCTCGATCTGATAATGTTTGCCGCCGGAAATTTCGGCCATTCGAACCATGTAGTCAGTAGCGGTTGCGATCGTTTCTAATAGACGTTTTCGGTTGGCGGGCTTGAGGGGTTGTTCGAATGCCCCAAATTGTACGGTGTATATGACGGCTTCGTTTTCTTCCGCGTCTTGAAAATTACTTTCGGCGCTTGCAAATATGCCCGAACCAACTGCATCGGAAAAGAAAATGATCGCCTTTCTCCCCTTGACCTTCTCCATCTTCCTCAAGGCAAAGTCCATCCCATCATAGATCATGGTCACGGGAGGCAGACCGTCGACCCTCAGCTTGAATTTCTTTCTTTTCCAAACTTCTTTAGCTTCAGCAAAATTGAAGATAAAATGGACTTCCTGATTAAATGTCGCTGCTGCCACCGTGTCGTAGGGACGTAGATTGTTAAGAAAAATAGTTGCGGCGTTCGCAAGTGCGTCGGCATCATCAAGCATAGAACCGCTCACATCCATTACGAGCAATACGGTTACGGGTTTATCGACAGTGTCCAGAAACTTGATCTCCTGCTCGACGCCATTCTCAAAAACCCGAAAGTCCTCCTTCTTTAAGTTCGTAATATGCCGTCCACTTCGATCGAAAACAGTTAGCGGCACCGACACCAAGCGGGTATCAATTTTAATTACTCCGTCTTGAGAAAGGCAGAGGTGAGAACTTGCAAAACAAAGCCACAACAGGGTGAACAGCCGACTTTTTGATGAATTTGGGACCATCGGTTGCGCGGAAAAGCGATCTTGCAAACAAAATCGGCCCCAACCTAACAGGGCCGGGGTCAACTGGGACTTATACGCAAGGCGTTCCGCCCCCGGCACCGGTGCAGTAACGGAAATCGGGACATGCCACGCATGTTCCTCCTCCAAGCGTGGAACATGTCAGTGAATACCCGTTCTGGGCACCTTGATTTGGATCACATGTATATCCACCTGTAGCAGGATCGTAGGGACAGTTTAGCCCCCAGTTTACCATGCATCGGCCTGGCTGGGTTTCCTCGTTTTCGCACCAAACCGCGTGCTGCATACAGCTAAGGAACTGTGAATTGCACGATAATATACAGGAGTTGCATTCCGCCTGCGTCGAAGTCGCCAGACACTCGGTTTCGCAATTGCTTCGGCAACTTCCTTGATTGGATTCACATTCCTGAACACACGGAGCCGCGGTCACAGATCGAATCGAATTCTCGGATCCGCCAAACACGTATAAACAGCCCGCAAGCACGCTCAGGACAAACCATTTTCTGTAGAGAGACCACATTTTTCTTCTAGGCATTTTGCCTCCTTCCTTTCCTTCTCGAGAATTCCTCCCTCGCTGCTACTGTCTATCCGTCTTTATTCACCACATCCTCAAGTATTCTCACCATAACCTCTTGTTCCCTTTCCGCGGACAGTTTTCCAACCCACGAATCCAGCACGACGCCCTTCTTGTTAACCAAGAGTAGCGTCGGGGTTCCGCGGACGCTTAATTCGCGTGGTTCAGCTTCAAGGATCGTTCCAACTTGAACGGATCTTCCTTTAAGGAAGGCTGCCGCTTCGCCAACTTTCTGAGGAAACACAGCAATTGTCTGCAATTTGGACAGGTCTGACGTCTTTTCGGTGAGCCGCTTGTAAAACTCGGCACTATCGCTGCAGTACTTGCAAGTTGTCGAAAGCACCAATAAAAGGGTTCTTTCGTTTCGTGACCAATCTATTCGTGACAACGGAAGCTGGGTTCCGGGCTTAATCGTTGGTTGCGATTTTGGCGTTACCTCCTGAGAATCCGTCAGGAAATGGTTTATCAGCACACCCCCAAGCAAAAGCGCAATCGTGATTATCGCAAGATTAGATGCGGTTTCAATGTTGATCCTGCTTTTACTCACTACCATGCTTAAGTTGGGCCGAATTTTGTGCAAATCTAATCTATGTGAAGAAATGGCCCAATGCAATACTTATTTCTTGGCAAAAACGATCATTTTTTGGGGGATTCATCCGCCCCACTGTCCTGAGAATGCAGCCAGTGTTTGCGACGGCATTCGGTCGGCGTTATCCCGAATTTCCTCCTGAAGTCGCGGGTAAAGTGGCTTTCGTCTTTTATCCCAACGCTCCTTGCAATTTGGTTTATGTGCTCGAATCCGTTTTCGAGTGATTCGCGGGCTCGCTCCAATCGACGTTCCGGTAAAACTTAGACTTCGGGAAATGTTTATGATTCGTAGCTAAAAATTGCTTTTCTGTTGTCGATGCGATATTGTTGCAGCTGTGCGACACGTCAGGAACCCCCCAAATCCCTATAACAAATTCTCGGCTGAATATGTTGGTGAGCCGCCGCCGACGAAGCTGGAAGTGTTTGAGGAAACGGCGACGAAGAACGTGATCACAAAGGCGTTCGCATCGGATTGGGAAGGCGGTTGGCGCTACACGGTGAATTGTTATCGAGGCTGCGTACACGGCTGCACTTATTGTTTTGCCCGGCAATATCACGAATATCTCGGTTACGGTGCCGGTACGGATTTCGAAACAAAGATAGTCGTAAAGCCAAACACGCCTCAGCTTCTTCGTGAAGAGTTGAAAAAGACTCGCGACAAGATGCCGCATTTGGATTTTTCGTTCGCGACCGATCCGTATCTGCCGCTCGAGGCCGAGTATCAGTTAACGCGAAAATGTCTTGAGGTTTGCGCCGAATTCGGCGTACCGACGGCAGTTATAACAAAATCGCCGCTCGTGACCCGCGACATTGATGTGCTGAAAAAACAAAGCAAGGTCTCGGTATTCTTCTCTCTGCCATTTCTGACAAAAGAGATGTCGAACCCATTCGAACCATATACTCCGGTTCCCGAGGCACGTTTCCGCGCCATGAAGATGATCGCCGACGCAGGAATTCCGGTCGGTATCGGAGTCGCTCCGGTCATCCCTGGTTATAACGAATCTGACATACCAGGCTTGCTCGAACGGGCGAAAGAAGCCGGAGCGACGCGGGCGTTCATGTCCATGCTGCATCTTGATACCGATTCGATAGAGGATTACTTTGTCGAAAAACTCTACGAACGGATCCCTACAAAAGCCGCGAAGGTCATCAACACGTTGAAACGCGAACGCGGCGGGACTTTGCGACATAGTAGTTACCGCGAACGAATGACCGGCGAGACGGAACAATGGGAAGTGACGATGAAACTGTTCGATTTTCACGCAAAAAGGCTCGGATTTCGCCAGCATGAAAAGCCAGGGGAGCCCGAGATCGCACCCGTGCCCATCCAACAAACGTTGTTCTGACCTCGTTAGGCGATCCCTTTTGTTATAATGAGAATCAAACGAAAACAGGGGGATTTATGAGAACCAGAATTACCACGCTTGCGTTAGCACTACTTTTACTCTCCATTTGCTCGACCGTCTCTACAGCTCAAAAACAGACCGGAAAGGACCTGAAAGACGCGGTAGACCGCGTTAATAAGGCGTCCGTGGTCATGTCAGAGATAATGAAGATCAGGGATAAATCGATCCCGCGCGACCTGCTCGGCAAGGCAAAGGCGATCGTCGTTTTTCCGGGGGCGATCAAAGGAGCGTTCATCGTCGGCGGGCAGGGAGGCAAAGGAGTTGCGATCCGCCGAATCGGGAAAGGCTGGAGCGCACCCGCGTTTTTGAACATGGCCGGCGGCAGTGTAGGATTGCAGATCGGAGGTTCAAAGACCGATTACGTTATGCTCATAATGAACGACAAAGGTCTGAAGAATCTTATAGCCGATAAGTTCGAGATCGGGGGTGAGGGAAGCGTCGCAGCAGGCCCGGTCGGCCGGACAGCGGCTGCCTCGACAAATGCCACACTCGATGCAGAGATACTTACCTACTCTCGAAGCAAGGGGCTTTTTGCAGGTATCTCCTTAAAGGGTGTAGTGATATCGAACGACGAAGATCTCAACACGGCGATCTACGAGAAGACAGCCAAGCAGATACTCGGAGATCCGCCGCTTGCCGCCTCGGCCGCACCAAGCACGCTGCACAAATTCGGCCAGACGGTTTCTGAGGTCTCAAAATAACGAATGTCAGAGCGAATAGCCGTATTTGAACAAATGCTCGAGGCCGATCCTGCCAATACGATGGTGATGTTCGGCCTCGCCAAGGAGTACGAAAAGCTTGGGCGTAACGAGGATGTGATCCGAGTCCTGGAAGATTACCTCGCAAAGGCCGACGACGAGGGCAACGCATACGGAACTCTCGCCGCGGCCTATGAGCGGACAGGCAACCGCGAAAAGGCTATCGAGGCCTACAAGAAAGGAATCGACGTTTCGCTCGCCCACGGCCATCCGTCAATGGCCAACGAATACAAGATGACTCTGGACCTGGAACTTGCAGATTAACGAGCAGGACATGTTGCCACGGTCGCTTTCTTTATCCTCACAGGCTTATCAGGTTTTTCATCTGCTCCCGGCGCTTTATTGATCGCATCGACCACGTCCATACCTTTGGTCACCCGCCCAAACGCTGCAAACTTGTTGTCCAAAAACGGAGCGGCTGCTACGAGAATAAAGAAATTTGTGGTGGCGGTATTCGGTTCGTCGGCTCGAGCCATTGAGACGACGCCGCGTTCGTGAAGGATCTTGTTCGGTTCGTCCGGAATGGTGCGCCGTGCTCGCTCGCCCATCGCTTTGGTAACTTTCTTGTCCTCGCGCGACCAGATGTTGCCGCCCTGTATCACAAAGTTCGGGACCACGCGGTCAAAGCTCGTAGTGTCGTACAAGCCGAGCGATATCACGTTCAGAAAATTCCTGACGGATTCCGGGGCATGTTCCGGATACATCTCCATTTCGATCACACCTGCCTCGGTGTCGAGCGTAACGCATTGGGCCGCCAATGTTTTTACGTCAGCTTTTTCGTATGGCTCCGGGATCGCGTTTGGATTCGGAGTCGGCCGGGCATTCGCTTTTGGTGTTTCCCTTACATCGGGCGTCGGTGTCGGCTGCTGAGCGGCAACACTGACGGCGAAACACATCAGACATCCTAAAATGCAAGCGGCCTTCTTAACCATTATTCTGATTTTCCGCGAAACCTGATTCGGTGTAAAGTTGTATAAATCACCGTGAGATATTTCAGAGAGACTTCGTCAAGAATTATATGAAAAAACTGTCACTGCTTCTCGCTCTTTTGGTTTTCGCGTCTGCTCTTTTTGCCCAGCGTGATCATCCCGCCCGGCCGACCGAGACCGGCGGTCCGCTAAAGCCGGAACAGGCGGCATTCGACGTTCAAGCCTATGACATCAGCATCGCGGCCGATCCGAAAACAAAAACCATCAAGGGAACGACAGTGATGACGGCGAGGGTCGTAGACCCGACCGACGTCATTCTGCTTGACCTCGACACGCCGTATACGGTCGAAAGCGTTTACGGCGAGGGTAAGGACAAGCAATTGTCGCTGAAATTCGAACGCGAGGGCGGCACGATCCGTATCCATTTTCCGTCGAAGAAGAACCGCGGCGAGGTATTCGAGACAGTGATCTCATACGCCGGAACGCCGCGTGTCGCGCCAAATCCTCCGTGGATCGGCGGATTCATCTGGACCAAAACTCCGAGCGGTGCCGACTGGATATCGATCGCGATGCAGAACGACGGAGCGGACATTCTTTTCCCGGTCAAAGATCATCCTTCTGATAAGGCCGATGTCGCGACACTTCGCGTTACGGTGCCGGATCCGCTCGTAGCGGCCGGACCGGGGAAATTGGCTGACACTATCAAGAACAACGACGGCACATCGACATACGTCTGGAAGATAACTAACCCGATACCGAATTACTCAATCCTATTTGACGCAGCACCGTATCGTGTTATCAAAGACACGACAAAGAGCGTTACTGGTGAGGTGATCCCGATCGAGTTTTACATCTTGCCGGAAAGCTACAACAACGGCGCAAGACTGATCGAGGAAACGAAGAAGTACAACGCGTTTTTCGAAAAATATCTTGGGCCGTTCCCCTGGCGATCTGAGAAACTCGGCATAGTCGAGACTCCTCACCTCGGAATGGAGCATTCGACACATATTGCTTACGGAAACAAGTTTCGCTTCACGCCCGAAGGTTTCGACTGGCTTATGTTCCATGAGTTCGGCCACGAATGGTGGGCAAACCTCGCGACAGCACGCGACTGGAAAGACTTTTGGATACACGAAGGTTTTCAGTCATTCATGGACACCTTCTACCTGGAAGAAGTCAAAGGAAAAGAAGCATACTTCAACGCGATGAAGGGCCGCGCCAAAGCTACGCTTAACCTACAGCCGGTCGCTCCGCGCGAAGATTCGGTCGCGTATAAGGTTTATCTGCTTCCGCCCGATTATGTGAAGTCGAACGGCGATATCTATGGCAAAGGAGCAGTCGTGCTTCACACTCTGCGTTACCTGATCGGCGACGATGCTTTTTTCCGGGCTTTGCGGCGAATGGCTTATCCGCGAAAGGAAATGGAAAAAATGACCGACGGCCGCCAGCAACGTCTGACCGACACCGACGAATTTTTGTCGATCGCCGAAGAAGAATCGAAGATGAAACTCGATTGGTTTTTCGAGGTATATCTCCGCCAGCCGAAACTTCCGAAACTGGTTTCCGAGACCAAGGGTAACTCGCTCGAACTTCGTTGGGAATCGCCAAACGACCTGAAATTCCCGATGCCTATTGACGTTGTGATCGACGGCAAAACCCACCGAGTCGAAATGAAGAACGGCAAAGGAAAAGTAACATTTACCGGAAGCGCTCCAGTTGTCGATCCAAATGGTTGGGTATTGAAGGCACAATAGAACTTAGTTGCAGTAGTCTCTAATTAATTCCTGTCCGAGTGAATGAGGAAATCCAACCTCATTCGCTCCGTTCGGCATCTGCACATCTGTATCCTAAAAATTGCCCCTTTTTTCCCGTTTTGATATCCTAAAAAGTTACTGCACCATTAGATATTTTTATTATAAGGATCATCATAGATGTCTACGTCTGCGAAAAAGACCAATTTGAAAAGCAATAATAAAGAAACGAAAACGATAGCGGCTGGATCGGCAAAAATGACCGAGGCAGATGGATCTGTACCAGGGACAGAGGTCCAGAATGCCGGGCGTTCGCGTGATCGTCACGGGCTCGACGAAAAGACGCTGATCGGCATCTATCGCACGATGTATATGTCCCGCCGGATCGACGATAAAGAGATCCAGTTAAAGGGGCAAAACAAGATCTTCTTCCAGATCTCGGGAGCCGGCCATGAAGCCGTCCTGACCGCGGCAGCCCTTGCATTGAAGCCGGGCTACGATTGGTTCTTTCCGTATTATCGTGACCGTGCTTTAATGCTCGGACTTGGAATGACCGCGCAGGAAATGCTCTGGTCGTCCGTCGGTGCTGAGAGTGATCCGAACTCGCACGGCCGCCAGATGCCGTCGCATTGGGGACACAAGGGGATCAACGTGCCATCGCAGTCGTCTTGCACCGGTTCGCAAGCGCTTCACGCTGTTGGTGCGGCCGAGGCGTCTTATCGAGCCTCACTCGTAAAGGAATTACAAGACAAGATCGAGGGATTCAAGGGCGACGAGGTCGTCTATATGTCGGTCGGCGACGGCACGACGAGCGAAGGCGAATGGTGGGAAGCGCTCAATTCTGCTTGTAACATGAAGCTGCCGGTGATCTTCGTCGTAGAAGACAACGGATACGCGATATCGACTCCGGTCGAGGTGAATACAGCGGGCGGCGATATCTCAAAGCTTGTCGCGGGTTTTCCGGGTCTATATATCCAGAATGTTGACGGCACTGATCCGCTCGCGTCTTACGCTGCGTTCAGATCGGCGGTCGAATATTGCCGCGAACGCAAGGGTCCAGCATTCATCCACGCGAAAGTAATTCGGCCTTACTCTCACTCGCTTTCGGACGACGAAAAGCTCTACAGGCCTGACGAAGAACGAGAGGCAGATGCTGCTATCGACCCGATAAAGACATGGGCCGAGTTTCTGATGACCGAGGGTATCGCTTCGTCTGAACAGCTCGAAGCCCTCAGAAAAGAGGTAGATGCCGAGGTCACTCAGGCTTCGGATATCGCTATCGAAACGCCGCAGCCTGCACCCGAAACCGCTTATCGCAACGTGTATTCGCCGGATGTCGATCCGACCGACCGTTCGCTCTTCGATACAGAAGATGGTGCCGAACTTTCGGGAAACGCCGGAACGATGGTCGATCTCATCAACCGCTGCATGCACGAGGAAATGGCCCGTGATGAACGCATCGTTGTCTTTGGTGAGGACGTTGCCGATTGCTCGCGCGAGCAATACCTGGATCAAGTGAAGGGAAAGGGCGGCGTGTTCAAGGTGACGGCAAATCTGCAGCGTGAGTTCGGTTCGACACGTGTTTTCAATTCGCCGCTGGCCGAGGCAAACATCGTCGGACGAGCCGTCGGCCTTTCGCTTCGTGGTCTAAAACCGGTCGTCGAGATCCAGTTTTTCGATTACATATTTCCCGCTATGCACCAGATCCGGAACGAGGTCGCGGCGATGCGCTGGCGTTCTGACGGCGAATCGAAATGCCCGATGGTCATTCGCGTTCCTGTCGGCGGTTATCTGAAAGGCGGGGCCGTTTACCACTCACAATCGGGCACGACGCTTTTTGCCCACACTCCGGGCCTCCGGATCGTCTACCCATCGACGGCACTCGACGCTAACGGCCTCTTGCGAACCGCTATACGCTGCGACGACCCCGTGATGTTCCTCGAACACAAACATCTCTATCGTCAGGTCTATAACAAATCGCAGTATCCATCGAGCGAATTTCTCATTCCGTTCGGCAAGGCGAGAAAGGTCCGCGAAGGCAATGACATTACGATCGTCACCTTTGGGGCCCTTGTGGAAAGATCGAATCAGGCCGCGAAACGCCTCGAACAGCAGGGCATCACGGTAGATCTTATCGACCTCCGCACACTCGTCCCGTACGATTGGGAAGCGATCGCTGAATCGGTCAAGAAAACCTCTCGCGTCATCGTCGCTCACGAAGATCCGATCTCGTACGGTTACGGTGCCGAGATCGCCGCTCGCATCTCAAACGAGCTTTTCGAATACCTAGACGCACCCGTCCGCCGCGTCGGCGCCACCGACACCTTTGTCGGCTACGCGCCGCAACTCGAAGATTTCATTCTGCCGCAATCCGAAGACGTCGAAGCGGCCGTGCAGGATTTGATGAGGTATTAAGGTAATTTCGCTAGTGCAGTCGAAATTGACGATTCGATATGTCGCATATTTCTTTGATGTATGAAGAAAATTGCATTGATGATGCTGGGCTTTGCAAGCCTGCTGGTGTTTAGTCAGGTTGAGGTTTTTGCTTGTAGTTGTGAACTACCGCTCGGGAATATCACCGTAAAGCAACAGGTAGGTAAGGCTCGCAAGAATTCGCGTGCTGTTTTCATGGGCGAGGTCCTCGAAGTGATTCGTCCTGAGGATAGCTATTCGGTAATTGTGAAATTCCGTGTTGATCAGATCTGGAAGGGCAAACTTCGAAAAGAGCTAACGTTGGGAACTGGAACTGGCGGCGGCGATTGCGGTTATAGATTCGAAGTTGGCCAACGTTATCTTGTCTATGCTTACGGGTCGAACGAGACGAGTCTATCGACGAACATCTGTCAGCGTACAGTTCCGCTAAAGGACGCGGTTGGAGATATAAAGTTATTAGGAAAAGGCAAGATGCCGTCTTAACTGTATTCTATGCCTAAACACATCGGAATCGTTGCTGGAAGTGCAGAAGGGGCGGCGCTTTGTTATCGCACGATCTGTCTCGAGTCACAGAATCAGCTTGGCGAGCACAACCATCCGGAAGTGACGATGAACTCGATCCCGATGGCGCGGCACATGCCGCCGATCATCGCGGACGATTGGAAGACGGTCGCCGAACTGATGCTCGAATCGGTGGAAAAGGTCGCACTGGCCGGTGCCGATTTCGCTATCTGCCCGGACAATACCTATCATCAGGCATTCGATTTTCTGCTCCCGCGTTCGCCTATCCCGTGGCTGCACATTGCAAGCGTTGTCGGCAAAGAAGCAGAGAGAAATGGTTATAAAAGACTGGGCATCCTTGGTACAAAGTACCTCGCCGAAGGCCCGGTCTATTCGTCACGGTTGAATGAGCTTGGCATCGAACGCGAGATTCCCGACTTAGAAGACCGCATCCGTATTAACGAGATCGTCTTCAAGGAACTAGTGAACGGTGTTTTTCTGGAATCGTCGCGCATCTATTTCAACAAAGTGACTGAGAAGCTGAAGTCACGCGGCTGTGACGCCGTCGTGCTCGGCTGTACCGAAATTCCGCTCATCGTTCGGCCGGATGATTGTCCGCTTCCGACACTCGATTCGACACGGCTTCTTGCGCGTGCCGCGATCAAGGAAGCAATTCAATAGCATTCAATAGTATGGGAAAAGTTCACGTTAGTGCTTTTGCAATTTCGCTTGATGGCTTTTCAGCCGGGCCGGATCAGAGTCTGGAACACCCCTTGGGCGTGAACGGCACGGATATGATGGGGTGGTTCTTCCCGACAAAAACCTTTATCGATCAGCACGGAGCCGGTGAAGGCGGCGAGACCGGTGTCGATAACGACTTCGCCATGAAGAGCATGACCGGCAATGGAGCGTGGATACTGGGCCGCAACATGTTCGGCCCGATCCGCGGACCTTGGCCCGACGATGAATGGAAAGGCTGGTGGGGCGACGAACCGCCGTATCATGTCCCGACCTTTGTGCTGACGCATTACGCTCGGGAGCCGATAGTGATGAAAGGCGGAACGACCTTTTATTTCGTCACCGACGGCATTCAATCGGCACTCGAAAAAGCCAAAGCTGCTGCGGGTGATAAGGACATACGCATCGGCGGCGGAGCCTCGACCGTTCGTCAATATCTGAAAGAGCGCCTGATAGACGAACTTCATCTTGCGCTGAGTCCGGTATTTTTGGGTCGCGGTGAATCGATCTTTGCAGGGCTTGATCTCCGCGAGCTAGGCTACAAGGTAGAGAAAACAGTACCAGGTGAGCGAGCCACCCATCTTATTATTTTCAAAGAGAATTAGGCAAAATCAATTGGCGCATTTTCCGCGCCTTTTTGGACGAGATTCCGTAAAAGGATTGATATGGATGTTCTTACATTGTCGTTGATCCTCGCCGCGACCGCCTTTCTTTTGGGACTGCTCGCAAAGATCGTCGATAAACGCATACTCGTAACGAGCGCGGTTCTTTTTGCGATCTACCTTGCGTTGGACGACTTTGTTACGGGCCTCCCGAACCTCTTTAAAGCACTTGATCTTATTCCGGGAGATTGGAATTGGACAGGCAAACTGTTCAGCCTTGTCCTTTCGGCGGTAGTGATCTTTGCCTTGAAACTTTCGCGTGATGCGGTCGGCTTGCACAAGCAGGAGCACTCCAGGATCGCCTGGATCGGTATCGCGTTATTTGTCGTTTGGGGGACTTGCCTCGGATTGCTTTTCAAGCCCGGTATGCCCAATGCGGAAACACTCGCTTTTCAGGCGACGATGCCGGGGCTGGCGGAAGAGATCGCTTGCAGAGGAATAGCCCCCGCGATCCTGCTCGGACTGATGAATCGCAAACCCGGTGTCGAAGACATTCCATGGTCCGTGATATTCGCGACTTCAGTAATGTTCGGGATCTGGCACTCGCTGAGTTTCTCCGGCGGGAGTTTAGGATTCGACATTATGTCAGGGCTTTTCCCATTCATCGGAAGTATCCCAGGCGGATGGCTTCGTTTTAAGACCAAGAGCCTGTTCGCGCCAATATTAGGACATGCTCTTGCCAACGTCGCGTTTCACCTCGCAGGCTGGCTCTATGTTTGAGACCAAGCGTCTCTAACAAATAACAGAAGTTTAAAGCATAATAGCCTGATGAAAACTCTTCTAACGGCGGTTCTCCTCGGTTTCAGTACGTTTGCTATCGCGCAGAATCCGATCCGTGAATATCGCCAGGCACACGAGACTCGACTGCTGAACGAATTCGTTCAACTGCTCTCTATACCCAACGTTGCATCCGATACGTCAAACATCCGTAAAAATGCCGATTATCTTGTTGCGGAGATGCAGAAACGCGGTCTGAAGGCGCGGCTTCTTGAGGCCGCGAACAACAAGGTGCCGCCGGTCGTTTATGGCGAATGGATGACGCCGGGAGCAACCAGGACGATCATTTTCTACGCCCATTACGACGGCCAGCCGACCGATCCGGCGGATTGGACCGGCAGCAAGCCTTGGGAACCGGTACTGAGGTCGACATCGCTGGAAAAAGGCGGCAAAACCATTTCATTCCCGAAGGACGATGAAAAGATCGATCCCGAATGGCGGCTATACGGGCGATCAACTTCTGACGATAAGGCTGGCGTGTTCGCGATCCTCACAGCGTTCGACGCGCTGATCGCTAAAGACATAAAGCCGACGGTCAATATCAAATTTTTCTTCGAGGGCGAAGAAGAAGCCGGTTCGTCGAACCTGAAAGAGGTATTGTCAAAGAACAAGGAGCGTCTGAAGGCCGACGCATTCATTGTCTGTGACGGGCCGGTGCATCAATCGGGCCGCAAGCAGGTCGTCTTTGGCGTTCGCGGCGACGTGAATGTCGATCTCACCGTTTACGGAGCCAAGCGGCCGCTGCACAGCGGACATTACGGCAACTGGTCGCCGAACCCGGCGATGACGCTTGCCAGGCTGCTCGCGTCGATGAAGGACGCTTCGGGCAACATCACCGTCAAAGGATGGGCCGACGATGTGGTGCCTTTTGGACCGGTCGAGCTGAAAGCAATCAAAGAAGCCCCGCAGTACGACGACGAGATAAAGAAGCAGCTTGGGATCACGTTCACAGAGGGCGGCGGCACCAGCCTGCTTGAACGTATCAACCAGCCGTCGCTCAACATTAACGGCTTCAAGAGCGGCGATGTCGGCAGCCTTGCGAGAAACGTGATCCCCACAACAGCGACAGCCGTTCTCGATCTAAGGCTAGTGAAAGGCAACGACGTCGCGCGTCAGATCGAAAAGCTTCGCAAACATATTGAATCGCAGGGCTACTATGTGATCGATCGCGACCCGACAGATCCCGAGCGTCTCCAGCATCCCTTCATAGCCAAATTCACTCAGCGAGAGGGCGGATATAACGCACAGCGTACAAAGATGGACCTGCCGATCTCCATCGCCGTGATCAACGCCGTCCAGGCCGCGTCTGTTGAACCGATCGTGCGTATGCCGAGCCTCGGCGGCAGTCTACCGTTGTCCATCATTGAGGAAACGCTTCAGATGCCGACCATCACCGTGCCGATCGCGAATTACGATAATAACCAGCACGCCGAGAATGAGAATATTCGAATACAGAATCTTTGGGACGGGATCGAGATCTTCGCGTCGTTGATGACTATGAAGAATTAGCCAGGAATTAGCACAGATTTTCAAGAAAGAACTTTATTAAATTTGTGTGATTCGTGACATTCGTGGCTAACTTCTTAGGCGGTATACACCCGTCGTGACTCGCTCGGCGAAGCCTTCATCGACGAGTTCGTGGTTGGCCTTGCCGGATTCCCAGCGATAAAAACCGAACTTCCCTGAAAGCTCGCCGAGCAGCGTCATGCCGCACATTTGCAGATAGGTGCGGGCCAGTTCGCGAACCGCATCTTCGCGTTTCATCTTCACGCCCATCTCTTTCGGAAACCGTGCTTCGGCCGTCGTCCAAATGTAGGTGAATTTCGGAACGTAAACGACTTCCTGCGGGATGACCTTCATCCGCCGTTGGAGCTCGTCGAGAGCTTTGGTGAGGTCGGCCTTGTTCTTGAAATTGCAAGCATCCCGAAGGTCGCTAGTCGCCATTTCCCATTCCTTTCGAAGCACTTTCAAAACGAGTTGAGCGTTTTTCGAAAGCACGCCGCTTTCACCTTTTTTTGACCAGCCCCAGATCGCGTTGAATACAGGGATCATCCGCGGTGCAAGGAACATCGAATGCCCCTTGTAAACCTTGCCGTAAAAGACCCGTCCACGGGCAACGACCTGATCTTTCAGCACCCATGCAAGGCTTGCCTCAGGATCTTTTTGCACGTTTCGCGGCATATGAGCGTCGCGTCGGCCGCACACCGCGATGTAAACGGACGGCATCCGTTTTCGCTCGTCGGTCATGCCGAGACACATACCAATGTCCTCGACCAACGCTTCTACATCCTCGACGGTCGATACCTTTAGCGAATCTTCACGCCGCCATTTGCGGTCGCGGTACTGTTCAAATTCCTCCGGCAGAACCGACATGCGGATATTAAAACACAATGGGCAGGAAAACGTGTTTCCCGCCCATGTTTCTTATCGAGTTGAATGTTGCCTAATTCTCGCTTGAAGGCTGATCACCGCGGATAGGCGAAGAAGATTGGATCGTCAATGTCGATCCCTGGTTCAGCTTTACATCATCCCGGCCTGTTGCGATGACCGAACCGGCACCTGCTCCGCCGCCAATTATTGCTCCGATAGCCGCTCCCTTAAGTCCTCCGGCGATCGCGCCTATGATCGCACCTGCACCAGCCCCGATGCCGCCGCGTTTCGCGGTTTCCTTGGTCTGGCTGTCGCCCTTTGCGGTCCCTTCATTATCGACCTTTACGACCTTGCCGTACTGGTCCTTGATTCCCTGGAGCGACCCGGCAAAGTCATAACGCTGGCCGTTTCGAAGCGTGATGGATTCGAAATTGAAAGTGATGTTAGAGCTTCCCGAGACGCGTCCCGAACGGCCTACGCCGCTGATATAGCCTTCGATCGTAGCGCCGCGAAACTCTGACGGTGATTGAACAGTCAGCTTAAAGCGATCGTTGTTTTGCGAAACCTTTGTATCGATCAGGTTCTCGAGGATCGCGGTAATGACCGTGCCGTTCGGTACGACGAATTCGCCGGTGCGTCCCTGACCCATGGTCGGATTCGGTAAATTGCCTGTGCGGTTGTCATCCGGATCGTTGCTCGAATAATCGGCGGCAGGCTGTCCGCCGGCGTCGATTCCAAGCTGGGCGACCGCGTCGGTCTTTGAATAGACGCTCTCAGCAAAAATGGTTTCCTTTAGATAATCGGTCGTAATTCGCCGCGTTACTTTCAACGTTTGTCCGTTGTCTTCGGACGTGAACGTGATGGTGTAATCGGTTTCACCGCCAAGCGATGAGACGATCAATGTCTGCCCGCGCAAGGTCGTTTTAAGGCGAACCGTACGGCCGTTAGAACGCTCGACCTTTTCACGTCCATCTGCGGTGACCGTTACGGGCTGAGCCTTTGAGGTGGCGAGCGTTACCTGATTTCCTCGAACATCGAGCGCGATCTGTTCCGGTGCTTCCAGTTTCGATTCGAGGTCCTGCTTGTCCGCATCCTGAACTCCCGAACTCGACAATATGTCTGCAATGCTCTCGCTGCGTCCCGCATCAAGCGAGTAGGTTCCCGTAAGTCCGGTGCTCGCACGTGCCGGTATCGGATCGATCGAGGTCCCGCGCGAGGCGTTTGAGATACGCCCGGCCCAATCGGGAGTTACGCCGTAGTTGCCGGCAAGATCCGAGATGGTCTTTTTCAGGTCGTCCCAATCGGTTTGGAGACGACGGTTCAGGGTCATTGTCCGTAGTGATCCTTCAACGTCTTTTGCGGCGTCAATGATCTCGTTCACGTCATCCCGGTTCTCGCGTTTTGCGACAAAGTTGTCGTCAAACGCGGTCACCTTTTCCTGCAGGTTTCGCAAGCTTCGGTTCACGTCGGCTGTATTAACGCGCCCCGCCGAGTTGTTCTTTATCTCGTACTCGAGGCCGTATTTGAAATCGTCAACCTGAGAATTCAGACTGCGAACGAGGTCGCGCACCTGGCGCTCGTTTCGCGTCTGTGCGTCGGCAACCGAAGCAACGCCGAACATAACCAAACCAAAGACCGCAAACGACAAAGCGACAGCTGTAAAACGTTTCATTTCCTTATCTCCGAATCGAAAAAAGCCGGGCACACGTCAGCCCACATTCGTTTGAAGCACATTTCATACCAAACGTTGTCAGGTTTACAGGGCGGCCGGGAAAGCGCGTTCGCTATGCTAGAATTTTATGTTAGACACCAACATTTACAGCGAGGTAGAACATGGCGGGAAGTGAATACAAGGCAACTGTAAGATACGCCGGCGACGAACTTTTTATCGGAACTAGCCCCGGCAGCGTCAGCGTAGCTATTGACGTTAAAGGAGATAGGAAATCGGCACCGACCCCGATGGAGATGCTGCTGATATCGGTGGCCGCGTGTACGGCGGCCGACGTGTCGTCGATAATGGAAAAGAAACGGCAGGATGTTCGCGAATATCTTGTTGAGGTAACGGGGACGCGAGTCGAGGAGCACCCGAGGAAGTTTACCGCATTCCACGTCCACCATATCGTGCGCGGCCGCAACGTTTCGGAACAGGCCTTAGCCCATGCGATAGAACTTTCAGACCAGAAATATTGCTCCGTAGCCGCGACTGTCAGGCCGACGGCAGAGATAACTACCAGCTACGAGATCAAAGAAATAGAGGTGTGAACTAAACACCAGTCGATTGCCGTAGTTCGTTACCCAAACGATTATGAAGCCAATATTGCTCACGCTCTTACTGTTAGTCCCTGTATCGATCTTCAACGCGCAAATCCCGCTTGCGACCCAGGTCCAGATCTTAAAGGCTGAAGACGCTCGACGATATGACAAGACGCTGGAGGATCTGATGAAAAGTCCGAATGCGGCAGTTCGGATCAGGGCCGCACTTTCGGCAGGACGGATCGGCGATGCGGCGGCGGTGCCGGCATTAGTGAGAATGCTAAATGGAGACGCATCCGAGAAGGCTCGGGAAATGGCGGCTTTTGCGCTTGGCGAGATCGAATCGCTCGATGCGGCGGACGCGATCAGGATCGCTCTTGGGGAGACCGCGAGAGTGCAAATGCCAGGCGCTGAAAAAGCGAATGTCCGAGGCCGACTCGTCGAGGCTGCGGGAAAGATCGTCGCTGCCAATGCACAGTCGGAACCACGAGCGGCAGCCGGTGTGGCGGAAAAAAACAAGGAACTGAAAGAGGCGATCCTTTTTTCGCTTGAGCGGGAACTGCAGAGCAAGACCGACACGAATAAGGAGACGATCCTGCTTGCCCTGACCGCGGCCCTTCGTGCCCGGCCTGAGAAATCGGATGAGACGATCCGTAAATTCCTTGCTTTTACAGACCCCGACATAGTGGCCACAGCACTCAATACGTTGACCCGCCTGCGGTCAAAAAATGCGAACCGCGATGCACGTGACCTCCTGGAAACGCATACTCATGCGATCGTTCGGGCAAACGCAGCCCGCGTTCTGGGAGCGGCTGAAGACAAGGAAGCGGTCGATCTGCTGATCAAGGCAGCGACGATGGATACAGACAGCCGCGTGCGCGTCGCGGCGATCCGTTCGCTGGCAACGTTAAAGGATGCTAAAGCGGCCGATCCGCTTTTGAAACGAGGCGAAGAACTGCTTGCGGCATATTCGAAGGCGAAGAAGCCAAACTTCAAGCCCGTGGAACAGAATGAGTTCATCGAGGTGGCAGCCGCGCTCGGGCGAATACTTGCAAATACGGATAACGAACGTGCAGATAAACTGTTTGCCGATTTTGGAAAGCTGGATAAGGGCCACACGCCGGAGGTTTACATTGCGCGTATTCGCGTCGGGCCGAAACGCGGAGACGGTAGTTCGCCGGAGCTAACCGACTGGCGGCAGTACAGCACCCTCGCACAGATCGTCGGTGAATTTGCCGCGATCGAGCCGAAGAGCGAAGTCGGAAAACAGATGAAAACCGAGGCTCCCGGCATCATCCGTCCACTTGCGAAAGCCTTTGCAGAGGCGGACCCAGCAACCGAAGGTAAACGAATGATGGCCGGGCCCGATGCTCTTCAGGCATTTGCGCGATTTAAGACAGATGATCTTGGCGAAGTGTTGAGGACAGCATTGAAAAACAAGGATGTTCAGATGCGCGCGACAGCGGCCGGGCTTATTGCGGACGTTCCGCCAACGGACGAAAACATCGACTCACTAAACGAAGCGTTCGACTATGCGTGGAAGAACGACGTTGAAAGCAATGACGCGATCCTAGCGACATTGGATGCACTTTTTAAGCTGGATAAGAAAGGTGCGCGAGGAACGGTAAGCGCTTTTCTTTTGGCGACCGCGTCTCCCGACCAGCTTGTTCGAATAAAAGCATTGCAGATACTCAAGGACGACGATTATAAAAATAAGCGCGAGCTTCAAGAATATTTGGCGTCTACGGCTGCAAAAAATACTGTACACGTGCAGCCTTTTGGAGGTAAGGGGACAAAGATCGGCCAGATCCTTACTAAGGACGCAGACTACCGACGAGCATTGTCGCGCAAGAACGGTACGATCCGTGCTGTCTTAACAACGCAGAAAGGGACATTCACTATCGAGTTTTTGCCCGAGGATGCTCCGTTGACAGTCGATAATTTCGTGAAGCTGGCTCGGGCCGGATATTTCAACGGGCTGGAAGTACATCGCGTGGTTCCGAATTTTGTGATGCAGGATGGCGACCCGCGCGGTGATGGTAATGGCGGGCCGGGCTGGTCGATCAGGTGCGAGGTCAATATGATCCCATACGAACGAGGTGCGGTCGGCATGGCTTTGTCGGGTAAAGATACCGGCGGTTCGCAATGGTTCGTAACGCATTCGCCGCAGCCACATCTCGACGGCGGCTACACCGTTTTCGGTCGAGTGAACGAAACCGGAATGAAAGTCGTAGATAAGATCGTGCGGGGAGATAAGATCTTGAGCGTGCGGATTATTGGTCGATAGAGTGAAGTTTCGCTGAAACTCGGCCCTAGATTCGAACAGAATGTACAGGATAGACAGGATATTTCGCGCACTAAACGGTTCGATCTGATCCTGACTATCCTTTGGATCCTGTCTGAATGATTCCAGTGGCCATTCTGAACTCGGAGGCGAATAACCCAATATGCAGGAAATCGAACATCGCAGCATGTCCGGGCTTTCAAAGGAAGAACGCCGTCAGGTCGAGATCGAGCAGGGGCTCGACAATCTCTCTCATTATCTTGACGGTCTGTTTCGGGTACCTTTTACCGGGTGGCGGTTCGGGCTTGATGCCTTGATCGGGCTGATACCAAATGTCGGAGACACGCTGACATCGTTCGCGTCGTTTTACATTCTGCTTGCGGGCGTGCGTTACGGCGTGCCTAAGATCACGCTGCTGAGAATGGCGTTCAACATCGGGCTGGATTATCTTGTCGGGATGATACCGTTCATCGGTGACGCATTCGATTTTGTATGGAAGGCGAATAAGCAGAACATGGATCTCATACGCGAGCGTGCGGCAGGCCATGGACAAGGAAAGACGAGCGATTATGTTTTTGTATTTGCTATCATAGGCGTGCTTATTCTGGTCCTGATCGGCTCTATTGCCGTGAGCGTATATGTGATAGGCGCGATCGTTAATGAGATCATTACCGGAAATATCTAGGGGAAATCGGATCGAATGACCTGTTGGGAGATCCAAATGGAAAAGAGCGAGCTTCGTAGCCCGCTCTTTTTAGTTTCAGTCCTTTTATAGCCAAGTGGCAACCTCCCTACCGGTTGGGTTTCCACCTTTAGTTTAGGCCGCAGCGGCTTGAGTCGCGAACATCTTGTCTAGCGCGGTTTGCAGCACGCTGATACCGAATTCACCTGCAGCCCGGGTCTTGAGCTTTCCTTCCGCGTCAAACAAATAGTAGACCGGGACCCAGCCCTGTTCATTAAGAAATGCGTCCTTCAACTTGTGAAGGCTGTCGACAGCGGTCGGCTCCGTGATGTGATTAGCTGTGATCGCTTCGTCCACCAAGTCGAGATCCGTATCGGCTTCATAACGCGGCATGTGAACGGCGATCGTCTGCAAACCGAGTGCTCCGTATTTCTTCTTGATCTCGTTCAATTGCGGCATCTTATCTTTGCAAATACCGCACGAGACCGCCCAGAAGTGAACCAGAGTTGGCTTTTCCTTTATCGTTTCCGTTGCGTCCTCGAGCGAGCCGTTGAACCACGTGGTAGCTCCTTCGAGCGACGGCATCGCATCTCCAATTCTCATCGGCATTTTCTTCAATTCTCCAATTGAAAAGTGACAATGGACAATTAGATCCTTTCTTCAATTGTCCATTGCCAACTGTCCATTTTCCACTAAACCTTAAGGTTCTCCTGTCCCGGCGTCCAGTCGGCAGCGCACAATCCGCCGGTCTGCAAGCCCTGCAGAACGCGAAGCGTTTCATCTACCGAGCGGCCGATATTCAGATCGTGAACAACCGAATACTGGAGTACGCCTTCCGGATTGATGATGAACAGGCCGCGTAGAGCGATGTTCGACTCCTCGACCAGGATGTTATACTTCGCCGCTAGGCGTCCGCCTACGTCGGACGCGAGCGGATAAGCGAGGCCTTCGATGCCGTTCTTGTCACGCGGGGTTTTTACCCAAGCGCGATGCGAATGGACCGAGTCGGTCGAGATTCCGAGAACCTCGGCGCCGATGCCGTTCAGTTCCTCGATGCGATCCGAAAAAGCGGTGAGCTCGGTCGGGCATACGAACGTGAAATCGAGCGGGTAGAATAAAAGGACAAGCCATTTGCCCTTGTAATCGGAAAGCTTGACGTTTTCTGCCAAGGTTTCCATGTTCTTGGTCGAAGGCAGGTCAAAGTCCGGTGCCGGTTTACCTACCTTTGCGAATGTAACGACCTTCTCGGTTACCAATTCGGCCGCAGTTGCTGTAGCTGACATTTATGTATTATTTCTCCTTGTTCTTATTCTTGCCGAGGGACGCACAGATACCACCGAGAATCTGGAAAATAGCGATAACATATTTCCTGGTGTTCCCTGAATTTCCGTCGGCTAGTTTGTACTCACGCAGTCAGGACAAAGTCCCCGAAGCGTAAACTCGATAGATTCCGGTTTGAATTTGGATTGTTTTGCGGCTTTCTTGATTATGTCTGCGGGTGGCTCCATCTCGATATCCACGAGCTTGCCGCACGATGTGCAGATCGCATGATCGTGCCTGTGCGTCATTCGGTCATATCGGCTCGCGCCGTTGCCGAATTGGATCTCGGCGATGTGTCCCGCTTCCTTAAGATAGCGAAGGCTGTTGTAAACGGTCGCAAAACTTATGCTTGGCAACAGCTCTTTTGCCTTGCCGAACACTTCGTTTGCCGTCAGGTGCTCGTTTGCATCACGGATCACGCGCAGCACGACCGTTCGCTGTCTAGTTAAACCTAACCCTTGAAAATTGCTCGTAACCATTTCTTCTCACCGGACATCGCGATGTCTCGATTACTATTAGAATAATTCTAAATAGAACGATTGTCAAGCCAAAGGAGCGACCTGACGTCAACGTCTCGCCCTGAACGCGATCTCCGGCAACGAGATCAGATCGTTCCAACACGACGGTAGAAGATCTGTTTCGCAAATTCGGTGGCTAGCACATAGAGAATTGTGATGACGAGTATCGGGAGCATTACAGTCGCCGGAAGCGGCACAAATCCGAATACTTCGCTGAACGGTAAATATGGAGCGAAGATCGTCAAAACGACGATGGCAGCGGTCGTTATCGCGAGCCAGCGACTCGGGCGGCTCTTGTAGAACGGACGCCGTGTACGGACGATGAGAGCGACAAGAAGTTCGGTCAGAAGCGATTCAATGAACCACCCAGTCCGAAATTCTTCCGGTGCCGCCTCTATCACGTAATACAAAAGCCCGAACGTCAGAAAATCGAAGACGGAACTCACGAGTCCGAAAACGATCATAAAATTTCGAATGAACTTGATGTCCCAACGATGAGGCGTTTCGACCGCTTCGCGGTCAACGTTGTCGCTCGCGATGGCGATCGCCGGAATGTCCGAGAGGAAGTTGTTTAGAAGGATCTGCTTGGCCAACAGCGGCAGAAAGGGCAGGAACAATGAAGCGCCTGCCATACTGAACATATTTCCAAAATTCGCACTCGTCGTCGTAAAGACATATTTCAGCGAATTTGCGAACGTCGTGCGGCCTTCCTCGATCCCATCGCGAAGCACGAGCAGTCCTTTTTTCAGCAAGACGAATTCGGCGGCCTCGCGCGCAACGTCAACCGCACTTTCAACCGATATTCCTACGTCCGCTTCATGCAGAGCGGGAGCGTCGTTAATGCCGTCGCCCATGTAGCCCACGACGTGTCCGGCTTTGCGGAGAGCATCTATGATCCGTTCCTTTTGGTTCGGGTCCACTTCGACGAAGAGCGTCGTGTGCTCGGCCCGATGCCACAATGCTTCCTCGGATATTGTGTTGAGTTCGGCACCGGTCAGGATTCCTTCCACTTTAAGGCCAACCTTTTCGGCAACGTGGGCGGCTACATGGCGGTTGTCGCCGGTAATTATCTTAAGCTGGACTCCAAGGTCGGCGAGCGCGTCGATCGCTAAAAGGGAATCAGATTTGGGCGGATCGAAGAACAACAAAAATCCTTCGAAGATCAATTTCTTTTCTTCCTCGCGGGTAAACCCGTCGTCGAGCGAGACCGGCTTTGAAGCGATCCCGAGCACGCGAAATCCTTGTTTGCTCCATTCCTTGAATTTCTTGCTTATTCCTTCCTTAAGCTCAACATCAAGTGCCGGCGTTTGATCACCGATGCGAACCCGATCGCAAACATCGACGACATTATCAAGGGCGCCTTTAGTGATCATCTCCGGTTCTCCGGAGCCCGTTTCCACCAATATGCTAAGCCGCTTTCTCTGAAAGTCGTACGGCACTTCGCTGATCTTCGTTACGTCGGAAATATCGATCTCGCGGCCGGTAGTTATGGCCTCGTCGAGAGGATTTGGAAGGCCGGTTTGTAAGCTCGCGTTGAGAAACGCAAGGCGTAAGACCCTGTCTGAGGGTTCGCCGTCAGAAGCCAGCGACGCATCGAGCCGAACTACACCTTCGGTAAGCGTCCCGGTCTTATCTGTGCACAGCACGTCCATGCTGCCGAGATTTTCGATCGCCTCGAGCCGTCGGACAATGACGCCGCGCTTTGCCATCTCGCGTGCGCCTTTAGATAAGTTGATCGTTATGATCGCGGGCAGAAGTTCGGGGGAAAGGCCGACGGCCAGTGCGATCGCAAACAGAAGCGAATCGATCGTCGGTTTGTCTGACAGCAGGTTAATTGCGAAGACTGCGATGATCAGGACGGCTATCATTCGCGTCAGCAAATACCCGAACCGCCTTATGCCGCGCTCAAATTCGGTCTCGGGTGCCTGCCGTGCAACAACGTCTGCGATCTTGCCGTATTCAGTGTCGGCTCCGGTCGTCACGATCAGGACGTTTGCCGTTCCGCTCCGGACCGACGTCCCCATAAATACGCAGTTAGTACGCTCCGAAAGGCTTGCTGACTCCGGCGTCGGGCCTGGTTCTTTTTCGACGGGGAATGTTTCGCCAGTCAATATTGCCTGATTGACATAGAGGTCTTGTTCTTCGAGCACGACCCCATCTGCCGGGATCAAACTGCCGGCGGAGAGCAACACGACATCGCCCGGAACGATGGTCTCAAAAGCGACTTGGCTGGGTTCGCCATCCCGGATAGCGGTGACATAGTGCGTGAGGCGGGCCCGAAGTTTTGCCACCGCTTTACTGGCAGAGTATTCCTGCGCGAACGTAATGACCGCACTTCCGAGAACGATCGCGAATATTACGGCTGCGTCTGTCCATTCGCCGACGAATAACGAGACGACAACGGCAAACAGAAGTATAAGCACCAACGGATTCGTAAATTGCATTACGAAGAGCCTTAACGCTGAATGATGGGAATGAACTACAAGAGAATTTGGGCCGTGTACTTTCAAACGACTCGAAGCTTCGATCGTAGTAAGGCCCCTAAGAGTGGTTTTCAACTGCGCCGCAACGTCGTCATTACCGCGATTCCAGTAATGTTTTGCAACAGACGGATTTCCGGTGTCTTTGGCCATTAGTCGGCAAACGAACGAGTTTGGATCTCATCCTAATCCAAATATACACCCGTTGCCGACTACGTTCTATTACTTCGATCGTCCGCGAAATGAGCGATCCGGTAGCGTAGAAATGGACCTCCAATTCTTAAACGGATCACTCATTCGCCTTTTTGATCAGCTTGATAGCTTCGTCGATCTCGGCCTTGAATCGTGGTGCCATGCGTATCGCCCGGTCAAAGTCACGCTGAGCTTCGTCATCTCTGCCCAACGACAGTAGCGCGTAGCCTCGGAACTTATATGCCTGGATCATACGTCCGTCGAGGCGAATAGCTTGTGAAAAATCCCGAATCGCTCCTTCAAAGTCCTTCTTGTCAAACCGGAGACATCCACGGCCGATATATGGGCCGCTCATTTCCGGGTCGAGATTCATCGCTTTCTCGTAATCAGCAAGCGCGGAATCGTTCTCATAACCGAAGCGGTAAACATCGCCGCGACGGAAATAGACCTCGGCATTTTTCGGTTCGAGGTTGATGGCCCTGTCGAAGTCTGCAAGTGCGCCCTTCGAATCGCCCATCTCGACACGTGTCATTCCGCGGCCGATGTAGCCTTTAACAAATCTCGGTTCGATCTTGATCGACCTTTCATAATCGGCCAAGGCTTTGTCCAGTTTGCGTTTTACAAGCCATGCGGATCCGCGAGTTATGTATGCTTCTGCAAGCCCGGGGGAAACAGCGATCGCCCGGTCGTAGTCGGCTATTGCCCGGTCGATCTCGTGTTCCGCGAAATAAGCATTTCCGCGGTTGACGTATGCCGCCGCCGTACGAGGGTCGATGACGGTGATCTGATGCGATTCGGCAGCGTCGGAACCAGTTTGCGGAAACGCGTTATTCTTCAGCGACGTCTTGCTCGATCCTAGCCTTGAACTCAGTTCGATCGAACGTGTGAAGTTTTCGATCGCGGCGTCGTAGTCGCCGTTCTCATAAAGACGAAGGCCCTTTTTATTGAGGTCGTTGGCCTGCCTTAGATTCTGTCCCATTATGGAAAATGAAAGGGAAATGATGGCGAGCAATATGGAAATTCTGAACATAATACACTCCTTTGCTTCTTTGTGGCCCGATGGATAAATAACGCGGCACTGACCAAATGAGTAATATGGTCATCATGTTGCCGCTACCCTTAATGACACCGCTAGCATGCATTTTGTTACAGAAAAGTCCGCAGCGTTGATAAAATAAGGCCAATACTCGCAATAAGTTAGCGAGATCTCGGATGTCGTTCGAATACTCGAATTAAAGTCATGGGCGAGCGCAAAAACGGCGAGCCCGCTAAGGCCCGCCAAGGAGGACATGCTTACATGTCAGGACTTTATGGTTTGGTGCTCTTCACATTCACAACCGTGGCGGCCTTGGGTGCGGCAGGCGGCCTCGGCGTATCAAGTGACGGTGCCGGCTTGGTAGAAAGGCGATAAACGCCGGCCGGTTCGGTGACGATCCTGTATCCGTTTGGCACCGAGAAAAGCGATGGGTCTGGTTCACTGCGAACAATGTTCTTTAGCGTATAGGTCTGGTCGCCGAAACGCGGGTCGCTGTGCTTCGAATAGACCACCAGTTCGAGTTCTTTTGAATACCAACGTTCGTATGTGATCTCGATCGGGCGTTCGTTTCCGATGGCACCTTCGGGAATGGTCGTGATGCTCCGTGTTCCGAAAGCGGAAACACCCTCAATATCACGCGTTCCGAGATCCTCTTTTCGGGTCTCATATTTTACATGCTGTCCCGGGTAAAATCCTGCAAATCCTCCCTCTCCGACCGTGACCGCAAACGCGCCCGACGGCGATGCCGCCAATGCCGGTAGTGTGACTGCTCCGGCAGAAGGAGCAACGGCTATCTTCTTTTCGACGAGCTGTTTCTGTTCGGTCGTCAGTTCTTTTGCGGCAGCGATCTTTGCTTCGATCTCGGCCCGCTGCTGATCGGTCAATTCCTTCTTGCTTACGATCTTAGCTCCCGGGGAAACTGCTCCTGCAATGGTAAGGCCCTGACCGCCGCGTAATTCTGATATTCGTGCGATCTTGTCGGACGTATCGAGAAGGAGTCGTTTCTCTGCTATTGGATCGAGGATCGAGATGCCCTGGCCATAGCTGAAAAAGGTTCCCAAAAGATTGCCGGATCCACCCGAGATCTCTCGCCGAAACCGGCCCTCACTGTTTCGATAGAGCTTGCTGGTCGAGTTGCGTACGATCCGGTTGCCGTCTGCTAATACCTGCACACTCTCGCTGACGGCCTCGGCTGAAAACGGAGCGTTCTTTACCGTTTTTTCATTTCCGGCGGCGATCTCCGCGATCAACCTCGCGTCTTGCTGGGCGTTCGCATATACGCCCAAAAGAACAAATAACAATAATCCGGACAATACCTTCATCATCTTCATACTTCCTCGATGTTATTCAACAATTCTGATAGCACGCGTAACGCCGTCCGGTCCGATCAGAAGATCGGCTTTTACCGTCGGCGATTCATTTTCAAGCGGAACATTCATTCCCATGGCAAAAAGAGTGGAGCGGGGAATGTCAACGCGGATCACGCGGCCGCCGCGGGCCGATTCACCGCCGTCGCCCATATAGGTCACTGCATAGAACTCTGCATCCGGAACCGATCGCGTGCTCGCCCGCTGCACGCTCGGGCTGGATTCTCGCGCCGGCCTGTATATGGCTTGCTGAGGTACCGGCGATTGGGTTGAGATATCGCTCTCGATACCGCTCGCTCTGCCGGCGGTAAATCCCGAAAGGGTCACACTGGGCCCGATCTGGGAACTTGAACCAGTGGCTAGTGCCGGTTCATTGCTGACATTGCCGGTGACGGGAATCCCCGTTCGCGACGATGCGGCATAGAGCCCAACAAACGCAACGAAAGCAGCCGCAGCCATCGAACCGACCGCGACACGGTATCGCATGATCGACCACCAGTGAGTCCTACCCGGCCTCACCCCTGTTCGATCTGAATCGATACGCTTAAGAACCTTTGAAAAGAGCTCGGTTCGACCCACGATCTCGTCGATCTCGCATTCTTGAATCGCGGAGTTCTTGATCAGATCTCTTCCGAGTGTTTCAAGTGTCTGTTTTTGTGATCTACGGTCGTTCATTCTCAAAATATATGACGGAGCCTAAATGTTGGCGGTTACATGAATCTCCTCAGCGACTTTCTCAGGCTGTTTCGCGCCCGCCAAGCCTTTATCTTCACTTTAGACTGGGACCATCCAAAGAAATCAGCGATCTCGGCAACGCTCATCTCGTCCACGTAGAGCATCTGCAGCAGTGCGCGTTCGTCCATCGGAAGCCGCGAAAGCAGTTTGTTCGAGAGGTCTCGATTTACCAGCGATTCTTCCGGGTCTGCAGAATCATGTGCCGCGAGGTCAAGCACCGTTTTCGCCTCACCTTCCGAGAGCTCGCAATTAAGTTCTTCCGGCTTTCTGTTTTGACTCCTCAGCGCGTCGAGACAGACATTTGCGGTGATCCGGCCGATCCAACTGTGAAACGAAAAAGAATGCTCGCCTCGAAACTTCGCCAGTTCCACATAGGCTTTAGCAAAGCTGATCTGCACGAACTCCTCGATCTGCTCGGGACGCTGGAAATATCGTGCAGCGGTTCGGGCGACTAGCCGCTTGTGTCTGTCGAAAAGCTGTTCGAAGGCGGTCTGATCACCGGCAAGGATAAGTTCGATAAGCTGGGCGTCAGTGCGTTCGGCGCGCACCGAGCAGCTGGTCACGAGATCGTCACCCGCATAATTCAGTATGGAATCTCGCTCAAAAGCGTCCCTGATACCGTCCATCCTTGCTTCAAACTCTGACCAAAACGCGTCTTAAGTCAAGACGAAGGCGCGTTTCAGCCGGTTACATCTTTTCGAAAACAGTGTTTCGAATACCGAGAGATACGCATGTAACGGCCTTTGAGTTCTCAATTGCGGGACGATGGTAAGAGAAGTTTTCTACGTGATTGAACTATCAGGCCGGTACGCTTGGAGGTCACGTCGATAGTCCTTTCCTTTGAGCTGTCAGCCAGCGGGATCTTGGGGGTGTATGTCACTACATAAGAGGCGTCGATCATGCGTGCGACGAGCGCTGTTCGCTCGATCATTTCATCGAGCGACTCCGGGATGATCATCTCGCCGTTCGTATTTTCCGTAAGTGCGCCAAGCTGTTCTTCAGCCGTCTCCAGGTCGGCTTTTCGTTTCCGCATAGTCTTAATGTACTTGCGGTCGGTGACGATCGTCGGGCCGATCTTTGGAGCGGTCGCACGGTCGCGAACACCGGGTGGCAGCTGAGCGACAACCTCGGGCGGCATGGACTGCGGCGGCGGTGTCTTTGAAATACCCTTTGTACGCGGCTCGATTTCCGTCGATTCCAACTTTGTGTAACTGATGACGTGAACACTGATGTCTGTTCCCAAAAGCCGCCTGAATGCGTCGAATTTGTCGGACGATCGTCCCCAACTGTCGGTGCCGTCAGTGATCAGGACCAGGTGTTTATTATCAACGCCGCTTTTGGTCATGAAGTCGGTTGCAAGTGTGATCGCATCGACGAACGCCGAACGGCGGCCGAATTTCGCACAACTTATGCCCTCAAGCACCTGCTTATTGTCATCTGTCCATTCGACGATGATCTCCGGTTTATCAGCGTACTGCATTATAGCGACCGAATCGCCGGGACGAAGTGCATTAGCCAAGGCCCGGGCCGTCTTTTTTGTCTGATCGAGCGTTTTTACCGCGCGCATCTCGCCGCCAGTGTCCATCACGATCAATACATTGGCTGGAATGCGGCGCACGCTGCTCGGTTGGTGAAGGATGTTGTCGTCAGTTATGACCAGATCGGCATCCTTGACGTCTCCAACGAATTTACCCGCCTCGTCGAAGGCGAGTACATTTAACTTCACTTCCTCCGTAATGATCTTTACTTCCTCGAGAGTAGGTGTCGGCGTGGGCTTGGCGCGACCGCTCTGCGCGTTAGCTCCGATGACGAAAATACCTACCGAAGCAAAGAGAAACACCAGGGCCTTAATTGTTCTCGAAATACCGGTCATTTTTGGTGAGATGCTCAAATCCCTTGGTTATTTGCTTCCGGCAGATCAGAGTGTCGGATGTTCATCCACGAACTTCAACAGATTCGGCAGGTATTCCCGAAAACTCGGACAGGAAATGCCGTGCGCCTCGAGTAGTTTTGTCGCAACACTCGTGTCGTATGTCTGCGAGAGGAAAAAATAAGGTACCCCGGAATGCGGCAGTCCCGTGATCGCGGGTGAAAAGGGCAGCATCAGCGACCATTCCGTTAGACCGGCAGGCGGCGTAACTATACTGCGTTTTCCGCTGAGATCTTCCGCGATCGAATCGAACAGCTCCGATGTGGCGAGCGGCTCAGGGTCGGCAAGGGCGATCGTCCAGCCGACGGCCGACTCGTCACCGGAGAGAGCCGCTATCCCATCAACTACGAAGTCAACCGGAACAAGATTGAGGCGAACATTCGGGTTGCCGACATTGACGAACCGAAGGAGACTCGGGGCTTTGCGAAGATAATGGATCAAATAGTAGATCCCGTCATACTTAGCCGTTTCACCTGTTTTCGAGTCACCAACGACTACGGAGGGGCGAAAGATCGAGACCGGCAGGTATTCTTTTAGTTCCTCCACCTCGATCTCGGCGAGATATTTTGTCTCTTCGTAGTAATTTCGAAAACCAGCCGAATGTTCCAGATCACTTTCGAGAATTCTTCCCTCGCGTTTGCCGGCGACATAGCACGTAGAAATGTAGTTGTAACGTTTTAGAGCCGGCAAGGATCGGACAAATTCATTTACATTCTTTGTGCCTTCTACGTTGACCTTAAATGCGATGTCTTTGGGTACAGCAAGGTCATACACGGCTGCGAGATGAAAAACCATAGTAACGGTATTTCGGATCTCAGCTAGATCGCCGCTCTCTATACCCAGATTGGGCTTGGTGATGTCACCCTCGACGATCGAGAAATTTTCGATCGGTACGCCGGCTTTCGCAGAAATACTTTCTACCGCGGTTCTTGCCTTTTCGACAAACGTAGATTGAACCAGCAGATAAAAGCTGGTGTCGTTTCGAGCAAGCCGCTCAACCAGTCGTTCCGCGATAAATCCCGGGAAACCTGTTAAAAAGATCGACTCATTCATGTCTTTCAGCCAGGTTCCCACAATGGCTTACGCTCGATGGCCTGTGGAAAACCTTTTTACACATGTGGAAAACCTATGCTACATTTCGGTTATAGCAATATGTCTGAAGCAGTACGAGATAGAGAGCCGTCAACTGGCGAAACGCATGCCAGCGAGCTTATCGAGCCACGTTGGTCGGTTATCTCGTTCGAACAACTTGAAGCCTCAGGACTACCCTATTACGAAGCGGTAACCGTCCTTGAAACGCTTGACCAAAAAGGAGTTGCCGGCCTCTGCATCATCGCGGACGAAGCCGCCAACCGCCAATCCTAAAGCTCCAATACGACCTTTCCAAAACTCTCATTTGATTCTCGATAGTCGTGAGCGGCGGCGATCTCCGCCAATTTGAATACCCTATCAACATTTGGCCGCAACGTTCCGTTTTCAAATAATGGCAAGGCAAACTCGGCAAATGCACGCGTTGCTTCAGCTTTCTCCCCGGTGCTGCGCCCACGGAGTACTGTACCTATGATCTTGAGCCGCTTATATAGTGCCACTCCGAGATCGAACTCCGCCTTTCGACCGCCGGTCAATCCGACCAGGATCAATCTTCCGCTGCGGGAAAGGCTGGAAAGATTTTCGGCGAAATAACTTGCCCCTACAAGGTCAAGTATCACATCGACGCCTGCACCGTTCGTGATCTCCATCACTGCATTCGCGAATTTGCCATCTGGGGAAGCGATCGCGTGTTCAAGTCCAAACTCGCGGCAGCGATCCAATTTTGCTGATGTGCGTGATGTGCCGATCACGGTTGCGCCGGCGGCGTTTGCCAGTTGTGCCGCCGCTAGGCCAACACCTGAACCTGCGGCGTGAATAAGGATCGTTTCGCCGGACTGAATGCCGCATTGCGTAAAAACCGCGTCGTGGGCCGTGATAAACGCTTCAGGGATAGCGGATGCCTCAGTGAAAGTCAGCTCGTTTGGAATTCGAATGAGAGTTAATGCGTTTGTAAGAATGTACTCGGCTTGGGCTTCGCCGGCAGTGATCCCCATTACGCGGTCACCTATCTTTAGCTCGGCATCGCCTTCGCCAAGATCAGCGATCTCACCGGCGAATTCCAATCCGGGGATCTGCGACGAAAAACCGGGCGGCGCCGGATAAAGACCTTTCCGCTGCAGCAGGTCTGCTCGATTCAATCCAGCAGCCCGGACCCGGACGAGAGCCTGTCCTCCAACGGGTTTCGGCGGGTTGGGGACCTCACGTATCTCGAGACCCGCGACACCGCCGAATTCTTTGATAAAGACCGCTTTCATAGGATCGCTGAGCCATTCATCCGCCCTAATTATTTTTTCACTTAGAACAAGTGGAGCGAGAATGCGAACGAGCGTGTACGCGTTCCATTATTTTCTCAGCCGGGCCTCGACGTTGTTCGCCTTTAGTGAATTTCCCGTCGCACGCTGCAGATCGGCGATGGCCTTGTTTAATTCGGTCTGCGCTCTCAGTTCCGCACTCCGAGCAGATGTTAAAGCCGTTTGGCGTTCGAGGACCTTATAAATGTCCGATTGTCCGGCATCGAGCTTACGCTGTTCACTATCGTATTGCTTGACCGAATTCTCACGCGCGATCGCTGCGGCGCGAAGCTTCGCCTCGGCCGTCCGCACTGCCTGGATCGAATTGCGAACGTCAACCTGAATGTTCTGTTCGAGCTGGGCCCGCTGCGTCTCTATTTTCTCGCCCTCGACCAGCGATTTACCATATTGTGCGCCTGCGGTCTTGTCGCCGAAAAGAGGCAGATTGACCGTCAACCCCACTCTATAAGTCGGATAACGATTGTTGAAAACGCCGGTGTACGCATTGCCCGTTAACAATGCCAAATTTGCGCGTTGCTGCTGGCAAGCCGGCGAAGTCGGGTCTTGTTCGCAGGCAAGCGGAAACGGCGTTCGGAAATTCGGATTCTGATCGCCGCCGATTCCTGCCGAAGTGTAACTGGCAACCAGATCGATCTGCGGCTTCTTAAGGTCTCCGTAGAACTTTCGATCGATCGCATTAATGTCACGCTGAACCTGATTTAGTTCGAGCTCGGGTCGATTAGCGATGGCCAGATCAAGCGCTTCTTTGAGGGTTGTGTCGGGCGGCGTCAGATCTACCGGGTCGGTCGGAGTAAGAGACTCTGACCAGACCTTTGCGTTCTTGTTGGGCGAGATCAAATTCTTGAGGGCATTCTCGGCCTGGTTGACGACATTCAGGGCTTCGTAAACTGCCTGTTCGAAATTAGCGACCTGAGTCTCAGCCGCGACAATGTCGATCGGTGCGAGCTGTCCTTCTGAAACGAGACGTTTATTGTGCTCGTACTGGTCCTTTGCGTCCTTTACACCATCGCGCTGAACCTGTAGATTTCTCAGTGCAAACGCCAGATCCCAATAGGCTCGTTGAACGGTCGCGATCGTCTCGATCGTGCGTTGGCGAAACTGCACGTCTGTAAGCGAAAGATTACGTTTTGCGATCTCTATCGTGCGTCTATTTTGATCGAACCTGCGGCCCCTAAAAAGCGGCTGGGTCAGCGAAAATCCGATGCTGGCGTTCTCCTGAGGGCTAAGGATAGAGATCGGGTTTGTTGACGTTTGGCGCTGATTGTTCACGTCCGCGCGCAGCACCGTACCAAAACTCGGGATAAAACCTGTCACGCCCACATTGCCTACAAAAGAACCAAGAGTCGTCTCCTGATTTGAGCTAAAGATACTTACGTTCGGCGTGGTCGATCGTTCGTAATAAGTTTGTCCGGTAAGCCGCGGCTGATAGAAACCGCGGGCCGCCCGAAGGTCAAACTCGGCTATCTTCACATTCTTTCGAGTGACCTCAATGTCGTTGTTGTTCTCGAGAGCCATTGCGATCGCATCATTCAGTGTCAACGAACGCTGATCCATCATGTCGACACCGACGCGGCCAAGATCGGGCAAGCTGCGATCATCCGAACGATAATTAGGCGCGATCGGCGGAACACCCTCTAGCTTCTCAGGCGCAACGTTCTGTTTGTCGACCACGACGGGCGTTGCGGTCGGCGTTGGCGTCGGATCTTGTGCCGTGACCGTTCCCCCGATCAGAATGAAGGCTGCAATAAAAATAAATAATTGCCGTTTCATAAATCTTGTCCTACGGACTGCGTACAAATATATCGGTCAAGAGCATCGATCATGTTACCGATGCCGCGATCGTTCATTAACGACGTCTAACTCTTGCTAAAAAGGGAAGCCGTCGCCGTCGCGAACCTGCGGCGAATCCCACCGAAAAGCCAATCCGAAAACCTCGTAACATATTGGAACAGCCGCATCTCGCTCAGATCGTCAAAGATCGAATAAAAGACGGGTACGGCCAACAGCGTCAGCAGCAAACACAGGGTCTGTCCGCCGACGACGAGTACGCCGATCGACCGGTTGGTTCCCGAACCCGCACCGCTGGAAATGACAAGCGGTATCATACCGGCGACCAACGCGATGGTGGTCATCAGGATCGGGCGAAGTCGGTCTCGGTTTGCCTGAATGATCGCGTCATAGCGGCTCATTCCCTGCGAACGTAAAGTGTTCGTGTGGTCGATCTGCAAGATCGCGTTTTTCTTAACAACGCCGAACAGCAGTAGCAATCCGAGGCCGGAGAAGATATTCACGGTCTGGCCCGCGATCAGCAAACTCAAAATACCGAAAGGTACGGAAAGCGGTAGTGTCAGCAAGATCGTGACCGGGTGAATGAACGATTCGAACTGTGCCGCGAGAACGATGTACATGAACACGAACGAAAGAGCGAACGCAAGCAGGAAGTAGAATCCAGCCTTGCCCATTTCTTTTGACTGCCCAATGTAACCCGTGCGGTAGCCGGTCGGAAGCTGAAGCTCACCCACGATCTTGTTGATCTCTGACGTGATACTGGCCGCTGAACCGCCCGGTCTCGTGTTTGCCAGAAGTGTGACCTGCCGTTGCCTGTTAGTTCGTTCTATCGAGCTTGGTCCGGTGCCTTCTGAGACCTTCACCAAGCGGTCGAGCGAAACCCAACCGAGTTTTGTCGAAGGAACGATCATACGGCCCAAACCTTCGACATCGGTCCTATAGTTATTGATCGCACGAACGTGTACTTCGTATTGTTCGGAACCTTCGTTAAAGGTCGTCGCTTCCTGGCCGGCGACCAGCGTGTTCAACGCTTGTGAGACGTCGCCCACCCGAACGCCCAAGTCCGCGGCAGTTGCTCGATCGACCTCAAGGCGAACCTCCGGTTTGCCGGAGATCAAGGTCGAGTCTACGTCCACTGCATCAGGGATCGACTTCATCCTTTCGAGGATCTTGCCCGAATATTCTTCGAGCTTTTTGAGATCGGGACCCGCGATCAAAAACTGAACGTTCGCATTGCGGAAACCGCCGCCGGAGAATGCCTGAACTATCTGAACACCCGTTCTAAGATCAGGATAGTCCTTCAGCAGATCGCGAGTCGCGGACATCAGCTGTTCTTGTGACCTGTCCCGTTCCGAAATGGCAGCTAGCTTTACATATATGGTGCCGCTGTTTACCACCTGTGCCTGCCCGCCGCCTATCGTTACAAGAGTGTCGGTGACGCCCGGCATTTTGCGGATCTGAGATGCTATACGCTCCATTGCCTGGGCCGAAGCGCCGAGGCTAGAGCCCTCAGGAGCACGCACCGAAACCTCGAACTGCGACTGATCATCGACCGGCAAGAAATTCTTTCCGACGAACATGAACAAGGGAATGATAGCCAGAAAAACGAGAACGCAAACCGTCACGATAACCCAGCGATGTGCCATCGAAAACCGGAGCAAGATCGTATAAAGACCATCCAGATGCCGGAACCACCCGGCCTGTTTCGAATCGTCGACATGCGTATGATCGGGATTGATCACCCTCTCTTTTTCATCGTGTTTGATCTCGTGCAATTGATCGTCTGTATCCGAGTGCTTTCGCTTTATGAGCCGAGCCGCGAGCATCGGTGTCAGGGTAAATGAAACGATCAGAGAAACGCCTACGGCGAAAGCCGCGGTCAAACCGAAGCTCGACATAAAGCGCCCGATAATACCTTGCATGAATCCGATAGGGAGAAACACAGCCATCAGCGAAAGGGTTGTGGCGAGTACCGCCAGCCCGATCTCTCGGGTTCCCTCGATTGCAGCCTGAAACGGCTCCATCCCCTTTTCCTCTACAAATCTGAATATGTTCTCGAGGACAACGATGGCATCATCGATCACGATACCGACCATTAGCGTCAACGAAAGCATCGTGATCGAGTTAAGCGTGTAGCCCATTGCATACATAAGCCCGAACGTCGAGATGATCGACGTCGGGATCGCGAGGGCCGCAATGAATGTCGAGCGGAAACTCCAAAGGAAGAGGAAAACGACGATAGCTGCCAAAATCGCGCCCACGACGAGGTGTTCTTCGATAGCCGTGAGTGAGTTTTCGATAAATATCGAGTTGTCGCCGATGATACGCATCGAGTAGTTTGGCGGTAGCGTCGATTCGATCTCTTTGAGACGTGCCTTGATCTCATGTGCAACAGCAACGGTGTTCTGGCCGGACTGTTTAGACACGATCAGCGTTACGGCCGGCTGGCCATTTAAACGCGCTTCAGAACGTATTTCTTCCGCACCGTCTTCGGTGAAGCCAATGTCCTTGACCTTTACCTGGTAGTCGCCGCGCATCGCGACGACAATGTTGTCGAACTCTTCAGGTTTCTGGATCTTGCCCATCGTCCTGACGCTTGTTTCCTTTTGTCCTTCATCGAGACGTCCGCTCGGAAACTCTATGTTTTGTATCCTGAGTGCGTTTGATACTTCGGCAGGTGTAACGTTGTAAGACCGCATCTTATCCGGATCGACCCAGACGTTGATCTGACGTTCCTGACCGCCGATCATCGTGATCTGGCCAACGCCATTTACGGATTCGATCCGTTCCTTGATCTTGTTCTTTGCCGTTTCCGTTACTTCTCTCAGCGAGGTCGGCGCGGAGACCGTAATACGCAGCACGGGTGCAGCATCAGTATCGAGTTTCTGTACCGTAGGCTGCTCGGCAGTGTCGGGAAGGTTTGGTATGACGGTCTGCACACGGTTCTCGACTTCCTGAGCCGCAACGTTTACGTCTTTCTCGAGAACGAACTGGACGAAGACCTGCGAAACGCCTTCGACAGAACTTGAACGAAGTTCGTCAATGCCGCTGATCGTATTGACAGCTTCCTCGACCTTTTCGGTGATCTCCGTCTCGACCTCTGCCGGCGAGGCTCCGGGGTTAATGACCGTAATGGTAATGGTCGGAAAGTCGATCTTTGGAAACAGGTCGAGGCCGAGGCGGAAAAATGAGAAGATTCCCACCACCACGAGTGAAAGGACCAACATCGTGGCAAAAACCGGACGCTTTACACAAACTTCTGCTAACCACTGCATAGATCAAAACCTCTGAGTCAATTACCCTCTGCTTTCTTCTTTAACGCCGCATTCATCTCGTTGAATCCGCGCGTAGTGTTCCTTTCGAGCATTGGCCAAAGGATCGGCACCAATATCCCCGAGAACTCTTCGCGATGGACGAACTTCGTTTTTCCGCCGCCCTGATCTTCGAGCATGAATTCATGTTGGCCGTCAAATAGCCCGGCGAACAAAAGTTTTCCTTTCCAGGCAAACTTCTTTGCTTGATCCGCAGCGATCACCTTTGGCATCATCGTCATTCCCATGCCGCCCTCAGGTTCGATCCTGACGCTTAGGCCGGCCCCTACCTTCGCCTCGCCTGAGATGGACCTGACAAACGGGTTCCACTCGGGAAAGCGTTCAAAGTCCATCAGGATATTCCAGATATCCTCGGCCGTTGCCCGGATATCGATCTCCGTCCTCAATTCGCGCATTACTGCCTCACAAAAACGCCGTCGGTCAGCGAGCCGAGATTGCTGACCGCAACGCGGTCGCCCTCGACTACGCCGCGTTTGACCTGGATCATATCGCCTTCAAGCAAGCCGAGTTGTACGAACTGTTCACGCGCCACGCCATCCTTGATCACAAAAACCGAGTTCGTATCGCCAACGGTCTTCACCGCTTTAACTGGGATCACGACTGCCGGTTCCGGCTTAGACTGGGTGATACGGACGGTCGCAAATTGACCCGGCTTCAACAGTCCCTCCGAATTCTGTACTTCGGCTTCGACCGTCAGTGTGCGGGCCGATGTGTTCAGACCCGGCGCGATCCGTACGATCGTTCCGGCAAAATTCCGGTCCGGATATGCTGCCGTTTGCAACGAAACTCCCTGTCCGGTGGCGACCTTGCCGATCGACTGTTCAGGTATGTCGATCTTCATTCGCAGCGTTGAGGTCCGGACGATGGTAGCGATCTTGGAGTTTGGTGTGTTCGGGGAAATGTACTCGCCCACGTCGGCAACTTTGTCGGAAACGTAACCACTGATCGGTGCCCTGATGACGGTGTCCGTTACCGCCTTTTCCGCCTGGGCTACCTGCGCTTCCAGCGTCGCGATCGCGGCCCGGGCCGTTGACGCGGCGGCTTTAGCAGCTTCATAAGCGGCACGTGCAGTATCGATCGCCTTTATCGCGATCGCTGCATTTGAACGTGCCTCGTCCAGCTGGCCCAACAGCGAGTCTCGCTGCGATTTGCGCTGGTCATAGATCGATCTTGAAATATCCCCTGACTCCAGTAGATTTTCAGCTCGCCTCAATTCTTTTTCCGCAAGTTCGAGCTGAGCGGTGATCGACTTTACCTGCGAAAAATCCTTGATCTGGAAAGTCTCACCGTCCTTTACGCCCAGACGGGCCTGCGTTTGCCGAAGATTAGCAAGAGCCTGTTCGGCATTAGCGTTTGCCTGGATGACGCCCTGCCGCTGTTGTTCGACCTGGGCTTTCGCCTGTTCGAGTCGAATGCTCGCGTCGCGCGGATCGAGTCTGACAAGAACGTCGCCCTGGCCGACATAACTGCCGATATCAAAATTGACCTCCACGATCTTTCCCGCAACGGCCGGTGCGACGTCCGTCTGGGCATCGCTTGCCAGATTTCCCGTCGCCTCGATATAGGTCGGAATGGGTTTGATAGTCGCCGCCTCGGTCGTGATATCTACCGTTGTCGCCTCTTTATTAGAATTAGCGGTCGTCGCCGAATTCGCGTTTGAACCGCAGCCTGCCGAGAGTGCAGCTACAGCCATTGTGCCGGCCAATGTAATGTATAAGTGCGTCTTCATCATTGTTTATGGGCCTCCGGTCTCGGAGATAGATCAACTTGCCTTCAATGTGATGCCGCGGAGCAATATCTCCGCGAAGTTCTTTGCCGCCGTTTCATTGCTAATGTCGAGTACGCGGCGGTTCTTGTCCCAAAGAATATTGTTAAGCGAATGATGTATTAGCATTCCCAAGAAAGCCCGTACCACGATCTTTGGGGCGACCTTGCGAAACGCGCCGTCTTTTTGCCTCTTCTTTACATAGGCTCCAAGGAAGTCGTAGATCTTTGCTACAAATTCCGTGTAAAAACGGTCCGCCATTTCGTGTTCTTCCAAAGCAGAGAAGAACAACATCCGCATGAACGAAATATCCGATTGCTGTTTATCAAGGGCACGGATCGCAAAGCTGTAAAAGACGCCGTAATCGTCATTGGAGTTCATTGCTTTGATCAATGACTCATTTTCCTCCCAAGGAAACCTATGATGCCCTTCACTGCACTTCTTTACGTCGAGCAAAGCCGCGTACAGCTCATCTTTTGTCGAGAAATGTTTGAAAACGGTCGCCTCTGAGACGCCGGCCGAGCGGGCAATGTCCTTTGTTGTTGTCCCGCTGAATCCCCGCTTGGAGAAAAGATTGAACGCGGTTTCGAGAATAACCTCGCGGCGACGGTCGCCGGTCATCCTCGCGGAGTGGTCACAGGCGAAAAGTTCGTGATTATCTTTACCTTCCATGATATGAAGTAAGTGCTTACTCACTTTTGAATTTCTAAGAATTGCATTTCGCTCGCGACAGTGTCAAGCAAAAAACCAACATTCCAGGAAATTGAACTTCCGTCGCCCGAAGACCGGTACTCATTTCAAATGAACGATAACCGGCCTTAAGTTGTTCACGCGATTTTTTCGCCTTTTCTGTATCAACAGATTCGAATGTTAACGGAACTAATTTTTAAGAAAATCGTTACAACTCAATAAGAAAGAAATTCATCAGAAACAGCCAAGGACGCTCGGAAGGTAAACGGCGGTCAAAAAATTCGGGGAGGGAATGTGACAATGTCGGAATTTGAAGCAGAAGTTAAGAAAGCGGAAAAGGAATTGGAGCAGAGCCTGGTTCCGGTAGTTCCGGAGGAACGGCTCGACGACGAATTTTTAGGAGATCTGAAGATGCAGGCACAGGAATACGGACAGAAATTTCAGGAAGCAGCCGACAAGGCAAAAGTTTTCGCCGAGGAAAAAATGGCGTGGGCGGGTGACAAGTTCAAGGAGATCCAGAACAAGGATCCCAAAGAGATCATTGAGGATGCGAAAGAATACGCAAGGCAGAAGCCTGGTCAGACCATCCTGATCTCAGCGGCGATCGGCCTCGTTATCGGATTTCTGTTGCGGCGCAAGTAGAGTTTTTCAACAAAATTCGGTTCGGAAGGCCGAATGTAGGCAAAAAAGCGGCTCGCCAATTGGCGAGCCGCTTTTTGTTATTCCTGTGCGTGTATCAAGCGCCGTGTCGTGTCTCCAAAGAGAACGTCGATCTTTTGCGGTTCAAGAACTGCCGTAACCTCGCCGTGGCCGAACTTATCGTGCATCATGGCCTGTCCTTTCTTGTATTTCCGGGTACGGTCATACGGGGTAGCCGCCTTGCCTTTGCCCACAGCGACCGAGGTCTTCACGCCGCTCTTAAAGGTGCTGGAAGTCTGGCATACGTCGCATACCGCGGAAGTGATCTTTCCAAGTTTCGTGACGGTCTGAACAGTGTGATCCTGATCAGAATCGCATGCCGAACACATCATCGGCAGCTTGTCGCCTACTGCATATTTTTCAACTTTGATAGCCATCTTTATTCGTCCTCACATTTACCGGCGGCGGCGTCCGCCAAACGAACGAAACGACCTTACCGGTTGACGTCCAACTACGACCGGTTTGACCGGAGCTGACATCAAGCCTCCAAAATCGGGCAATAACACTCGCTCTACCGATTGACCGGTTAGTTTCTCGATCGCCTTCATCGAATGCTCTTCAGCCGTCGTGAATAGCGTTATCGCGCGCCCTGTGTTGCCCGCCCTTCCCGTTCGCCCGATCCTGTGGACATAGTCCTCGGGGACGACCGGAATATCATAGTTTATCACATGTGAGACCGAATCTATGTCGATACCTCGGGCGGCAACGTCGGTGGCAACAAGGATACGGGTCTTGCCGGCCTTGAAATTCCTTAGTGCGGATTCCCTTTGCGACTGTGACCTGTCGCCGTGAATTCGGTTCGAACGATGGTCGCGTTTCTCTAGGATATGTGCTATCCGGTCGGCTCCGCGCTTGGTCCGGGTGAATACCAAAACACGTTCAAAGTCTTCCTTTTCAAGCAGTTCCAGCAGCAACGGCAGCTTGTGCTGCTGCGCTACGGGATAGGCTTTTTGATCGACGGTTACGGCAGCGGTCCCGCGTTTTGAAACCTCGATGAAGGTCGGCTCTTTAACGATCGACATTGCGATCTGCTCGATCTCGCCGGCCATCGTAGCCGAGAAAAAAAGTGTTTGCCGTTTTTCCGGGATCGCTTTGACGATCCGCCGGATAGCAGGCAAAAATCCCATATCGAGCATCCGGTCAGCTTCGTCAAGGATCAAAGTTTCGAGGGCTTTGAAGTTAACGAGGCCCTGCTCCATAAAATCTAAAAGCCTGCCAGGCGTGCATATGAGAATATTCACACCATCTTTTAGTGCCTTTATCTGCTTCGGATAACCGGTACCTCCGATTATCGCAGCACAAGTGATGCCTTTCGGCAGAAATGAACGGCATGCTGCGTCGATCTGGGTAGTAAGTTCCCGAGTCGGCGATAGGATCAATACCCGGAGGCCCTTTCTGTTGAGGTGCTTGACTTGTTGATTCAGTATCGGCAGCAAGAATGCAGCCGTTTTGCCCGTGCCGGTCTCGGCACAAGCGATAACGTCACCGCCGCGTAAAACTACCGGAATTGCCTGCTTTTGGATGGGTGTAGGCTCTTTATAACCCAAGCGCTCGCAGCGATCCGCAAAGGCGGAGTGCAAGCCAAGTTCTCTAAAACTCATTTATATTTATCTTTCCTTTTGTATCGACCGAGGAACCATTTTGCGAAGAGGTAAAACACTGATTGGTGTTGACCTCTGCGCAACTAGAAATACATTTCACTCTGCCTTTTGGCTGAGCGTCTGCAAGCGCAGTTCTTCAGGATCGTATTAAGAAGTTATCTAACGCGGGGTATAGATCTCGGTGTAACGGTAGCAGCGAAGAACCAACGTTTGAAAGGCCCAAAACAAAGGGCCACTTCCGGCTTTATATAACTAACCATCCGCTCGAACTATCCTCTTCGCTTACCTCACGTTGAGGGCGAAATACCGTCGACAAAAGAGCGATGGAATTATCAAATTGTGAGATTACAACAATTTACGGGAAGTTGCAAACTATTTATGACTTACCCAGTACAAGGCAACTTCTCGCGGCGCTCGCTTCTTCCCGTCTACTTCGTAGTTCATTTTGCGCATATCTTCGGTCGAGACAGCGTTTTTCAAGGCGTTGAAGGCATTGATCAAGGCGTCGGCTTTTTCAGAGCGTGCAACGAAAACGGCCTGATACGGCGGGAAGTAATGTCGGTCATCCTCAAGCTGAAAAAGGTCGAGGGCAGATATCAGGCCATCGGTGGAGTTGCCGGCGATCAGGTCTAGCTCGCGCGATTGCAGGGCTCGATACGTGAGCGAAAGGTCCATTTCGCGAGGCTGGCGGGCGAAGTTGAATCCGTACGCCTTTGAGAATCCAGGATAACCATCCGCCCGCGACATAAAATCCTGCCCGAATCCTGCTTGCCAATCACGCGAGATCGCTACCGCGTCGGATATGGTCTTCAGGTTGTTCTTGCGTGCGACATCGCCGCGAACGAGTATCGCGAAGTCGTTCGCGAAACCGAGCGGCGGGCTCAATTCGAGGTTGAATTTGTCGGCGTACTCGGCTTTCGTCTTTTCGTAGACCGCCTGCGGATCGGTGATCGGCGGATGTTTGAGGATTGCGGTGTATGCCGTGCCCGTGTATTCGGGATAAACATCGATCTCGCCGGAGAGCAGGCCATCGTGAGCCAGATTGCCGCCGAGTTCGAAACGACGTTCCACCTGAACGCCTTGCTTTTCGAGCATTTGTGAAAGGATCTCTGCGAGGATCACTGATTCGGTAAAATCCTTTGAACCGACGACAATGTGTTTCGCGCTCGCATCTACTGAGATCCTCGCGTCATTCGTTCGCGCGGGGAGATAGCTGGCGGCGATGATCGCGACGAAAACGGCTGCCGCTCCCAAAACAGCAAACAGGCGACGCCCTTTGCTTCGCTCGCCTATCTTAAAGGAGCGTTCGACCTGCCCGAGGACAAAATCACATAGCAGAGCCAGCAAGGCTGAGGCGATTGCGCCTGCAAGCAACAAGTTGTTATCGTTTTGCCTCAGGCCGCGGAAAATGTAGGTTCCCAGTCCGCCCGCTCCGACAGCCGCCGCGACCGTTGCGACTCCGACCGATATGACAACAGCGACGCGGATCCCGGTCAAGATCACAGGCGCAGCCAACGGAAGTTCGACCAGGCGCAAGATCTGTCCCGGCGTCATTCCCAATGCGACCGCTGCTTCGCGTATCTTTGGATCGATGCCTAGAATTCCCGTAACCGTGTTTCGGATCACAGGCAAAAGGGCGTAAAGAGCCAATGCGATGACGGCCGTTCGTGCACCAATACCTCCTATGAATGGGATCGGTATCAGAAGGCCAAAAAGAGCGAGGCTTGGAACCGTCTGGATTATGTTTGCGAAACCAAGGACAGGAGTCTGCAAACTCTTGATCCGTGTGAGCAGAATGCCAAGCGGTAGCCCGATCAAAACCGCGAGCCCCGTTGAAAGCAAAACGATGAAGATGTGCTCCCGCGTCAGCACGAGTAACTCGGGCCAGTTGCCAGCGAGAAATTTGAAAAACTCCTGCACTTATTCGCGTCTTCTGATCTTTATTTCCTTTGATTCGTCGGCAAAAACTGGGGCGTTACACGGCCCTTTGTCAGCTGCTCAAATGCATATGCGTACTTGATCAACTTTGGTTCACTCCACGCCGTCCCGACGAACATCATCCCGGCGGTCTGTGTCGATGCAGGCGATGCAGGCAAATTCCCCGATGCGGGCGCTGCAGGCACCTCACGGAGTCCCATCGGTACAACGATCGACGGATAGCCCGCGATCGCCGATACACCTACAAGTTGGCCAAACGGCCCGACTAGTGCATCCAGTTTATTCTGATCCAGCAGCGCGTCAATACCGTCTTCCCGAGTCTGTTTGTGAAGGCGGGCCACCGCATCAAGATAGCTTTTGTCTGTGAGATCGCCGCGTGCCTCGGATTCAATGAACAATTCTTGGCCAAACTTGGAAAGTTCCTTGTCCTTGTTTTCTTCATTGAACTTGATCAGGTCCGCTAGTGTTTTGTACTTGGCTCCTCGCGCGGCGAGATATTTGTTGAGATTTGCCTTGAACTCAAACTGCATGAGTGCCATGCGGTCGGCAGCAAATGTCTGGGGCATTTCGGGAAGTTTGACCTCCACCAGTGTTGCCCCGGCTTGACGCAATTTATCGAAGAGAGGTTCCCAGTATGCTTTCCACGCATCGAGGTTGCGCTGCGGCGGGCTGGTCAGTAGTCCCAGACGCGCGGCCTTGAGGCCGTTAAGGTCGAGGAATTTTGCGTAGTCCTTCGCCTTACGCTTATCGGCCTCGGCGGTCGCGGGATCATTCTTGTCAGTACCGGCGATCGCCGAAAGCATGATCGCAGCATCTGCAACGCTTCTCGTCATTGGCCCGGCGGTATCCTGCGAATGCGATATCGGGATGATCCCGGAGCGCGAAACGAGTCCGACGGTCGGCTTAAGACCGACCACTCCGTTTGTGACTGCCGGAGAGATGATCGATCCGTTTGTCTCGGTGCCGATCGCTGCGGCCGTCAAGTTAGCCGACACGGAAACACCCGAACCTGAGCTCGATCCGCTCGGATTTTGGTCCAGCCAGTATGGATTATTCGTCTGACCGCCGCGGCCTGACCATCCGCTGATCGAACGATTTCCGCGAAAATTAGCCCACTCGGATAGATTGGTTTTTCCCAAAATGACTGCACCTGCCTTTCGCAACTGAGCCGCGACGAATGCGTCTTGTTTGGGCGTCGGGGCATCGACCAATGCAAGGGAGCCGGCGGTCGTGAGCATCTTGTCCGCGGTGTCGATATTGTCCTTTATGAGCACCGGAATGCCGTGCATCGTCGACCGGAATTTGCCGCGCTTGATCTCTTTGTCGAGTTTGTCGGCGATCGTAAGTGCGTCCGGGTTTATCTCCAAAACGGACCGTGTCTTTGTGTCGATCTGTTTTATCCGCTCGATATACATTTCCGCAAGGCGGCGAGCGGTGAGTTTGCCTGTTTTCAGCTTTTCGTGGAGTTCGGCGATCGTAACCTCGACCAGCTCCGGAAACGGTTCGCCTTCGCCGACGATCAATGTTTCGCCGAGGACGTTTCGAGTGAGGACCACGGCCGCTAATCCGGCTGCACTTGCTTTGAGAAATTCTCGTCTGTCGGTTTGTTCCATATTGATTTGATCAGGTTGAAATAGTTTCAAGATACGCTCTTGCCAGCGGTGCGTCCGCGGTGAGGAACTCACCCGGTGATCCGATGAATATCAACCTGCCGCGTTCCATGAGAGCGATCCGATCGCCTAGGAGCAATGCTTCGTGAAGGTCGTGGGTGACGAAAACCGCGGTCTTCTTCATTTCACGAACGAGAGCAGCAAATTCCTTTTGAAGCCCGTTCCGGGTAATTACGTCCAATGCGCCGAACGGTTCGTCGAGAAGGACCAATTCCGGGTCCGCCGCCAAAGCCCTTGCGACCCCGACGCGCTGACGCTGGCCGCCTGAGAGCTCATGCGGATAACGGTCCGCGAACCTTGCAGCGTCGAGGCGAACGAGTGACAGCATTACATCTACTCGTTTGTTGATCTCACCCGGATCACGATCTGCAAGTTTCAATGTCAGCCCGACATTTTCACGTACAGTGAAATGAGGAAAAAGCCCGCCATCCTGAAGCACATAACCTATCCGGCGCCTTAGCGCGATCGGATCCCAATCGGTTGTCTTCCGCCCCTTGACCAGAATAACGCCTGCCGTCGGTTCGATCAGCCTGTTTATAAGCTTCAATGTCGTCGTCTTACCGCAGCCCGATTCGCCTAGAAGTACAAGCGTTTCACCGATGACGATCTCGAAAGATAGATCCTCAAGGACTCGGTTTCCGCCTATCTCACAGGAAACTCGGTCAAATTGAATTATCGAAGGTTCGGAAGGCATTTTATCGTTGAGGAATTTTAGCATTGAAATGCAATTTCAGATGGGTTCACGCGTTTATACATTGGCCAAAGGCAAAATGTTCCTGGCAGTCCGTCAATCTTAAGGCCTCATCAAAGCCGCCGTTGTTGGCCCGTTGCGGGTGATGATATGAAATCGAAATTATCAATATTTGTCCTTTTGATCCCTGCGATCTTTGTCCTGACCGGTATGACAGCGGTGACGACATTTGCTATCGAAAATAGCGAGACCACGCTGCGCGACAAAACGCAGATCGCCGAGGCCGAGCAGCTTCTTTCGGAGCTTGGCTATATGGTCAATGACACGGACGGACGATTGGACTTTATGTCGCGACACGCCGTAATGGCATTTCAAAAGGTCGAGGGTTTGAAGAGGACTGGCGTTTTGACCTCATCGCTTCTCGAAAGGCTCCGCGAAGCTGTGACGCCGTCGCCAAAGTATCAGGGGCCTGCACATATCGAGGTCGACATAACCAGACAGGTGCTTTTCATGGTCGACGAGAACGGAAAGGTGAATCTGATCGTACCGGTCTCGACCGGCAGCGGCGAGCGATACTACGACAAATCGACAAGAAAATGGGAAGTCGCGAGCACACCACGCGGAGAGTACAGTATTCAGCGAAAGATAAACGGTACCCGCACGGCACCGCTTGGCCAGATCTTTTATCCAAGCTATTTTCGCGGCGGATGGGCAGTACACGGCAGCAATTCGATACCGCCGAGGCCCGCGAGCCATGGCTGTGTCCGTGTTCCGCGCGGTGCGGACCAAAGGCTGTTCAAGCTGATGCCCGTTGGAATGAAGATATATTTATACGACTGATGTTCAAAAGCCCTGGGAGACCAGGGCCTTTTTATTTGGAAGTGTTCGCACACATGAGCTTTACGTGATCAAAATAAAAAAGAGCCGGTCGTTCATGACCGGCTCTCTAAATGGGCTCTTGGTCATAAAACGGACCTGCCCGCAGTTGCGTTAGAGTAAAGCCGTAAAGTCTAGTCCGGAGACGTTGTCATCTGGAGTAATAAGCACGGATGACGGGTTGACACTATATCGTTTTGCGTAAACCGAAACTACATATACCTCGCCGACCGAAAGGCATTCCATTCGGTAATAACCGAACGATCCGGTTTAGGTATAACGGGTCTCACCCGTTGTCTCGTTCAAGACGCTTACCATCGCTCTGATCAATGGTCGTCCTGCGGCAGTAGCTACTCGTCCGCTGATCCATATCGGACTCGCGGTCGGTCCAACCACAAGATTGACGAAAGTACAGGTTACGATATCACCTTCTTCGAGTGTGATCGCGACGTTCCTGTTTGCGATCGAGATAGTGTTGTTGTTTGTTCCCGAACCGCCATACGGGTCGCTCGTGCACAGAATATCTGAGAGCGAGAATATTGTTCCCGTGAACGATTCCGTTACGATCACCCGATTCGCAGAGCCAAACCGCGGAATGTCATTAAACGACTGGCTGTTCGGATACGGCAGCGGCTGACCGTCGTCATCGAGAGTGAACGTCGCAGGCGTAAGAGCCTGTCCTGTTACCGTGAAATCGAACGGGAAGGAAACGTTTTGCTGTGCCTCTTTGAATTCACGGGATGGAACGAGTTCTTTCTGGTTCCTAAATGTCTCGTCAAAAGCCGGTTTTCAAAGAACTCGCCTAGGTATGGCTATCCTCCCGCCTATAGGGACGCAAAGGAGGTGTCAATAAATGGCGACGTTTAACACTCGCATTACCTGGGGAATTCGAACTGCCTACCCCTTTTTTGTATGTACAAGTTCACGGCAAGTGTGGAAAGTCATCATTTACAAACAAAAAGGGCGGAAATTACCACCCTTTTTGAGATGAATGAAGGCAGTTCTGCTATTGTTTTAGCCAACCATCGCGGACTTTGATCTGCTGAGGAGTCGCTGCCGTGTCCTCAGAGAGGCTGTAGGCCATGAATTCCCGAGATCCAACCTTCATTGGCAGTTCGATCTCCTCTCCGCCTCGGGTTACCGTCAGTTTTATTTCCTTTCCGGCAAATGTCCCGAACGGAGCTTCAAATACCGACCCGCCATTTATCTTTGTGATAACGTCGCCTGTTTGAAGTTTTGCTGCCGCCGCCGAACCATTTGGCTCGACGCTGTTTATCGTAAACCCGCCGTTTCTTGGCCGCACCGAAAAGCCGAAATCCGGAGTCGCCTGAGGTTTCTTCTCAAGCTTGTAACCGGCATATCCGAAGATCCGGTCGTAATCCGGCACTTCGACACCGAAGACATATCGGTTGAAGAAATCACGGTAGTCCTTTTTCGTGATGCGGTTGATGATGCCGATCATATCGTCGGTGGTAAAGCCGCGTCCTTTCTTGTAATGATCGTTATAGAGAGCGCGGAAAACATCATCCAGGCTCGCCGTTCCGTTCGTATCATTACGAATTGACAGATCGAGCAGGCATGCCAGGTTCTGTCCCTGGGTGTAATAAGAAATGCCGAAGGCGACGGGTGTGTCGTAGCCCATCCAAGTTGAAACTGACGAATCTGCAGGCGAAATGTACTTTCGCGCCTCGGTATTTTCAATTCCCGCAGCGGCATTTGCCGCGGCAGACAGAAATTGTTCTTTTGAGGTAACCCCGCCGCGATACGTGCCAACGATGCCGTAGTAATTCGTAAAGCCCTCGGAAACCCACAATAGCGGCGTTTCGTTTTCGCGGGTGTAATCGTAAGGCCACATCTCCGCGGGGCGAATTCGCTTCACGTTCCAGAGATGGAAAAACTCGTGCGAGCCGGTTCCGATAATTCCTTCAGGTGTTGATCGTTCGCCGCCCGGAGCAAAGGCCACGTACGAGTTCAAATGTTCGAGGGCGCCGCTCGCGTTCGATTGGGCCGGCATGAAGAAATAAAAAGCAACGTATTTCTCGTATGGAAGGCCGCCGAAAATCGCGCTCTGTGCAGATATGGTTTTGCCAAGAAGTTCGGTGAATTTCTTTGATTTTTCGGCGTTGAAGACTCCCGAAGGTGCGGCAGCAAAGTAATGCGGCTTTCCTTCGACGGCGAATTCGGTCACGTCGAAATTACCCATGAGAGCCGGAGCGTCAACCAGCACATCATAATCAGAAGCGATGAAAGTCATTGGATCGGACGTCTCTTTCAATGCCGACATCAGTTTCCATCCTTGCGGCAATTGAAATTTGACCGTGCTTGGGTTGGTCCTATGTCCGAGCGGCTCGAGGAAAAGTTCTATGCCCGTGAAAAAAGCAAAGTCTGTAGCGATCTTTGCCTGATTGAGGCCGAGAACGGTCGCTCGATAGTCATATTCAACTCGGATCTGGCTGATGCCTTTTGTGTCAACACTCCATATCTGCTTTTTCGTCATCCTCGGTTGCAGGCGTTTGCCGCCGCCGTCCGTAACGTTAAAGCGAAGCAGATTCTTGCCGTAGTTCTCAACAACATACCAGCCCGGCGTCCACGTGGGCAGGCTGAGTTCGAGCTTGGGCTGGCTGATGTTTTTGATCTCTGTCGTGATATGAAATTGCTGGCTTGCTATATCTTTCAGCGCTACTGTGTACGTGATGTCGAGTTCACCTTTTTGGGCTAAGGAAGAATTGGCAAAAACCAGGAGAAAAGCGAATAGAAGTATTGAAGTTGTTTTGCGTGAATGCTGCATAATGCGCAATTGTCCGTTAAACAAAAAAATGAGGCAAGCCGACAGCCTGCCTCACCTTCATCAGATCGTTGATAGATCAGTATCGATATCCGACATTTGTCGGGCCTGTTGCGGTTAACGTAAACTCCGTTCCCGGCTCCAATTGAAGGTTGTTACGACCCTGGATCAATACAGAGCCCGCTCCCGCACCTGCTCCAACTCCAGCACCGATCGCCGCTCCGTCACCTCCGCTTATGATCGCACCGATGAGTGCACCAAGTGCAGCCCCGATGCCCGTACGTGTTACGGTTCGGGTCGTCTGACTGTCGTCGCGGATCGTGCCCTCGTTGCTCACGGAGATGATATCTCCATCATTCTCACGGGCTGAATCGATAATACCGGCGAACGAATATGTTCGGCCTTGATACTGGATCGACTGCAGCTCCATCGTCAAATTGGCTCGGCCGGTAATTCGGCCCGAACTGCCCGCCTGTGTAATGCGGCCGTTTATGATGGCACCAGCATAACGGCTCGGCGATGTTATTTCCATTGAGAAAGGATCGCCGGCCTGCGAGACGTTTGTCATGATCCGATTCCGAAGTACCGCGGTCAGCCGTGTGCCATTAGGAATCAAGAATCCGCCCGCGGTTGATCCGTTATTCCAGTCTGGACGTTCGTTAACCGGCGGCCAGTTCGCTACAGTGGCAATGCGGTCATATACACTCGTGGCCGTGATCATCTGGTTTTGATTCTCCAGATAGAGACTCCTTGTAACACGAAGCCGGTTTCCCGACAGCGCAGAAAAAGTAACGGTGTAGTCATTGTTGCGGTCGCCCTGCGTTTGGATGGTAAGTCCTCGTCCGACCATTGACACACGCGTGGTAGTCGTACGTCCACGGTTGTTCGTCTCGGTTACCGCACGGCCATCGGCGGTCATCGTCACCCGCGAACCGCGATCGGTGGCCATGGTCACCTGGTTTCCGGAGGTTTCGATCGCAATTGTCTGCGGCGCCGATAGTCTTCGGGTCAAATTCTGCCTTTGGCGGTCGCGAATCGTCGAATTGCTGATCGTACGCGTGACCACATTGTTAATGTCGTCGCTCTGCGAGACATTCAGACGATACGTGCCGTCAAGTCGGTTATTCTGCCCCCATCGATCCTGCGGAAACGGCGGAAGGGTCTGGTACCAGTTCCAGCTGACACTATAGAGACGTGAGAGCTGGTTCAGGTCGGTTTTGATAAGTTGCCATTGACGTTGGGGAGCTCTGGGGAGACGGCTGCGGCGCATGAAATCATCAATATACCAGCCGTATCGCAGAACTTCGCTCACGTCAGTTGAGGTCGCCCTTCCAGAATTGAAATCAGAGCGAAGCTCATCGGTGGCATTTTCGAATGCGTCCACATACGTCGAAATTCCGGCTTCGTAGCGTGAATCGTTGGTTCGGCTTTGGCCATAATTACGTTCGATGGTCGTTCTGAATGTGTCGGTCCTTGTCTCAATTCGGCGAAGTACACTCTGTACCTGACGCTCGTTAACTCGATACGTGTACTGAGCCTGACTAATAGTGGCAACGCCAAGAAGTGTTGAGATCAGAATTGCAAAAATCGAAAGTCGTTTATTTCCCATGTTCGTTTTCCTCCTAAGCTGATCCCGGAGACGTCGACAAGCGCATGTCACCGGGAGAAGTTGGCAGGTACTACGACAAACCGTGTGCCAAAGTCGATAAAGTACACTGGTGCAATAGTTTAGGGGAGCATTGCTGAATATAGGTATTTCCCGTGGCAAACGAAATGGAAGGCGGATGTACTTAAATAGGTCAAGAGGGCCGACCTAATTAAACCAATCGATGCGACGATTCAGACCTCTTTGAAATGGGTTTCAGATGCCGGAATCGGCTTCAGCATTTCTTTGAGTTCGTCAGGTTTGGTTTTGGGGTCAAGCCATTTCTCCTGGTCCTCTTTGCGGATCACGACCGCCTGCCGATGTTTGGTGTTATGGATCTCGTTAAAGATCTCGTTTGGTGTCGTGGTGATGATCACGGTGCAGCGTTTCGGTTCGCCTTTTATCGCACATTCGCGGGCAATACCGCCGAATGCGAATATCTCTTCATCGAACCACATCAGGAATTTCTTTTTCGTCTTGTCGGGCTGCTCTTGCCATTCGTAAAGCCCAGTGGCGGGAATAAGTACCCGATCGTTCTTGAACGCATCACGAAACATCTGTACTTTGTTGATCGTCTCCGCTTTGGCATTGATCGCCGAGACCATCTTGCCATCCCACGAACGGTCGCGTATCGTCCACCAATCTTCTTCAAGCTTGTGTTGATTGTTTATCACCAGTATCGGCGTGCCGGGAAAGATCTCTCCTTTTTCGACGGGCCCGTGAATATCAAAATAATCGCCGTCGTCGAGCCAAGGAAAGTGTTCTTTCAGCCGTTTTCGGTCAGTCGTCAGTTTGTATCGTCCGCACATTTTCGATTTTGGATATTATAATACGAACAAAGGCCGAGAACCCACATAAACGACACGTTGAACCAACTTCCGACAAAAGCGATCATCCTTGCCCGGGGACTAGGCACGCGAATGCGCGCAGCGGACGAAGGCGCGGCTTTGACGAAAGAACAAACATTGGTCGCTTCCCAAGGCATCAAGGCGTTGATCCCTGTCGCCGACGGGAAGACGATGCTCGAGCTTATACTCGAAAACCTGGCCGATGCGGGATTTATAGATCTCTGCCTGGTGATCGGACCGGAGCATGATGCGATACGCGGGTTTTGTTCGGAAAAGCACCTGCAGGTCCGCTTTGCTGTACAGCAGGAACCGCTCGGAACGGCCGATGCAGTTCTTGCTGCTGAGAGATTTATAGGGCCAGACGACCTCTTCTTAGTTGTTAACTCGGATAATATATATCCGGTCAAGAGTCTTCGCAGGTTGCGGAATGAGGCTTGTCCTGCACTCATCGGATTCGAACGCTCCTCGTTGATCGCTAAGAGCAACATCCATGAAGACCGCATCGCGAAATTCGCTGCGATCGAGATCGACGAAGCGGGGAACTTGATCCGGATCGTGGAAAAGCCAAAGGATATCGCTGCGTGTTCGTATGTATCGATGAACTCCTGGCTTTTTTCGCCGAAGATCTTTGACGCCTGTAAGGCGATCGGACCGTCGGAACGCGGAGAGTACGAGATAACGGCCGCAGTGCAATACGCGATAGATGTCCTGGGAGAAAGATTCGCGGTCGTGACTTCGGACGAAGGGGTGCTTGATCTTTCAAGCCGTGCGGATATCGAAAGCGTAGGCCGTTTTCTTAATAACAAATGATGTTCATTCCCGGGCGTATTGAGGTACTTGGAAAGCACACCGATTATTGCGGCGGCCGCAGCATAGTGTGTGCCATCGACCGCGGTTTCCACGCCGACGTAGAGCCCCGCGCCGACACAATAGTTGAGGTCGAAAACCGCGACACGGGCGAAACCATTTCGTTCGATCTTTCCGAGCCGATCTCTCGGCCGGGACAGTGGATCAATTACGCCGTCGAAGTTGGACGGCGTGCTTCTGATAACTTCACCGAGCGCCCGTTCCATGGTTGCCGCATAGGTTTTACCAGCGATCTGCCGAAAGCAGCGGGTCTGTCCAGTTCGAGCGCGTTTATGATCCTTATCTTCGCGGCAATTGATCTGGCGAATGATCTGCGGTCGAGAAGCGAATACATGGCGAATATCAACGACGACCTCGACCTGGCGGAATATCTTGGCTGCATCGAGAACGGCCAGAGCTTTCGCGGCTTGAATGGTTCGTCCGGCGTCGGTACGTTCGGCGGAAGCCAGGATCATGCGGCGATCCTGCTTGGAAAACAAAACACGTTAAGCAGGTTTGGGTTCTCGCCGTTGCGTCAGGAGGTTGACTATTCGTTTCCTGCGGAATTTTCCTTCGTCATCGCGTCCAGCGGAGTCATCGCCGAGAAAACCGGTGCAGCGCTCGAGAAATACAACCGCCTTTCGCGAATGGTCTCGGAGATCACGTTGGCGATCGGCAATAAACGATCGCTCGCTCAAATCATCGACGAGATCGGTATCGACGAAGTGCGAGAGATGATAGATACGGGATCGTTTAGTTTTCAGCCGGCCGAACTGCTCGATCGCGTGGAGCAGTTCCGTGTCGAGAATTTCGAAATAATTCCTTGGGTCGGGAATCTTCTGGCCGCGGGTAGAGTCGGTGAGATCGGTAGTTTGGTCGACCTATCGCAGCAGAACGCTGAGCGGTTGCTGAATAATCAGACCAGCGAAACGATCGATCTTCAAAGATCAGCACGAGAACTGGGTGCCATCGCCGCATCTGCATTCGGAGCGGGGTTCGGCGGAAGTGTCTACGCTATCGTGCCGACCTCTGACGCTGAGTACTTCGCATCGGAATGGCGTTCAATATACCTAAACAAATTCCCGCAGCATCGTGAGGCAAGCGAATTCTTCGTTACTCGGCCCTCACAGATCGTTCTCACCTGATCGGTTTTTTTTCGATAGGCTTCGCAGCATTTCTTTTATGTCAGCCACCCCTTTGTAAGCCACATAAGCAGTAACGAACGTGTACCAGCCGACTGTAGCGATCGTGAGTATCAGCCAAAGGTATTTCATGCATCACCTCCTTTTCGCGGTTTGATCAACGAGAAACCTACCATTGCCAGCGCGGAAAAGGCGTACGCCGCGATCCCGGAATAGTAAGGCCCGATCGACTTTGCCAGGTCGCGTGTCGATGGCGTTTTTTCAAGGATGAGGAAAGTCACCGGGATCAGTGCGGCGACAATGATCGATGCCGCGGCTCCCCAGCTATTTGCGCCTTTCCAATAGCACGAAGCGATCAGCAGAACAGAAATGCTCGCCAGATAGATCGTTCCCGTGATCCCAAGATACGTCCACACGTCGCCTTCGAGCGGATACCACAATCCGTAAAACAAAAGAAAGATACCGATAATGGCGATGATCGTACGGTTTACGAAAATACCCTTCTTTTCCGACCACGGCACCCTGCGAAACGGCGCCATTATGTCGTTGTAAATGACGCTGCCCCAAGTCAGCATATAGCTCGAATCGGTGGACATATCGGCTGCGAGCATAGCCGCGATACACAATCCCATGAGGCCGACCGGCACGAACGTCGAAAGAAACGTCGGCATCGCATCGAGTGTATTGGTCACCTGACCAAGGGTTGCGAGAGCCGCGATTCCCCAGATGCCCGGGATCAGAAAACGACAAACAAAAAAGAAGCTTGTCCGAACATAAATACTCTGCCCCGTCTTTGAATCCTTCGCGGCAAGCACGCGGGCTATCGTAGTCTGCCATGTGAGAACGGCCGCAAAATTCAGCAGTACCTGGAATAAAACGTATTGCCAGCCAAGGTCGGGATGAACGAACGGATTGAATCCGCCCGCGCCGTAATTGACCTCTACGGTCGTCACGATCTTGTCCCAGCCGACATAGACCAGGATCAGCAATGTGACCGCGATCAACCCGACGCTCATTACAACGAATTGCAGAAAGTCGGTGATGAGCACCGAAAGCATTCCGCCCAGGATGGTATATGCGGCGACGCCTACGAGCAGAACGGTCATCATTGATTCGAGATAACCGACCTGAAATCCGAACAAGTTGAACGACGTGACCTTCAAACCGACGATCTGCACCAGAAACTGTCCGCCGATACGCAGAAATACTCCCATGTTCAGCAGACCGCCAAGCACGATAACGACACCGGCTGCCCATCGGACACGCGGCCCGAACCGTGTTTCAATAAGCTGGGGAATCGTGATCACGCCCGAGTCGCGCAGCGGCTTGATGCAAAATCCCGTGTAGCCGATAACCAGCATCGACAATGCCATGGCAATCCCCGGCGTCGCACCGGCAAATCCGTATTTGTAACCGGCCTCGGCCGTGTACATACAGGTTACGATGCCGAACTCGGTCGCCGCCAAGCTCGCAATGCCGAGATAGACGTTCATCTCGCGTCCGGCAACCAGAAAATCATCGACCTTGCCGACGTACTTGCGTACGTACAGCCCCGCTGCCATCGTGACCAGCAGATAAAGCCCAACAATGCTTCCGTCAAGAAGCCAGTTGAAGTTAGTCATAACCTATTGGTAAATCCAATTACTCGAATGGCAGAATACCAAGCTCTTCGTGGTATGGATTGCGAATATTTATCATCTCAAAGCTGATGGTCGATTCAGTCTTGAGGAGATCATGCATCTTTAGGGAGTTAACGTCGGAGGTTGCAAAGTGAGTGACGTCAGTCGGCACATCGGCTTGTGCGAACAATTTCGTATCGTTCGGAATTATCAATCGGCTTCCTAAATCAAGGGAGCCCTTCTTCTCAAAGGTTAGACGAGCGAATTCGCCCGCCTTAACCGCATGATTGGCATTAAACGGGATAATTTCAAGATTACGAAGCGGCAACTCTTCCAAACTTCCTTTCACGCAGTATTCTGCAATGCTTATTGTCGAAAACTTTAAGCGAATTCCCTGTTCAATGAAGTAGTGATAGAATCGGAGCGCGTTATCGTGAAGATCGTCGTTCTCGTTTAACAATCTAATGCAGAAACTGGTATCTAACTGAAGCGATCCTATTTCCATCTTGATTTATCGGAGTTGACCCAACCAATCGTCAGCATCGTTGACTCCCACCCAAGTCGAGGAAGCCTTTTTAATCAGTCCGCTCAAATAGTCCTCGTTATCTCGCCTTTCATAATCAATTATTTCGAGAAGCTTCAGGGTGGATTTGTCGATCTCGCCCGTATTGAGATTCTGCTTCCCAATGGCCCGCAGGCCATAGTCCTTGTAAAGCGGATTCGCTTCATATTCACCCAGCATCTTTTTGTCCGCTGAAATCTTTAGCAGGCCGAAATCGCGAGTGTCTAAATGAACATTTGCTTCAGACTTGCCGCCCGCATCTTGAACGGTACCGTAAAAATAAAACTCGGCGTCGACCCAAATGTCTTCGGATCTAGCCAAAGTCGTATCTTTATCGATGTGAATCACGCTGGAATTTTCGATAGAGGTTGAAATGATATACTCGACGCCCTGCTTCTTCGCGGATTCCTGGAAAAACTCAAGCGCTTTTGCCGTTGGTGACTCCAGAAAGTCAATTGAATAATCGTTGTCTTGGACACTAAACAAAATCGCGTTAAAGCCGATCACTGCCTGTAGGGCTGTTTTCAGTAGGTGCCGTACAGATCCATTCTTTATTTCGTAAGAGATTTGAGGTCGCTCTTTTTTGCTGCCCGGAAATAAAAGATTCTCCGCATTTTGAAGTACCGCGATAATATCCTTAATGTCGTAGTTTTCAGGCGATATTTCTATGTTTCCTCGCTTCCCGACTACACGAATTTCGATATATCCGATCTTATCCAACATTGTTTTGGAGGCATCTTATCCTAAATTTAGCTGCGGTTCTACTCCCATTCAATCGTACTCGGCGGTTTGGAAGAGATGTCGTACACGACGCGGTTGACGCCGCGGACCTCGCTGGTGATGCGTGACGAGACCCTCGCGAGGAAGTCGTGCGGCAGACGCGCCCAGTCGGCGGTCATCCCGTCGGTCGATGTTACGGCGCGAAGGGCGACAGTCTTTTCGTACGTTCGAAAATCGCCCATAACACCAACGGACTGGATCGGCAGCAGCACGGCGAATGCCTGCCAGACGTCTTTATAAATTCCGAAATTGTGCAGCTCTTCGATAAAGATCTTGTCGGCTTTTTGCAGAAGCTCGACCTTTTCCCGAGTGATGTCGCCGAGGATGCGCACGCCGAGGCCGGGGCCGGGAAACGGATGGCGTTCGAGGATCATTTCCGGAATACCGAGGTCGCGGCCGATCGCCCGGACTTCGTCTTTGAACAATTCACGCAGCGGTTCGATGAGCTTGAGGTTCATCTTCTCGGGCAGGCCGCCGACATTGTGATGCGTCTTGATCGTTACCGATGCACCGCGCAAGCTAACCGATTCGATCACGTCCGGATAGAGCGTTCCCTGAACGAGCCATTTCACTTCACCGATCTTGTGCGCTTCGGCGTCGAAAACATCGATGAACTTGTTGCCGATGGCTTTGCGCTTCTTTTCCGGATCGATCACGCCGTCGAGTACCGAATAGAATTCTTGCGAAGCATCGACGCCGGTCACATTCAGGTGGAGATTTTCGTTGTAAACCTCGAGCGTGTCTTCAAACTCGCGGTAACGAAGCAGGCCATTGTTTACGAAGATGCAGGTTTGCCGATCGCCGATCGCTTCGTGTACGAGCACGGCAGCAACGGTCGAATCTACGCCCCCGCTCAAGCCGCATACGACGCGGTCGTCGGGCCCGACCGTATCGCGGATCTTTTCGATCTCTTCCTTGATAAAACTCGCCGGCGTCCAATCGCCCTTGCATTCGCACACATTGAAGAGGAAATTGCGAAGCACCTCTTTGCCAAGCGGCGTGTGCGAAACCTCAGGATGAAACTGCACGCAGTAAATACCGCGTTCGTCCGATTCCATTGCAGTGATCACATCGCCTGTCGTAGCCGTTTTGTGAAATCCGGGCGGAACTTCGGTAACGTGGTCGCCGTGGCTCATCCATGCGTCGAGCTCGAAGGGAAGTTCGTTGAAAAGCTTTGTTGTGCCGCTCAGTACCTTTACTTTCGCATGGCCGTATTCGCGGCGTGCAGCGGGTTCGTTCTTGCCGCCAAGATCGACTGCGGCCATCTGCATTCCGTAGCAAATACCGAGGATCGGCGCACCGACCTTGTCATAAAATCCCGGCTCGACACGCGGAGCGTCTTCATCCGTTACGCTCGACGGACCGCCGGAAAGGATGATGCCTTTCGGATTTTTGGCGACGATCGCCTCTGCCGCCAGATGAAACGGATGTATCTCGCAATATACGCCCTGTTCGCGCACGCGCCGCGCAATAAGCTGTGTGTATTGCGAACCGAAATCGAGGATAAGCATTAGTTCGTGATGCAAAATAGAGTGGCTCCCGGAATTGTACGAAAGGGAATTATACCTTGATACCTAATGATTGCAGAATGGTTAAGCGTGAGAAGGCGTGAAACTCTTATTCGGCTTCTGACGAAGTTACAATATTGGTCGCGCAATTGAACCGTGAACTACGATTTCCTAAACATCCGAAGCGTTCTCGTTTTTATCTGCATTCTTCAAGGGCTTACCTTTGCGGTGCTTTTGATGGGCCGCGGCGTAAAGCAGAAGAAAAGAGCAGATCTGTGGCTTGCTCTATTGCTTCTTGTGCTTAGCTCCAGCCTGATCACTCCGTTCATCGGGTTCGCTAATGTTTACGACCTCAACCAATGGCTGACCTATTTTCCGTTCTCGATAAACTATCTGCCGCCGGTTCTGGTTTGGTTCTACGTCCGAAGCCTTACGAATTCGCGTTGGCGGCTGACGCGGAAAGATCTTCTATATTTGATACCTTCGGCCGCTTATCTCATCTTTCGTTTTGCGATCTTTTTTCAAAGCGAAGCGTGGAAAGATTGGTTTGACAAGGCATACTACCGTCCCGTTGCCGGACCGTTCGTATTCGCTACCGAGTTTATCTGGAGTTTGCTGTTATTAGGTTGGTCGATCGGCCACTATCGTGAATATCGTAAATGGCTGGATCAAAATTTTTCGGATACGGAAAAGGTCAAGTTCGACTGGCTGCGAAACTTTCTTTATTTGTTCTCGTCTATAGTTGTTCTCGGCGGTTTGTTCGATTTCACTAACAGCTTCCTGTTCAGGCTCTCGTACATTCAATACTTCTATTTCGAGATCGTTCTCGCGCTCTCGACATACTATCTGGCGGTCGCGGGATACTTGCGTTCGAAGACCATCGACGTCGAGTTCGCCGAGGCCGTTCCCGTTGGCGAGGTCCGCCGGTCGCTGCTCTCAACCGACGAACTTGAGCGGCTAAAAGAGAAGATACGCGACATTATGCGCGACGAGCGACCGCACCTTGAGCCGACACTTACTTTGACCGATCTGACGCGAATCGTTGGAGTTAACTCGAACGTTCTCTCATATGCGATCAATAAAGGTTTTAGCAAGAACTTTAACGACTTCATCAACGAATACCGGATAAACGACGTCAAAGAGAAACTCGACAATAATGACGGATCGACGCTGATCGCGGTCGCGTTCGAAAGCGGATTTAACTCGAAGGCGACATTCAATAGAGCTTTCAAAAAATTCACCGGACTTTCGCCCAAGGAATATCAAGACGGCCTGACGGAAAAATAGGTCTCAAATCATCACAAATTGCACGCAAAGGATGATGTGAGGCGATTTTGACTTTCTCAAGACGTACTTTCGAGGTGTACGCAGATACCACTTTGAGAGGAAATAATGAAAACGTCAGTTTTAGCCTTAATATTTGTTTGCTTAATGGTTGTCGGTAATGCCTTCGCACAGAGCCGCTCTTTTTTTAAGACGATCGAGGGAAATTGGGAGGGCACGCTTGAGTATCAGGATTACAACGAGAACAAGCGCGTTAAGCTGAAGACCTATCTGATAGTAAAAGCGTCGTTCGACGGGCGATCTGCCGAGGTAACGACGGTGTACGACGATTTTGGAACGGTCATCAAAGATGTTGAGACCGAGCGTATCGACGGCGCCGCCATGCAATTTGTGTCCGGCGATTTTGAATATAAGATCGACGCGCTTGAAGACGGGAAAATGGTCCTGCTTGCGAGCGGCCAGGACGGCGACAGCGTTGAACCGATCCGAAAAACGATAACGTATGACAACGGATCGCTAACCTTTCTGAAGGAGACGCGAACACCTTGGCAGTTCCGCAACCAACTAACGCTAAAGCGAAGTGCGGAGAATATTCTTGAGAAGAAAGTGCTGTCGCGTGAGCAGGTCAGGGAAGATCTCGACGTTCTGAAGAAGGCGTTGATCGCGCTGCATCCGGGCTTGTTTAGATATATCGACCGGGAAAAACTCGAGAAAGAATTTGCGGAGGCTACGGCAAGTGTCGTCGGGCCGACCCCTGAGAACGATGTGTTTCTACTCTACTCGCAGCTAACCGAAAAGATAAAGTGCGGGCACACTTACCTGAACCCGTACAATCAAAACAGCATCGTCCGCGACCGCATCTTTAACGGCAAGACATATTTTCCGTTCTACTTTCGTATCGTAAACGGCAAGTTCATCGTTACAGAGAACGCCTCGTCGAGCAGCCTCGCGATCGGCAGCGAGATCACGCGCATCAATGACGTTTCCGTAAAAGACATCATCAAAAAGCTATTGTCCGTAGCAAAAGGCGACGGCAATTCAACGCTCGAACACCGTATCAATTCGCTGGAACTTACGCGGTTCGAAGCCGAACGATACGCACTGTTCGATATGTATTTCCCGCTGTTCTTCCCGCTAAAAGCTGAGACGTTCAAAATAGAAGCGATAGACTTCGCTACAAAAAAGCCAACTAATTTTCAGGTTCCGGCGTTAACGCGATCCGACCGCAAACAGGAAATGGCGAAACGCTACGGGCGTGCTCCGAACTACGACGACGGCTGGAAATTTGATATACAGGAAAACTCGACGGCTTACCTGAAGATCGGCAATTTCATAACCTGGCGGCTTAAGACGATAAAGTTCAAAGAATTTCTCGCGAACGCCTTTACGGAGATGCGTGCGAAGAGTATCAAGAACCTGATCATCGATGTGCGCGAGAACGGCGGCGGCGATATGGATCCCGGATTTGAACTGTCGCGATATCTGGCAAAGGAAAAGCTTGCTCCATACGCGGAAAGCCGACGATTGATCCGCAATGCTTCCGCAAATCCGGAGATCGCGAAGTACGTAAGCACATATGATGACGCGATATTGAATGGCGTAAAGAACGGCTTGCCCGCAGATCAGTATCGAAAACTGGACGCTAATTATTTTCAGGTGCTCGGTCGTGAAGACTATCCCGCCGTCGAACCGTATGAGAACCGCTTCACCGGGCGAGCCTTCGTTATTGCCGATTCGAGCAACGCTTCGGCAACGTTTCAATTTCTCGAGTACGTGCAGAAGCACCGCCTCGCAACTATCGTCGGGCAAGTTACGGGCGGAAATAAGCAGGGAATTAACGGCGGAAATTTTCTTTCTCTGACGCTTCCCAACTCGAAGGCCGAAGTGGACATTCCGCTCTACTACCAGGCTCCGCTTAACCCTCAGAATGATGAAAGCATCGTGCCCGATATTATCGTGAAACGTAACGCCGCCGATATCGGCAGCAGAGTCGACCGCGAGCTAGCGGCGATCAGGGCGATCATCTCCAGGAAGCGGACGTAGACATTGATCGCACCGCCTTCGACGCTACTTCTTCGACTCGAACTTATAGCTGTCCTTGATGACGGCTTCGAGTACTTTTTCGTCTATGTCGCTGAGCTTGTTGATGTGTAGGCAGACCCCTTTCGCTTTGTACTTGCCAAGTTTTGCGAGCAGCTCGGGCTGCTTGGGCGAGTCGCAAATGACATAGAGCGTCATGTTTTGCTTTCGCGGTGAGAATGCGGCCTTCATCCAGTCCATCTCGCGGCCGCTGTCGTATTTCAGCACCGTATGGCCAAAGCCGATGATCGCCGGTCCCCACATTTTCGGCTCTTCGCCGGTCACGCGCTTGTATATTTCAAGCACGCGGAAGCCGTCCGCACGACGCGTTTCGTTATCGATCGAGTTCAAAAAATCCTCGACGCTTGCATCCGTCTCTTTTGTTTTTAGTTCAACCTTTGCCATCGTAAGCGGATTATAAGCGTAAACGTTTTTTGACACCAAAGAACTTGACAACATTCGCCGAAATTCCTAATCTTTAGGTTCGTTTCCTACGGGAAACACGCCATATTCCGCAGTAGCTCAATGGCAGAGCATTCGGCTGTTAACCGAAGGGTTGTAAGTTCGAGTCTTACCTGCGGAGCCAA
>JAEUQK010000010.1 GCA_016789265.1 Blastocatellia bacterium
ATGGTGATGCCTGGCGACAACATCCAGATGGAGATCACGCTCATCGCACCGATCGCCATGGAAAAGGGACTCCGCTTCGCTATCCGCGAAGGCGGCCGCACCGTCGGTGCAGGCACCGTGTCCGAGATAGTGGAATAGGAATATGTTAAACGAAAAAATCCGCATCAAGCTGAAAGCCTACGATCACCGCGTTTTGGATCAGTCCACGCAGGAGATCGTTGATACGGCGAAGAGGACGGGAGCGAGGATCGCTGGGCCGATCCCGCTACCGACCGTCAAGAACAAGTGGACGGTCCTTCGCTCGCCGCACGTCGATAAGAAGTCGCGTGAGCAGTTCGAGATCAGGACGCACAAGCGTTTGATGGATATTCTCGATCCGACAGCGGAAACGGTAGATGCACTGATGAGATTGGATCTGCCCGCAGGCGTTGACGTCGAGATCAAGGCTTTTGGCAAAAATTAGTCCAACAAACTTGAGTTTGTTGAATGATCACAAATAGAGATCCGTTGGACGGAGCGACAAACCGAAGTTTGTCGGACATTAAATATGATCAGTGGAATCATTGGTAGAAAGGTCGGAATGACGCAGATATTTGCCGAAGACGGAACGGTAACTCCAGTGACCGTCATCAAGGCGGGGCCGTGCGTCGTTGTCCAGACAAAGAGCGCAAATGGCGCCGATGGCTACAATGCCGTTCAGCTCGGCCTTGTCGAAGACAAGCCGGTGCGTCTCAAGAATGTCTCGAAGCCGCTGCAGGGCCACTTTGAAAAGACAGGTGCGGGCATTCCGCCGACCCGAATTCTCAAGGAGATCCGCCTCGCAGGCGAACCGGAAGCGTCGGTCGGCGATCAGGTCAAGGTCGATGTCTTTGCAGACGGCGACAAGATCGAGGTTGTTGGCAAGTCGAAAGGCCGGGGTTTTGCCGGTACGGTAAAGCGTCATAATTTTGCACGCGGCCCTGAGTCTCACGGTTCGATGAACGTTCGCCGTCCGGGTTCGATCGGACAGTCGGCATATCCTTCGCGTGTTATCAAAGGTACGCGGTCGTCAGGCCATATGGGTGACGAGCGAGTGACAGTGAAGGGATTAACGGTCGCAAAGGTCGACGCGGAGAACAATCTGTTGATGGTTCGCGGTGCTGTTCCGGGTGCAAACGGAAGCGTGGTTATTGTAAAGAAAAGTTAAGAGTGCGCGATCTAACGCGCAAATCGAGCTGAAGCTCGCACTCTGGACAGGAGAAAGATTATGCCTACCGTAAAGGTTCGCAATTTGAAGAATAAGGAAGTCGGCGAAATTACGCTGTCCGAAACCGTTTTCGGGGCTGAACTCAACGAGTCGCTGATCCATTCGGCCTTGATGAACTTTCAGGCGAATGCTCGCCAGGGAACGTCGGCTACGAAGACACGCGGTAACGTTTCGGGTTCGGGACGAAAGCTTTGGAAGCAGAAAGGAACGGGCCGCGCGCGTATCGCTTCGCTTCGGTCGCCCCTTTGGAAGGGCGGCGGTAACGTTCATGGCCCGCAGCCCCGAGATTGGTCCTACGATATGCCGAAAAAGATGCGACGCGGTGCATTGCGTTCGGCATTGTCGGAAAGGCTTCGCGAAGGCAACCTGATCGTCATAGACGAGTTCGGGTTCGACACGGCGAAGACCAAGGATTTCGTTGCTACGATGACATCGCTCGGAGCAGCGGCCAAAACGCTGGTCGTCGATTCGCTTGATAATGCGAATCTGGTCCTTTCAGCTCGTAACGTTCAGAAGACCAAGGTCACGAACAGCTACGGACTAAACATTTACGATCTGCTCTATCACGAGAAGCTTTTTATCTCAAAGGCAGCGATCGAAGAGCTGAACACGATCCTCGATCCCGGCACGGAAAAGTCGGAAGCGGTTGTCGAAGAAAAGCCGAAAGCAAAGCGGGCTGCGAAGCCAAAGGTCGAGGCGGCCGCCGAGACCGAAGAGAAGCCGAAGGCGACTCGCAAGAAGAAGACCGAAGCTACGGCCGATGAATCTTCGGAGGTGACGGAAAATGAGTAAGTTAGGCGTTTGGGACATTTTGAAATCGCCGGTCGTCACGGAAAAGAGCGTGATCCTTAAGGAAGATTCGACCGAAGAGAACAACGATCGGAAGACCGGCCAGGTGTTGACGTTTCGTGTCGATACAAAGGCTACAAAGACATCGATCAAAAGCGCGGTCGAAGAGATCTTCAACGTTAAGGTCTCGTCTGTCCGCACGGTGAATTACGAAGGGAAGATGAAACGACGCGGCCGCCAGGAAGGACGTCGTCCGAGCTGGAAGAAGGCTTACGTCACCTTGAAGAAGGGCGAGCCGATGGTCGATTACGCGGAAGCGATCTAGTCCGGCAAACTTTGGTTTGCCGATCATAGAAATCATCAAACTGAAGTTTGATGGACAGGAATTATGGGAATCAAGAGATTAAAACCGACTTCACCGGCACGACGCTATCAGACATATCTGACGCGCGACGATCTGACGCCGGGAGCAACACCCGAAAAATCGTTGCTCGAGCCGAAAAAAAGAATTTCCGGCCGAAACAATGATGGCCGTATCACGGTCCGTCGCCGCGGCGGAGGCCACAAGCGTTTCTATCGCGTCATCGATTTCAAGCGCGACAAGACCGGTATTCCGGGTAAGGTCGCACAGATCGAGTACGATCCGAACCGCTCCTCGCACATTGCACTGATCAATTATCTTGACGGCGAGAAACGTTACATTATCGCCCCAGTAGGTTTGAAGGTCGGAACGCAGGTCCTCAGCGGAGAAGAAGCGGATATACTTCCGGGCAACGCTCTTCCTATCAAGAACATTCCGCTTGGTACAGAGGTTCACAACATTGAGCTTCGTCCGGGAAAAGGCGGACAGATGGTTCGCTCGGCCGGCGGATTCGCCCAGATCATCGCTAAGGAAGGCGATTTCGCCCAGCTTCGAATGCCGTCAGGCGAAGTCCGCAAGGTTCCCGTTGTTTGCATGGCGACCGTAGGTCAGGTCGGCAATACCGAACACGAGAACGAATCGCTCGGTAAGGCAGGCCGTAACCGTTGGAAAGGGCATCGTCCGAAAGTTCGCGGTGTTGCGATGAACCCGGTCGATCACCCGCACGGCGGCGGTGAAGGTAAGACCTCGGGCGGCCGGCATCCTGTGACCCCGTGGGGACAGCCCACCCGTGGTTACAAGACTCGAAGCAACAAGCGGACGCAGAACATGATCGTAAAAGATCGGAGAAGGAAATAGGTAATTAAGTTATGCCACGTTCATTAAAGAAAGGGCCGTTCATGGATCTAAGCCTGCAAAGAGCTCTTGCGAAGATCGCCGAGACCGGAAAGAAACCGCCCGCAGTGAAAACCTGGTCGCGTCGTTCGACGATAACGCCGGAAATGGTCGGTCTGACCTTTGGCGTACACAACGGGAAACGCCACATTCCGGTTTTCGTTACCGAGAATATGGTCGGCCACAAGCTGGGTGAATTTTCGCCGACAAGGACATTCAAGGGACACCCGGGAACGAAAGCAGAGAAAATGGCGAAACGTAAATAGTGATAAGTGATGAGTAATGAGTGACGTGTGAAAACGGAAATTCACTTTTCACGATCGACCATTCACGATTAACGATATGGAAGCGATAGCAAAGACCAAATATTTGAAAGGAAGCCCGAGGAAAACGCGGCTCGTGATCGATATGATCCGAGGAGAGAACGTTTCGCGTGCATTGGCGATCCTTAAGTTCACCGATAAGCGAGCGGCCGATCCGATCGAGAAGACGCTTCGATCCGCAATAGCGAACGCGACGTACCTTGCCGAGCAGCAAAACATTGCGGTCGATCCCGATGATCTATGGGTGAAGACCTGTTTTGTTGACATGGGCCCGACAAAGAATCGCAGGCGTATGCGTCCTGCTCCTCAGGGGCGTGCCTATCGCGAGCAGCGTCACTATTGCCACATAACCATCCAGGTGACGAGCGACGATAAGCCGAAAACCGAAAAGGAACTCAAGGCCGAAGCGGCAAAGGCAAAGAAGGCCGAGGCTCCGAAAAAGGAAAAGGCTCCGGCCAAGAAGGCTGCACCAAAAGCTGAGAAAAAGGCTAAGTCCGAAAAGGTGGAAGAGGTTGAAACTCCTGTTGCGGCTGAAACGTTGGAGACCGCGGCACCAGTTGTCGAAGAGACAGCGGCAGAGTCGACCGCACCCGCTGCAGAAACTAACGAGGCGACGGAGAAGGAATAAGAAAAATGCGGGCTAGTTGGTCCGCGTTCCGAAAAATATGGGACAGAAAGTACATCCATACGGCTTCAGGGTCGGATACAACAAAGACTGGCACTCGCATTGGTTCACCAAGGCGGACTATGCCAAATTCCTCGCCGAGGACCTCGAACTCAAGCGTGAGTTGAAAAAGAAATTCTCGGGCGGCGGAGTTTCGCACATAGATATCGAGCGTGCGGCGACCCGTCTGAAGATCGTTATTTACACCTCGCGTCCGGGTATCATCATCGGCCGCAAGGGAGCCGAGATCGACAAACTTCGCGAAGATCTCTCGCGGAAGACAGGCCGCGAAGTGCTCATCTCGATCCAGGAGATCCGCCACCCGGAACTGAACGCACAGCTTCAGGCCGAAAAGATCGCCCAGCAACTCGAAAAGCGTATCGCTTTCCGCCGTGCTATGAAGAAGACGATGGAAGAGTCGATCCGCTTCGGCGCACAAGGGATCAAGGTGATGATCTCGGGCAGACTTAACGGAGCTGAGATCGCTAGAACGGAATGGTCGCTGGAAGGACGTCTTCCGCTGCACACGCTCCGTTCGGACGTGGACTACGGGTTTGCAGAAGCTCTGACGACATTCGGCATCATCGGTATCAAGGTTTGGATCTACCGAGGTGAGATCCTTGATCCGAAGGCCTCGATGGCACGCGGAACTACAAGCGATCCGATCAATGAAGTTAAGGCCGACCGTTCGGCAGGACGTGGACGCGGCGATCGCCGCCCACGACGCGACGACAGGAACCGTTAGTAATTGAAAATTCCAGATCCCAGCTTCCAAATTGGAACTGAGATCGAATCTGGAACTTGGAATTTGAAACTGAGGAATTTTAGTTATGTTGATGCCGAAAAAGGTCAAGCACCGACGAGTAATGAAAGGACGCATGCGCGGGAAGGCTACCCGCGGCGAAAACCTGGACTTCGGTGACTATGGACTGAAAGCATTAGAAGCAGGCTGGATCACGGACCGCCAGATCGAAGCGGCACGTATCGCGATGACCCGCCACGTAAAACGCGGCGGAAAGATCTGGATCCGCATGTTTCCCGACAAGCCGATCACGAAAAAGCCGGCTGAGACTCGTATGGGTTCGGGCAAAGGTGCTCCGGACCATTGGGTCGCGGTAGTTAAACCGGGACGCGTGATGTACGAGATCCAGGGGGTTGATGAACAGCTTGCGCGTGAGGCGTTCAAGCTTGCCGCACAAAAACTTCCGATCAAGACGAAGTTTGTGTCTCGTGCCGACCTCGAAGGAGGTGTTGTTTAAGTAATGAAAGTTAAGGAACAGATCGAACAGCTTCGGGAAATGAACGTTCAAGAATTGAACGACCAAGCGGATGCTCTCAAAGAGTCGCTTTTCCGCTTGAAGTTCCGAAAGTCGCTGGGCGTGGGCGATGTTGTTAAGGACATCCGCCGCGAGAAGAAGACGTTGGCAAGGGTTTACACCGTACTCGGTGAAAAGCAAGAGACGGGCAAATAAGCGAGCCCTGAGAGAATAAAATGCCTAAGAAGAAAGCAGAAGAAACTGAAAGCGCGGTCGAGACGCCAGTAACCGGATCGGCGGAGGAAACCGCAGCAGTCGAGGCGGCACCGGTGGCCGAAGAGACGCCGAAAAAAATAAAGCAGGCGCAGTCGGAGACTGGAGTGCCGGCAGACGGCGAGAGCGCGGGGAAGAAAGGAAAACGTGCAGAACGCATCGGCGTGGTCTCGTCGGACAAGATGACCAAAACGGTCGTTGTAAATGTCGATCGTCTCGTCAAGCACCCGATCTATCGCAAGTATGTCCGTAAGCGCAAGAAATTCATGGCACACGATGAGATCGGTGCGAAGATCGGCGACAAGGTCCGGATCATGGAGACGCGGCCGATGTCTGCAAGAAAGCGGTGGCGCGTGGTCGAGATCATTCAGAAAGCGGAATTGTAAGGCAAGAGTGCGCGATCGATCGCGTAACGGGCTGAAGCCCGCACTCTGAACGGGAGAAAAGTTATGATTCAGATGCAGACCTCTTTGGCGGTCGCGGACAATTCGGGTGCAAAACGTGTGGTCATGATCATGCCGATAGGCGGATCGACCGCAAAGATCGCTCGACTTGGCGACAAGATCAAAGTAACTGTGAAGGAAGCGTCTCCGGACGGCACGGCTAAAAAGGGAAAGGTTTATAACGCCGTTATCGTTCGCACGCGAAAGGAAGTTCGCCGCAAAGACGGAACCTATATCCGTTTTGACGAGAACGCGGCGGTGTTGATCAAGGACGACGGAACGCCGATCGGAACACGTGTTTTCGGGCCGGTCGCTCGTGAACTTCGCGAGAAGAACTTCATGAAGATCGTCAGCCTCGCTCCGGAGGTCATTTAAGAAATGAAAACGGTTAAGACAGGTACAGTAAAGAGCAAGATCAAGCGAGGCGATCAGGTCGTCTTCATCGCGGGCAAGGAATACAACCGCTATGACAGTGCGGGCAAACGCCAGCCGTATCGCGGCCGTGTGATCGAGGTTGACGCCCGCAACGGAAAGGTCAGGGTTGAAGGTGCCGCTATCGTAAAGCGTCATAAAAAACCCGTTCCGCAGCTCAACCAGGAAGGCGGCATTATCGAGAACGAAGGGTGGGTGAGCCTTTCGAACGTCGCGATCGTCGACCCTGAATCCGGCAAACCAACCCGCGTTAAGATCGAAGTGAAGGACGGAAAAAAGGTCCGAGTAGCTAAGAGCGGAAAGGTCATCCCGGAGCCGGAAGTTTTCGGGAAGAAAGAACCGAAGAAAGAAAAGGATACAGAAGAATAGTTTGAGGTTTGGTAATGCCGTAAGGCGGGTCCCAAACAAGGAAACATCAAACAATGGCTAGATTAAAAGAAAAATACAGGAACGAGATCGCCGGTGCGCTGGCGAAGGAATTCGACATCAAGAATCCGATGGCTGTGCCAAAGATCACGAAAGTGATCGTCAACATGGGCCTCGGGGAAGCAAGCTCAAACGCGAAGATACTTGATACGGCTGTCGAAGAGCTGCGTGCGGTCACAGGCCAGAAACCTGTCATAACAAAAGCTAAGAAATCGATCGCAGCATTCAAACTTCGCCAGGGAATGAATATCGGTGCTATGGTCACTCTTCGCGGTGACCGTATGTACGAATTTCTGGACCGTCTGATCTCGGTAGCGCTGCCTCGTGTGCGTGACTTCCGCGGTATTTCGGGCAAGGCGTTTGACGGACGAGGCAATTATACGCTCGGCGTTCGCGAACAGCTTATCTTTCCGGAGATCGATTTTAACAAGGTCGATAAGACCAGAGGCATGAATATCTCCATCGTGACGACCGCACAGACCGACGAGCAGGCACGCTCGCTGCTGAAAGCATTGGGAATGCCGTTCAGGCAATAGTTAAAAACATGGCAAAGACTAGTAAGATCGTAAAAAACAACGACAGGAAGCGTAAGGTTTCGCTTTGGGCGGAACGCCGTGCAGCCGCAAAAAAGGTCATCAACAGCCCGAAATCGACGGTTGAAGAAGTGGATGCCGCAGTTGCCCTGCTTCAGAAGATGCCGCGCGACGCAAGCCCAGTCCGCGTTCGCAACCGCTGTTCGCAGTCGGGTCGGCCTCGCGGTTTTGTCCGCAAGTTCGGCATCTCGCGTGTCGCGCTTCGCAAGCTTGCCCTTGAGGGACAGATCCCCGGCGTTGTGAAATCGAGCTGGTAAGAGTTTTGACAAATGCGGCAGGCGGAATCGGCCGAACCGCCGCAATACTAATACGGAGTAAATAGAATGACAGATCCAATAGCCGACATGCTCACGCGAATTCGCAACGCAATTGCGGCGGGACATCCGCGTGTGGACATTCCTGGTTCGAAGCTGAAAATGGAGGTAGCCCGAATCCTCAAGGAAGAGGGATACATCAACAACTTCACGACCAAGGGCGAAGGCATCAAATACATGATCCGCATCTTCCTGCGATATGACGCAAAAGGCACCTCGTCGATCACGCATCTTTCGCGTGTGTCGCGTCCGGGCCGCCGCGTTTATGTTGGGGCGGGCGAGATCCCGAAGGTCCTTGGCGGATATGGTATCAATATCGTTTCGACCTCACAGGGGTTGATGAGCGGAAAAAGGGCACGTAAGGCGAATGTCGGCGGTGAGATACTTGCAGAAGTTTATTAACAGTGAACGGTGAATGGTGAATAGTGAATGGTCTTCACGGTTCACTCATCGCTGGTCACTCGACACTCAAAAGATTATGTCACGAGTAGGAAAAAAACCGATCACGATCCCGGCGGGCGTTACCGTCAACATCGGTGATGAAAGTCTCGAGGTAAAGGGCCCTAAGGGTACGCTGAACACGCCGATCCCAACAGGTGTCTCATTCAAGCAGGAAGAGGGTTCGCTTGTAGCTATGCGTGAGGGCGATGATCAGGCAGCGTTTCATGGCCTGGCACGAGCCTTGGCCAATAACGCGGTTGTTGGTGTAACCGAAGGATTTAAGAAGGAAATGGACCTTGTAGGCGTAGGTTATAAAGCCGACGTTCAGGGCAAGAAGATCGTTTTCGCACTTGGATATTCGCACCCGATCGAGTACGCATTGCCGGACGGTATCGAGGCTAAGGCCGAACGCGTCAACACGAAAGCTTCGATCAATCAGTATCAGCTGACACTCACGCTGACCGGTATCGACAAACAGAAGCTTGGCCAGGTCGCGGCGGAACTAAACCGCCTGCGTAAGCCTGATGCGTACAAAGGCAAGGGACTTCGTTACGCAGACAAGAAGTATAAATTGAAGCCCGGTAAGACCGGTAAGTAGGTTTGAGATATGGCACAGAAGAAGAAAGCAGAAATTCGCCGGGCGGTCCACGGCCGTATCCGCAAGAAAGTCCGCGGGACGACCGCGCGGCCGAGGCTTGCGGTCTATCGCAGCCTTAACCACATATACGCTCAGGTCATTGACGACGATAACGGCAAGACCCTTGCGACCGCGTCCACGACCGAAAAGGCACTAGCCGGCAGCACGGGCGGAAATATCGAAGCCGCGCAGCGAATTGGTAAAGTGATCGCCGAGCGTGCGTTGGCGGCAGGTGTCTCAAGCGTGGTCTTTGACCGCGGCGGTTACGTATATCACGGACGTGTTAAGGCATTGATCGATGCAACGCGTGAGGCTGGGCTAAATAAGAACGAGGCGTCTGCAGAGCAGGTAACGGAAGATAACAGTAATGAAAGCTAAACAGAGAATTTCTCCGAGCGGTCTGATACTGAAGGACCAGTTGATCTCGATCAACCGCGTAACGAAAGTCGTTAAGGGCGGTAAGAACATGTCGTTCGCAGCGCTCGTTGTTGTAGGCGACGAAGCGGGACACGTTGGTTTTGGTACCGGAAAGGCTAAGGAAGTGCCGAACGCGATCAAGAAAGCGGTTGAGGCGGCTAAAAACAATCTTATCCGTGTTCCACTCATTGAAGGTACGCTGCCGCATGAGTTGATCGGCGAATACGGCGCAGGCCGAGTGCTTCTCAAACCGGCGGCCGAAGGTACAGGCGTTATTGCGGGCGGAGCCGTTCGCCTCGTGCTTCAGGCACTTGGCGTGCACAATGTCCGCACGAAGATCCTCGGATCGAGCAACAACCACAATGTGGTCCGTGCAACGTTCAACGGCCTGATGCGCATGAAGGATCCGCTCGAAGTGGCTCGCCTGCGCGGCAAGCAGGTCGAGGAATTGGTGTAAAGAGTTCAGAGTGCGCGATTCATCGCGTAAACCTCTGATCACGACGCGATAAATCGCGTGCTCTAACAAAGATCATGGTAAAGAAAACAGAAAATTCGGCGGGCGGAACTATCACGATCCAGTATTACCGGAGTTCGATCGGTTACGCGAAGAACCAAAAAGCGGTGGTTTCAAGCCTCGGTATCACGAAACTGAATCAAAAGGTCACGCGCCCGGATACGCCGGCAATGCGCGGGATCGTTGCAAAGGTTCCGCATTTGCTGCGAATCGTTGAATAGGTATTTTGACCATAGAGGGCACAGGGAGCACAGATCTCGTTGGGTTTTATTGTTCTGTGGACTTTGTGTCCTCTGTGGTAACAAGTTCCTTTAGAGGGAAATAGAAATGGCACTTTCATTGAATAACCTGAAGCCGGCACCGGGTTCAACACATAAGAAAAAGCGCGTAGGACGCGGACCGGGCTCAGGCCTCGGGAAAACATCGGGACGCGGACACAAGGGCCAGAAATCACGTTCGGGCTACAGCAGCCGTCCGGGATTTGAAGGCGGACAGATGCCTTTGCAGCGACGTCTGCCGAAACGCGGATTTACGAACATCTTCAAGAAGCAGTGGATAGAGATCAGCCTCGCCAAGATCGAGGCCAATTTCAACGCCGGCGATGAAGTCACCCCTGAGATCCTTCATGATCGCGGACTCATAAAGAAAGCGAAACATGACCTCGTGATCCTTGGCAATGGCGACATCACCAAAGGTCTGAAGATCTCTGCTCACCGCTTTACCAAGACGGCAAAGGACAAGATCGAAAGAGCCGGCGGTTCGGCAACAGAGATCGTAAAGGTAGCCGAAGCTGCGGCGTAAGAGTGGACTGTGGACAGTGATCGGCGGTCAGTATGCTCAGTCCGATCACATCCGCTGACATCCGGCCAGCGACAATTGACCACTAAAACGATATGGAGAAGTTTTTAAACGCCGTACAAAACATGTTCAAGATCCCGGAGCTGCGGACACGGATCTTGTTCACGCTCGGGATGCTTGCTGTCTATCGCTTCGGCGCACACGTCACGGCCCCCGGCATCAATAAGGACCAGCTCCAAAGGGTTTGGAATGACGTCGCAGGAACATTGCTGGGCGTTCTTGATCTCTTTTCCGGAGGTAACTTTCGGACGATCTCGGTCTTTGCACTTGGCGTGACGCCTTATATCACTGCGTCGATCATCATGCAGCTGATGCCTGTTCTTTCACCTGCGGTCAAGAAGATACAGGAAGAAGGAGAAGTGGGCCGTCAGAAGATGAATCAATGGACGCGGTATCTGACCGTCGTGCTTTGTTCGGTACAGACCTTTTTTGTTGCAACATGGCTTAGCCGAAACGCGATCATACCTGACACTTGGGCGGCAACTCTTATGATCGTCGTAACGCTCACCACGGGTACGATCTTCGTGATGTGGCTCGGTGAACAGATCACTGAACGCGGTGTTGGAAACGGGATCTCGCTGCTGATCTTTGCGGGTATCGTTATTGGGCTTCCCCGAGGAGTGCTGCAAGTTTCCGAACGTGTGCGTGCGGGCGACGCGATGCAGACTCTCGGCGTGATCTTCCTGGTGGTAGTTATAGTCGCGTTGATCGCCGTTATCGTTTACGTGGAATCTGCCAGACGAAAGATCGCGATCACTTATGCGAGCCGTCGGGTTGGCGGCCAGACATTTCGTGGTCAGGAAACGAGCCTTCCGTTGAAGATAAACATGGGCGGCGTTATTCCGGTCATCTTTGCTTCATCGGTTTTGGCTATGCCGCAGACACTGTTCGCGGCGTTTCCTCCGGCACAAGGGGACACAACGTCTGCATGGGCGAAGATCCACACTTTCTTCCAGCAGTTCCACGGCGGCGACCCATATTACGAACTTGTGTTCTTGTCGCTTATCGTTATCTTCACGTTCTTTTACATCACGATCGTTTTCAATACGGACGAGGTTTCGGACAATCTTCGTAAACACGGCGGTTTTATCGCGGGTATTCGCCCCGGTGCTCCGACAGCCGAGTATCTGAACACGATACTCACGCGTTTGACCGCGGTAGGAGCTTTGTATCTCGCGTTGGTCGCGTTCATTCCTCAGCTTCTACTGAGTGGTTTCAAGGTGGCACGACTTCCGTTCATTGGGGACAGGCTTGACGCGTTCCTTACCGCAACTCCGGGTTTGAGCTGGATTCCGACCGGGTTAGGCTACCAGTTCTTCTTCGGCGGAACATCGCTTTTGATCCTTGTCGGCGTGGCTATGGACACGGTCGCACAGATCGAAGCACAGCTCGTGATGAGGAACTACGAGGGATTTTTGGGTGCAGGCTCGCGACTTCGCGGCCGCCGCAGCTAGTTATTGAAACTGCAACGCAACAAAGAACACGAAGGGAAGCCCATTGCTTCTTGCTTTGTGTTCTTTGTGACTTTGCAGTGAGAGATTCGAATGAACAAGATCATAGTTTTGATCGGTGCGCCCGGAGCAGGAAAAGGGACGCAGGCGAGACTCTTACAGGAACGCCGCGGTATTCCGCAGATCTCGACCGGGGATATGTTCCGCGAAATGAAAACGCTGGATACGCCGCTTGCACGCGAGGTGCAGGAGATAATGGCGTCCGGCAAACTTATTTCGGACGAAATTACTTTCAAGATCGTTCAGGACCGAACATCTCGGCCCGATTGCCAAAACGGTTACGTGCTCGATGGTTATCCTAGAACTGCGGTACAGGCCGAACAGCTCGAGAGTTTAGCGACTGAGCAGACAAAGATGATCCATGCGATCGAGGTTGACGTTCCGCGCGAAGAGCTTATGCGGAGATTGACCGGACGTCGATCTTGCCCGGTTTGTGGGGAGATATACAACGTCTTCTCAAAGCCGCCGAGAGCGGAGGGCGTTTGCGATGAACATCCGGAGGCTTTGTTGATCCATAGGGCGGATGACAATGAAGACAGTGTCTCTACCAGGCTGGCAACTTATGATGAACTGACCAAACCGCTGATAGACTACTATCAAAATTCAGGAAGACTGACGAGGATTGATGGTACCGGCGAACTCGAAGAAATATACGCCGCATTGGATAAGCTCATTTGAGTGGGATAGATGGTTCGGGGATCGATACTTGGCGGCATATTGAGTGCGACTGCATCGGTCTTATTCGGAAGTAGAATGATCATTGCTAAATCGCAGAAGGATATGGAGAAGATGCGTGCTGTCGGCGAGCTTATAGCCGAGGTGCGTGAAACTCTCCGTGCGATGGTCAAACCTGGTGTGACCACTCTCGAATTGAATGTCGCAGCCGAGAAGATGATGCGCGATGCAGGTTCGATACCGACGTTCATCGGTTACAAGCCGCACGGGATGGTACCGTTTCCTTACGCTATCTGTGCCTCGGAAAACGAGAAGATAGTGCACGGGTTTTCAAACGAGACGCCGTTGAAAGAGGGAGATATCATTTCGCTCGATATGGCCTGTACACTCAACGGATTTGTGGGCGACACGGCGATGACCGTACCGGTTGGGGAAATAAGCGACGAGTTGAAGCAGCTTATTCGGGTAACAGAAGAGTGCTTGGCGTTAGGGATCGAACAATGCTGGCCGAACAAGCGGGTCGGAGACATCGGGGCTGCTATCCAGGCGCATGCGGAAAAATATGGCTACGGAATTGTCCGCGACTACACCGGCCACGGTATAGGCCGGTCGATGCATGAGGCTCCGCAAATACCTAATTACGGGCGTCCGGGAACACGTGAAAAGATCCGAGCGGGTTATTGTTTCGCGATAGAGCCGATGTTGAACATTGGAACACCGGAAACAAGGACGCTCGATGATAAATGGACGGTGGTCACTAAAGACGGAAAACCCTCTGCCCATGCAGAACATACGATCGCTGTGACGGCTGAGGGGCCCGAGATACTGACCTTGACCAAGGAGCAAAAGAGGTCGCTTGGGGGAAATTCTGCCGCAAAATCGGCCGTGCAAACTTGAAAAACCACGGCTGAGGCGATAACATTAGAAGTTTGTCCAACTCAATAGCAGTTGGCCTTTAGCACGTATGTCTAAAGAAGAAGCCATTGAGGTGACGGCCACCGTGCTCGAAACGCTCCCAAATGCGATGTTCAAGGTCGCGGTTGACGAGAATAAGCACGAAGTTTTGGCTCACATCTCTGGCAAGATGAGGAAGAATTTTATACGAATCCTTCCGGGCGATAAGGTCCTTGTTGAGCTTTCGCCATATGATCTGAAACGGGGCCGCATTACGTATCGGTACAAATAAAGGCGGTAAATGTTATGAAAGTACGTCCATCAGTTAAAAAGATCTGTGATAAGTGCAAGGTCATTCACCGCAAGGGAGTGGTTCGTGTGATCTGTGATAATCCGAAGCATAAACAGCGTCAGGGATAAGGTTTAGGAGAAGATATGGCTCGTGTAGCAGGTGTAGATTTGCCGCCCAACAAAAGGGCAGAGATAGGGTTGACGTATATTTACGGGGTCGGAAGATCACGTGCCATCGACATCCTCGGCAAAGCAGGGGTTGACGGCGGAGCGAAGATCCGGGATCTGAGCGAAGATGAACTTAATAAGATCCGTGCCGTTCTCGATACGGAAGGCGAGATCGAAGGCGACCTCCGCAAGCGGGTTCAAATGGACATCAAGAGATTGATGGACATCGGTTGTTATCGCGGCCTGCGTCATCGCAGAAGCCTGCCTGTTCGCGGACAGCGGACCTCGACCAACGCGCGTACGCGGAAAGGACCGCGAAAGGCTGCTGTCGCTAAAAAGAAAGCACCTGGCAAGAAGTAAGTAATTGAATTTTTGATATGGCAAAAGCACCAGCAAAAAAGAAGACTTTTAAGAAGAAAGAGCGAAAGAACATACCCTTTGGGATCGTTCATATTTCGGCTTCGTTCAATAATACGCTGATCTCGATCACCGATACGCAGGGCAATCTAGTGGCTCAGTCCTCGTCCGGTGCCCGCGGTTTCCGCGGTTCTCGGAAAGGCACTCCGTTTGCGGCCCAACAAGCTGCAGGCGAGGCGGCCCGCAAGGCATCCGAAGCCGGAATGCGAGAGGTTGAGGTCCGTGTTAAAGGACCCGGAGGCGGCCGTGAATCTGCGATCCGCGCGATCGCCCAGGCTGGTATCCGTGTGAATTCGATACTCGATACCACACCGATCCCGCACAACGGCTGCAGGCCGCCGAAACGTCGCAGAGTTTGATCTTGTTGAATTCAATTATCGAAAGGATGAAGGGTCTAACGATCTGTAAACTTTTCCGCGATTAGCGGAGGCAGAAAAATATTATGGCTAGATATAGAGATGCGGTGTGCCGTCTGTGCCGCCGAGAAGGTGCAAAGTTATTCCTTAAGGGCGACCGTTGTTTTAAGCCCTCATGCGCGATCGAAAAGCGCGGCACAAACCCGCCGGGACAGCACGGTGCGGCTCGACGCAAGATGCTCGCAGGCTACGGCCAGCAGCTTCGCGAAAAGCAGAAGGTAAAGCGAATTTACTTTATTCTCGAAAAGCAATTCCGAAATTATTTTGAAAAGGCCCTTCGCCAAAAAGGCGTTACTGGCGAAAATCTGTTGTTCATGCTCGAGAAGCGTTTGGACAACGTGGTCTATCGCGCCGGTTTTACGACCTCGCGTCGACAGGCACGCCAGATCGTCAATCACGGTCACATCTTTGTAAATGGCCGAAAGGTCAATATTCCTTCATTCCAGGTGAAGGTAGGTGACGTTATCACGGTAAAGGAAAAGTCGACAAAGAACCCTCACGTCGAGGGCGCATGGTCGACCGCCGCAGGCCGAGGACGGCCGGCATGGATAGCGCCGCAAGGGCAGGATCTGTCGGTTGCGATCGCCACATTGCCGACAAGACAAGATATCGACGGCAACATCAACGAGCAATTGATCGTTGAACTTTACAGCAAGTAGTAATTGGCAGGGTTGGCCGAAGTATCCGGGAGTTAGAAAGTTCGTTCTTGCTCGCTAGTCCCGGGGACAACGCCAACTCTTGGATCATTTTAAAAAGAACATTATGACAACAAGCAGCAACTGGACAGATTTTCAAATGCCGAGTCGTCTTAACGTCGAGACGGAGACGCTAACAGAGCGTTATGGCAAATTCTATGCTCAGCCATTCGAACGGGGATTCGGCACGACGATCGGGAACTCGATCCGTCGCGCACTTCTGTCTTCGATCGAGGGCGCGGCGGTCACAGCCGTCAAGATCGAGGGCGTCGAGCACGAGTTTTCGCCGATCAATGGAGTTGTCGAAGACGCGACTGACGTGATCCTTAACCTCAAACAAGTTCCGTTCAATCTTCACGGGGGCGGACCGAAGACGCTGACCATCTCCAAGAAAGGCAAAGGCGAAGTTACCAGCGGGGACATTCAGGCGGATGGCGATGTTGAGATATTAGATTCAACGATCCATATCGCAACGATCAGCGGTTCCGGTTCGTTTAACGTTGAGATGAGATTAAAGCGAGGCCGAGGTTACGTTTCGGCAGAGCTGAACAACGACGAGGATCTTTCTGTAGGATATATTCCGGTCGATTCCGTCCACTCGCCGATCAAAAAGGTCAACTATACCGTCGACAAGACACGTCAGGGTTCTAATACCGAATTCGATAAACTCGTGATCGAAGTGTGGACCGATGGTTCCGTAAAGCCGGAAGATTCGATCGGCCTTGCGGCAAAGCTTGTGAAGGATCACATGTCTATCTTCATCAATTTCGAAGAAGAAGAAGAAGAATACAAATACGAGGACATCGCTCGCCCGCCGCTGATGCGGAACGATCTTCTCGACAAACCGGTCGATGAACTCGAGCTTTCCGTTCGGTCATACAACTGCTTAAAGAATGCAGATATCCGTTCGATCCGCGATCTTATCAAAAGGAGCGAAAAAGACATGCTTCATACCAAGAACTTTGGTAAGAAGTCGCTCACGGAGATCAAGGATCTGCTGCACGGCATGGGCCTCGACTTCGGAATGGATTTTGACGAACAGGGCAATCCGATCCCTGGTTCGGGCGGAAGAGATCTAGACTAGTGGTCGGTGGTCAGCGGTCAGTGGTCAGATCTGATCGCCACTGGTCGCTGGCCACTGACAGCTGACCACAATAGATATGAGACATTTAAAAGCACATCGTAAATTGGGAAGGACGACGGAGCATCGGATGTCGATGCTCAGAAATCTGGCGACCTCGCTGATCAATGCCGACAAGGATTACATTGTGACGACCGTCGCAAAGGCCAAGGAACTTCGTCCTTTCGTTGAGAAAGCGATCACACTCGCAAAAAAGGCCCAGTCACTTTCCGGTGAAGGTGCAAACGTCAAAGAGGTACATCTTCGTCGTCAGGCTGCCAGGTTCTTCCATGCCGGCAACAGCACGTTCAAGGTCGCGTCCAGCCGTTTCCGTGGAAAAAAAGGTGTTGAAAAAGAGCCGATCGAAAGGACTGCCGGCGTCAAGGCGGTGCAGCGGCTGTTTGGTGAACTTGGTGCACGATATAAGGACCGAAACGGCGGTTACACCCGCGTCATACGCCTTGGGCGACGCAGCGGCGACAACGCGGAAATGGCAGTGATCGAACTTGTTGACAATCCCCGCGAACTTGCTGCGAAGGGCTAACCTTTGGATAGGAGGGACCTCACGATGGGTGATATTTCTGCTTCCGCGGAAGCGAAGGAAAAATCGGCGGGCAAAGGCAAACAATCGAAAAGTCAGGAGAGCGACGCGTCGTTGAATATGGACGAACTTCGCGAACTTGCCGAACTAGTGAACGAACACGGGTTCACTGATTTCGAATTTGAGAACGAGAACATTCGTGTCCGTCTCAGCAAGCAGGTCAACGCCCCTGTGTTTTCAGCTCAGCCTCAATTAGCTCAGCAGATGCCAGTGGCGACTGTTCCGGTCCAAGCCTCTGCTGCGCCGTCGGAAACATCTGCTCCGGCGGTCGATGAAGACGCTGGGCTATACAAAATAACTTCTCCGATCGTTGGGACGTTTTATCGGGCTCCATCGCCTGATAAGCCGTCTTACGTTTCCGAAGGGAGCACTGTTTCTCCTGAGACCGTTGTGTGCATAGTCGAAGCTATGAAGCTGATGAACGAGATCCAGGCTGAAACTAGCGGTCAGGTCGTTAAGATCTACGTAGAGAATGGGCAGCCGGTTGAATATGGCCAGCCACTGTTTGGAATAAGGAAGTAAGACTTTTTGCCACGAATCATACGAATATCACGAATTGTTTCTTCTTTACTTATTCGTGAGAACGGCGTAATTCGTGGCTGATCTTTATGACGCGAGAGATTCGCAAAATTTTAATAGCAAATCGCGGTGAGATAGCAAACCGTATAATCTGGACCTGTAAAGAGATGGGTATCCAGACAGTCGCTGTTCATTCTGAAGCAGACCGCGAAGCACTGCACGTACGATTTGCAGATGAGGCGATTTGCATCGGGGCGGCACCGTCCGCACAGAGTTATCTGAACATACCGGCGATCATCAGCGCGGCCGAAATAACCAACGTCGATGCGATTCATCCCGGTTATGGATTCCTTGCGGAATCAGCGACGTTTGCCAGGATCTGCGAAGACTGCAATATAAAGTTCATAGGTCCTCGAGCGGACGTGATCGCGATGATGGGCGATAAGGTCGAGGCTCGTAGAACGATGCAGGCGGCCGGCGTTCCGATCCTTCCCGGCAGCCCCGATCCGATCGAATCTACCGAAGAAGCTCTCGCGCTTGCGGTTGAGATCGGTTTCCCTGTCATTATTAAAGCAGCCGCGGGCGGCGGCGGACGCGGTATGCGTATCGTTCGTCATGAATCGGAATTGCAGGGCAGTCTCGAAACTGCACAAGCCGAAGCCCTGGCCGCATTCAAGAACGGTGCAGTGTATATCGAACGATATATTGAAAGGCCAAGGCATATCGAGATACAGGTACTGGCTGACGAACATGGCAACTGTATTCATCTTGGTGAACGTGAATGCACTATCCAGCGCCGGCATCAGAAACTGTTGGAGGAAGCTCCATCGCCGGTCATTACACCCGAACAGCGAGAGGCGATGGGTGCGGTTGCGGTAAATGCATGTAAAGAGATCGGATATTCAAGTGCCGGAACTTTTGAGTTTCTCCTGGATGAAGACGGAAGTTTTTACTTCATGGAGATGAACACCCGCATCCAGGTCGAGCATCCGGTAACTGAAATGGTCACTCTTGCCGATATCGTACGTAATCAGATACGCATAGCTTCGGGTGAGGATCTTGGATATTTGCAGTCGGACGTCCAGATCGTTGGGCATTCCATCGAGTGTCGTATTAACGCCGAGGACCCGGAAAAATTCACTCCGAGTCCGGGAAAGATAACGGCTTTCAATATTCCCGGAGGGCCCGGTGTGCGAGTAGATACCGCTGTCTATCCGGGTTACACGGTCCCGCCGTTTTACGATTCAATGATCGCAAAGCTCATCGTCCATGCTCGAACGCGTGAACTTGCGATCGCAAGGATGCAGCGTGCCCTGGATATGATGGTGATCGAAGGTATAAAGACGACGATCCCATTGCACAAAAAGATCATGGCGGATGAAAAGTTCAAGAAGGGAGACTTTTCGACAAAGTTCATGGAGGAATTCAACTACAAGTCCGAAGCAGCATAGACGGTGCGCGGCGGAATTGAATTTCAATATGTATTTGGTTAATATCTAAAGAGTTTAACCAAAGTGTTTTCAAGAGGTTAGATGTTATTGATTTTTCGCGGTTACCGTACATTGGCTGTACGGAGTTACTGCGAGCAAGGAGAGGCCTTTAGAGCAGGAAAAATATGGCAACAGCTAAAGAATTAAAGGAAAAGATAGTTGGAGATTTCAAGACGCACGGTTCGGATACCGGTTCGTCGCAGGTACAGGTCGCGTTGCTCACCCAGCGCATCAACGAATTGACGGAGCATTTCAAGGTTCACAAAAAGGATAACCACTCCCGCCGCGGCTTGCTCAAAATGGTCTCGCGAAGACGTAAGCTTCTGGATTATCTGAAGAAAACCGATATCAACGAATATCACACGATCATCGAGAAGTTAGGATTGAGACGATAATGGTGAAAATGTGTAAGAGTGAAATAGTGAAAAAGTAAAAAGCTTGCTTTTCAACTCTTTCACACTTCTCCTTTTCCACCTTTTTGGCCTACTTCGGGCCAGTAGTAAAATTTGTTCCTTGCGAAGGATTTTGATGATGCCCGCTGAACGTGACAGCATAAACCGGTTCATACAAAAGAGGACAAATAGCGTAATTGCAATTCTCCAAGAGCGGCAAGTGCTTCACGATTGGCACTTGCCGTTTTTGTTTTGAGGAATAAAGATGACAAAAAAGAAATATTTGAATGAATCGATAAAGGTTGGCGGACGGGACCTCATTGTTGAAACCGGAAAAGTTGCCAAACAGGCCGATGGATCGGTCGTTATTCGCTACGGCGACACAATGCTGCTCGTTACAGCAGTTAGTATGAGGACCGCAAAGGAAGGACTGGACTTCTTTCCGCTTACGGTCGAGTATCGCGAATCGAGCTACTCTGCAGGAAGGATCCCGGGAAATTACTTTCGCCGCGAAGGCCGCCCGAGCGAGAAGGAAGTGCTGACTTGCCGTCTGATCGACAGGCCGGTTCGTCCGCTTTTCCCTGAAGGTTACAGGTTTGAAACCCAGATCGTCGGGACAGTTATCTCTTCGGATGCCGAAAACGATCCGGACGTGATCGCGATCACAGGAGCGTCGTGTGCTCTTTATCTTTCGGACATTCCGTTCGATAACCCGATCGCTGGTATCCGCATTGGTTTGATAGACGGGAAATACATCATAAATCCGACATACGATCAACGACGCGAATCTGCACTTAATCTTGTCGTCGCCGGTACCGAAGAGGCGATCTGCATGGTCGAGTGCGAGGCCCAGGAAGTTGCTGAGAACATAATGGTCGAGGCCTTGATGCTCGCCCACAAAGAGATCAAGCGGCTTTGTCTGTGGCAGCGTGAACTTGGGAAAGCGCTCGAGATCACTAAGCGTGAATTCACCCCGGCCACTATCGATGAGAACATAATTGCAGAGGTCGAACGGAATTTTGGCGATCGGCTTCGCGAAGCGCTTGACACAACCGGCAAAGATAAGCTCACAAGCTATGCGGCGATCGACGCGCTGAAAAAGGATGTCGTGGCATCTTATCCGGACGACCAGCCCGAGGCCCGTTCGATGGCGGGAAAAGCGTTCTCGCATTTGAAAGAGAAGATCTTTCGTGAGGATATGCTTGGCAAACGCCGTCGACCAGATGGACGCAAATTCTCGGAAATTCGCCCGATCACCTGCGAAGTCGGATGGCTGCCGCGTGTTCACGGCTCTTCACTCTTTACCCGAGGCGAGACACAGGCGATAGTTACCACGACGCTCGGAACCAAAATGGACGAGCAGTATATGGACGACATCGAAAAGGGAGAGGTGAAGCGACGGTTTATGCTTCATTACAACTTCCCGCCGTATTCAGTTGGCGAGGCGGGCCGATTTGGCGGAACGTCGCGTCGCGAGACCGGTCACGGTAATCTGGCACGGCGTGCTATCGAGGCGGTTCTGCCCGATGAAGCGGACTTCCCGTACACGCTTCGCATCGTGTCGGACATTACGGAGTCGAACGGATCTTCTTCGATGGCGTCGGTCTGCGGCGGTGTTCTGAGCCTGATGGATGCAGGTGTGCCGATCAAACGTCCGGTTGCCGGCGTCGCGATGGGATTGGTAATGGAAGGTAAGCAGTACGCGATCCTTTCGGACATTGCCGGTGCCGAAGATCACTATGGCGACATGGACTTTAAGGTGACCGGGACGAGTGAAGGCATCACTGCTCTTCAGATGGACATCAAGGTTTCTGGCATTAACGCCATGATCCTGCAGGAGGCACTCGAACAGGCCCGAAAAGGACGGATGCACATCCTGGGCATCATGCAGGAAGCGATCGACACGCCGCGCGAGGATATTTCACCTTACGCACCGCGGATCATCACAATGAAGATCCATCCGGACAAGATCCGTGATGTCATCGGCAAGGGCGGCTCTGTCATCCGTTCGATCACTGAGGAGACCGGAGCTAAGATCGACATTGATGACGACGGAACGATCCTCATCGCAACCGCTGATGGCGAAGCAGCTCAGGCAGCGATCGCTCGTATCAAGGCGCTTACGGCTGAGGCCGAGATCGGCGAGACCTATCTCGGAACGGTCTCACGGATCGTGGATTTTGGGGCGTTTGTCGAGATCATGCCCGGCCTCGACGGACTGCTGCACATTTCGGAAATAGCCGAACACCGCGTCAAAGATGTTCGTGACGAACTGAAAGAAGGGCAGCAGATACTCGTAAAATGCATCGGTAAGGAAGGCAACAAGATCAAGCTTTCGCGGAAAGCGATCTTGATGGAAGAAAAAGCCAAGGCCTCGGGCAGCGGCGAGTAGTTTCCAGTTTTGTTCCAATGATTGAAAAGGACGGTCTCGGCCGTCCTTTTTCTTATCAAACCGTTCGTTGTAAGATTTCTATTTTATGGCCGCACCAAATATTGAAACGATCGTCTCTCTTTCTAAACGCCGGGGATTTGTATTTCCCGCTTCCGATATCTATGGCGGGCTGGGTTCGTCGTGGGATTACGGCCCATTGGGCGTGGAGCTCGCGAACAACATCAAACGCAGTTGGTGGCGGTGGGCCGTTTACGAACGCGACGATATCGAAGGGCTTGATTCCGCGATCATTCAAAACCGGCTTGTTTGGAAATACTCCGGCCACGAAGATACATTCAGCGACCCGCTGGTTGATTGCCGCGACTGTAAGACGCGGCTTCGTGAGGATAAACTCGACCGCAACGAAGAAGGTAAGCCAGTTTGCTCGAACTGCGGCTCGACGAACCTTACGGAATCGCGGCCGTTCAATCTGATGTTCAGGACGACAGTCGGGGCCGCTTCTTCCGATGACGACCCGACCGCACTTGCATATCTTCGCCCTGAAACGGCGCAGGGTATCTTTACTAACTTCAAGAATGTACTCGATACTTCGCGTCGAAAGCTGCCGTTCGGCATTGCGCAGATCGGGAAAGCGTTTCGAAACGAAGTGACGCCCGGCAATTTCATTTTCCGAACGCGCGAGTTCGAGCAGATGGAGATCGAGTATTTCTGCCGTCCGGACGATGCGCCTGAAGTTCATCAAGAATGGCTGGATGGATTTCATGAATGGATACGGTCGCTTGGTATTTCAGACTCTAACATTAAGGATTACGAGCAGACGAAAGAAGAACTTGCTCATTATTCGCAGCGAACCGTCGATATTCTTTATCGATTCTTCCCCGAGCGCGTGGACGAAGCCAAACAGTGGGATGAGCTGATGGGGATCGCGAACCGGACGGACTACGACCTTCGGGTGCATTCGAAGAAGCCGGAAGACGCGGAAGGAAAGCGTATCAATCCGGATTCGACGGAAGATCTTTCATACTTCGACCCGCAGACGAATGAGCGTTTTTATCCCTACATAATCGAGCCGTCAACCGGTGTGAACCGCACTCTGCTTGCGGTGCTGATGGACGCATACGAAGAACGCACCAACGACAAAGGCGAGGTACGGGTGATCCTGAAACTGCAACCCGAACTTGCGCCCATAAAGGTCGCGGTATTGCCGCTTGCCAAAAACAAACCGGAGATCGTCGAGATGGCGCGAAAGATCAAGAAAGATCTGCAGCCTTCGATGCGTTCTGTGTATGACGACACCGGCGGTATCGGCAAACTCTACGCCCGACAGGACGAGATCGGAACGCCATTCTGTGTGACGGTGGATCACGAATCGCTTGAGGACAACGCCGTGACTGTTAGAAACAGGGATACGTGGGAACAGGAGCGGATCCAAGCCGATCAATTGAGAGCGTACTTGGAGGGACGGCTATCTGCTTAACGACACGGTTCACTTGCCGGGCCGGCTGCAAGGAACGTGATGCCTCAGAAAACCGCAATGCCGGCCCGGTCAAGTGCAACGCATTGTTCGGCAGCGACTTTGTGCTTCGACCCCTTTGTGTATCTGGCGGTTAAGGCTTTCTTCTTTTTCGGGAAAGTCTCACTACATCCAGTGGCACAATTAGTGAAAACTGATCTTCGTAATCCGAAGGATCTTCGTTGTAATGCCCGAAGGACCTGGGATCCTCTTCGCTCTCATACGAATCGGGACCATAAAGAGCCGCGAGAGCTCCAGCGATCTCGTCAGTCGAATCCTCTTCACGAGTTCCCAGATCTTTCTGGCTGATCTCGCCGAGAATCATGTATCCAAGTCGTGCGAGTCGGGCTTTTACGATGAGAGGTGAGAGGCGACGAAAGGGGCTAAAAACTTTGACTCGCACACGACCGCTCCGAATTGATTGCGCGTCTCCCGAATACACTGTCATGCCGGAAATCGACCGCAAGGCCAACCGCAGGCGCATGATGAATGCATCATCTCGCTTTGTTGGCCCGATTGCATCGGTCAGAATGAACTGGTGAACCGGCGCATGGTTGGACGGGTCAGGCTGTCGTTTTGTACCCATGGTTATCATTCTCGTGGCGTCAAAGCCGCACCCCGCCTCCGCCGCCGAACGCTGGAGTTGGCGCGGCGGCGCGAATCAAAGCAATCTCCGCCGGATCATTCTACTTGAGAAACACGCCCCCGCCGCTCGCGTCCAACGATTTGTTGTACGGCGCGACTGGATAGCGACATCGCTTTCGCCTTTTCTTCGGGCGTGAGAAAAGGAGACGTGTGCACGGCCGCGTCAGCCTGCGCCAAGAGAATTTGCCCCTGCGCCGAAATGAGAACTCCCAAAATAAAAACAATGCCTCCGATGAAAGAACCAATAATCGCGCCAACAATTACCCAAACCAAGAGAAATACGCCATCAGATTGTGAACTGCGAGGCGGCCCAAAGGGTGAAGCCGGTTGCGATGACGCAACAGCTCCGATTATGAAAAAGAGCAAGAGTATGGCGACACCTGAGATGACGCCGATGGTCTTTACCGTTGTTCCCACACCATCTACAAAACGCGCGACGCGATAGAGATCTAAGTAACGGTCAACAATAGGATTTTGTAATTCGTACGTACGTACGCTTGTATTGGAGTCTTCGTAAGTTGCGGTGTCAATGTGAAATGCCGACTCAGAGGAGCCAAATAGAGCCGTGCCGACCCTGACCCCCACGTTTTCCGTGGCGCGATCAGTTTGGGAAGCGGAAGTTTTTGGCAAAGAGCATGACCAGCAGTGCTTGCGATCGCCGCGATTTTTTTTTGCCGCAGTTTCCACATACCCAATCAACATTTGCCTGTTGGCGTTTCGCGCATTCGGGACATGAAAGTGTGCCAGACCAAGGCGAACCGCATTCGGGACAGAGTGACATTTGCGTTTTCCTCCTGGCGAGTGAGAAGCCGTACAACGATTGAGATGACGTGGGGCGAAACCGCCAAAAAGCCCGCCGAAATTTAACGAGAACCGTTCATAACAAAGTCGCTGTTTCGCCCTCACGTCCATTGATTTGTTCGGTGCGGCGTTATTTTCAAAGAAGCCTTTGTAAAACACTTTTCTCTGCCGATGGCTCACACATCCGCAGAAAATCTCGTAACCATTGTTTTTGCCGCGCCCGTTTTCCCAGAGCTGTTCGCTTGAGTTCTTCAAAGTTGTATCTCAGCAAGTCTTTGTCCGTCAACATATCAATATTGTAAACAGTTTCAATTTCTCGCTCGGACAATTCTGATTTTTTCGCATCATAAATAGTCTTTTTCGAGTTCAAATCTGTCCTGAAAACAGCTTTTTGTTTTTTACTCCAAAGTGGAATGTCGTCATCAGTTCCGTCAAAAGTGCTGTAATTAACTGTGAATTCTAATTCAATAGTGGCGACGTTGTTTTCAATTTTGCTTTCGAGAATGCGTCCTGCAAAACTTCGTGCCGGCTCAAAACCAACTCCTTCTTGATGACCGTCAGCCGGATAATCCAAAACTTCTACAACTTTATCATTTTTAATCGTAAATAACCTGTCGTTATAAAGTGCCACACCTGAACCTGACGCGCCTTGAACCCGAACAACAAGCCAATTCTTGCCGCCACTTAAAAGAAAATAGTGTTGCGGCATTTCATATCTTCCGAAGTCGTGGTCAATATATCCAATCAGTTGCCAACCGTATTCTTTGGTTTCTGATTTTTTGTATTTGAAAATTAGATAACGGCAAGCCTCCTGCAATCTGTCCTCAACTCTCAATAACACTTCCGAACCGGGCTTTCCATCAAGTTCAAAATTATAAGTTTTGGCTTCACAACCGGAACATTCAGTAAAAAATGATTTTCACTATCATAAGGCAAAATGCCATTGTATTTATCGGCTATTTTCAACTTCTCCCAAATCTCCACGATTTCGGTTTGCGGATTGGAATTTATATAACTTTCGATGTCATAAGGTGAAAGCGATTTTAACTCTGGTTTGGATTCTTTGTTATTCGGTGTTGCAGTTGTCTTAACAGTTTGCTCACTGACTATCGGATTTGGCTCTGCTGATTTTATCTCGACAGGTTTAGGAAATATAAAAAAAGCAGACGTAATAATTACACCCAAAAGGAAGGTGTGAATGGCGACGACAGTTTTTGAGAAAAAGTTTTTCATAATGCACACTTTTTATAATAACCAAAAAAGCACCGAACTATTGATTATACGTTCCAATGCGTGATAATATGCCTGCACCGATTGATTGTCAGGCAACCCGGAATGCTGGAGTAATTGTGGAAAACAAGCCTAAATTATTGGAGCAGGTACGGCGCACGGCAAGGTTGCGGCACCTCAGCCGCAAGACCGAAAATTCGTACGTTGCCTACATAAGGCGGTTCATTCTGTTTCACAATAAACGGCACCCGAATGAAATGGGTGTTGAGGAGATCCGTGCTTTTCTGACGGACATGGCTGTTCGGGAGCGGGTCGCAGCTTCCACACAGAATGTCGCGTTTAGTGCCCTTCTTTTTCTATATCGCGATGTTCTTGGGATCGCGGTAGGCGAGATAGCCGGAGTTGTGCGGGCGAAGCGTTCAAAGTCCTTACCGGCCGTATTCACGCCAGCTGAGGCACGTGCGATAATTAACGAGTTGAACGGAACTCCGCGTTTGATCGTGGGACTTCTCTATGGGGCCGGGCTGCGTTTGAATGAAGCGTTGAAACTGAGAGTTAAAGATATCGATCTCGGATCGATGCAATTAACGGTCAGAGCCGGCAAGGGGGATAAAGACCGGGTCACTCTCCTTCCGGCATCACTCGTCGAATCATTGTCCCTTCACCTGGAGAAAGTGAGGATCCTTCATCGTGAGGATCTTGCCCGAGGGTTTGGCGATGTGATGCTGCCCGGAGCCCTTGATAGGAAGTATCCCCAAGCCTCGCGTGAATGGGCCTGGCAGTATGTTTTTCCTTCGGCTAAGATCTCACCTTCATGGGATGATGGCAAACTCCGACGCCATCACGCCACCGAAACACCTGTTCAAAAGGCGGTGCGGGCCGCGATGAAGCGGGCTGGCGTGAGCAAGCACGGCAATTGCCATACCTTTCGCCATAGCTTCGCGACGCATCTTCTGGAGGACCAATACGACATCCGGACCGTTCAGGAACTGCTTGGCCACAAGGATGTTAGGACAACACAGATATATACCCACGTTGTGAAGAAGAAGAATTTTGTCAGAAGCCCGCTCGACCATTTGCAGTGATGGTTTCTATATGAGATGTTTCTGAGGCCCTGCGGCAAAAATAACAATTACCGAGATCATGAATAAGCTTATCGAATGTGTTCCCAACTTTAGCGAGGGCCGCGATATGGCCGTGATCAAACAGATCACTGACGAGATCGAAAAGATCGACGGCGTTAAGCTGCTCGATGTCGATCCCGGAGCGACAACGAACCGAACGGTCGTAACGTTTGTCGGAACGCCGGACGAGGTCGTCGAGGCGGCCTTTCAAGCGGTAAAGAAGGCGCAGGAAGTGATCGACATGCGTCAGCATAAGGGCGATCATCCTCGCTTTGGTGCTACTGATGTATGCCCGCTGGTTCCCATCTCAGATATCACGATGGAAGAGACTGCGGCCTATGCACGCAAACTTGGCCAGCGTATTGGCGATGAACTCGGCATACCTGTCTATCTCTACGAAAACGCGGCGACGGAAGAAAAGAGACGCAACCTGGCGAATAACCGCGAAGGAGAATACGAGGGCTTAAAGGAAAAGCTTTCAGATCCGGCTTGGAAACCCGATCTCGGCCCGGCCGAATTTAATGAAAGTGTTGCCCGTTCCGGAGCGACAGCAGTCGGTGCGAGAGATTTCCTGATCGCGGTAAATTTCAATCTGAACACGACGTCGACACGGCGTGCCAACGCGATCGCCTTTGATGTCCGCGAAAAGGGACGTCCGAAGCGAGAAGGGAATCCGATCACCGGTAAACCGATCGTCGACGAGAGCGGTGAACCGGTGATGATCCCGGGCACGCTGAAGGGTACCAAGGCGATCGGCTGGTATATCGAAGAATACGGCATCGCACAGGTTTCAATGAACATAACGAATCTCTCGGAGACGCCGCTTCACATTGCGTTTGATGAGGTGAGCGAAAAGGCGGCCGCACGTGGTATTCGCGTTACCGGACTTGAGATAGTAGGGCTTGTGCCGAAGAAAGCGATCATCGATGCGGGCAAATACTACTTGACCAAACAAACTCGTTCGCTCGGCATCACGGAATCGGAGATCGTAAAGATCGCGATAAAGTCAATGGGCCTAGATGACCTGAAGCCGTTCGATCCGAAAGAAAAGATCATTGAATACGTCTTATCAAGTGACGAAAATACAAAGAGCCTTGTAGAACTTTCTTGTCGCGGATTTGCCGATGAAACCGCTTCGGAATCGCCGGCACCGGGCGGCGGCTCGATCTCGGCGTACTTGGGCGCACTTGGCGCCGCGCTGGCGACGATGGTCGCTAATCTCTCTGCTCATAAAGCGGGCTGGGACGACCGCTGGTTGGAATTTTCGGATTGGGCCGTCAAAGGGCAAATGATCAAGGACGATCTGCTCGCACTCGTGGACGAAGATACGAACTCGTTCAACAAGGTGATGGACGCGTTCGCGTTGCCCAAGGGAAGCGAGGAGGAAAAGGCTGTGCGATCGGCGGCGATCCAGAGTGCCACACGCTACGCCGCCGAGGTTCCATTTCGAACAATGAAACGTGCGTCCGACGCTTTTGAGGTTATCAAGGCGATGGCAGTTGACGGCAACCCAAATTCCGTCTCAGATGCCGGTGTTGGTGCGCTTTGTGCCCGCTCAGCTGTTATGGGCGCTTATCTGAATGTGAAGATAAACGCGGCGGGGATCAAGGATAAGCAATTTGCCAACGATCTCCTTGCGCGCGGTGCCGAGATCGAGCGCATGGCTATCGAACAGGAACGCGAAATAATGGCGATCGTGGATGAGAAGATCAAGGTCTAATGACTCTTCGGAAGACGGTCGCCTATCTTGTCCTGGTCAATGAACGACCGGCAGACTTGCGGCTCTCGTTTCGGCAATGTCCTTAAGAATGGTCTTAACGGTCTCCTCGACAAGGACCTTTCCTTTTTCACGCGTCGCCAATGTCGCATCGCCCCACACACCGCTAGGTGTGAAAACCCCCGGAGCACCCTTTTTACGTGTGAGAGGCCCAGGGTCATCAGGTGACGTGTCAGCCTTAACCGCGAGTCTCATGTTCACCCTCTTCGGGTACATGTAGAGCATCATCGAGGTTTCAGCTTCGTCGGCATGCGTTCCGCGAGCTTGTTTCAATAAGTTCGGATCTATTTTCTCATCCACCTCAAAGACATCCGTGAACGTCATCAAAATGCCGTCCTTCGCGAGCATTTCGGCAGAAGCCCTGAGGGGACGCATCGTCGAGACCCCGGTATTTAAGATATAGAACCGGCGAGGGCCATATGCCGCAAGGCTCTTTACAATGTCGACAACGAGATCGCGTGCGGTCTCGAATCTCAAGTGAGTCGATCCGGGATACTCAAGAAACGCAGGGTAGAAATGATAAGTGATAGTCGGGGCGATAACCACGGCTGCTTCCTTGAGTACGCGTTCGGTGTAATATCTTGCAAGGCTGAGATCATTGTCCAGTCTTAGATGTGGGCCGTGTTCTTTGGCAGCCGCTCCAAGCGGGATAACGACAACGGTATCAGGCGTGAGAGCTTTTTCAGCCTCGATCCAGGTCAGATCGCTTAGTACAATGCCCCGCTTCGAAGGCGATTGTGCAAATGTTACGATCGTGAATAGGCCGAGTATGGTCAACATTACAAGGTAACGAAGATGTAATCGTTTCATAGTGTTTTCATTCGGTTTCGGGCCGATAAGATGTGCGGCGGGCTAAGTTGCCATCGGCTAGAACACGGCTCCCCGAGATTTGCGTATAGTTCCATAATAGCCATTGGTTTGCAACCGTTAGCTAAGTCAAAGAACAGTTCGCCGGCCGTGGCCATTACACATATGACGAACTCGTCAGAAAAAGTACTTGAATTTTCTCGATCGATCGCAAAGGCCGGCGGGCGGGCGATGCTTGTCGGCGGATGCGTTCGGGATGAACTGATGGGAATTGAGCCCAAGGATTGGGACCTTGAGGTTTATTCGGTTCGGCCCGAAAAACTGCGGGAAATCCTTGATTCATTTGGTGAGGTAAATATCGTTGGCGAGGCGTTTACGGTTTATAAGCTAGGGAGTGACCTTGATGTTTCACTGCCGCGGCGAGAGCGAAAGGCAGGTCGAGGGCATCGGGGTTTTGTGGTCGAAGGCGACCCTGATATGTCATTTGAGGAAGCGTGTTCGCGGCGTGATTTCACAGTGAACGCGATCCTCAAAGATCCGTTGACCGAAGAGATCATCGATCCGTTCGGCGGCAGGGAAGATATCGACCGTAGAGTTCTGCGGCGTGTCTCAATCGATACGTTCGCTGAAGATTCGCTCCGAGTTCTGCGTGCGGCTCAGTTCGCTGCCCGATTAGAATTCGATATCGAACCGGAGACAGCTGCGACCTGTAAGAGCATTGTGGTTACCGACCTGCCGAAGGAACGAATTTGGGGCGAACTCGAGAAGCTGCTTCTGAAAGCCAAACGTCCTTCGATCGGCATTAGGTGGCTCTACGATCTTGGAGCGGTAGATCAGATCTTTCCCGAACTTGCGGCTCTTGTCGGCGTGCCGCAGGAGCCGGACTGGCATCCGGAAGGCGATGTCGATGTTCACACTTTAATGGTTGTTGATGAAGCAAGAAAACTGATAGACGACCTCGACTACCCGCGAAAGGTTGCGGTGATGCTTGGTGCGGTCGCGCATGATCTCGGCAAACCTCCTACAACCGAGTTTGTTGACGGCAGGATCCGTTCGCGGGGTCACGACGAAGCAGGTGTCGAACCGACCCTTGCGTTACTTGATCGTCTAGGAATCTTCACGCTGCACGGTTTTGATGTTCGTGAACAGATCGTTCAACTTGTGCGATACCACCTGAAACCCGGCGAGTTTTATAAGGCCGAATCGAAAAGTCCCGTCGGCGACGGAGCTTTTAGGAGGCTGGCACGAAAAGTTGAACCGGATCTGCTTTATCGAGTTGCAAAGGCAGACTCGCTCGGGCGAAATCCGGAATGGCTGCCGAAAGAGAAGTGGTTCGATTCGGCCGCGCAGGAATGGTTCATTGAACGCGTCCGTTCGTTAAACATTGAAAAGACCGCTCCGGAACCAATATTAAAAGGCCGGCACCTGATCGACCTTGGAATGGAGCCGTCGCCAAGATTCAAAGCAATACTCGACGCTGTTTATGAGTTGCAGCTTGACGGCAGGGTCACTGATATCGAGTCAGCCCTGGCTCTCGCGAAAGAGGCAGCGTGAAAGACAATACGTCAATTCAGAACCGAAACCCGATTCCAGTTGGGCACACTTCAGGCTTTCTGTATTTCCATTTTACACAGCCGTCTTCTTCAAATTCCGGCTGCGACTGGTCGCCCTCCAACGGATGCAGCTGAATAATGAAATCGAGAAAATCGGCATCTTCCCATCCCTCTTTGATCCAGTCCCGTGGAGTTTCACCCGGTCGCGTCCGCTTGAAATAATCGATCGGCTTTTCAAATTCGATGCCGGCGTCTCGACCGAAGGCCTCGCGGAAAAGGCCCTTGTTCTCCAGTCTCATCCAGCCGCCTGCCAGGTCATTTGGCGGGAATCCGTAGATACTGACGGCGTATTGGCCCGGCGTGACATGGACAAAAGTTCCCAGTTCGTAATCGCCGCCGTCTTCCGCGAGCGGCCACTCTTTCATGTAATCGGCCAACCCCTCGTCGCACACCCCAGAAACCGCCATCTGGCCAGAATTCAGGTCGAGTTTCCAATCGATCCTTGAGGTCCATTGGTTGTTTTCCTCATCGCTGAGATCGCCAAACACAATGCGTATGTTGTAGCCGTCATCCTGATACAGGGAAGCGGCGGCCACTGCTCCGCTCAGGGTCAGATCACGCAATCCTTCGCGGCCGCCAAAGAACTCGTGAAACTCAGAGAGCGGATGCCCTCCCAAATGACGGTCGGCAACGTAAATAAGGCAACCGGCCTCCTGGATCGAGAATTCCAATTGGGTTCGTTCCATATAAACTTGCCCGACTTTTAGCGAAGAGCTTCGATCGCTGCATCAAAGCTGAATCGGCCGTATCGCACGACTCCAAATTTGATCGCAACAACGATACTCTGTCCCGGGAGAAGCGGTGATGTTGCCGAGATCGCATCGACCGTTAATGTGCTGTTCAATCCGCCACCCGCGGGCTGAAGCCGTTCTGCCGCAAGTGTCGTTCCTTTAACATTCGAGGCTTCGTTAAGGCTCGACATCAGTCTGAAGTCGGGACGGGCCGAGGTCCGCATTTGCGACAGGCTTCCAAGGGTCGGGAAGTCGATCGTACGTATCCGTAGTGAATAGATCGGAGTTGAGGTATTGTTCGTTATCATTCGATAAACGGTAAACGTACCGTACCTTCCGTTCGGAACCGGGATCGGATCCCAAACCGGCGATAGCACCTCGATCACCGAGACTTCGCTTGGTTTCATCATCGGAAGGCTTTCAGTCGTCTCCGGCGCGGGCGAACCAAGGGTCGACATCACCTTGCCGTCCAAAGCTCCGGCAAAGTTTCTGCCGACACCGTCAACGAGGACGAAATCGACTCTGTTGTTTCCTGTGTCCTGAAGACCGGACGGTGTTAATCGTCGAACATATCCGAATTCGGAATTTTCCGGCGACATACGCGGCAATGCCATTCCTTCGCTTGTCCATTCTGATTGCCCAAATCCGACGGCGTCGACCGCGTTTTGAGGCTCGAATGCGCTCACGTTCGTCGATCGAATGAGAACGATGTCTGCATTATCGGGGATGTCGGCAGAGAACGTCCGGTCGCCGACCAGCGTCGTTGTGCCCCGGCCCGTCGGATAGTCGATCATCGAGAACCCGCCCGACGGATTGTTGTTTGTGATCATGTAAGAACCGCGTGAAGGTATCGTAACCAGATTAGGGATCGAAGCAACGGTATCGATCGTGTCGTTCTTAACACATGCGATCGCGTAGCCCGATGAATCGTCGGCCGCATTCACGGTAACATCAAAATCGTTCGGATTGAAAAGTTTTATATATTCGTCATTGGCACCGTTTCGGCCGCGGAGTCGAAACTCGCTTATCAGAAGATCGCCAGCTGAAAGGTCGTCGTCAAGTATAGTTACGGTGGTGGTTTGCTTGTTTGGATCGATCTCTGCGAAATTGGTCGGATTACTTAGGATCACCCTAAATGTCTCTTTGGGTTCCAGCGCCGGATCGTTCGTCAGCGGTATGGTGATAGACTTTTGAGTCTCAAAAGGATTGAACGTCAAAACGCCTGACGATGCCTGGTAGTCTTCGATCGCATGGCTAGTTCCATCTTCCGTCGTAAAGTCCACGGTGACCGGATTAGGGTCGCTTATAGTTCCGGTCCGCGTGACGTTCAATGTTACCGAAACACCATTTTCACTTTTCGAAGTCGAAAAACTCTCAAAGCCGAGTGTTCCGCCTGAACCGCCGGTCGGCGAACCTACCACGCCAACAAATGTCAGCTCGCGGTTATTGGCAAGGCTTGTAATGTTAAAGACCGACGGATTGAATGTGTAGCCAGAGCGCGTGGCCGTAACTGAATGCGGTTCGCCGGGAACGGTATTGAGGAATCCAAAACGCCCGTCTGATCCGGTGACCACGAAATCAGACACCTGGCCGCTCAAAGCGACGAGGACATTCGAAATGGGTGTACCCGTTGCGTCGATCACTCGGCCGGATATAGAAATATCGCCAAACTTGGCTACGAACCCATCATAGCCGCCCGCATTCGTCGTTTGATATGCTTCGGGCGTTGTGGGAAATGGCGTCGCGTTTAGCTGAGATCGGCCGGCCAGGTACACGTTACCAACCGCATCAAGCGCAATTTCTTCTGCAAACTCATGTCCGCCGCCGCCAAGATACGTGGAATAAACAAAGCCTGTAGCAGCCGGGTTGAGGACCGTTAGAAATGCGTCATTGTTCCCGTTAAAGGTGGTGTCGTATGCGCCCGCGGTTGTGGGGAAATCACCGCCGAAGTTATTTCCTGTAATGTAAGCGTTGCCAAATTGATCGACCGCGATACCACTTGCGCTTTCATCCTGGGTGCCGCCGATAAACGTCGAGTATTGAAGCGTCGAGCCGTCAGCGCTGAGTCGGCTGACACCTATCTCGTTACTACCAAGAGCGGTGGTGTCCACGACGCCTGCAGTTGTCGGGAAGCCTGGCGAGGCTGATCCGGCTATATATGCTCGCCCCGAAGCGTCGATCGCAAGACAGTTAGCGTTATCGATACCGGTTCCTCCGATAAAGGTCGAATACACGAGCGATGAACCATCCGCACTGAATTTCGTTATAAAGAAATCCGTCAAACCATTCGCCGTCGTATCGTAGCTGCCCAATGTCGTCGGAAAATCGGTGACATCATCCGTAGTCACTCCGCCCACATACACTTGTCCGAGGGAGTTGACCACGATCGAGTTAGCCGAATCTAAGGAGCTTCCGCCTATGAATGTTGAGTAAACAAGTGCGGTGCCGGTAGGATTTATTTTTGTCACGGCTGCATCGTCAAAACCGTTAAAGGTCGTATCAAATGCTCCCGGAGTCGTCGGGTAGTCAACGATCGCGTCAGAAGTTCTGACCGCTATGTAGGCGTTTCCCGAACCGTCGATGGCAATATCGTTGGCGGATTCATTCTGGCTTGCACCTATGTATGTCGAATAGATCAGCGATGCGCCGTTCGCGGACAGCTTCGAAACAAACACGTCGCTTCCACCATTAAAGGTTTCGTCAAAAGCTCCTGCCGTCACCGGAAAGGACGAGGATGCGAATCCAGTTAGAAAAATGTTTCCCAGCCCGTCGATCGCGATTCCGCGCCCCGCATCGGTAAAGCTCCCGCCAAGGTATGTCGAGAAGATAATGCCTGTTCCCGAGGTGTTGAACTTGGTCACAAATACGTCTTCAAAACCGTTTGCGGTCGTGTCAAAAGTTCCTGACGTTGTTGGAAATGTCGGCGAGATCGTATTACCGGTAACGTAAGTGTTTCCGTTGGAATCGACGGCGATGTCGTTAATAATGTCGTCTTGAAACGAGCCGACAAATGTAGAGAATGCGAGATTATTAAGTGTGATAGTAGGATCTATCACCAGCGGCCTGGATGAATCGTAGTCCGCTACTGCAAATTTCACTCTCGTTCCGTCTAGCTGAAACGAGCTCTCAACTTCAGTTCGGTGAAGGTCGTCGTCTTCCTGATAGGTGAACGGCTTTGCCTGTCGAATTGTTCCTACAGGTGTATGTATCAACAGGTCGCCCGACTTGTCGATCTCCAGAGAATCGGCGCCGTCGAACGCAACTGATATTTTCTCGACATTTGCACCGGGCTGCACGACGAAATCGTATTGCGTCGCACCTTCCTCGCGTCCTCGCCAAACCATCGAGACTCCTTCGTAAACATCATCAAACCAAGCTTCGCCGTACGACGGGACATTTGTTTTCCAGTCCGCCGTGCTGCTTCCTCGAAAGTAGTTGGTGCGTTGTTCTTGGACAGTTTCGCCGCGAACGCCCGGTTCGGGGTTCGAACCAACGAGTTTCATTCTCAATGCGAATGCCTGTGACGTTTTTTGAGGCGGGATCCCAATTTGATCTTGTATTAAGAGATCCTTTCCCTTTGTTTCATCATGCTCCCGAGGCACAGGAATAACGTAGACCGCCTCATTTTTGGTAAGAAACAGCGAAGACCCCGATGACCTGGAGAGGAATTCGACCCGAGAGTCGAATTGTCCGACATTCTTTTCAAAAACGGAGCGTGCTCCCTGGCGATCGTTCTCTGGGGACGGAAGATCTTTCGTGGTTTGGTCAAAAGACACGTCTTTGCGAAGGCCGACGCTGCTCGCCTTTGCGTATCGCATCGGCGAAACCAAAGTTAAAAGAAATGAAATGTATAAGATCGCCGCAACGATAACTCGACTGTGCTTGAGAATGTAGAGTTTCATGATTGTTCTCCGAATTTAAATAACTCTTACAGGTTGCGAGGTGCGTCCCGTTGAACACGGGATGATATTAACAACCTGTTTTATGCGGGAAACCACCCAAGCGGATAGCAAACATAAAAGCCCGCAGCGTAATGCGGGCCTTGCCAACAGCGATCAAAACCTTTCGAGCACCTGATCACCAATACATGACGCTTGCGTCACAATTCTTCCAAACGCTTCCTCGTTGGTTCAACCAGGAAATTGTCCCGGCGCTATCCTTGAGCGAGACATTCTGATAAGGATTGACGTAGCGAATCCGGCCGTCGTCCGGGTCAACTGATGTCACAACGATCACGTGACTGCCGCTTCCCCAATTTCCTGCTACCCAGACGGGCCCATGAACCTTGATCACTTCCGCCAGGACCGTCGCGTCTATCTCACCATCGCCGGCGGCCTTGAGCCCAAGATACCGAGCTGTTTCACGGCATTCTCCCGCATCGATCCCCCACGAGTCTTTCATCATGTATGGGTAGAGATTGGGAGATTTATCCATCATCTCGAGGATCTTGTCCGGATCCTTTGATGTGTCGCCCTTGTCTTGTTTCCACTGAAACAGCATTTGGAAACACGCCCACCAACAAGAGGCCTTTGTTGGCTGATTAACAGGTTTTACGTCAGGTGATGCTTTTGTTACGGACATTATTGCTTATCTCCAATTAAGTTTAGATTTATAAATTCTCCGCAGTACCCTGCGAGCGGAGTTGATAATATTCGGTATTCAGAAGGTTTCCCCCACCCGTTTGGATAGATAAATAGATTTCCGATCAAACTGAATTGCGGGCTGACCTAAAGCCATCTGCAAGCGGACCGCGAGCCGTCAGATCCGGTTTTACAAACGATCTTCGTGCTTCAGTCGAAAACAACGTCTCCCGGCTGTATTCAAGAAGTGGCAGGTCGCGATCGGAAAACTCGGCAAGCATCGTGTTTGCAAGTACACCCAGATCTTCTTCGTAGTCGTGGGCCTTCACAAAATCGGATATCTTATTTAGCCAAAACACTGTCAAAGTCTCGTGATAGCCGCTATTGTCAGTGTTTGGCGTTCCGTGTTTATCGTTTAACCAATAGATCCCGTCGCCCATGAGGTTCTTGGCGACTCCTAATGAATAGTTCACGCAATAATAAAGTCCAACGGAAAGATGAGCCGCGTGATCCCATTCCGCTTTTGTGATGGTCCTATCCTCGAATCTCTTTACAAGTTCGATGACTTCGTTTTCGGTTGAGAAGTACATTAAAGAGCTCCTGATAACGTATAAATGACCGGACTTACCCGGTTCATTAGTAGAATACGATCTCGATGAAGCGTGAACACTACCCGTTTGGCTAGGCAGTACTTGGGTCAGACAATACGGTTCTGAAGGGCTTTTGCTACCGCTTCGCTCTTTGAATGGACTTGCAGCTTTTCGTATATGTGACGCATATGGAACTTGATGGTGTTATAGCTCACCCCGAGTTCGACAGATGCGGTCGAGTAATTGTGACCTTCGACGAGGAGTTTCAACAAGCGGGTTTCGTGAGGAGTGAGGTCATAATCAACCTTTTCGGGCGGGCGCACTTCGCGAAATAGTTTGATCACTCGGCTCGCTACTTCCGGCGACATCGGTGCGCCGCCTGAAACGGCTTCGCGAATATTTTCCAGGAGCTTAGCGGGCGAAGTCCGCTTTAATAAGTAACCAGTTGCTCCGGCGCAGATCGCATCAAATATCCGTTCGTCGTCGTCGTAAACAGTGATCATCAAGACGGTCATTTCCGGAAACTGTTCTTTCAATATCCGGATGCCCTCGATCCCATCTATGCCCGGCAAGCCAATGTCACTCAGCAAAACGTCAGGAACGTTTCCCTTTATTTTCGGGATCGCCTCCTCCATTGATCGATAGCTTCCCGTAAGGGTAAAACCTTCGGTGAAATTGATCAGGGTCGCAAGGCCTTCGCGGATATCGCGCATGTCTTCAACGATCGCGGTCTTGATAATTTCGGGTGGTGAGGAATCGTTCATCTGTTCTTGAAGAGCCATTTCCAAACGCCCCGGCTCAATTGATCATCGTAGGTTTCAATGAGCCGAGGCGAACGGAAACTGTCCGTACGTTTCGATACTAATGGTATTCGGGATCGAGAGCGATCCCGCCACCCGCGTGGGTGGCATTCACCGGTCATATCCTCGGCGTGTTTGAATTAGGAATAAGCGATTCGTCAAATGCCTGTTCACGCGGAAGCCGTAAGCAAACGAGTGTGCCTCCGTTGGGCTCGGACTTTATCTCGAACGTCCCGCCCAACTCGCGAGCACGTTTGGTCATACTCAAGATACCATTTCCGGAACTGCCGGCAGAAGTGAAGGTATCTTCGAAAGAAGGCGGGGCCATCTCGAATCCAACACCGTCATCGCGGATCGCAAGCATGACCTCGGTTGCCGATACCCCTAGATCTACCTCCACGTTTTCCGCCATTGAATGTTTTGCCACATTATTAATGGCTTCTTTGAAGACAAGAAACACCTCCCGGCGCACGTTGGAATTCAAAGAGACCTCACGGTCAGCGTCCGTCGTTGAAAATCGGACGACAACACCTTTTTGTGACAGTACATCGGCGGCAAACCGCCGCATCCTTTGCGTAAGGTCGCTCAGATGGTCTTTTGCAGGATTGATCGACCAGACAATGTCACTCATCGTGCCCACCAACTCGTTGGACACTTCAGTTATCTTTGCCAGTGGCTCTGCAAGCTTAGAATTTCCATTTCCGGTGCCGGCTTGAGCCACTTCCGAAAGTATAGCTATCTGCGTGAGGCTGGCGCCTATGTCATCGTGCAGATCGGTGGCAATGCGGGAACGCACGCGCTCGAGTTCCATCAATCGATCTTCACGTGAACGGCGCAGCCTCTCTTCCGCCCGCCTGGCGTTCTCCAGGGCAGTATTCACTTGGATCAACTTGGATGTGCGATACCGGAAAAATACGACCACAATTCCCGCAACTGCCAATGCCGCTAGAAGCACGAACCACCATCGCTGCCAAATTGGCGACAGGATCTTGACGGTCATCGAAGCCGGAGACGCGCTAACGGTTCCGTCTGCATTCAACGCCCGGACGAGAAAGCGATAACCGCCCGGCCTGAGGTTCGCAAATGTGACGTTGGTTTGATACGTTGGTTCACTCCAGTCCTGATCGGCACCTTCGAGTTTGTATTGATACCTAAGCGTCTCGCCGGCGCTAAAATCCAGACCGAAGAAATCCAGCTGTATGTTGTTGTCAGTGTGAGGGAGTTCCGGGAGTTCGAGCGCTTTTGTACCGATCTGTGAGATAGGCTGGATATCACCCGCAATTCGAATGCCGCCAATGAATACCTCGGGTGGCATTCGAACCTCGTCGGGGGCAGGAGTTAGACGGGAAACGCCGTTCGGAGTGGCAAACCAAAGATCGTCATTGGATGCGCGAAATGAGTCAACGACGAAATCAGATGCCAGTCCATCGCTAACCGAGAAATGTTTCACAGATCCGGTATCGGGTGACAATCTGTCAACGCCGCGTGCTGTTCCGAGGTAAATACGGCCGAATCGGTCTTCTGTTATCGTACGGATATTTCGGCTGACCGGTCGTCCAAACTTTTCGTACGGCTTCAAAACAGGCCTTTCAGCTGTCGGATCGTCGATAGTGAAAAGGCCGCTTCCTGCTGACGCGACCCAAAGTTGTCCATTCTTGTCTAAATGAAGATCGAGTAAAATGTCCGATGATGGAATTCCACTCCCATCACCAAGAACTTGAAATCGTCCGTCGCGATATCGGGCAATGCCCCCATCGTAAAACGTGATCCAGAGCTCACCGATAGCATCTTCCGCAAAAGATGAAACACTCTTTCCTTTCGGAAATCCGTCCGCTTCTGTAAACGCTTCAAACCGATCCTTGTCTTTTGACCATCTGCTCAGTCCATGCCTATCGGGACCTGTGCCGCGGGCTGAGAGCCAGATGACGCCTTTTTTGTCCTCATAGATCTGGAATCCCGCAATACCACTTAGCCCATCGTTTTGGGTATATTTCTTTGTTGGCTCGCGTCCTTGAAGTTCCTTAATATCCGACACGCCGGCAAATCGGTACACGCCCTCATCTGTAAGCAGCCACCAGTCGCCGTCTCGCGAGCGAAAGGTAGTTCGTGTTGTCCACAAAACGCCTGCAGTCGGGCTCACTGCCGGGTGAACATCGTGAAACTTGTTGCCTTCGAGATAGCTAATGTAAAAGTCACGTTTGCCAAAGAACATTGTTCCGCTCGGTGTTTCACCTATAGAGAAGACTCTCGACGAATTCATTCGTTCCTCGGATCCGTAAGTCGTCATTCCGTGGCTGTTCCAGCGGGCGAGGACAGTTTGCCCGCCGATCCAGATATTGCCAGCCTGGTCTTCGCCGACACTGGCCATTACTTCCGGAAAGCCCTGGGCCGAAGTAAAGACATCGAGCTTTCCATCGGAAAAACGAAGCAACGTGTTTTCTTCTGAGACCCAAACCGAGCCGTCCTTAGATGCGTGGAGGTATTTCGGTTTCCATTTATCAATTAGTTCCGGATTTGTATACTCAAAAACCTGTTCGTTTCCGAAGGGCAGTTCAACCGCCGATGCTTGGGTTACGGGAAAAACGGACGCGGGCTTTAGGGAACGCTCAACGACCTGTCTGTCTGAAGGGATCGATTCGATCGGTGACGGATTTAGTATCAATAGCTTCGTTCCAACGGTAAGCCAGATCTTTCCTTTTTCGTCGATCACCATTGAACCGAGTGCCGCAGGGCTCTCATCGGGATGTTCGTAAAACACGATCCTTGCATCTGGCAATCGCCGAACAAGGCCCCATGTCGTATTCAGCCAGAGCGAACCGTCGGCCCCCTCGGCCGCGGCAACTATCGCGAAGCCCCGCGTCGCGTTTCGTGGAAGATCCAGTTTGACCTGCACCAAAGTAGCTTTGCCGTCAGTGAAAATTACATTGTAAAGTCCGGTCGAACTGAACCAAATGATCCCATTTCGGTCTTCGATGATGTGGCCGCGAGATTTGCTAAGGAGTTCCGCTTTCAACGTCGGACGATCAGGATTCCCGGTAGATGGTATTGCGGGATCGTAAACGAACATTCCGCCTGTCGAGCCGATGATGTACTTTCCGTTTTTTAATTCAAACAAGTTCTCGATGCCAGGAGCGGCATCAGGGGCATCGAGCTGGTAATTGATGAATCTGGACCCGTCAAATCGGGAAAGGCCGTCGCGAGTACAAACCCAGAGAAACCCCTTCGAGTCCGTCGTAATGTAATTGACAAAGCTGCTGCCGAGTCCGTCCGCTGACGTAAATGCCTTGACAGGGAGTATTTCCGTTCTAACTGAAACACAAGCGCAAAGGATCATTATGGCTGCGAAAACCAAGTGTTGGATCTTCTTATTCATCTAAAAGCACGCGCTTACAGCCTCAGTGCACGAGCATTTTACATCAGAATGTGGGCGATTCAACCTCAATACAAAAAAACAACGGGCCGCCGAATTTTCGACGTGCCCGTTGCCTTCTTAACTCACCTTTGATCACTGCTTTCCTTCGAGAAACGCTTTCAGACGGCGGGAACGCGAGGGATGCCTAAGCTTTCGCAACGCCTTCGCTTCGATCTGACGTATACGTTCGCGGGTAACGGCAAAATGCTGGCCTACCTCTTCGAGCGTGTGCTCCGAGCCCGTGTTCCCAAGCCCAAAACGCATCTTTATCACCTTTTCTTCTCGCGGCGTAAGTGTCGCAAGCACTTCGTCTGTGATCTCGCGAAGGTTAGAGAACGTTACCGACTCTGCCGGATTCAGGATAGATTTGTCCTCGATGAAATCACCTAGATGCGAATCTTCCTCTTCACCTATCGGCGTCTCAAGCGAGATCGGCTCCTGTGCGATCTTCAATACCTTTCGTACCTTTGAGACCGGGATGTCCATCCTTTTTGCGATCTCCTCGCTTGACGGTTCACGGCCGAGTTCCTGAACAAGCAGCCGCGATGTGCGGATCAGCTTGTTTATCGTCTCGATCATGTGTACCGGAATACGGATGGTTCGGGCCTGGTCGGCGATAGCACGCGTGATAGCCTGCCGGATCCACCACGTCGCGTAGGTCGAGAACTTGTATCCTCGGCGCCACTCGAACTTATCAACGGCCTTCATCAAACCGATGTTGCCTTCCTGAATGAGATCGAGGAACTGCAATCCGCGGTTCGTATATTTCTTCGCAATAGAAACCACGAGACGCAGGTTTGCTTCGACAAGTTCGCGTTTCGCCTGATTGGTCTGGATCTCGCCGACGCTGATCGTCTGGTACGAACGCTTGATATCGACCGGAGCGAGATGAAATTTCTCTTCGATCTCGGCGAGAGCGGCCTTGGCTTCGGCAATACGCCTGTTTAGCTCACGCTTTTCAGGAAGTGCGGGTTTCTTTTCGAGCTTCTCCTTGGTTTTCTTGATAGTTTGCTCGGCACGTTTGATCTCGGCGTCCACCTTGCGGATCGATGCGATCAATACCTGCATCGAGGGCTCGGTGAGATTGAGGTTTTTGATCTCCTGAGCGATCTCCAAGCGAACGCGGGCCGCTTGGCGTTTAAGCCGCAGGTACTTCTTGCCTGGTTTTGTTTTCGGCTTAAGATTCGCGTGCTCTTTTTCAAAAGCCTTGAAGGCTTTGAGAGCCTGGGCATAAAGACCGCGGATGTTCTCGATCCCTTCGATCGTCCATCGAAGATATTCCTCCGCCTTATCTTCCTCGAGCGAGATCTCGGCCTGTTCTGCAAAGGCGACCGTTTCGCGAATGCTCGCTTTGCCACGCTGCAGGTCTTCGCCGATCTTTATCAGGCGTTCAACAGCGATCGGCGAACGCGAGATAGCCTTGTGTGTCTTTATCTGTCCACGCTCGATACGTTTTGCGATGGAAACCTCACCCTCACGTGTAAGAAGCGGGACGATGCCCATCTCGCGAAGGTAGAGGCGAACAGGGTCGTTAGACTTGTCCAGAGTACCGGCGGATAGGTCAAGGTCGAGGTCGTCCTCGTCGCTTTCTTCGTCCTCGTCGTCAACCGCGAGGTTCTGGGCCCGTTCCAGTAGCTGTGCGTCGGTTTCGGCGACCGAAATGTTTGCGCCTTCGAGTCTGTCTAATACGTCCTCGAGATCGTCCGCCGACATCATGTTTTCGGGGATCTCGCGGTGGAGTTCGTCAAGGCTTAGAAATTTCTTGCGCTTGCCCAGGGCAAGCAATCGATCCATCAGATCTTCTTTTTCGTCGTAATCAGCCATAAACTGGTGAGAATTTTGATTGTTTTCCCGTGTAAATCGTTGTTCGTCAATATGCTTATAAACGCTTTTCGAGCTGGTTTTGTTTCAAATCTGGACTCAACATCGAAATCAGTAAGTATATCAGGTTTCGCGGATTTTACTAAGCAATATCTGCTTCATTTTGGAGAGATCAAGATGTTCGGCAACGAGATGACTTACCAATTCCGAATCCCCGGATTGTTCAGCCACGATCAGCTCTTGGCTGACTTCATGAATTCTGTTCTGGATCGCCATTGACCGCAGGGAAAACAAGCAATTCTCCGCATCATGAAATACTGCGTCCAGCACTTCGCCCTCGGCCCGTTTCGGCTCACCCATCATCAAGAGAGGCACGAGATCTTGGGCTATTTCGTCGCCAACTGTCGCATCAAGCAATGCCCCCAGATCAAGGGGTTCGCCTCGTCCGTCGATCTCAAAGATTGCCTGGAAGATAGAGGCAGAAGCGAGCGATTCGTAATCGCTTTCCTCAAGGATCGGCAGAACCATTTGACGCAATTCTGTGTCATGAACCAACAATTCCAATAGGTGCTGCTCCGCGACGGTTATTTTGGCCTGCGTTGCACGTTTTATCTCGCGTTTTATCGTGTCGGGCGAAGCTTGTTGGCCGTTTTTGACGGTGCGCCATAGGTCGCGTTTCAGTCCGGTGTCGTCCACCCGGAAAAAATCCATTGCCTGGTCAAAACTTTCCCGCTTCTGTATCGGATTCTTGATCGCCGAAAGGACCGGCATCAGGTCCTCGATCGCCTCGGCCTTCTGCTTTGGGTTAGCAACAGAGCGTCCGCGAACTGCAGCGTCGAAGGCGAAATTCAGGAAGGGAAGTGCGCGGCCGCGAGCTTGATTATAGGCGTCTGGACCATTGGCGCGAATAAAATCGTCTGGATCCTGTCCCGCCGGCAGGACCAAGACCTTTATCTCGAAATCCTGCGGCAAAAGCTCTTCGATCGCTCGCCGGGCAGCTTTGATGCCGGCCGTGTCGCCGTCGTAGTTGATAACGACCTTTTTGGTAAACCGGCTCAACAACTTAGATTGTTCGGAAGTGAATGCCGTGCCCAAACTTGCTGCAACATTGGTGATACCGAATTGGTACAAGGCGATCAGGTCAAGATAACCTTCGACCAGGATAGCGAATTTCTTTTGTCTTATAGCTTCTTTCGACTGGAACAGGCCATAAAGATGTTGCCCTTTTACGTATGCAGGCGTCTCGGGGGAATTGAGATATTTCGGCTGATCGTCGCCCATCGCGCGGGCGCCGAAGGCGACCGGGTTGCCGTTAACATCCAGCACCGGGAACATTATCCGCCCGCGAAAACGGTCAAAAACGCGTTCTTTTTCCTCGTTTACCGAAACAAGTCCGCTTTGCTCGATCAGTTTTTCGTCTGCACCCTTTTCTTTCAGGTGGTTTAGCAGCGAATCCCACGTATCCGGCGAATAACCGATTCGAAACTGCTTGATGATCTCGTCGGTTATGCCCCGCTCGTACAGATATTCCTGGGCTTCCTTTGCCTTTTGACTTTTCCCTTTTGCCTTTTTACTTGCTGCTTGCAGCTCGGTTTCCCAAAACTCGAGCGCGAGCTTGTTTAGCTCGATGACCTGTTCCGAAAGGTGCTTCTTTTCTTCTTTTCTTTGCTTGTTTTGCTCGTACTGGCGATCATCGATCGGTTCCGGCAGCGACACACCCGTCATTTCAGCTACTCGTTGGATCGCCTCCGGAAAATTCAACCCTTCCATCTCCATCAAGAAAGTGAACGCGTTTCCGCCCTTTCCGCAGCCAAAACACTTATAAAACCCTTTTGCCGGATTCACCGAAAACGAAGGTGTCTTTTCCTGATGAAACGGGCAGCACGCCATCCAGTTCGCACCCTTTTTCTTGAGCGGCGCGTACGGCTCGATTATCCGCACCAGATCGGCCCGGTCTTTTAAGTCGTCAATGAAATATTGGTCGTAGAGCACTGATTAAGGAAGATACCAGTATTCTACGACAGGTTCATCGTGGTTTGAAGGTCTCTGAAATGCTGCCGAGAACGTTCGGAGCTTGGAACGAGGGATTCCATATTGACTTGCGAGCCTTCGAGCGATCGCCGCAGCTTTCACACGGGCCTTTTTCGATGAGTTTCCACGGACGACTATGTTGCCGCGCGCCTTAGGATTATCTTTGAGCAATGACGCGAATACAGCGCGCTCGTCGATTGCGGGTCAGATTTGGGCTCCGAACTTCGTCTCGACGGTCAAAACGAACGGCTCTTTTCGCTCAGCAGGAAGTTCAAACGTCCGGAGTTCCGCTTCAAATTTCGGAGTCTCAGCTCCCGGCGAAACCTGCCATAACTGAACAAGGCGACCGCGGTGACTGTCGGAACGAACAAAATGTAAGGACCTTTGATCGATTCCACGCCACTTTGAATGGGCTTTTATTATCTCTTGGACAATTACACCCTCGTGGCGATCGTTGGCTGATGTGTGAACCGCCACCAATCCTACGGCCTGCGGCACCGCGCGCAACTCGGCGAAAAACACATCCAGCCGACCCAGAAGCTCATCGCAAGCTAAACGGCCGAATTCGTCAACTAAAACGGCTTGCGGGCTCTGTTGTCCGCTGACGGCGGCCGCGAACAGTAAAGATAGAAATGCGAACGGAAGTATCTTCCGTCGATTCATTTTTTTATTGCGTCGAGTCACAGCCGCAGTTCAGCGATCGTAGCACCGTTGCCGCCTTGATCGGACGATGCAAAGGCGAAGCGTTCGACGAGTTCGTGGTTCTTTAGAAAATGATGTACGAAGTTCTTAAGAGCGCCGGTGCCGAAGCCGTGTATGATGCGCACGCGCGGCAGCGATGCCATGTAGGCTTCGTCGATAAAGCGGTCGAGTTCGTAGTCGGCCTCGGCGGTCGTTTTGCCGATCAGGTTCAGCTCGGCCGGCACGTCGGGCGAGTCGATCGGCTTGGATATGCTCGTCGACGGGTGCGATGAGCCCTTACTCACGTTCGGGCTGCTGACACCTGCCGGTCGCAGATCTGCGATCTTTTGGCGGAGCCGCATTCCGCCGACGAGTACTTCAGCGGTGTCTTTGTCCATCTTTTCGACCGTGCCGACATTGCCGAAGGACGTGATGACTTTCGAACCGACAGCAATAGACTGGCCTGCAGGCTTCCCGTCTGCATCGGCTTCGCCAAAAGCCGAAACTCCGTCTTCGAATGTCGAGTTCAATGCACTCGGGGACGCGTGCGTTCCAGACTGGACCTTCGACATCACAGTCCGGTTGAGCTCGGCTTTGCGTGCGGAACGTTCCTTTTCGAGCTTGTTTTTCAACGCCTTGTCTTCGATCGATTCGAGAAAAGCATTTGATTGTCGGTCGAATGATTCGACAGATTCGGCAAGCGTTTTCTCAAACTGCTTTTGGCGTTCTTTCTCCTTCTTTATGGCTTCGACCTCGAGGCCGGCGTATTTCATCGCGGTCGCCTCGCGTTCTTCTTCAAGGGCGATGCGAAGGTCTTCGGCCTGCTTCGTTTCGGTCGAAAGTTTTCGCAAGTAAGCCTCGGCCAGTTGGGCAGAAATATCAAGGTTCTCCCGCGCATTTTCGATGACCTCGTCCTTGATGCCAAAACGCCGGGCGATCTCTATTCCCGACGATGCACCGGCAAGGCCAAGTAGTAAACGGTAAGTCGGCTGCAGGGTTTTCTCGTCAAACTCGACCGAGGCGTTTACTACATTCGGGTCATTTGCTGCGTAGATCTTCAGCCCGCGATAGTGCGTAGAGGCGATGACTTGCGCGCCTTGTCTTCGGAAATGATCGACTATCGCCACGCCAAGTGCTGAGCCTTCCTCGGGATCGGTGCCGGTCCCCGCTTCGTCAAGCAACACCAGCGACGGCGCCACGCAATCGCGGATCATCCCAGCGATGTTCGACATATGCGAAGAAAAGGTTGAAAGGTTTGCCGAAAGCGATTGATGATCGCCGATGTCGGCCAAAACAGATCGGTAAAATGGGATCTTTGCGGCTTTCGCCGGAACAGGCAATCCGGATATTGCCATCAGTGAAAGCAGGCCGGCGGTTTTAAGAACGACGGTCTTTCCGCCGGCGTTTGCTCCCGAGATGATCATGACGGAGCGGTCACGGGTCAGGGCGAAGCTCGACGGCACAATGCCGGAACCGCCTGTGAGCGCGGGCGTGCGGTCCGTCGACTTTTTCCCATCTTTCCGGCCCCCCGCTGACGCAGGGGGTTCTGACATGGCTCTCAAATTCTCTTCTAATAACGGATGCCGGGCGTCTGTCAGGTCCAACGAACCATCGTCGGAAATATCGGGAACGATCGCGTTGAATCTACGTGCGAATTCGACCTTAGCCTTGATGAAATCGAGCTCGGCAACTGCGTCAACGGCTGCTTCTATTGCAGGTAACTGTTCGCGAAGCGACTCGGTCAGCTCGAAAAGGATTCGGGCGACCTCGCGCTCCTCTTTGCCCTTTAGATTTTGAAGCTCGTTGTTCGCCTCGATCGCGTCGAGAGGTTCGACGAACACGGTCGCACCGCTCGATGAAAATCCATGAGCAACGCCGCCGACCTTTCCGCGGAAATCCGATTTCACAGGTATCACAAACCGGTCGTTTCTCATCGTGACGATCTGATCCTGTATTGCGTCGCCCGCGGAACGCATGACAGATTCGAGCGATTTGGTCAGACGTGTCCGCTGGTTCGATATCTCACGCCGAATTGCTGCAAGTTCCGGCGAAGCGGAATCGTCGATCTCGCCGCCGGCAAGGATCTTTTTGTTGATCTTCTCGATGGTCGCAAAAAGTACGGGCGGAATATTTTCCACTATGGACCAAATGCCCGGTGCAAATTCCTTTTCGGGCTGCACAAGCGAACGGGCGAACAACGCCTGGTTGCAGACACGCGTGATCTCAAGAAGTAAATTCGGTTCGAGCGTCGCGTTCTTGATCTTTAAAATTGCAACGGCGTCCGATGGATCCTGAAGTCCGCTGAATGACCACGACACCTGTTTGTCCTCGTTAAGGAGAATGGTTTCGGAAACGCAAGCGAGAGCTTTCTCGAGTTCCGATCTATTGGTGATCGGCCGCAGATCGGCAAACCGCTCCTCTCCCATCGGGGTCTGCGCATTTCGACTGACCAGTTCGAGTAGTCGTTCGTATTCAAGTGTTTCTAGCGAGAAACTCATAAGAACCTTGCTCGTATTTCCGGCGTCGGCATCATGCACGCGTCTTGCCTTCCAAAAAGGCGATATCGATATTTGGCGAAAAGTTTATAAAAGACGTCGCGGATCGGCCTCGGTACGACAGTAAATACGTAGCTCCAGGACCAGATCCCATCCAGATGCCTGGCGATCTGCAATGCGCCGGCCGAATGCGTGTATGCCTTATCATCCTCAACTACGACTATCGAATCGGTTTTGGAGGTGTCGATCCCGTGTTTAGCGATCAATTCCTCGCCGATCTCGGACTGGAGCGGTGCAAATTTGAAGTAGCCGTTCCTGTCACGTTCAATAATAAAATTGACCGACGCATTGCAGAAATTGCAGACACCGTCGAAAAGAACGATCGCTCCCATGGTGTGATTGTATCTCAAACGCGATATCGAGCCGTAACAAGAAAAAGATTACATGCGTGATTTCGGATAGTTCGGCGGCGAAGTTGGTACTAAACTCACTTTCATGATGAAGGGGTCGAGATCAAAAACGACAGAGACGGTTGATTGGCGATGGGCCATCATTCGTGATCGAAAGGCAGAGTTTGACGGGGCATTCTATTTTGCCGTAAAGACCACAGGCGTTTTTTGCCGGCCCTCGTGCAAGGCCCGGACGCCAAGGCAGGAAAATGTCGCCTTTTACGATTCGATAGCCGACGCCGAACGGGCCGGATTTCGAGCCTGCCTCAGGTGCAAGCCTAAGAACGAGTATCACGCCGGACCCGAGGCCCAATTGATCAAGCGAGCCTTCGTCCTGATCGAAGATCCTGAGAACGAGTTTCTGACCATCGATCGGTTGAGCAAAGGTCTCGGGGTGAGTGCAGGGCATTTGCAGAAAACCTTTCGAAAGGTTCTTGGTCTTACGCCAAAGGAAGTAATGAACCTGAAGCGACTTGCGGTTTTCAGAAAGAACGTTGCCGGGTCGGATGTCACAACGTCGCTTTACGACAGCGGTTTCGGTTCAAGCCGCGCACTTTATGAAAAGGCAGGCGAGACACTCGGAATGACTCCCGCCACTTATAAAAAGGGAGGCAAAGACATGCACATTTTTTACACGGTCGCCGATTCGAAACTCGGCAAACTAATGGTTGCGGCAACAGGTAAGGGCGTCTGCTCAGTTAGCTTTGGCGAGACGGCCGAAGAACTTGAACGTGAACTTCGAAAAGAGTTTTGGGCGGCAACGTTCGAACGCGATGACAGGAATCTGAAGGAAACCGTTCGCACGATATTAACGAGCCTCGACGGCGAAAAGGCGATCCTTTCGCTGCCGCTTGATCTGCGGGCCAGTGCCTTTCAGATGCGCGTTTGGTCTGAGCTTAGAAAGATCCCCTATGGAGAAACGCGTTCTTACAGCGAGATCGCAAGGTCACTCGGAAATTCAAAAGCGGTGCGGGCGGTCGCCCGAGCTTGCGCTACAAATCCTGTGGCCCTGGTAAACCCTTGTCACCGGGTGATAGCGGCAGACGGAAAACTGAGCGGCTATCGATGGGGCATAGACAGAAAGGAACAGCTCCTTAAGCAAGAAAAGGCCGCGGGCGAATTTTCTAAAGGTAAGGCTGCGTGAACGTGCCGAATAACGATATTTCACGATGTGATCAATTAATAAATATGAGGGAATAATATGAGTTATAAAGTAGTGCCGATCTCACAAGAGATCACCAACGAAGCCAGGAAAACACTGGTCTCTCCCCAATATAAGAGCTTTGCGGCGACGGTCAGTTTGGCAAATGGTTATGGGCCGTGCAGAAGCTGCTTGCGTGTATTCGATCAGGGAAACGAACGGCGCATCGGATTCACATTCAATGCGTTTGAGGGACTTTCGACCTTGCCCGATCCAGGGCCGGTCTTTGTTCACGAACACGAATGTGAGGCGTTTGACCGAGAGGGATTTCCCGTAGACATTCTTGGATTGCCAATCTACTTGGAGGCATTTGGCAGGGAAAGCGATCTCGCCAAACGAATAAGGATGGACCCGGATAGAATAGAGATCCAGATCGATGATCTCTTTGCGATGGATGAGGTCCGGTTCATCAATCTCAGAAATGCCGAGGCTGGATGTTTTATTGCGAGGGTCGAAAGGCTTTGAGTTTCAAATCTCCACTTCGTAAGTTTTTGTAAAGGTTTCGGCTCGCAATTGGTTTCACTTTTGCAATCCGAAACTTTTCGATTATCCTCTCCGTAAGCTAAACTCAAGTTCCAGTTTTCTACATTAAGCCTAATTAGTTATGAAATCAAAGCTCGTTTTGTACGCTTTTGCGGCGATCGGTTTGCTTTTCGGCGTATCTGTATCTGCACAGTCTTATGCGATCACCAACGCAAAGATCGTCACGGTTTCAGGTGCGACGATCGAAAAAGGAACGGTCGTCGTTCGTGACGGACTGATCGAGTCTGTTGGTCCAGATGCCCGTGTTCCGGCCGATGCTCAGGTGTTCGACGGCACCGGATTGACGGTCTATCCGGGGTTCACCGATGCCTTTTCGAATCTCGGGCTCGCGGCACCGGCACGGCCGACAACAGGCGGCGGCCCCGGAGGAGGTGGCGGCGGGCAGGCAGCGGCTGCGGCAGCGGCGGCACAGGCTCCATCGTCGAATTCGAACTATCCGGCGGGCTTGCGTCCCGAATATTCGACGATCGACGACGTTCGTGCCGGTGAATCACAGTTTGACGCAAATCGAAATGCGGGCTTCACGACCGCACTTTCAGTTGGCCGTGAACGCATCTTCAATGGCCAATCCGCACTGATCGACCTTGCCGGTGATTCCGTTTCGGAGATGACCGTAAAGTCGCCTGTGGCTATGCACATCTCGTTCTCGACCATACCTGGGCAGTATCCAGGCTCGCTGCTTGGCACATTTTCGGCGTTGCGTCAGATGTTCAACGACGCCAGGCGTTTGGACGAGTTGAACAAGATGTATGCAGCTAATCCCAAGGGGATGAAGCGTCCGGAAGCAGACAAGTCGCTCGAAGCACTGATCCCGGTGTTAAATCGCCAAATGACTGTCGTGTTCAACGCAAATCAAGAGAACGAAATTGCCCGTGCTCTTGACCTGGCAAAGGAATATAACCTGAAAGCTATCATCGCGGGCGGTCAGGAAGCTGACAAATTCATAAACAGGCTCAAGTCTCAAGACGTCGCGGTACTGCTCTCGCTGAACTTCCCGAAACGCACGGCGGCTGCAAATCCCGACGCTGATCCTGAAAGCCTCGAAACGCTGCGATTCAGGGCAAATGTGCCGAAGGTCGCTGGGAAATTGGCTGCGGCTGGGGTGAAGTTCGCGTTTCAGAGCGGCGGAGCCACAAGCGTCAACGATTTTTTCACGTCGATCAATCGTTCGACCGAGAACGGACTTTCCAAGGACGCTGCAGTCCGGGCAATGACTCTCGCTCCGGCCGAGATCTTTGGCGTTTCGGACCGGATGGGCTCGGTCGAGGCTGGAAAGATCGCAAATCTTACAGTCGTAAAAGGTGATCTCTTTGCCAATCAGCGGACGATAACCCACGTCTTTGTTGACGGGAAATTATTTGAACCGAAGGCTCCGGAACCGCCCGCCGGACGCGGTCCGGGAGGCCGCGGGCCGCAAAGAACAGACGGTGCTGCTTCTGAATCGAACGGCGGACCGGCAAACGTCGGCGGGACGTATTCGATCTCGATCCAGACACCTGATGGCGGAATAACGGGTTCTCTGAATATCGTTCAAACGGGTTCGACGTTGACGGGCACAATGACGACTGACCTTGGTTCGGTACCTCTTCGTGATGGCCGCGTCACCGCAAACGGAATGAGTTTTGCGGGAACCGTATCGGTCGGCGGCCAATCCATCGATTTCACGGTTCAGGCCGCCGTTTCGGGAAATCAACTCTCGGGCAGCGTTACCTCTGCAATGGGGTCGATGCCGATGACGGGTACAAAGAATCCATAGTCAGTTTGATCGTTTTCGTAAACAGAAAAGCGAAGGAAAGAATATGAATCGTATCGTAGGCATATTTTCAATTCTAATATTGGCGGCATCTATCGCGTTCGCCCAAGGGAAAGGCGAGGTGCTGATAAAGAACGCGACCGTTCTGACCGCCTCAAAAGGAACGCTGACCGGGACCGATATACTGATCCGCGACGGAAAGATCGCAAGGATCGGCAAGGGACTGACGGCAGGGAGCGGAGCAAAGGTGATCGACGCCACGGGCAAATTCGTTTCGCCGGGAATTATCGACGCCCACTCTCACTCGATGTTGAGCGCGATCAATGAAGGTTCGCTTGCGGTCACATCAATGACCAGAACCCGAGATATGCTCGACCCGAACGACATCACGATCTATCGGGCCTTGGCCGGCGGTGTGACCAGCGCGTTGCTTTTGCATGGCTCGGCAAACCCGATCGGCGGGCAAAGCACTACGGTCAAATTCAAATGGGGTCATCCGGTCGAAGATTATCCGATCGCAGATGCTCCGCTTGGGATCAAGTTTGCACTTGGCGAGAACGTAAAGCGTTCGAGTTTTAATCCGCAACCCGGACAGACGTTTCGCTATCCGCGAACTCGTATGGGCACGATGGAAGTAATACGCGATGCGTTCCGTCGAGCACGCGATTATAAACAAGCTTGGGACGATTACCGGGCCAAGAAAACAAAGGTCCCGCCGCGAGTCGATGAAGAACTCCAGCCGCTCGTCGAAATACTTGAGGGCAAGCGTCTCGTTCACTGCCACGGCTATCGTTCAGACGAACACCTTAACATTCTGCGGATCGCAGAAGAGTTCGGATTCAAGGTCGGCACGCTTCAACACGGACTCGAGGCGTACAAGATCGCCCCCGAGATCGCAAAGCATGGTGCGGGTGTCTCGATCTTCACCGACAGTTGGAGCTACAAGCTCGAGGCTTACGATGCCATTCCGTACAATGCGTACATTCTTTGGAAGAACGGCGTGACCGTCTCTATAAATTCTGATTCGGATGAGCGTATGCGAAGGCTCAATCTGGATGCAGCTAAGGTGATGAAATACGGCGGCGTGCCCGAAGAGGACGCACTGAAAATGATCACGCTGAATCCTGCCAAGCAGCTAGGCATTGACAAGCGGACAGGCTCCGTTGAGGTCGGAAAGGATGGTGATCTTGTGATCTGGAGCGAGCATCCGTTCAGCCCCTACTCACATCCTGAGATCACAATGATCGAGGGCGAGGTCTATTTTGACCGTGCCGCGGATATTGCTAAACGCTCTGATCTTGCCAAGGAACGTGAAGCGCTCGAAAAGCTTGATGTTAACCGGGCTCCCGGAGCGGGAGGCGGACCGCCGCAGCGTCCTACCGAACGCCGCGCCGAAGAGCGTGACGAAGCCGAACATGGCGACGGAGGTAACCGCTAATGAGATCAGTATCGAATTGTAATATGGCACATCGACTTTCGGTTCTTGCGGCTATCTTCCTTGGTCTTATTACGTCCGTTTCGGCGCAAAGCGACGGCGCAACACAGAACAAAACGGGCCGCGGAGGGACCTTTGCGATCGTGAATGCAAAGATCGTGACCGTTTCCGGAGCCGTGATCGACAACGGGACCGTAGTTATTCAGAACGGCAAGATCACAGCGGTCGGTGCAGGGGTCTCGGTCCCGTCGGGCGCAGAGCGTGTTGACGGCAAGGGCCTTTCCGTATATCCGGGAATGATCGATTCCGCAACAGGACTTGGCCTGGCAGAGATCGGCCAGGGTGCGAACGCAACGGTAGATATCGCGGAAACGGGTAATAACAACGCAAACGCCAAAGCATATCTGGGCGTAAACCCGCATTCTTCACATGTCAATGTGACTCGTGTTAACGGGATCACAACCGTCATGTCCGCTCCGACAGGCGGCCTTATCGCAGGCCAGGGAACGATCATTAACCTCAACGGCTCGACTCAGGCAGAAATGGCTATAGTTCCGGCGGCGGCTCTCGTGATCAATTTCCCGCGTGTTGCCGCAGGCGGCGGTGGCTTCGGCGGCGGCGGTTTTGGTGGTTTTGGCGGGCCGCAGCTTGATTTCAACGAAGCCGTAAGACGACGCGACACGCAGATAGAAGAGCTAAAGAAGATATTTGCGAGCGCCGTAAGCCTCGGTCGGTCGATCGATGCGTATGCAAAGGACAAGACTTTGCCGGCTCCGGCGACGAATCTCGCTTTGGAAGCAATGATCCCTTATGTCCGCGGCGAAAAGCCGATCGTGTTCCCGGTCGAGCGTGAACGCGACATAAAGGCGGTCATTAAGTTCGTCACTGATATGAAGCTGAAGGGCATAATCGTCGGAGGCCAGGAAGCATGGAAAGCAGCCGATGACTTGAAGAAAGCGAACATTTCCGTGATCTTCACGAATATCTACAACCTGCCGGTACGTGACGATGATCCGTATGACTATTTCTTTGCCGGCCCGTCTAAACTGCAGGCTGCAGGCGTCAAGTTCGCGATCTCGACCGGGGACGCTGGAGCCGAAAACCGCGATCTTCCTTACCACGCAGGGCTCGCGGGTGCGTACGGCCTTCCCAAGGACGAAGCGCTAAAAGCGGTCACACTATACCCGGCTCAGATTCTTGGTGTGGGCGACCAGCTTGGTTCGATCGAGGTCGGGAAAATGGCAAATGTCGTTGTTACCGACGGTGATATGCTCGATCCGCGAACGAACGTGAAGTACGTCTTCATCGGCGGTCGGATGATCCCGCTAACCAGTAGGCATACGGAACTTTTCGACAGCTTTAAAGATCGAAAATAGAGGGCTGATGATGCAAACTTAAGAAGGCTGTCGGAAACGACAGCCTTTTTGACATTCAGTTCTAAAGGACGATCAGCCTTTCTGCGGGATGTCCTCGCCGTCTTCAAAAAACTCCAGCGAAGCGGAATTCAGGCAGAAGCGTTGCCCGGTTGGCGGCGGACCGTCGGGGAAGACATGGCCTTGGTGGCCGCCGCATCTTGCACAGCGGATCTCCGTACGCCGCATTCCATAGCTGTTGTCTTCGATGTAGCTTAGATGCTCTTTATCAAACGGAGCGTAGAACGACGGCCACCCGGTACCCGAATTGAATTTGTGTTTCGAGGTGAACAGCGGCAAACCGCAAAGCCTGCAGGCATAGGTGCCGTCAAGTTTGTTGTCCAACAGAGTTCCGCAAAAAGGCGCCTCAGTGCCGTGATTCAAAAGTACCCGATACTCCTCTTCGTTCAGGTCTTGAGCGAGACGTTCGATCGTGTCTTCGTCGAGCGGACCAATGTCATAGCCTGATCCCGAAAGTTCTTTTCCGAGTTCTGTTTTCATACTTAGATTATATCTCATCCGTCAGACCAAATATTTCACCGAAATCAGGGGGTCTAGAAAATTATGTCCGCTCGGGCTGCCCGAATGCGTTAATCAGGTCGAACCATTCCAAAGGTTCCCGATCGGGCCGGTGCTATCGCTTCATTGTGATCTTATTCGGCCCATATTTTTAACCGTGAGGTGAGACATTGAAGAGAAAAGTAATCATATTTGCATCACTCCTATTCGCTGTAATGACGGCACTTAGCTCGGTAAGTGCGCAGTCGCCCACCCGCATACAATTTGCCAAGGGCAAGAGTTCGGCTGTAGTAAAGGGGACGACCGGCGAATATGGCGTGACCTACGTCGTTCGTGCCCGTTCGGGACAGAAGATCGTTCTCGACCTGTCGCCTTCTTCAAAGATCGGGATCAAGGTCGAGACGAATGGCCGGTACGGCCAGTCAGTACTCCTGCGGGAAGAAAGCGGCGGACATTATGAGGTCGGCCTCGAAGAGAACGGCGACTACACCATCTTTGTAGGTTCGACAACGAACAGGCCCATAAACTTCACCTTAACAGTGAAGATCACAAAACTCGCGGATATTTGATCCGCAACAAAAAATATTCATAAGGAACAAGTACGAGATCATGCTTAAACAGATAATTCATACAAGAGCATTATTGCTTATCGCGTCCATTCTCGGCATAACGGGTATCGCAGCCGCCCAATCGCCCGAAAACAAGGAAAACGGATCGGGAAAGACTCAACCTCCGGCAGCTTCCAATCCTCGAACGGTCAATGCAGTTCAGAGCGGACCTTGGACCGTCAGGCTTGACCAAGCGAAGAACACGGTTCGAGTTGCAAACACCGATGTCGAACCCGTGCCTGTCAAGATCATGACGACCGGCAGCGGCAAGAAAGCATTCCAGGCACGGTTGGTCGTCGCACCGCAGGGAGAAGGATTCGCATCGGCGTTCCTGCAAATTCCGGCCGGCAAACGACTGATCATCGAAAATATCTCTGCAGTCGGGCGTACGCCGCCGGGCCTTCGGATGGAGATCAACTTTTTCACCTACATCGACAATAACGGTGACGGTGTCGGTGATATTTCCGACATTGTTTTCCATCGTATCGCTCTTATCGATCAAGGAACGTTTCTGGGAACTTCGGTCGCTTCTGCTAATCACAATGTTCTTGTTTTTGCGGACGAACAGATCGGGACCGGACATTTCGGCGTCACGCTGCAGGCACGCCTGAGCGGAAGCACGACTGAGTTTGCTCAGGCTCAGGTCACGTTTTCGGGATACGTCGAAGATATTCCGGCTATTCAATAACCGTAGAAACATATTGAGGAACAAAAATGGACACAACAAAACAACCAACTGATCTTGAAGTGTTAAAAGGAAAACTCAAGGCTGTTTGGTCCGCCGGAGATTTCGCAGAGATCGCAAGATCATTCGAGGCCGGAGCCGCGGAGTTTGCCGATCGACTCTCGCTTGCCCAAGGGGCAAAAGTTCTCGATGTAGCCTGCGGCAATGGAAACACCGCGATCCCTGCGGCCAAGGCTGGAGCCGATGTAACCGGCGTCGACCTCATTCCTTATTTGATCGACCAGGCAGAGGAACGCGCGGCGGCCGAAGCGGTCGAGGCAAAGTTCGAGGTCGGCGATGCCGAAGCATTGCCTTACGACGATTCCAGCTTCGACGCCGTCGTGACAATGTTTGGTGCAATGTTCGCACCGCGGCCCGATGTAGTTGCAAGTGAGCTTAAACGCGTATGCCGCCCTGGCGGTTTGATCACGATGGCTAACTGGACGCCGGAAGGCTTCATCGGTCAGATGTTCAAAGTTACCGGCAGGCACGTGCCGCCACCGGCTTCGATGCCTTCACCGATCCTCTGGGGTGTGGAAGAAGTTGTCAAAGAACGGTTCCGCGACGGCGTGACTGAAGTTGAACTCGTTCGGCGGCCGATGCGGTTCGATTTTCCGTTCGGGCCTGCCGACACGGTCGAATATTTCCGTAGGTACTACGGGCCGACGCAGAAAGCGTTCGATGCTTTAGACGCAGAAGGTCAGTCGGCCTTGCGCGCCGACCTCGAACACCTCTGGGCGGAAAATAACGAGGCAAAAGACGGTACAACGGTCGTGATGTCGGAGTACCTGGACGTTCGGGTTATCCGTTCATAGCGGCATTTTCAAGGAGCGATCTAATGATCAATATAATTCAAAAATTCAATAAATTCGTATTCGCAATCGCTATTATTTCGGCTGCGGCATCAATGGCCGCGGCACAAAAGGACTCGCAGCGGGTGCCCGAACTTCCGGCCGGCTGCGAGCAACTTCAGGTGCCGGAGGGAAACAAGGTCGCATATCGCGTATATGCTTCCGGAGTCCAGGTCTATTCGTGGAACGGCACAAGTTGGGGCTTTGTTGGTCCTATAGCAACGCTTTATGCCAACGCGGGAATGACTGGAAAGGTCGGGTTACATTATGGGGGACCGACATGGAAAAGCAACAGTGGCAGCCTCGTGATTGGCAAGAATCCGATCCGCTGCACGCCAGATCCGGATTCGATACCGTGGCTCCGACTTGAAGCCGACGAGACCGACGGGCCGGGCATCTTCAACGGTGTGACTTTCATTCAAAGGGTGAATACTAGCGGCGGTAAGGCTCCTTCAGAACCAGGCACGATCGATGGTGAACAGGTTAACGTCCCTTACACGGCCCAATACGTGTTCTACAAGAGCAGGTATTAGACCCCAAATCATCCATTAATTCGCGGCCTTGTTCTAGCCCCACCAGAACGAGGCCGCGATTATACAATAAAGCCCGATCAGGGCGAGTCCTTCCAGCCAGATCGATTCGCCGTCGTAGATGATGAACGCGCTGACGATCACGGCAAGCAGCAGTACGGCTACGAGCAGCGGTGAAAGAACGAAGGTCAGGATCGCCCCGCCAAGCACATAGGAGAGCAATACCAAAATAGGAAATAGGCCGAGTGCGATCTGCAGCGAGCTGTTCAGGATAACACTTACTGCGTAGTCAGCCTCGTTTCGCCACGCAAGCTGGATCCCGATCAGATTCTCGATCGCATTACCCGCGACCGCTACAACGACCAGACCGGCAAAAGCCTCCGAAATGCCGAGTGTTGCCATTGCAGGCTGCAATGCTTCGACGAACCAATCAGAGACCCATGCCGCACCGACCCCCGCGCCGGCGAGAACACCGATCGTCAACGGCATCGACCATTTGGCGTGGCCGTTGTGTTCGCCTTCCGGCGTGACTGCCGGATCGCCCTTTACGGAGAAGTAGATATTAGCCCCGAGGAGGATAAGCAAAACGATCGCCAGGAATATATCCAGCGAGAGTATGTGCGGTTCTGCGGGCGTGTGCAGCAGTTTGGCGAGCGTCGGGACGACGAGGACCGCAGAAGCGAGGAGCATAAGCGTAACGATCATCTTTGGCGGCTCCGAATTGAACCGCTGAGTCCCGTTCCTGATCCCGCCAAAGAACAATGCAAGTCCCAGGACAAGGATCGAATTTCCAAGTATCGATCCGATCAATGCTGCCTGCACGACCTGATCCAAGCCCGCCCGCAAGGCAAAGATGCAGACAAATAGTTCGGGCAGATTGCCGAGCCCGGACTGCAGGACGCCCGTCGCTCCGGGGCCGAGACGGCTGCCGAGCTGTTCGGTCGCGTCGCCGACGATCATTGCAAGCAGCGCGAGTGCGGCGGCGGTCACTACGAACGCGAGGACGGCGTTCGCGTGTGCATAATGAAGTATTCCCGATACCACGGTGACTGCAACGCACAGCCCGATGATGATCTTCTCTTTGCGTTCCATATTCTTATTTGTCGCCGCCGAGAACCTTCTTTTCCAACTGCTTAAGCCTTTGAGCGATCTCGCCTAATCTCCGATAGGCGGCGGTTGACCTCAGCCATTCGCGATTATCGAAGCCAGGAATTCCTGAGATCACTTTGCCCGGTTCGATGTCGTGGGAGGTTGCGGACTTTGCCGTGATAACAGCGTCATCACCGACCGTCAAATGGCCGGCGATGCCGACCTGGCCCGCGAGTATAACACGTTTCCCGATCACCGAACTGCCTGCCAATCCTGTTTGCGAACAGATCAATGCATCCTCATCGACCGTGCACGAATGGCCGATCTGGACGAGGTTGTCGATCTTCGCACCGCGTTTGATCCGTGTTTCGCCGACAGACGCACAGTCGATCGCCGAATTGGCGCCGATCTCCACATCGTCTTCCAATACCACGCGGCCGACCTGCGGTATCTTCAGCCAGCGTTTCGCCTCATCCTTTGCGTACCCGAAACCATCCGAACCGATGGTCGTGTTGTTGTGGATCGTGCAGTTGCGGCCTATCACACAGTTTTCACGGATGGAAACGCCTGAATGGATGACCGAGTTTTCACCGATCGAAACGGCGTCATAAATGGTCGCGTTCGGAAAGATCTTTACTCCGGATGATATCGAACAATTTCTGCCGATTACGACATTTGCCATTATCTCGACGTTTTCTGCGACTTCAGCCGATGGATCGATCACCGCGGTCGAATGTATGGAAGGCGCGATAGGCGTTTCCGGATGAAATAACCTCAAAGTCCGCGTATACGCGAGATACGGGTCGCTTGCCCGAAGCACGGCGATGTCATCCCGCGTTATTGCAGCGTCGTTATTGAGGATGATCGCCGAAGCGTTTGTGTCGGCGATCTGGGGAGTGTATTTTGGGTTGGCGAGAAACGAGATATCGCCGCTTACGGCAATATCAAGACCGGCGGCACCATTGATCTCCACATCCGGCGAGCCCGAATCGATGACGGACCCAGTTTTTTCTGCGAGTTCGCTAAGTTTCATCTGAACAACCTTGATAAACAGTCGGCGGGTATGCAAGACTAGTTTTACCAAACAACCATCCCCAGGCAAAGTCCCCCAAAACTTTGGTGCCCGCATTCCAACTCTCCAATTTTGAAATAGGAGTCACTAAATAATGGGCGAAAAAACTCACGCAGTTTCCGCGAAGTACCAGTCCCCGGATGATTACATTATGTCAGAACGTCAAAATCCTACCAGAAACGAATACGTCGGCGGCCGCGTGATCCCGCGGTCGGGTTCAAACCGTTGGCACAGCCTTATCGTTTCCAACATTGCGATCGCTGTAGGCAGCCGTGTGCACGGCGGTAAGAACGATATCTATATCGGCAATATGCGCGTGCGCGTAAAGAATAACTTCATCTGCTATCCGGATGTTGTGATAGTCGCGGGTGAGCCGTCGTTTGCTGACCAGGCCGGCGACCTTTTGTTAAACCCGACCGTCGTCGTCGAACTCGTTTCGGGTGCGACCAACTATGCCGACAAGACACAAAAGCTCGAAAGCTTTCTCGCGATGAACAGCGTAAAGGAAGTCGTGCTGGTCAAGGAAGACGAAATGCGTATCGAACACTACGCAAAACAGAACGCCAAGCAGTGGATCTACAAGATCTATAACGAACGCGACGATGTGTTATCGCTCGAATCGGCGGGATGTAAAGTCTCGTTATCGGAGATCTATTCTCAGATCAAATTCGGCCACGCTCCGTTAAGTTCGACGGCTGTCAATTGACTACATCAAGTTTACCGGATCGATCTCGACGTGATAGCTGCGGAGGTCACCGCCGGAGACCTCGGCTTGTTTTAGGGCGGTTTCGAGGACGCTGCGGATGGCCTTGCGGCTGCCGGATCTTATGATGATCTGAATCCGGTATTCATTTTTCAATCTTGCGATAGATGCTGCGGCGGGGCCGAGGAATCGGCATTCGCCGCCTTTGTTTGCCCGATCGAGTGCGTTCTTGAGTATTTCGGCATTCCGCTTTGCCTTTGCGAGGTCTTGATGCCGGATCAGGATAGACGCAAGCGCGACAAATGGCGGATATGCCATACGTTCGCGAAAGCGTATCTCGTGGTCGTAAAACTTTTCGTAGTTTTGCTCGACGGCGTACCGCAAAGCGTAATGATCCGGGTGATAGGTCTGTATAAGCACACGTCCGGGCAGATCGCCGCGGCCTGCTCGTCCGGCTACCTGCGTCAACAATTGAAATGTCCGTTCCGCAGATCGAAAATCCGGCAACCCAAGCCCGATATCCACAGAAATGACCCCGACAAGCGTGACGTTATGAAAATCGTGGCCCTTGGCGAGCATCTGCGTACCGACGAGCATATCGATCTCGCCGCGGTCGAATGAGAGCAGAGTTCGGTCGATCTCGCCTTTTCGTTTCATCGTGTCGCGGTCTATGCGGGCGATGCGAAGATCGGGAAACTTCTTCTCGAGTATTCCTTCGAGCTGTTCGGTGCCTTGGCCGATAAAATACAGAAACTCGCTCTCGCAGAACGGACAGACAGACGGCGTCTCCGCCGTGTAATTGCAGTAATGGCAAACGAGCTTGTCCTCGCGTTTGTGATAGGTGAGCGTGATGTCGCAGTTGACGCACCGGAGCGATTCGCCGCAGCTTCGGCAAAGCACGAACGACGAAAATCCGCGGCGGTTCAGCAGTATCATCGACTGTTCGCCCTTGGAATGTGTTTCGGCGATTGCTTCGAAAAGACGCGGCGAAACAACGACATCCTTTCCGGCTCGTCGGAACACATCGCGCATATCGATCAGTTCGGCAGTCGCCATTGGACGTTCGCCAATGCGGCTCTGAAGCTGAAGATACTGATATTTGCCGGCCTTTGCGTTGTAGAACGATTCGAGCGACGGCGTGGCAGAGCCGAGTACGACAACACCTCCTGCGTGATTCGCCCGCATTACAGCCAGATCGCGTGCGCTGTAAAACGGAGCTTCATTCTGGCGATACGACGTATCGTGCTCTTCGTCGATGATAACGATCCCGAGATTATCTACCGGCGCAAAGATCGCGGAACGTGTTCCTATTACGATGCGTGCATCGCCCGAACGGATCCGCCGCCATTCGTCATAGCGTTCGCCGGGTGAGAGATTTGAATGAAGGATCGCAACGGCACTGCCAAAAACGCCGCGAAGGCGACGCGAGAAGATCGGCGTCAGAGCGATCTCAGGCACGAGCATCATTGAACCTTTGCCTTGCAGCAACGCTTCGTGCATCGCCCTAATGTAAACCTCGGTCTTGCCGCTGCCGGTAACGCCGTGCAGCAAAAACGCATTGTATTCATCGCTTTTCAGGCCTCTCGTCAGCTCCGATAAAACAAACGATTGTTCGGCTGTCAGCTTCAGATCGCCGGGGCCGGGAATTATTGCGTTCTCGAGCGGATCGCGAAAGACCTCCTGTACATAAATTTCGAGCAAACCTCGTTTTGCCAGGGTATTGATGGGCGAAGCACCGATTTCCGCCTTTTCCAGAAGATCTGTAAAGAGCATTTCACCGCCGTTCGCGGCAAGCGTTTCTAGCAGTTTCGCTTGCGGTTCGGTCAGCGGTTTACCGTTGTCTATTTCAGCGATAAGCCTTACAGCCTTTCGGCGCTTAGGCCGCACCGATCCTTCGGACGTGCGCACGCGTGTGGAGACGAAATTGAGATTTGCCAACTCGCGGACTGAGCGTTTTGCACTGCTTTCGCCAAACTCAGCAGAGAGATCGCGAACCGAAACTTCATCGTCGTCGGCAATGCGTTCGAGGGTCTTCCATCTCTGAGCCTTTTTGTCCTTGTTCTGTCTAAGCTCATCGCGGCCTTTCTCGGTGATCGAGACCATCTGCTCGACGGCAGCGTTAATGCCCGCCGGAAGCGATGCCTTGAGCATCTCGCCCCACGAGGCCGCATAATACTCAGCAGCCCATCGGGTAAGCCAGAGGATCTCGTCGGTAAAAAGCGGTTCGTCGTCGATCAGTTCGATGACGTCCTTGATCGATGACGGGTCGAACTCGAGACTCGGCTTCAGTTCGGAAGGGAAATTGACCGCATAACCGGTCAGCGTCCGCTTGCCGAAAGGAACCAAAACGCGCGAGCCTATCTTCACCAGGCCTGCCATCCGGGCAGGCATTCGGTAAGTGAAATTCTTTCTCACGGGAACCGGCAAAGCGACCTCCACAAATCGGTCGTCTTTCTGAATTTGTTCTTTGAGACCGCGCATTTCGGCGTTGATATGTCCTGATGATAACCTAAGGGAACTTACAGCCGAAAACGGGCGTCTAATGGACGGAAATTATGGACACGCTGTTCGAAAAGGAACCCAAGAAAGGGATCAATAAAACGTATCTTGTCGGCGGGCTGATCGGCCTGGTCGTGGTTGCGGCGGTTATTGCGGCGGCGATGCTGCTTCAAGGGAAATCAATGGATGAACAAAAGCAGGATGTCCTTGCAGACGCTCTCCGCGAAGGCTCGCCGCAATTCGAGGAGGTAACCAAGGACATCATCATCGCTACGGGCGACAATACCGTCGAGTCGCCGAACGCCTTCGGTTACATCTCGATGTTCATCACGGGAAAGATCCGCAACAAAGGAACCCGAAACATCAACGGGCTTGAAGTCAAAGTCGCGGTGGTTGACCAATTTGATCAAACGCTGAAAGAAAAGCGTGTTTTGGTGGTGCCGACTCAGGTGCAGTTGCTCGGACCCGGCGAATCGATCCCGATCACGCTTGCCATTGACGGCTTTGAGAAGAAGGACGACCGCGCAAATATCCGCTGGAAAGTGACCGCGATACGGGTTGCCCAGTAATTCGGCAATTAGGCGGTTTCCTGAACGAACAACTCTTCGAGAGACTGTTTTACAATATTGACCGATATCAGTCTGCCGCCCAGTTTTCTTGCGGCGGCAAGCACTTTATCGACATCGTTTTCGTCGATCACCTTCACAGTGACGCCGGACGGGTGTTCCTCGATTGCCATTCCTGCGATTCCCGATAAAGAATTTTCCAGTTCATTCTTTGAGATCGATTTCATTATTATCTCAAAGGTTCGCTCCCGGCCCTCTGCAACAAGAAGTTCGTCAAGTTTTCCGGTTGCCGCAAGCTTTCCTTTTCTCAGGATCGCTACTTCATCGCAAAGAGCCTCAACGTCGGACAGAATGTGAGTAGACATGAAGACGGTCGTGCCGTTTGACCGGAGATCGGCGATCAACTCGCGGATCTCGCGCCGGCCGATCGGGTCGAGTCCGCTCATAGGTTCGTCCATGAACACGACTTCCGGTCCGTTAATGATCGACTGGGCGATGCTGACGCGCTGGAGCATTCCCTTTGAAAATTTTCGAAGCTGTTTGTTCCAGTCCTTTTCGTCCAGCCCGACCTTTGTCAGGAGTCCGTCAATGTGTGCCTTGCTCTTGCTTCGGTCGTGTCCGAAAAGATCGGCGAAATAGGCGAGCAATTCCCGCGGCGTTAGATAATCGTAAAAATAGGGGTTTTCCGGCGAATAGCCGATACGGCGGTGCATATCGACCTCGGAAATGTCGCGGCCGAGGATCTTTGCCGACCCGGAAGTCGGAAAGAGAAGCGTCATCAGGATCTTAATGGTAGTTGTCTTTCCCGCGCCATTACCGCCGAGAAAGCCGAAGATCTGGCCCGGGCCGACCTCAAGCGAAACCCCGTCGAGAGCTAGCGTCTTTTTCTTTTTCCAAAATCCGGTCTCGTACTCTTTCGACAGGTTCTCGATCTCGATGATGTTGGTCATATCGGTTTTGATCACTTCAGCGGCTTAGGGATCTTAGAATCTTCCCGCAGCGATATCGTGCAGGTCTCAGGGTCGAATTTGTACGGCACTCCGGTCGGGTCGACAAGCGAACCCGATCGGTCAATGCGAAGATCGCGTCCTTGCGGCAGTTGGACTGAGCGAAGCTGGGGTAAGGCCGCGTTGATATTCGGAACGCATTTTCCGTTTGAGTTCCTCAACCCTGCGAGGACTTCGTTCACCGCCTCGGTCTCCTCGAGGGAATCGATCTCGAATAGGCGAAGCTGGGCGTTTCGTTTGCTTTGTTCGTCCTCTGCTTCCGCGAGCATCTGGCTGTACATCGCCCGTGCCGTATCCCGGCTCCCTCCTTTCGTTTTCATCGCTGCCGCCATCTCGCGCATAAATGGCGGTGCCCCCGCGATCATTGACCCGCGATCGTAAGTTTCCGCGGCCTTCTCGTAGTTGCGTTCGTGCCAGTAGATGTATCCGAGATACTGGTAGAGCCGCCATTTTTCGGGGTTTGCCGCAATACCTTTCTCGGTCAACTCGATCGCCTTTTGCGGATCGATCGCAGGCAGGACGATGGCACCATACGAATATGCAGCATAGAATTTTGGGTCGAGGTCGGTCGCGTTGTCGAGATATGGATAAAGCAGACGAGGATTCAACGACCGAAGATCATCGATATTTATATCGGTTTCTTTGTTTTCAACGATCTTTTTTCCAATGTATTGAAGCGAGAGTATCCAGTACCAATCAGCGATAAGTCCTTCCGACCCGAGAGCGTAGCCTTTGAGCCGCTTGCCCTGCATCGACAGATCGGAATCTTCGTAGCTTTTCGGAAGTTGCGGACGGTTCTTTTCAAGGAAACCGCTCAACGCAAAGACGGCCGCTAAAGCAGCCGTGACGACCAGTGCAGGAATTGCTAATTGTCTGTGCGCGTGAGCCATTCCTATTTAAAGTTTCTGCGGCTGAAGATCACAACGGTCAACGAAAGCAATACCGCGACATATGCACCAGCGTAAAGTGCGCCGCCGGCGATCATTTGTGCATTTGCGACCATGCCGTTCGCAGCTTCGGTTCGAAAGCTAAAAAGCGATAGGTTGGGGAGCAGGTAATAGATCGACGTAAGGACGACGCTTGTTACGGCCGAACCGAGACTTTCGCCAAGGTCGCGGAGCGACGAGCTCAAATGACCGATCAGGAAAACGAAAAACGTTAGCAGAGCGGAAAGTGCGGGTGATGAGAATGACGAAAACAAGATCGCTACACCAATGACGATCAGGAGTTCTAAATAGATCAGCGAGACCGCCCCCATCGCTGCCGATATCAGCGAACCGCCGCCGACATATAGCAGTGCCAGCGCGACGCCAATTGCCATCACTAGCGTATTAACAAGCAGCGTAAGCGATAGCCCGAGATACTTTCCGACGATGAACTCGCCGCGGCGGACCGGTTTTGCGAAGATAGCGTAAACGGTCTTCTTTTCGATCTCTTTTGATACTAAACCGACGCCGACAAATATTGAGATGAAAACGCCGAACAGCAGGATGGCGTTCGTCCCAAGATTCACGATCGTTCTCGCTTCCTGGCCGTCCGTGAGTTCGCCGAGCAGCACCGCGCAGGCTGTGATCAACAAAACGAACAACACTAGGTTGTAAAGTATTCTGTCGCGAATGGCCTCGCGAAACGTGTTTCGTGCGATCGAAAATATTCTGGAAAACAGACTACTCTTATCGGTCGAGTCGCTCATTGTCAGATGGATTTAGCTGGATCGCTGTGCCGGGCGGAAAACGCCTGAACAGATTCTAGCACAATTTCAAAGATAGATACGTCGCTTGCTATTTATTCCGAAGCTTTTGCAGGCCCCATCGTCTCGTTGAGATACATGTAGATAGCGTTTGCCGGTACGAGTTCTGCCGGCTCTGCGATCTGAGGGTCACTCTTGGACCGCTGGTAGGCCTCTTTGCTTCCGAGTTTCACAAGCCAGTACCATCCGTTTGCTTGCCTAAGATCCATTTCGCGGGCAATTCGAAATTCGTTCTCTGCTTCCGTTTCTCGTCCAAGATCCTCAAGGAATACGACCAATCTCGCACGCAAAAACTGTGACCTTGGAAAAACCCGTATGCCATCTCGAAGGGATCGTTCAGCCCCGGCAATGTCCCCGGCTGATTGACGCGCCAGCGCCATCGAGGAATAGGTTATGTTCGCCCCGGCACCGAAACGTGCGGCAAGATCAAACTGTTCGGCCGCCCGGTAGAATTGTTCAGCCCTTGCTAGAGCGACTCCATAGGCATAGTGGCCGCCGGCATTGTCCGGGAAGAAACGCAGTGCATTAGTGAACGCGGGTTCGGATTCGGCCAATGACGAACGCCGCTCTGCGACGACAATTAAGGCGTTGCTTAGGGCGATCGCAACTGAAACGAAAAGCAAACCGGCTGCGGAAAATACCCCTAATGCGAACACGAACCTAGGGCTATCTGCCCTATTATGGCCGTTCAGGACTGGTATCGCTATTCGCTTATCGAGCTTGACCAATTCATACATCGCAACGGCCGTCATCGCAAAAAAGACAAGCCCATTCTGCATCGCACGAAACGAGAATGACGTGAACAGGGAACTTACTCCAAACGCGGCCATTCCCGCCACCGATGCTATAAGCACGGGGGAAACGCCTCCGCGATGCCTAACGAGTGCACGTATCATTAGAAAGCCGAACAAACCGAAAACCGCGGCAAATGATCCTAAGCCGATAAAGCCAAGTTCCGCAGCGATCTGCAGGTATTCATTGTGTGCCCGTTCAAAAAGATAATCCTCGCCGATCGCCGTGTCCTGGTCATTTGGATTTTTAGCAGCATATTCTGCTCGTCCTTCGTTGAATGAGTTTCCGAAATTGTCTGCGCCGACTCCAAGGAACGGCCTGTGGCGGATCATGTCTGCCGCGACCTTCCACGTAAACACGCGCATCGAAGATGTCGATCTGGTCTGGTCAGCGGTTCCGGAGATGTATTGGATCGTCGATGGTACCGATGAAAAGTAAGTAAATGCAGCCTGTGTCCCGACGGTCAATAGAAGCCAGGCGGCGAAAATGATCGCAAGCGGCCGCCGAAATGACCTTCCTGAGAATATCAGAGTCGCCGCAAACAGCAGTACAAAACCGATGACCCCGGCGATGAACGCGGCTTTGCTTAACGAGAGCATCGCCGTGATCCAAGACAAGGCAGCGGCGGCCCAAATTACCGGGTTCTTGTTTTTACCCTTGAAAAGGAGCAGAGCCCAAAGGAGCGGCGATAAGGTGATCAGCAACTCCGCATACTTCGCCCATCTTATACGAAGCGTCCCCTCTGAAACCGAAAAGTCACTGATCGTGTCGTAGTCGATCAAACAGAGAACTCCCAAAACGATAGCGACCATGACAGCTACGTCAGAGACCATCTTATGCCCGGACGAGATCAATAGTGATAGGAAGACGATCAGCGTCGTCAGATATACTGCCCACACGAATGTGTGATGTATCGCCGGCCCTTTGGCAACTGACCAAAATATTGAAAGGCCGCTCAATGCAGCAAACAGCAAAAGAAAACGAAAGAAAATGTAAATGCCGCTCGAAGATCTGAGCGATCTTAAGCCGGCTTCAAGATCGACTCGCCCGAAAACCAATCCGTACATCAGCAAAGCCGAAGAAAGGAGTTCGATTCTCCATGGCGGGGCCGTGATCAATGAAGGCCGCGGTAGTTCGATCAGAGGAAAGATCAGAACGAGAGCAAGTACTGCTGGTAGCCAAGAACCGTAGAGCGGTCCTTTCCAGGGGTTTTGTTGTGTCGAAACACTCTGATCCATTTCTTTTATTAGTTGTCAGCAACCTGGGCTTTATTCGGCGATGTTTTTCGCGGCACGAGAACTAGTATATGGTGACGGAGTTTCGAAACAAGCGTTGGAAATAGAAAAAGAGCGGGAAACCGAGGCTTCCCGCTCCGTTCTTGTGACTAGGTCACGAACTAGTTAGCAAGCGGCGTACCGTTGCCGATCGACGTTGCATCGTAATGCGTGGTCAAGGAGCCGGCTTCTGCGACGATAACACCAGCGGTAGCGATACCGAAGCGGCGTGTACCGGTCTGCGTCAAACCAGAACCTGAGGTCGGGATAGCTGAGAAGTAAAACGTTGCAGGCTCAGTTGTCGAAGCAACCGTGCGGTCACCTTGGAAAGCGTAGCCGCTCTTGTTGCCCGATGCCAACACGCTGTCAACCAAGTTTACGCTAGCCATGGCAACCATGCCCGTCGTTCCAGGCGTTCCCGCGGTACCTGCGAACTGTCCGTTACCCGAAGTAGCGGCATACGTCATCTGTGCTCCGTGCAGTGTACGCAAGGAGGAAATGGCTGAACCTTCGTTAGCCGAGCGGCGGGCCGCCAGCAGGTTCGGAATAGCGATCGCTGCGATGATACCGATGATGACCACGACGATCAAAAGTTCGATGAGTGAGAAACCTTTCTGATTTTTCATTTCTAATTCACAATCTCCTAAAGTTTGTATAAGTCTTCGTCTACCTTTCCCAGGCGACTAAGACTAATACAAGACTCGTGCCAAACTTGTTGTACAATAGAATGTCCTATCTAACTGTTAGAAATAGGTGACTTGGGGGGACACTAATCGGTTGGCAATGTTATCGGGATCCGGCTTGGTCCGGCTTTGATTACAGTTTTTGGTAACGATTCGATGACAAAAAATGTCAATCTCGATCGGTTTAGGTCAGATTGAATGAAACAAATGGGCAGCCGAGGATGGCTGCCCGTTTTGATCTATTTTTATTCACCCAGCGGCACCGCGGCCGAGGTTGTGATCGAGTTCTCGTCAAAAGGCACGGCGAGATCTGCGATCGTTGCGTCGTACTTTACGATGCCGTCCGTCGCAACGCCAAACCGGCGATTTCCCGTGCGCGTAATACCGGACGGTGAAACGGGATTCGCTGAAAAATAGAAGCTTGCAGCGGTCGCGGCTGACCTCGCCTCGCGATCACCGATGAAGAGATAGTTGCTCTTGCTTCCGCTTCCTAACGATCCGTCGATGAGGTTGAGGGTTTTGAGATCCGTCAAAGATGTGATGCCGACCGAAGCGGCTTGACCTGCAAACTCGCCGTTTCCAGAGGTCGCTGCGTAAGACATATTCGCGCTGTGAAGCGTGCGGAGCGAAGCTATTGCGGAACTCTCGTTTGCTGCCCGACGACTGGCGATCAGATTAGGGACCGCTATTGCGGCGATTATGCCGATGATTATCACGACGATTAGCAGTTCGATCAGCGAAAATCCTTTTTGTTCATTCATAAAGACACAAACCTCCGGCCCCGGAATTTGATCCGGATAATTTCTTAATTTTGAGTTTCCCTACATACAGGCCTAATTCCCTGCCTGTTTCAGCAAAAACAAAAAAAAGGCCGGAACGCACAATTCCGGCCGTTAAGATTTAGAACTTTCTATCGGCTATTCGCCGTTTCGCATCTGAGCAGACAGCGAACGCAGATTGTGTTTGTCCAGCAAATGGCGAAGCGAACGCACCTGCATCTGAAGAAGATCGGCCGCTTTTGTCTGGTTGCCGTCCGTTTTTCGGAGCGCCTCGACCACGTATGTCTTTTCCAGATTCTCTAAATGAGCGACAAGGTTCAGTCCCGAATCAGGAAGATCGAACTCAGCATTTATCCGTTCTGGGTTATAGTTCGTGATATGTTCGGGCAATCTTTCTGCGGATATTTCAGAACCGCGTTCAAGCGCGACCGCTCGTTCGACGGTATGTTCGAGTTCACGCACGTTGCCGCCCCACATATAATTCTCGAGTAACTGCATTGCTCGAGGAGAGATGTTCAGTTTACGTCCGGCCATGTCGCAGAACTTGCCGATGAAATGCTCGACCAGGTCAGGAATATCCTCGCGACGGTCCCTCAACGGCGGAAGATGGATCGGTATGACCGAAATACGGTAAAAAAGGTCCTCCCTGAAACTGCCTTCTTCCGACATCTTCTTAAGGTCCCGATTTGTCGCCGCGATGACTCTGGCATCGACAGGTATCTCTTCGTGCGCACCTACCGGCCTCACCTTGCGCTCCTGCAAAACGCGAAGCAGCTTTACCTGCATTGCGGAGGACATTTCACCGATCTCGTCAAGGAATATGGTTCCTCGATTTGCCGCTTCGAAGAGCCCCTTTCGATTAGTATTTGCTCCGGTGAACGCGCCCTTCACATATCCGAAAAGCTCAGATTCTAAGAGTGTTTCAGTGAAGGCACCGCAATTTATCGAGATGAAAGGCCTTTCAGCACGGGGACTCAGATCATGGATCGCCCGCGCGACCAGTTCCTTACCGGTACCGCTTTCTCCGCTGATCATGACCGTGGATTGGACCTCCGATACGGTCTCGATCATTTGATAGATCGCCTGCATCTTTGCTGACGATCCGATTATGTTCTTTACGCTGCCGCGTTGACGCTGCGCCCGCTTGAACGCTTGGTTCTCGCTTATAAGGGCTTGCTTTTCGAGCGTCTTCCTGACGATCAGCTTCAGCTCATCGACATCGAACGGCTTTTGTATGAAATCGTCGGCACCCAACTTAAACGCTTCGCGAGCGGTCTCAACGGAAGCAAATGCGGTCATAAGGACCACACCGATCTCCGATTGGTGCTTTCTTGCCTCGCGCAGCAGACCGATGCCGTCCATGTCGGGCATTCGGACATCGGTGATCACAACATCGGTTGGTTCGGCCTTGATCTTGTCAAGCGCTTCGCGCCCGTTGTTCGCGGTTCGAATATTGTGCCCATCGCTTTCAAAAACGAGGGAAAGCAACTGACGGTAGCTCTGTTCGTCGTCAACTATAAGAATGTTTGACATTGGTAAGCGCGGTTTCGAGCAAATCGAATGCAGTGATTTGAAATTGAGTTGTGGATTGCTGAAACCAGGGAAGCGGGAAACTTCCGTCACATCTATAATCCCAAATAACGATGTGTTTATACAAGAGGAATTTTAGGAGCCTTCTTTCTTGACATTGAGATAGGCTTCGATAAGCGACGGGGCATCTGGTTCAGCAAGGTCTGGTTTAGACGTGGTTCGCGAGCTGTCACGAGGCAGTTCGATCGTGATCGTGGTTCCTTCGCCCTCGATGCTCTTGACCGTTATCGTTCCGTTGTGGTCGCGAATTATCTGATAAACGATCGAAAGACCTAGCCCGGTCCCTCCGGTAGTAGATGTCGCGAAAGGTTCAAAAAGCTGTTCGACCCGTTCCGGTGGCATTCCTTTGCCGGTATCCTCAAAAATTATCCTTACTCGGTTGTTCGGTTTTGCGTCCAGGGTAATGGAAAGGGTACCCCCGTTGGGCATCGCCTGTATCGCGTTTCGCGATAGATTCCAAAAGACCTGTTGGATCTGGGTTTGGTCCGCCGAAATGAAGATCGGCGTCTCGGGCAAATTTTCCGCGATCGAATGTTCTTCTTTCACGTCAGGACTGTGCCGCAACAGCTTGACCGTATCGCGTATTGAGTCGCGAAGGTCCAGTTCGACGAAGTTACCGACTCTTGGTTTTGCGTAGCTTAGGAAATTGGTGATGATGCTGTTCAACCGGTCAGATTCGCGCAGGATTATCCCCATAAGATCCGTGTGGATCGAATTGGGCGGCATACTGGATTCCAGGACTTGTATTGCTCCCCGCATTGCTCCTAATGGATTCCTTATCTCATGGGCAAGACCCGCGCCGACACGGCCCACGGCCGCCAGACGGTCTTTTCGCCGGATACTCTCCTCCATCGAGCGGATCTCTGTAAGGTCCTGAAACGTGACGATATAACCGCTCGCTTCATTCGATTCGGAGTATAGCTTTGAAACGCTGTAGCCGATCCTGACGGAAAATCCCTGCGGCGTTGTCACGTTTGCTTCGAATCGAGGCTGAACTTCTCCTTCTTCAGCTAACGCCACGTCCAGATCTTCCAGAATTCCGCCAAACATCGAGAACAACGACCGTCCGCGGGCCTCTTCGGGCTTATATCCGGTAATTTCCGATGCGGCAGCGTTAAAGGTGAAGATGTTTCCTTCAAGGTCGGTCGTTATTAGTCCGGATCGGATCGATTCGATGATCCGCTCGTGCAGTGCTCGCAGATTCTGAAGGGTTTTTGTCGCCTCGATCAATTCGTCGCCGGAAGAACGGCGATCTGCAAGCCTGGACGCTAATAGTCCTACGACCAAAAATGCGATCGAGTGAAAGCTCACGATCTGTAAGATCTTTCCGGTAGGTTGCCGGGAACTTAGCGATTCGACCAAACCGGTCGCAACGAGAAGCGTGAGGACGAGAAAAAGCCCGATACACAACAACGCCATCAGGATCGTCGAGCGAGGGCGTAGAAAAATACTCGAAACCCCGATCAATACGATGAACAGTGTTATGTATGGAGAGGTCAGGTCTCCGGTCCGCCATACCAGCCACGTAATAAGGAGAGCGTCAAGTATGAATTGAGCCCTCACCTGCCACTGAAGCTCCTTACTAAGCCGAAGGAAAAAGAAATACACCACGGTAAGCCCGACCGAAATGATGAAAATAAGAAGCGGGCTTTGCGGAATGCTTTGCAGGGTGAATTCGGTCGAGCCGCTGTACCATATCCAGCTAGTGACAAGCAGAAGGAAAATGGCGACAAGCCTTCCTATGATCAACGACTGGACCTTCTGTGCGAGAGAGCCGTTGGTTCTTAGCAAGTTATCGTTTAGACTGAACATATTTCCTTGACCGCTATGAATTCCGACAAACAACAACTGGTTACTAACCGCTTTGAAGAACGACCATGGGGAAATTTCACCATACTGGACGAACAAGGAAGTTTTAAGGTCAAGCGTATTGAAGTTTTGCCCGGAAAACGACTGAGCTATCAGCGTCACACCAAGCGTTCGGAGCATTGGTTCGTGGTCCAGGGCACTGCTAAAGTAACATTAAACGGAGACGAAATTCTAGTGCCGGCCGGTTCGGCCGTCGATATCGCTTCCGGAACCGCCCACCGTGTAGAAAACCCCGAAACCGCCGGTAACTTGATATTCATCGAGACCCAGACCGGAAGCTATTTCGGCGAAGATGACATCGAAAGGCTTGAAGATGATTTCGGAAGGCTAGGTTAACGCCAGGTCCCCCATAGACGCGTCAAAGCAGCCTCAGGTGCAGATGGAATTAAGAACCGAGCAAAAGCTGCCGATCATCCTTTTCATCGTTTTCCTGATACTAACGATGTTCGGGATATTGTTTTATCAGAGCACCACCTCGCTTCAGCAGGCGATCCTCATCGAACGTCAAACGAACGAATTCCTGAGTATTTCGGACGACCTGATGACGTCGTGTCTCGATACCGAGACCGCGGTCCGCGGGTTTATGTTCACCGGCAGCGACACTTATCTTGATCCGTATTTTAGATCCAAAGCAAAAGTGCCCGAGGCGCTTGCAAAACTCCGTGCGGGCTCGTCCGAAGATGTCGCGACCCTCGAGGAGATCGACCGGTTAGCCGCGGCCCTGACAGAGTTTCAGCGCAATATGGACCAAAAGGTCGAGCTGCGAAAGACCGAAGGTTATGCAGGCTCCCTATCGCAGATCGTGGCCCCGGGCGACAAGGGAAGGCTTGACGACCTTCGAGCTTCGGTTAATCGGCTCAAACAAATACGTTCTAATCAGCAGCAGGTCAGGGATTTCACGCTCGACAAAGGACTAACGAGAACGGTTGGGATCCTCATTATCAGTTCGGTCGCCGGAATAATCGCCCTTGGCCTCGCCAATTTTGTGGTGTTCACGGAGATAAAGAAGCGATCTTCGGCAGAGACGGCCTTGATCGACGCCAACAAAGGACTCGAGGAAAAGATCGAAAGCCGGACCGCGGAGCTCAAGGTGATGAACGAACGCCTTCTCGACATCGGCAGCGAACGCGAACTGCTGCTGATCAAAGAGAAGAGGTCGCGGCAGGAGGCGGAGATCGCCAATCGTCTTCGCGACGAGTTCATGGCAACTGTCTCTCACGAATTGCGAACGCCGCTAAATTCGATCCTTGGCTGGGCGCGGCTTATGAGGGAAGGCGGCCTGAATGAATCTCAAGCGGAGCGTGCGATCACCACGATCATCAAAAACTCGGAGACACAAAACCGGTTGATCGAGGACCTGATGGACGTTGCCCGTCTGATCTCCGGGAAACTCGAACTGGACCAGGTAAATGTCGAACTTTCAGAGGTCGTTGCTGAGTCGATCGAAAGCGCTAAGCCCGCAGCTGATGCCAGAGGCTTGACGATCCAAATTGAGGGCGGCCCTGATGACGTGCATTGGATCGTGAATGGTGACCGAAACAGGCTTCGACAGGTTTTCTCGAATCTGCTCACGAATGCGATCAAGTTCAGCCACGAGGGCGGCGAGATCATCGTCACCGTAAGCGAAAACAATGGCATGGGGATCGTGAAAGTAAGAGACGAAGGAACCGGCATCAGCAAAGAGTTTCTGCCGCTGGTATTCGAGCGATTTCGTCAGGACACGTCCGTCTCATCCCGAAACGGCGGGCTGGGGCTCGGACTTGCGATCGTCAGGAATCTGGTCGAAATGCACGGCGGGACCGTAAGTGTCGAAAGCGACGGCGAGAACAAAGGTGCCGAATTCACTGTACGGCTTCCGCTGGTTCAGGACTGAACAATAGCCATTACCGCCGATAATAGATCATCAGCAACGATAGCCGGCTTTTCATCGAGCGTTTCCAGGTGGCTGACACCGTAACCGGTCATCACCATTGCCGAACCGATGCCCGCATTCAAACCGGTCTCAATGTCTATCCGTTTATCGCCGATCATCCATGACCTCGAAAGGTCGATATGGAAATCGTTTTGGGCCTGTTCGATCATCCCAAGATTGGGCTTTCGACAAGAGCAGCCTTCGCCGGGAAGATGCGGGCAGAAGTAAAAAGCGTCGATAGCACCACCGAGTTCAGCCTGCATCGCGTCGTGTATCGCGTGCATATCGTCCACGGTATAGATCTCGCGGCCAATGCCTGATTGGTTGGTCACGACGATCACAAGATACCCGTGCTGCTTCAGCAAACCGATAGCATCGGCAGTGTAATGGTAGAGACGCAGGTCTTCGACGCGAGACAGGAAGTTGACCTCTTCTACAAGAGTTCCGTCGCGATCGATAAATGCTGCAGGACGAATATCGTTTGGGGTCGTCATCACTCTTCGGTTCGATTTTCCAGCATTTTGACCGCGGTTTCAAAGACCATTTCAGGTTTTATTCGGGTCATGCATCGATGATCGATCGGGCATTCGCGAAGCATGCACGGAGCGCATTCCACCGGTTCGCGCATGATCGTTACCCGGTTGCCGAGCGGCCGCGTCGTCGTTTCGTTGGTCGGGCCAAAGATCGCGAGCGTCGGCGTTCCAACCGCACCGGCAAGATGAGCAAGGCCCATGTCGTTCGAAACGAAAAGGTCCAACACGCTCAGCAACCCCGTCGCTTGGGCCAGATCGGTCCGGCCCGTTAGGTCGAGAACATCGTGTTTCGCGATCCGTTTCACTTCTTCAGCCACGTCCTGTTCGGCCTCAGAACCAAAAAGAACGACCTGTGAGCCAAGTTCATTGGCGAATTTATCACTGAGCATTGCAAAACGTTCGGCGGGCCAGCGTTTCGCAAGGGAATTGGTCGACCCGGCCCCAAACCCGACGACGGTTCTTGACGTGTCAAGGCCCAACGAACGAAGCATCTCGATCGCCTCACCCCGCCTTGTGTCGGAGACATTCAAAGAGACCGGTTCAGGTTCGACAACAACTGCCGAGCCGAGTATCTGTTTTTCGACGAACCCGACGAGATTCAGATAATACTCGGATTCGTGCCGCTCATTCTTCCACGCGGGAACAGTAACGGAGTCGGAGAGCAGAAACCCGCGTCGGTCCGCTCTGTAGCCAAAACGGCGAGGAATTCCGGCGAGTCTTACGGTCGCCGCCGATTCGAACGAATTCGGCAGGATCACCGCGAGATCGAAGTTTCCCGCCTTGAGCAGGCGGGCCTGTTCGCGAACAGTCTTAAGTTTCGAGCCCGCCTGATCGAACGCGATGATCTCGTCGAGAAAGTCGGCGTCGCGAAAGATTCCTTCGGCCCAGCGGCGTGTGTGAAGCGCGATATGTGCCTCGGGAAACGACCGCCGAAGCCGCCGCATGGCAGGGGTCGCCATTACCGCATCGCCAATCCAATTTGTCCCGCGAACCACTATCCGCATGTGAGAACAATAGCAGAAAAACAGCTTAAGCTCCCTTATGGATAGGAAAGTTGACAATGGAAGAAACCTGGGCCTCTGGAGGGTGCGCCGCATTGCCGCCGATCTTGTCCTCGAGCTATAGCCGCCCCCAAGGTAATAAGCGCTCATCCTTAATCCTTCCTGGACAGCACACGGTTGGCCGGGCCGTGTTGATAGACAGGTAAAAGCAGAGTTCCGATTGGGATGGAGGATGAAAGACTCCTCACTTGCAATTCTTGCTAACCGGGTCTTGACTCAAGTGATAAAATCGGCATGAATCCTCAAAAAATATTGATCATTTTGAATGTATGATTGATGATCTCACGGGAAATAGAAATAAAATCGATCTGACAATTAATTTAAGTTCCAAAATCAAAGTATTATGAAGATCTATTCCTCCTACTTTCAGAATCGATTGTCTCATTCAACAACCCGGCGGCTTGAAAAGCAGCCTTGTCGTAGTCGCAATTCTCAGTTCATTCTGGCGTTGATTGTTTCGGTCTTCTTCAGAGCTGACTAGCAACTGAAGTTTTCAATGAATTCAATTCCGTCCTCGAAGCGTGTTATGAGCAAATACGAAATTGGTTTTCCATTTCTCCTTATCGTATCGATCGTTCTGAGTCTCACGGTGACTGCTCAACCAGAATATACGAACGCAGAACTCAAACAGTTTGGGATTGAGCGTAGAGTGACCCGCGGGATGAAATATGGCGTGCCGCAAGAGAGGTTTCCTATGCCGGAGATCCAAAGAGGCAGTCTTGGGTCAACCGCTGACGGTGGAATTGACCTATCGTTCAATGCGGCGGTGAGCGAGGGATTCGGTTATGTGAACGACACTGTAGTTCAACCTGATGGCAAGATCGTCGTTGTCGGGTTGTTTCAAAGGGCTAATGGAATAAGAACTAACGGGATCGCACGATTAAACCCCGACGGTTCGCTCGACATGTCGTTCCATTTAGGCGGCGGTGCCAATGCAGCGATACGGTCGGTCGCGCTTCAATCTGACGGGAAGATCGTAATTGGGGGTGCATTCACTCAGTTCAACGGCCAGACGGTCAGCAGGATCGTGCGATTAGAAGCTGATGGCGAGGTTGATCTGACGTTCAGCATCAATGTCGCGCTGGGTGGACAGATAAACGATGTTCTTGTCTTGCCGAACGGAAAGATAATGATCGGCGGAGCCTTCAACCTTTCAACTTCTCGGTTGGCCAGACTTAACACCGACGGGACATTAGAAACATCGGCATTTTCGGTTAGCGGTACTGTCCATTCGATCGAATCGGCGCCCGGTGACAAGTTCTTGGTTGGCGGACAATTTGGATCGCCCCGACGTAATGTAGCGAGGTTTGAGAACTCTGGTTCACTCGATGCGACGTTCGTGCCGCCGTCGGGCTCAGGAAGTGGAAATCCGGTTCTTCGAGTCGCCTCTCAGCCTGACGGAAAGGTGATCGCCGCCGGAGTTTTTGGGACCTTTAACGGGGAAACAACCGACGGACTTGTTCGCTTAACCAACACCGGAACAAATGACGCAACGTTTGAGTTAACTGCCGATCCAAACGCTGCCTTTTTCTTGAACGTGACCGGGATTGAGGTTCAGCCCGACGGCAAGTTTCTTGTTGGTTTTTTTAACGACGATTCGGAGTTCGTCGCTGATGTCAGACGGTTTAACCCTGACGCTTCGCAAGATCTGACATTTAACTCGAACACAAACAACTCCCTGTTAACGACCAACCTCAACCTCTTATCTGATGGTTCCATGCTGGTTTGCGGGTATTTTTCCACCGTGAACGACGTGCAAAGGCTAAAGTTGGTGAAACTGAATTCGAGCGGCGCATTGGACACTGCGTTCCAACCGGCGCTTTCATCAGCGGCGGCCGTTTATGTGATCGAACGACAGATTGATGGCAAGATTTTGATTGGTGGCGACTTTGAGTATGTGAACGGCCAGCAACGAAGTGGAATCGCAAGGTTACATTCAGACGGTTCATTGGATACAAGTTTCAAGATCGGCACTGGGTTTTATGGAGATGTGTATGCGATCAGGGAAATGCCGAACGGGACGATAGTTATTGGAGGCTTGTTCAGCGGCGGTCCAAATTTCCCGGCTTATTCGTTGGCCCGAATCAATCAAAACGGCAGCTTTGCAAACTCCTTTGATCTTGGGACCGGCTTTTTGAATTACGTTTATACAATTGAGCGTCAAAGTAGCGGCGGGATTATAGTCGGTGGAGCGATCTACAATGGAGCCAGTGAAGCTTTTGGAATAGTGCGGTTACTCGATTCTAATTCCTTCGATCCTACATTTCTACCGCCAAAGATTTCTGACAGTGGTTATATCAGGGACCTTTTGATCCAGCCGGACGACAAGATTGTTTACGTTGGGGCGTTTAGTTCTGGCACTGGAGCGACGTTTCGTAATGGCATAGGGAGACTGAATGCAAACGGAGTTTTGGATTCGGGATTCTCTGCCAATGCTGGGCAGGCTTACACGATTACTGAACAAGCGGGTGGTGTGCTATATGTTGGCGGCACTACCCTGCAGAAATACTCTTCTGACGGGGTAATCGATCCTGGATTCAATATTGGTACCGGCTTTAGTGATGTGATCCGCGATATCGAGGTTCAACCAAACGGGAAGTTGATCGTTGCGGGTCGGTTCCTGAATTACAACGGAACATCTGTGAACCATCTCGTTAGACTGGCCAACACGGGTGCGATAGACCCAACATTTTCGACAGCGGGTCCGGATGGCCATTTATTCGCCATTAGTTTACTTCCTGACGGAAGACTCGAAGTGGGCGGAGAATTTCTCGATTTTGCCGGTAGCGTGCGTTTCAGTATTGTGCGGCTCAATAATTCTTTACGGCGGACGAAGTTCGATTTTGATGGTGATTCGAAGGCGGATTTTGCGGTGTACAGGCCGGCGGGTGGAGATTGGTGGCGGTTGAACAGCGGTACGAACTATGCGACGTACAGCGTGACGCAGTTCGGCATCAACACCGATCAGATCGTTCCGGCCGATTATACGGGTGACGGGAAGACCGATCTTGCCATCTGGCGGCCGGGCACGGGCGAGTGGTACGTGCTCCGCAGCGAGGACGGTTCCTATTACAGCCTCCAGTGGGGAGCGAGCGGCGATATTCCTGTCCCCGGAGACTTTGACGGTGACGGCAAGTCAGACATCGCTGTTTACAGGCCCTCGCAGGGCGTCTGGTACATCCTGCAGTCGACGGCGGGTGTAAGGGTCGAGGGCTTCGGCATCTCTACGGATAAACCGGTCGTCGGAGACTATGACGGCGACGGCAAGGACGACATCGCCATCTTCCGTCCATCGACAGGAGACTGGTGGATCGGACGCAGCACCGCAGGGCTGATAGTGCTCCAGTTCGGAACACAGGGCGACAAGACCGCTCAGGGCGATTTTACGGGAGACGGCAAGACGGACCTCGCAGTGTTCCGCCCGTCGGACACGGTCTGGTACATCATGAGATCGGAAGACCTCTCGTTCTACGGCTACCAGTTCGGCATCCCGACGGACGTCCCCGTCTCGGCTGACTACGACGGAGACGGCAAGGCCGACATCGGAGTCTATCGACCGTCAACGGGCCAGTGGTGGGTCGTACAGTCGACCAACGGCATCACGAACGTCACCTGGGGCAACTCCACTGACGTCCCCATCCCAAGCGCCTTCGTAAGGCAGTGACAGCTATTGGCAAAAATGGGTCAGACTTGCAATATTGCAATTCTAGTTAAGCTCTGTGCACTGTATACTGCCTGATCACGTTTGCCGCGGCTTCGGACATATGATGGTCGTCGGCCACCCTGCGTTTGGCCCTATCGTATCTGCGGCTCGCTGTCGAAGCGTTGATGCCGATGATGTCTGACATTTCTGCCGGCGGCCATGCTGCCGAGCCTGGCACACCAAATGATAATATTGCAATATTGCAGGTCTCATCCCTAGCTCTTTCGTCAAGCCGTCAGACGCTGTCGAAGATTCGCTTTGTGGACTTGCCGTTTGAGTCGCGAAAAAAATATTTGTAGGAGATCTACAAACCTGAAATCTTAGGGCCATTGGCTTGCCCATGCACAACGTCTGAATCTACTTTCTTTTTTTGCTGATTCTGAAAGATAGTGCTCAGCGCAAACGCATCCTGTATTTCTCTTCCAAGTTCAGGAACTGCACATGGCGGTATCGAAGCCGATGGAGGCAAGTGGAATGTTCTGAATGCCATTTCTGGCAACGCTTCAGACGCTTTGGCAACAACCGCATAGCCGAATTGGTGATCGATGTATATCTTTCTTTCTGAAGAGAGCTTAATCTCTTCAAACTGTTTGACGTAGGTAGCCAGTAAGCTTGCTACTGCAATTTCTTTCTTCAGATCAGTTTGAATTTCCAAGACCTTGTTCTTTGCCCGAGAGGAAAATCGCGGGTCGACGTGGTCACAACTCCCACCGTAATACTTCACAGTAATATCTTCGTCAGAACCCTTGAAAAAGCTATTTCCATTTTTAAGCCGTTGCCCTTTAGGCTGAATCCTTCGAATGTCTTCTCGGGTCGATTGGAGCGGCACTGCATCCTTCCAGATCTGAGCTTCGCTGTGGATTAGGCAAAGCATAAGGACCGTAACCAAATAAAACACTTTCATAAACCACTCTCCGGTAATAAATGCTTCGAGATTTCCGCGAGCGAAACTCGGTTGCAGGAAGAGGGGGACGAGCCTGCTCTGTTCCTTTTCTTATGTTGTAATCATCAGTGACGTTGTTACATACCGCTTGAAATTCATCTTCCCGGGCGATTCTCTCTCTCGCTGCGTCAAATCGACAGCTCACCCAGGCTAACGAATTCTGCTTCGTTTAATTTGTTTCCATAAGAAGTGGCAAATATAACCAGCCACCATGCTTGAAATTATGAACACAAGAGCATTCGCTGCTATCCCCGACCAAATAATCTGCGTTGCATGTATTAGACTTCCCGATTGATAAACACGAAATGGCCATCCAAAATCGTTATCACAATCCATACAAAGTCCATCAAAATTCCGCTTATAATTAACCGCAAACACCGCAACAAATGCCATCGAGGTGACAATAAAACCGAGAAGAAACGGAAGCTTAGTAGTTTCTTTCATATGCTGACAAAAACGCTAAGACTCAAGATCGGGGTCAGGCCTGCTTTGTTGCTTTTCTTGTAGTGTAATCATCAGTGCCGTCGTTACATGCAGCCTGAAACTCATCGTCCCGGGTGATTCTCTCTCTCGCTGCGTCAAATCGGCGGCTGACGCAGGCGACGTCAAGGCCAGTCCAGCATCCGTTAGCCTCATCGACGTAACCGCCCCTGCGGCATTGTACAGGAAGTTCGATGCGTAAGGGCGAAGAATTTCAGGTCTCTGTTCGTTTCGGTCATAGTCTGATCGTGCTTCCATTTCGCTCGTTTTTCGCCGCACACGGCTTTCGATTTTGCCGCTGCGATCCTGATACTCGCACACTTTCACTCAGGGCCGATATAACTATCTGTTTGATATGGGAGGTTCTTTTGATATTGCATAACTTAACAAAAACGCGAAAAACGTTTGATTTGTGAGGCGTAGGCCGGACGCCAAAGTGTATTAACGGAGCCTCCGGCCCCCGAATCGATGGCGGCTGAATGACACCCGCATAACACCACTCGGGCGGTCCTCATACGCCCCGCCGAAGCGCATCGGCGAGGGCATCGGCGACGGTATAGGAATCGGCATCGGTATCGGCATCTTCACCGGCTCGAGAGCACCCTTCCTACCGGTCGGGTTTCCGCCTTATTCCTTTCTCCATTCTCCATTCTCCTTTCTCCTTTCTCTTGCGCCACTTGTTCCGGAGCAAAGATCAGTAGTCTATCGTTTGAATAGAGTTTGGAGGCCTTCGTCGAGCGCGATCTTCGGTTCCCAGCCAAGTTCTTGCGTGATGCGGCCGAGGTCGGAGACGTAGTTTTCGGGAACAGGTGAGGGAAGCGGGTGTTCGTCGTCGATCACGGCTTCGAGTTCCGATACTTTCTGAAGTTTGGTCAGCAGGCCGCGAAGCGAGATCGCGTTTCGTCGTCCGCCGCCGATGTTGTATGTCCCGTGGCGTATGACCGAATCGGCAAACGCCTTACATGCCTCCGAAAGATCGTCAACGTGCATGAAGTCCCGTATCGGCGTACCGCTTCCGGGCAAACGGAAACGTTCGCCGCGGTCGATCGCCTCTGCCCAATTGCCGACGAGCCCGGGCGTGTTTCCCTCGCTCGGCGGTGAATAGACCGTGGACATCCTCAAAATACAAGAACGGAATTTGTTCTGGTGGGCGTAAAAATCAACGTAATGCTCGGCGATCAGCTTTGACCATTCGAGCGCCGACTGGCCCGAATACATGGTCGGGCAGGTTTCCGGCACTTCCGAGAAGGTATCCGCGAAACGGCCGTACACGTCCTTTGTCGATGCGAAGATGAACGCGGCATTTTCGCTCACGTGCTTGAGTACGTTGATCGTGCCTTCGACATTCGTCAGGAAGACCTCGTCAGCCGCGTCGGGTGATTTGTCGAGCGTCGCCGCAAGATGGATAACAATGTCGTATTCGGCGATCTCGGCAGCGTCGTGCGGGTTCAGGATGTCGCGGCCCGCACGCCGCGAAAAATCATCGGCACCGAAAAACGAACGGACGTGAGTCCCGAGATATCCGCTTCCGCCGGTTACGACCACTCGCATCTATCGGTTTACCTCCACCAACCGCTTTACGTCTTCCGCCTTGCCGACGACGATCAAAAGGTCGCCGACATTTATGACCGCATCGCCGGTCGGATGAAACTCGAGAATGCCGCTCGCGGGGCGGATCGCGACGACGATGATGTTCAGCTCGCTGCTGATGTTCGTTTCGCTGAGACGCTTGTCGATATACGGCGAGCTTTCGCCGATCGCGACCTCTTCGAACACAAGGTCGAGCGATTCGGCGACGATCGAATCCATAAAATCGGCGATCGCGGGTTTTAGGAGCGCACGAGCCATTGACTGGCTGCCTATTATCGTCGGAGCGACGACGCGGCTGGCTCCGGCACGGACGAGTTTCGGCTCAGCTTGTTCTTCGACCGCGCGTGCGACTATGTGGAGATCTTTGTTCAAACCGCGTGCGGTCAAAACCACATACACGTTTGCGGCGTCATCCGGCAGGCAAGTCGCAAGGCCCTTGGCCCTTTTCACGCCTGCAGTTAGGAGGTTCTCCTCAGATGAGGCGTCGCCGATAATGATATTCGTGCCGACAGTTCTGAACTCCGCGACGCGGTCCTCATTGCTTTCGATGATCACGTATGGCTGATCCAAACGCTGCAGGTTGCGGATGATACGGCGGCCGACGCGGCCGGCTCCGCAAACGATATAGTGTCCGCTGAGTTTTTCCATTTGCTTGCTTTTGCGCGAATAGTTCAACGCCTCGAATACTTCCGATTGGACGATTGCCTGGGCGATCACGGTCAGCGAGTAGAGCACCGTACCGACGCCGAGCAGCATAAAAATCGTTGCGAAAACACGCTCGGCAGCCGTCGGGACCGCTATATCGCCAAAGCCGACCGTGGTGACGGTCTGGGCCGCCAGATAAACGCTGTCAATCCATCCGAATCCGCTGAACGCCTTGAATCCAATAGTTCCTATGACAAGCATCGAAAAGATCGCGATCGGGGCGACCAGGAGCCGACGCTTGGTCTCGGTTGAGAGCGAGGAAAGGAATGACATCGTTTTCGGGTCTTAATTATCTGGACAGCAATAACCAAAAGCCGATAAAATTTTACAGGGCTTCCGTTAGATTCCGAAACCGCACAGGCAGTACATCTCACTTATCAAAATGCAGGAAAGGCCGTTCGCAAGAAGCACGCGCTCGAAACGCCCGCCAAAAGGATGGGTAAAGGCCAGACGTGTGTCCGCGTACCAGGCCCCGCCGCCATCGCGTTTTCGACGGATCTTGCGATGGATCTTTAATTGGTGGACCGTCTCTTTTGCTTTGGTATTTCTGCTTGCTGCTTTCCTGGTCACGTCATATTTCTGGATAGATTATTCGGACAAGATCGACCGGAAACTGTTGAGTGGAGAGGTGTTTACGCCGACCGCCGGTATTTATTCGGCTCCCAAGCTTCTGCGGACGGGCGATGAGATCACTCTGCTCGAATTGATCGATTATCTGAAATCCGCGGGCTACATCGAAAAGAACAACAAGGCCGATCAGTCGCGGAGCCGATATCTTGTGCAGGACGGCCGGCTCGTGATCGAACCTGGGATTACCGGTGTAGTAAACGGCGAAAAAGTGTATCCGCCGCTTCAGGTGAAGTTTTCAAAGGACGGAAAAACCGTCGATTCGATACAAAACCTCTCCACAAGCAAGGCTGAAGAAAAGGCCAAGCTGGAACCGAAGATGCTCAGCACGATCGCCGCCGAAGGTGACGGCCGACGAAAAACGGTCAATTTTGCGGATCTGCCTCCGCATCTGATCAAGGCGATCACGGTAACCGAAGACCGGGCATTCTTCGAGCATTACGGAGTGAACTTTCGCGGGATAGCTCGTGCTCTCTGGCGGCGTTACGAAGGCGAAGACGATTCGCCGCTTGCGAACCAGGGCGGTTCGTCGATAACGCAACAGCTGGTGAAAAACCTCCTCTTGACGAATGAACCAACGTTGGAACGCAAAGCTAAAGAGGCGTTCATGTCGATCATTCTGGAAACACGCCTTTCGAAGCAGGAGATATTCACTCTTTACGCAAACCAGATCTACCTCGGACAGCAATCCGGTGTTTCGATCTACGGCGTCGGCGAGGCATCGAATGTATATTTCGGAAAAGACGTTTCGCAGATCACTCTGCCCGAGGCCGCATTCCTCGCGGGGATCATCCGAAGCCCGAACCGTTACAATCCGTTCAAGAACCAAGATCGAGTGACCGAGCGACGGAATCAGGTTCTCGATTCAATGCTTGAAGCGGGGGAGATCTCGACCGAACAGAATATTACGGCACGTACGACAAAGCTGGAGCTCAAACAGCTTTCCAGCAAAAAGGACCTCCAGGGAATGCCGTATTTCTCGCAGTACGTAACCGAAGAACTGCCGAAACTGGTGAGCGACCCTGAGGCGGTTCAGCACATGCGTGTCTATACATCGATCGATCCGGATCTGCAGCGGATCGCGTATGACATCGTAAACAAGCGGCTGGAAAAACTTGAGAAGTATTTTCCTAAAAAACCGAAAGGGAATCTGAACGCCGCACTTGTTGCCTTGCGTCCTAAGACCGGGGAAATAGTTGCGATGGTCGGAGGTCGCGATTACCTCGAGAACCAATTTAACCGAGCGACCGACGCGATGAGGCAGCCAGGCTCGGTTTTCAAACCCTTCGTCTATACGGCGGCGATAAATTCAGCATACGATACAGCTTCACGAGTTTTCACTGCGGCGACGGTGATGAAGGACGAGAAAAAGACATTCACGTTCGGAAATGATTCGTACTCGCCGAATAATTATGGAGATACCTTCAGCAACAAAGAGGTCACGCTACGCGACGCGCTCGTTAAGAGCAAAAATACGATCACCGTCGATATAGGAATGCAGGTCAATATTGGCCGCGTGATGAACCTGGCAAACCGGGCCGGGATGCCCAAGGTCGAAAAAGCGTATCCGTCAATGGCACTCGGAACCGCCGAAGCCACGCCGCTGCAGGTGGCGACAGCATACACAACGTTCGCTAATCTCGGTGACCGAGTGCTTCCGATGCCGATCACGCAGATCACTACTGGCGACGGAAAGGCAGTTGTCGTTCCCCAACCGGATCGGAAGAATGTGGTTCGCCCAGACGTTGCGTTCATTTTGGATGACATGATGAAAGACGTCATCAACCGCGGCACGGCGGCACAGGCTCAAGGCTGGGGTTTCAAGAACGTTGGAGGTAAGACGGCGTTCGCGGGAAAGACGGGAACCTCCCGGGACGGATGGTTCGCCGGATTCACTCCGGAGATCGTCTGCGTTGTCTATGTCGGATTCGATGATGGTGACGACCTGGGGATGAAAGGTTCCGACTCGGCAATGCCAATATGGGCCGATTTCATGCAGGAAGCTTTACGTCGGCATCCGGAATGGAACGGTGATTGGTCAATCCCCGCGTCAGTCCGCAAAGCAGAGATCGATACGCGAAACGGAGCTTTGATACGCGAACTCGATGCGGCCGAGGCATTGGCAACAAAGACTTCACCCTCACCTTCGGCGAGCCCGACACCAAAAGACCCCGCGTTTGATGATCCGGCATGGGCGACCGGCCTTTCACCAACGGAAATTGAACCCGAAATATTTGTCACGGACGTTCCGGCTGAATTTCGCCGTGTGGAACTATTCGTCGCCGGTACGATACCGAACAAGGCTTTGCTGAAGACCGACGAAGGCGCGATCCAGTACGATCCGGAAACCGGTGAGCCGATCGAACCGAAACCTAAACCCGAACCATCGATGACACCGATCTCCGGTACATGGGAGGAAAAGGTCGGAAGCGGATCAAACAGTAATTCGTCGCCCCGGGCGAAGATGGTGACGGTCTACGTCTGTCCGATATCGGGACTGCGCGCCACCATTAACTGTCCGAAAACTGAATCAAGATCGTATCCGGCCGGCAAGGAACCGCGCGACTTCTGCGCGTTTCACAGGTGATCGACTTACCTTAGTCCCTTCAGCAACACAACATCACTCTTCCACCCGCCGGCTACAACCGCAAATGAGCTTCCGTTCGGCGAAATGGCAAAGCCTGAGCTAGCGAGTTGCTGGTCCGCGCTTAGATCCGTCACTTTTAAGGGTTTGCCGCCGCGAATGTTCTGAACCCAGAGTTCGTTTCTGTGATATTCCGGATCAGATATCACATATGCGAGCGAAGAGATGTCGCGAAACCATGCAAGGCCCACGACCTTTGGACCATTGCCAAAAACCGGGAACACTCCGAGCACACTTCGGTTATCTTCGATGTCCGAAATGACCATGAATTCAATGGCGTCGAAGACAATGGCGGCTTCCAACCTATTGTGTCGATGTGGTTCAAGGGAAATATGGGTGACAACGACCACGGGCTGGAAGCAAGGTTGTTTTATAAAGGTCAACAGATCGCCACAACCGCGGGAAATAACGCCAATGTCGGAAAAGACTCAAGCGGCGGCGGTCAGAGAGCCACTGAACAGTGTGTGTTGAACGCAAATCTGTGTCACTGGCAGCGGTTTACTTTTCAGTGGCCAAATGTCAGGGTCGACAACGGCGGAACTTTCAACCGTGACTACTATGCAAATGCGACCTATATCGATAAGAACGCCGGTGATCACGTTGTAAAGGTTTTCAAGAATGGGGCACAAATTCGCGAAGCAACTTTCACGGTCGGTGCCGATGGACGGGTTGCAGATGGCGGATACCATAAGCCGGGACATTTGTTGCATTACAAGGTTCTGATCCCTGTCAAGGTCATCGGTACCTCGGAGAAGTACAACCCCGTGGCGTGGAAAACTGATGCTTACTACGGGAATTTGATGTCCGGATTTGTCGTCAATTGAAAGAAGCTTCAGGCATTAACGGTGTGATTTCTTATCTGGAGATCCGGAACAGGATCAGTTCAAATATAAGAGGTCGACAAAACCGATCAGGACAAAAAAGAGGCGGGTTTTTCAACCAGCCTCTTTTTATTCGGACCAGTCTATTTGACGGTCATGCCGAGGTTCTTCACGAGGAACGCGTAGATATCTGCTTGCTGTTCGATCGCAAGGGCGGTGGGTAATCCCGCCCCATGGCCGCCTCGGGTCTGTATCCGGATCAGGATAGGTGCTTCGCCTGCCTGTGCCCGCTGCATCGCCGCGGTATATTTGAAGCTATGGGCAGGGAATACACGGTCGTCGTGGTCTGCCGTGGTAACAAGCGTCGCCGGATATTTGGTTCCCGGCTTCGCCTGATGATATGGCGAATAGGCAAACATGGCCTTGAAATCTGTCGGGTCGTCCGGTGAGCCATAGTCGCTTGTCCAGGCCCAGCCGATCGTGAACTTAGTGAAGCGAAGCATATCCATCACGCCGACCTGCGGTATCGCCGCACCAAAAAGTTCGGGATGCTGATTCAGGGTCGCCCCGACCAGTAGTCCGCCGTTCGAACCGCCCTGAATCGCGAGTTTGGGCGTCGAGGTGTATTTATTGGCGATCAGCCATTTTGCTGCCCAGGCAAAGTCGTCGAACACGTTTTGTTTGTTTAGCCTTGAGCCGCCTTTCCACCAATCTTTGCCATATTCGCTTCCTCCGCGAATACACGCCACCGCATAAACTCCTCCCATCTCGAGCCAGCCGATCCTCGCGATCGAAAATCCCGGCGTGGACGGGATATTGAAACCGCCGTAACCGTATAGTATCGTCGGGTTTTTTCCGTCGAGTTTTGTCCCTTTCTTATAGGTAAGGAACATCGGGACCTTCGTTCCGTCTTTACTGTTGTAAAAAACCTGTTTCACTTCGTAGACCGACGGATCGAACTTTACGTTCGATTTTCGGAAGAGACTGCTCTTGCCGGTCTTCATATCATAGCGGTAGATGGTCGGCGGAGCGTTGAAACTCGAAAATGTATAGAACGTTTCGGTGTCTTTACGCTTGCCGCCAAAGCCGCCTGCCGAACCGATGCCGGGAAGTTTTACGTCGCGGACAAAGGTTCCGTCGGTGTTGTGGATCTTGATGGCGGTATGTGCGTCCTGCAGGTAATTAAGGACGAACTGATCATTGACGAACTGAACACCATTCAGAGTGTCGGGCGACTGCGGGATGACGTCCTGAAATAGATGGGACCGTGCGAGGACGTTAACCTTTACGATCTTGCCTCGCGGAGCGTCCTTGTCGGTCTGAAAATAGAAGACCGGTCCGTCGTTGCCAATAAAATTCCAACTGTTTTCAAGATTCGTGATCAGCGGCAGGATCGGACTTTTCTCGTCTTTCAGGCTTTTGAAATAGACCATGTTCATCCGCTCGGTGCCTTTGCCGACGGTGATCAAAAGCCATTCGCCATCCTCACTGATCTCAGCACCGCTGAAGTAGTCTCCATTATCGGGACGTTCGTAAACGACGTAATCCTCCGATTGCGGTGTTCCCATTTTGTGAAAGTAGATCTTTTGGAATTTCGTCGTTTCCTTCAGCTCTGCACCTTTTGCCGTCGGGGCATAGCTGCTGTAATAAAATCCGCTGTTATCTTTGAGCCATGCGGATACACCCTGGCGATTTGGCGAGAGCTTGTCCGGCAATAGCTGTCCGGTCGCGGTGTCCATTACGTACCAGGTGGTTCGGTCGCTCCCTGCTTCGGACACTCCGTATGCCCAAAGCTTTCCGTCGTCCGTGAAGTTCGACCCATTTAACGCGGCGGTTCCATCGGCCCGCAACTTGTTCGGATCGAAGAAGACAGTACCCGGGTCGTCGATAGATCTTGCTTTGTACCAAACACTCTGGTTCTGCAGCCCGTCATTTTTTGTGTAGATGTAGAAACCGTCCGCTATCTTTGCCGGAGCCCCATAGCGCTCATAATTCCAAAGCTCGGTAAGGCGATTCTTGATCTTCTCACGTTCCGGGATCTTTCCTAGATAGTCGAATGTGATCTTGTTTTCGGCTTCGATCCAGGCGCGGGTTTCTGCCGATTCCGTGTCTTCCATCCATCGATATGGATCGGCGACCTTGGTGCCGTGAAAATCATCGACCTGGTCGGAGCGACGAGCGTCCGGATATTTGAACTTGGTTTGAGCAGGAAGAAGGGAAGTGAACAGCGAGAAAAGTACTGCACCGAGTACGGCCTTTCTAAGCATATTGGGCATTTACCTCATCGAGATGGATTTTCGATGATTATAATGCCCTCCGATGTTTTGGCAAAGTTGTTGAGACAGAGACTAGAAAACGTGGATCTGTTCCTCTGCGACATGGTCATGCACGGGTTCGAACCGATCGCTTTGATCTTGCGGCAGCCACTCCGGACGCTGATATAAAAGCCTTTCAGTTTCTTCTCGCCCCTTTGGCTTGGCGATCAGGAATCCTTGTCCGTAATCGCAGCCAAGACTTTGGAGCAAGCCAAGCTGGTTCTCAGTTTCGATTCCTTCGGCGACTACTCGCATTTTGAGGTTCTTTGCCAGCGAAATAATCGTTTGAAGTATCTCGGCATTCTCGCCGCCTTCACCTACGCTATAAACGAACGAACGGTCGATCTTAAGGGTGTCGAACGGTAATCGGTGGAGATAACTTAACGAAGAATAGCCCGTTCCGAAATCATCAATGCTCAGTTGAACGCCGATCTTCTTAAGTTCGTTGAGCATTCCGATAGTGTGTTCGGGATTCTCCATTGCCGCGCTTTCCGTGACCTCAAGTTTAAGTGTAGATGGATCGATCCTTGAAACCTGGAGCGCATTTTCCACGTCGTCGATCAAGTCATTGTCCGAAAGATGCTTTCCGCTAATGTTCACACTAACAACGAGGCTTTCGTACTCATTCGAGATCTTCTGCCAACGTGCAAGCTGCCTGCACGCGTCTTCGAGTATCCAGACAGTGATGGGCTTGATAAGTCCAGAATCCTCAGCGATCGGGATGAACTTGTTCGGCGGGATCATTCCGAATTCGCTATGATGCCAGCGAAGCAGCGCTTCGAAACCGATGAGCCGCCCGTCGCTCAGCGAAATGATCGGCTGGTAATGCAAGGCAAGTTCTCCACGGTCAATTGCGTGGCGGAGATCCATCTCAAACCTCACGCGTTCGAGGAACCGGGAGCGAAGTTCTTTTGTAAAAACCGCTATTCCGTTGTTCTTTTCCTTAGCATAATGCATCGCAATGTCCGCATCGCGAAGGATCTCTTCCGGAGTATCATACTCTGCATCACAAGGGGCGATCCCGATGTTTACGTCAACAGTAATGTGATTTCCGGACAAAGAGAATGGCTGGGTGATGTTCTGGTAGATCCGACGGGCAACCTTTAGCGCCTTGCCCGATGAACCGATGCCCCTTAGAACGATCGCGAATTCGTCTCCGCCGATCCGCGCCACGATGTCATGCGGATCGAGCATTCTTACAAATCGCTTAGCAGCGATGGTCAGCACCTTGTCTCCGATCGTATGACCGAGCGTGTCGTTAATGTTCTTGAAACTTCGAATGTCGAGGAACAGAACCTGAAATTCCGAGGATGAATCGATCTTGTATTCGGCGATCATTCGCCGGAGAACGTCGCCAAATTGTTTGCGGTTCGCAAGACCGGTGAGCGAGTCATGCAAGGCAGCGTGCTGAAAGTCACGTTCACTTTTTCGAAGTGCCTTATTCGCTTGCTCTTCTTTTGCAAGCGAGATACTTAATTGGTTGGCAAACTCTTCCGCTTCCAGACGGCGGTTGCGTTCCATCTCTGCCTTTTGACGTTCGGCCTCTTCGACCTGGCCGATGGCAGTGTTGATCTCGGCGATCGATTGTCGGTAATTGAGGAACGCAACTATCAATGCAGTCGCGGCGATCGAAGCAGTTACCACGTCACCGTAATTGATGAGCTTATAAACCATTCCTGCAAGGCCGGCACCAACGATGTGGGACATCGAGCTGGAAAAACAGTCTTTCTTCCAGGTCTCCCATAGATTTTGCCCATCCTTTAACACCTGGAAGACTGCGGCTGCCAATGAAGAGATAAGGAACTGAGTCATGGCAAGGCAGCCAAGTATCGTTATCAGGTGCTGTGTTTTAGTGAGGTCAAGGCTGACATAACCCGTTTGGCTTATCAAAAACCATACACCGAAGGTGGCCGTTGTCGCGATCGTATTGATCGCTACATTCGATGGGATCATCAGCCTGCCAAAAGGAAAGCCGCGTGAGCGGAGATAGAGACAGTTGGAGGACGTTTCGACCACCGTCAGGATTATCGCAGCTTGGCCTCCATAACGTAGAAATGTGAGAAGTACAAGGGCGTCTGCAAAGCTGATCGCGAACTTCGACCTCGGCAACGTAAGCGTCATCCTCGGCGCGACCAAGATCCCGAAGCAAAGAAGCAGGAGGTAGCCTAGATCCAAGGCCGGAAAATTCAACGTGGCAAAGGCGCCGACAAAACAGATTGAGCCTGCAGCGATGAATATCGCTTTTGAAAGGGATGAGACTCTTTCAGCGCTCATATGAGGTAAGAACTGACTCTGTGGGAGGTTCATGTTTTGAATGCTGGAATAAGCTGACGGCTGGGTAAGAAGCCGGGCAAACAGAAGTCTACCACGCCTGTTGCGAAATAATCTACTTTTTTCTGACCCATTTAGGTTACATCTGTATACAAAGTTTACAGGTTTGAGTTGGATAGTAAATAAACAACTTCGTAAGTCTTATATCTAGAATAGTTAAGCGAAAAGGATTCTCAAACAGTATACCGGGTATACATATTCTCCGGATATCTTCGACCTATAACCGAATCAATTCTGCTACCTGTATCGTGTTGGTAATAAATGAGTTATCGGCATGGATTCAGGTCCCTAACGCTGTGGCACATTGATTGAAATCGCAATGGCAGCAAGAAGTGAAAACTTCGGATCCCAAAAACAGGAGAAGAGACAATGAAAAAGATCAAAGGATATATCACGGTTGCAACAATGATGGCGGTTTTGGCAATGGGAACGACCTTCGCAAATGCGGGGATCATAGTTGCGGGTCTTCGCGATGACGCACCGGTATGTAAGGCAAAGACGTCGAAGACCTGGGCAGGCATAATCGTTGCAGGAATCGTCGAGTTCTCGCGATTCGCAGTCACGGGCATCATCGTAGCAGGTGCTCCGGAAACCGATGGCGGATGCACAGTAGATCGCAACGGTATCATCGTTGCCGGATAAGCTCCCATACTTACCTAAACATAGTAAGGGTTCTTCCCACACCGTTTCAGCCGGATGAGAGATCGTCCGGCTGCCTTTATTTGGTTGCTGAGGAAGTGCGAGCGGGGGAAAGCTCTCGCAAGTTTTTGACACAAGAGGAAAGCAGGCGCAGGAGATCCTCAACGTCGTCATAAGTGTTGAAACGTCCGAAACTAAATCGGATCGCTCCGCGTGCAAGGTCATCGCCCCGCCCGATCGCTCGGATGACCGGCGAAGGTTCAAGTGTTCCGGACGAACACGCAGAACCTGTAGAGACCGCAATGCCCTGCATATCCAGATTGATGAGCAGCCCTTCACCTTCGATGGAGGTGAATGAAATGTTCGCGATATTCGGAAGTCGTCGTTCACGGTCGCCATTAAAGACAACGCCTTGAATGTCCTCACCGACCGCACTTTCAAGTCTGTCTCGGAGCAAACGACTAGATTCCGCAGCGGTTTCGAGTTCGTCGGAAGCGATCGAACACGCTTCGCCAAGACCCACAATGTTGGGAACGGATTCGGTTCCACCACGCCGATCACGTTCCTGATGCCCGCCGATGTTTTGGGGATGAAGCCGAACTCCGCGGCGAACATACAACGCTCCGACGCCCTTAGGCGCATAGATCTTGTGAGCTGACAGGGAAAGCAAGTCGCAACCGATCTCTTCAACATCAACCGGGACCTTGCCCAATGCCTGAACGGCATCGGTGTGAAACCAGATCTTCCGGCCTTGTGACCTCAATTCTCTTGTTAGCTTTCCAATACCCGCTACCGGCTGCAAAGTACCGATCTCGTTATTTGCGGTCATTATCGACACGAGAACCGTATTTTCGGTGATCGCTGCCTCGAGATCCTCTAACTTCACTATTCCATTCTCATACACTGGCAAATAAGTGACCGAAAAACCTCGTTTTTCAAGGTCCTCGCACACATTTCTGACAGCAGAGTGCTCAATTACCGAAGTAACAATATGCGGGTTAGAGATAGCTGGCTGCGATTCAAGTATGCCCCGGATCGCCAGATTGTTGGCTTCCGTTCCCCCGGAGGTAAATACGATCTCGTTGGGACGGGAGTTGATCAATCCTGCGACCTGATGGCGAGCTTTGTCGACTGCCGACTTAGCCTCCTGGCCAAAGAAGTGAATGCTCGACGGATTGCCGAACTTCTCTGTCAGATACGGCATCATTGCTTCCAATACGCGCGGGTCTACCTGCGTTGTTGCGCTGTTATCTAGATATATCCGACGAAACATTTGTTGATTCTATCGCATTCGAATGCGGGTAAAAAAAGAAAAAGACAGGAAGAAGGCTTCCTGTCGTTCAATTGGGTTAATGCTTGGCCTATTTTCCGAACCTGTAAGTAGTGAACTGTCCATCCATTCTCGTGTCTTGTCCAGTTGAAAATGTATTCATACAAGCGTCGTCAGTATAGTCCATAAAATTTGTGATCGGGTCGTTTCCGGCAATGTTCGCGCAACTGTTCCTGCCAACCGGACAACCGTATGCCGGGCTTCGTTCCGCAGGAGTATCAGCGACCAAGTCCCCACCGTTCGAAGCGTTCTTAGCACAACCTCCTTGGAAAGTGTGGTAAAGGCCCATCCAGTGACCAATTTCATGTGTCGCCGTGTCGCCGAGATTATACGGAGCCGCGGTACCGCCAGGTACCGATGAGAAAAGGATCACAACACCGTCTTTTGACGGTGAACTGTTATAGCTTGACGGAAAAGTCGCCCATCCAAGGAGGCCGCCGCCCATATTGTTAGAGTAGATGTTGAGATCGTCTGCTGTTCCTTTCCGCAAAGCGCTCTTCATCTGAGTCTCGCAGGTTCCGCCGGAGCAAGTGTACCAAGTGGCATTTGTAGTCCTGTCTGTAGAAACGAGATTGAAACTCCAACCTGTTGATGCGTAGGCGGCATTTAAAACATTGATCTGCGCCGTGATCTGAGAATCTGGAATATTGCCCTGGCTTAGGCTCGAACCGTTGTTGATCACGTGCCAATATACGGGAATGACCCCACCCGTTGCATTTGGCGCGACCGCGCCGAGTACTGATTTGCGAAAGGCAAAGTCAGCTTCCATTGACTTGATCTCATCGGCAGTCGGGTTAACCGGGCAGTACCGCTTTATACGCTCGCCGTTTCCGCTTTTGCCCATTATGCCCGCGATGCTATTAACCGATAGGCAGAAAATTGCCGCTAAAACACCCAAAAAAGATAGGGATCTTCGATTCACTTCGTGTCCTCCAGTTTTGATAGATACAAGATTTGAGAGCGGAACTAATAAAATAAAAAACCCTGGCTTATGGAACTATAACGCCGAGAATAGTACGCGAATTCGATTGGTAATGCAATAGGAAATGAATGCGTCCTCCAGAGTACTTTTTCCGGCCATCTATTGGTTTCCAATCGGCTTCAAAATAGGATAGATTTATAAATGCGGAACTGTGTTTAATAACCGGCCGCAAAGGCAGGTAAATAATGGACTTTTTGGATTTTACTACGAAAGAGATCTTCAAGCGTTACGCCAGTATCGTTGTGGGTCGCCCGATCTCGCCAGTTTTTCTCAACATCCTCGTAACGAGCGTCTGCGATATGCGCTGCACTCACTGTTTCTTTACAGAGGAATTAGACGACCGCCCGCGAAAGAAACTGCAGATGAAAACGGACGAGATCGCTAAGATATCCGAAACGCTCGGTGGCAATCTCGGTGTTCTCGTGCTCGCCGGCGGTGAACCGTTTACGCGTAAGGACCTTCCCGAGATCGTTAGATCATTTTACGAGAACAACAAGCTCGATTCCGTTTACCTGATGTCGAACGGACAGATCCATCAACGGATCTTTCCGGACGTCACACGGATCCTCGACGAGTGTCCGAACCTCAACGTCACCGTTGCACTTGGTATAGATGGAATGAAGGACGCACATGAGAAGATCCGGCGCAAAGAAGGGAGCTGGGACAAGGCGATCCACACTGCCCGCACGCTTCAACAGATGAAGCGAGAGCAGTATCCCCAGCTCGACATTCAGACCTGCACCTGCGTGATGCATTCGAATGAGGACACGATCTTTGATTGGTACGATTTTCTTAAATACGACCTTAAACCGGACAAGGTGAACATCAACTACATTCGCCCGCCCTCGGCCGACCCGAAAGAACTTGAGTTTGACCCCAAACGATACGCTCAACTTTCGAATATGATCCTTGAGGACACAAAGAATGCTGCGCTGAAGAACAACTATGGCGGCAAGTCCGGTTTCTTCAAGGCGGCGGTCGATATCTACATGCACGACCTCATCTCGAAGACAAAGGATGAGAACAAGGCTCAACTGAAATGTTATGCCGGAAGTGCTGGTGCGGTGATCTATGATAATGGCGTGCTTTCATCGTGCGAAAATAAGCCCGATGTGCTTAACCTTCGTGATTACGAGTGGGATTTTCAGGCCGCATGGAAAACAGACCTGATGAATGCCCGAAGGAACGAGGCGGGAGCAGGTTGTTATTGTACTCACGAATCGAACTGTTACTATCCATCGCTGCCCTTTAACGCCGGCCACCTTATCAAGATCAAGAAACTCGAAAGCCAGATGAAAAAGGCGGCTAAGGAAGGCGGTTTTGCGGCCGCCAAGGAGATCGCGCTCAAGGTTTGAACCGTTGCTAGCCGTCGATGACCCAAAATACCCCAAAGATCCTGATAATTTCGTCCGACACTGGCGGTGGACACCGATCCGCCGCCGCGGCTTTGGCGCATGGTCTGGAAAAGTTCTGGTACGGCGAATCGCTTGCGGTTCGAACGATAAAGGCGGTCGAAGAATCACATCACATCACTGAAAAACTTGTCAGTGTTTACAACTGGGTCCTTCGGCACAAGCAAGGCTGGATGAAGTATCTCTACTGGGCGGTAAATCGTTTTCGTCCGGAGACCAGGGAGTTCTTTCATAGGCGTTGTATCGGATTTCTTAAAGAAGGCTTTGAAAAGTGGTGTCCGCACGTCGTTGTGAGCGTTCACCCCTTGACCCAGCACATTTTTGCACGCGTTCTAAGGGAACTTAATCTCGCGGACCAGATACCGCTTGTTACTGTGGTGACCGATCCATGCTACGGGTTCTGGAAGGGATGGGCATGTGATGACGTCTCGCTTTACCTGGTGGCAAATGATGATGCAAAGCGCCAGCTTATGGACTACGGCGTATCTGAGTCCCGAATAAAGATCTCTGGAATGCCGGTGCATCCCAAGTTTCGCGAAGTAACGGAAACGGATGCGCAGGATGCAAGACGGGCCTATGGCCTGGACGCCGACAAATTCACGATCTTTTTGAACGCGGGCTGGATCGGCGGCGGAAACATTCCCCAGATCTTTCGAGAATTGGTTCGCGGCGAACTCGACGTGCAGGCGATCTTTCTTGCCGGTAAGAACGAGGACTTGCGCAAAGAGGCCGAGGAAATAGCTAAGACCGCCAAATTTCCAGTCAAGGTCATTGGTTATTCCGATGAGATCGAGAAACTGATGCAGTCCGCCAACGTGATGGTCTCGAAACTCGGTGGGTTGACCACATTCGAAGCGCTTGCCTGCAGATTGCCGATAATAGCGGACGCAACAACTCCTCCGATGCCTCAGGAAGCCGGTACCGTAAAACTTCTTTCGCAGAAAGGTGCAGGGATATTATTGAAGAAACCAGCGGATATAGTCGGGGTAGTTAATGATCTGGTAACTGACAATCCCCGCTATTTGAGAATGAAAGAGGCGACCGCAGGAGTTTCTCTCCCAAACTCCACAGAATCGATCGCAAGAGAGATCTTAACCTTATTGCCGACCCAACAAAATTCTGCGTCCGCCTAACGAAGTCCTTCCGCATCGTTAGCAGGCGGATCGTTGTTAATATTCACGCCTTTGGGCGAGATGTCTGCTAATAGTTGACCCTGGCTGTCGATCACAACAACGGCTTCGATTTTTACTTTCGCGGGGGATCTTAACAAGTTTTCAAGCGCATCGGACTTTTGCGGGTCGGCCTTCCGTCTCCACACATCATTTGCGACGACGTAGAGGGTCGAACCCTGTCGATGTGCGCCGGTGAGGTCTTTTCCGCCCGGAAGCTTAGCGGGCTCCAGCGTTTCCACGTCTTCTGAAAACGTCGCTTCGGCACTCGACGTTCCACCCCAGGAAAAAAGAAAGAAACAGAGTATCGCAACGGCAACGGTCGCCCCTACGAGCCACCGATTGGCATCCATTGTTCCGGTATCGATATAGGACAGGCTGGAAATAAGTTCGTTTTCGATCACGACATCTTCCGGATGATCATATTCCGGCAGGCCGAGATTCCTACTACTGAACCTAACTATGGACCTCTCCATTCGCAGCCTTGTTTCGAGCAGCTTATTCGAAACAAACAGCAGTCGGCCTGCCTCGGATCGTCCCTTTCCTTCTAACGCTTTCTCCAACTTTCGCCCGAGACTTTCGGCTGCTGAAACCAACGTCATGACATCCTTTCGGACGTCACGCGAGATCTCCCTCTTTTCGTTCAGTTCATGCGCGCGAAGTGATTCTAAGGAAAGTATCGTTTTCAGGACCTCACGGCTCACCGGGTCGGGAGTTCCATCCTCAAGAAAAAGGAAGTCATTAAAATCCAATTTCCTGAATGCATCGGAATCGTCAAAACGCTTTCGGATCTCGACGACATCCGGATTTTGGTGATCGATCAGACCTAGTAGTCTTTTGAATTCGGGGTGCTCAATGGAGATCTGAGCGTCTGCCTCTAAATCGTTCAGAGCCTCTTCTTCCGTTTCCCGTTCGCTTCGATCGCGTGCCTCGGCCGCGAGGTCGAGCATCGATCGAAGGAGGAACAGGTCCTCAGACTCTGATTCTGAAGTTATCAAAGATTCTTTGCTGTCGATATCCCTGAGGACTTCGGCGATATATGTTCCGGCGTTTGGCGAGGTGTCCTGCAGCGCTCCTGCGAAGTCAAACTCAGAACCAAGCCGCTCTCCAAGATTCTCGGCAGCCTTAGCCATCAAGTAATTGAGGCGGTTTCCGATCGCGATATTACACTCGACCGCAGCTGCGACCACAGATGGATGAAAAAACCTTTCACCAAGTTCTGACTTGAATTCTCGTACGCGGTCAAACAACTTTGATTCGGTAAGCAGACGAAAGTCTTCAAAAGACATACATTCGTCAACGTACCGATCGAACACCTGCACATCCTTTGCAGAGCCAATGTTTTCAATGGGCTGCCTGTCCCATTTTTCAAAATGGCCGATTATTTTTGAAGTAAGGGTGTCCCTATCCGCGATCAGGCACCTTCGCAGTTCGCCAACCTGAGAACTGAACGCCCTGGTCATCGCAAGGTCGAATTTGCTCATCGAACCCCTTGTGTAAGGTTGTTCACGATAGAAGCGGGAGAGGGCAACGAAAATCTCGTTTTCGAGCGGCACTTTCAGTCCGTCGCAATACCGACGAATGTGATAGGCTTCGATCTTCGAGTCACGTTCCGCAAGATCCTCCTGCCATAACAAAAGCTCGTGCGATAGTTGAAACTCGATCCGTTTTCGCCGTTCGACCGCGTCGTCCCCCAGGGACTTCAGTTCGCGAAGGCCGGACTTGATCTGTTCAAAATCAAACGTGTCTGACGAGGATTTAAGTAGGGTGAACTCGATCTGTGCGAGGAACCCTTCAACTATTCGCAAATGGAAGGCACGCTCTGCAATAAAATTGTATCGCCGATTCTGCTCGGCCGAAGGATCTGCTGGTGCGGAATTAGTAGGGTTCATGTTGGGAAATCGTTTTTTGCTAAGGTAGGACGGTACGGACCGATCCGTCTTCGGCCATTTGAAATTGGGACACAACTCGTCCCTGCCGGATCCGATAGGCGATGATCTGGTAACCCGAGAGAAGGCTGGTGTCTGTTGGCGTGGGGAACATCAAGAAAATAAAATCACGATGATGGATCGTGGATCCAACTGTTTTCCCAAGTGCGTTATTCGAGAAAGTATTCAGTTCACCAAGTCGCGCATACCGGTCCCTCTGACTTCGATACATTGCCTGATTCGAATGCATCGCTCGCAATTGTCCCATCGCAACTGCCGACTCGGCCGCGTCGCGTGATCTCATAAGATTGGGAACGGCAACTGTGAGAAGCATTCCTATGATAGCTACGACGAGGATCAATTCAATGAGGGTGAAGCCGGATGAGGATTTACGGGCCATAAATGGTGGAGCTATTTTCACATTAGAAGTCGGATCAATCGTTCAAACGCGCCAAATTTTGTCACCAGTAAAATGACGAAATTAAGCACTTCCGACGCAGCGAATTCTAAAGCGAAACGCATATAAGCCTTATTTTTCAGCCACTTAATGAAAACTTGTGGAGGTGGCCATTCAGGTGGTTAGCAAGCTTTATGCCAGTGTTTACGACGTTTCTATTTGCAGAGACCCGAAAAACATTTGCAGTTGTCGGCTTTGATAGGTGAGATTACTTGTCACTTTTGTGCTATTTCATTAACCTTTGTATTTGGCTATAAGTTGGACCCGAACATTGGAGATACAGGATTGAGCCTTTTACTAGAAGGAAAGCGAGCATTCATATCCGGCGGAACACGCGGCATCGGAGCGGCACTTTGCGAGATCTTTGCTCGTGAAGGTGCCGATATCTCATTCAATTACCATTCAAGCGACGATCTTGCGGCCGAGACTAAAGCAAAGGTCGAAGCTCATGGGCGTGAATGCCTGCCGTTCAAAGTATCGGTGACCGACCGCTACGGAATGAAGCACATCGCCCGTGAGATCCACGACCAATGGGACGCTGTGGACATACTCGTAAATAACGCCGCCGTTAATAAGGCCGATAATTTTGCGACTACGACGGATCGGTCCTGGGATTGGGTTGTGGACACGAACGTAAACAGCTTGTTCGCGGTGACTAAGCCGTTCTACAAGCAAATGATCCGCAAACGGAAGGGGACGATACTAAACATCACAAGTATCGGTGCGATCAGAGCTCTGCCAACATCGGTACATTACGCAACATCCAAAGCCGCAATGATCGGGTTTACCAAGTGCCTTTCACGCGAGGCGGCCAATTTCGGGATCACCGTAAATGCTATCGCAGCCGGCATATTTGATACCGATCTGGGAAACACCCTTCCGGGAAAGTTGCTTGAAGCCCATGAAAACTGGGTATCGCTAAGACGGCTCGGCCAACCCAGCGAGCTTGCCGAATTTGCCGCCTTTATCGTGAGCGACCGCAACTCATATATGAACGGCGAGATCATGACCGTTGACGGCGGCACGATCACTTAGGATTATGAGCGAATTCGATCCGGCAAGGTTCTCAACTCGCGTTTCGGGTATGACCGATGACGAATTGATCGCCCAGGTAAGCATAAACGCTTCGTCCCTTTCTGCAGAGGCTCTCAAGATCGCCCGATCAGAGGCTGATCGTCGTGGACTCACATCAGATATTCAACCTGTACTTTTCGATGTTTATATGAACACCGGCGGATTTGCCGGGCGTTTTATATTGCTTGAAGAGCAACTGATCTTTCTTTCAACGGGAATGCGGGCGGCCGGCGGAACAGGCGGTGGTTCTATAACTGGAGCAATAATAGGGGAAACAGGTGCTGCGACTAGGAACGTAGCCGCCGCGGCATTGGATTTCTCAGCGCTCGATAACGAAGGAAGCTGGATCTACTATCTGGATCAGATCGAGGAGTGCCGAGGCGTAAATTCGATCCTGAGAGGAAACGAATTGGAGTTTCGAATTCGCGAAGAAGATGGGAGTTCTCTGGTCGGAGCCGTTAAATGCAGCGATTTGTCCAAAAACGAGACAATGGAACTTGCCCAAAAGATAATTGACGCCCGCGATTCACTGAAACAAAAAGGCTCCGCCGTTGACCGCGGAGCCTGATCCTGACATTCGAAATGGTCATTTTTCCAATCGGTCCTTTGCCCGCTGAATGAAAACCTTGATCATCTCAGTGATCTTTTTGCTCATTTCGGTACTTATAAGGCTTTCGCCCGCAAGTCCGGCGAGCATATGTAGCTCTCGAGCGGACTTTCGGCGAAGTTCTACCATCTGCGAAAAATGGATCATCGTCTGGTTTTTTGCTTTTTCAAAGAAATCAGCGGAGAACCTCAGGAAGTTCTGCGTTTCGCGGGCAACCGGAAACCATTCGATCCGCTCGTCGGAATTTTCTGCGAGTTCGACCGCAAACTTCTGCATCATCGTCCCGACATAAGGAATTTCCGCCTCTATCTTCCAGTGTGCGATGCCTTTCGCATCGGTATGAATGGCAGTAATGCCCGGCATTAGATCGGCAAAGTTGGAAAGGTCGGCGAAGAACTCTCTAACGCGATCCGCGCTCGACTTGATTTCTATGTTGTCGCTGTATCCTGCCTTAACTGTAAACATAAAACTCTAATTAGAATACACCATTGAAAAGGACGGCGTTGAAAAAAGGCCTCGTATTCGCCCGCGTCATTCCACGGAAGAACGGATCTTCGGCAAATATCACCACGTGACCGCCGCCCATCGATTCATCAATTACGTAAGCGGTTCCTTTCAATAATCTCTCCGTGTTTCCTTCCCACACAAATCCTGAGACGGTCAACGGACGTTTCGGGTTGGCATCGAAAACCAAAGCGTTCGTACCTTCCTTTGAATATCGGAAAAAGTATCCGTTCGCGAGCAATACGGACATCTCATCGCGATCCACGCCGTAGGTCATATAGGTAGTGCGGTCGACTGTAGCCCGAAACATTGCACCGGCCAGTGCTTCGGGAACTTTGTTTGCATTTGCCGAAGGAGACGCGATCGGCGGCAACTGCTGCCCGACGCCTTCCGCTTTGTCGGATTTGAGTTCCATCGCCGGAGTCGGTTCCGGTTTGGCACCCGGCGTGGGGGTCGGTGACGGCTTTGTTTCTTTGTCGTCCTCGGCAGCCTTGCCTTTCTGATCGTCGTCGTCGCTACCGACGAGTTTTGCGGACGTAAGCCCAACGTCTTTTAACGCCGCGAAAACAGATGCACCGCTTAGCGTTATGATCGTGCCGCCCCCTGAGGCAAATTCCTTTAACGCCGAGACTCCGCCGGTACCAAACGAACTCATGTAACGGCCCGCCGAGCCTTCGGGAATGATCAGGACGTTGTAGTCTTTCAATCCGCCGCCGCGGATCGTCCCTATCGTCATCGGCGTAAACTTTACACCGTACTTGTCGAACGTCCACCAGATGCCGCCGTAAGATTCCTGCGTAACGCCTTCATCCGCGGCGATCGCGATCTTTGGTTCGCGAAGCGAGATAACAGCCTCGCCGCCAACGCTTGTGTCACCTTCATCGGAAAAACCGGAATTGACCGCCGTCACATTGACTCCCATTTCGCGTGCGTACTTGGCGACCGCGTCATGAATCCCTTCAGGGTTACGAGAAACCCGTATCACGAATGTCCCCGGCTTCCAGTTGCGGCCGCCGGCGTTCAACTGATGCGTAGCAACCGCAACTTTGAAGCCGTTTTGAAGCAGCCGCATCACCATCGCGCTCGTCGAATCGGTTTCATATGGAATGATATAAGAGATTGCGGCCCGGCCTGACACGTTTCCACGCTGAGCGTTCTCAAGATAAGTCGCATCTACAAGCGAACTCGAAACATTTGAGCTTTCTTCGGTCCACCATGCATCGATACCGAACGCCAGCGGAAGCGACCATGCCGTGATGTCGTAAAAACCATACTCTTCCTTGGGCTGGCCTTTTCCTCGCATCTGGTTTCGCTTGAACCGAGCCATGTTATCCTCGACGAACGCCTTGTCCTGCGGCGTGTCCGGTTCGAGGACCGACTTTATATATATACGCTGCGGCTGATCTAGATCGATGATGTATGAACCCGCAGGGAAAGTCTTTGACGCGGCTTTAGAATCTTTTTCAAGATATGTGTGTGCTGTTGACGAGGTGAATGAAGCGGACGCGACCTTGACCTCAACATTCGAGAGCTTCAGTATCTCGATCAGTTCCGCGGCTTTTGCGCGATCCGCGCTCGGGTCGATCACAACGCGCTTCATTTTTCCCGACGATGCCGCGGCCACTCCTTTTGCTCGGAATTCGTAAAAGTCTTTTTGCCGTTCGGCTTTGTTTTTAGACGTCGTTTCGAGCGTCGTCATTGAGGCGACAAAGTGTTTTGCTATCGATGAACGAAACGTCACGATCGTTCCGTCGTCGCGGGTCCAGCGCAAGCCTTTGAATCCGCCGCCGTCAGTCTCATATGTCATTCCGATCGCTCCGTTCAGGCTCGGATAGGTGTCCCAATAGCCCGGATAGAACGCGTCGAACACGTCGCGTACATAATAGTCCCACTTGTTCCGATCGAACGCCGCTGAGTTAGCCCGCCCGTACATTTCGAGCCATTTGTTATACGTCGGCTGCGGAAGATTGGGGTTGATGGGCAACGCGACTGGCGGGAAGAAATATTGCGAAGGCTGTCCGTGATGATCTACCGCCACCTGCGGGTTCCACTCCATATAAGCCTTCTGCATATTCCGCGATTCTTTTTGTGAGAACGTAAGCGTGTCGCGGTTCAGGTTAAAGCGGTAATGATTCACGCGTCCCCAGATCGCCCAAGGCTCGCGGTGTTCGATCGCGTTTCGGTTCGCGTCGCCTATCGCGACGGAGTTGTACCAAGTCGCGAACCGTTCGTGGCCGTCGGGGTTCTCGCCCGTTAAAACAAGCACGACCGTATTTTTCAAAATATCCAACGTCGCCGGCTCATTCGACGCGGCAAGCTGATAAATGACTTGCATGAACGCCTCGAACGACGAAGATTCATTTCCGTGGATCGTGTAAGCCATCCACGCGATCGCCGGATTGTTGGCTGCGATCTGTGCCGCCTCGCTCGCGCTCGTTTTTCGCGGATCGGCGAGCCGCGCGTTCGCTGCCTTTATCTCGTCAAGACGCGCGATGTTCTCCGGCGCCGAGATCGCGACCAGATGCTGCATTCTGTGCTCGTTCGTCGTGCCGATGTCGAAGATCTTCACGCGATCAGGTGCCGCTGCCGCAATGGCATTGATCACCTGTTCCATCTGCGCGTATGTCGTATGATGATCGCCGACGTCATATCGCAAAATGCTCTGCGGCCGCGGAACATTCGGACGGTAATCGCCGCGTGCATAAAAATCGAATTTCTCTTCGGTTTGAGCAGACACGCCTATCGCGGTAGCAAGACAGAAAGCGAGCAGCAGAAATTTGTTGATCTTCATTTGTTAAAAAAGGAAAAGCGAACCGGTTTGCTGAACTTTACGGAAATCGCGCAAAAAAAGTTTGGAATTTACCGCTCCGTTCGGTTAGTATTTTGATTCTAAACTCACAGTGCAGAACTCGCAAAAACCGATGGAAGCTTTTAGCAGCCTGAGACAATGCCCACGATGCAACGCGATGAAGATGGCGGACTATGAGGAACTCAACGACGACCAGCATTTCCTAATTGATCGCCTGCCGGATTTCGAAGACCTTTCTGGTTCCGAGATCCGCCGCTCGCGTTTCTGTACCAAATGCTGGTTTCGCGAATCGCTTCAGATAGAACAGACAGCCTGAATCTAGTTTCGACGCAACGCTGTGCGGAAAAGCTTTGCGTTTCCGGGCCCACCTTCTTGATCCGGCAGCCCTATCTCAACAGCCATTCGACTGCTTCTTTTTCTTCGGTAAATACTTTTAGGTCAAGCCCGCGGTTTTCGGCGATCACCACGTTGGTACCGGTTGGGTCGAGCTGTTCGGGCCGGTCGATCTCGGCGATCCTCAATTTCCCGCGTGAGATGTTTGCCCAGCGGTCGATGCCGTGGTAGCGATCGGCGAGCCTAGGCGGCTTAAAGCCTGTGAGGCCGGTCGCATCGAGAAGCAGACGCTTCACATCGTTTTCGACGCAATAGTTCATGGCCGTTTCGACCATTTTGAGCGCTGTTTCAAACGAAACCATAGCCTCGGGCCGATAAACAGCATAGTCTTTTTCGACCACCAAAAATGCTGGCAAGCTGTGCGGAGCGTCTGTGGGCATTAGGCCATTCTACCTAACCCAAATGGTGCATTCAACCTACCTACCGACTTGACGCAGGATGCAGGACCAAACTATTGAGGTGCGGCTGACGACTGGGGTATCGCGCGAAAACGCCCCGAATGTCTCCAACTAACATCCGGGGCCTTACTATGAGCTGAAGACCACTGAGGAGGACAGTCTTCAAGGTTAAGCTACTATCGAGTGTGGGGCCGCAATGTGACGGCGGTCACCGATGATTGTGCATTATGGCGTCATGTTCACGCCGAAGTCGAAAAACTTTGAACCGATGCCGGCGTTCACGTTCGAATTACCGGAATTCACCAGGTAAAAGCCGTATTCGCCCTTCTTAAGGTCGATTCCGGGTGTGATGCGGAAAATTCCGTTGCCGAGGTCTTCCGCTTTTAGCGGAACGACGTATTCATCCGACAATCCGCCTTTGCCGCCCCAAGAATTGGTCTTTGATATAGTGACCTCGCGGTTGTCGCTTCGCTGGTTGAAACGCACAAGCGTGAATTCATTCGGCGAAGAGGGAATACCGCTCGCGGTATTAAGGCCGCCGCTGCTCGTGTCGAGATAGAAATAGAAAACGGGCTGAGTCGTCTTTAACTGAAGGTTTGCGCTGCGTCCCGGCAGGTTGGCTTTTGTCTTTACCTTGCCGAGGCCGAACGGCGTGATCGACGCCGTGAACGCTCCACCCGTTCGGTTCTGTCCCGACACGTTCGGCTGCAGCTGTGTCATTTTCCGCTGGCCGTCGGTCTCTTCATAGAAATAAATTCCGTAGCCGTGTTTCGACATCGGATCGTTCGGGTCGCCAACAGCCCCCGCAGGTGCTGCACCCGACGTTGACTGCGCGGACTTTCCGCTCTTGGCTTCCAGCATGGCGGCGACCACATCATCGCCGACGCCGGCCTGTTTAAGCTTGATGAGTGCGTCTGTGGACAGATCGAAGTTCGTTTTCGAAGTGCGGATCTTTCCGATAACAATGGAACCCGCCAATCCCGCCTTGGTAAGCGAGATGACTTCGTCGTTCGTCATCGTTTCGTCCTGTGCGCTTGCCGCAAACGACGCGGTAAGCATCAACGCAAGGGTGACAACGGACACAAATATCTTGTTCTTCATATATTGAGATCTCCTCGTATAGCATCCGTCCTTTTATAAATGGGAAAGCCGATCTAGTTCGGACGAGCGGTAAACACATCGCGCGTACGGATCGTAAGATTCGGACGGTAAATTCTAACTTTTAGGGTGTACGTAACGCCCGGGCGGCGTTCTTCGGTAGGATAATACCCTAAACTGTACGTTTTGCGAAGTTCGTCGGCGATGCGCGTGAACGCCGCATTCAAATTGGTCGTGGAATTTACCTTGAAAACGCGTCCGCCGGTCGCGTCGGACATCATGTCGAGGAACTCTCGGGCCTCTATGTAGTCCGTTTCGCGTTCGCCTCTGACACGCGGCCTTTCAAAAACGTACGGCCGGTCGTCGTCATCGTAACGTATCTCGGCGTCTTTTCGGCGATTTGTCTGAACATCATCATAGGTATCGTACCGAAGCGTGTAAACGATAACGTCTTCTTCGCTGAACAGGTCTTTCAGGTCACGTGCCGTCACTTTTCCACTTGAGGTATCAACACCATCTGTCAAAAGCACGATCGCCTTTCTGCCGGGTACGTTTGCAAGCGGTTTGTTGACCGCAAGATCGAGGGAATCGTAAAGAGCCGTCCCGGAGCCGACCCTTGCGCCTTCGATCGCGAGCCTCAACACCTTTCGATCATTGGTCGGCGTGCAGAGAATTCGGGGTTTTTCGTCAAAGGCGATCACCGTAACCTTGTCGTTCAGCTTCAGTTGGGAAACGAAAAGCATTGCCGCCGACTGTATCTCGTTGAGTTTGAAAACCGTGGAATAACTCATGTCCAGCAGCAGCGCGACCGTGAACGGCTGATCGACACTCGAGAAATATGCGAGCTTTTGTTCGATACCATTTTCGTAAACACGAAATTCTGATTGTTTGAGGTCGGTAAGCGGCTTCGAGTCTTTCGATGTGACGCGGACCGGTAGCGTCACAAGATCGGTCTCAACGCGGATCGTGTCGTCGTTAGTTTTTGGTACACCGGCGGAGTCCGTCGGTTTTCCTTTTTGTCGCGAGACACTCTCGGAATAACCGCCCAACCTTCCGGATTGCGCGAACAGGCTTTCCACGCTTACAAATAGCAATGCGAAAGCACAAAGAGCCGGAACAAAAGTTTTAAGTAATGAGGTGTTCAAACAACACCATTATAGTTCGAATGAGAACGAGGGGCGAGATTTTATTTCGAAGCAAGGACCGATTCAAAGGCATCGCGTATCGCTATGCGATGAACCGCAAGCTGCTGCATCAAAATTGTGGAGGCCTCAATTCCCATGCGTTCGGCGGCGAAATCGAGCGCCTTTGAATTTGTTGACGGCAGCAATGTCGATCGGCCGACGGTCAGCCGCAGTGAATGGTCAAGTTCTGAGAGGAATTCGTAGCCGGCGAGAAGGTCGGAATGTTCACCCTTGGTCAATGAGCCATTTTCAAGCAGCATTTGCAATACAAAATCGCTGGAACGGTTTGCCGGATCATCCGAAATTCCATCGCGAAGCTGCAAGTATCGTATGGTGAAATAAATATCGAGCATTCCGCCCGAGCCGTACTTGATGTCTATCTCGCCACGTCGGGTGCTAAGTGAACGTTCTTTCTCAAGTCTCAACCTCACACGTCGCGTTTCGTGGGCGAGATCTTCTCTTGGGATCGTTTTGGCCCGCTGGAGAATTATCTTCGTAATATGTTCCTCAGTTTCGGCGGCGAGTCGATGAACGCCGCCGGCGTTTCGTATCTTGAGAAACGCAAGCATCTCCCAGATCGCCGCCTCCGTCCGAACATATTCCGCAAACGATCTTCTAGAGATCGCCCCAGGGCCGTTATTTCCGTAGGGACGCAAGCGAAGATCGACCCGATAGAGGCTTCCCTCCCGCGTTACACCTGAAAGTACGTTGACAAAGATCCCTACTGCCCGGCCGAAAAACTCGGTGTCGGCTACTTTTCTCAAATTCGACGCGGAATCATCATAGACCATCACCAGATCAAGATCGGAATCATAATCTATGCCCGCCCCGCCGAGTTTACCGAGACCCATGACGGCGAGTTCCAACGATTCGATCCTCATGCCAAATCGCTTTGCAAGCTCGTGTCGGGTGATGTCGAGCCCGGCGTTTATCGCAGCCTCGGCGAGCAATGTCTGCCGGCGTTTCGATTCTCGGGTCGAGATGGAACGCGCTGCATCCAATGCCGCGATCTCAACGATCAGACGAAACCATTGTGTACGAAGTGCCGCAAGCCGGATACCTAATTCATTTCGCTCTTTCACTGCGTCAAACAGAATGCTGCGAAAGTCACGCTCAGTTTTCGCGTCAGCCTCGATCTCATCTAGCGCGTTGTGTGCCTGCAAGAGCGAAGCGAACTTCGGTGAAACGGAGATCAGTTTTTCTACAAGGCTGTTTGTTGCGGAAAATCCGACTGGTTTATTGATCGATATTCCGGCATTGTCGTCAACCGAAACGATCTTGCCTGGTTTGATCCTGCGATCTTCGTTAATTGACGCATCGCCGAATGCCGCCGATTCAATGTTCTCGTCGGAAAATACTCGCCTGAAAATGCCGTGGACGTCCGAGGTGTGTCGTTCAAGTGTTGCGTCGAAATCGTCTAGGTTCGTAAATCGCATTCGACGTGCGATCATCGCTCGTCTTATGGTATCGCTCGGAACGAGGTGGGTTTGAAGTCCGTGCTCCATCTGAAGAATGTGTTCGAGACGGCGTAAGAACTCATAGGCATCATAAAGCAGTGTTAGTTCCTCTTTTGAAATGTGTTCTCGATCTGCAAGCCTTGAGAGGCTGATCAAAGTATGGCTGGCGCGGAGCCAGCGGTCGCGGCCGCCGTATGCAAGCTGAAGGGCCTGCGCTATGAATTCGATCTCCCGAATGCCGCCTTTACCCAATTTCGCGTCAAATCCTTTTTCGCTGTTGTGCTCCCAGTCGATCTTCTGTTTCGAACGTCTGACGCTTCCCAGAGCTGAGGCGATCGACTGTGATTCGGAAAAAACAGACGATTCGACCATTGCAAAGAAACGTTCGAATAACTGAGCCTCACCGGCGCTCGTACGCGAACGGATCAGAACTTGTCGCTCCCAATCCGCCGCTTCGTTTCTGTAATATTCCGCCGTGTCCCTGACCGACATTGCCAGCGGGCCGACACGTCCGTGCGGACGCAGCCGGAGATCTACGCGATAGGTCGCGCCTTCGCCAGTTTGCTGGCCAATGATCCGAATAATATGTTCGGCAAGCTTAATAAAGTACTCGCGGGCTGTGATCTGTCCTCGGCTGCCCGAACCCGATGTTTCTCCCTCGCCGGAATAGATGAACAAAAGATCTATATCCGACGAGTAATTCAATTCCCTCGAACCGAGCTTGCCAAGTGAAACTACACAAATCTCTGCTAGTTTCTTTCTGCCATTTTCATCGATCTCAAAAGGAGCCCCATAACGGTTGTCCATCTCCTGACGAGCGATGCGTAACGCCGATTCAAGGACCGCATCGGCAAGGTTTGATACCTCTTCAGTGACTTCGGCGATCGTTAATTGACGGCGGATATCGGCCAAATAGATCCGCAGAAGTTCACGTCGGCGGAATCTCGCAAAGCGTACATTAAGATCAAGCTGTGAATGTGTGAGCGAAAAGCGGGCTAGAGACTCAAGCATTTCTTCCTTCCCACGAACTCCGCGATCCACACGACGGCGGTTGAGCCACCAAAGATACTCCGGATTTTGAAGGATGGTCGTCGAAAGCAGCGGACTATATGAAACAAGGGTAAATGTGTCCGAAAGCAAGGCATCGTTCTTGAGGAGCTTTCGCGCGAGTAGAGGCTCATCAGTTGAAAGAAGCTCGAAGAAGCGAACCGCGGCCTCCGGGTCGGGCAGATCTCGAATTAAGTGCTCGGGAATGCTCATTTGCGAAATCGCATTGTATCAATTCCGTATTTCTTTATCTTGTAGCCAAGAATGCGTTCTGTTGATTCAAGCTGGCGTGCCGCTCCGGCGACATTTCCACTGCTGGATTTCAGCGCGTCCTGGATGAGGTCTCTTTCGAACGCTGCTACCGCAGAGGTCAATGTAAGGCGAGTTTCGGTGCCCGATACTTCCGCAGTCTGCAGGGAAGGCGGTAGATGGTGGCCGTGAATAACGTTGGTATCACAAACGATCACTGCTCGCTCGATAGCATTTTCAAGCTCGCGCACATTTCCCGGAAAGTGATAGCTCATCAACATATCAATAGCCGAGGTCGCGATCCTGCGAATGCGCTTGTTGTACTCCGCTTCGTACTTTTCAAGAAAATGCTCGGCAAGAAGCAAGATGTCCGATTTTCTCTCGCGAAGTGGCGGAAGGAAAATGCTGAATACATTGAGTCGGTAATAGAGGTCTTCGCGAAATTCGCCCGTCGCGATCGCTTCTTCCAGATTCTTATTCGTTGCCGTAATGAGTCGAATATTCGTTTTGATCGTTTCGCTTCCGCCAAGACGCTCGAATTCACGCTCCTGCAATACTCGAAGAAGCTTGATCTGAGTTTGGAGAGGAAGGTCGCCAATTTCATCGAGGAAAAGTGTTCCGCCGTCAGCCATCTCAAAACGGCCTTTTTTGAAACGGTCCGCACCCGTAAAGGCACCTTTTTCGTGTCCAAACAACTCTGATTCGATCAAGGTGTCGGGCAACGCAGCACAATTTATCTTTATCAATGGTCGTTTGCTTCGAAGACTGTTGTAGTGGATCGCATTAGCGATCATCTCTTTTCCGGTTCCGCTTTCGCCACGAAGCAGAACAGTCGCATTTGATCGTGCAACCTGCGAGATCTGTTCGTAAACCTGCCGCATTGCGCCGGAATTGCCAACAAGGTGAGAGAACTCATATTTTTCTTTGAGCTCCTGCTTTAGGTGCAGGTTCTCTTCACGCAGCTTTTCGCGTTCGCCCATCACAGCATGCTCAACGCGAAAGTTCTGAGCGATAACTGCCGCAAGGATCCGGATCGATGATAGTACTACATCGATTCGACGTCCCTCACTGTCAAGCTCGAATCCTATCAACCCCAAAACCTTTCGGCCGATGTTGATCCGGGCGATCGCAAGTTGTGAGTCGGCTTCCAGCTCGAGTTGTCTTAGATCGGGATCGTTGCGGATCTCAACTGTGACGACCGGTTCATTTCCGTCAATGACCTGCTTCCAGATGGTCAGATCCGACAGCGACTCCAATCTTCGAAATCCGGCAGGGGAAAATCCGGTGACCGCCGCTAGTCGAATCTTGTCCGATTCACCCGAAGCAACAAAAACCAGTGAACGCGGGGCACCAATCGCAAAGGCTGCGGTTTCAAGGATCAGGTTCAGATTCAAGGGGCGATTGACATTTTCGACAATTGTTTCACAAACCCTCGTCAATGCAGTTAAAATGTCGTTTTCCATTAGTTACATTTATGTAGTCTCAAAACGCCGTACGATCATCTTAAGATCGGTAATTGCCTCATTCAGGAGTTCCACACAATTCGATTTGATTATTTGGCCCAAAAACCAGGTCAATAACAAAATATCCTACAAAAGTGTAACTACTTAATATTCTGTGAACAATTCGGGTTTCTTATTTTGGTATCTTATCGAAGAAATGCTGTAACTCGGAATTGTCGGGGTTACAATAGTCGAGATATGCAGCGGATCGAGCTTACAGTTGAACCGAACGAGAACCGAAAACGACTCGAAGACCTGCTTTGCGACCGATTTCGTCTACTAAGCAAGATGTATCTCCGTGAAGTGGTGAGAACCGGTGCCTGCGAAGTTAACGGCCGTCACGAGAATATTGGACATCGGTTGCGTACCAATGATTTTATTGAGATCACGCTAGATCTTTCGCGTGAGCATTCAATGCTGCCGCAGGATATTCACTTGGACATTGTCTTTGAGGATGATGAAATTGTCGTTTTGAATAAGCCGCCGGGGATGCTCGTACATCCATCGCACCGCGAGAAAAATGGAACACTGTTGAATGCGCTTGCTTTTCACTTGAACCGAGATCCGAATCAAAAAACGATAAGGCCGGGGTTGGTCCACCGTTTGGATAAGGATACATCGGGCCTGATCGTCGTCGCTAAGGATCAGCGTTCTCATCGCGTACTGTGTCGACAGTTTCAGCGCAAGACAGTGGAGAAACGTTATCGAGCGCTCGTTCATGGGATCGTCCTTCAGAACGAAGGGAAGATCGCGGGCGAAATCGGCCGTCATGCGGAATTAAAATTTTGGTCGCTCAAAGAAGGCGGCAAGGCGTCCGAGTCGAGATTTACCGTAATAAAGCGCTTCAAGAATAAGACTTTACTAGAACTGGAACCTGTGACCGGACGAACTAACCAATTGAGAATACACTGTGCGTCGATCGGTCACCCGATCGTCGGCGACAAAGAACGCGGCGGTGGCGGCGACAAACGCCTTTGCCTGCACGCAGCGAGACTTGTTATTAGACATCCGAGCACTTCCGAATTCATGGAGTTCTCCTCGGACGCGGACTTCAGTTAGATTTGCCGGTTCCTTTCAACGGTTCTCCCGACATCGTGCCTGTCATCCTCGATCCGTCAAATACCACTTGACCGTTTACGATCACATTCGAAAACCCTTCTGCATATTGATGGGGAGTTTCGTATGTGGCTTTATCGGTCACTTTCGCGTCGTCAAAGATCACGATGTCCGCAGCAAAACCTTCGCGGATCTGGCCGCGGTCACGTAAGTTGAACGTTTGGGCCGGCAGGGAGGTCATCTTCCTGATCGCATCCTCGAGCGTGATGATCTTCAGCTCTCGAACATAGCGGCCGAGAACGCGAGCATTGTTGCCGTAACCGCGCGGATGCGGAACTCCCGAACCAAACTGCCTCACACCGCTATCGGACGCGATCATCGTAAACGGCTGCCGCATTATGTTCTGAACGTCAGGTTCGTCCATCTGACGATAGACCATCTGTGCTCCGCCTTTCTGATACATGTCAAAGATCTGCTCCAATTGGTCGTCGAGTTTCTTTTTCCCTCGAACAATCCGGGATATTTCAGCAATGTTTCTGCCGTTAAATTCAGGGTTGGCACGGTAGCTTGCTACGTAGGCGAAGCTGAAATCTTTGAACTTCGCCTTTTTCAACCACTCTTTCATTTCGGTAATGATCCTCGCTTTCGTAGCCGGATCAGCAAGTCGCTTTTTGCCTTCTTCACGACCACCGGCGATCGCCCAGCTTGGCATTCGTGAATCGAGCGATGTAGAGGACGCAGTGTAGGCATATTGATCGACTGTGACCGTCAAACCGCGTCTCCTTGCATCTTCGACCAAACCGATCGTAGTCGCAGTCTGTCCCCAAAGCGCCCGCGACGCGATCTTAAAATGCGATATCTCGACTGGCATATTCGCTTGCTCGCCGATGTTGATGGCTTCTTTTATGGCGTCAACCACTTCGTTGCCTTCATTGCGGATGTGGCTAGCGTAAGTACCTCCGTAACGCGAAGCGACCTTCGCCAGCTCGATCACCTCATCGGTTTTCGCGAAGGTGCCTGGTACGTAGATCAATCCAGTTGACAGTCCGACCGCTCCGTCTTTCATTCCCTGCTCTACAAGACCGTTCATTTTCTGCTGCTCTTCCGCCGTAGGGGCACGGTCATCCAGTCCCATGACCTTCGATCGAACGGAACCATGTGCGATCAGTGTTGCGAGATTGATCGCGAGCGGTTTTTCCTTAAATCGTCCAAGAAACTCCCCTACGTCAGTGACCGAACCCCCGCAGTTTCCGGTAACAAGTGAAGTCACACCCATGCGTATAAAATTCTCTGCCGTCGGATTACTAAAAATGTCCTCTGTATGTGCGTGGACATCGATGAACCCGGGAGCGACGATCTGACCGTTGGCATCGATTGTCTTTGCGGCGTTTCTCAGTTCGAAGCGGCTGATCTTGATGATCTTTCCATCTCGAACTCCTATCGAGCCGTGAAACCAAGGGTTTCCTGTGCCGTCAACTATGCGCGCATTGTTGATCACAAGGTCGAACCGTTCATCCGACTGTGCAAATGCTGCATTGACGGCCGAAACAAAGATCGCAGCCAGGACAAGCAATGTTTTGACTTTCATAAAACTAAAATGCCGTCAAAAACGATCACTGTCAATCGGGTAGAAATTTATAGCGCCGAGGAAAACGAGAAAGATCGGCACGGCATCTGAACAAGCGTACGACTGATGCAGACCGAGACTAAAGTTCCGATACCTGTCCGGTGATGTGTACGGTTTGCGTTTAGCTAAAATGAACGGCTCGATATGTGAATTTCGGAAGTAATGGATATTTATGAAACTGATCAGATCGGCATTGATCGGAGTAGGTGTCGCGGCAATAGCGAATTTGACTCTGTTTGGAAATAGCGGAGACCTTTCGCCACGGTTCAAAGACAATGAGTATTTGAACAACACAACAGGCGAGGAGCTGTATAGAGCGAACTGCGCCCGCTGCCACGGTGACAACGGAGAAGGCGGAAAAGGGCCAAACCTTACCACGGAAAATAAGAAGGCGAAATGGAAGGACTCCGACTCTAAAATAATCAGGCAAATTCAGAAGGGAGGTTTCTTCATGCCCTCGTTTCGAAAGAAGCTGACCGATGATGAGATCCGTTCGATCGCCGCCTACGTTCGCGAACTGCCGCCGGTGTCTAAGTGATCTTAATGTTTACAGTGATCTCGATATCATCAGCGGACGTGTTCTCGACCTCGATCGTGTAGTCGCCGCTCTTAGGCAGTCTGGCGAGGAAATTATTTATTCCCTCCGTCACATTCGCGTCCTCGATCAATCTTAGCGATGCCTGATCGTTGTCGGTCGAAACCGACAAACGCTGTCCAGCACGAGCGCCGACAATATAACGCACTGCTTCTCCTGCAGGTATCTTTACCTTAAAGGTCGACCCCGTTGTACCTTTTGCAAACGTTACTCGTTTCGTCGGTACCACTTCACGACGGGTCTCAGGGCCAGCTTTAACGAGCCTTCCCGCGGCGAGTCGGTATTTCGTAGTGACGATGAACTCCGGACAACAAGATGCCCCGTTTTCTCCTGCATCGTTGCTTTCAACAAGAAGTAATCCGTTTTCGACGCGGGTCTCACGGAGTCCACCATAACCTCGGTCGCCACCGGGAATTCGAACGAGCAATGTCGGCTTACCGGCTTTCAGCCCGAAAACAAAGCCTTCGGAAAAATTGCCTGTTCCGCCGGTGTTACAGACTGTTAGCACAATGGCCTCGTCCTGTTTGTCTCCGTTGAGGTCGCCATAGGCGATATGCGTCACATTAAAAAAGAGGCGATCGACGTAGCCGTCTTCCTGTTTCTCGTAGGAATACTCTCCGTTCTTTACGGTGTAATTCTTTGGAGAATCCTCTACGCAATGAGCACTGAAGGTGAAATTCTTAAAATCAACGGAACGAATATTCGACTGTCCTTCTGCGGTGTCGACCAAGATAAAGGGAAGTAACAAAACGCCGATCAAAGCCAATGATCTCATGCTTAGCCCTCCATTGCCTTTGCCTCGTCGGCATCTGAGAACGGATTGTGAAGGTGTACCGGTTCGGCTTTCCTGCGAAGCCGCATGTTCAGAAATTCGACCAGGACCGAAAACGCCATTGCGAAGTAGATGTAGCCCTTGGGAATATGTTGATGCAGGCCCTCTGCGATCAGCGTTACGCCGATCAAAAGCAAGAAGGCGAGCGCGAGCATCTTTATCGTAGGGTGACGCTGTACAAAGGCTCCGATCGAGCCCGCAAAAAGCATCATCGCAATAATTGAGATAACGACCGCGGCGATCATGATCCAAATGTTGTTCACCATTCCAACGGCCGTAATTACCGAATCAAGAGAGAAGACGATGTCCAGAAGAGTGATCTGAATGATTACGCTTGCGAAACCCGAATAGACCTTCTTTGACGATGCGCCTTCGGTACCTTCGAGAGAACCGTGGATCTCGTGCGTACTCTTTGCGATCAGGAATAGCCCGCCTATCAGCAGAATGAGATCCCGGCCTGATACCGATTGTTCGAATACTGTAAATAGCGGATCTACCAAGGTCATCACCCAAGACAACGAGAGCAGGAGCAAAACCCTCATGATCAATGCGAGCGAAAGCCCAATGAATCGGGCCCGTGGCTGCTGTTCCTGAGGCAACTTACCCGACAAGATAGAGATGAAGATCACGTTGTCGATCCCGAGTACGAGTTCCAGGACCGTGAGCGTTGCAAATGCGATCCAAAGCTGTGGGTCAGCGAGCCATTCCATCAATTGTTCTCCTGATTAGCGATCAAGGTTGGTCGAATTCTAACATGAACCGATCCGGGTAAAAAAAAAGGAAACAGCGAGAAGAGTCAAACGAGTTGCACTCACTCTTTGGGGTATTTACACGGCTTCTTTGTGGCCTGGTCGGCGAGGCTTCGAGCTATCTCGTTCTGTTTGGCAATTGGTTCGACAACGTCCGTTACGCAAGCGCCTGTGCGGGATATTTTCGAGATCACGAGCATTGATGTTGTTTTGTTGATGTCTTCGGGATCTTTGTTCGCTGTCAGTCTTACGATAAGTGCCACCGGGGTATTACCTTTCATTCTCCACTCGGCTTTTTGTCCCACGTAATTGAAGGCTCCCGTTATGTTCCAAAAGGCCAGGGGGAATTTCTTTTTTGATGGAGAAACTACGTCGATCGACTGCCGGAGGTCGCCCTCAAGCAAACGAAGCTTGAATCCGCCAATGCCCGGGCATTCGCCCTCATATTCACCGCCCTCGTCAGGGTTTGACCTTAATTGTTTGCACGCCTTCTCGGAAAGGCTGGTGTAAACGCTGGAGTTTTGAGCGTTTGCGCAAAATACGCAGATGAAAAGGACGGCTGCAAGTGAAATTGTTTTCATTACCTCACTATCCTAGACTCTTTTTGATTTGAAAGTAATGTGAGATCGGTCAATTTCCTCGGCTCATTACTCCCGTTTGAGTTCCATGCATTTACGCCCTTTGTTATCGGCGAATTCCCGGGCCTTCACATTCTGGTCCGCCGACGCCGGGACAAGGTCGGTTACACAGGCTTCTCCCGCTAGCCGAACAACGGCCAGGAAAGACTCAGTCTTGTTAGGATCTTCGGGGTCCGAGAACTTTGTCAGTCGGACTATCATTGCCTGAGGCTTTGCTGATTCGCCTTTTCCATCCATTCGCCATTCCACTTTGTTACCCAAAACAAGATCTGAAACCGTGTTGAGAACCAAACGGAATGAAAGCAAGGTTTCTTTTCCCTGCGGATCAATGACTGAAAGGACCTGCGAGTGATCGCTCGCCGAGAAGATCAGTTTATATCCCGCGATGCCCGGACACTCGGGCTCATATATCGCGCCGCTGTCTGGTCCAGGTTCTCGTTCCTTAAAACCTTTTCCGAAATGTCGGTATAAATGCTGTCAGCCGCCAGATTAACTGAAATCGCTTCCGGTGTAGGTTTGGCCCGACTTGGGGCAACGATGGGAGAAGGAATTGAATTACCCTGATAAGAAGTTGGCTTATTTACACTTAGCTGGTTCGAGCACGAACTGAGTAAAAGCGGAGCGTACAAGGCAAGGAACACAGAGCGCATCGGGGATCGTCCGAATTAGATCTTGTAAACAACGCGCCCGCAAACCATTGTCGCGACAACACGGCCGTTAAAGTTCCGGCCGTCGAAGGGCGAATTTCGAGATTTGGACCGCGAATCTGCGTTACTATATGTCCACTTCATTTCCGGGTCAATTATCGTTACGTCAGCGATCGACCCGGGTTTGAGTGAACCGCGTTTCTCGAGATGGAAGATCCTCGCCGGGTTTGCCGAACACATTTCAACTAGCCTTTCGAGACTAATGATGCCTTTGTGAACGAGTTCGGTAAGAGCAAGGCCGACCCCGGTCTCAAGTCCCGTGATACCGAACGGTGCACGGTCGTATTCGAGCGCTTTTTCGTCCGCATGATGGGGGGCGTGATCGGTCGCGATCGCATCTATCGTTCCGTCTTTTATCCCTTCGATTATCGCCTCAAGATGTTCTTCGCTGCGGAGCGGCGGAGCCATTTTTGTATTCGTATCGTAACCCTCAACGGCTTTGTCTGTAAGTGTGAAATGGTGAGGCGTGACCTCGCAGGTGACGTTGATACCCTCGTTCTTTGCACGACGGATCGCTTCGATCGCCCCCTTTGTGGAAACGTGAGCAATGTGAATGTGAGCGCCCGTTTCCTTAGCAAGGATGATGTCTCGGACCGCGTCCAGGTCTTCTGCCAGCGCCGGCATTCCTTTCAACCCAAGCAGCAGCGACATCTTTCCCTCGTGCATAACACCGCCTGACGAAAGCGATTTATCCTCGCAATGGTCTATAACGGGCAGGTCAAAATCGCGGGCATATTGCATCGCCCGACGCATTATTCCCGCGTTCGGCACAGGCCGGCCATCATCGGAAACTGCAACGGCACCGGCGGCTTTCATCTCACCCATTTCCGCTAACTCGCTCCCGTCCGACGATTTCGTGATCGCCCCGATAGGAAAGACTTTTGCCAAGCCGGCCCGTTCGGCCTGTTCGATCATGTAGCGCGTGATCGCGGCGTTGTCATTGACCGGGTTCGTATTCGGCATTGGGCAGACACTTGTCCAGCCGCCGGCGACCGCAGCCGCACATCCCGTCGCTATTGTCTCCTTATGTTCCTGACCCGGTTCGCGCAGGTGAACATGCAGATCAATGAATCCAGGCGCGACGAGCAGCCCGCTTGCGTCAAACACTTCGCAACCCTCCGGATGCGGTTCACCGTGCCGCAGCCAAGCCGTTACCTCGCCGTTCTCGATCAATACACTCATTCCGGTATTTTCCGGCGCACCAGGGTCGATCAAATGTCCGTTCTTTATCAGTAGTCTCATCGTTCATCGATGATTCTAATATAGAGCGTTAGATTTTGGGGAATACGAAAGCCTTTTTGAGGAATATTCCTAAAATGGGAACCGTATGAGCCACATCATCGTATGGATCTGTTATCGGTCGGAGCTTATCGAAATGACCAGAAGTGAAAAATGGTCAGGATGCAAGGCAACCAAAGTTTGACTTTGCGCTTCATACCCTCCAATGCTTGGGGTATAAGTGTGTTTTATTGCCGGCAGATTTTGGGAAAATGAAATTTATGGATGTTGAATCCAAAAATCTCAATTTTCTTTCAAGGGAATACGCGTTAATGAAAGAGCCGATCGAAATGAATATCTCAAATGCTCATATTTACGGGCTTTCTGAATATTTTTTAGTTTTGGCTTTTTATTTGCGTAGCAAAACCCACAAAGGCTGATGTCCAGCTTTTTTGATCTCTTCTGGTGGACGAGATCGATTTTATAGGTCATTTCAAGGGTGAAAGACCGCTATACACTTAAAGCCACCGAAGAGCGGGCGTCTATCTGGTAAATATTCCGCCTGCAAATCGATGGCCTTAAGCTGAAATGAGACTGGTTAAGACTCATCGCCAAAATGCAACGCATCTTGGCGCCAGAAGTATAGCATCTTTCGATTCCTTTGTAATTCATTAAGGAGTTGAAAATGAGAAGAGTACTTCTTACCTTCATTGCGTTTTTATTCGTCTTTACGACGGTCGCGATGGCGCAGGAACCCTTCGGTTCACTTGCTGGTTCTATCAAGGACCAACAAGGTGCCGTAGTTCAAAACGCCACCGTGACCGTGCGTAATCTAGCAACGAACGCAACCAAAACGGCCGTCACAAATCAAGATGGCCAGTATCGCGTTCTTCAACTGCAGCCGGGCTTTTATGAAGTTAAGGCGGCAGCGGCTAATTTCAAACAATCAGTCATTGAAAGCATCCAGGTGCAGGTCGGACAGGTCGCATCTGGAGATATCGCTCTTGAGGTCGGCGGGGCAACAGAAACCGTGACCGTTACCTCAGGCGGCGAAGCTCAGATCGAGCGAACTGACAACACTGTTTCCGGCGTCGTCGGCACACGTCAGATCGAAAATCTTCCGCTTAACGGCAGAAATTTCCTCGATCTGGCACAGCTTCAGCCCGGAACCGAAAAGGTTGACGGCGGTTCATTCGACCCGACAAAGGCAAACTTTACCGGTGTTTCGATCGGCGGACAGGCCGGACGTTCGACACAGATCACCGTTGATGGCGGTTCTGTAGTAGACAACGTAGTCGGCACGACGGTCCAAAACTTCTCGCAAGAGATCGTTCAGGAATTCCAGATCGGACTTTCGAACTTCAGCCTTTCGACCGGTGCTTCGGCGAGCGGTTCGGTAAACGTCGTTTCCCGATCGGGTTCAAATGAGTTCAAGGGAAATGCATTTATCTATGCTCGCGATGATAAATTTGCGGCATTTCCGAGTCTGAGTCGACTTGACGCGGCTCACGGCTTGCCCGCAGCGGCCCAGGCGACTCGTATTCCGTTCGACCGCCAGCAGTTTGGCGGAACACTCGGCGGCCCGATCATCAAGGACAAGCTGTTCTTTTTCGGCAGCTACGAGCGGAATAACCAAGATGGCTCGTCCCTCTACAATCCGCTTCGAGCACCCGGATTTGCCGGCTTTTCTCCAAACCCGTTTGACGAGACTTTGTTTACGGTCAAGACCGACTGGGTGATCAACGACAAGGCCTCGTCGTTCTTCCGTTATTCGTTCAACGACAACGAGGCACGCGGGCCGTTCCCACCGGGATCGGGAATCCTACCGCGAACAAGCGCGAGCGGTATCTTCCAGTCTAACGACCAGATCGTAACTAACCGTGCGCATAACTTTGTGGGCGGCCTGACTTACGCTTTTGGTTCGAATATCAGCAACAATCTCGTTGTTAATTACAGCGACTTTGTTAATGCTATCGATCCGGCGACTGTCGGCGTTCCTGAGATCCGTTTGAATCCGGAGCAGGATTGGCGATCGGGTACGAACGCGGTTGCCCCACAGGATACGCCTCAGAAGCGTTTTCAGCTTCGTGACGACGTAACCTGGGTAAAAGGTAATCACACCTTTAACTTTGGTGCGAACTACGAACGCACGTCGATCGGCGGAACGTTTACATTCGCAAATCCTACTCGGATTCGATTGTTCGCGACAGATGCGGCAGGTAATACGCTGCCGTTGAATACGGAAGCTGATTTCCTGAATCTTTACGTCCGAGATTTCTCGTTCGGTATAGGTGATGCGAATCTGCCGTTCAACCATGATGGCAACACCATAAACAACCGCATTTCGTTCTATGGCGGTGATGCATGGCGTATCCGTCCAAACTTCACGATCAACTACGGTATCGCTTATCGTTGGGATTCCAATCTGTGGAACCACGATCTTGCGCGTCCGCAGATCATCGCTCCGTTATTCGAGAAGGGAACGGCTCCGTCGGGTCGCGACAACAATAACTGGGCACCTCGCGTGGGATTCGCCTGGGATCCGTTCAGCGACGGCAAGACTGTCGTTCGCGGCGGTTTCGGCCTTTACTATGACAACACGATCGATAACCTAAGGTTGTTCGAGCGTGCTGACCTCGGGCCGGTCGGCGCTGAGCAGTTCCTCGTTGGAACGGCGGTCGTCAGCCCACTGCTTAACCCTTATGGCGGCGATGGACAGTTCAGCCGCGGACAGATCACGCTTGCACAGGCTTTGGCTTTGGCTCCTGCTTTGCGGTCTGATCTCGAATCGCGTCTGACAGGCTGCACGCTGACCGCACTTGAGTGCACGGGCTCGGTTTCAGGACCGATCTTCTCGAGCAATTTCCAGGTGCCTTACTCGCTGCAGTACTCGATCGGCGTTCAGCGGGAACTTCCGTGGAACCTGATCGCACAGGTCGACTATAACTACCGCAAAGGCTTGAATGAGGTCAATATTTTTGACATCAATCAGGCTGATTCGGTAAATGGGCCGAGGATCGCGGCTTTCCCGCATCCGATCCCGTATGCTGATTCATCAGCATATTCGACATACAATGGCCTGCTTGCCCGAGTTGATCGCCGCTTTAAGAACGGCCTCCAATTCACGGCCAGCTATGCATTATCGAGCTTTAAGGCGTTCAGCAATGATTCGCTTGGACTCGGTGGCGCACCGACTGACCTGAACAATCTGCGTGCAGATTTCGGCCCTGCCGGACTCGATCGCAAACACAGGTTCGTGTTCAGTGCTGTTTACGATACGCCTTGGTTCAGGAACGACAGTTCGTGGGTCAAGAAGAACCTGCTCGGCAATTGGACGATGTCGTTGATCTCGACCTCGTTCAGCGGAACACCGCAGAGCGTGTTCCTGCCGGACTTCGTAGATCTCAGCGGAACGGGTACGTTTGCTACCGATCTGCCGGGAACGACCGCGGGAGCCATCGGCCGGAGCATCACCAAGGTCGAAGACCTAAATGCTCTCATCCGTGCTTACAACAGCAGCCTGACACCGGGCCAGGTCGATCCGTATGGAACGCCGATGGTGAGGCTTGCTGAACTTCCGTTGGATACTCAGCTTGGCAGCGATTCTGTGATCTCACAGGATTTCCGTTTGACCAAGACGCTTAATTTCAACGAGAAGTTCCGGTTGCAGCTCATCGGCGAGGTATTCAACCTGTTCAACATCGCCAATTTGACGAATGTGAACGACCTCGTGATTCCAGTCGAGGGTACTCCGGTCAACGAGATCACGACTCTTCGCGCGTCACAGCGTGCGACAAGCGTGTTCGGTGTTGGCGGACCTCGCGCGTTCCAATTCGGCGCCAGGTTTACTTTCTAAGTAGGCTTGGTTAGGCCGGCAACAGAAAACGGGCTCTCGGGCCCGTTTTCATTTTAAGCAGAAACCATACTTCCGCCCGTTGAGAGGTAAAGTACCGCCATTCGAACGGCGACGCCGTATTTTACCTGATCTAGGATGAGCGAGCGCGAACTGTCTGCCACATCGGACGAGATCTCGATCCCGCGGTTCATGGGCCCGGGATGCAATACAATTGCGTCTTTTTTTGCGAGGTCGAGACGTTCGTTCGTCAGTCCGTAGTGTATGGAGTATTCACGAAGAGTGGGGAAATAGGCCGAATCCTGCCGCTCACGCTGAATACGCAGGATCATCACGACATCTGCGCCGAGGATAGCATCTTCCACATGAGGGCAAACTTCGAGACCTTTATCAACCAAGTGCTGAAAGTCACCGGGGACAAGGGTTCCGGGACCCGCAACACGAACCTTTGCCCCAAGCTTCGTCAGAAGATGGATGTTTGAACGAGCGACTCGGCTGTGCAGGATGTCGCCCACGATCGCCACGTCAAGTCCTTTTATCTTTTTCTTATGCTCGCGGATCGTCATCGCGTCAAGAAGCGCCTGTGTCGGATGTTCGTTTGCCCCGTCTCCGGCATTAACTATAGCCGCCTTGCTTACCTTTGCCAGTTGATGCGGTACGCCCGCTGAAGAATGCCGGACAACTATGCAATCTGGCTGCATCGCGTCTAGATTCAAAGCAGTATCGAGGATGGTTTCCCCTTTTGTGACACTTGATGAAGAAACGCTTATATTCACCGCGTCAGCTGAAAGGCGTTTTGCGGCGAGTTCGAAACTGGTCCGCGTTCGGGTAGAGTTTTCGAAAAAGAGATTGATAACGGTCTTGCCGCGCAGAGTAGGGACCTTTTTAATTTCGCGGGCATTTATCTCGCGAAAATTTTCCGCTGTATCCAAGATGCCGTTGATCTCGGCGGCGGTCAGATCGCGTATTCCTAATAGATCTCTTCTTCGATAGGGTTTTTCCATCTGAAAGTTTTGTCCCGATCACAAAAAAAGCAAGGCTTTTGACCTTGCTTTCAAAATTCATTCGCTCGGCCTTTCAAATATGCCGACTGCTTCGACGTCGTCAAATTCTTTCAACATGACCTTTATTATCTCGGTCTGTTTCGTCGGTACGATCTTGCCGATGAAATCCGCCTGAATGGGCAGTTCGCGATGCTCGTGGCCGCGGTCGACAAGCACGGCGAGTTGAACCTTTTTAGGTCGCCCGAAATCCATTAGCTGATCGAGGGCGGCACGGATCGTTCGTCCGGTGTAAAGAACGTCATCGACAAGTACGATGATCTTACCCTCAATATCCTCTTCTAATTCGGTGCGGTTTACGATCGGGCTAGCGCCGACCGTCGAAAGATCGTCTCGGTAAAGCGTGATATCCAAGATGCCAAACAATGGCCTAACGCCTTCCAGCTGCTCGATCTTGTCAGTGATCCGCTCTGCAAGCGGAACTCCGCGGCGCCGAATTCCCACAAGATAGAGGTCTTTAGCACCGTGATTCTCTTCTACGATCTCGGATGCCAGCCGGGAAATGGCGCGTTTCATTCTAGCGCTGTCCATTATTCGCGACTTTTCGACCAGGTGTGCTTCGTCTGCCATTCGAGTGCAAATGTAACAAACATCGTTCGAAACTTCAAAGAAAGGACGCGCGAAGTTTCTGGAAACAGGGAAGATAATCTAACATTGAGAATTTCGAGAGATGTCCCTTTTCTGGAACAAATTTGTCCGACCTGCACTTTTCGCTCTTGATGCGGAAAATGCGCACGAGCTAGGAATGAAAGGCCTGCGGAGCGGTGTTTCAAGATTGTTCGCAGGCAAGGCTCCAAAGTTCGATCTTGGTCCGATCCAGAGATTCGGCCTTCCGTTTTCAAACCCGTTGGGAATGGCCGCCGGCTTCGATAAAAACGGCGTTGCGGTCAACCAACTCGCCGACCTCGGCTTTGGCTTCGTCGAGGTCGGCACCGTCACCCTGAAGGCGCAACCCGGAAACCCAAAACCGCGGATGTTTCGACTTCCGAAAGATAAGGCTTTGATCAATCGCCTCGGTTTCAACAATGACGGAGCGGAAGCAGTTGCGGATCGGTTGCGAAAGCTCGATCGCAAATGCGTCGTTGGTGTAAACATCGGAAAGAACAAAGATGTTGCTAATGAGGAAGCTGTTGAAAACTATCTCGCGACCCTCGAGATCGTTCATCCTGTTGCTGATTACGTCGCTGTCAACATTTCGTCGCCAAACACCCCAAACCTTCGTGAACTTCAAAAGTCGGATAGTCTGGAAATGCTTGTGAATGCGCTTCAAGCCCGAAATCGCGAGTGGGGCGAAAAGCCGCTTCTAGTTAAGATCGCGCCGGACCTTTCTGACCAGGAGATCGAGGCCGCGGTCGATATATGCCTGAGACACGAGGTCGCAGGGATCATCGCGACCAACACAACGATATCGAGAACGGGTCTGGAAACGACTGACGTTGAAAGAATAGGGGCGGGCGGCCTTAGTGGAAGGCCTCTTGCCAAAAGATCGACCGAGGTTATTTCTACAATATATAAATATTCAAACGGGAATCTTCCGATCATTGGCGTCGGCGGGATCTTTGACGCGAACGACGCATTCGAGAAGATCGCGGCCGGAGCTTCGCTTCTTCAGGCTTATACAGGATTCATCTATGGTGGGCCCGGTTTTGCGCACCGGATAAACTCGGGACTGTCGAGATTACTTAAGGAGCGAGGTTTTGGGAAATTGGACGAAGCCGTGGGCAGCGGCATTCGGCTCTCGTAATGGCCTTCCGAATGGTTGACTATGTGTATTGAGGCGATATAATACAAAGTTTGTCTTTACAGCCTAAATTTGTGCTGTAGAAGCGCAGTGACAATGTTCATCGATCTTGACAGTTTTGATAGGGAATTGCCGATCAAAGTTGTGGTTCCCGCGGTCGAGATCGATCTTGAAAATGAGAACTTAAAATTGTTCGGCGAACTTTGGTTCGACGGAAAGGCGGTCAAAGGTTCGGCATCGGTCATTGTAGGCGGTCGGCTTTCAGGGCATTCTGAGGTCGCATGCGACCGATGCCTGTCGGCAGTCAAGCGAACGATCGAGATCGAGTTTGAGGATGTGTTCATTTCGAAGGATATGTTCTCTCTTGACAGGGAAAAGGAGTTGGCCCCGGCCGACTTGGCGGCGAACGAATTTGAAGGTAACTCGATAGACCTGAATGAGGTGATTCGCGAGCAAATATTGCTCGACGCTCCTCAGCAGTTGTTCTGCCGGGAAGATTGTAAGGGTTTGTGTCAAAAATGCGGTGCAAACCTTAATTTGATAGATTGTAAATGTGAAAAAACGGAGCTTGACCCGAGGTGGGCGGCTCTCAAGGATCTGAATTAGCCGCAAAGAGGTGCAGTTCTATACCCTGACTTTTTGCGGCAATTGAATAAGAGGTAACAATGCCAAATCCAAAACGAAGACACTCCAAAGCGCGCACCCGTGAACGCCGTGCACACGACGCTCTGAAAACACCCCAGTTTTACCTGGACAAGGATTCGGGCGAAGCAAAAGTGCCGCACCGTATCGACGCCAAAACAGGAACCTATAAAGGCCGCCAAATAATCGACGTAAAAGACGCCGAATAGGCTTTTGAATTTTCGAATAGATTAGGTTCTAATTTTGTTCAATGACTCAATTTAATGCGGGCATTATCGGGATGGGACACGCTTATCCGGAGGGCATTTTGACCAATGCTGATCTGGAAAAGATCGTGGAGACCTCTGATGAATGGATAACTACGCGTACCGGGATCAAGCAGCGTCACAAAGCCGCCGAAAACGAGTACACTTCCCAGTTCGGCACTGCTGCCGCAAAAATGGCACTCGAGCGGGCAGGTTTGAAACCTGAGGACATCGAGATCATCGTTTGTGCGACTACCACGCCGGACCAGATCATGCCGTCAACGGGAGCACTGATCCAGGCCCAGCTTGGGGCAGTCAATGCCGCCGGAATGGATGTGTTTGCAGCATGTTCCGGGTTCCTATATGGCATCACAATGGTCGAATCGATGATCCGCACCGGCCAGATAAAATATGCGTTGGTGATCGGAGCCGAGGTGCTGACCAAATATGTCGATTACTCCGATCGCGGGACATGCGTGATATTTGGTGACGGTGCAGGTGCGGCCGTTCTTGGGCCTGTTCCTGAAGGAAAGGGTATCCTCGCCACTAAGATCAAGTCCGATGGCCGCTACGAAGAGCAGCTTTACGCGCCGGGTGGCGGCACCAAGCTAGGCACCAGCCATAAGACGATCGACGAAGGACAGCACTTTTTCAAGATGAAGGGCAATGAGCTTTTCAAAGTTGCTGTGCGTTCTATGGCCGATATTTCCGCTGAAATGCTGGAGAAGGCTGGTTTGACCGTCGATGATGTTGATGTGGTGATACCGCATCAGGCAAATCAGCGCATAACCGACGCAGTGGCTTCAAGGCTCGGCGTACCTGAAGACAAGGTTTACTCGAATATCGCCTTTCACGGCAACACGTCCTCGGCTTCGATCCCGATCGCGATGGACGAGTGCATTGAGTCTGGCCGGATCAAGGAAGGAAGTACCGTTCTTCTGACCGCATTCGGCGGCGGCGTTACGTGGGGAGCGACCGTACTAAAATTCTAAATGGGTAAGATCGCATACATATTCCCTGGTCAGGGGTCGCAGGCCGTGGGAATGGGGAAAGACTTGTTTGACAATTACCCTGCAGCCCGTGAGGTCTATCAGGAGGCTAACGAGGCCTTGGGATTCTCACTGTCTGAAATGTGTTTTTCCGGCAGCGAAGAAGATCTTGCATTAACGGCTAACACTCAGCCGGCGATACTTACAACCTCGGTGGCGGCGTACAGAGCGATGATCGCCGAGGGGTTCGGACAACCAAGTTATGTAGCCGGGCATAGCCTGGGAGAATATTCAGCCCTGGTGGCCGCCGGCGTTTTAGATTTCGCAGATGCGGTCAAAACTGTTCGCAAGCGTGGTACGTACATGCAGGAAGCGGTACCCGTCGGGGTTGGCGCGATGGCGGCGATCCTAGGTTCCGATATCGGGACGATCGAGCAGGCTTGTGCCGATGCTGCAAATGGACAAATTTGTAGTCCGGCAAACATAAACTCGCCATCGCAGGTCGTGATCGCAGGCAACGCAGATGCGGTTGATAGGGCATGTGATTTATTAAAAGAACGTGGTGCGAAGCGTGCTGTGAAATTGAATGTGTCAGCTCCGTTCCACTGTGCGTTGATGATGCCAGCGCAAGAAAGGCTGGCCGACGACCTCGGAAAATTGAACTACGGGACGTTTTCGTTTCCGGTCGTCCATAACTTCGATGCCGCGGTCAACAGCGATCCAGGCGTTGTCTGTGACAGGCTTACGCAACAGGTCTCATCGCCGGTTCGTTGGATGCAAAGCGTTAAGCAAATGGCCTCTAATGATGTCTCGACAATGGTCGAGGTTGGGGCCGGAAAGGTTTTATCAGGGTTGGTTAGACAGATAGACCGCGATGTTCGATGTTTGAACGTCGAGAATTCAGAGAGCTTAAGAAATACTCTAGAAACGTTATAAAAGAGGAGAACATATGTCAGAAGTTCAGGATAAGATCAAACAGATCATCGTTGATGAATTAGGTGTTGACGAAGCGGAAGTTACCGAAAATGCTCGATTTATCGAGGACCTCGGTGCCGATTCGCTTGACCTCGTTGAACTCGTGATGCGGTTCGAAGAGGAATTTGACATCGAAATTCCCGACGAAGACGCTGAAAAGATCCAGGCAGTTCGCGACGCGTACGCATACGTTGAACAGCATAAGGGCTAGTGTTCAGAGTGCGCGACCTATCGCGTATGTATTTACGGGCTAATGCCCGCACTCTAAACTTATGAAAAGACGAGTAGTAGTAACAGGACTCGGGTTGGTAACGCCGATCGGAAATGACGTTCCGACGACGTGGAGCAGCCTTATGACCGGCGCCAACGGAGCGGACTACATCAAGAAGTTCGACACGGAGAAGTTCTCGGTCAAGTTTGCCTGCGAAGTAAAGGATTTCGATCCGCTGAGCTTCCTGGATAAGAAAGAAGCCAGGCGTATGGGCGCGTTCACGCATTTCGCTCTCGCGGCCTCGGACGAAGCGATGGAAAATAGCGGGCTCGTGATCGACGAGTCGAATGCCGACATGGTCGGGACCTACATAAGTTCCGGCATTGGCGATTTCTGGGCGATCGAACGCGAGCATGAGAAGCTGCTCAATTCCGGCCCGGACCGTGTTTCACCGTTCTTCATCGTTTCGGCGATCGTTAATTTGGCGGCCGGAAACGTCTCGATACGACACGGAGCGAAAGGGCCTAATTCGGCGACGGCTACGGCTTGTTCTGCCGGTGCACATGCAATCGGAGACAGCTTCAGGATCATCGAGCGTGGCGATGCCGACGCTATGATCTGCGGCGGTGCCGAAAGCGCGATCACACCGATGTCGGTCGCGGGATTTGCGTCGATGAGGGCACTCTCAACGCGAAATGACGACCCCAAACATGCATCACGGCCATTTGACGCAGAGCGAGACGGATTCGTCATCGGTGAAGGCTCGGGGATCTTGATACTCGAAGAGCTGGAGTTCGCGAAGAAACGCGGAGCCAACATCCTCGCGGAGATCGTCGGTTATGGCATGAGCGGCGATGCGTTTCATGTGACGATGCCCGATGAATCCGGCTCCGGGGCTATTCGCGTAATGGAGCGTGCGATCAAGGATGCAGGGATCACGCCGGATCAGATCGGTTACGTTAACGCTCATGGAACGTCGACGCCATACAACGACAAGTTTGAGAGCATGGCGATCAAAAAGGTATTTGGTGACCACGCCAATAATGGACTCGCCGTTAGCTCGACAAAGTCGATGACCGGCCATGCCCTCGGGGCTGCCGGCGGTATTGAAGCCGTGTTCTCAGTGAAGGCCCTTACGGAAAACAAGCTTCCGCCGACGATCAACTATGAGTTTCCCGATCCGGAGTGTGACCTGGATTACATTCCGAACACCGCTCGTGATGCTAAAGTTGACTATGTTCTTTCGAACAGTTTCGGTTTTGGCGGGACAAACGCGTGTCTGATCTTTAAGCGTTACGAGGAATAATGACCTTGAGCGTTTCCGCCGATTTGAGGCGGGAACGCTCTTTTTACATAATATGAATGAATACTCATTCATTTGACTGACCTTCTATGAAAATCATTGTTTTAATGAAACAGGTCGCGAACAAGGATGCCGTACTGCGCATCGGTTCAGACGAAAAATGGATCAACGAGGCGGACGTTGCACAGCAGACCAACGAGTCGGACGGTTACGCTCTCGAAGAAGCACTTCGCTTAAAGGAGGCCAAGGGTGACGGCGAGGTCATCGTTTGTTCGCTGGGGCCGCAAAGCGCAAAGACGGTTATCAAAGATGCTTTGGCTCGCGGTGCCGACCGGGCAATTCACGTGGTTGCTGACACGGCCAACAGGCTTTCGCCGTATCAGATCGCTAAGGCGATCGCCGATGCCATCCGCGACGAGAATGCCGACCTTGTTTTTGCCGGCCTTCAGTCGGACGATGCGAGTTATGGCCAAACCGGCGTAGTTTTGGCGGAACTCCTGGGTATTCCCCATGCGACGATCGTTATCGAGGTAGATCGAGCCAGTCTGGGCGAAACGCTCAGGGTAAAACGCGAATTGGAAAGCGGTTGGTATCAATGGTTCACCTATAAGCTTCCGGCGCTTCTTACGATCCAATCCGGTATTTCACAGATCCGTTATGCCTCACTTAAAGGAATAATGGCGGCCAAAAAGAAAGAGATAAAAGATATCACACCGACGATCGATGCATTTGCCGGCGCTCAGGCCATCCAGAAGGTCTATATGCCTCTGAAGACCAAACAAACGCAGATCCTCGGCAACGGCGACGCAAAGGCCGGTGCGACGGAGTTGGTCGAGAAACTCAAGACGGAGGTGCGGGTAATATGATCCTCGTATTTGTCGAACATAAGAATTGCGTTTTGAACAAGACCTCACTCGAGGCGATCACGGCTGCACAGTCTATCGGGAAGGATCTTGGGCTGAACGTCGCCGCTGTTTTGCCGTGCGATAAAGATTGCGCATTGGCACAGGAGATCGCCGGATATGCGATCGAAAAAGTGATAGTTGCCAAAAACGAAAAGCTCGGAATATATACGCCGGATGCCTATGCCGATGCATTCGAACAGGTGATCAAAGCAACAAACCCGCAGTATGTTGTGATGTCTCACACATACCAGGTGCGCGATTTTGCACCAAAGGTCGCTACAAGGTTTGGCCGGGAGGTCGTGGGCGATTGTATCCGCTATCGCGCGGAAGGCGGCAAACTCGTTCTTTCGCGACGTATCTTTCTTGGAAAGCTCGATGCCGATGTTACTGTTGGCGGCGACTCACCATACTTTGTAACGTTTCAGTCGGGAGCGTTTCGCGGTGACGCTGCAGAAAAGGGAAGTGCTTCCGTAGAGACGATCGATGTTGCCGTCGGGGAAGTTCGAATGACGGCTGAAGAGCCATTCCAGGAGGCAAAGGCTTCGGTCGATCTTACGAAATCGGAGGTCATCGTTGCCATCGGCCGCGGCATCAAGTCGCAGGAGAACATCGCCGTCGCCCAGGCATTGGCGGATGTGCTTGGCGCCGATCTTGCGGCATCGCGTCCGATCTGCGACAGCGAATGGCTGCCGATCGATCGTCAGATCGGTTCATCAGGCCAGACCGTCGCTCCCAAGCTCTATATCGCTCTCGGCATCTCCGGTGCCATCCAGCACATCGTCGGGATGAAGAATGCCGGCACCATCGTCGCGATCAACAAGGACTCCGAAGCACCGATCTTCGACATCGCTGATTACGGCATTGTCGGCGACCTTTTCGAGGCCGTGCCCGTCCTGATCGAAGAGATCAAGAAGGCAAAGGCCTGAAATTTTGGCTGATTTGCTTATCAAAGGGCGAACCGTAGATCTCGGGACGCCCTGTTTTTATGTCTATCTCTCAGACGTTTGCCGATGAGGCGGCTGCTCTGGCAAGTATGTTATCGAGTTTCTCATATCCCTCAGTAACGCCGCGTTCCATACCGGATTGGATCATTCCGTCGCGGTCTGCGACCGAAAAGAACACAGATTGGTGTACTAGTCTGCAGCGATTTTTCGATAATTCCTCAAATACCGTTTTGCCCATTATCACGTGGCCGCGTTCGGGCAGGCCGTCGAATTCGAACGTGCCGATGATGCGTTCGTTCTGCAGTACTTCGTGATAGACACCGAAGAACCGATAGCTGTGTCCGCCACGCGTATGCGTGAATTCGAAGGCACCGCCGTCGAAGGCATCGAGTTTCTGAACCGACATTTCCAGGTCGTTTGGTCCGACCCATTGACAGTACTGGTCCGGATCGGTGTGTGCCTTGAAGACGAGTTCGCGGGGCGCGTCGAATTCGCGTGTTATGAAGAGGTCCTGTTTGTTAGGTTCAGCGGTCACTATCGTTTTGTTTGCCATTGAATTTCTCCTTTTGTAGTGCTTACGCCAGCGTAAGCCTTAGTTTAACCTTGTTCATTTCGCTCTGGCCGACTCGCGGGCTTTTTCAAAATGGCCGCCCGTTTACGCAGGCGGTTCTGACTCGGCCATTTGCTTTCTGAGCATCGCTTCCAACCGGTCGTGGCGGTCCTGCCAGTCTTTCGTGAAGATCTGGATCCACTTCTCGAGTTCTTTCATAGGTTCCGGATTTACATAATAAATACGTTTCTGCGCCCGTTTTTCCACACGGACGAGGTTTGCCTGTTTCAGCACTTTTAGATGTTGGGAGATCGCCGGCGGCGACGTGCTGAAATTGTTGTAAATATCTGTGGCAGAGAGGCTCTTATTTGCAGCGAGCATCTCCATGATGTGTCGCCGTGTCGGTTCTGCAAGGGCCGTAAACGCGTCCATGTCCTCCATAATAAAGTAAACACTTAATTAAGTCAAGGCGAAAATACATAGCTCCTAAAAAGCCGCGAATTGCGCAAAGGACCTTCGGTCGATTCCCTTGTTCAATCGCGGCAAGTTTTGCCGGACAAATTTAGCGCGAATTAATGGATCGATTCGGCAACGGCTTGGTCGAAAATTTCGAGAGCCACGTCGACATGCTCCTTTGTGAGAATGAGCGGCGGTGACCATCGGATACTGTTGCTTCCACAGCCGAGGATGATAAGGCCTTTTTCAAAGCAGGCGATTTCGACGCGGTCGCGGAGATCTGCATCAGCAGCGTGCGGATCATCGCCCGAACCCTTTACGAACTCGACGCCGAGCATCATTCCGTAGCCGCGTACATCGCCGATCACGGAATATTTTTCTTTGAGCTTATTCAGTCCTGCTTCGAGATAAGCCCCGACGTTCCTGGAGTTTTCTACCAATCCGCCTTCAAGGAGTTCGATAGTTTTCAACGCAGCTGTAAGGGCCACCGGATTTCCGCCAAAGGTCGATGCGTGAGCTCCTTTATGCCAGTCCATAATGTCTGCACGCGCGGTACAAGCCCCGATCGGCATCCCCGAGCCGAGTCCTTTCGCCATACAAACGATGTCGGCTTTTACTCCTTCATGATGATCGAGGGCGAACATCTTGCCTGTGCGGCCCATACCGGACTGCACTTCGTCGACGATCAGCATAATGCCGTGCTCGTCGCAGATGCGTCTGAGTTCTTTGACGAAGACGGTCGGAGCCGGAACATATCCGCCCTCGCCCTGAACGACCTCAAGGATGATACCGGCGACCTCTTCTGGGGGCGTAGTCGTCTGGAACACCTTGTTGAGCCAGGTGAGCACGTCACAGCTTACGGTTCCTTCGTCGGTCGCCTGATCAGTGATGAAATGTCGGAATTTGTTCGGATACGGAATGTGGACCACGTCGAGCGGCTGACGCATGAAGCCAAGTCGCTGAGCTTTTTTCGAACTCGTCAGCGAAAGGGCTCCGAGCGTACGGCCGTGGAATGAGCTTTGGAACGCGATGAACTTTTGCCTACGAGTGTGATACATCGCCAGTTTGAGTGCGGTCTCGATCGCCTCTGCTCCGGAGTTGGCAAAGTGCGTTTTGGTCGGTCCGTCGATTGGTACTATTTCATTGAGTTTCTTACCCAGTTCGGGCATGTGGCGGTAATAGAAATCGGTGCCGCAGAGATGGATCAGTTCGCTGACCTGTTTTTGGATGGCTGCCACGACTTCCGGGTGGCAGTGTCCGGTCGAACACACGGCAACGCCCGCGTTGCAATCCAGAAATACGTTGCCGTCAGGGTCAGTGATCCAAACGCCCTGTGCGTGGTCGGCGACAAGTTTATAATCGGGCCGCGGATAGCTCGGTGTCACGTACTGAGCGTCGGCATTGATGATCTCGAGGGACTTCGGTCCCGGGAGTGCGGTCTTTATCGACGGCTTTTGAAGTTCTTGTGTCGGTGTCATTGTCTTTCTCCTTCTGTTAAGAGTGCGCGATCTATCGCGTAATGGCTTGATAAGAAACGAGCCGAAGCTCGCACTCTGAAAGAATTGGAGAAATTAATCGCCGCCAAATAGGTTGGCGCGTTTTGCGGCAGGACGAAGCTTTGCAATGCAACGCGGGGTCATACGATATGGGTAATATATCCCAACGCGGTCAGAAATGGAAGAACAGGAGAGGCCGAAGCCTGAAACACGAAATCCAGGTGAGACTTCGAACTTTGAAAGATCTGTGGCAAAATAGCGGCAACCCAAACTCAAACAAAAATCTATGGCTTTCTTATACGATGTGTCGTTTCGTGTATCTTCCGATGTACGCAGGAATCAACCCTACTTTGCGTCAGATATGGACTACCTGCATAAAACGCTCAACTCGATACTCACGCGAATATCAACCGCGCCATTCATTACAGAAGAGGGCCGATTGTACACCAAGGTCCCAAAGAAATTGAGCGGAGTGCGGGGTGACCTGAAACGTGATTACGGGAAGATCTGGGACGATGTGATCGTCGTGTACGACGGGCCTGCGTACGGAGCAACGGCTAACCACCGTGATCTGGTGATCACGTTCGGCGAGTTCTTTACTAAGCCGCAGCCCGAGCTGATCCTGGAGAAGGTGCTTTGGCATGAGTTGCTGCATCTGCTCCTTGACGATGAGCATAGGAACAACCACCACGTTAAGATCGACCGCATCATCCGCCGCGGACTTAAGCTTCCTGGCGACCCGAACCCGCTTGGAACGGTCGGTATGGCATGCTGACAGTGTCGACCACCTGGTGAAATAGAAACAACGAAAAATTGGGAGAAGTAATAGCTCCCGTTTGAACACCAAACCCATTATTGCAAGCTTTCCCCAAGACCAGCATTTTCGCAACTTGCAGTTATTTTGCACCCAGGACTTACGAACGTGTATAGGTCGCGTCTGGGTAGTTCTTCAGGTTAATATCAACGATATATGCAGGCTTCAAAGAAGTATACAAACAAGCTGATAAACGAATCTTCGCCATATTTGCTCCAGCATGCGCATAATCCGGTCGATTGGTATCCGTGGGGCGAAGAGGCGTTTGAGCGGGCCAGGGCGGAAGATAAGCCGCTGCTTGTGAGCATCGGGTATTCGGCGTGTCATTGGTGCCATGTGATGGAACACGAATCGTTTGAGGACGAAAAGATCGCCGCTATACAAAACGAGCATTTCATTAATATCAAGGTCGATATGGAAGAACGGCCGGACGTCGATCAGATCTACATGAACTTCGTGCAGTTGACGACCGGCCGCGGCGGATGGCCGATGAACGTCTTTATCACGCCGGACAAATTGCCGTTCTTTGGCGGAACGTATTTTCCGCCGACCCAGCGTTACAACATGCCGTCTTGGCCGCAGATACTGATGAGCATTGCCGAGGCATGGGACACGAAACGTGATGAGCTTCTGCATTCTGCGAACGATATTCTGGGTGAACTGCGGCGATTGAGCGTGACCGATTTTTCTTCGGCTGGTATCGATCACGAACTTTCCGATCTTGCGTACAGAAGTTTCGTTAAGTCGTTCGATGCGAAGAACGGCGGCTTCGGCGGAGCACCGAAATTTCCGGCGGCCATGGCGATGGAATTTCTGCTGCGGTATTGGAAACGGACCGGCGATTTCGGCGCGCTCGAAATGGTGAGAAAGACCGCCGAAACGATGGCCAAGGGTGGAATATACGATCAGCTCGGCGGCGGGTTTCATCGTTACGCTGTCGATCCGATCTGGCTCGTTCCACATTTCGAAAAGATGCTGTACGACAATGCTCAATTGATCCGCGTATTTCTACATTTGTATCAGATCGCGAAGTCAGAACCGCCTGCATCAGTGGGACGTCAGAATGTTGGTGATTCGATCGGATCATCGGCGAACCGGCCTGCCGCTAACGCCGCGGGTTCTGAGAGCGAGTTTTTTAAGCGGGTCGCCATCGAAACATTGGAATATGTGCGGAGGGAGATGACGGATACGAGCGGCGCGTTCTATTCGACTCAGGATGCCGACAGCGAAGGTCACGAAGGTAAGTTCTTTGTGTGGACGCCGGAGGAGATCGCAGAAGTTCTCGGGGAAGAAGATGCGAAAAAGTTCTGCGCATTTTACGACGTGACGGCCGAAGGGAATTTTGAGGGGAAGAACATCCTAAACAGTGGACAGCGGGCAGTGGACAGTGGACAGTTGGCTTCCTGGAAAAAAGCAGTCTTTGAAAGCCGTGAGGGCCGCATCAAGCCCTTTCGCGATGAGAAGGTTTTGACCGCCTGGAACGGCTTGATGCTGGCGGCGTTTGCGGAAGCGGCAGTGGTGCTTGATAACGAAGAGTATCTGGATGTTGCGAAAGAGAATGCCGAGTTCTTGTTGAGAGAGATGGTGGTAAACGAGAATGAAGGCGCAAGCGGCATGGCAAGGGGGGATGCTTGCCGGTCAAGTCGGGTGCTCCGGACATGGAAGGACGGCAAGGCGAAGCTGAACGGGTACATTGAGGATTATGCAAATCTGGCTGATGGTTTGATCGAGCTTCATCAGGCCTGCGGAGATTCGAAATATCTGCACGCTGCAAAGGAACTTGCCGATGCCATGATCACCGAGTTTTGGGACGAAGAAAACGGCGGCTTCTTTTTCACTTCGAACGATCATGAGGAACTGATAGTCCGGAACAAGGACTTTTTCGATAACGCGACGCCGTCCGGCAATTCGGTGGCTGCGGACGTCCTCCTCAAATTAGCCAAGTTTTATGGTGAAGAGAAATACAAACGGTTCGCGTCAACGGTGCTTCGGTTGGCAGCGTCGCAGATCAGGCGTTTTCCAAGCGGCTTTGGTCGTATGTTGAGCGTGGTCGAGTTCCAGTTAGCTAACGTGAAAGAGATCGCGATAGTCGGCGAAAAGGGCAGCGATCTTGAAAGGGAGATATGGTCAGAGTATCGGCCATTCAAGCTGGTGACGGTCGGCCCCGAGGGCTCGGATGTACCGTTATTGACCGATCGGGTGACCATCGATGGAAAAACCACGGCTTATGTTTGCGAGAACTTTGTGTGTCAGAGGCCGGTGACCGAAGTGAGGGATCTAGTGGAATTGCTGTGATAGAAAAAGCACCCGCCGGTTATGGCAGGTGCTTTTACTGTTGACTTAAAAAGTCGAACTATTTGTTTGCAGCCGGTTTGTTGGCAGCGTTTGCATTTGCGGCCGGAGCATTTGCAGCCGGTTTCATCGCGTTAGCAGCGTTTGCCGCGGCGTTAGCAGCCGTGTTGGCAGCATTAGCAGCCGTGTTGGCAGCCGTGCTGATCGCATTTGCAGCCGAGTTCATAGCGTTTGCGGCGGCATTCATAGCGTTTGCAGCGGCTTTGTTAGCGTTAGCAGCAGCGTTATTGGCCGTGCCGGCATCGCCGCAAGCCATTCCAAGAGCACCGAGGGCCAAAAGGGCTGAAAGTGCAATTACTTTTTTCATTTAGATTCTTTCTCCTGTCTTCCTCAAAGATTAAGCTTAACTTTATTTTAACCGGAGAATCGCTGGTTAGGCGTTCTCGTCCCCCAAAATCTATTTGATTTTCGGAACATTGGAAACTATATGCAGGAAAAGTGGCATAGTCAACCCCTAAAACGGTCAAAATCCAGATTTTTCTAAAAAATATTTTTGGCGAAATTGGGGTCGAATTTCCGGCAGATCAGTCCAGGTGATCAAATTGATAAGCGAAACTAAAAAGGGCATCCGGTACATTGACCGAATGCCCAAAATATTCAGCAGAAAGAAAACTATTTCTTTTCTTCTTTCTTTTCTTCCGGCTTAGCGTTGCTGTTAGCAGCGGTCGTGTTGCCGGCCGGCTTGTTAGCAGCTGCGGTGTTCGAAGCGTTTGCGTTCGAAGCCGTTGCGTTGGTCGCATTGGTGTTAGCAGCCGGAGTTGCAGCCGGTGTAGCAGTTGCAGCAGCGTTGGTGTTGTTAGCCGTTGCATTGGTGTTGGTCTTGTTTGCAGCGTTGTTTGCCGGAGCAGCTTCACCGCAAGCCATTCCAAGAGCGCTGACAGCCATAAGGGTTGAAAGTGCAATTACTTTTTTCATTCTAAAAACTATCTCCTGTCTTCTTCAAAGTTAAGTTAGCTTGATCTTTGCTGAGACTGTCTTTCTTCAGCCTCTTGCCCCGAAATTCAAGCGTGTTTCGAAGCAAACGATAATACTAGGGATTGGCAACGGGGTAGTCAACCCAAAAATCGCCAAAATCGAAGTTTTTTGAAGTTTTTTGAGTGGCCTTTTGGAGGCTGTTTTTCGGCGATCCGCGCATATTTGCGGGGAATACGATCATATAGCTCGCCACGCGGCATTAACGGCGGGCTGTCGGCGGCAATTTTGAGGGTTGCTCCGCAGGATTAATAAGTATTGACGAACTCAAAGTGCAATCGCTATCCTTAATGTGCGGGCAGTTCGAGCCCATCCTCCTAAGATCTCTTTTTCTCGTTTCGCCTTATCTCAAAATATGACAGGTTCAGAAAAGCGGCCTCCCGCGACGCACCAGGGCGTAATAGGTTTTGGAGCGCAGGCAATGCTCATCGCGTTTGGCCTGGCCGCACCTTTTGCCACGTACGCCATAGCAGTTTCGCCGCTAACGGAAGAGGCAAGGGTCACTTTGCTTACTGCGTTGGCTTGTGTATATCTTTCGATCTGTGTTTGGACAGTAGTACAACTTAGAAGGTCGCGAAACGTTTATGGACTTGGATGGACTGCGCCCGAGCTGCCCGCAAGAACGGAACTTGACGAAAAACTGGCGGCGCTTGAAGATGCCCGAGAGTTTTTTGGAAGTTCGCTGAAACCGGCAGATATGTTTCGTTTGGTCTCAAACCGGGTACACGCGATCGTTCCTTATGAAACAGGTATTCTTCTCACACGCACCGGAGACGGACATGACCTGCTTCGCATTACGCAGGCTTTTGGATCGAATGCCGCGGCACTCGAAAACACCGATGTCGATTCGGGAACGAGCCTGGCCGGCCTTGCGTTTCTGAGCGGCGAGATAGAGACTGCCGAAGCTTTGACTGACGAGCGGGAGCACTTTCCCTCAGGTTTGCCTGATGAGCTTCGAGCGTCGGCGGCAATTCCTTTGATCCACGAAGGAGATGTCTTTGCGATCTATCAGCTTTTCTTTAAAGAGTCATCGGTGTTTGGTGACGAAACCGCCGACAAACTTCACGCGATAGCCGAACGCGTTGCTCCACTTTTCCTTGGGTCAATGGCCTTCGAACGCTCTTTGTCGAATGCCCTTACAGACCCGATCACCAAGCTTCCCAATGAACGCGCATTTTACATGGTGCTCGAAAACCAGTTGGCAGAATCGCACCGATCTCGCGACGAGCGGCCGTTGACCGTTCTGGCGGTAGATATAAAGGAGTTTGAGGACCTCAATAAGACCTATGGCCATGCGACGGGTGACAAAGCCCTCGGCTTTGCAGCTGAGCTGATCAATTCCCAACTAAGAAAAATGGACTTTCTCGCCCGATCGATGAATGACGAGTTTTTGATCGTTCTGCCGAAGGCTTCCGAAAGGACCGCCATGGAAATAATCGCTCGGATTCGGGCGAAATTTGCCTCTACGCCTATGCCGATCGCTGATGGCGAAACGGCCAAGATATGGCTCAACTTCGGATGGGCGACGTTCTGGCAGGATGGCGAAACGGCAACGCAGCTTGTCCGATATGCGAACATTCGAAAGGTCCAATCGAAGACCGAGGACGTGGGAAACGTTGTCAGCCTTCCAAGGGAATATGTGAACTAGTGAAAAGTGATTAGTCGATATCGATAGTATCGGCAAAACCGATCGGCGAACGAATGGAAGCCTCCCTTCGTTCGCCATTAGTCTTCTTATCTTTGGTTTTCCTGACAACTCGCTTACTATTCAGCAATGGCAAAGGTCACATTTTACGGCGGGGTGGGAACGGTTACGGGGTCGAAGTATCTGCTTGAGAACAATGGTCGCCGGATACTTGTTGATTGTGGATTATTTCAGGGATTTGCAGAACTTCGGCATCGTAACTGGGACGATCCGCCTTTTGATCCCGCATCGATCGATGCGGTCATAATAACTCACGCTCATATTGACCATACCGGATATTTGCCGCGTCTCGTCAAACTCGGTTTCAGCGGGCCCGTTTATACATCAAAGGCGTCAGCCGACCTTTTGAAGATACTCCTCCCGGATTCAGGAAGGCTGCAGGAAGAAGAAGCAGATTTCCGTAATCGCCATCAGTTGACATCGCACGCTCCGGCATTACCTTTATATGACGAAAAGGATGCCCGAGACGCATTAAAACTTCTTCAACCGGTCGCCAACGATGGAAAGAATGTTGAGGTTATCGAGGGAATTCAAGCGAGTTTTATGGTCGCCGGCCATATTATGGGGGCCAGTCTCGTATTGGTGGAGATGGCGAACGCACGGCCCGATGGTGAATCGATACGGTTTCTGTTCTCGGGTGACCTGGGGCATTACGACCAGCCGATCGTAAAAGACCCGGCACCGCCTCCCGCCTGCGACTATTTGATGTGCGAATCGACTTACGGTAACCGCCTTCACGGCGATGTTTCGACGGCCGATCAAATGACGCGGATCGTAAATGAAGCGGTCAGCCGCAACGGCCCGATCCTGATCCCGGCCTTTGCAGTCGGACGTACACAGGAAGTCCTTTATCTTATTCGCGAACTTGAGGAAGAAAAGCGGATTCCCGTGCTTCCCGTAATAGTCGATTCACCAATGGCTGCACAGGCAACCCAGGTATATAACCGTTGGCACGAAGAACACGACGAGGAATACGCATCGATACTGGCCCGCAAACAGCATCCGTTGAGAACGACCGCGATGACAACCGCTTCATCCCGTGACGAATCAAAACGGCTTAACGACATGCGGGGGCCGAGGATCATAATCTCGGCCTCGGGTATGATGACCGGCGGACGCGTCCTGCACCATGCGGTGAGAATGCTGCCGATGGAAAATGCCACGGTCGTATTTGTTGGATACCAAGCTGCCGGTACAACGGGGCGGAAGATACAGGACGGCGAGCGGCTGGTCAAGATAATGAAGACAATGGTGGATGTGAATTGCCGCGTGGAAAAGATCGAAGGCTTTTCGGCGCACGCCGATTGGAAGGCAGTGATCCGCTGGCTCGAAGGTTTGCCAAACACTCCGAAAACTGTCTTCACGACACACGGCGAACCCGAAGCCGCCGAGGCCATGGCCGGACATATCCGCGAACGATTTGGTTGGAACGTGATAGTTCCTGAATATCAAGAAAGTGTCGAGCTCGAATAGATGAACTATCGGGAACAGGCGCCAACTGCCGCTCTTGCGCCTTATATAAGGTGCTTCTGGGCGATCAGCGATGATGTTGGAGGACAAGCAGATTTCGAGCCCGTTCTGCCGGATGGCTGCCCCGAGATCGTATTCAATCTCGCTGACAGGTTTCAGCGCCAACACGATGACGGCTCGGTCGAAACGCAACCTGAGACCATTTTTTCCGGTCAATTAAAGCGTCGCATCCTGATCCGTCCGTCAGGCGTTGTCAGCCTCTTTGGAGTTAGGTTTCAGCCCGCCGGTGCCGCCCCGTTCGTTGGCATCCCGTTGACCGAATTATTCGGCAGCGTGATCTCGCCGCATCTCATAAGTGCCTCGGCCTTTCAAGATCTGGATTCGCGGATCCGTGAAGCCGGATCTTTCGCAGAGTGTATGAAGCTGTTCGAATCGGCGATGGTGACAATTTTGGCGAACGGGATCGACGTCGATCCGATCGCTGAAGATGCCTGCCGGATCATCTCGGGAACTTCAGGTGCAATTGGCGTGTCGCGACTTGCCCGGCGATATGGGATCACCGAAAGGAGACTTCAGAGAATATTCGACCGGAACATCGGCATTTCTCCAAAACGATTTTCACGAATTCAGAGGTTTCAGTCGTTTGTCCGAGAGATCGAAGCGGCAGAGTTACCGAATATTCTCGACTCCGCTCTCGCGGCTGGTTACTATGACCAGCCTCACCTGATCCGCGAGTTTCGTGATTTCGCCGGCAGTTCTCCGCTTGAGTATTTCAAGCAGACCCATCGGATCTCGGAATTATTCACAACGGCCTAATAAATGTCGGATTTGTACAATCTCGATCATCCTTCTGCGGATAGGATTAGTGTTCGAGCAGTAAGTTCCATTTTGGTAAGGAGATCTGGAAGAATGAAGAAACGGGTCGTTTATGGCTTTTGCGTGATCACGCTGTTTTTACTGCCGAGTTTTGTTCGTGCTCAGGATGTGAATTCAAAGGTGAATGTACTTAGTTGGATGTCCGGCTGCTGGGAAACGATCGGAACCGGTCCGGTCACTACAGAGAGATGGGCTAGACCGACCGAGAACCTGATGCTCGGTTCTTCGCAAACGGTTAGAAACGGCAAAAGTGTCGCGTTCGAATTTCTTCGCATCGTAAATAACGGCCAAGGTTTGACCTATGTCGCGAAACCGTCAAGCGCAAAAGACGAGACGCCGTTTTCGATCGCAAAGGTAACTGTGAATGAGGCTGTATTTGAGAATCTGAAACACGACTTTCCCCAGCGCATAATTTATCGCCTCGACAAACCTGATTCACTGTTCGCCCGGATCGAGGGAATGCGAAACGGCGAACTTAAGGGAATGGACATCCCGATGAAGCGTGTCAAGTGTGAATAGACCTAGACGAGCATCGTGTTGAAACGGGGATTCAGCTGCTGTATCAGCAATGCCTCGATCGCCGCACGATAATCGACCGCCCACCGAAGATAGATCTTGTCCGGTTCTAACGTGCTCTTTATCGGCGGCATCCCGGATGAGATCCTTGTCACCTCGACCGGAGTCCGCTGTACGGAATGAGTGATCCTGCCGTCGTGAAAGTGTGCCGTTGCACGGGAAAGGAACATCATAAAGCCGCCGCGGTGCATATTGCTAATGTTTGTGAAATCGCCCGTTTTGTATTTTCGGATACGTTCGCGCAAGCTTTGGGTCGCGATGCCAACATATAGCACCGTGCGGCCTGTGACCGTAGGCTGAAGCACGTCGTTGTGATCGGTAAATGCGTAGAAGCCCGGCTCATCCGGGACGTTAGAAACGTTCAGAGCATCCCAATCGACTGGTGTATTCCAAACACAGGAAAGGTGTGGATTCGGATCGAGGTTCATCTCATTACTCCTTTGATCAAACCTATTGATTTAATTGAGATCTGCCGCACAATGAACGGCGAGATTCACCGGATCTTTGCGGAACAACAGTCTATACCTGGGGAGACGCACTGAACAAGCAATTTTTGCCAGCTATCGATCATACGGGAGGTGGAGCATGGGCACATTGGTAAAGACAAAAAAGAACGCCCGTTCATAGGCGTTCAGGGAATTGAATTGCCGAGAATCAGTTGATCATTCGTATCGCAGACACTCGATCGGGTCGAGCTTTGCGGCCTTGCGTGCCGGAAGCACGCCGAATACCAATCCGATGGCGAGCGAAACGCCAAGCGATAGCAAGATCATCCACAATTCGACTTTTGCAGGTATCGAAGGCAACAGCAAGAGGATCAGGTTACTGATGCCAACTGAGACCACGATGCCTATCAAACCTCCTAGGAGTGTCAATGCCATTGCTTCCGCAAGGAACTGAAACACGATCGCCTTCCGAGTCGCGCCTATTGCCTTTCGGATTCCTATCTCTTTTGTTCGTTCCGTAACCGATACGAGCATGATGTTCATTACGCCTATTCCGCCGACCAGCAATCCGAGACAAGATATAGCGATCGCCGCGGCCCCGATGCCTGCGATCATACCGTCAAACTGCCGCATGAAATCGTCGGCGGTCTTGATGTCGAAATTGTTCGGTTCGCCCGTCTTAACCTCACGGCGAACGCGGAGGACGCTTGTGATCTCATCAACCGCATCATTCAGAAATCCGGTCTTTGCCTGCGCAATATGCAGAACGGCATCGCGCGTCGGTGCGACCTTTCGCGCCGTGCGGAAAGGCATAAAGATCTTCCGGTCTTCCTCGTTTTCGCCAAAAAATCCGGACTCGCGCTTTTCGAGTACGCCGACGATCAGCCACGGACTGCCGTTCATTCGGATCTCTTTTCCGACAGCTTCTTCAGCGTCGCCGTCAAAGAGAGCCTCAACCGCATTTACACCGACCACGAGGACGTTCCTGCGTTCGAAATCGTCCATCTCGGTCAGCCATCTGCCGGTCTTCATTTTCAGATTGGTGATCCCGGGATAATTTGCGGTAACTCCATCTGTCAGGGCCCAACGATAATTCTTATCCTTATAGATCATGTTATCGTCGAAACCCGTCCCCCACGAACCGATGTTCACCGAGACGGTCGCAATGTCGTTTACCGCCGGAGCCTGCGCGAGTATCGCATTCGCGTCGTCCATAGTGAGCGGTTTGCGATTTCGTTCGTCGCGGTTGCTCGGGCCAAATCCGGTCGAGAGGTGAAAGAGATAGATATTATTGGTTCCATAGTCCTCGAACATCGCGACAATGCTCTGCCGCATGCCGGTCAGGATCGACGCGACGACTATCGCCGTCAAGATCCCGACCACGATCCCAAGGATCGTCAAAAACGAACGGAACTTGTGCGAGACAACGCTGTCATACGCCATCTTGAGAACTTCGATCGGAAGCGATGCAGAGACTGCCATATTAACTCTTTGTTAAAGCAACGATCGGATCAAGCCGCGCCGCCTTCCATGCGGGATAGAGTCCCGCGACAACCCCTATGATGCTGGATACCGCGACCGAAAGGATCACGTAAAACATCGTGATCGTCATGGTCATCTCCAGCAGATATCCCACCAGCCGAGTCGCTCCCGTAGCAAGCAATAATCCGAGCAGTCCGCCTACGACGCAGAGCAGAGCCGATTCAATTAGAAATTGCAGAAGGATCTGGTTGCGTGTCGCACCGAGGGCCTTTCTTAGTCCGACCTCAAACGTCCGCTCGGTCACGGATACAAGCATGATGTTCATCACAACGATGCCGCCGACGACCAGAATGATCATCGTGATCGGTATCACGACCGCCGCGATCGCGCCGGTTATGCTGTCCATGGTCGAGTTGAATTCGTCCACGTTCACAACGGAAAAATTACTTTCCTGGCTGCCTAACAGCTGCCGCTTGTTTCGCAACAGCAAGTTTGCCTCGTCGATCGAAGCCTTGAAATTATCAGGCGTCGCCGTTTTCCCATGTATCTGGAGGCCGCCGGTCCTACTGAAGATCTGGTTGTGAAGCGTGATCGGAATGTACATGTGCCGATCCTGCGATTGGCCAAAGAACGAACCGCGTTTCTGCTCGACGCCTATTATCGTCACCGGAACGCCGCGAATTTTAAGCGTCTTGCCGAGCGGTGACGTAAATTCGAAAAATTTCTCCTTCACGTCCATTCCAATGACGGCAACGGCCGCTGTACGCTCGACCTCTTCCTTAGAGAAAAATCGGCCTTCGACCAGAGTCTTATCTTCGATCTCCGACATGTTGTCCGTTACGCCCTGCATACGGACAGACGGCATTTCGACGGTGCCTTCCTGCAGATCGGCGCCCGCGTTCATTTGCGCGCCGACATACGTGCATAGTTTGCAGTTCTCGCGAACGTAGTTGTATTCCTCCCAGGTCACGTCCCGATACAATCTATTTCTACGCTCAAACTCCTCGTCAGAAACGCGCTCCATCATTGCCATTCGGGTGATCATGAAATGGTTCGACCCGAGCACCTTCGATACCTGATCGATCACGTACGTTTTCAGCCCTTGTATCGAAGCCCCGACAACGATCACGGCCGCGACGCCGATAATGATGCCGATCAGCGTCAAAAAGGCGCGCAGCTTGTGCTCAAGGATCGATTTAAGGGCTATCCAGAAAGCGTCTGTATAAAAAGAATAGAGCTGGCGCATAAACAACGAAGAATTCGGTTCGGCGATGCGTACGGGAAGGCTCGCAGGCTGAAACCTCGAAAGTTATTGTCTGAAACGATTCTCGGTCGTAAAAAGTTCAGAAAAAAAACCTCGATTCATTCAATTGCCAGGGTAATTACTCGTCGTGGTATACTTTGCCTTTGTTTTCAACAGCATATTCATCTAGGAGACAAGCACTTTGGCAGTTTTAGTCGACAAGAACACCCGTCTGATCGTTCAGGGGATAACCGGCAAAGAGGGCACTTTCCACACGCTGCAAATGGTCGATTACGGCACGAACGTGGTCGGCGGCGTGACGCCTGGAAAGGGCGGTACGATGCACGAGGGAATTCCTGTCTTTAATACAGTGGCAGACGCCGTAAAGGAAACCGGGGCCAATGCATCGGTCATTTACGTTCCTCCGGCATTTGCGGCCGACGCGATAATGGAAGCGGCCGACGCAGGCATTCCGCTGGTCGTCTGTATCACCGAGGGAATTCCCGTTGCTGACATGGTCAAAGCTAAGGAATATCTTCGCGACAAGAACACTCGCGTCATCGGCCCGAACTGCCCGGGCATCATCTCGCCCGGAAAGTGCAAGATCGGCATCATGCCCGGACACATTCATAAAGAGGGAAGGATCGGCGTGGTGTCACGCTCGGGCACGCTGACCTATGAAGCTGTCGGCCAGTTAACTGCGCTGGGCCTGGGCCAGTCGACAGCGATCGGCATCGGCGGCGACCCCATCATCGGCACGACGCATACCGACGCTCTGCGTCTTTTTCAGGCGGACGACGAGACTGACGCCATCGTCATGATCGGCGAGATCGGCGGCACTGCCGAAGAAGAAGCGGCGGCATTTGCAAAAGACAATGTCACGAAACCCATAGTTGCCTTTATAGCCGGCCAGACCGCACCGCCGGGACGCCGCATGGGCCACGCCGGTGCGATCATCTCCGGCGGCAAGGGAACCGCCGCTGAAAAGATGAAAGCCCTCGAGGCCGCCGGCATCCGAGTTGTAAAATCCCCGGCCGACATCGGCCAGGCGATCGTCGAAGTTTTGGGACAGAGTACCGCCGCATGAAGCTTTTTTTCGTATGCGGATTGTTGATGGTGTTTTGCGCGTCATTGCACGCGCAACGCTCTTCACGAGTTTGCATGACTGTGCGTGATTGGGTTGGGGCGACGATCCCAAGAGCGAAGATCAAGATGGTCCCAAAGCGAGCATCGATTTTTAGAAAGGAATATCGGTTTGTAACCGACGACACTGGTTCGATTGATGTTGAAATAATTGACGGACTCTACGATATAGAGGTCAAAGCTGATGGTCACAAAAAGATGAAGCTAAAAAGTGCACATCTTCCAGGTGACCAGAGACTGGGTATCGAGATGCAACTAAAGTCTGCAGTTCCACCGCATCAGATAACTTAAGAACGGGCAAGTTATGGCAAACGCAGAATTCATGCAGCGGTGGTTTGACGAGGTTTGGAACGATCAGAATGAGGCAGCGATCGATGAAATGTTTGCTGTTGATGGTGTCGGACACGGTCTCGGGCCGGAGCCGATAGTCGGACCCGAAAACTTCAAAATGTTCCATCGCGCGTTTGTCTCGGCTTACCCAAACCTACGTGTGGAGGTCGAAGACACGATCACTGAGGGCGACAAGATCGCCGTCCGCTGTCGCGTTACCGGTTCACACGATGGTCACGGAATCGGATTGGCTCCTACCAATCAGAGCGTCGAATTTACAGGGATGGTCATAGTCCGCGTACAGGACGGCAAGATCGTCGAGGCATGGAATGAATTCAACTTCATGGAAATGTACAAACAGGTTGGAGCACTAACATTGAGTCTGCAATAACGGCATTCGTTTGAGCCTGTACTTTCCGGGCGACAATCGGGCAAAACAATTCGGAGTCAACGTCCTTGAGCTATCAAAACTACGATCAAGATAGAGTCGTCGGCGAAGTAGCTCGGTCTGCATTTGCCAACATCACCGACTCGATCATAGACGTTCATTCCGCTGTAAAGGTTCTCTCCATCACTATCACGGCCGAACTCGTAGCCTTCGCAATGTATTTCGTCTCAAAAGACAAGGTGCTCGAGTTTCTTGCCGACCCGGAGAACGAAGGTTTCTGGCTCTACGGAGCTATCGGCGTTTTTGTCATCGGTTTTCTCACCGCCTTCGCAATATATCGCCTCATTGCCAACAAATGGCACCACCACGGTTCACATATCTTTATCTGGCTTGTCTCGATAGCTGCCGGAATACTTAACGTTCTTCTCTTTTTCGCCCTTACCACGTTCGAATTGCGACGTTAGCTCAGAGTCGGCAATTCATCCTACGATCCGCAATTATTGGGATATTGTCGACTCGTAGATAGATGGCCCAACATCGATGGAAAGGGGAAAAAAACACCACGAGCGATAGTCACAAATGGAACTTCCGTTTATACTTCTAAAGAGATTTTCCGATCTCACTGACTATAATTTAAGATCAACTAAAGGCAGTTAAGATACTAAGAATGAGTAATTTAACATTTGGGATAATTAAGCCTGACGCGGTTCGGGCTGGTAAGCAAGGACAGATCATCTCGAGAATTTTGGGAGCTGGTTTTTCGATCAGAGGGATGAAACTGATACATCAGACACGAAAGCAGGCCGAAGGCTTTTATGCGGTTCATGCCGGAAAAGGTTTCTTTGATGAGCTTTGCGATTTTATGTCCAGCGGACCGTGCGTGGTGCTGGCACTCGAAAAGGAAAACGCGGTGCCTGCGTGGCGTGAACTGATGGGAGCAACGAACCCGGCTGACGCGGCAGAAGGAACGATACGCAAAGATTTTGCATCGTCGATCGGCGAGAATGCCGTTCACGGTTCAGATTCTGATGAGAATGCCGTGATAGAGATCGCTTACTTCTTCAGCAAACTTGAATTAGTTTGACGCTAAAGGTATAAAGAATCAGAGTTTTCGAGCGGTTACAAGGTTTGGAAACTCCGGATCTGATGCCTTGGCCACCCGCGATCGCAGGTGGTGCGGAACTATACAATATGAAAAAGTGCCCGACCTGCGAAAAGACGTTTGAAGACAATATGAGATTTTGCCAGGCGGACGGGACGCCTCTCGTTGATGCCCCGCCGCCTGTCGATCCATATAAGACAATGGTCGCGCGGCCCGATGATATCGCCGCAGCGATCCCACAGACTCCGGCGGAGGTTCAGCCTCCTGCCCCGGTCGATGAGCCGGTTCTTGAGATCCCGCCGGTCGAGGTCGATCCGAAAAAGACGATGTATGCCTCTGAGGAAGAGATCCGCAGCGCGATGGCTGAGGTTCCGGCCCCTGAAGAGCCGATAATCGAGATGCCGCCTGTGGCGGAACCGGAACCGCCGCAGTTCATCGCCCCTGACATCGCGGCCGGCGAGCCTTCGCAGCCGCCGCCGTCGCCTTTTTCGCAGTCCGAGCCGGAACCCCAGTTTCGGCAAACTACGCCTCCGATACCTTCGCCGTTCGACAAGCCAAAGTTCGACTCTCCTGAGCCCGAACCGCCGGCATTCGTGCAGCCCGAAGCTTTCAATCCGCCGGCCGCAGATCTCAGCGCGCCGATGGTTACATCAGACCAGTCGCCGATGCCAGCGGCACAGGAACAAAACTGGCAGGAACAACAAATGCAAAATCCACAGTTTTCGCAAGGGGCTCCTGCCGCAGCGGGCCCGAATCAGACACTCGCGATCGTCTCTTTGGTGATCGGCATACTCAGCCTTTTGTGCTGCACAGCCTTTATTCCGGGCATAGTTGCGATCGTGCTTGGATTCATGGCCCGAGGAAAAGCAAACAGCGACCCTGCAAATTACGGCGGCGGCGGCCTAGCACTAGGCGGTATTATTGCGGGCGGCGTCAGTCTTTTGATCGGAGCCGTTTTCTGGATCCTTTATGCGCTTGGCTTTGCCGCGTCGATGATGGGCAATATGCGCTAGTTCTTTTTTAGGGCCGTCACTGTCGTGTAAGCCGCAGCTTAAATGATCGATCCGGGCCAGACTCCGTTTCAGTCGCAGCCTTCGCCTAATATTGTATTGGCGATCGTTTCACTGTCCTTGGGTGTCATCGGCCTTTTCGGAATTGTCCCGACTCTGTTTTTCACATTGTGCGGGGTAATTCCGATCGGGTTTGGGATCGGTGCCCTTATTGTTGGTATACTTGCAAAAGTTAGGGCGAAAAACGACCCGAAGAATTATGGCGGGGGCGGACTCGCGGTCGGCGGGATCGCGGTGGGAGCCTTATGTATCGTTGCACCGATACTGGTGATTCTCGTATGGATGTTGTTCATGTTCGGAATTGCGGCCATTAGCAGCTCCGGCAGGTAGTAAATGTAATGTCACTCATATCAGACGTAATTCAGTCGACCGTAGCTGTTGTTAAGGGAATGAAGAGGACTCTCTCAGAGATCCCTCGTGAGAAATGGACCGTCCAGTATCCGGACGAACCGGTGACAGTTCAGCCGCGTTACCGCGGACAGCATTTGCTTCACGTGGACGAGGCTGGAAAGGAAAAATGCGTCGCATGCTACCTTTGTGCCGCTGCTTGTCCTTCTGACTGTATTTATATTGAAGCGGAAACGGATCCCAGGCCGTACGCAGACCGGGTCGGGCGTGACGAGCGATACGCAAAGGTTTACAACATCGATTACGGACGCTGTATCTTCTGCGGCTTTTGCGTCGAGGCATGTCCAAAAGATGCAATTACACACGGGTACAATTTTGAGATCTCCGTGTACAACCGGGCAGACCTTTTGAAAACCAAAGACGATCTGCTCATCACTAAGCAAAAGCAGTCGAACAACTATCGTGTCGCGCTTTCAAGCGAAGAAGTGGATTCGGAATATAAGGTCATATAGACCTCTGTTTTGGTAGAACGAAAAAAAAGCGGAGCCCTTCCTAATGGTCGGGCTTCTGCCATTTTGGCCATGGACACCGATCTGATGCCGCCAACGCAGAAAGGAAGAAAGCATGAGATCCATGCACTTGGCCTGCGGGAATTCGCCGGCCTTCGTTTTGATGACCAGCGCCTTGACCCGTTTGCGTTGGCGGGTTATGCGAATCTGTTTGTCGCTACCTTTGAACAGATCGAGGGTCTTAGCGAGAAAACTCGCGAGCATCTGTTAGGAGATGGCAAAGAACTATGGTCCGGTGGAGCTGCATCTCATAAGCTTCCTGACGGGCGACGACTGATCATACTTAATCCCACACACGGCAAGAATCGGCATAATGCTACACTAATGGAAGAGATCTGCCACGTTTTTCTTGGCCACAAACCAAGCCGGTTGGCGATAAACAATAAGAATAAACAAGGAAAGGCGATAGCGCGCGATTACAACCACGAGATCGAAGAGGAAGCCTACGGCACGGGAGCTGCCGCATTGGTACCATATACGGCTCTAAAACGATTCGTTGAAACAGGTAAGACCGCCGCTGAGATCGCCAGGCATTTTAACGTGAGTCGCCCGCTTGTCGAATACCGGATCAAGGTATCTCGACTCTGGAACTCCTATAAAGAAAACATCTTCCAAGGCCGATAAATGAATAACTCGCCTACTTCGCCTCCGCGTCCGGACCGTGAGCTTTCGACCGTCGATAAGCTTCGGTTGCTGCTGGATATCACAAATGAGATCAGCAGGTCGCTCGACCTTGATGAAGTACTTAATCTCGTGATGGACACGCTCGGGTCGCTGCTTCCTTACGACGCGGCGGGGATCTACCTTATCGAGCAGATTTCGGATCAAAAGGATCCATACATATTCAAATCAAAGGTCATCCGCGGCTATGAGATCAGTTTCGAGCTGATCGAGCCCAGATTGAGGATGGGCGAAGGGTTCCTGGGAAGTGTCGCTCAATCAGGGAAGCCGATCATATCGCCGGACGTGAGCAAAGACGAACGATATTTCAAAGCCCGAAACCGCACTCGGTCGGAAATGGTCGCCCCGATCATTTCTAATGAGAGAGTGATCGGCGTTTTTGACCTCGAGAGCGATCACCTCAACGCGTATTCAGAAGACGATCTGTCGGTTTTGGAAATGCTGTCTTCGCATGTGGCGATCATTATCGAAAAAGTGCGGCTGCACGAGCAGATGATCGAGAAAAAGCGTATCGAAGCACAGCTTGAGATCGCTCGTCAGGTTCAGCTCGAACTCTTGCCGGACCATGATCCGGAACTTTTGAACTTTGATATAAGTGCTTATGTTTTCCCGACGGAAGAAGTGTCCGGCGATTATTATGACTGGGTGCGGATCTTCGACGATCAGATCGGCATCATCGTCGCCGACGCGGTCGGGAAAGGCATTCCTGCCGCACTTTTGATGTCATTTCTTAGGGCCAGCCTCCGTGCCAGCGTTCAAGATGGTTACGCACCGCACGTGGCGATGTCCAAGGTCAACAATCTTCTTTGGGATTCCGTGGAGGAAAACCAATTCATTACGGCGATCTACGGTATTCTGGATGAAACAAATCGTACGTTTGTTTATTCAAATGCCGGCCATAATCCGCCGCTGCTTATCAAACCAAATGGAGAATATCGGTATGTCGAATACGGCGACACTCCGCTTGGGATGTTTTATGACGCGAGATTTCATCAGCATTTCATTCGATTCGAAGTCGGACAAACCCTTGTGATCTATACCGACGGCATCACCGAGGCTACAAATGATTCAGGTGAGGAATATGGACGTGAACGGTTTGCCGCAAGGGTCTTAAGCGGGATCGACCTTTCTGCAAAAAGACTGATCGATCATATTAGGAAGGACGTCGCCGACTTCACTGACCGCAAATTTCTTGACGATGACGGAACCTTGTTCATCGTAAAGGCCGCGTGAAAAAAAAGGCGGAAGGTTTTCGGTCTCCCGCTTCGCCTTCCGCGTTACTTCAGTTGATCGTGAACTTTGTGGTGAACCTTACCTAGGTTCCGACCGCGCCAATTCAATGTGCGGTTGCCGAGAGATGGTGCAAATCCCCGCCCGGAACTATCGGCGAGCGGTAATCACCATACTTTATGTTTGAATTTCCCGTTTCGAAAGCATATATATCGAACCCAAACGAATCCAGGACGTCTGTTAATTGTTCTGTTTTCGGGACATAAACCGTTTCGCTGAAGCCGAACTCCCTTCGTATCTCCAAGATCCGCTCTATGACTTCCAGCGGTGCGAAACATTTGGTTGGATCGTTAAAGGTCGCCATCTTAATAAAAGCCAACGCCGAGATCCGGCATATCATCAATAAGATTACGGAAATGACAAAAAGGTTGTTCCTTTCTTTTCAAGCATTCAGGAATAACCCACGTTACTCCTTTGATGATATTTATTGATGTTTTTACGGAAAATATTGCAGAAATCGGTTAATATATTTAATATCGAGGTAACTCTTCCCGAGGAGACAATATGAAAAGACGACTGTTTGGATTTGTCGGTTTGGTTTCGCTGGCGATCTTAGGCGTCACGGCCTCTTACGCGCAGGACCGTACTCTCAGGGCCGCAGCCGGTGACAAGTGGCTGATCTCAGCGGAAGCTGGCGGCGTAAACCACGTTGAAGGCGCGGTCGGAATTGTGCGTCTAAACGGAAAGAGCGGCCGGTTACTTAAAGGCGATAGCGTTGAGGTGGGCGACCGTGTATCTACCGATTCCAGCGGTAAGGCGGAGATACTCCTTAATCCGGGTTCATACCTTCGGCTTGCGGGCAATTCAGCGTTTGAATTCAAAACAACCTCATTGGAAGACCTCCAGCTAAAACTCGACCGAGGAAGCGCTATTTTCGAGGTTTTCGCGACCAACGATTTCCGTGTCGTGGTTAATGCCCCTAAGTCGTCTGTCAACATCATTGAGTCGGGTGTCTATCGCATTGACGTACTAGAAGACGGGACAAGCCGTCTCGAGGTATGGAAAGGAAAGGCCGAAGTCGGCGGAATGACGGTCAAAGGCGGGAAAGTGGCTATTGCAGCAAATGGGCCTGTTGCCGTCGCCAAATTTGATCGTGACGAGAAAGACGGGTTCGAACTTTGGAGCAAGGACCGGGCAAAAGATCTTGCCAAAGCCACAGACCAGCTAAAGAATCGAGAGCTTCGAACTGCTCTTATGAGATCGTTCCTGGGCGGCGGTTGGAATGTTTACGATTCGTTCGGACTTTGGATATACAATGCACAGTTTGGTCGATACTGCTTCCTGCCGTTCGGATACGGATGGTCGTCTCCGTATGGATTTGGATTTGGCAGCAGCATATGGTGGTATCAGCTTCCTCCGGTCGTATTTTATCCTCCGACAGGTGGCGGGGGAGCCGGAGCAGGAACCGGCGGCGGTGGCGGCACGACCGGACGGCGGCTTCCTCCCGAACGGCAGCCGATAGAACGCGGAGGAGACAAGGAAAGGTCGCGTCCCCCGTTTGCCGAGATACAAGGCGGACCGGCTACTGGGCGAAAGTTCGGCGGTGGTTTTGAAGGCGGTTATGAAAGAGGCGGAAACGGCGGCGGCTTTGATGGCGGACCGCGTTACAATCCGTCACCTGTTTACGTGCCTGCACCCAAAATGGAGCCGGCAGGTTCACCGGGACCGACAAGAGAGGTAATACCCGTAACCGTCAAAGGTAAACCCGATAACGAATGATACCAACCGTTTATTTTCAACCAAGGGGCGACAAAAGTGTCGCCCCTTTTTATTTTGGAAATAACAACAAACAAGCCGTCTGTTCTAAAGGCAAGGAGGTCTGTGGATGAAGTTCAGGATTCAAGATCAGAGCGATCGACTGTAGCAAATTAAAGATCAAGTGGAGTATCACGCAAGGAAGCAGATTATTGGTCCAGGCCCGAATAAGGGTGAGGATCAGGCTAAGAACCGTCAAAAGTATCATAGTTGAAAAGCTCGGATAATACTGCGGAAAATGAACAAGCGCAAAAAGTAGAGTAACCAAAAAGATCGCTGCTGGTGTTCCCGCGGTCCGCTGAAAGGCCGGAAAGAGTACACCACGATAAACGAGTTCTTCAATGAACGGTGCGCTGAATACTGCGAGAAACGTGACAAGATAGACGGCCGCCCGCGAACTTTTCAGTATCCGCAAAAGGTCGTTTTCTTGTTCCGGCAGAAAGTGGCCCACAACTCCGGCAAAGGCGAAAAACGCAACTAGAACCGCAATGTAATGCCACCACCGCATACCTCCTGAACGCCATCCCAAAGTTTTCAAAAACGGAAATTTCCGGTTCATGGTCACGACGATCCAGCACATCGCAAACGTGATCAGATGTGCGGGAATGATCGCGGCGATCTGAATGAGAACCGCAGTCGGGTCTTTGACGGCAAAATCGGCCATCTCGTGCCGATTCATACTTTGTGCGCCGTTTGAGAGCAGATAAGGTGCGAGTATGAGCCCCGGTACTAAGAAGATAAGCAGAACGCTCCCTATCCAAACAAGAAGTGCGATTCCGGAGTTCCAGGGCGGATCGTTCGGGTTTAGGACGGATCGTGTACTCTCGGTTTCTTCAAACTGTTGTTCCTGCATTGACTTGGATTCTACCCAAACACTACCGGGCGACCAAGTTTCCAAATCGCCACCTTGCGAAAAGACAGTTTTCGATATAATCTAAAAGCCCGTGGAGACACACGGGGAAAATCCCAAAAAATTAGTGTTTGCGATCATCCCGGCGAGGTATTCGTCTGTCCGTCTGCCGGGCAAGATGCTATTGGAGATAGCGGGAAAGCCGCTGATACTTCATACGGTCGAGCGGGCGAGAGAGGCCGCGACGGTAAATGAGGTGATCGTCGCGACCGATGATCAACGAATATACGATGCGGTCACGTCGAGCGGCCATCGGGCGGTGATGACGTCGGCCGACCATCAGTCCGGCAGCGACCGGATCGCGGAAGTCGCTGTTGACCTTCCCGACGGTTCTATCATCGTAAATGTTCAAGGAGATGAACCGGTAATTTCCCCGGCGACGATCGACCGGGCGGTCGAAGCACTTCTAAAGGACGAGGCTGCTGACATGTCCACGACCTGTGAACCGATAAGCAGCCTTTGGGAATTGCTCAACGGAAACAACGTAAAGGTCGTGGTCGGTGACAACGGACATGCTCTATATTTCTCCCGTTCGCCGATGCCATGGCCGCGTGAGGCTTCGCTCCGGTACGGTGGCGACCCGAACCAGGCGATCGAAGAAGAACCGGAGTTGCTTACCAATTTCAGAAAACATACCGGGCTCTATGTTTACCGTCGTGAGTATCTGCTCGAATTCACGAAAATGCCGCAGACAAAGCTGGAGAGGTTCGAGATGCTCGAACAGCTCCGAGCGTTGGAGAACGGAGCGAGGATCAGGGTTGTTGATGCTGCATCCAGGTCCATCGGCGTCGATACGGAAGAGGATCTTAAGATCGTTAGAGGAATTCTGGAAGCGGAGGAGGCTGCCCACGATATCGTGGCTTGAGATATGTCCGATTGGTTGGGTCTGTTGTTTTTCGGGCTGTTGATCGCTGGAGCGATTTTGGGCATACGTGCTTTGGCTAACCAAAAACCAAAGTCGGCTGAGGAATTTGAGCGAAGTGCAGCGGAAAACACCACAATGCTCGGGGCATCGATGAACGCCTTACAGGAGCTGATGAATCCGGAGGCTGCAAAAGCAAGGGAAGTGCAGATGCAGATGAAAGAAGGCCGATACGGGAAGAAAAAGCGTGAGGGTAAAGCCTCAGGTGACGCTGACACTGAAGGACGTGGAGACGCGGAGACATTATGACCAAATATATTTTCGTTACGGGCGGAGTAGTTTCAAGTCTCGGAAAGGGCCTCGCGGCAAGTTCGATCGGGTGCTTGCTCGAGGCGCGCGGGATGGAGGTCCAGATGATGAAGCTGGATCCGTACATCAACGTCGATCCGGGCACGATGTCGCCGTTTCAGCACGGCGAGGTTTTCGTCACGGACGACGGTGCTGAAACCGATCTTGATCTCGGCCATTACGAACGCTTTACACACGCCAAGCTCTCGCAGGCAAATAACTGGACCAGCGGACGCATTTATCTCTCCGTGATCGAAAAGGAGCGTCGCGGCGATTATCTGGGAAAGACGATCCAGGTCATTCCGCACATCACGGACGAGATCAAAAAGGCTGTGAGGACCGTCGCAGAGGAACACAAGCCCGACGTACAGATCGTCGAGATCGGCGGGACGGTCGGCGACATCGAATCGCTGCCGTTCATGGAAGCGATCCGCCAGATGGGCAACGAAGAGGGCCGCGGGAATGCGATCTTCATTCACGTGACCCTTGTTCCGTACATCGCGGCGGCCGGCGAACTTAAGACCAAACCGACACAGCATAGTGTGCGCGAACTACGCGAGATCGGTATCGCTCCGGACATTCTTTTGTGCAGATCCGATCGTCCGATCTCGGTCGATATGAGGCGGAAGATCGCTCTATTTTGTAACGTACAGGAAAATGCGGTCATCTCGGCTCTTGATCTTCCAACCATTTACGAGGTTCCGATCGCCTTTCACGAACAGGGCCTCGACGACCTGATCGTCACCGACCTCGGCTTAATGGAGCAATTTCCGTCAGCAGATCTCAAAGCATGGCGTGAGCTTGTGGCTACGATCAAAGAGCCATCAAGCGGTGCAGTTAAGATCGCCATCGTCGGAAAGTATGTTGAGCTTGAAGATTCGTACAAATCGCTCCGCGAGGCCCTTACCCACGCCGGCGTAGCCAACGATCTTCGTGTGAATGTGACATGGATCGAATCGGAAAACCTGATGAAGGACAATTATGAGAATGACCTTCAGGATTACGACGCGATCCTTGTTCCGGGCGGATTCGGCAAACGCGGTATCTCAGGCATGCTGCGGGCGATAAAGTACGCGCGAAAGTCGGGAACGCCCTATTTCGGAATTTGCCTCGGTATGCAGACGGCTTGTATTGAGTTTGCCCGAAACGAATGCGGATTGCGCGACGCCGATTCTACGGAGTTCAACGAAGAAACTCCGTTCCCGGTCATTTTCAAATTACGTGACCTAGTAAATGTCGATGAACTCGGCGGCACGATGCGTCTCGGGGCCTGGGATTGTGAATTGAAGGAAGGTTCGCTTGCTCGTGACGTCTATCGCGGCTCCGAAAAGATCAGCGAACGACATCGCCACAGGTACGAGTTCAATCCGGAGTATCGAAACGTCCTCGAAAAGGAAGGCTTGGTCTTTAGCGGTGTCTCGCCAGACGGAAAGTTTGTCGAGATGATCGAGCTGCCTCGCGAGACCCATCCCTATTTCATCGGTTGTCAGTTCCACCCAGAATACAGATCGAAGCCGCTCGACGCTCATCCGCTGTTCGTGTCATTCGTAAAAGCCGCATGGGAGAACCGACTGAAAAGTGAAAACCTCGAACACGATATTACCAGCGAACGTCCGGTCGAAGTTACTGAGAGGGTTGAGGTAGGAGCTGACGAATAGATCTATTTCGTCGAAATACCAGGATGAACAGGACAAGCAGGATTTGAATAATGTTCTTATCCTGCAATATCCTGTAAACCTTGTTGTTTGTTCGCTTGTATGGCTGGTGTCCATTCATTTGAGGTAGGCGGCGTCAAGTTTGGCGACGGAGACCTATCGTTCATTCTTGGCCCTTGTGTGGTCGAGTCGCTTGAGCATGCGATGTTCATGGCGACGTCGATCAAGGAGATCTGCGAGCGGGTCGGCGTTGGGTTTGTTTATAAGTCCTCATTCGACAAAGCAAATCGCAGTTCCATTGAGAGCTTTCGAGGCGACGGCATGGATTTCGGCCTTGATGTGCTGGCTCAGGTTAAGGAAAAGGTCGGCGTTCCCGTCATTACGGACATTCACGAGCCCTGGCATGCAGAGAGAGCAGCGGCGGTGGCTGATATATTGCAGATACCCGCGTTTTTGTGCAGGCAGACGGACCTGCTTGTTGCCGCTGCAAAAACCGGAAAGGCAGTAAACGTAAAGAAGGGCCAATTTCTCGCTCCCTGGGATGCAAGGAACATTGTCGACAAATTGCAGGCGGCCGGATGCGAGAAGATATTACTGACGGAACGCGGAGCGAGCTTTGGTTACAATAATCTTGTTGTCGATCTGCGGTCGTTTCCGATAATGCGCTCCTTTGGTGTGCCGGTCGTTTTCGATGTGACCCATAGCTTGCAGCTTCCCGGCGGATTAGGGAAAGCAACCGGCGGACAAGCCCAGTACATCGAAGATTTTGCACGAGCCGGCGTTGCCTGCGGCGTCGATGCTGTCTTTATGGAAGTCCATAACGACCCGGCTAATGCACCGAGCGACGGACCTAACCAACTGCCGCTTGATAGATTGGAACGATTACTCTCCAAACTTAAACAGATCCACGAATTAGTAAATGAAAATTGAACCGCACCAACGGAGAATCGGAGGGAATTCAGCTATTCTTCTTTTGACGATCATATTTTTGATCGCTAATTGTGGATCGGTTGTTAACGCACAGATAGGCGGCACACAAGACGACACGCGCGTTTCCGCAACGTGGCAGGTCTTGAAATACGACATCTCGGCGACATTACCGGCAAATGATTCGGACCGGAACCTGTCCGCGAAAGCGAAGCTCGATATAAAGAATGTTTCAGCACGTCCTGCGGGGACTCTAACCTTGAGGATCAGTCCGAGCGCTGACGTTTCCACCTTAAGTGTGAATGGCGCAGCGAAGGAATTTACAAAGGCGGAAGAAAAGACCGGAACCGGGAGCCTACAGCGTCTGGTCGTCAGAATGCCGACGGTCGCGCCCGGCGGTACGGTTTCCGTTGCCGTCGATTACAAGTTGAATATAAAGGACAACTCCGGGCTCGCAGCGATCTCATCCGCCGGGTCTCAATTTCTGCCGCTTTCATTCTGGTATCCGACGCCGAATAGCTGGTTCTTTGCGCGCGGCGCGGATTACGCACCAACAAGAATTCAGGTTACTTCCGCCGGGCAAACTATCGTTTCATCGGGTTCTGAATCTGGTGGCGCGTTTGAAGGGAAATTTGGCTCACAGCCTTTCTTTCTAGCTGGAAATTGGGACGTCACTAATTCAGGGGGCGTTTCCGTATATTTGCCGAAAGGGGCGAATCCGGACGAGCAGAAGCGGGCTTCCGAACTCGCTTCGCTTGCGGCCGAGGCCAAGTCCTATGTCGAGAGCCGATTGGGAAAGGGTCAGGACGTTCCTATCAGACTTATATCGGTTCGCCGCGGTGCCGGATTTTCGAGCGGTGGTACGATCCTTTTTGATGAAGCTGTTCTCCGACGGCCGAAACTCGATTCACAAACGACGATGAGCGTCGCAGAAGGAGTGGCTAAAACATGGCTCGGCGGGTCGGTCTCAGTGAACGGCGACGGCGGCGGTGCGATCCGCGAAGGACTTTCCCGCTATCTCGCTACGCAGTTCATCGAAAGCAAATTCGGAAAGGAAGTTGCAGACGTCGAAAGGCTTCGTCAGCGTGTTGCCTACGCGGCGGTGGTCTTGCGGGACCAGCCGATCAACACTGTTTCACCCCTCGACGACTACTACTATGCTGTCGTGGCGAACAAAGCCGCGATGTTGTGGCGACTGCTTGCGATAAAAACCGGAGCAGATTCATTCGGATCGCGTATAACGGCCTCGATACAAGACGGTAATGTGACCTTGGCAGAGATAAGAGCCGCGTTTCCTGAACAGAAAGAATTCCTCGATTACGGATTCGATCAGACCACGGACATGAACCTCCGAGCGGGCTTGCCTCAGCAGGGAGCGGGTGAGTCAAAGGTCGCTTTGCAAAATACCGGAGCTGTTGACGTTACAGTGGACGTCGAGGCGACGCTCGAGAACGGTCAACGCCTCTCTGCTTCGACGACGGTCCGCTCAAAGAACTTTGGTGAAGTGACCTTCAAGACTCCTAATAAGATCCGGCGTGTCGAAATTGACCGTGAAAAGCTATATCCTCAAACGGATTTCTCCGACGATGTCGCCCCACGCGAACTCACCGACAGCGACCTTCTATTGGCCGTTAAGCGGTCATTTGACAAGCAGGAATATGCAAACGCAGAGAAAACCGCTCGAGCCGTGCTTTTTGAGTTTCCGAGATTTGACGATGTACGGATACTCCTTGCCCGTTCTCTTTTAGCACTCGGGCGTAATACTGACGCCGAGAAGGAATTCAAGGCCGTCTTAGATGAAAAACTTCCGAGTTCACGCAGCATTGGGTGGGCTTTGATCGGGCTTGCTGACATTGGTTCTCGGGCCAACCAGAATGAGCAGGCCGTAAAATTCGCTACGGAGGCGCTCCGAGCGGATGCCGAATATGGAGCGAGCCTTTCTGCACGGAACATTCGAAATAAAGCCGGGTCTAAGAATTCCGATCCTTCGGTTGCAGCCTATTTCGAACAGTTTGACAAAGCGGCGGCAGCGAACCAAAAGGCTGCCCTTGATTCTCTGGTATTGCCGGGCGAAGCCTCACGATTTGCGAGCGGCGTCGCGGGCCAAACCGTCCAGTGGAAAACTGAGATCACACATGTCGATCTAATTGATATCAGCACCGCGATCGTAGAGACCAACCTTTCGATAAAACTTCTAAATCGAGAGCCGGAGTCGGGCTTGGCAGTCTATCGGCTTACTCGAGTCGGCAGCGGATGGAAGCTTAGTTCGGTCGACGTATTTGAGGTCCGTTGATATGGACATTTCACGTTTGGATCCAGGAAAGATCGAAGCCGCCAAGCGTGTGCGGCTTCTTTTGTTGGATTGCGACGGAGTGCTCACAGACGGCCGCCTTTATTTCAACGAATCCGGTGAGACGCTGAAGGTCTTCCACGCCCGCGACGGGCAGGGGATCGTCGATTGGCATAAGGCAGGTTTCCGATCAGGGATCATTTCGGGCCGGAGCTCGAAGATCGTCGATCTCAGAGGCGGGCAACTCGGCGTTGAATTCATTTTTCAGGGCCGAAAGGAAAAGGTTTCGGCGTTTCAGGAGATCGTCGCGGCGGCCGGAGTCGATCCCATGGAAACCGCATTTGTAGGCGATGACACGCCGGACGCGGAAGTAATGCCTTTCGTTGGATTCGCGGTCGCAGTCGCCGATGCACATGACGCTGTGAAAAGGGCGGCTCACTTCATTACAGAGAGAAAGGGAGGACGAGGTGCCGTTCGAGAGGTGGTCGATCTACTCCTGTTCTGTAAGCAGTCCTAATTCGGCAAAACTTTGTAGATTCGAATCTACAATACCCGGCAATTTACCTAGTGCTTCGGCGCGGTCCTTCTCTTCGATCCCTAACCTCTCCACCAGATCGTTTACGACCGATCTACTATCTCTTGTGCCGTCTAACAGCGAGACCATTGCTCTTACCAGTTCACTGCTGAAGCCAATGTTCACACCGAGTAGAGAAGTCATACAATCACAGCCATTTGCAGCCTGCCACCGCGCAAATTTATGTACACGCGGCCGTTCCTCGACTATCCAATGTGTCGATAAAGGAACCGTGAAAAGGCTCAACAATCGAGCCTTATAGAGTTTTAGCAGAAATTCCAAGGTCGTCGCCGCCTCAGTTCCTGAGTCTGGGACAAGTTCGGAGAGACACGTCGGGACAACCTGTTCAAGTGAAGCGAGAACAGACTTTGTTAGCGGGTGATTGACCTTTATCGAACGGCCATCGGTGGAGGCAAATCTTGCCGATTGAGTGTCTACCAGCGTAGAGGTATCAGAAACCGATCGCAAGGGTGTGATCGCATACGTCCGTCTGATAGCTTCGGGGAGGACGGCATTTGTCGGCGGGTTTGTGTTTTTACAAAACACACTCATCCGAAACTTTGTCAGGTCAATGAAATCCCTATACTGTTCCCGCTGCAACGGGTCGTCAGTTAGGCTCGCGAGTTCCTTAGCCAATTCCGGATCTGTAATTTCTTCAAAGGACGCCGGGTCCGCCTCGCAGACATATCTCAATCCATGATTGTCGATGAGGCGTGCAAATTCGAGGAAGTAATAGGGATGATTCAAATCGGCGAGATCGTCATGAAATATGTTGGATATGTTTTTTCCGGTAAGATCACTTTCGATCTCATCGTAAAGGGAACGTTGAAACGAGCCCTCGGCAGCGGCAGAACCAATAATGGACAAGACGGACTTCGCCGACGCCACCTTTTTCATTGGGTCGTCAACATCTTTCGACATTTGGCCGAAAAGATCCCATCCGATCTTTCGGACGTAGCACCCCGGATACGTGTTGTAGCTTATGTAACCGATCCCATTTTCGGTCAGGCAATCTCGCATCAATTCGAGAATACGATCTCGAACACTGTCAGGGACCCAAGAGAATAGGCCGTGGGCTACGACGTAATCGAACTCGCCCAGTTCATTCGCATTTAGGTCGAGGATATCCACTGCCTCGAACTGCGTATTGTTCAGTTCCAGCACCGAACTGGTTTCGCGAGCACGATCGATGTGCCTTGTCGAGAGATCTATCCCGAAGAATTCGCTATCGCGAAAAATGCTCGCTGAATAAGCGATGTTTGTTCCATCACCGCAGCCGAGCTCAAGGTAGCGGCATTTCGAGGGAGGAACGGGTGTCAAGCCATGAAGAATAGCCAGGGTTGAAAGCCGGTCCGGATTTGTCTGCGGAAAGGTGAAACTGGGATAAGGTAGATCGTCATAGGCCGTAGCTCTGTCTGTGCGGTTTTTCATCCTGTAAAAAGCAGATCGTTAGAGAAAGAAAATGCTTGGATGTGCATTGCCCTTATGGCATAATTGCGGCGTTGGCTTCCCGGATTTGCGGGCGTAACTCAATGGTAGAGTGTCAGCTTCCCAAGCTGAAAGTTGCGGGTTCGATCCCCGTCGCCCGCTCCATTAACAGCTGTTTTTCAAGCGACAAGCAATCCCGTATTTAGAAAAACTTTCAGATTATTGTCCACGAAATCCTCCGGCGAAGATCCCGTTGATCCTCCCATCGCGGACCCCACGCGAGAACATTCCGAGACCAGTTCGTCACGTGTTCGTGTTCCGTCGGCAGCAAGCAGCAATGCCCTTGCCATCTCGTCCCTGATTCCCATACTCGCACCAGTCATTCCATTTACGTAATCGTAACCGGAACCCGCTTGCCACCGGGCGAAGTTGGAAACTTTCGGCCGCTCGGAAATGTGCAGTAGAAATATTGGCGCAAAGCACCGAAATTCGACCGCGGTCGAATGAAACAGCTCGACCAAATATCCTTTCAAAAGCTGCAGTCCGGCTTGCTTCTCCTCTTCGCCATAATTCGGAAAATGTTCCGAGACGATATTTTCCAAGGCTTGATAAGTGAACCGTTCGGGCCACCTTTCACTCAAAAAGCTCAATGCGGTCTTAACGAAAGGATGATTGATCGTAAACTCGCTTTCGGCTGGTCCTGCGAACGTAACGGTTGAGTCGTCATCTAATTTGGCATTGGGGGTCAATGGTCTCGACATCGAAGCAACTAAAAGTCGGTCGATCCGGTTTCGGTCGGCCCGATGATTTATGTTTACATCCTTGTGACAGATCAGGGAGCTCCTGAAACGGCGAGCTTTAAGGAAGTCGGCATATTGTTCGCGACGCAGATAGTCGTCACCCAACCGCTCTAAAGCCTGACGAACAAAGTCTGGAAAGCGCCGCTCAAACGCGGATGCAGGCTCGGATTCGGCAATGTACTGCAGCCCATACTTTTCCGCGAATTCAACGAATTTGGTGAAATAGAATGGCTGGTTATTGTCGGAGAGTTCGTCATGAAAAAGGTTCTGAGGCGGACGGTCCTCCGATAGCTCGATCTCTGCATCCAAAAACGATTTGAGAAACGAATCATCCGGTGCTCCCTCCTTTAGAAACCTGAGAAAGTTCATTGCTGACTCGACCTTTTCAGCCGGGTCAGAGATAAGTTCGGATTGAAATCGCATTGCATCCCGAATGAAGCCGCGAAGATGCCACCCCGGATAAGCGTTGTAACTAATGTAACCGACACCATTCGGCTCGAGACAATTGGAATAGATCCAAAGTATCTTTTCACGAACGAAGTCGGGAACCCATGAAAACAGGCCATGGGCGATGATAAAATCAAAGCGTCCGAATCTTTCCGCGTCGAACTCCATCACATCCGCCTGATGGAAATCGGCGTTCGAAATGCCGACGACCTCGGCGATCTGTTTCGCTTCCTTTATTCGTTCGATAGAAAGGTCCAACCCAATGCATTGAGATCCGGGCATTGAATAGGCGATCGAAATCAGATTCGCGCCGTCGCCGCAGCCAAGTTCGAGAACTCGGCAGTTATCAATGGGCGGGACATCCACGCCATGCAGCATCGCGATCGCGCCAAGGCGGTCAGGACGTATATGAGGGAATACAAAACTCGGATAAGCAACTGCGTCGTACGCAAATTCACTGGACATAAGTTCGGTTGATGAAACGTGGACGATTCTAATTTAGATAATGCGATAATGCACGTTTGGGAACAGTTACTCGGTCCGTTTTGCTTAATTTTGGAAAACGGGTTGTCTCGACTTGACTTTAACTTCACTCTGGTACAGAATCACAAATTGCCTCGAACGGAAGAGTTTCGAAATAAATTAAAAAATTCGAACAATTTCCTTGAGTGCGATTGACAAGCTGATTTGGTTATGTATAATCAGTAGTTTCGCTCACGGGTTAAACCGATGAGCACGAAGTTGATATTTGAAAACTAGATATGTAGGTCCATGTGTTAATTCGTAATAACGAACAATGTTCATGAACTTCGGTTCTTGAACTCGTCAGATGAATTTCTGACGCAAAATAATGAGACAGAAATCAACGAGAGTTTGATCCTGGCTCAGAATCAACGCTGGCGGCGTGCCTCAGACATGCAAGTCGAACGATTAAGACTTCCTTCGGGAAGTGCATAAAGTGGCGCACGGGTGAGTAACACGTAAGTAATCTACCCTCGAGTGGGGAATAACGTTCGGAAACGGACGCTAATACCGCATAACGCAGCGGCACCGCAAGGTGACAGTTGTTAAAGGAGCAATCCGCTTGAGGAGGAGCTTGCGGCAGATTAGCTAGTTGGTAAGGTAATGGCTTACCAAGGCTACGATCTGTATCCGGTCTAAGAGGACGGTCGGACACACTGACACTGAATAACGGGTCAGACTCCTACGGGAGGCAGCAGTCGGGAATTTTGGGCAATGGGCGAAAGCCTGACCCAGCAACGCCGCGT
>JAEUQK010000013.1 GCA_016789265.1 Blastocatellia bacterium
ATGGTGATGCCTGGCGACAACATCCAGATGGAGATCACGCTCATCGCACCGATCGCCATGGAAAAGGGACTCCGCTTCGCTATCCGCGAAGGCGGCCGCACCGTCGGTGCAGGCACCGTGTCCGAGATAGTGGAATAGGAAGTTGAGATTTCAAATTCCAGGCTCCAGATTCAAGTAATTTGGAATTTGGGGTTTGGAATAGGGAATTAAAGCAATGCCGAGAGATAATATCATTTTGCAGTGCACGGAATGCAAAGAGCGCAACTACGTGACGACAAAGAACAAAAAGAACACCCCTAACAGGCTGGAGTTCAAAAAGTTCTGTCGCCGCTGCCGCTGCCATACACTGCATCGGGAAAACAAATAGTTGGCTGAGCTGGCTGAGTTGCAGAATTTGCAGAGCAGGTACTCTGGAAGATAGGCAACTTAAGGCAACTTCCAACTCGAGATAGGGGTATGGTGTCAATGGTTAGCATGGAGGTCTCCAAAACCTTAGGTCCGGGTTCGAGTCCTGGTACCCCTGCCATTGAAAATGTACGAATGATAGTGGTTTCATTCGAAAGGAGAAAATACCGTGTCAGAAGCTGTTGACACTGGCTCAAAAAAAGAAGGTGTCGGCGATTTTATTCGTCATACCCGAGAAGAGCTTGGACGGACATCGTTTCCGTCATCGGAAGACGTGAGAAATACGACGATCATCGTTATCGTCAGTGTTATCTTCTTCGCGATCTATCTGTTTTTGGTCGATCAGGCCTGGGTTTATATCCTTGAGGCCTTGACGTGGCTGGTAAACAAGATCGCCGGCTTCTAAGGAATTATTGAAATGAAGCAGTGGTATTTCATCCACACATACTCGGGTCACGAGAATAAGGTTGTTGAGAGCATGAACGCGCGTATCCGCGACATGGAACTTGCCGATCAGATCACAAGCGTATTGCTCCCGAAAGAGAAGGTCGTAGAAAAGCGCGGCAACAAAGAACTTGTTTCCGAACGTATGTTCTACCCCGGATATGTGCTTGTAGAGATCGAGTGCGACGAAAAGGGCAAGATCCCGGATAACGTTTTTCACGCGATCCGTTCTACGCCGAAGGTCACAGGGTTTTTGGGCGGAAAGCAGCCGACTCCGCTGACCCAGGCAGAAGTCGACCAGATCGTTCACAATATCGAGGTCGCGACGGAAAAGCCGAAACCGAAATTTTCGTACGATGTTGGCGAGGTCGTTCGCATCAAGTCCGGCCCTTTCGCGAGCTTTACCGGAAAGGTCGAAGAGGTCAACGAGGACAAGAGCACGCTCAAGGTATCGATCACAATTTTCGGCCGCTCGACGCCGTATGAATTGGGGTTTTTGGAAGTGGAAAAGGTCACTTTCGCAGAGGAAGATTAATGAGGACATTCCCGGCATTGCCGGGATCGTAAATCGAAAAAATGGCAAAGAAGATAGAAGGTTATATTAAATTACAGATCCCTGCCGGCAAGGCGAATCCGGCACCGCCGATCGGCCCTGCTTTGGGCCAGCACGGCGTCAACATCATGGAGTTCTGCAAGGCGTTCAACGCCAAGACGCAGAATGACGACCCGGATATGAAAATTCCGGTCGTGATCACTGTCTATGCGGACCGCTCGTTCTCCTTTGAGACCAAGACGCCGCCCGCAGGCGACCTTCTTCGCAAGGCGGCAGGCATTCCGAAGGGATCGGGTAAGCCGAACAAGGAAAAGGTCGGAACCATCTCGCGCGAAAAGATCCGCGAGATCGCAGAAAAGAAATTGCAGGACCTCAATACCACCAATATTGAGTCCGCAATGAGAACCATCGAAGGAACTGCTAAGTCGATGGGTCTTACGATCGAAGGATAGGCATCGCCCATCTTTCGTGGTTAGGGAGAACGACAAAGTCGTTCGTTAATACCTGGAGGTAAAATGAAAAGAGGAAAGAAATATCTTGCCGCGCTTGAAAAGATAGAGCCGGGCAAGAAGCACACCCTTGACGAAGCGATCGCTAAATTGAAAGATATCGCTTTCGCAAAGTTCGATGAAACAGTAGAACTGACGATGTGGCTCGGCGTCGATCCGCGTAAAGCGGATCAGCTCGTTCGCGGCACCATCGTCCTGCCCCACGGCCTCGGCGGAGCCGCCAAGAAGGTCGTCGTTATCGCCCAAGGCGACAAGATCAAGGAAGCCGAAGAAGCCGGTGCCGATATGGCCGGCGGCGACGATATTGTCGAAAAGATCAAGGGCGGATGGCTCGATTTTGATGCGCTCATCGCGACCCCCGACATGATGGGTAAGGTCGGCCAGTTGGGTAAGGTTCTTGGCCCCCGCGGCCTGATGCCGAACCCGAAGACGGGCACCGTCACGATGGACGTTAAGACTGCCATCGAGGAAACCAAGGCTGGTAAGGTCGAATACCGCGTGGATAAGACCGGCGTCATTCACTCGCCAGTAGGGAAGGTTTCTTTCGATCCCGCAAAATTGCAGGAAAACACACGAGTTTTGATCAATGCGGTCATCAAGGCAAAGCCGACGACCGCCAAGGGCCGTTATCTGAAAAAGATCAATCTGGCAGCTACGATGAGCCCGGGCGTTCTGCTCGATGAGCTCGCATACGTTTAATTGGTGAGGTGCGAATAGAAAGATGAAATCAAGAGAAACAAAACAAAGAGACCTCGACGCCCTCACAGCTTCGCTTGCGAATTCTACCTCGGCAATGATCGTCAGCTTTAGCAAACTGACCGTTGCCAAGGACATCGAATTTCGCAACAACCTGCGTGAGGCGGGTGCAAAATATCAGGTCGTAAAGAACACGTTGGCTCGTATCGCCGTCAAAGGCACCGATTTCGAGCAGGCAAGCGATGCCTTCAAAGGCGTTACCGCGATCGCCTGGACCGATGGAGACCCCGTCGTCCTTTCTAAGGCCGTCTCGAAGTTCATGAAGGACAACGCCGACCACTACTCGTTCAAGAGCGGTGTGGTCGATGGCAAGTTGGTCGATCTTCAACAGCTCACGACGATCGCAAGCCTGCCGTCCAAAGAAGAGCTTATTTCCAAGCTTCTCTATGTGATCAATGCTCAGGCACAGCGTATCGTTACCGTGATCAACGCGGTGCCGCGTGACCTGGCGGTCGTCATCAAGCAGATCGGAGAAAAGGATCCCGCTTCTCGCGGCGGTTCTGCAGCTCCCGCGGCAAAGACTGAGGAGACGGTCGAAGCAGCTCCGGCTGAAGAGACCCCGGCGGCGGAAACACCCGCTGCGGAAGAAGGATCAGCAGCTGAGGCCGAAGAGAAGTCAGAATAGAGTTTTAGTTCAGAGTGCGCGATCGATCGCGTACGCCACAGGTTGCGCCGGAGATCGCACACTCTGAACCGAAAAAGCCGTACTCAAGGAAAACGAGCCGGGTGATTTGTCAGGTCACCTGTGCTGCTCGGGCCGGAACGATCGGAGATGCAACCTGGTCATAAGGCCCCGTGGGTTCTAGCGGCTGACACTAACAACGGAGCACTTTTGAACCGTGCTCTAAACACAGAACCCGAACAGGAGATAGATAAAAAGTCATGGCAATCACAAAAGACGATGTAGTCGAATATTTGAAGGGAATGACGCTTCTCGAAGCGTCTGAATTGGTCAAGGAACTCGAAGAGGTCTTCGGAGTTTCGGCAGCTGCGGCTGCGGCACCGGTAATGGTGGCTGCTGCTGGTGCCGGCGATGCCGGTGCTGCTGCGGCAGAAGAGAAGGATTCGTTTGACGTTATCCTTACCGGCGCCGGCGGCAACAAGATCGCGGTTATCAAGGTTGTCCGCGAAGTCGTCGCCGGACTTGGCCTCAAGGAAGCCAAAGACCTTGTTGACGGCGCTCCGAAACCGCTCAAAGAAGGCGTTTCGAAGGACGAGGCCGAAGAGATCAAGGCCAAACTTACCGAAGCCGGGGCAACGGTCGAGGTCAAATAGTTTGACGCTTCAATCGTTCGGGGCGTGCAGGATGTTTTGCATGCCTCGAACGATCTCTAAGAAATTTGCTATTGGTAACAAGTATTGTTACACTGAGTGATAGGCTTCGGGAAAAGTGGTGCTCTTAAGCCGTCGAATTGGTCGGCAAACATCTCGTTTATCGTTGGATAAAAAGGGGTTAGGGCAGTCTTTCTCGCTATTTAACGGAGAGTTGGTGTCTTTTTCGGCACTCTCGGAAAATTTTAATTACGACGCATAACTGCTCGAAAAGCGGTCTGGGAATAGTATGCCCAAGGCCGCGTTTGCCGTCTTTCCGAAACGTTGCAGCTGGTCGAGGAGCCGTTTTTACACGGGAATCCTAGCAGTTAAAGACGGATAAATCAACAGGTATTTTATCGCCACGGCGAGCTATCAGGGTTATCAAAAATATGATCAACAATCCGCTTCAAAACAACACGGTCGGACTTGGAAAGCGAACAAGTCAGTCTCCCGAACGTGTGGATTTTTCGAAAATCTATACCACGGCTCAGATCCCGAACCTGATCGAAGTTCAGCGTGAATCGTACAACCGGTTCCTCCAAATGGACCTGATACCTGAGGAACGTGACACGATCGGGCTTCAGAGTGTTTTTGGTTCGATCTTTCCGGTGTCAGATTTTCGGGAAACGGCAACCCTAGAATTCGTTGAATACCAGATCGGCAACTGGCAATGTAAGTGCGGAAATCTCGAGGGTCTCGAGCATCTACGCGCAAATTGTAAAAACTGCGGATCAAAGGTGAAGGTCGACCCGTTCAACCCGGCCGAAGTGCTTTGTAATAATTGCGGCACGTTTAATTCAGTCCGCCCGAAGCTTTGCCCAAACTGCGGTGAGCCCGTTGGCCTGAAGCATAAGCATGATCAGCAGGAATGTCAGGAGCGGGGAATGTCGTACAGCGTTCCGCTCAAGGTCAAGATCCGCTTGACCGTCTTCGACAAGGACGCTGAGACCGGCGTATCGACGATCCGGGACATAAAAGAAGAAGACGTTTTCTTTGGCGAGATCCCGCTGATGACCGATAACGGCACGTTCATTATCAACGGCACCGAGCGCGTTATCGTATCCCAGCTCCACCGATCGCCGGGCGTGTTTTTCAAGGGCGACCGTGACGAATACCTGGCGAAGATCATTCCATATCGCGGATCGTGGGTAGAGTTTGAATACGACCAGAAAGGGATTCTCCATGCACGCTTAGGTAAGCGAAAGATCCTCGCAACTATTTTTCTCCGAGCCCTCGGTTTGTGGCTAAACCCTCAGATCGACATGAAAACAGTTTCCGACGGCATACTCGAGGAAGTTGTGAAAGGAGCTGAATACAGCGATGCAGATATCTTAAAGCTCTTTTACACCGTCGATGAGGTAGCGACCGAGAAAGGCAAGATCTTTCTAAGGGTAAAGAATCAGGGTGATACGCATCTCGTCGGGATGCGCGCCGATCAGACGATCAAAGACAAGAACGAAGAGATCATCAAGACTGGCAAGAAAGTGACAAAGGCGGCTCTTGCGGATCTTCGAAGACTGAAGATCGACAAGGTCGAGATCACTGCGGCCGACCTCGAAGGCGCATTTGCGCTCGATGATGTAATCAACCATGAGACCGGTGAGGTGATAATCGAGTCCAATACCGAATTCACCGCTGGAAAGCTGCAACAGATTATCGAAGAAGGCATTGGCGGTTTCAATGTCATTTTTCCAAAGAACGACTCGATCGGCGAGGTCATTGCTGCCACTCTGAGGAAGGACGCGATCTCGAAACCGGTAGATGCTCTGCTTGAGATCTACCGAAAGATGCGTCCAGGCGATCCGCCAACTGTGCCGACCGCTTACCACCTGCTCGAAGGCATGTTCTTTGACGCGAGGCGGTTCGATCTTTCTCGGGTTGGACGACTAAAGTTCAACATCAAAATGGGCCGTCCCGAAAAGGACCGCATTAACGATCCGCTTCTCGCTCCTACTGATTTCATCGAGGTAGTCAATTACCTTCTGCGAATGAAGAAGGACAGTGAGAGCTTCACGCAGGATGATATTGACCACCTTGGCAACCGCCGCGTTAGGGCGGTAGGCGAATTGCTGGAGAATCAGTTCCGCATCGGCCTCGAGCGAATGGAACGCGCGATCAAGGAGAAGATGTCCATCCAACAGGATATGTTCACTACGATGCCGCGTGACCTCGTAAACGCGAAGCCCGTCACGGCCGCAGTTCGCGAGTTCTTTGGTTCGTCACAGCTTTCACAGTTCATGGACCAAACCAATCCGCTGTCGGAGATCACCCACAAGCGTCGACTGTCTGCTTTGGGACCGGGCGGCCTTTCGCGCGAGCGTGCCGGATTTGAGGTTCGCGACGTCCACCCGACACACTACGGCCGGATCTGCCCGATCGAGACGCCTGAAGGTCCGAACATCGGACTCATATCGTCGCTGTCGTGCTTTGCGCGCATCAACGAATTCGGCTTTATTGAATCGCCTTACCGAAAGGTCGAGAACGGCAGGGTGGTCGAGTACGTCAAGGTTCATAACGGAGGCGACACTAAATTCAAACCAAATGAACACGTGCCGCTCGAAGACGTCGATAAGGCAAACAAAAAGGTCGCCAAAGAAGGCGGTAAGGTCGCCGAATTTGAACCGTATCCGTTTTATTTGACCGCTTGGGAAGAAGACAAGTACATCATCGGCCAGGCTAACATCGAGCTTGACGCCAAGGGATTTCTTGTCAATGAAAGGAATGCCGCTCGGCAAAAGGGCGAATTTATTACTGCCGATCGGGCGGACATCCAGTACATGGACGTTTCGCCGAAACAGCTTGTTTCAGTGGCGGCATCGCTGATCCCGTTCCTTGAGAACGACGACGCCAACCGAGCCCTTATGGGTTCGAACATGCAGCGTCAGTCAGTACCGCTTCTCCGAGCCGAATCTCCGTACGTCGGTACCGGTATGGAAAAGGTGGCTGCTCGAGACTCCGGTGCCGTGGTCATCGCAAAGCGTGACGGAGTAGTGGATTATGTCGACTCAGAACGAATCATCGTGAAAGCCGACCACCACGTTGACGGTACGATCTCGCGTGAGGTTACGGCCGATATCTATTCGCTGGTCAAGTTCAAGCGATCAAATCAGAACACTTGCATCAATCAGCGGCCGATCGTGGCTGTTGGCGAGCGTGTCAGGAAGGGGCAAGTCATAGCTGATGGCCCATGTACCGATCGAGGTGAGTTGGCTCTCGGACGAAACGTGCTTGTGGCGTTCATGCCTTGGCGCGGTTACAACTTCGAGGACGCGATCTTGGTTTCGGAGAGGCTAGTAAAAGACGACTACTATACCTCGATCCACATCGAGGAACTCGAGATCGAAGCTCGCGATACGAAACTCGGTCCTGAAGAGATCACCCGTGATATCCCGAACGTCGGCGAAGTTATGCTTCGCGACCTGGATGAATCGGGCATTATCCGCATCGGTGCCCAGGTCAAGCCGGGTTCGATCCTGGTCGGCAAGGTTACGCCGAAAGGTGAGACGCAGCTTACGGCAGAAGAGAAATTGCTTCGTGCGATCTTTGGTGAAAAAGCGGGCGATGTTAAGGACGCTTCGCTGACTTGTCCTCCGGGGATCGACGGAACGGTCGTCGAAGTTCAGGTCTTCACCCGCAAGGGCCAGGAGAAAGACGAACGTTCGCTCGACATCGAGGGAATGGAAGAAGAGTCGCTTCGCCGCGACCTGGACGACGAGATCCGAATTCTGCAGGAACAAAGAGACGAACGTATCTACGAACTCTTTGAAGGCCGAAAGCTTCAAAAGGACCTCGTTGACAACAAGGAAGTGATCGTCAAAAAGGGAACGACCCTCTCTATTGAGGAGCTTCGCGGCGTTGATATCAAACTTCTTAAGAAAGCCGATGTGCCTGCGGGCAAGATCGATATCGCGGGCGAGATCCGCGAGTACGAAAAGCGGACAGAACGCCAGATCAACATCTTGTCAGACATCTATGATGAGAAGATCACCAAGCTCAAACAGGGTGACGAACTGCCTCCGGGTGTGATCAAGATGGTAAAGGTCTTCGTCGCGATGAAGCGAAAGCTTTCTGTCGGCGACAAGATGGCCGGGCGACACGGTAATAAGGGCGTCATCGCCCGTATCTTGCCTGAGGAAGATATGCCGTATCTTCCGGACGGAACTCCGGTAGAGATAGTTCTCAATCCGCTGGGCGTGCCTTCGCGTATGAACGTCGGACAGATCCTCGAGACACACCTCGGCTGGGCGGCACGAATACTCGGACTCCATTTCGCGACGCCTGTCTTCGATGGTGCAAGCGAAGAAGAGATAAAGAAGTATATAGGCCAGGCCAATAACAAATTCGATGAGTTGAAGCTGAAGCCTTCAGTTGGCCCGTCAGGCAAGACTCGTCTATTTGACGGTCTGACAGGCGAGCAGTTCGAGCAAAAGGTTACCGTCGGGTACATCTATATGCTCAAACTCTCACACCTGGTGGACGACAAGATACACGCTCGTTCGATCGGGCCATACAGCCTGATCACGCAGCAGCCGCTCGGTGGTAAGGCCCAATTCGGCGGACAGCGTTTCGGCGAAATGGAAGTCTGGGCTCTCGAGGCCTATGGGGCAGCACATATTCTTCAGGAATTGTTGACCTGTAAATCCGACGACGTTGCCGGCCGCTCGAAGATCTATGAAACGATCGTCAAAGGCGTCTCTAATTTCGAGCCCGGAATTCCCGAATCGTTCAACGTTCTTGTCCGCGAGCTGCAAAGCTTGTGCCTTGATGTCGAGCTTATTCAGGAAGACGAGATCGATCCGGACGCGATCGTCGCGGGTGTTGATGCATTGGTGGGGGTTGATTAACAGTCTACAAAGTCGCGAAAGTCTGGCAAGCCTTGGAAGACTTGCCAGACTTCCCGGACCGAACAGACTTCCTGGACTAACGGAGATTTATGTTTCGATTCAATAACGAGAGCAAAACGCAGTTGACAACGAATTATGAGGCGATCCGCATTTCGCTGGCATCGCCTGAAAAGATCCGTTCATGGTCACACGGCGAGGTTACGAAACCGGAAACCATCAACTACCGCACGTTCAAGCCCGAGCGAGACGGGTTGTTCTGTGCCCGCATCTTTGGTCCGGTGTCCGACTGGGAATGTCTGTGCGGTAAATACAAGCGCATGAAACATCGCGGCGTGATCTGTGATAAGTGCGGTGTTGAGGTCACACAGTCAAAGGTGCGTCGTGAACGTCTTGGCCATATCGAACTCGCTTCGCCGTGTTCACATGTTTGGTTCTTTAAGGGATTGCCTTCGAGGATCGGGCACCTGCTCGACATCACTCTCCGCGATCTGGAAAAGATACTTTACTTTGAGACTTACATCGTCATTGATGGCGGAGAAGTTCCAGATCTCAAGGAGAAAGATCTCCTTACCGATGAACGCTATCGCGAATTGACGCGCGACTATCCGGGCCAGTTCGTGGCTAAGATGGGTGCTGAGGCGATCAAAGAATTACTTATTAAGATCGACATAGAGGAACTTGTTGACGATCTGAGAGTCAGGATGCGCGATGAGACGTCGCAGCAGAAGAAACTCAAGTTCTCCAAGCGGCTCAAGGTCGCAAATTCATTTGCCCGCTCGGGAAACAAACCCGAATGGATGATTCTTGACGTGATCCCGGTCATCCCGCCGGAACTTCGCCCGCTTGTGCCCTTGGACGGCGGCAGGTTTGCGACTTCGGACCTTAACGATCTTTATCGTCGCGTCATCAACCGCAACAACCGACTAAAGAAACTGATGGAGCTACGTGCCCCCGAGGTGATCGTCCGCAACGAAAAGCGGATGCTTCAGGAAGCGGTAGACGCCTTGTTCGATAATGGCCGCCGGGGACGCGTACTTCGCGGTGCAAATAATCGCCCTTTGAAGTCGCTTTCGGGCACACTAAAAGGAAAGCAGGGTCGATTCCGCCAGAATCTACTCGGAAAACGTGTCGACTACTCGGGACGTTCGGTCATCGTCGTTGGCCCGGAATTGAAACTCCACCAGTGCGGATTGCCGAAGAAAATGGCTCTCGAGCTGTTCAAACCGTTCATATACAACAAGCTCGAAAAAGACGCTCACGCGGCGACGATCAAACAGGCCCGCGAAATGGTCGAACGCCAGGAGCCTATAGTTTGGGACATCCTCGAAGACGTGATCAAGGAGCACCCGGTTCTCTTGAACCGTGCGCCTACGCTTCACCGGCTCGGTATTCAGGCATTTGAACCCGTGCTTGTCGAAGGTAAGGCGATCAAGATACATCCGCTTGTTTGTACCGCGTTCAACGCCGACTTTGACGGCGACCAGATGGCGGTCCATATTCCGCTTTCTGCCGAGGCCCAGATCGAAGCAAGCGTGCTAATGCTCGCATCGAACAATCTGTTGTCGCCGGCATCGGGCCAGCCTATTACGGTTCCTTCTCAGGACATCGTTCTCGGCTGCTATTATTTGACGCTTGGCCGCGACGAACTGCGTGGCGAAGGAAAGGCATTTAACACGATCGACGATGTGCTGCTTGCGCTCGACGCGGGTGTTATCGAAACACAGACCAAGATCAGGCTGCGTTGGAAAGGAGATCTTATCGATCTCGCGACAGAGCACAGCCCGCAGGACGTGATGCGTGCGACCGTTCGTGAGAATGTCGATCGTTTGATCGATACCACGGCCGGCCGCGTGATCCTCAACGAACGTCTGACCCGCGACGGCTTGCCGTTCGTCAACGGAACGCTCAAAAAGAAGGGCCTGCAGTCGCTGGTAAGTTACTGTCACCTTCGCCTGGGCCACGAACAAACCGTTTTCCTTCTCGATGACCTCAAGGCAATGGGCTTCCTTTATGCTACAAGGTCAGGTATGTCGATCGGTATCGATGACATGGTAACGCCGACCAGCAAGAAGGTGATCATTGAGGACGCGCGTAAAGAGGTCGACAAACTTCAGAAACAGTACGAAGACGCGACCATGACAAATATGGAACGCGAGAACAAGGTGACTGCCATCTGGTCTGAAGTGACCGATAGAGTTGCCAAAGAGATGTTCAAGGCGATGCACACCCGCGAGGCCGAGAGAAAGGAACTCAACCCGATCCTGGTGATGGCCGACTCGGGAGCACGAGGTTCCGAGGCGCAGATCCGTCAGCTGGCCGGTATGCGAGGACTAATGGCGAAACCGTCGGGTGAGATCATCGAAACACCGATCGTTGCTAACTTCCGCGAAGGCCTCAATGTGCTTCAGTATTTCATCTCGACTCACGGTGCACGTAAAGGCCTGGCTGATACGGCACTAAAGACGGCCGACTCCGGCTACCTGACCCGTCGCTTGGTCGACGTTGCTCAGGACGTGATCGTTTCCGAAGAAGACTGCGGAACGGTAAGGGGCGTTTGGGCAGAAGCTATTATCCGAAATGGTGAAGAAGTAGAATCGCTTCGTGACCGGATCGTCGGCTGTACCTCTCTGGACGACATTATCGATCCGGTTGACAGCACTCCGATCGTGACCGCAAATACCGAGATCGATGAGGACCTCGCCGGACAAGTGCAGCTTTCCGGGTTACAGAAGGTCCGTATTCGTTCGGCTCTCACGTGTGAAAGCCGCCGCGGTATCTGCGTCAAGTGTTACGGACGAAACCTGGCTACCGGTAATACCGTCGAGATCGGTGAGGCGGTCGGTGTAATTGCTGCCCAGTCGATCGGTGAACCGGGAACCCAGCTTACGATGCGTACGTTCCACGTGGGCGGCACGGCTCGTCTCGAACAGGAAACGAAACACATCGCTGCGATGGACGGAACCGTTCGTTATCTCGATGACCTCAAGGTGATCAAGAACCGCGCGGGCGAGCTGATCTCTCTCAAGCGTCAGTCCGAGATCGCGATCGAAGACGACCGCGGGCGTGAAGTTGCCCGTTACCAGGTCGTTTACGGTGCACAGCTTCATGTCAAAGACGGCCAGAAGGTTAAGGAAGATGACGTGCTCGTCACTTGGGATCCGTTCACTTTTGCGATCCTGACCGAGGTCAAAGGTACCGTTAAGTACCAGGATCTTAAGGAAGGTAAGACCGTCGAAGAGGATATCGATAAGGTTACGGGCCAGAAGCGCCTCGTGGTCAAGGATTCGGATGAAAAGAATCAGCCGCGTCTCGAGATCAAGGAAGGCAACAAGACCCTTAAGACCTATCAGATGCCTATCCGCGCAAACCTTCTTGTGGAGGACGGACAGGCCATTGCTCCCGGTGACGTCATTGCAAAGATCCCGCGTGAAACGACCAAGACGAAAGACATCGTCGGCGGTCTTCCGCGTGTCGTCGAACTTTTCGAAGCCCGCCGGCCGGGTGAGACAGCGATGATGTCGGAAATAGACGGAACGGTAGCGTTCGGTCCCATTTCCAAAGGTAAACGCAAGATCATCATCACGGGTGATGACGGTGCCGAAAGGGAATACGACATTCCGCGCGGTACCCATATCAACGTTCAGGAAGGCGACCGCGTCAAGGCCGGCGAACCGCTCATGGACGGCCCGCTGAACCCGCACGATATCTTGCGTGTTCTGGGTACAAATGCGTTGCAGAATTACCTTGTGAACGAGATCCAGGAAGTTTATCGTCTGCAAGGCGTGAACATCAACGATAAGCATATCGAGGTGATCGTCCGACAGATGCTTCGCTGGGTGAAGATCAAGGAAGTCGGCGACACCGAATTCCTGATGGAAGAGCAAGTCGATCGTTTCCGCTACGAGGACGAAAACCGCCGGGTTGCCGAGACCAAGGGCAAGCCTGCTGTCGGCGAACCACTTCTTCTCGGTATCACCAAGGCATCGCTTTCGACCGATTCGTTCATCTCGGCTGCATCGTTCCAGGAAACGACGCGTGTGCTTACCGAGGCGGCTATCTCGGGCCGTATCGATTATCTCCGCGGCCTGAAAGAGAACGTCATCATGGGACGTCTGATCCCAGCCGGAACCGGTATGAAATATTACCGCAACGTTCAGGTGTCTCCGGATTCGACTGAGAACCGAAAGGAAGCCGATGAATTTGACGATATCGAAACCATTCGCGGAGGACTCGATATCCCGATGCTTGGTAATATTCCGGGAATTGGCGACGGCGATTTTGACGAGGCCGACGAAATGGAAGACGGTGGGCTCGACCTCGAAGGCACCGAGGAATTCGACATCGACGAGGCGATGAAGATCGACGACGACGACGAACTTTAATTCACTACTTTCGTAACGAAGCGTCTGCGCCCATATGCCGAATTAAGGCAAGGATCGCGGAACTGTATTAGAGCCGGGGAATGGATCGATTCCCCGGTCTTTTTGTTTTTTGGTACTTTACTCTAAAGTCGCGTGGGATTCTGAAGGTCGATCACCTGTATGCGATACGGATATTCGGAGTACCGCTGGCAGTTGTGTGATTCCAATGCGCGCGGTTATCTATCCATGTCAGAATCGACGGCCTATATGGTCCTTACAGTACACCTCTATTGGCGGTTGCGATCGCTGCGTTACCAGATCGAACATGCATTAGTGCGTACCATCGTTTGTCCGGTCTTACAGCCGAAGGCGGCTGCGAACTGAGGCATATTTGAAAGTGGTCCGTTCACGCGCCATCGGGGCAGCGAATGCGGGTTGCCCTTAACTTGCGTCCGTTCGGCTTCCGGCGTGTATTTGCCCGCCCAGACCTGTGCCCACCCAAGGAAGAAACGCTGTTCGGGCGTGAATCCGTCGATCTTGCCTAGTTTCTTCTTTCCCTGGAGCGAACGCATATACGCATCGTAGGCAACCGTCAAACCGGCGAAATCGCCAATGTTCTCGCCAAGTGTGAGTTTGCCGTTGATGAACAGTCCGGGCTGAACTTCGTAGCCATTGAACTGATCGACGACGCAAGCCGCACGCTGTTCGAACTTCTCACGGTCGACGGATGTCCACCACATTTTCAGATTTCCGTCGGCGTCAAAGCGGCTTCCCGAATCGTCGAATCCGTGCGTTATCTCGTGGCCGATGACGCCGCCGATCGCGCCATAATTGATGGCGTCGTCAGCTTCGAAATTGAAGAACGGCGGCTGCAGTATACCGGCCGGAAACGTGATGACGTTATCCAGCGGATTGTAAGAAGCATTGACCGTCGGAGGGCTAAATCCCCATCGCGTTTTGTCGCGGGGTTTGCCGAGATCTTCAAAATTTCGCTTGATCTGAAACTTGTTCGACCGGATCATGTTCGCCGCGTATGAATCACGTTTTATCTCGAGCCCTTTGTAGCCGCGAAGAACATCCGGATATCCGATCTTGCGCTTGAAAGTCGAAAGCTTGTTCTGCGCTTGCGACTTCGTTTCTGAACTCATCCATTCGAGGCCGTTGATTCGGTCTTTCATCGCCGCCATCAAATTGTCGATTAGCACGTTCATGCGGGCCTTTGCTTCGGGCTTGAACACACGAGCCGCGTATTCCATTCCAAGCGCCTCGCCTAGTGCACCGTCGGTCGCCTGCACGCACTGTTTCCAACGCGGCTGGCGTTCCTTGGCGCCGCTGAGATACTTACCGAAGAAGTTGAAGTTCTCGTCTGCAAATGCTTTCGGCAGGCCCTGAGCCGCTGAGTTTACAAGCATCCAGCGAAGATAGGTTTTCCAATCGTCGATAGAAACTTCGCCGATCATCGCGTTCATTTCCGTAAAGAACTTAGCAGGTGCCATGTTCACATCGGCGATCGCAGGGACACCGCGCTCTGACGTGTAAGCTGACCACGAAAAATTCGGAGTTAATTTCTGGGCAGCATCGAACGTGATCTTGTTGTAATTGTTGTCGGGATTACGACGCTCGACCGGGGTGAGAGAAGCGTTTGCAAGCCGGGTCTGGATCTCCATTACTTTTGCCGCGTCGGCCGTTGCCTTGTCGGCATCGTCGCCCAACAGCTTGAACATATTCGTCATATGCTCTACGAACTTGCCGCGTGTCTCGACGGACTTCGCGTCTGTCTGTGTGTAATAGTCGCGATTGGGAAGCGAGATGCCGCCTTGCCCGGCATTGATCAGGACCGCATTTGAGTCTTTTAGGTCCGGACCCGCTCCGAATCCGAACACCGCAGGAATACCATTGTCGTGAAACCAGGCGATCACCCGCTGAAGATCTTCTTTTGAGTTCACCTCATCTATCTTCTGCAGAAACGGCTTGATCGGATCCGTGCCTGCTTTTTCTATCCCGGCTTCGTCCATGCAGGTCGCATAGAAATCGCCGATCAACTGATCGTTCGAACCAGTGGCGGACTTCCTCTTAGATGCCGTTTCAAGAACTTCCTTAAGTATCACATTGTTGCGGTCGGCGAGAATATTGAATGTTCCCCAACGCGATTCCGATGCCGGTATCTCGGTCTTCTTCAGCCATCCGCCGTTGGCATACTGGAAGAAATCCATGCAGGCGTCTGCCGCTCGGTCCATATTGGCAGTATCAAAGCCCTTGCTCTGAGCCAGAGCCGAAATGCCGAGGGTCACCAGCATCAAGGCGGAGAAGGCCGGGCGCATTTTTCGAATGTTCATGATTAGCTCCTATGATGTTTTCAATTTGTACGGAGAGCGAGAAAATAGGTTTTACCGGTTTTCGGACCAAACAACTGCCAAGGGCGAATATTCCCGATCATATCACGGGGATAAACCGATCCATCACTTTCAAACGCAGTTCCGATGCAAGTTCCTTGCGATCAGGATTTACCACGGGTTTGTCGCCGAAATTCATCACTGCGGTAAACCGTTTTACTGCGAGCAGTTTCAGCATGTGATTCAGAAACGGCGTATCGTCCCACCAGCAGATACATTCGCTTGGCGGCAGCTCTCCTTCGGGAGTACGGTAACTGATCGAAACGTACGAGACCGGCGTGTCTGTCTTAGCTGCAAACTCGAGAAACGACGAATTGAAGGGAAGGACTTCTTCACCTTTTGTACTCGTGCCTTCCGGAAAAACGATCACGCCTTCTCCGCGGTCGAGTGCTTCGATCACCTCGGAACCGGCACGCGGAATATCGCGGCGCTTCTCGCGGTTGACAAAGATCGTTCCCATATTTCGGATCATCTTGCCGGCCATAAACCAGTCGCTTATCTCGTGTTTTGCTACGTACACTCCTTTGACGACCGAACGGATCGCTGGAATATCGATGTAGCCGAGATGGTTGCTTACAAGAAAGAAAGGCGGTTTGGGCGGCGTCCCGATCACTTCGATCTGCATACCGCAAATTCGGACAAAAGCTTTTGACCAGTTATCAAACGTTAATTGCCGCCAATACTGTTTGTTCGGTATAACCGGACGAAGAATGAACCAAAGAGCATAAACCCCGATGGTCGCGGAAAGGAGCAGCACGAATCGGAATAAAGCTCTAAGGTTCCTCATCTCTTTCGATCTTTGTGAAATTGTATCGTAGTAAAACACGCATCGGCAAAGGTTTGCCGTCACGCATCGCGGGCCGCCAATTCATCGTCCGAACAGCACGTTCAACAGACTGGTCCAGGCCGTATCCCGCCCAACGCACGATCCGCGTACCTTTTATTGAACCGTCAACGTCGATGTCTGCCTCGATATCGACCGTAGCTTTGATGCCGTAGAAGAACGCAGTTGAGGTGTACTCCGGCTTGATGCGTTTATATGGAACGGGAAGCTTAATTTCCTTTGCCTGTGGCGAACGTTCCGGCGGCGGTTCGGGAAAATTGAGTGTAGCGGCCGCCGGACCCATAGATAAGATCTTGGCCGCGATCGAATCAGCGAGAGAAGAGGCGTCCGCTTTCAGACTCGTTTCCGCGATCCCGATCGTTCTCCCTTCCTGGCTTTTCAATAGCCAGTCGATCAGCAAGCCCGTTCGCGAATCGACTATGTAAACAACGGCATACGCTTCGAAATGTTCAGGCTTTTCGGCGGCCGCGCGACGCTGCATGCGGGTCTTTATCAACACGAACCGGTCACACCCGACGACCGATCCGATCCGCTTTGCTTCTTCCGCGCTCATGTTGAAATGGTCGGCGATCTCAACTGATCGAAATGCGGCCTCCGCCATTTCTGGATCGAGTATGCGAATCTTTTTCGAAAGTTCCGCTCTTACCGACTCTGCCACGCCCGGGACCGCGGCCGAATCTTGCGGTTCAAAGACGGCTAAGCGCTGAGCGACGGGCGCGACTACGGCCAGATCAAGAAGCAAGATAAGCGAAAAGAGACGAAAAAGCATCGATGAGACCTATTTGTGATATAACGCGGAGATCTCGTCGCGCACATCGCCCGGAAAGCATATCCGGTGTATGGAATACCCGCGCTGCAGGCCGCGAACGGCCGGGCTGATCTCCGATATCTCCTGGATCTCGGGCCTTGAAAATCCGGTTTCGACATAGATCCTGTCTTTTGGATCGGACTGGCCGCCCGCATAGAAGAAATACGGCTCATTGCCCGCCGTATCCTCAAAGAAGTAGTAGGTCGGATCAAACCCGTGCTTTTCGACGATTCGGCGGGCCGCTTGGACAAACTCGGCGCGTTCAGCTTCGGGCATATCCAGGTCAAATGCCTTAAAGAGGCGTCTATTCAGGAACGAGCGCGAGAGGTCCGACAGGATCGGATCGTCGGAATGCTGCCATTGTTTTATATGAAAAAGTACATCGGTGTCGTCAAGCGAGAAGTGTTCGTCAATCGTTAGTTGACGGCCCGAGAGGATCGATTCAAACGGTGTCCCGGACGCATGCCAAACCGGTTTTGCTGATCTGAACAGATCTATCGCACGCCGAAGCAGAGATTTCAGGACCGTCTCCGCCGCGCGGAGCGTTCGGTGAAAATAGACCTGCCGAAACATATAATAGCGAGCTTGAAGATAGTCCTCGACCGCGTAAACCCCTCTGGCTGATACAAATAGCCGGTCATCAGCTTCACTTATCTCGATGGATTTCAGGACCCATTCCAGATCATATATACCGTATTTGACACCGGTCATAAGGCTGTCGCGTAGCAGGTAATCCATACGGTCAACGTCGAGTTGAGACGACACTAATTGAGCCAGAGCCCTTCGCCGAAAATCGCCTTTGAAGATGGACGCGACGTCCGAAACCATATCAGACGAAAAGCTGCGAAGCACGTCGTTGATACCCGATCCTTCAGTTTCCACACAGGCCACCGTAAAGTTCTCGTGGTGAAAGCCGAGGATCGTCTCCATAACGTGTGAAAACGGTCCGTGACCGAGGTCGTGGATGAGCGCGGCGACGCGGACGGCGATACGGTCTTCATCCGAGATCTTGTACCGAGAAGCGAGCCGATCAAGAAGCCTCGTCGCAAGAAAGTATGCACCCAAAGAATGTGTAAACCTTGAGTGCTCAGCAGTTTGATAGGCAAAATATGCAAGGCCAAGCTGCCGGATTCTCCTGAGTCGCTGAAATTCCGGAGTATCGATGAGCCTAGCTATCAGGCTTCCTTCCGGCGTGATCGTATCGACGCGAATTATGTTGTGTACCGCATCGCGGTAGTTTCGTTCGGACAAGTTCCTTTGCTCCAATTTGTCGCCCTAATTATCTCATTTTTACGTCATTTAGCGACAATCCGGGAAAGGCATTCATTATAATGAAAAAAATACAAAATAATGGAAATCATGGGTCGCAATTGTCGTCATACTTCACAAGAGGTTCGAATTTTCAAATAGTTAATTGTTGAAATAAATGGGGTTAAACGGAATCATTCGAAAATTCGTATTTGTGGCGTTCTAATTGCCTCCTTACGAAGCGATATCTCCTTTTTGGGGTTTACTAGTCTTGTAAGACTAATATTTTGACAGAATTAACATTTAAGTTAGGAGCGTAAAATGAAAACAAATTTCAAATTTGTGATCTCGATGCTCACTCTCGTTGCTTTGTTTGCCGTTTCGGCATTTGCACAGAGAACGACGGGTGACATCGAAGGTACTGTAACGGACCCGCAAGGTGCCGTGGTGCCGAACGTTACCGTTACCGTCTCAGCTACGACGGGCGGCGGTGCGGGAACGATCACCAGCGGTTTTAAGAGAACCGTCCAGGCGAACGCCCAGGGATTCTTCCGCGTTCAGCAGGTGCCTCCGGGAAGCTATACCATAACGACAGAGCCGATCTCGGGTTTTGGTGCAGCAAACGTCCCGAACGTCCGTGTGGTCGTTGACAACACGACGCCGGTAACCATTCAGCTCGCAGTTGGCGGCGCTGCCGTTAACGTTAACGTCAGTGCGGACGATGCTCCGCCGATCGACGCCGCGGCGAGCAAGATCCAGGCCAACATCACTTCGCAGAGAATCGAACTTCTTCCGAAGGGTGTTGACTTCACCTCAGTCTTGAAGACCGTTCCGGGAACGCGTCCGGAAGGAAACTCCGGCGGTATCACCGTCGACGGTGCTTCGGGTTCTGAAAATGCGTTCTACATTGACGGCCAGGAAGTTACAAACTTCCGTACCGGTACGTTGAACGGCAACAACGCCATCCCGACCCAGTTCGTCCAGGAAGTCCAGGTCAAATCCAGCGGTTTCGAAGCCGAATTCGGCGGAGCTACCGGCGGTGTGATCTCGGTCGTCACCAAGGGCGGTTCGAACGACTGGCGCGGTGAATTCGGTATGCAGTTCAATACGCCGAAGCTGAACGGCAACCCGCGTGATTCGCTGGTCCGCTTCACTGCTTCGGGCTATTCGAACACGACCGAATACGTAAAGATCCCGAAGAGCGAAGGAACCAACGTTTTCCCGACGGCGAACCTCAGCGGTCCGATCGTCAAGGACAAACTCTGGTTCTTCGGCAGCTATACGCCGCAGATCTTCGAAACGATCAATAACACGACCTACTACACTAACCTGCCGGCGTCGGTTCGCACGGTGACAAATACCCAGCGGTATCGCACTAAGCGTACCTATGAGTACGCATTCATGCGTCTCGATGCTTCGCCGACGAACAACCTTCGCCTTACGGGTACCTATACGTGGAACCCGATCATCGACAAGGGGGCTCTCGGAGCAGGCACGGTTTCGCTCGGCGGCGCCTTGCCGTTCGCGACCTTCGGTTCGACGACCTTGACCGGTAACCAGCTTACCGATGTTCAGGGCGGGCGTCAGAACTCGAACAACATCACTGCACAGGCAGTTTGGACCCCGACAAGCAAGCTTGTCATCAGCGGACGCTTTTCACGAGGATTCTTGAATGAAAGACTTGCTGCATACATGGTTCCCCGTCAAACGCGTTTCCGCTGCCAAGTAGGGGTTGTATCCTTGATTGGATGCAGCAGCGGTCAAGCAGACGCTGTGAACTCGCAGATCAACAAGGACGTTTCGATCCGTACGAATTACGAAGTTGACGCTTCGTACCTCGTCAGCAACTTTGGCGGACGTCATGAATTCAAGGGCGGTTATCAGCGCTTTAAGATCCTCAACGACGTTGATCGTGGTTACATCGATTACGGGATCGTTGATATTTATGTTGCGGCTCCGGGAGCTGGTGCGACCGGCTACCGCGATATGTGGTCGATCGAAGACCTTGGCGCACCGGTAACCCCGACTTGCGTTGGCGGCACCTGTGTCCGCGACTCACTTGGTTACATCACGAACCCAGCATACATTGGTGCAGGTGAAATGATCCGTTTCGGTACCAAGGGTAAAGGTCAGAACCTTAACCAGTCGCTCTACATCCAGGACCGTTGGCAGCCGACGTCGCGTTTGACCTTGAATCTTGGTCTTCGCATGGAGAAGGAAGACCTTCCTTCGTTTAATGGCCTTGCCCCGCCGATCAACTTCGGTTTTGGTGACAAGATCAGCCCGCGTCTCGGTTTTGCGTATGACCTGATGGGTGATGGCAAGACCAAGGTCTTTGCTTTCTTTGGCCGCTTTTTCGATCGCTTGAAGTTTGAACTTCCGCGCGGTTCGTTTGGCGGCGACTTCTACCGCGTTGACTTCTTCGAGATCTTCGCAAATCAAGGTGACTGGCGTTCATACACCTATAACCGCATCCGAGGCAACTTTAATGATGCTCCGGGTGGGGCGTGCCCGACCACGGGATTCATCGGTTCTGGAATTGCTCGGTGCCAGTTCGATTATCGTATCGCTTCGAACAGCCCGATCGCAGACATCTACACAGGTGCTGTAGACCCGAACCTGAAGCCGTTCCGTCAGACGGAATTCACGGCCGGTATGGAACATCAGCTCAGCCGTGACTTCGTTCTCAAGGGACGCTATACGTTCAAGAATGTTGACAAGGCGATCGAGGATGCCGGTATCATCAATGCGCAGGGCTCAGAAGCCTACATCATTGGCAACCCCGGATCTGGTCTTCATGCTGAACTGCTTCAACAGCTTGGCTATCAGAAGTCCACGACACCGAAGCGTCGTTATGATGCTGTTGAGGTCCAACTCGACAAGCGTCTTTCGAACAACTACTACTTCAACGTGAACTATACCTACAGCCGGTTGCACGGTAACTACTCCGGTTTGGCTAGTTCCGATGAAGCAGGCCGTACGTCGCCGGGCGTAAACCGTTTCTTCGACTTGCCGTTCATCGGTTTCACCGCTGCCGGCAACAAGGACAACGGGCCGCTCGCTACCGATCGTCCGCATATCGTGAATGCTTATGGTTCGTACATCTTTGATTGGAATGGCAGCAAGTCGAACTCGACCGAGTTCTCGGCTTTTCAGACCTTCCAGTCGGGTACACCTGTAACTTCAACGATCGCCTTCATCACGACGACGATCTTCACGGAACGCGGTGATCTTGGTCGTACCCCGATGTTCACGCAGACCGATTTCTCGGTTTCGCACAAATATCGGTTCGGCCGCGACAATCGCTTCACGCTTGTTGGTGACCTCAACATCCTGAACCTTTTGGATGAGGACAACGTCACTGGTTACTATACCCAGAAGACAACAAGCACGTTGCAGCCGTATACATCGGCTCTATTCGGTTCGCAGTTCTTGAATGCAGATGGATCAGTCAACTACGTTGGTGCGATCAATGCATACAATGCGGGTACTTTGTTGAACCAGTTCAACTCATATTTCGCAGCTGCATCGAGCCGTGTGGATGGCCGCTATGGTCAGCCGAACTCTTTCCAGGGACCGCGTAGCGTACGCTTCGGTTTCCGACTCCTCTTCTAATCTAACGATTAGTTAGAACTTGATACTCGCCTGAGGCTTGTCCTCGGGCGAGTTTTTGTTTGGTGAACAGTGACGAACGAATATCGAGTATCAAAGGCTGAAACCCGACCGGTAGGGAGGATGCCCGTGAAGTGGATAGTGAATAGTGGATAGTGGGTAATGAGGGACATTGGCAGAAACCGGATCGGCAGGGAGGGTGCCCGTGAAGTAGATAGTGAATAGAAGAAAGCTGCTACACGATCTCAATCGGATCGTCCGCACATGATTAAATCAGAAACTCAGAAACTAAAGCCCTGTGTGAATTTATTGGCCGCGACAGCCTTTTCACGAAATCTTGATACGAGTTTCTTGACCTCTTCGGTCTTTGTTCCTTCGGGTGCGATCTTCAGATATTCCTCCAGTTCATCGGCCGCTTCCTTGAACCTGTTCATATTATTCGCATAAAGAAGGGCAAGATTCCAGTGGACATCTGCCGACTGTCCCTTGGAAAGCGATCTCGCGTTTAGGAGGGCCTTTTCGGCCTCTGCAAAGTTCTTCGCCTGACGATTGGCAATACCCAGCATTAAAAAGGCCTCAACTGAGCCCTGTTCGAGTGTTGATGCACGCTTAGCGGCCTCAATTGCGATGCCTGATTCCTTGAGTGCGTAGGCCGCGAAACTCAGCCCATACCAGCCTGAGAAGCTCTTTTCATTGACCGAGACCAGCTTTATAAATACCGCTAGCGCGTATACATAGTTTTGCTGCTTGATGTATTCACGGCCAAGGCGTTCGAGCGCGACGTAATATTCGGGAAAAGCCTTCACGGCGTTCAAGAGCGACTGAATACCGGCCTCGGTCCGATTGCTCTCGAGTTCGTCTATGCCCTTTTCATAAAGCTTCTTTGCGTCGGCAGGCACTTCCTGAGCAAAGATGGTCCCTGAGATCGGTTTAACATCCGGCCCGGTTTTTCGAACACGTAGATAAAAATCCTTGAATGCCTGGTCGGACGTCGAACCGCCCGGCCGAGGAATGTTTATGATCTCGACCTCCTGCGACTGTTCCTCGAGATTTGTTCCATACGGCATTACCCGAACCGTGAACCTCCCTGACGAAAGCCCTCCGAAGAAATAACGGCCCGATCCATCCGTTCGCGTCCGCTGCAGAACTTGATTGACCTCGTTCATGACCTCTACGGGTATTTGCCCGACCGGAACTCGGTCTTGAGTGAACACGAAACCCGTTATGGTGTTTCGATTCTGTGCGTTGACCGTTAAGGCACCCGAAAACAAAAGGACCAAGGCGCACGCTATCCTCAAGGACGCACTCCCCGGAAAAGACGAACCGTTATTCATCGCTATTACCTCGCGAAAGTTGGATAGTTTCCTGCCCTAGTCAGTCGTGATGTGTATCAGATGCCCCAATTTCTCTTTCTTTGTCCGCAAATAATGAGCCGCAGGGTCATTCGTTTTGATCTCTATCGGTATCCGCTCCACGATCGTCAATCCCGCTTCTTCCAGGGCCTTTAGCTTGTCGGGATTGTTAGAGATCACTTTGACCTTGCAGAGTCCGAGATCGAATAGTATCTCAGCACATTGCTGGTATTCGCGGGCATCGACCTCAAATCCGAGTTTCTCGTTTGCCTCGACGGTGTCCGCACCTTCATCCTGTAGCGCATATGCGCGGATCTTGTTTATTATTCCGATGCCGCGGCCCTCTTGCTGTTGGTAAACTATCGCTCCGCGGCCCTCGTCTTCGATCATCTGCATCGCCTTGTGCAGCTGCGGGCCGCAGTCGCATTTGATCGAACCGAATACGTCGCCCGTCAGACATTGCGAGTGGATCCTGACAAGCGTCGGAACATCCGGCCGCAATTCGCCCTTGTACAATACGACAAATTCTTCGTCGCTTATTAGCGAACGGTAGCCTGCGATCTTGAAATCACCGGTCTCGGTAGGCAGGTTTGCCGTCGCTACACGCTCGACAGAGATAGAGCGATCAACGGGAGGGCAATTCTTTACTTGGCTAACCACGAGGTTCTCCATATCGGACACAAATCCCCTTTCTTATGAGAACGACCGTATCCCGAAATTGTAACATTTTTGGAACTCGATCAGTTAAAAAATCATTCGAATTTGACTTGAAATTAGATTCGTAGGCAAAGAGAACGGCCCCGGTGTCAGCCGAAGCTGATTCCCGAGGCCGGTCCTTCTTTGGGGGAAGAAATTATTGTCCTTTTTCGTCTTCGTCTTCGGCCTTCTCTTCGCCTTCCGTTTTTTCTTCGTGTGCAAATACCGCACCGTCTGCGGTTCCGAAGATCTTGGAGAAAAGCCGGCCGAGCACTTCAGACATCTTTGTGGGCTCCGATGAACTCGGTGCTGCCGACGGTACTTCCTCTTCGGCAAAGGCCAGTTCGAGCCTGATCAATTCTGCCGAAGCGTGACGGCAAAAACCGCAATCAACCAGATGCGAAGTTACATTCTCAGCTTCGCGTGCATTAAGCGTTCCTTCAACAAATGCCGAAAGCGAATCTTCGTCGATGTGGGCCGTTCCGGCCTCCGTCATCGTATTTCTCGAGGCTAGATACCGGTCCAGAAGTCCTTGAATCTGCAGCTCTTGTGGGTTTAATTGAATGTTCTTTTCCATGTTCGTACCAGCCTCCCGAGTAACAGACGTAATAGTGAGGTTACGTTTGCGTAACTTTTTTCGGGAAGCTCATTTCGACACGTCAGATGCAGTCCTGCTTGCCGTTAATAGGCCAAAAAAGCTGTTTCCCGTGAGGTCTTGGGTAGCAAGCTGCATACAGATCTCTATCTCGCCGTCCTTAATGCCGTCTTCTGACAAAAGCTGGGTCCTAAATGACTGGAGCACTTTGGCGTAACACTTTTCCAGCCAACGCATTACGGTCGATTCATGAATTCGTCCTGCAGGGTTCTTTTCTCGTGTTTGAGACTTCCGCTGAAACCACGCCCGCAGCGGCGAGTCTTCGCTTTCGACAAGCCGCGATATCTCACGCAATTTGAGGTTTTCCACGTGATAGTAAAGTAGGATCAGCTTCTCATGGTCTTCAAGCGAGCCGAAAGCCGATTCGATAGCCTTCACCGTGACCTTTCGGTAGCGGTCGCGGGTTATCTGATCGACCATTTCGGTCTCGCCGCCTACCGGAGGCTCGGCGAAACTGGCGTGAGCCGTACCCTCGCCGACGTTTTCTGTCATCTCGTCCAGTGATACCTCATCGTGTCCGGCACGATGGCGGTCGACCAGCGAATGCCAAATGACGGTTCGAAGCCATCCGCGAAGGCTTCCACGACCGCTGTAAGTCGCAAATTTCGAAACTCGTTCGCCGTCAACTATCCGTGTGCCATAAAGTTGTTCGTAAACGGCATCGACGATGTCAGTGGCGTCCATCTCTGTTCGCGCCAGATGGCGGGCCACGCGCTCCATATAGGATCGATGCTGGTGATCGAAATCCCACCATGCGCGTTCATTGCCATTCGCACACGCAATGGCTAAAAACAGATCGTCGGCCTGGATCTGGCCGAGAAGATCGTCGATGTCTTTTATTGTGAGTGTTTTGTCACCGGAACTCGAAAACCGATCGATCGTGGCGTTGAGAGATGAAGAAAAGCACTCATGGGTGACTCCAAAGTTTGGCGCGTTCTCGTGGCACCGGGCGTACATCTGCCCGATAATTTCCTCGCAATGCCGCTGGAGATCTTCGTTCATAATCGCGAAAGCACGTGACGAACGCCCAACATTATAAGTTATGTCGAAAAATTATCCTAGTTTTGCGTAAACTGCCGGATTTTCGTTAAGACATCGAAGCGATCGGGTTTTCCGAATCAAGATTCGCCGGAGCCGAAATGTGTAGTTTCTCGTCCGAATATTGAAGCTGGTATAGCCGCCAATAAAGGCCGCGGATGCCAAGAAGTTCGTTGTGCGTACCGCTTTCGCGAAGCTCGCCGTGATGCAGGACCATGATCCGGTCGCAACGCTGGATGGTGGACAAACGGTGCGCGACGACGAGAGACGTGCGTTTCTCCATTACGCGTTCGACGGCCTGCTGTATAAGCTGTTCGGTCTCGGTGTCGATAGAACTCGTTGCCTCGTCCAGGATCAGTATCTTAGGATCGAATGCAAGAGCGCGGGCGAACGAGATCAGTTGTTTCTGGCCGACCGAAAGGCCCGCACCTCGTTCCTTGACCAGCGATGCATAACCATCGTCCAGCTTACGGACGAAATCGTCGGCTCGCACTTCCTTCGCCGCCCATTCGATCCGATCGTGGTCGATCTCTTTATTGCCCAGTCGAATGTTATCCTCGATCGAACCGCTAAAGAGAAAAACGTCCTGAAGTACAACTGCAAAGTTTGACCTTAGGTCGTGCAAGTCCCAATCGCGGACATCAACGCCGTCAACAAGTATCTTTCCCTTTTGGACGTCGTAAAAACGCATCAGCAGATTGGTGATCGTAGTCTTGCCCGAACCCGTGTGGCCGACAAGGGCGATGCTTTCGCCGGGCTCGACCGCAAACGAGATATCCTTCAATATCCAATCCTCGCCTTTGTATGCGAACCAGACATTCTGAAATTCTATGCGGCCGTCGATCTTTCCGGACTTCTTTGGGTGTTCCGGACTTTTGATGTCGATATCCAGGTCTAGGAGGATAAAGATCCGGTGTGACGCGACGATCGCGGCCTGAAGCACGTTGAATTTGTCCGAGAGATCGCGTATCGGCTGAAAGAGCTGAAGCGAATACTGGATAAACGCTGCAAGAATTCCTATTGAGATCGCTTCGCCGGCCGACGAGAGTGTCGGAAGATGTTCGTAGCCAAACGAAAAGATGACAAGGGCTATCCCGAAAGCGCCGATGAAGTCGACCAGCGGGTAAAAGACCGAATAGTAATAGATCGTCTCGATATTTGCGTTACGGTAATCGTCATTGATCTCGTGAAAGCGTTTCCTTGCTTTCGATTCGGCGTTCATCAACTGGACGGTCTGAGCACCCGAGAGATATTCCTGTAAGAATGCGTTCAATTTCGCGTTTCTTGTCCTAACACGATCGAATCCGCGTCGGGCATGTTTGCGAAACCAGTTGGTGCAGGCAAACAGGATCGGGACCGTGATAAGCGTGACGATAGCTAATTTCCAATCCAGCCAAAACATCATTCCGATGATCGCAAAGATGATCACTAGGTCGCCCAGCACGTCGATCACACCGGAGGTGAACATTTCATTGAGTGCATCAACGTCCGATGTGATCCGAGTTATTATTCGGCCGACCGGATATTTGTCGTAGTATGCGATCTCTTGGTGCTGGAGCTTTGTGAAGATCTCGGTCCGCAGATCGAACATTACCTGCTGCCCGACCCGATTCAACAAGATCTCCTGAGCGTATGAGAAGAGAAATCGCAGCAGGAAAACTCCGAAGAACGCGAGGGCGAAAAGCCAAACGCCATCCGTACGCTTTGGTGTGATGAAATCATCGACCGCGACTTTTGTGAAATAAGGCTGCGTGCTGATGAGTACGTTCGTCAGGAACGTCAGTGTCAGGGCTAGAGTTGCCGTTTTCCAGTAAGGTTTCAGATAACGCAGTAATCGACCGGCAACCTTTAGGTCATAGGTTTTGCCGATTGCGTCTTCTTCGTGATATTTCTGGGCCTCTACTGACATCTAGAATTAGATTCTAATTATCCGTGAACAGGAACTAAAGCGACGCGGCATTTATTTAGAGTGACCAGGTACTAATGGAACGTTACAAAAATGTTAATTCTACGATGAGTGAGCAACTTCCCGGCGGGCCGTATCGTATTTTATTTATACGATATTAACGGACTCAAGGAGAGAAACTATGTCGGACTTTATCTTTCCCGTCGAATCGAGTGTCAGCACTTACCATACAACTGAGCACTATTTGCGTCGGGTCTTGGCCGGGGACGTCGCGAGCGTGAGATTCCGACTTGTGAATGCGCTTGAGAGGCTGGGCTATGACATTCTCGACGACGAGGAGAGCGTGATCCGCGGCCGTCGTGCCGCCAGAGGATGGGGAACGTCTTACTCGTCGGCAGACGTTCTCGACTACCCAATGACGCTGATCGTCAAACTGAAGGCGCAGGGCGAGCATGCGACTCGGGCCACTTTTGATTACGTTGTAAAGCATCCTTCGCTCTCCAAAGGCGAAAAAGAGATACTCACGCGAGAGGCTGAAGCGATCTCCGCTCTTGCGACCGTCCGGGCCGTAGAACGTATCTGTCTTGCCTGCGGAACGGAATCGACCGATGATTCCCGATTCTGCCGCCGATGCGGTGCGAAGATGACCGTCGAAACAAACGAACTGGAAATACTCAGAATGTCCGCGGAGATCCGGGCCGGTCACACCTCAGTGGTCGCAGCTTTTATTGCGGCCGCCGGCGGGTTCGGACTTACCGTAGCGGCACTAATTGCGATCTTTGGTTCGGGGATCGTATTAGGCAAAGGTCTTGGCGCGATCCTGACAATTGGTGTTATTGCCAGTTTCCTGAGCATAGTTTTCGTTTCGTTTTCGTGGAATCGGGTTAGCCGCTCGTTAAAACGTCCAACACAAACTGAGCCTCCACTCTTTGAACATCCAAAAGCTCAACTTAATTCGCCTGCAATGTCATTCCCAGTTCAGCCCGGTTCCGTCACAGAACGGACGACCAATCTTCTTCGGTCTGAACCTGACCCGGCAAAGACCGGCGAGTTCTTGACCGAACGCGACGAACCTGTAAACTAGGGCATCAGGTGAATCGGTTTCTCGAACAGAACAAGGACAATTGGCAGCGTCTCGAGGACCTGCTGTCGATGATGTCCGGCCGAGGGCTCGGTGAATTGTCCAAGCTTGAGGTACGCGAGTTTGGCGAGCTATACCGTCGTGCCGCTACGGATCTCGCCATTGCTCGTGCCGAGTCTCGCGACCCTAAACTCTTAAATTATCTGAACAGCCTCGTTATCCGGGCTCACGGTAAGATCTACCGTGCCGAAGGCGAGGGCGTCGGGATCATCAAGCGTTTCTTTACGAGGGAATTCCCGGAGACATTTAGAACGAACTGGCGGTACATGGCGGTCGCCGGTGCCGTCTTTTTCCTGTTTGGCATCTTTGGCTTTATCGCCACCGCAAACAATACGGACTTCACGCATTTCGTTGGCCTTTCTGGTGTGACCGAACAGATCACAGCCAACAACTACTGGTGGAAATCGCTCAACGATGCTAACCAGATCGGGGCCAGCTTCATAATGTCCAAAAATATCATCGTAAGCTTTAAGGCGTTTGCGATGGGTGCGTTGCTAGGCGTCGGCGCCTTTTACGACATTGCGTTTTTCGGTGCTCACGTTGGCAGCGTCTTCGGGGCGTGCTATGCGCTGAATCCGCCGTTCGGGAACGAACTCGCAAGCTTTGTTGTCGGTCACGGTGTTATCGAGATCTCGACCGTTTTCTTCTGTGCAGGTTCGGGAATGATGATCGGCTATTCGATCGTAAATCCGGGAGACCTTACCCGAGCACAGGCATTGAAGAAGAAAGGTGTCGAAGCGATAAAGATCGTGATCGGTTCGGCGTGTTTTCTCGTTGTTGCAGGCCTGATAGAAGGATTTATCTCGCCGTCGTCGCTCCCGCCGGTGGTGAAATACAGCACGGGGATCTTTACGGGCATTGCGATGTACGGTTATCTGTTTCTTGTCGGCAGGTCGAAAGCAGAACCGACACCGGAACCATCCTAGACACTGACCTTTGTTACTTTCTTGATATCGACACCGAAGGCCAGCTTGGCTGATCTCTTCATCTGAACCGCGTCGCCCGAGGTGAAAAATCGATCATCGCCATCGGAAATTAATTTCCATCTTTTCACTTTGGCAGCTACCGCCTCCGCCGGGTCGATGAATCTTGTTTGCGGCGATACGAATTCTCGGAGCGTTTCTTCGATCGCGGGATAATGAGTGCAAGCAAGGATTATGTGCGAGCAATTCCTTAACGGTGACAATATCTTTTTGGCCTCCGCCTTGAGTATATTCGACGAAACATCTCCGCTTTCGATCATGCCGGAGAGCGGCTGCGCGATACGCTGTTCCAAGGCGATCCCACGATTCAAAAAGGCCCTTCGATAAACACCAGAGACGACCGTCCGCCGTCCGCCTATTAGTCCGAGCCGTTTCGGTCTCAACTTCTCCGCCAACTCAATTGCCGGATCGATAACGCCTTGTATCGGAATGCCGTGGTTCGCGAGATCGGGGATCGCCGTGCTCGCAGCATTACAGCCGATCGCAAGGTGCGTTACACCTTTTGTCTTAAGAAATCGGATCACTCTATCGAGGCGGGCCGCGAGTTCGCGACGCTCCATCTTTCCGTAGGGTGTCACGCCTGTATCGGAAAAATAGACTACCGACACCTCCGGTCGACGTTCCTTGATCAGCTTGTAGATGCTGATTCCCCCGATGCCCCAATCGATCAGTCCTAACATGTTTAAGGATAGGTTAATTTTGCTTCGACACCATTCTCGACGGGCCCGCTATCGAAAGCGACGATCCGCGAGTTCCATGCCAGGTTCAGTATCTCCATCTTCTGCCCTGGAAAGCGGCTTTCGAGATACCATTTCATTTCGTGCTCCGACCGGATCGGATTGTATTCGAGCATCTTTTTCCAATCGGGATGCGATACAAGTCGCTGAAGATTTCGGTTGTATTTGGCGTTCTTTCTTTGAGCCGACATTGTCCGCATTTTGTCTTTGAAAAGTCTCGGGTACTCGCTCGTCTTAACAGGAACGGTCACCATGTCTACCACAAGAAATTTACCGCCGGGTTTTGTGACGCGTTTGATCTCCGCGAGCAGCGGGTCCCAGTCGAGATATCGAAACGACATCAGCGAGATAACAACGTCAAAGGAATGGTTCTCAAAAGGCAAAACGGGCCCGCTGATCTTCGTAAATTCAAGGTTGTTCTTCTCCGCATTCCTTTCTCGCGCACGTTCAAGAATTGCTCCCGATTCATCGACGCCGACACCGCTTCCAATACGATCGGACAGCGCGTTGAGCAACGCACCATTTCCGCAGCCTATATCGAGCACGCGGATCTCGCGGCTCTCAGGCAGATGTCGATCCAGCCAATCCCATTCATCCTTGCGGACCCTAATATCGGTAAACACGGCATCGTAGAGTTCCGCGACCTCGTTGTAAGTGTCCTCGCCTGTTATCTTCTTGGGTTCGAACACTTTCATCTTCTCCGCAGGCATCAGCCCGGCCCGTTTTCGGATCGAGGCCAGATAGCCGTGCGATTTTCGGCCCATGCAGCCTATCGTGTACAGCTTGCCGTCGGTGCTTTCACCCGCCGAAACATAGCGTTCCTTGCTGCGGGAAAAGGTCGTGTACCAAAAGAAACCGTGTGCCCTAATGCCGAATGTTCGGGCAAAGAAAGGCGCGAACCAGCGTGCCGACCGGCAGCAGTGAAAGTACGCCGATGCATCAACGGAAAAGGGTATGTCCATCGTCTCCCATTCGTAGGGTGAGAACTGTTCGGGAAACGCAGTCGTTCCGTACATCGGGCCGTACATTCCCGAATGACCTACGAAATGAAACTCCTTGATCTTCCGGCCCGATTCGCGGATCTCGGCAATTGCCCTCAGAACATCGACCTTGCTTTCGACCGCTCGCTGGATTATTTCGCCGTCAAATCCGCCCTCATGTTTTTCGTCCGCCAGAGTGCGGGCGACGACCGGAAACTGCGCGCCCCCGAGTCTATATCTTGTCGTGTAAATTATTAGAATAACTTCGTTTTCGGGCATTGATGTGCGAGGAAAGGATAGAAAATCTCAAGGTCTTAGTAAAGCAAAAAAGGCAGCCGAAATTCGACTGCCAAAAAATCGTTCACCCAAATGTCAGAGGTCTTTTTCCTTTTTTGCTTCCTTGATAACGCGGATCAGTTTATGCGAATAGGCGGAGCCGTCTGCTGCGGGGTTCGATTTCTTTGTACGTTCGACCTCGATCAGGTAAAACCGCCCCTTTTTGAAGTTGAATCCTTCGATCGGGCCAAAGAAATTCTGCCAGGCGCCGTCTTTTGCGTCTTTCACCTGCATACATTTGGTCTTTACCACGCCGACACAATCTTCAAGGTCTTTGTTCACATACCATGTGTATCGCTCGGGTTTGACCACACGCTGAAATCGCATGAAATGTCCCGTTCGTTTATCGGTAAGAGTAAGGTAGCCCGTCTCAAAAAAGAACGAATCGACTTTTCCCAGCGTTTCGCGAAATTCAGATTCAAAGCGATTTTCGATCCGCGGGCACGACATCAGCGTTCCGGCAAACGGACCGACCGCCAAACGGCCCGAATCTTCAAACCTAAACCCGCCAACAAAGCGATTGCAGCCCGAATTGCCTGAAATACGCTGTTGGACCGTGTCGAGTGTCATGGTAACGTCCTTATCTTCGACCGGGTAATTATTCACACGTGCAAAGTTGTATGCCACCAATTTCCAGTCATCGAGTGCGGTGCTCTGGGCCAGACCCGAAAATACGAACAACCCTAGCGAAACAAACAAAAGAGATAGCCTTTTCATATCTGTTTTCCTTCCCCTGTAATTATTTTGTTGGTGAGTTGGGGATTAGATTAAACTCATTTGGCCGGGTTCACAAGAGCCCTCGTTCCTTCACCCGCATGTAGGTTTCCAGCAATCGCGGCCCGAGCGTCTGTGCCGTTACATCCAGGGCGAGGCCGCCAAGCGATTCAACAAGGCGAAGAGCCGATTCGCGTTGATAGATGATCTCCTCCGCGGCCGATTGCCGAAACATCTCCTTCTTGTCCGTTGGCTTCGATGTGACCATAGCGTTCAAGTCGCGGTCGCCGATCGTAACCACGAGCGGAAGATGACGCGGCCGAAGCAGTTTGAGCGAATTGATCAATTCCTTCGAACTGTCCTTATCCACGAGGTCAGTAAGGATCACTATAAAGGCCCGCTTTTTGAGATTCGACGAAATGAATTGAAAGGCTCGCGCATAAGACGGCTCGATCATCTCCGGCTCCATATCGTGAAGCGTTTCGAGTACAGCGTCGATGTGTTCGATGCCGCGTTTCGGCGGAAGATATTTCTTGATGCGGCGTCCGAACACAACGAGCCCGCAATTGTCGCCCGCCTTGGCACAAGCAGACATCAATGCAAGGGACGAGTGGATCGCAGTATCAAACTTTGTTTCGCCGTCGATCCTGCCGGTCATCAATCGACCTGCGTCAAGAGCGATCACGACTGTTTGATCACGTTCGATCTGATATTGCCGCGTCGTCAGTTTCGATCGTCTTGCCGTCGCAGTCCAAGAAATGTGTCTCAATTCGTCGCCGCGGACGTAGTCGCGCATTGACTCAAACTCTCGTCCTTCGCCGCGCCTGACGGCTTTGCGCTGGACCGCTAAAAACGACTGCGCTCCTAACGCCTTTAGCTCTATTTCCCGTGCCCGACGCATATTTGGATAGACCTTGACGGTTTGCGGCTCGGCTAACTCTGCCTGACACCAAACCAGTCCTAGCCTCGACAAATACCGGAGGGCTACCTTTCCAAACTTGTGACTTCCGCGACGCGGCGGCGTCACGTGATAAAAGAATTCTGCCGTCGATCGCGCGTCGATGTTAAACTCCGTCTGACGCGATTCGTTTAGTTTCATTTCCGACGGGTATTCGTCCTTGATCCGGATGGTCAATCCGCGGTTCGTGTCATTATTGATCTGAATGGTGATCTTTGCCTGATCACCGATCGCAAACCGCTTTTCGAACTCCCGTCGGATCGCAAAGCCGTCCGAAAGCTTACGGCTGATGGCATAGTCCATGATCGCGGCAGCTAAAAGGATCACATCGAAGGCGAATACGAAGGAGCGGATCGCAGGCACCGTCCATGACAGCGACAATGGGATAAGGCCGAGGCCAAGCAAGATGTAGAATCTGCGCGAGAATACGAAACGCATCGTTTGGCAGATTATAGCATCAGGAAAAAAGTCCGTTGCAAAACCGGGCTAATTATGTTTCATTAAACGAGCAATTATGGACGGCAGCCCGATCTACGAACGAAAAGTCCCCTCCCGAAGGGAAGCCGCGATGTTTCGCTTCAAGACGATCCTCCTTCAGGCGAAAAGAGTGGTCACCGACCAAACATCTGGCAAAACAAAACGATTTACCAAAAAGAATTCATTGCAGGAAAGCGCCGTTCTCGCCCGGTCCGTCACGCCGCTGTGGACAGAAACCGATTCTCGAGAGAAGTTTTTGGTTGCCGGAAAGATCCAGAATCTCAGGATCGCCGTTAGCAGTTTGAACGGTGTCGAGATCCCTGCGAATGAAACATTTAGCTTTTGGAAGCACGTCGGCCGGGCAAGCCGTTTTCGTGGCTATGTAGCAGGTCGCGAACTTCGCGAGGGCTGTATCATCCCAAACGTCGGCGGCGGACTTTGTCAGCTTTCAAACGCCCTCTTCGATGCCGCAATGCAAGCCGGATTTGAGATCGTCGAACGCCACGCTCATACACAGATCGTTGCCGGTTCGCTTGCCGAGACGGGGCGAGACGCGACCGTGTTTTGGAATTATGTCGATCTTCGATTTCGTTCGTTAATGCCGTTTCGCATCGAAGCCCGGTTGGATGCCAACGATTTGACCGTCACCTTTCGCGGGCAAAAAGCCGAAACCACAACGCTTCACCAGATCAATAAACGCGGCTCTTCGCTCGAACCAAATTCTTGCGCGACGTGCGAAACCGGTGATTGTCACAGAGTAGTCAAACCTAGCCGCGACGCCGGTTTTGGCAGATCGGCGTTCCTTGTTGACGAATATTCGCGCGAATTCGACGCATATCTTCAACGGTCACGAGGTGATCAAGACCTTCTTTGCGTTCCGTTGGACGGTGATCGGTTCAAAAAGGATAACTATGCATGGAATACGGCAGGATTTCGTCAGGTCCGACAAAGCCCGGTTGTTACCGCCGTTCGATCCTATCGTTCTCGAAAGCTTGCCGCGCAAGGTTCTGCAAGACAATTGAACTTGCTCAAAATGTACGAAGAGCTTGCCGAGAGTTACGCTCGCAAATTGTCGTTCGATGTCCTGCATGTCACCGTCCAGCAGAACCTTCTTCCGTTCTTGTGGAAGAATGGGCATCTCGGAGGCCGTACATTCGATGTATTAATGACCGCCCTGCCAATGCATGAGCTGCAGCGACGCTTGGACCACGCAAGTTCGCTTCATCCCGAAAGCAAGACGCTGGGTGACTTCCGCGCCAGTGAAGGACTTGTACTTTCCGAAAAAGAGGCTTTGGAAAATGCGAGACGCGTCGTGACTCCCCATTCCGAGATCGCGTCGCTCTTTCCTGAAAGAACGGTACCGCTTGAGTGGTCCATGCCCTCGCCGACGGGTCGAACTGCACCGGAAAATGAGAAACCCGTCATTTTGTTTCCCTCTTCAACCGTGGGCCGCAAAGGCTGTTACGAACTACGCGAGGCTCTGATCGGCCTCGATATAAAACTACTTACTCTCGGACCACATATCGAAGGTGCTGATTTTTGGAACGGGTTTGACGTCGAACGAGGCGGCGAGGATTGGCCCCAGATAGTCGATATTGTTGTGCTGCCCGCGTTTATCGAGCACAAACCAAGGCGGCTGCTGCTCGCCGCGGCCTCAGGGATACCTGTCATCGCGTCCAAGGCGTGCGGCGTTAACGACGCACCAGGAATTAGAACTGTCGATGCTGGTGACGCTGTTGAACTTGCCGCCGCCGTCCGAGAGATGCTCAGTTTGACAGCCAAATAAATAAACGCACCTGAGCAACTTATTCTGGGTTTCGGCTCTCAAACGAGTAGAAAGATCCTCCGACATATGGAGTTGCCGGAAATGAAGTTCCCCCTGACGATCATCATTCTTACTTTGGCTGCTTTGGCTTCGTACGCTCAGGCTCCGGCGGAGGCATTGCCCGATTCCGTTATCGAAGATGTTTATCTGGCTCGGGATGACGGTAATGGTAAAGCAGGCGATGTCGTCGAGACCTTCAGCACACATGATATTCCGATCTACTGCATAGTGTCCCTAACAAGATCCAGTCCGATAAATGTCAAGATGAATCTGGTCGCGGTCAAGGTAAATGGCGTTAAGCCGGAAACGAGGGTTGTAACTGCCGGCTATACCACCAAACAGGGCCAGGATCGCGTGTATTTTACGGGCCGGCCTGACGGTGTTTGGGTTGCAGGAACTTATCGGATCGACGTTTTTGTTGAAGGCAAGCGTGAAAGAAGCCTAACCTTCGAAATGAAAGGGGATGCGGCTCCGGTCGGGGCGTCAAAGTTTGCGCCATCCAAGCCTGGACCCGCACCCGCAAGGAAGCCCCATTAGATCAGCCGATGATCGACTTTATTTCAGCCATCTTCTCGATCGCCGCCTTGTAGCCGAGCTCAAATAATTCATCGCGTTTAGCGATCTCGTCCGGCCTTATGTGCGCGATCGGCGGTTCTATCACGACGTCCGCACGATAATGCTGGTTTTTCGATGCGGTCCGAAGTAGCATCATTGCGGCCTGAAAAAATGTGCCGACCAGCGTTGTCGGCGTGCCGAAATAAGCTGAACCGCACGTCATCAGATCAACTGCTATTAGGACCTCGGCACCTAATTTTCGGGCCGATTTCGTCGGCATCGGTGACACTACCCCGCCATCTATTAACTGTCTTCCATTTCCATCATCGACCGGGACGAAGACGCCGGGAATGGCACAGCTTGCCCTGATCGCCGTCACCAGATCGCCCTCATCCTTGAGAACTACCTCCTTGCCGGTTTCGAGATCACAGGCGCAAGCGGCAAAAGGGATGATCAGATCCTCGAATCGCGTGACAGGAAAGTGCTTCTCGATAAACGTCCCCATCGCGGCGTTGGAAAGAAATCCTCGAGGCGAGTAGGAGAATCCGGCAATGCTGAACCAACCGATCTTCTTGCCTATCTCAAATATCTCGTCCGCCGACAGTCCCGAAGCATATGCGCCGCCAACAAATGACCCTGCGGAGGTTCCGGCGATCATGTCGATAGGGATGTCGTGTTCGGCCAATGCTCTAAGCACGCCGATATGCGAATAGCCGCGTGCCCCGCCGCCGGAAAGTGCTAGGCCGATCTTCTTCTCTGGCATAAGCAATTATTGATTTTAACTATCTGTTATGAAAAACTTAAATCAGCCCCATGTCCCTTCACGAATCTGAACAATATGAACGACCGGCGCTGATCTCTGATACCGTCGCTGGCGAAAATACCTGTTCGGTGTGCTCGCGCGAGACCTCCGATGAATACTTGCCCGTTTCGGCCTTAAGCGACGACGTTCGCCGTCTGGTCGAAGCGAATGCACAGGACTCCGAAGGTATTCAGACGATCTGCGCAAGGTGCATTCGGTTGTTCGAGCGAGCCAAGGATCAGATCGTAAAGGACGCCGCTGTTCAAAAGGACGGCTCGCACGTACTCTCGACACCGCTCCGGCTCGATGCAGATGAGAGATTTACAGGAAAGGGCGTTACGATAGCTTTTCTCGATTCCGGTTTCTACCCGCACCAGGACCTTACGACACCGCGAAACCGGATCGTAGCATATAAGAATTTGCTCGATCAGGATGGTCGGCTCGACTCGCTTTTCAAGCCGGATGTGGCAAGCTGGCATGGAATGATGACCTCGGTCGTCGCCGCCGGCAACGGCTCGCTTTCCAACGGTTTCTATCGCGGATTAGCTCCCGATTCGGATGTTGTCCTGGTAAAACTCGCACGAACCGGCCGCATCACGGACGACGATATCCGCGTCGGCCTCGAATGGGTCCTAGAGAACCGAAAGAAATATGGTATTCAGGTAGTTAACATTTCGGCAGGCGGCGACGATGAAGAGAGCTATCTGCATGACCCGCTATCGCAGGTCGTCGAAGAGTGTTCGGCCGAGGGAATAACGGTTGTCTGCGCGGTCGGAAATGCAGGTCATTTGCCTAACCATCCCGTGGTTCCTCCTGCAAGTGCTCCTTCCTGCATAGCTGTTGGCGGACTCGATGATAATAATTCGATCAATCGTGCAAGACGCGGTATGTACCGTTCTTCTTACGGGCCTACGATCGACGGCCTGCAGAAACCCGAGGTCATCGCGCCGTCAATTTGGGTGCCTGCTCCGATCCTTCCCAACACTCCGACTGCCCAACAGGCTTCTCTGCTAAAACTGTTAGACCAATCCGCGGACGAAGATCTTCATTCGATCATAGCCAAACATCCCGGGGTCGATGCCGAGCTTGATGCGGCACTCGACCGGCCGGTCCACAGCATTCGCCAGATCATAACGCTCAAGATCCGCCGCGAAAACGTAATAACAAAACATTACAAGTACGTTGACGGTACCTCGTTTTCTGCTCCGATCGTTTCGTCTCTTGTCGCTCAGATGTTAGAAGCGAATCCCGGACTCACACCTTCCATGGTCAAACGCATCCTCATAACTACGGCGGAGCGGCTGCCTCATTATGAAGTTGACCGCCAGGGCTGGGGCGTGGTCGATCCCCGCATGGCGGTCGAATTGGCGTTGTCCCTTCTATAGTAAAGGCCTGTTCGAAGGCGTCATTATCGTTCGCGGCGTCGGTGCTGCCGGTGGGGTCGGTGTTCGTTCAGGACGCGGCGTTAAACTTGGCGACGGCTTCGGAGTTGCCGGTGCAATGTTTACACTCGGCGAAGGCGTCGGTGTCGCATCCTCATCCGGCGTCGGAGTAGGCGTTACGCTTGGTTTTGGGGTGGGCGTAGGTGTCGGAGTCTTCGCATTCGCATTAGAATCCAGGTTCGAATAAGAATTGAAATTTCCATTCGTGTTGAAATCAAAAAGCGAATTCGAGACGTTGGCATTCGCGTTGACGTTAGCGTTGACATTTACATTAGTGTTTGAGGAGCGGTCTCGCTGGAGGAACCAGAACCCCAGAGCCCCGACGGCGATCAATGTTATCGTTCCAAACATCGTCAAAATGACGACAAGAAATGTGTTCGTCTTTTTGGGCTGCTGATATTGTGCAGCGATGCGGGCGCGTTCCTGACGCTGCTGTTCTTCAAAAGTAGGAACGACTATTCGTTGAGCTTGCGGCTTAGGTTCCTCAGGAATAGAAAAATCTTCACTGAAAACCTCTTCGGGTTCCGGCGGCAGCGGCGGGACCTGAACGTTTCGCCTAATGACCGTCTCTTCCCCGACCTCGTCTTCCTCTACAGGCAAACTCTCGCTCGGCATCTCAATGAAGTTCGGCTCCGCCTCATCGAGAAGCGGCGTCCCGTCCTTCATACAAAAACGCAGAATGTCTTCGTCATAGCGAGTCTCGCAGGTCGGGCAATATTTCATAAGGAGTCTGGATCCGTGAGAGCAGAGTAACTGATAACTTCAGAGGATTTTAGCATTGAAACCATTAAATCGGCGACAACCGCCGGCTTATCGGACGGGTCAGTGCCGGCCGAAAGCGTTCCGATTTTGTTGCCGTCGTCGTTGAATGTATTCTATTTCACATGCAGGATCGCGAGAAATACAAGGTCGGATTGGTCCAAATGTCGATGGGAACGGACTTAGAGGCAAACCTGAAAAAGGCTGTCGAGTTCGTTCGCGAGGCGGCGGGAAAAGGTGCAAGGGTCATTTGCCTGCCCGAGATGTTTCGTTCGCAGTACTTTTGCCAAAATGAAGATGCCGACCTTTTTGACCTTGCCGAACCGATCGAAGGGCCCTCGGTCGCCGCACTGGCAAAAGTTGCGGATGAAAATGGGGTCACCATAATTGCCCCGATCTTTGAAGAACGGTCCATTGGGCTTTATCACAATTCCCTTGTGATAATTAAGCCCGGCGAACCTGTTGCGGGTGTTTACCGGAAGATGCATATTCCTGACGACCCCGCATATTACGAAAAGTTCTACTTTGCACCGGGTGACCTGGGCTTTAAGGCATTTGATACCGCGGAAGGCCGAATCGGGACGCTTATCTGCTGGGACCAATGGTATCCCGAGGGAGCAAGGTTGACGTCACTCCGCGGGGCCGAGATCCTTTTCTACCCGACCGCGATCGGCTGGCATCCCTACGAAAAAGAGAAATACGGCGACCAGCAGCGTGATGCGTGGCGTACAATTCAGCGGTCGCATTCCATAGCAAACGGAGTTTACGTTGCCGGTGTGAACCGCGTCGGGCTAGAAGTTTTTGTTCCCGATACGCCGGGGATCCAGTTCTGGGGAAGCACATTCTTGAGCGATCCATTCGGTGTCATTATCGCTGAGGCCGACACAGAAACGGAACAGGTCGTGATCGGCGAGGTTGACCCGGCAAGGATCGAAGAGGTTCGCCGCGGCTGGCCATTCCTCCGCGACCGGCGCATCGATGCATATGGCGAGATCGCCAAGAGGTTCATTGACTGAAACTATTCCACGAGGAGCAATTATTATTTTTTAATAATAGTTACTGACTGACTATCGGAAAATCACCGGAAGAATCCCAAAGAAATTTAATGCCTGCCGAATGGGAACCGCATGAGGCCGTTTGGCTTGGCTGGCCGAACAATGCATCCGATTGGCCGGGCAAGATCTCGGCAATTCATTTCGTTTACGCCGAGATCGTGAGGCGAATAGTTGAGAGTGAAACCGCGAGGATCATTGTCAACGACGCGGCCCACGAGACAAAGGCGATCACGATCCTGAAGCGTTCGGGTGTGTCCCTTGAACGGGTAGAGTTCTTTAGGGTCCCGTCAAACCGCGGCTGGACTCGCGACACCGGTCCGATCTTCGTCAGAACAGCCCGCGTAAGCGGGCGGCCGGAATTTGAACCTGGGTTCGCCGTCGTCGGTTTCAAGTTCAACGGCTGGGCGAAGTACCCCGACCACGAACTTGATACAAAGATCGCGAAAACGCTGGCAACGAAACTCAAGAAACCGTATTTCAAGGTCGAGCACAACAAGCGCCATTTCGTTCTTGAAGGCGGCGCGATCGACGTGAATGGCCGAGGCACACTTCTGACTACGGAAGAGTGTTTGCTCGATCCCAAGGTACAGGTACGCAATCCGGGAATGACGCGAGCGGAGTATGAGCAAGTGCTTGCCGAAAGCCTTGGGGCAACCAATGTGCTTTGGCTGGGGAAGGGAATCGCCGGCGACGATACGCACGGCCATGTAGATGATCTCTGCAGATTCGTCGACAGGAAAACCGTCGTGCTTTGCCGCGAGACAGATCCTAAAGATGCAAACTATGAGCTGCTCGAGGAGAACCGCGAAAGGCTCGAAGGAATGAAGCTCGAGAATGGCTCCCGGATCTCCGTCGCCTTTCTGCCAATGCCCGAGCCCGTGATCTATCGTGGACAGAGGCTTCCGGCGAGCTACGCAAATTTTCTGATCACAAATTCTTCCGTCCTTGTTCCTACTTTCAATGATCCCAACGACCGGATGGCGCTGGGCATACTAGCAGAACTTTTTCCAAAGAGAAAGGTCGTCGGAATTCACTCCCGCGACCTTGTTTGGGGATTAGGAACTATTCACTGTCTCTCGCAACAGCAGCCGAAGTAGGGTGAATTAACCGTCGCCCGTGTACGACTGGGTTATGTATGACGAATACCGAGAATCATTTCGGAGAAGGTCTTGCAGCGACTGTATCCATTCCGATCCGCTTCGGCCGCGGGCCATTTCCATCGCCGCCTGCCAACCGACCTCGTATGGCTCGTCCTCTTCCATTCTCGAATGGGGATATCCGGAGTTTCTGAGATAATACCCTTGAGCGATGTAAGCGATCGTCTCGTTGTGAAGCCACGGCATTTCCGTTCGCGTTACATCGAAATAGGCGTGTATCGATTCGTGTACGACGAGGCCGTTGAAATCGCGTGACCAACGCGGATTCTCGCCAAGATAGAATGTATTTGCAGCGTTTGATCCTTCTCGCCATGAACTATAGGTGATGCGGTTTCCGCTATGACGCCCTTCGACGACGTTCAAATGTCCGTCTCGAAGTTCGTCTGCCACGCGTGTAAACACGCCTTGGTTAATAGTGGCTGTGTGGCCGCCGCTTCGATATGTGAAGTGGATCCTGGCCGTGTCGCGATCGCGTAGTATTGCGATCATTTGTTCCTTTGCACCCATCGCCGCACCTCCGGTAAGTGAACTGCTTATAGGACGATAATCTTACACTTTATTTGCCTGAATCAGTTGATAAATTCATCTGAGGCGGCGATCGCTAGTGGCCTGTCAACTGCATCTTGTGTTTCTTCTTCCAGGTCCCAGATCTCAAACATCGCAGGTGGGCATTCCGTAAGGAACCGTGACGGCTTTTGCAGAACCGTCTGCCGATTATAGTCCGTAATAAGCAGAGGATAAGTTAGGTAAAGCTCGTCCTTTGCGCGCGTGAGGGCAACGTACCAAAGACGGCGCTCTTCCTCTTCGCTGTCGATCTCGCGGAGTGAACGGGGACTCGGAAACTTACCTTCTGCCGCCCAGATCATAAATACGGCCTTCCATTCCAGGCCCTTTGCCTGATGAACGCTCGTGAGAGTCAGCAATTCGTCTTCCTCGCTGCCGGAAACGATCTCTTCGCCGACTAGCGGCGTCGGTTCCTTAAATCGTTCCGTCGAGAGCAAAGCCAACTCAGATAGAAACGTTTCCGTAGAATCATATCGCTGAGCATAAAGCGAAAGCCCCCGAATGTCCTCGGCTCGCGTTTCGGCGTTCTCGAAATTCTCTTGAAGATATTGTTCGTATCCGTGTTCCAGTATCAGGGAGATCTGTTTCGACGGATTATTGCGGTTCTCCTGTGACGAAAGGAGTTCGAGCAGGACAATAAAGCTGCGAAACGGCTGACTGGAACGAAGTCGTGGAATGGCGTTAGGAACAGCTTGAACAAGAGCGTAAGTGGAGCCATGAGCATTCCGCTCTTGATCTACGGGTAACTTGATGCTCCCCTTTCCAGTCGTGATCGCTTCGAACACGCGTGCCGCGGTAGCCGAACCGATGCCGGGGATCATCTTAAGTACTCGTTTCCAAGCAAGTTCGTCACTCGGGTTCACGATGACCTTAAGGTACGAGACCACGTCCTTTATGTGAGCCTGCTCAAAAAACCGCACTCCTGATCGCACTCGGTAGGGAATGTTTCGGCGTGACAATTCAAGCTGCAGTTCCACCGAGTGGTAGTGCGAACGATAGATCACCGCGATGTCTTCGAGGCTAGTGCCTTCATCGCGCAATTCCAATATCCGGGACGCTATAAATGCCGACTGCTGATCGACGTCGGAGCAGGGAACCAGTGCCGGTCTTGCATCGCGAGACCGCTTTACGGCAGTCAATGTCTTCGGAAACTGTCTTCGATTATTGGAAATAGAAACATTCGCGAGGCCGAGGATCTCAGGTGTTGACCGATAATTTGTTTCCAGCTTGAACATCTCTGCTTCCGGATATCGTTTTGGGAATTCGTAAATGTTCGTAAACTCAGCACCGCGCCAGGCAAAGATCGACTGTGCATCATCGCCGACTACCATCACGTTCCTGTGTTTCGCGGCCAAAAGGTCGATTATCTCGGCCTGCAGCCGGTTCGTGTCCTGATACTCATCGACGAGAATGTGCTGAAATTGTTCGGCATAAAGCGATGCGATCTCGGGCTTCTCTAACAGCAATCGCTTCCAGTTAAGCAGGAGGTCGTCATAGTCCATCACGTTACGCTCGAGCTTTCGATTCTGATAGGTCTCATCGACTAGCTTTATCTGCCGGATAAGCGGCTCAAAATACGGATATTTGTCAATGACGATCTCATCAACGCATCTATCGGTATTGCTGGCGTAGGAAATGATGTCCTGGACGACATCGGCTTTAGGAAATCGTTTGGATTTTGTATCAATCGCCGCATCCTCTATGCAAACGTTTATGAGATCACGTGCGTCCTCGCTGTCGAGGATCGAGTAGTTCGAATCGTATCCGATAGAAACAGCATGGCGGCGGAGAATGAGGTTGCCGATACGATGAAACGTTCCTCCCCAGACCCGATGAACGTTTTGCGAACCGGTCAGCGATTCGACACGGCGTAGCATCTCTTGAGCCGCACGGTTCGTAAATGTTGCGAGAAGTATTCTCTGAGGTGAGATACCCTGTTCCATCAGGTAGGCGACCCGGTAAGTTATCGCCCGTGTTTTTCCGGTTCCGGCACCGGCGACCACCAACGCAGCCTTTGGCGGTGCGGTTACAACACGAAACTGTTCATCGTTTAGCTCAGTTTTGTAACGAGTGAGCCGTTCCGGAAGCTGTCTTCCGTCGCGTTTAATGACATAGCGTGCCACAGTTTCATTTATAGCACGCCATGCCATAAGTTGGAAATTGAAATTGGCAGCGGCTCGGTCATTCAGATCTCGCGGATCTTATAAATTCGTTCGTGCAAAGCGATCTGGGACGCGGGCGTCGATCGGTCGAAGGTCGCCGAACCGCACTGTTTGATCCGTAATTATTTACATTGTCGGCGGAGTTGCGGACCTGTTTGTCTGTTCCGATGTAGTTTCCCATAACAAGTTTCTGACCGACGCGAGCGTTGCTGGAATTTACGATTGCGGTATTTCCGCTGGGATCGCTCGGGTCGATGGCAATGTTTAAACGAGTCGCCGTCCTATTGATGATCGATCCGGAAACTTCCCGGTCCCTCCACTGTTCTCCTCTGAGGTTTGTTTCGCGCCGTGGTCGAGCTGACGCTTTAAAAAAACTGAACGCGAACAAACCGAGAATGGCGATGATCTTTGTCTATGGTTCATTGAGCTCCGTATAATTGCCGGCCGGTTTTCAGCGGGCCGTTCGCCGTATTATTGGGAAGCCTTTTTTAGCCTCTTATGTCGGCATTAGACAGAGGGAAAACGAAAAAGTCTTAAAGAATTCGAGACAACTTCGAAGAAATCTTTTTGTTAGGAACTAGGCGGATAGAATGTAAAAAGGAGCCAGGACTTGCGTCTTTAGGCTCCCCCGCGTGAAATTGATGTAAACCTCAGGACAGTGTCTTCGGCGTTCGATATTTGAGCTTTCCAAAGATCAGGAAGGGCAGTCCAAATATCACTACCAAAATGTTGATCGCCCAGATCAAACCAAGCGCTATGCTGCTATAGATCGATCTGCGTATCTCCGGTTTTTGACGTTCGCTAATTTTCGCATTTGGCAAACAGATACTGCTCATACTCACCTCTTCGCTTTAATGCCTTCTTCGGTTTCACTAGTTTGATCTCCTGTCTGCGTCCAGATCGCAGAAAGGCGCTTTCGCCCTTCCATTCTAACCTCAAAATTCGGCGTTGCGCGGACGATCTCTTCGAGATTTAACAAAAAATCGGCTTCACGGAATGCCTCACGAACGCCTGGTAGAAATTCAGCGATCTTTGCATATACGAAGACATGTTCGGTGTTCGCGTCGAGAAACATCTTCTGGTCGATCCCACCATTTAGAACAAGCGAAGCCGCCGTGTCCCAATAAGATGTGACCATTCTGAAATTAGCGCTTGCCCGTTCGCCGGCACGATATAGCATCACGATGTCCATCGCCGACCCAGGCGCGAACTTAGAAAAGTACCACTGCCTGGCGGCCCGCATTTGCTCGTCGCGGCGAAGTTCATAGAGCTTCAAGATAGCCAATACGTCTTCTTGTTTGCTCATAGTGTTTTCGGGCTTTCCCCCGTTTGCTGACGTTTAGCAATTTCAAGCCGGCGTGTCGTAGGCGAGCCTGCTCCCAGATTCTCCAGGTTTGCTGCAGCCTGTGATAATGAGCCTTTCGAGATCTCAAACGCCTTTTCAAACTCAGTTTCCGCCTCTCGGGTTTTGCCTTCCGCTGCAAGCAGCACCCCAATGTTGTTATGGCTCACTGCTGTTTCCGCCGCCCGATATTTCACTGCCTTTTGAAATGCGTTTATGGCTCTCTCATTCTCACCCATCGCGAGATAGACGAACGCGAGGTCGAACCATGCTTCACCGTCGCGATGGTTTTGAACGATAGCTTGTCGAAACGCCTTCTCGGCATCTCTCCAGTTCCCGAGTTCCGAATGTGTGAGCCCGAGAGCGTAGGAGGCTCGTCCGTAAGATCCGCCGGCAAACCTGAGCGCTTTTGAATATTCGGCAACTGTATCGTTTAACCGCTGCAATTTGTAATTTGAAACTCCAAGATTGTAATGGACCTTGGCAAAAAAGCGGTCCGCAGCCCCTTCACGTTCGATAAGACGCAAAGTGTCCTTAAACTCGGACAATGCTGCGAGGTGATCTCCCGTCTCTGAAGCTTTCATACCTATCTCAAATGACTGCAATGCCCGCGTACTTTGCGCGTTCGCGGCAATGGCCGAAGCAAGAACTATCAATAAAACAAACAAACGCATTTTCATTTCTCCTTAGGCAGTTTTTAGCCTGTCGAAGAGTTTAGAAAATACGTTCCAAAAAGGTCTTTCAAATTCTTGCGAAATTTGTTCTGAAATTGCTGCGTTGGTTTACCTACGCGAGCCTGATCTCGCGCCATATTTTTGGCGTAAAGTTCGTGTACTTGCGAAACAAGGTCGTGAAATGGCTTTGATTCTTGAAACCGGTTCTGAGTCCGACCTCGACGATCGGCAGGTCGGGACGGCTCAAGAGTTCCTTTGCCCGCTCAACGCGGCGGTGCATCAGAAACTGTTGCGGTGTCTTGCCGGTTGATCTGCGAAACGCCCGTACAAAATGAAATGAGCTTAGCTCCGCAACGGCTGCAAGCTCATTTAGCGAGATATCCTCGTCAAGGTTCGCGTCGATGTATTCCGTAACGCGTCGCAGCTTATAACCCGTAAGCCCGCCGCTCTTTGGGGCAGACTTGGTAAAGGCGGTTGTGTAATTTGACAACAAATGAAGCGTCAGTGTCTGGATCAGCGAGTCGGCATAAAGCCTTCCAAGCGACGTTGCTGCCGAGGCACTCTCGAGCAATGAAATACCAAGACTCTGGATCAAAGGGTCTTTCTTCTTGTAAACCTCGATGAACTCGACATCACGCGAGAATCCGTTTTCGGCCGCGACATCCGATACGAACTTCGAGTCGAGCGCAAACCCCAGGTTGTCCAGCGGTTTGTCCCAATGTGCGCTGATCGACTGGCCCGAAGGCGTAATACAAATATTTCCGCCCGTTCCGGTAGTCTTAATGAGTCGGCCTGTCGCGGAACGCTTTTCGGTCGTGAGCGTACCGGCAATGTTTACGCTAACTTCGTGACATTCGCTTTCGTGCTCGAGCATGCGGCCCGGAAGTACAGTCGCCCTGTGCACCCGGACACCGTTCCATTCCGCACGTTCGACCGAAATATACGGTGACTCGGCCTCGGATTTCCATTCGATCTGCATATCGGCTATTTGTAACTGTTTTTATCACAAATTGCAAGAAGAATCATAGCCTCTTCTTTTGATTCAAATATGAACTGACTTCTTGATCTCTTGTGTAACGCCGCGGATCGGCGATAAAGGTTGCAACTTTTCGGGTAGTTCAAACTGAATAGATCGAATTCGCAGCCGTCCTGAGGGTTTCGATCATCTGCCTGTACGGGCCGGGCCCGTAGCTTACACGCGCGACGCCGAGATCGGCCATTTTCTTGTTGGACGGAACACCGGGAATGACGAAGATGTTTACGGGCAGCGGCGAGCGCTCGCACAGGAGCTTTATCAACTAGGCATTGCGCAAGCCCGGAGCAAAAAAGCCGCTGGCGCCGGCGTCGGCATATGCTTCTGCCCGCTCTATCGCTTCTTCAACAAGTTCTTCTGTGTCATTCGCTGGCAAGTTCTTGAGAAAAATATCGGTGCGGGCGTTTATGAAAAGGGAGATTCCTTTTTCGTCAGCTGCGTTGCGGATCGCTCTGATCCGGGCGGATTGCTGCACGATCGAATAGAGTCCTTCGCCGCCTACGACCTGATCTTCGAAATTGATCCCTATCGCCCCCGTTTCGATGACTCGCCCCACGTTCTCACTTAGTTTGTCGGGTGATACGCCATAGCCGCCTTCGAAATCGATCGAAACGGGAAGATCGACGCTTGATGCGATCCGTTCGATATTCCAGATCACTCTATCGAGCGGGATCTCCTCGGCGTCCGCGTACCCGTTTGCCGCAGCTACCGACCAACTACCGGTGGCTATGGCCTTTGCACCTGCATCCGCAACGGCCTTTGCGCTTCCGGCGTCCCATATGTTGAATAGAACGACAGGGTCACCCTTTTTATGGAGACTTGCGAAAAGTACTGCTTTTTCCTTCTGTGTCGTCATTGTAGTTTGGTTTTAGCCTACGTCCTCTGCGAGCCTCGAATGTTAAAAGGCCACACACAAAGCCCGCAAAGGACGCAAAGTTCATCAGGCTTTCGCTTCGCTGTGCTTGGCGATCGCGTCCTTGGCGCAATCGTCACAGCAAACGGTGATCTCTGTTCCGCCTACTGTTACCTTTACGCCGCCGTCAGTAATTTCCCAATCGCATACCGGACATTTTTGTGCTGCCATAATGGCCTCCCTTTGTTTATATAAGCGGATCTTACGATCCACGTTCTCAGGCTAACCAAAGGGTGAAACTCAGGCTATCAGATTCTTGCTTGTTTCGGCGAGGCCAATACTTGTTGCGGAGTTTCTGTATTCAGACGGTGTTTTGCCGAACTCTCGCTTAAAAACGTCAGAGAAATGGCTGTGGCTCGAAAATCCGAGATCGAAGGCTATTGTGGTAAGATCGGCGTCTTTTTCGAGGATGCGTTCAAGGGAAGCTCGAAGCCTCAGACGCGTAAGATACCGGTGTACCGGCATTCCGGTTTGTTCCTGAAAGAGGCGGGCAAAATTGAACGGGGATGAATAGACCGCCGAGGCTACTTCGTCAAGTGAGACGTTGTCTCCGAGATGGGCCGACAGATAGCTTTTTGCTGCATTAGCTTTTTCCACATGATCAGCCACGGTCGAGAGACGTTTCCTTGTTTCTCTTCCCGAATGTATGAAGGCTGCTTCCAAAACATCCGCGATAAGCTGCAATCCGGTCACGTCGGCCCATAGGGGTTCGAGCGGAGATGCTTCTGCAATTTCCAATCTTCGGACGAATTCGCGGTGACGCCAAAAGATCTCCGGCGAACATGGGCCTGTTACAAACGGAAACGGCTGCTCGGGGTGTTCGACAACCGTCGGGTCGAGTTCGCGTATGATGTCGGTCAGGATCGACGGAGCAACGACGATGGTCGTGCCCCGGTCGCCGCAGTCCGTCGGATGGCTCACGCGATAGACGGAGTCTTTTGTGAAGAAGGTGGCCTGGTTTACATCTGCGGTGACGACGCGTTTCTCAAAGTGTTTCGAAAACGCGCCGTGCCGCATAAGGACGATACTATTTAGGTCCGATACCTCTTCCGCAGAGTGGCGGTGATCTTTCACACGGCAGACATAGTCGCGCACCGAGATCATCGGGCTGTCATACAGCGTTCGAAAGGTCAATAGGTCGTTCTCAAATGCAGTTTCCGGCATTAGTGCTGATCCGCCGATCAGACTAATTTACAGCAAAACTCACATTGACGACAGCGGTCATATCTTTTTCGATCGTCGACGTGTCATATACGCCGTAATCCGAAACGTCGGTCGAATCAGCCGCTGTTATCTGCAGAACCCCCATCTTTGCCGAACGAACCGAACCTATCGAGTTGCCCGTACTTGAAGCTATCTTTGCCGCACGTTCCTTAGCATCTTTGGCGGCCTCGCCAAGCATCTCGACCTTCAGATCGCCGATCTGAGTGTAGTAATACTGCGGCGCTTTCGATTCGATCAAAATGCCCTGATTTATCAGTTCGGTCGCCTCGCGTGCGATCTGAGAGATCTTTTGCACGTCGTTCGAACGCACCTCGATCTGCTGTGAGAGTAAATAGCCGGTTATCTCATTTGTCTCGACACCGTCGGAATCGCGGCGCTTCAACGTCGTGGTCGTGATCGAAGAAACCGTCATCTGGTTTTCCGGAACGCCTTTGTCCAGAAGGTACTGCTTGATCCGCGGTATATTGTCGGAAAGCTGTTTATAAGAATCGGAAAGCTGAGAGCCTTGTACCGAAACACCTGCACTCCAAACCACAAGATCTGACGTTATCCTCTTCTTTGCAGAACCGGTGACCGTGATCGCGTCCTCACCTCGTTTTGAACTGGCGTAGAACCAGCCAAAGATCAGTGCCGCCAGGACAAAGCCGATCGCCAATGGAATTCCCGCATTGTAAAAACTACCGTTCTTTTCCGTGCTCATCGTATATACCTCTCCTTGGGTACGAGATGATGATATAGAGTCGCGTGCAAAAATGGAGTGACTCAAGTCACAGTGACGTTATGTGGATAACCACAGTGTTTCGCGGAGCTTCTTACGGATCGACAAAGTTTGCAATTGCCGGTGTCGAAAGATACGATTGAATCAAAATTTGATCAGATAAAAGGATTTACAAAGATGAAATTTCCCGGTGGTTTCGACCTAAACTCGATGATGAAGCAAGCCCAGCAAATGCAGGAGCAGATGGGCAAGGAAATGAAGCAGACCGTGGTCGATGCCTCGGCGGGCGGCGGTGCCGTTTCGGTAAAGATGCGTGGCGATTTCGAGGTCGTCGAACTCACGATCTCACCCGATCTCGTTAAAGACGGTGACGTCGAAATGATCCAGGACCTGACCGTCGCGGCCCTGAACGAAGCTCATCGCAAGGTCGAGGAATCGCTCAAAGGAAAGCTCGGCGGAATGCTGCCACCGGGCTTGATGTAAGTCAGGAAGGAATTTAACAGGATGATCAGGACGAGTTTTATGTGAGGAAATATCCTGATCATCCTGTGCATCCTGTTCGGATAATTGTTAAATGTTAGATTACTCAGAACCCGTTGCCCGGCTGATCGATGAATTCAAACGTCTGCCGGGCATCGGTCATAAATCAGCCCAAAGGCTTGCCTTTTACGTACTGCGCCGGCCAAAGGCGGAGGTCGATAATTTCATCGATTCGCTCCGCGAAGTGAAGGAAAAGATCGTCTTTTGCTCTGTTTGCAATAATCTGACGGACGTCGATCCGTGTCTCTATTGCTCCAACCCCAAGCGCGATCGCTCAGTTATCTGCATTGTCGAGGAGCCTTATAACCTGGTCGCCGTCGAAAAGACTCGTTCTTTCAAAGGGCTTTATCACATTCTCCACGGCTCGCTTTCGCCGATCCGCGGCGTTGGGCCCGATGAACTAATGATCGCTAATCTTCTTCCGCGTCTCATGCCCGAAAATAACGAAGGCGTCGAGGTGAAAGAGATAATTGTCGCTACAAACCCGACCACCGAGGGTGAAGCGACCGCCAACTACATTGCTCGATTGCTGAAACCGCTTGGCGTCCGCGTCACGCGGATCGCGATGGGAATGCCGGTCGGCAGCGACCTCGAATACGTCGACGAGGTCACGATGGACAAGGCCCTCGCTAACCGCCACGAGATATAAAAAAAGCCGTTCCTCAACACTGAAGAACGGCTCTTTTTTGATCATTAATGAATTAGAACCGAACCTTCTCTTCCTCTGCGTCCGACGCGCTTCGGGACACTTTCCAATCGTCTTCGGTCTCATAGAAATTCACATCGAATGTAAGGAGTGATTTCACCGGAATACCGTCAAATTCGGTCGGGCCGTCTTCAAACCGGGCGATGGCCCCGATGCCGATTACCTCGGTATTTATTTCCTTGCAAAGTGCGATCGTTTCAGAGATCGCCGTCCCGGAGCGAATGATGTCGTCAACGATGATGGCCGGATGGACGTCTGATTCTGCCATATACTGACGAAACTGGCGTTTCCCATCTTCGCGTTCCGCCCAGTAGATCTGTTCTGCGCTGAGAGCCTCGCGAACACCAAAAGCGACCATAATGCCGCCCGGGCTCGGGCTGATCACGGAAACTTTCGGCAAGCGGCTCGAGATCGATTTTTCCATTCGAAACATTCGGCTGAGGCCCACCGAAAGGATCCTCGCGTTATCGTAATATCGAAACGCGAGCGGCATCTGAAAATAATGCGAGGCATGTTTGCCGTTCGGATAAACGAAGTGGCCCTTACGGTAAGCTCCCGTCGATCTAAGGATCTCCATTACAGATTCTTGCGAGGGTATCAGATCTACCATTTACAGTCTCCTTTTCGCTTACTTAAAATCTTGTGCGAACTGTTATCTTAATAAGCGAAAAGACAATTATCAAATTTCACCTTTCAATACGGCTTTAACAAGGTCCCTTTGAAACTTAGGAAGCTGTTCCGGAAGTGATTCGACACTAAACCATCTTGCCTCGGTTATTTCACGGCTTAGCACCTTGGCCTCGCCGATGCCTCGCGCGGAAAAAAGCGTCTCGACGTGACGTCCGATCGTCCTGACCTTTATCATTCTCACGTCCGCAAGCTCGATCCCGGTCTCTTCCCGGACCTCCCGCACTACCGCCGACTCCGGCTGTTCGCCCGGATCCAGAAACCCTCCGGGAATGCCCCAGCCGCTCGTAGGCCTGAGAAGGTGGTCCAGCAAAAGGACCTCGTTATCCTCATTAAGAACGACCGCAGCTGCCGAAACGGTGAACGTCGGCTGAAACAGTCGCGTGATCTTTATCCGCATTGACGGCGACAGCCGCTTCCACAAAGGTTTTAGATATTGATACGGCATTGTCCAAGGTATTCTAGCAAACCAAAACTTTACATCGCCGAATATTCCTTGGCAGAAGTTTTGCGGTTCGATATTCTTAATTTGCATCTAATACGGTGCGGGCCGCGCCGCCTTGGCAAGTCATGCTGATGAGATATCGATTTTCAATAATATTGCTCTCCGCTCTAATGGCCATTGGCTGCGGATCGTCCGATTCCGGCCCCGGAAGTGTGAGAGCTCAGACGGCCACTCCTACGCCAACTCCGCTTCCAAAGGATGCGATATCCGTCGCCGCCGTCGGCGACATCATGCTAGCTTCGCCTTATCCTGACGATACTCGGATGCCGCCTAAAGACGGAGCCGATTTACTCAAGGAAGTCACACCGATACTTTCCGCGGCCGACATAGCGTTTGGCAATATGGAAGGCCCGATCGTCGATAGCGGCTCATCGGCAAAATGCAAACCGCCGAAACCCGCGACTTTGGCAACCCCAATGCCGGAACCCTCGGGCACGCCAAAGAAACCCGATCCCATTCGATGTTATGCGTTCCGAATGCCGACAAGGTACGCAAAGTACCTGAAGGAAGCCGGGTTTGATGTGATGAGCCTCGCCAACAACCACGCAGGCGATTTTGGCGATGTAGGCCGCCTCAGCACACGGCGAGCATTGGATGAGCAGGGGATCAAATACGCCGGCAGCGACCGATTCAAGTATTCGACCGCTTATCTCGATATAAAGGGCAAAAAGATAGCGATCATCGGCTTTGCACACAATAATATCGTGCCCAACGTCAACGACCTTGTAACAGCACGCCGCCTCGTTGCCGAAGCAGACAAGACAGCAGACATCGTTATCGTCTCGTTTCACGGCGGTGCCGAAGGATCGGCGTATCAAAACGTGCCGAAAGAAACGGAGATCTTTTTCGGCGAGAAACGGGGTAATCTGCCGTTATTTGCCCGAACGGTCATAGATGCCGGTGCAGATCTCGTTCTCGGCCACGGCCCGCACGTACTTCGCGGCATGGAGATCTACAAAGACCGCTTAATTGCTTATAGCCTGGGGAATTTCGCCACCTATGGATGGTTTTCCCTGAAGAACGAGACTGCGCTGACCATCATTCTCGAGGCTCACCTTGCTCCTGACGGAAGATTCCTGGGCGGCAAGATCCATTCCGGCAAACAGGTCGGCCGCGGCATCCCTTCCCTCGATCCCGGAGGCGAGGCGATACGCAAGGTCCGCTCGCTCTCGCAAACCGATTTTGGCGCGTCTGCACCAAAGATCACCGACGACGGTAATATCGAGCCAACCTAAACTCTATTTCTTCTGCTTTTCTATCTGCTTGACGATCTTTCCGGCGTGGTTGCGTCCGATGAGAGGGATTCTTTCGTCGTTGCTGAGAGCGACGAGAAACGGAAGCATTTGCTTCGGGTCGGCGATCTCGTTTCGTTTCAAAAGGGAGTCGAACGCCTCGACAAGCTTTGGTGTTTCGAGCGGCTGATTCTCGCGGGCAAGGTTGATGTCGAACATCCAAACAGCCTGGTTCGCGACCTTTCGATATTCATCCATCAATGTCTTGGCATCCTTGTTCGACGTCCAGTTGTACTTCGCGGTGCGTTCGCGGCCTTTGTCCTTTAAGGTGATCGCGATATTGCCCATATTCGAAAAATCCCGCTCGAATTGGTAATTCTCAGTCGAATCGATGAAGTTCAAAGCAGCATATGCCGCCTTTAGCTTCTCAATTGTTGACGACGAGATCTCGATCGGCTCGGAAAGCTGTTCTTCGGCAGAACGCTTTTGAAACGAGATGGTGCCTTTGCCGTCACTGTCATGCTCGATGACGATCCTGCTTACGACAAAATCGGGCTGGGTGAATTCGTAGCGATATGTCGGTTCTTTCGCGGCCTTTTGGACGGCCGCCGCCTGCTTACCGATCGTGGACGGACGCTCGTTTTTCTTTGGCTGTATCGCATTTGGTTCTGGTTCAGGCGTTGGGGATGGCGCGACAGCTTCCGCTTTCTTCGGCTCGGGTCGCGAGTTGCGTTTCTGTGCCGATGTATTAACGGCAGTCAACCCAACCAACACCAATACAAATGTCAGAACCTTGATAACCATATCCCAAAACAAAAGCGGCCAAACTGTTATTGATAACAAAATCAGCCGCTGTTTGCATCTTTAGGATGCATTAAGGTTTGTGCAAGGTTGTTTTAAGGCCCTTTCTGACCGTTATTCAAATTTGACCGAAACGATCTTTGAAACTCCCGCCTCCTGCATCGTAACGCCGTACAACGCGCGTGCCGCTTCCATCGTTCGCTTATTGTGGGTGATGACGATGAACTGGGTCTTTTCCGCCATCGATGCGATCTTGGTGACAAAGCGGCCGACGTTCGCGTCGTCAAGCGGCGCATCCACCTCGTCGAGCAGGCAGAACGGCGACGGCCGGTACTTGAATATCGCCATCACCAGCGCAATAGCCGTCATCGCCTTTTCGCCGCCCGAAAGCAGCAGAATGTTTTGCAGACGCTTGCCCGGAGGTTGGGCAACGACCTCGATACCGGCCTCGAGAACGTCGTCGGATTCGAGCAGCGTCATTTCTCCTCGGCCGCCGCCGAAAAGTTCCTGGAAGAATTCGGTGAAGTTTGCGTTGATCGCTGCAAATGCCTGAACAAACCTCTCGCGCGAACGCTCTTTGATCTCCTGAAGTGCTTCTTCGGCAGACGCGATGCTGTCGATTATGTCCTGCCGCTGCGACGTAAGGAACAATAGCCGCTCTTCGGCTTCCTCAAGCTCATCGACAGCGAGCATATTGATCGCTCCGAATGCTTCTAGCCGATGCCGCATCTCGTCGACACGCAACCTAGCTTCGGCAAGGTCGAAATCTTCGGGCAGGTCTTCGCTCTTTGTGATCTCGTCGAGTGCGATGTTGAGTTCCTGGGAACACTTCTCGTTGATGTTCTTGAAGTGTGTTATCGCTTCGGTCTGACGAACCTCGATAGCCGCGCGCTCGTTTCTAGCATCTGCGGCCTTGTGGTTTGCTTCAGCGAGCAAATTGCTTACTTTGTCCGCGTTTTCGCGGGCAGAGGCCAATTTCTGAAGTGCTTCGGCAAGTTCGGCTTGCTCTGCCTCTTTCGCCTCACCCGAGGCAGATATGCTGGTCGAAATGTCAGAGATCGATGCCTGAAGCTGTTCGATCCGCGACCCGGTTTCGGAAAGCTCATTCTTCTGTTGAGCGATACGCGATTCCAGTTCTTTCTGCTCGTTCTCTACACGCCTAAGGGCAGATTGAGCGGAGCGCCTGCGTTCGGCAGAGGTCGCAGCAAGAGTACGTTTTTGATTTAGTACTTCGTTCTCGCTTTCTGAGATCTCGCGAGCTTTCATCAGCGAAAGAGCGATGGCATCAAGATCGGCCTGAGCACCGGTCTGCATCTCGACCGCGTTGCGGGCATTCTGATCCGCCTCCGCGATCCGTGCCTCGATCTCGATGATCTCATTCTTAGCCTGAACGATCTCTTCGGCAACGACCTTGCGGTGACGTTCCGAACGATCGATCTCCTGCCTGGCCTGCGTTTCCTGACTTTCCAGGCCGAGAATGTGGCGTTCGATCTTGATGATCAGCGATTGAACATCGACGGCTTTTTCTTCGATCTCGGCCAGTTTGGTCCGTTCGGCATGAGCTGCGGATTCGGCTGCTCGAAGATCGGTCTCAAGCGAGGCGGCTCGTGTGCCCAGGCCGGACAACTCTCGTTTGAACGCCAGCAGCGATGCGTTCTGCTCGTCGGCGGGCGTACTGCCCGAGATGAACAACCGTCCGTTGATCAGTATGTTGCCCTGGCTATCGACCAGCGTTTCTCCCGATCCGGAAATGCCGTCAAATGTATCGACAAGGCGTGCCGACATCTCACGTGGAAAGATCTCGCGAAGTGCATTTCGCAGTTCCTGCGAAACGCCGAGTGCATCGGCAATATTCCTTGAACCTGTGGACGCCGCCGCGAATTCGAGTTCGCTGTCGCCGACGACGAGGGCCGCGATCCGGCCCGATTCCTCTCGCGACAGCCATTCGCTAACAAGTTTCGCGTCTGCGACCGAGTTGACCAAAACGGTTTGGAGCATCGGCCCAAACAAGCTTTCAACAGCCTTTTCCGCCCCGGCATCTACGTGAAGAAAATCGGCAAGGACGCCCTTTAATTCCACGCCGATATTGGCCTGCTCGGCAAACAGCTTCTGGACCTCCGGTGCGTAAACGGCACGCTTCTCGTCAAGTTCCTGAAGCGTTTCGAGGCGGTGCTTGACGCGAGAATATTCCTGCTGGACTGCCTTGAGCTTCTCTTCGGCTTCGGCAACAAGGCCGCGGGCGACCTCTGCATCGGCGAGAAATCCTGCTTTTTCGGTCTGGAATGCCTCGAGTTTACCGCGTTCCGTGACAAGTTCGGCGGCGATCTTTTCGGAATCGGCGATGTGCTGAAGATGGCTCTCGCCCGCCCGCTGTTCTTCGCGTTCAAGGCCCGTGACGCGTTCGGCCAGACGGTCGCGGTTGTTGGCAAGCTGACGTGCCGTCTCTGCAAATCGTTCGCCGGCGGCAGTGTGCTGCAGCAGCTCTGCCCGACGTTTTTCCAGATCGGCTTCGATCGATTTCACGTCGGCGATCTTCGCCGCAAACAGGCCCTCTGCTTCAAGCAGTACGGCTGCCGCGGCTTCGGCATCGATGCTTTCCTTTTGCTCCTCTTGGACGAGTCGGCCCCGTTCCGCTTCGATGACGGATATACGTTCCGTGAGTGCGTCGATCTCCATACGGAGAGCTTCGGATCGGCTTCCAAGTTCGACGATCTGCTCGGATTGATAGCGGTGCTCGCGTGCGGCTCGGTCGCGTTCTAGTTCTGCGTTCGCATGCTTTTGGCGAAGGGATGAGAGATTCTCTTCTTCGCTCCGGGCCGACCGGGTCGATTCTCGGGCAGCTTCTTCCATTTCCGCGACCTTTGCTACAAGGGCCTGCTCGGTCTCGACAGCGCGGGCGAGCTGCTGTTCGAGTTCGGCAATGAGCGACTCGAAATGTCGTCCTTCGGCAGCGAAATATTGCCGCTGGAAAACACGGAACTCTTCCTGCAGAGCCAAAAATCGACGGGTCTTACCCGCCTGACGGCGAAGGGAATTTGCGTTCTTCTCGACTTCGGAAACGATGTCTGCTATGCGGTTGAGGTTGGTCTTTGCGGTTTCGAGCCGTGCTTCTGCCGCTCGTTGTCTCGTTCGGAACTTGGAGATGCCAGCCGCTTCCTCGATCAGGTTTCGGCGATCAGCGGGTTTAGCCGAAAGGATCTGTCCGATGCGGCCCTGTTCGATGATCGCGTAATGCGAACCGGATAGGCCAGTGCCGGCAAAAAGGTCCTGGATATCACGCAGGCGACAGGTCTTGCCATTAAGCTGATATTCGCTCTCACCTGAAAGGTAAAGCCGGCGAGTGACAGATACAGCTTCGCCGGGAGCAAAGTCCAACGCGAACGAACGCGGTCTCCAGTGGCGTTTTGTTTTGATGACCTTTTCAACGGTTTGAATGGAACCAACCTGAGCTGCCTGGACCTTTTCGACTTCGATCTCGCCTTCGTGAAATCCATTTGTATCCGCGACCGCATCCGCCGGTTCCGGCGACTCAACCGTATCGGCTTCAAGCGCATCGACATCGACGGCAAGTTCATCGATCTCGCTTAAGGTCGCGTCGATGTCCTCGAGTTCGGCGTCGTCAACATCGAACGCATCTTCGTCGCGGACCATGTGGAGCACGACCTCGGCCATGCCGGACGGCTTGCGGTTCTTGGTACCCTGAAAGACCACGTCCTTCATTTCGGCACCGCGAAGAGATTTTGCTCGCTGTTCGCCGAGGACCCACGAGATGGCGTCGGAAACATTTGACTTGCCGCAGCCGTTCGGGCCGACGACGGCGGTGATCCCGTTACCGGTAAAAACTACTTCGGTATAGTCGGCAAATGATTTAAAGCCCGTTATTTCGAGGCGTTGAAGCTTAAACATTCTATGGTACTAGGTGAATCGGATAGCACTATATTTTGGGGTATTTGCGTCGGTTTAGTCAAACGATTTGTTCAGATTGTTTACAGGGAAATAATGAGAAAAAAGGCATATTGGCGGTCGTGTCCAATATGCCTTCTGAATTCAATAAGTTAGACTTTAATACTTTCCGCAGCTTAACGCAGGCCTTCTTTTTCAGCCCGCTCGTTGTCGAGTTCGGTCAAAACGTCGAGCATGAAGTTGGTGTTGCTCGAGATGTTGATAACGACCGGGAATTCGGTTTCCGATACCTTGAACTCAAACGTTCCGCTGGCGATCTCAACGATCTCTTTGAACGCGTTACTGCCGTTTCGGCCGTTACACTCAGCGTCAACGATCTTACCGTCATTGAACGATACATTTGCGAGATGCATGTCGGATTTTAAGACCATCATACCGGTCATCTTAGCGTTTTCGACCACCTGCACCGCATCGAAAATGCTGACAAACCCGAGATTTCCGGCAAAGGTCGTATCGGTACGCACGTTTTGAGGCGATCGGTCACGGGTAACGGCAAACTCGGGCCGGCGGGCTCTTCGTATAGCTTCAAGGCCCGGGGCAACAGAGATTCGCGGATCCAGCAGCTTTGCTTCCTGAAGGCGGTCATATGCCACATCGAACTCTTCGCGCGCGATGTACAGTGTCACGAGGGCGAGGCATTGGCGGGCCGCTTCTGTTAAGTTCTTCTGTTTGATACAGATATCCCGCAATTTCTCGCGCAAGGCCAAAGATCGCGGACTTCGTTCGATAGAATCGCGAAGAAGATCGAATGCCTTTTCCGGCGAACTGTATTTAACAAAGAGATCGGCATCGAGCAGGACGGATTCGATCGAAACCTCGGTGACCGGACCTCTTGGTTTTTCAAGAACTGCGTTCATAGGTGCGGCGAACAACATTGTTCAACATCAGAAAGCTTACACATTCCGTCACTCGCAGTCACCAAAATTCGTCATAATCGGTCAAATTGAAAGACCGCCCCGGTTTCCCGAAACGGCCCTTCCTTTCATCACCTGAGACTCGTCTAGAAATCGAATCGTATGCCTACCCGCATCCGACGGGGTGTCAAGGTCCTTGTCGGAGCAAGAAATCCATCTTTTGCGGTCTGCACCGTCGTCGGATTTGTACTGTTCAGGAAATCGAAATTGATGAAGTTCGAACCAAAGCTGAAAATGTTGACGTTTAGGATATTCGTAAATTCTGCAGTCGGCCTGATCTTAAATCGCTCCTTGACCTTGAATTCACGGCTAACGCTAAGGTTGAACTGGAATAACTGAGGCCCATTCCCGGCATTACGCCCAAGATTGCCCGGACTGCCGATCGGTGCCAATGAGAATTGATCAGCCAACGACTGCGGAAATGCCGAACTAAATTCTCTCCATACAATGCTATTCGGATCTCCGGAGAAATTCGGGCGGTCATTGCTTAGATCGTCGAGACTGCGGTCGATACCGCCTGCGGAAACATTGAACGGAGCACTCGAACCCCACCGTACGAGCGGCGAAAACCTGAGCTTGCCGAGCCAAAACGGAGTATCGAAAGTCGACGTGACAGCAATACGATGCGTTCGGTCCGCAAGGCTTCGCGACCATTCGCGACTGAAATCGCCGGGAAGTGTGGGATCCGATGTGTTCACGATGCCGTCATCCATTAAACGAGACAGCGTATACACAAATCGCATGCTTCCACCGAAACCTCCGCCCAACTTTTTATAGCGGCTGCGCAGCTCGAATTGTGCTCCTATATAACGGCTGTTACCGATCGGTGCTACCTGTTCGAGCTGTACCGGCCCGAGCGAAGCAAACTGAGCCGGACGCAAGCCGTTAACTGCAGCAAATGCTCGGCAAACCGGCGTGTTTGTCGTCGTCGTCGTCGAGCAAGACGTGCTGCTGTTACTGTTTCTGGTGTTTACGTTGATATAACAAAGCGTTGACGACGAACTGCACGTTCCGGCCGCATCATCGGGCGAAGTGTGAAGTCCGACCGTATCGTTGGGAGAACCGACATAGAATCGATGCACCCCGGTCGTTATTCCGAGCAGATAGTCGGTGAGTGTCACCTGGCCGTCGTTATTGCGATCCGTCAGGCCCGAAGGCAATACCGGAGCATTGGGGTTTGTTTCACGCCACAAATGTGCGGTCTTGTTGAATGTGAAGTTAGTTTCGAATACCCAGCCTTTCTTGATCTCACGTTCAAAACCCACATTGAACTGATAGCTTTCCGGTATCACCAGATCGGGCGAAAGGCTGCGGAAAATCGTTGACGGACGAGCCAGTTGACTCACCGGATAACTGTTTGTTGTGTTCACGGGAATGATCGTGTCCAGCGTTAGCCCATTAGGAAACGTCGTTCCCAGGAAGTTTCGGACCGTCGTTAGATTTACTGAAACGCCGGTAGGCACGTTCAGGCTGTTTGTGTCCAAACGGAGCGATTGGGAATCGGCTGTGTAATCGTCGACCGTTCGCAGCAGAACACGATTGTAGAAAATGCCTCCGCCAAACCGAACGACAGTTTTGTCTCCTTTGAACGGATTCCATGCAACGGCGACACGCGGTCCCCAATTGTTCGTGTCGTCGAGCACCGTTTCCCGTTCATAGCGAAGGCCGGCGCTGATCGTCAGATTTGATCTTGCCCGCCAGTCTGACTGAATGAAAGCGCCTATGTACTGGTTCTTAAGATTTGAGGTGTTGTTGAAGTTTTGCTGCAGGCGTGACGGATTGTTTGCCGCAAAAAACACAAAACTACCAAAGGTGTAGGTTCCGGTTGCGTCGAATCGGTCAATGAAAGTCGTATCGACGTTATGATAATCAAATCCGAATCTCCAGGTTATCGGGCCCGCGGCATAACTTGCAGTATCGGAAATGGTCCATCGTTTTTCCTGCCGATCTGACGAGCTTGTGGTCGAACCGAAGACCTGGGTCTGCGAGCTTTCGCCCGGGGGCGTGAACGTCACGAGCACGGCCGGTGATGTCGCACCCGCGCTCTGCGCCGAACTTGGATCGAGTGTCGAATATTGGAAACGTACCTGATTGACCAGCTTTGATGAGACCGTGTAGTTGTGTGTCAGGTTGAACGCATCGGTGTTGCGAATGCGGCCGATCAGCGAATCGGCAATTCGGTTGGTCCCGCTAAATGCACGCAAGTCATTCGAACGTCCAAGCTGGTAATTGAAAGTAAAATTGTGAGCCCCATTGAGGTTCCAATCGACTCGCTGCGAAAATATGTGCTTCTTTGCGGGCGTATCGACCGGCGTAATGTAGTGGCCAACCTGCACACCGGGGAAGCCGCCGGAAGGATTAAGATTTACGATCGGTGCTGTCGGGTCATTTGGAGCCGGAAGTGCAAACTGCGGATTTGCGGACCCGGAAAGTACCCAAGCATCCACTATCGTGTCTTCCTTGATATTGTCGTATTCGTACGCCGTGAAGAAGAAGAGCCTGTTCTTTACGATCGGGCCGCCGAACGTGAATCCCGGATCATGATTTTGAAACGCCGGCCTCGAATATCCTCGGCGATTGTTGTTCCACGTGTTCGCATTCAGGCTTTCATCGCGAAAATAGTAATATGCGCGTCCACGAAACTTGTTCGTTCCTGAACGCGTTCCCAGATTCACGCGGCCGCCTGAAGCACGTCCATATTCGGCAGAGAATTGGTTGGTCACCACCTGCACTTCAGAGATCGCGTCGATTGACGGCTGAAATCTAAACGATGCGCCGCGATCGTCATTGTTGTCGAAGCCGTCGATCGTGATGTTGTTCGAATACGCTGCACCGCCCGAGAGTCCAAAGATACCTGCTTCCTCAGGAGTAGTACCCGGAGCACTGATGCCTCTGGCTCCGCGATCATTTGCAAGGTCGCGGGTTGAAAGCTGTTCTTCCGAAGTGCCTCCGAGCGTTAGAACCAGATCAAGTGGATTTCGCGATTCGTTTGGAAGTTCTTCAACTTCACGCTGTGAAACGGTTCCGCCTACGATCGTCCGGGTCGTGTCGACTGCCGGGGCATCGTCGTCGCCAACGGTCACGGTCGTTTCCGCCTGGACATCAGCAGGAGAAAGCGAAAAGTCCAGCTGGAGATTCTGGCCTGCGACCGTCGTCAGATCGATGCGTTCTTTAGCGCCGAAACCGGTCGCCGACGCCTTTACCTTGTAGACGCCGGGCCTTAGTTCGATAAAGCGATATCGGCCATCCTCGTTGGTTGTTACCGTTCGCGTTGCACCGGAACCTTGGTCCGTCACTGTGACTGTCGCGCCGACTACAGCCAGCCCTGTCGAATCAAGGATGCGGCCCGTGATCGTAACTTCGTCAAGATCTTGTGCAAAAGCCGAAAACACAAGAAACACCAGAATTGCGGGCAAAAGAAAAGACGCAAATCGTCCGCGTGAGAAATTCATGAAACACACTCCTAAATTTTCCAAAAGGGGCTATTGAGTAACGTGTATTCTGAATCGAAATGAATTGGTTGTAAAGGCGGGAAGCGGGAGAAACTCTACTCAACGTCGGTGTTAACTTCCGTGTAATGTGTACGCCGGTATCGAGAAACTGGGATCAGTGCATCTGACGTCTCGCCCTCACCCGAACCTCGTGAAAACTCGCTCGCGTGCGTTCGAAGATACTCGAAGAACCGCTCGAATTCACGCTGCATCGCGTCCATTTTTTCCCGCATATTGATTATGATCTCGACGCCGGCAAGATTCACGCCAAGATCGCGGGTAAGCGAAAGTATGACCTCAAGTCGTTCGACATCTTCGTCTGAGTAAAGTCGTGTGTTTCCGACCGAACGGGAAGGTTTTAAAAGGCCTTCACGTTCGTACAATCTGAGCGTCTGCGGATGTATGTCGAACATCTCCGCGACCGCGCTGATCGTATAAGTTTTTACACGCTTCTTCATTCGAGCCCCATGGCCTTTCTAGGGTTTTCCGAGTTAAGTTTTTCAAATTGTCGAAGCACTTCCTTCGTCTCTTCGGACAAAACTCTCGGCAGCGTTATTTTGACTTCGACGAACTGATCGCCGCGCAGGGTCGGATTTCGCAGCGAAGGAAACCCTCGCTCTCGAAGCCGGAATTTCTGGCCTGATTCCGTGTGAGCAGGGATCTTCAGCTGAGCCTTTCCCTCGACGGTCGGCACTTCGATCTTTGCGCCAAGAGCCGCCTCAGGAACGCTGACCGGCACAGTCACATAGATATTGTCTCCCTTCCGAGTAAAGAAAGGATGCTTGCCGACGTTTGTGACGATAAACAGATCGCCTGGTTCGGCCCCTAGGCGTCCGCCGTGACCTTTTTTCGGGATCCGCACTCTCGAACCCGTATCGACCCCCGCCGGTATCCGCACTTTAACCTGCTCTGATTTGGGAGTAGTGCCTTTGCCATTGCATAACGAACACGGGGTTCGCCTACGGCCCGTTCCGGCGCAGTCCGCACAGTCTTGGGCAAATTGGAGCCTTCCGCCGGCCTTCATAACCTGCCCGGTACCTTTGCACGTAGTACAGGCGACGACCGGTCCGCCGGTATCGCCCGCACCCTGGCATCGCGAGCACTGTTCGCTTCGGTTTACGGTGATGTTTGTCGTGAGGCCGCTGAATGATTCCTCAAAACTTAAGGCAAGCGGTATCTCTATGTCGCGCCCTTTCTTGGGCATCGCCCTTGGAGGTTCCGGCTGAGCGCGCGTTCCGGCACCGCCACTGCCGCCGAAAAGGTCGGAAAAGATATCCCTAAAACTCGAACCGCTGCCCGCTCCGGAAGTTCCTGAGAAATCGAAACCTGAGAAATCGAAACCCGGTGCCCCGCTTGCACCTGCCCTGGCTCCGGCGCCGAATGGCGCGTCGGGGTCGAGATTTTCATTGAAATACCCGAACTTGTCGAAGACCTTTCTCTTCTTATCATCCGAAAGCACGTCGTATGCTTCCTGGACCTCTTTGAATTTATCCTCGGCGGCCTTGTCGTTCGGATTTACGTCAGGGTGATATTTGCGCGCCAAGCGACGGTAGGCTTTCTTTATCTCGTCTGCCTTGGCGTCCTTTTTCACGCCGAGAATTTGGTAATAGTCTTTCTTCGCCATGTTGGGTCAGCGACAAGTTTAGAGGGACTTGGGAAGAGAGGCAAATCTCGTCCCTCGTCCCTCTGAAACTGTCACGAGTCGTTACTTCTTTTCGTCTTCTACATCTACATATTCGGCGTCGATGACGTCGCCTTCGTCTGAAGACGTCGCCGTACTGCCGTCGCCGCTTGCCGATGCGGACGATGCCTGTTCTGCCGAAGGTTCGCTGCCTGCCGCGGCGCCGGCTTGGCTATAGAGAGCTTCGGCCAGCTTATGCGACGCGGTCTGCAGACGTTCGAACGCATTGTTCATCGCGTCCGTATCGTCGCCGCTGAGAGCGGTCTTTGAATCGCTGATGGCGGTCTCGATCTCGGTCGCTGCCGCGGGATCGACCTTGTCCTTGTTTTCCGAAAAGGATTTCTCGACGCTGTACACCAAACCATCCAAACGATTTCTGGCCTCGATCGTCGATTTACGCTTTTCATCTTCGCCCGCGTGAGATTCGGCGTCCTTCATCATCTTGTCGATCTCTTCCTTCGAGAGGCCCGACGAAGCCGTGATGGTGATCTTCTGCTCGCGGCCGGTGCCCACGTCCTTTGCAGAAACGTTTACGATGCCGTTCGCGTCGATATCAAAGGTCACCTCGACCTGCGGAACGCCGCGTGGTGCAGGGGGAATGCCGACCAAATGGAATTTACCGAGTGTCTTATTGTCACCGGCCATCGGACGCTCGCCCTGAAGTACGTGGACCTCCACACTCGTCTGATTGTCAGACGCGGTCGAAAAGATCTCCGATTTGCGGGTCGGGATCGTCGTGTTACGCGGGATCATCTGCGTCATAACGCCGCCGAGCGTCTCGATGCCCAGCGTAAGCGGTGTAACATCGAGAAGCAGGATGTCCGTCTTCTCGCCGCCAAGAACGCCCGCCTGAACAGCCGCACCGAGGGCGACCACCTCGTCCGGATTTACGGATTTATTCGGCTCTTTGCCGAAAAAGTCCTTGACCATCTCCTGGACTTTCGGGATACGTGTCGAACCGCCGACAAGGACTATCTCTTCGATGTCTTTCGGGGTTAGGCCCGCGTCCTTGATGGCCTGCTCGACCGGCGGCATCAGTTTCTTGAGCACCGGTTCGATCAAAGCTTCGAACTTTGACCGCGTGAGCTTCATTACGAGATGTTTGGGGCCTGAGGCATCCGCCGTGATGAACGGCAGGTTGATCTCGGTTTCCATCGCGGATGAAAGCTCAACCTTTGCTTTTTCGGCCGATTCCTTAAGACGCTGGAGCGCCATTTTGTCGTTGTGAAGATCGATGCCCTGATCTTTCTTGAATTCGTCGATGATCCAGCCGACAAGCACTTCATCTACGTCATCACCGCCTAAATGCGTGTCGCCGTTGGTCGATTTGACCTCGACCACGCCTTCGCCGACCTCGAGGATCGAGATGTCGAAAGTACCGCCGCCAAAGTCGAATACGGCGATTGTCTCGTCCTTTTTCTTGTCGAGTCCATAGGCAAGTGCGGCTGCCGTGGGCTCGTTGACGATACGCAGAACGTCGAGTCCCGCGACCTTTCCGGCGTCTTTTGTCGCCTGACGCTGTGCGTCGTTAAAATAAGCAGGGACAGTGATTACGGCTTTTTCGACCTTTGAACCGAGATAGTCTTCCGCCGACTGCTTTAGTTTCTGAAGAACCATCGCGGCTATCTCCGGCGGGCTGTATTGCTTTCCGTCCGCGGTCACGCGAACATCGCCGTTCGAGGCCTTTTCGACCTTGTAGGGCACCTGCTTTATTTCGTCCTGGACCTCTTCAAATTTCCGGCCCATAAAACGCTTGATCGAATAAAGCGTGTTTTCAGGGTTGGTAACTGCCTGACGCTTGGCAACTTGCCCGACCAGACGGTTTCCGTCCTTTGAAAATGCCACGACCGAAGGAGTGGTCCGTCCACCCTCCGCATTCGTTATCACGACCGGTTCACCGCCTTCCATGACGGCCACGACCGAGTTGGTCGTCCCAAGGTCTATACCTATGATTTTGCTCATCTTATCTCTCCCGTTTACCTGAAATCCGCTGCTCAATTACTTTATTTATGAAGACAAATATGACTTGAGCCTGAAGAGAATATAATACTTGAGTGTATCATTGTCAAGTTTATTTTTTGACCTCTGGCTTTGCCTCGCATATATAAATGGAATTCGATGGCCCAACGAATATCAGATCGGACGAGATCGTCCATATCATCTAGGAATCGTCGTGTTAGATTTGCGTCGAGAGTTCGGGGAAAGCTAGACCTCAAAGGTTTTTGAGGATGAGATCGACGCGGTCTTCGGGCGGGAGGACGGGGACGTGAACGACGGGGAACGGGAGCTGGTGATAGGCTTCGTTAAGCAGATCCTGGATGCGATGCTGCTGGATGTCGTTCTCGGTCCGTGCGTAATCGTGTACGAGTGGAAGGGGGTCGAGAATGAAGATCTTTTTATACGAGACTTTCAGAAGCGCGTCGGTGATCGTTTTGTCGAGCGGCAAATATCGAAAGCGGTAATAGGCAAGTGCGTCCGGAATGGCGCGGTCGAGAAAGACGACGTCATTCGGGTCAAGATCGCTTTCCTGTTTGATCTGCATTTCGAGAACGCCGCGCTGAAATTCTTCCTGATGGCCGCGGATCTCGTCGGCGTCCTCACCGTTCGCCCGCAGCGTGTCGATGTAGTGACGAGCTTCTTCGATCGTGGTCTTGTAGCCGCGTTTCGCCAGGATATCGACCGTCGTGGTCTTGCCCGAACTAGGCCCGCCGGTTATCACATACCAGTTCGTTTCCCTTCTTCCCGTGCCCGCGTTTTCCCGCATCTGTTTCTATTATCGCCCGTCCGAAAGCGATTTCAAACCGGTTGCAGGAACACGTGTATTTGGCCGAGCCGGAGCTTCGGCTATTTGGAACTCGGCGAGTAATAATGCACCTCGGGCGATTCGGGCGTGATCTTTATCCGCACGCTGCCACCGTCAGAAAGATTTAGCTGCAGAAGCAGCGTTTCCTCTCCCGTTGAGACACTCTGAATGCTTCGTCCGAGAAGCGCTCGAGCAATGAAGTCGGAACTTACGACGCCTGACATCTTCTCGTCGCGTGATTTGGTCAAATATCTGAATCGGCCCATGCTTTTCTCACCTCTTTGAACAAAACGCGAGACCGCCCAAAATGCGGACACCTGCCAAGACCTTTCTGAGCCCGGCCGGCCCTGTTTCTCGCGTAGTGTGCGCGGAGGTCGCACTGAGCGGCCTGCCTGATATACGATATTGCGGCTGCATGATCAGCGGGAAAATATGAATAGACGGACCATACGAAATCTTGCCCTTTTCTTCTTCCTCTTTGCCATTGCTGCGGCGGGCTCGAACGCCGAAGGCCAAACAAAAGGGAAATACAAGCTCACGATCTATTACGGATCGAACATAATGGCGACGACGGACGTTTTTGTATTCTCGATCGGAAGCAACGACCAGGTAACGATCAAGAAAGGCAGCCCTACCGCCACGTTTGCGCGGCAGTTCAGCAGCGGCGAGAGTTACACCGTGACCCAACTTTCGGGGCCGCGAGCGTGTGATCTCTTTGGGCAGGCCAAGGGCACGTTCGGCCGCGCGGATATCAATATCTCTGCGAGTTGCGGAACCGGTCCGCTGACCTCGATGAAGGCAGACTTTATCGGGATCGAACAAGGCGAGTCGTTCAGGTTCGCCGATAACCAGGGGAGGTCCGCTGCTTTACCTTTTTCGACCCTTTTGAACATTGGCGGATTTCCGACCGGCGACGTGTTTGTATATGACCAGACAGACGGCCCGCGAACCTGCCGGATGCAAAAGCCGGCAACCGTTCCTTCGGCTCCGACCACGATAACGGTCGATTGCCGAAAGCAGCCGGGAGGAACGACACCGCCACAAACCCAGCCGCCACCGGCCACGAAGCGGTTCGCTTCGCCCGATCTCGTCAGCAGAAGCACCGACGATAAGAGTTTCGGGACGTTCTACGACGCGATGCAGCCTTCTGTCGGCGGAATGGGCGAGGACGAAGGAAGGTACGTGGCTTTCGTTTCGTATGCCGCGGGGCTTGGCGGATCGACCGGTAAATTCAGACAGATCTTTTGGCGCGACCGCAAAACCGGCGAAACAAGAATGGTCAGCGCCTCGGCGATCGGCGGCGAGGGGAACCAGATGAGCGGAGCACCGGCGATATCGGCGGACGGAAGGTCGGTCGCATTCGAATCTTATGCGACAAATCTTGTCCCGATCGATACCAACGGCGTCCGCGATATTTTCGTATGGAACGCGGACCGAAATACGATCACCGCGGTCAGCACCGGGCAGGGCGAGACCGAAACCGACGCCGAGAGTTACGAACCGACCATTTCGGGCGACGGAAGCCTGGTCGCATTTACCTCGAACGCAAGCAACCTGATCCCGAATATCCAGGGTCAATCGAGCAACAATGTCTATCTGAAAGATGTCCGTTCGGGTTCGATCCAGATAATCAGTGTTGACGAGAAAACGAAAAAGGGAGGCGGCGGTTCCAATCCGTCGATCTCGGAAGACGGAACACGCATCGCATTCTACAACTACGCTCCGTTAATCCCGAGCGATACAAATGGTCTTTGGGACATCTATGTCTGGCAGCGTGGGAATCCGAAGCTGAAACGCGTCAGCACGACTTTGGCCGGCGGCGAACGCAATCAGGGCGACGACAGCACCAGCCGTGTCGTTGCACCGTCGATCTCTGGCGACGGGCGATATGTTGCCTATGCTACGACCGCTACTAACGTGGTCAGCGGCGACACAAACAAAATGCAGGACGTATTTGTGGCTGAGGTCGATTCGGGACGAGTGCTGCGCGCAAGCGTCGGGGCGTTGGACAAGGAAGGCGACGGTGACAGCCCTATCGGCCAGGGTGAAAAGATCGCCATCTCTTATGACGGCGGACTTGTCGCATTCAGCACAAAGGCTACGAACCTCGGCGGAAATATTATTGTGCGTCACATAAACGCGGGCGAAAACGTAGCGATCTCGAAAGATACGGGCCTCACGGTCGGCCAGCCGGTGATGTCGCGGACGGGTTTGTACGTTGTATTCGGGACCAGCAAACGGCTCGACGGCAGATTTCAATCGTCGGGAATTTTCGCGGTCTCTACGAAGTAGTCTGTTTGGATTCTTCCGACATCAAACGGGCAACTTGAAAAATGTAGTGAACACCGGAAACTACCACGAGAAGGACGATGATGAAATAGGTGGTCGGCAGAAAAACGTTGTAGCCGGAAACAGCGGCAAACATTACAAGGCTAATGCCGGTCACCTGAACGAGAGTGCTCACCTTTCCCCAAAACGACGGCTTGAAGCCCCGGAAACCGGTCATGATGTTGATGCCGCCCGCTACGGTGAGTATTAGCACGTCCCGTCCGATGACCGATGCAGTCACCCAGAAGGGTATCGGCAAATGGCGCAGCGGAGGAAGCACGTTCGGCAGTGTCAGAATGATGAATGCCGCGGTCATCAGAAGTTTGTCGGCGATCGGGTCGATTATAGTGCCTAGCTCCGATTCCTGCTTGAACTTCCTCGCAAGAAATCCGTCGATCCCGTCAGAGATGCCCGCGATCAAAAACACCGCCAACGCCCATTTGCTATAGCCGTAATACACAAGGCTCACGAACACAGGTATCAGGCCCATCCGCATGAAGGTCAGGATATTTGGGATCGTAAGAATGCTGTTCATACGGCGGACTGCGGACTGCGGAGTTCCAATACGCTGATCTCCGGCGGGCATTGAAAGCGGACGGGAAGGACGACGGTGCCGATGCCGCGCGTGATATAGATCTGTGAATCCTTTTGTTTGTGCAGGCCGGCGGTCTTACGGCGGCGAATCAGCCGCTGTTCGTTATCGCGGACGCGTACCTGGCCGCCGTGCGTGTGGCCGCTAAGTGTAAGGTCGACCCCGGCACGTGCCGCGCGGCGAAAAATGATCGGGTTATGAGCGAGTAGAAGCTTGAATTCGTC
>JAEUQK010000041.1 GCA_016789265.1 Blastocatellia bacterium
CGGTACCCGCGGCATCCGAGCCCACGGCTGCGTCCATTGCGGTCACCTACAACTCGCAGTCAACTTTACCGAGAAAGACCTTCATCGCTACCAACAATTCGAAGGCGAACAGCCCGGCGTGCTTGAACGAATAAACGCGGAGCCTGGAAATTTGAAAGAGCAGTGAGACTGATGTTGCGACTCCAAATGGAAACTATAAGTCCCAAAACTGCGTTTGAATAAGATGGAATAGCGGCGAATCGTTTGATGACTTTTCATAAATAGCTGGCAGCCGTTAGCTGCCGGCTATTTTCTTGCAGACGACGAGGCGAAACGGCGCGATTCGCCTTCCATCGCCTCCTGGCACTATTGACAGAAATTCATCCGGCTTGAAACTCCTAAGTATTGACAAGGACCCGTCTTCGGTAACAAGAGGCGAGATCCGAAACGCAAAGCAGAACAATTTGAATAAATAGTAGGCCATCGGGTGACGGTGAAGGTCGATAATATAAATACAGCGTCTTGCGACGCGCGTCATTTCTGCGAGCACGAGCGGGATCTGTTCGTCGGTAAGGTGATGGAAGAAAAGAGATGAGATCGCGTAGTCAAACTCTCCGTCAGCGAAAGGAAGCCTGAACGCATCACCGCGAACGTACCCGGCCTCGGGAAACTCCGCGGGGTCATTTTGAGCAGATGCCGAAAACGATAATTGGTGAAGATCGATGCCCGTAAGGCGAGCGGTCCGGTTTGTTTCGTGTGCAAACGCTGCCGTTGTCCTAAGCAGCTCACCCGATCCGCAAGCTACATCAAGAACTGAAAACTCAGATAGGTCCTGCTGTTCGATATCACTAAAAAGAGATCTTTTTAAGGCTCGGGCGTCGCCGAGATAGCGATTTATAAAACGGATCTCACGAAGGAAAGTGGTGTATTCCTCGGGCGTGTAATCGCCCGTATCGATCCTCTCGAGTTGCCGGCTTCGTGTGCGGAACATCTGTCTGATTCTAGTCTCGCCTTCTCTAAAGTTGAAATCCTGACCGCTTTCGTGTTATCAACTGTCGACCTTCTCTATATAACCCGACCAAAACAGGAGCAGCACTAAATGAAAATTGGGGATCTCGTTATGCCCGAACTACCTTCGAACCTTGGCCGCGAAGTGGCTCAAAGAGCGACCACGATGCCGGCAACACTGAAGCATCAGTTGGAAAGTAAACTCGGTACTGATCTCTCAGGGGTACGCGTACACGTTAGCCATCTGCCGACATTGGCGGGTGCGGACTCGTTCACAAAGGGTAGCGATATTCACTTCGCCCCGGGCAAGTACAATCCTTATTCAGAGGAAGGCCGAAATCTGATCGGCCACGAACTCGCCCACGTCGTCCAGCAGACGCAGGGCCGTGTGGCCTCGCAGATGGCCGACATGATCGGCCTTGAAGGCGAAGCAGATAGGGTAGCCAACAAAGTTCTGGGCCGTTAACCGAGAAATCCCTTAAACTTCGAAACCTCGGCAGGGTAGCCGGGGAAGATCGAACGCAGGTCACGGCCGCCGAGATGTTTGTAGGCGGCCTCGGCAAATACATCGCGAAAGTCCGTGGTTACAGCCACATCGCGGCCCTCATTTAGTTGGTCATTTTTAAGGCCCTTCCAGTCGCCGTAAACCTTTCCGCCCTTCACCGAATTTCCCACGATGAGCATCGCATTGCCGTGGCCGTGATCGGTGCCGCGGCTGCCGTTTTCGCGAGCCGTACGGCCGAACTCGCTCATGGTTAACAGGACGACATCGTCCATCCGTTTACCAAGATCTGTACCAAACGCGGCGATCGACGCGGCAAAATCGCGAAGCAGATTTGAAAGCTGTCCACGGGCACCGCCCTGATTTACGTGTGTGTCCCAGCCTCCTGCCTCAGCAAAGGCGACCTCAAGCCCGACACCGGCTTTTATCAACTGTGCGATCTGCATCAGCGAACGTCCAAGCTGTGACTGCGGATACACGGCTCCATTGTCAGGTTTGTACTGCGCAGGATTTGCTTGCTTCAGATAGTTGACCGCCTCGAATGTTTCTTTTCCGGTCTCGCCCAGAGTGTCTTTGATGTTTTGCTCGTAAATGCCTTCGAAACCTCCTTTGAGGTCGCTGGTATAAAGTCCGGCCTTGATCGTGAAATCGGAGAGGTTTGTCATCGCGACCGAAGGAGCTTTGCCGTAAAGAGCGCGGGGCAGAGCTTGGGTCATCGCGACCGCTTGGAACGGAGATCGGTTTTTTGACTGCGCAGCCTGCATCGTACGGTTTAGCCAGCCGTCTCGGGTTCCCTTCACCCCGGGTGTGCCCGATTCCATATAGTCCTGCGCGTCGAAATGGGAACGCGTGTTGTCCGGCGAACCCGAAGCATGGATAACGGCAAGCTGTTTCGATCTCCAAAACGGTTCGAGCGACTTCATCGCCGGATGGAGGCCGAAATGTCCGTCAAGATCTACGGCACCGTCGGTCTGGCCTGGTTTGGGAATCGCGATCGTTCTTCGCAGATCGTAATACTCGCTATCGCCGAATGGCACGACCATGTTGAGGCCGTCTACAGCGCCTCGCTGAAAAATTGTGACCAGCACTTTCTTCTTGCCGTAACCGCCTTTCGTCTGTGCCATTGCAAACTGATGCAGGAACTCCGGGGCGGCCGCCATAAAGCCAAATGTCGCTAATCCGAAACCGCTATTTCTCAAAAACAACCGTCTGTCCATAATTGATAAAACCTCTGACAAATCGACGTTCAACCATTTAATTAGACGCCCGGGTGATGGAAATGGTCAATTTATTGTTCAGGAGTGGACTCGACGCAGAAAATTCCTTTTTTCGTTCAAGTCGATTTTTGTTGACAAAAGCCATATTGAGAGTAGATTGAGGCTATGCAAGCCAATTTGCCGTACATCGTTACTATTTTCGTAATTTTAGCCGTTGCTGCGTCCGGGATCAGGATCGCACAGGAATATCAGCGGGCAGTCGTCTTTCGACTGGGGCGATTTATCGGTATAAAAGGGCCGGGCATCTATTACCTGATCCCGCTCATCGACCGCCAGCAAAAGGTCGATACCCGAACGACCACGGTTAACCTCGAACAACAGGAAACCATCACAAAAGACAGCGTGACGATCAAGGTGAATGCCGTGCTTTGGTTTCGCATAGTCGATGCATCGAAATCGATACTTGAGGTAGCGAACTATGGCCAGGCCGTTTATCAATTTTCCGTAACTGCGCTGAGGAATATCATTGGCCAGCATTCGCTCGATGAGGTTCTCAAAGGGCGGGAAGAGATCAACCGAACATTGCAAGAGATCGTCGATTCGACGACAGAGCCATGGGGGATCAAGATCGGGATGGTCGAGATGAAAGACGTTGAGATCCCGGAGTCGATGCAGAGAGCAATGGCACGAGAGGCAGAGGCGATCCGTGAAAAACGTGCGCGTATCGTAAAGGCCGAGGCTGAACTCGAGGCATCGATCAAGCTAACTCAAGGTGCCAAACAAATGGAAGAAAGCCCGATCGCCCTCGAACTTCGGCGTATGCAGATGCTCTCCGAGATCGGGATCGATAACAATACGACGACGATCGTGTTGATCCCATCTGAGTTTTTTCAGGCGGCGACCGGTATAGCAAAAATGGCGAGCGAAAGATAAGTTTACCTAAACGGCCTCACCGTGAGGCCCGGAGCGGCGACGATGCGTTTGTTACTGCAACCCCCCGCAGTGCAACCTGTCCGAGACGCGAGAAATTGATCGATTCGCCAAGTATCCTTGCCGCTTCGGCCGGTGCGTGAAAGCCCATCGAATTCTCCGCTTCGACAAAATCGAGATAGAACTGTGCCAGCCTCTGTTGCTTTCGTGCTTCGGCAAGCTGTTCATCGGTCGCACCCGCATTCTTGGCACCTGAAATGTCCTGTATCAACTGAACGAGCGCGTCCATCGCGATACCGCGGAGTTTATAGGTCCTTTCCTGGATCGTTTCGACGCGGAATTTCAGTTCGTCCTCGCTCGCTTTGTGGCAAGTCTGGCACGATTGGTTAATGCTGAGCAAGGGGCTGCGAACGTGATGACTGCTGATCTTCATCGCACCTTCGCGAATGTACGGCATGTGGCAATCGGCACATGAAACACCGGAGCGTGCGTGGATCCCCTGGTTGTACATTTCAAATTCGGGATGCTGTGCCTTTAAAACGTCCGCACCCGATTGGGCGTGCGTCCAGTCCTTGTGTTTTACCTCATCGTAGTATGCGACGATGTTCTCGATCTTCAGGCCGTTTTGCCACGGGAAAGTGAGTTCCTTTTCCGGACCTTTGAAATAGTATTCGACGTGGCATTGGCCGCAAACATATGCTCGCATCTCCTGCCGCGTTGCGTCCCGGTTTACGTCGAAGTTCTGAATTCCCTGTGAAGCTTTAGCGACCCGAATGCCTTCCATGAACGCAGGCCGGGTTATACGCAGCTGCATCGTCTGCGGATCATGGCAATCGATACACGCTACAGGATGCGAAACCTCTTTTCGGGCCTCGGCATAGGGCATCTTGTTCAATGCCTTAAATCCCTGAACGATGTCGCCGTTACCTAGTTTCTTGTACGCTGCGTAGGCAGAGGCGTGACAGTTCACGCAAGAACCCGGCTGTTTCGTTACATTTTGCCGCTCGGTAAACGTCTGATCGTCAAGCATATATGCATGGCCGCGTTCCTCGCGGAAATCTACCGCAAATGCATATCCATCCCACATGGTCTTTAGCCGCGGGTCTTCCTCAAGCCGCGATTCTGAAACTACCGAACGAGGATCGGCTTGAGTCGGTGTTTTTGCTATCGCCTCGCTGCCGCCGAAACGTGTTCTCTGCTGATCTACGGTCCGCTTATAGCTATCGTACTGAAGCGGGAAATTTTTACCCCAGATCGCCGGATCAGAAGTGTCGTCCGTCAATTCAACTACCCGGAAAAACGGATTCCTCGCTTCCTGCTTGCGCTCCATGATGTTCGTCAGCAGTGCGACACCGAGTATCGCGGCCAAAAAGGCAGCAAACGCCACGATCACGACGATCTTTATCCCGTAGGTCTTCGATCTCGTTTCTTGTTTTGTTTCGGTTGATGTGTTCTCTTCGCTCATCTTGTTCACCGTTTGAAAAATATTAGTGCGCGTGCCCGACCGATCGGTGGCACTGCAAACATGACACCTGTTCGTAATGTTCCCGCTGGCCCGAGACAGTTATCGATTCGACCATTTGCTGATGACAATAACGGCACGATGCTTCGGTCACCTGGCGATTGCGTTCGGTTATCTGGATCGGTTCGTGAAAGGTGTTCGTAGTGAAATAGTAGGAGTGCCAAAACCCGTTGGAAGCCTTGGTGTAATACTTGCCGAAAAAGTCGTGAGGCGAATGGCAATCGTTACATGTTGCGACAGCCTTATGGCTCGATTTGGTCCAGCCGTCATATTGCTCGTTCATCACGTGGCAATTGGCGCAAGACTGCGGGTTATTGCTGAAATACGAAGCACCTTTCGCGTACCAGAAAGTATAAACACCAATGCCTGCGGCAAGGCCGATACCGATGCCGAGAATGGTCAATTTGGCTAGATAGAGATTCATTAGGGAGTTCGAACCGTCTTTAACTTCAGGTTAAGACATTCTACTTCAACTCTTTATGATCTGCATCACCTAATTGATGAATATCTCGTCAACGAATATCCACGGGTCGCCGCCGGCGCCGAGGTGCCATGATGGGATCTTGCCGATGTTGTACGCTCGGACGCGGACATAGCGAGCCTTTACGGGCGAGATCGTTTGGCGGAATTCTTTGATCGTCGGCTTCATCTCGGTCAGCGGAACATCGGTTTTGATATCGGCGGCCTGTGTCCAGTCAGATCCGTTATTTGAAATTTCAAATTTAATATTTGAGGGCATCCAGATCCACGGCCCGGCGACCTGCAGGAAGCTCGCCCCGAGTTCCTTGATCTCCGTCTCTCGCTTCAGATCGATCACAGCCTCATACGACTTGCCCTGAACACCCTGCCATTCGCCGCTGGCGAAATTCACCGTCCCGCGGATCCCGTCGACGATCGCATTCTCGCCGCCGCCGGTGTATTGATTGCTGTAGCCGGAGAAGACCTTGACCGTCCAATCGTTCGGGCGCCGTTTGAACACTGCTTCCGTGTCCAAGCTCCGGGTACCGTCCAGTTTTCTTGCCATCGCCGTGACCTTTGAATTCTCGGTGATAAGGAATGGGCCGTCATACGCACGGAAGGTGTCCGGGTAAGCGTTCTCACCCTCTCGGTCGATCCGATAATAAAGCTTGGCATCGCCCGAGGCAGTCGAAAGCGTGACCTGGGTCTTCTCGCCAAAGGTCCTCTCGCCGTATATGACCGGAACTGCCGCTGTCTTCGAAACCAAGGACGAAACGGGAAATTGAGTGAACGCCGTCGCCACAGGCTGATCGATCATCATGAATTCGAGTACACCGCCGCTCATTATCTGGTCGTGCGTGATGAAGGCTTTCTTGTACAGTGCTCCGTTCAGCTTTGCATTCAGGACGTAGCTGTTTTTCGGTGAGACGTTTTTTGCCCGGATCGTGAAGGTCTTGCCGTTCTCCAGCTTGTATCTCATTTCGGGAAACAGCGGCGTGCCGAAGGCGTAGACTGGAGAGCCGGGCGAAACCGGGTAGAAACCGCCTGCGCTCATGATGTACCACGCGGACATCTGGCCGCAATCTTCGTTTCCGATGAGGCCGTCGGGGGCGTTCTTGTAGAAATTGTCCATTATGAAGCGGACATATTTTTGCGTTTTCCATGGCTCACCGGCGTAGTTGTAAAGGTAGGCGATATGGTGCGAAGGCTCGTTGCCGTGGGCGTATTGGCCGATCAGGCCGGTAAGGTCCGCCTGTTCGCGGCCGGCAAGTTTCTGGTCAGTAGTAAATAGCTCGTCGAGTTTAGCTACGAATTTTTCGCGACTACCCATCAGTTCCATCAGGCGAGTCACGTCATGCGGGACGAAGAACGAATACTGCCACGAGTTCCCTTCGGTGAAGCCGAACGTGACTTCATTAGGGGCAAATGGCTCGACAAATCCGCCGTTCTTTTTCGGGCGGAAGAAGCCGGTTTTTGTGTCGAAGAGGTTTTCGAAGTAGCGAGCACGCTTGGAAAATACCTCGTGATCCGCAAGTTTTGCTTTTATGTATGCATCATCTTCGGGTTTTGTTCGCGATGCAAAGCCCTTGGCGGTAAGGTTTTGCCGCTGCCGGCGAATAAGTATGTCTGCCATCTGCGCGATGCACCAATCGTCATACGCATATTCAAGCGTTCGCGAGACGGATTCGTTCTCGTCCTCCATCGAGATGTAGCCGCGTCGTTTGTAGCCGGCTAGGCCGAAGTGGTCGAGTTCGGCAGAATGTTTCGCAGCGGCGTAAGCCTTTTCGTAATCGAAGCCTTTGATGCCTTTTGCCATCGCGTCGGCGATGACCGATACGGCGTGGTAGCCGATCATCGTGTCGGTCTCCTCACCCCAAAGCTCCCAAACCGGCAGCCGCCCGCCTTGTTCGTAGATGCGGATAAAGGTATTTATAAAATCGACGGTGCGTTTCTGGTCGATGATGGTATATAGCGGATGCGCCGCGCGGAATGTGTCCCAGAGCGAAAAGACGGTGTAGTGGTCCTCCGAATCTCCCCTCCTTACGAAGGAGGGGTGGCCGCCGCTTTGGGCGGACGGGGTGGTTCTCTGGTTGCGGCCCGTATTAAGCTCTTGCTGACGCGCGGGCTCCTGTACGTCGTAACCCGGCAGTTGATGGATCTTACCGTCGTGTCCTTTGTATTTCCCGTCAACATCGCTGAACACATTCGGCTGGATCATCGTGTGATAGAGGGCCGTGTAGAAATTGGTGGTCTGCTCGGGCGTCCCGCCCGAGACCTCGATCTTCGAAAGCTCCTTGTTCCACGCTGCCTTTGCATCGGCACGCACCTTGTCAAAATCCCAATGCGGAAGCTCGGCTTCCAGATTCTTCCACGCACCCTCGATGGAAACAAAGGAGACGGCGACTTTAACTAAAACTTGGCCAGCCGTAGGAGAAAATGAAAACGCGGCCTTGATGTGTGGTCCGTAGGTTTTCTCACCAATGCTGTGCGTTCTGACGGCTCGTTGGTCGTAAACAGATTCGATCGCGGGTTCGAACGGCTTTGAGAATTCAGCAACGAAGTAGACTCTCTGGTTCTTTGCCCAGGATGTCGAAGTACGCCAGCCTTCGATACGGCTATTGCTAACGACATTCAGATAAATTCCATGATTCTCTCCAGTCTCCTGGGTTTTGCCGCCAAGGCTGCGGTTCGAATATTTGTCCAGAACCTGATCTCGCCAGACAAGATCGAGCATTATCGTTGGTTCTTGTGCAGTCGAAGGGAATGAATAGCGATGAAACCCTACTCGCGTCGTTGCCGTCAACTCGGCGCCGATACGGTCATCATCAAGTTTCACCGAGTAGTAACCCGGTTGCGCCTTCTCGCTCGCGTGCGAGAATTTGGACGCATATCCATTGA
>JAEUQK010000002.1 GCA_016789265.1 Blastocatellia bacterium
TCCCCCTGTTATATAGGCAAATCCGTTCGACGAAATAAGAAATGAGGTGGACCCGCTTTCATGAGAAATACAACGACCCGACCGATGAACTCTGAGTTGTTGACATAATTGAGGCGAACAGCCCAGCACCTGCCGGGCAGACGTACGGCAAGACCACAAAGCGGATATTCGACGGCGTTGGACGGCTTGAGAGAAATTCGGTTTATGTAAATACGACGGAGCAATCTTATGTCCGTTACGAGTTTCCGTCGAACGGTGTTCAGAGCAAGGTCTATGCACCGATCGTTGATGTTGACGGCGACGGTAATATCGCAGAGGACGAGGTTTATTCTGAGAGTTGGTCGGATGGTGCGGGGAGGGTGTTGAGAAGCAGAACTGAACACCCCGGATCCACGGGCGGATGGGCATCGACGTTTGTAGAGTATGACATCCTTGGCCGAGTGAAGCGGCAAAGCGTCCCGACCGAGACAGACTCAAGTTTCACGCCAGCGGGTGACGATTCCGCCGGGCCGCTTTGGACGTATCAGAAATACGACTGGAAGGGCCGAGTTATCCGCAAGATCAACACGGACGGCGTTGACCAGACAGCACTGAACGACTCGGACATCCTAATCAGCTACGAAGGCTGCGGCTGTGCGGGCGGACAGGTGACTACAATTGAGGGCGAGCTTGTGCCGAGAACCGACACGACCGGTAACGCGAGGCGAAAGCAGAAAGTTTACGAAGACATTCTTGGCCGGGCATTCAAGACCGAGACCTTCGAATGGGACGGAACCACGGTTTATTCGACAGTGACGCAGAGCTTCAATGGCCGCGATCAGGTATTGAGGACACGCCAGTATGCCGGAAGCACTTCGAGCAGCACGTACCAGGACACGACCGCTACATTCGACGGCCACGGACGGCTTTACCAGTCACACAGGCCGGAACAGCGTGATCCGAGCAACAATCTCAAATACACGACCTACAACTACAACCCGGACGATAGCATCCAATCGGTTACGGACGGACGCGGTGCCGTGACAAACCTTGAATACAACTCAAGAGGTCTGCTGACCGAGAAAAGCTGGACCGTCCCGCAAGGCTCCGGCATTGCCGACCCCGCGGACGTGATGTTTGCTTACGATAACCTCGGCAATCGTACACAGATGACTGACGCAATGGGTACGCAGACTTACACGTACGATCCGCTTTCACGAATGACTTCGGAAACGCGGGACTTCACCGACACGCTGGCGGACGAACCCTCATCCGGCGTCTATCGTATCGAATACACCTATACTTTAGGCGGGAATCTAAAGACCTTAAAAGATCCATGGAACCAGCAATTTAGCTATTCGCACGACAGCCTGGGACGTCTGCAATCGGTTGTGAGTTCCGCATCCTTCGACGGCCTGACTAATTATGCACAGAGTCCGGTCTACAATGCTCGTGGCCAACTTACCGGGGTTAGTTACGGGAACGGTGTTTCGATGTCCGTAACCGGCTTCAATGCAAAACTCCAGGCGACTGGAATCGAGATAAAAAAAGGTGCGACTCCGTATGTCAAAAAAGCGTATGAGTTCAATAGCGACGGCAGTCTCAGATTTGTTGAAGATCTGATCGATGACAAATTCGATCGGTTCTATAAATACGATCATCAGGGCAGGACAGTCCAAGGGAAATCAGGTGTCGAAGCCAGGGGCGGTACTATTACTAACGCCGCCGATCGCATCGATGTTCCGTACATGCGTTCATACTCATACAACACGTTCGGGCAGATCACATTACAGTCAGGCTGGTATTACAACACCGAGGATGCATTTGCCGATTCATATACAAACAATCGCAGTGCAGAGAATTCCTACGACAACGATGGCCACACAGTGTCAGACCCAAGTGCAAACTACAAATATGATGCGGCGGGACGTACGTACGAGACGGCGGTCATCGATTGGGACACCGCGACCCCTCTTGCACCCACTGCCGATCTCTTTGACGGGGATAGCCGCGTTTCTAAGCGGATTCGTAATTTAGGATCTACGTCTCCCGCTCCGGAAACTACTTACTATGTGTACTCATCCCTACTCGGAAGAGTCATTTCAGAAACTGACGGAACCGGTAGAAAGTCTAAGACCTTCGTTAGCGCCAATGGTGCCACGCTTGCGGAGCAATCTGTAACATATTCATCAGGAACCGTAGAACGGTTAACATTCGTTCATCAGGATGCAAGCGACACGAGCGTGCAACAGACAAAGGCCAATGGAGATCTGGTCTATGCAAATGCTAGAACTGCCGAGCATGATCCGATGGGACGCAACGTTGCTGACGCCGGTCCCTATGTCACGCTTAACGGGGTTCCGCCCTCTACAGAAGGAGATCTCGGTTTCGGGATCGAGTTGTTCCCCTCAGCGCAGGGGTACCGACCCGGTCAGCCAAAGTACCTTCGCGATGGGGTACCTGTCAGCGCCGACTACTTCATGTCTGTGATAGATTCGGGGGCGATAGGAGGGCTATTCGGATTGGTCGAAATGAGCGCAAGGATGTCGGCGATAATTTATTCCGTCCGAACCCTTGGTGAAAACGGGACGGTGGAAAGATTCTATGCGACAGAAGACGAAGCGAGGTATGTGGCCGCCAGCTTTGGTGAGCGAGTAGCTTTCCGGAATATATTCGTCGACGACTCTTGGGCAATGTCAACAATAGTAAATCCACCGCTAATCTCGAAGCAAAGGGAAGCAGGAGCAATTGTTTCGCAGACGCAGGAATCTGAAAACATGCGCAATTTTCGAGAAGCCTCCAGGCTCGTCCGCGATATTTTAAGCGGAACCAACAAGTGTTCCTCGTTCTTTGGCGGGATGGGCGAGTTAGCCATACAGCAGATTATCGATGAAGTAACGTCGGTTGGAGACGCCGTATTTACACCGCTCGCCCAAGATTCGATCGGAATAAGTATGAACCTCGACACAAAGTACTCTCCAAATGTTTTCCCGGCACGAGACTTAGACACTAGATTTGGATTAATTAGGTTAAACTCCATTCAGATTAATACAAACGGACCATTTATCAGTCGTAGGGCTCCGCGAGTTCAAGGCTATTCAGCAGCAAGTTTGAAATCGAGGGTTTTTCAGCTGATGCACGAAGTTGGACATCTTGTTTTCAACGCCGCAGTACCTGCTCTACCGATCGTCAGTATCAACGGCAAGAAGATGCTTTACAAGAGAGCCAAGCCGATCTTGCCTGTCGATGGTGGTGATGCTGAAACAAGTCGAACGAACAATTCATTGATCGAGAAGGCTTGCAAAAAAGAAATTGAAAGCGCCGTCGCGAACTCGAATAGTCGTCGTTGAGATCGGTCGAATTTTTGACGGTCCAGTCTTATTCAGGTAAGGATTCCGAAAGGTTCCAAAATTCTAATGAAAAACAAATTCTTTTTGACGACCACTTTAGCGATAGTTCTTTTTGGCTCACATTCGATCTTTGGCCAGACGGTAACACAGGTTACCGGTCGAGTAGTAGATGACCTGGGAAAACCGCTTGCCAATGCACGCGTCAGTCTGGATTACGGACCGTGCAGAGGATGTACGGATCATACGGTTGAATCCCTTGTGACATCCGAATCAGGTACTTTTCACTACGGTCTTCGAAAGTTGGAGTTGCACAGACGACCCCGCCTCGTCATCGAAGAATCACCACCTGTCGGCTACTTTACCGTGATTTATGACCCGATAACGAATCTTTCATATTTGTCGCATTTCTACGGACTAGAACTCCAAGGAATGTCGAATTCTAAGATTGATCTGGGGGACGTTCTTCCAGTTATAAGCTATGGTCGAATTGATCTTGATTTGTTAGCACTCAAGGCCAACAAAATCCAAGACCGGATCATAGTAACGGTGAGCGATTCATCAGGCAAAATTCTGACATCTCGCCGACGTGTTCCCCAAGAATTCTGGGATGGCACGGGGCTACATTTAGCCCTTCCTAAAGATCGTTGGCTCTTGGAAATTACAAGTGAAATAAAAGAAGCTCCAGTGTTAAATCTTTTAGTTGATCTGGCGTGCGGAGAGAAAGAAAAAGCAAAAATCACGGTGGTTGAGAAGAGAATAGCTAGATCGAATTCGAAATAGCGATTCAATCGATGTTCCTATTACGATTCGGATTTATGAGTCCCGGTGACGGGCAGCATCCAAAAGACCGATCAGGCAGGAAACGCAATGACGGGCAAGGGAGCATTTGAGGAGTACGAACCTTTGGGCCAGAGCGTCGGCACGACGCGGTGCATTTCCGGCAGGTTGACGCCAGCGGTTCGAGCGAACGAGTGACGCGGGCCTATCCCGAAAACATCTTCGGAGTGCCTTCATGGGATCCGGACTACATCGACCAACGTCAGGCCGAATTCGACCCAACGGGCGGCAACGTCGGAACTATCTCAAACTACCAACCTCAGTACGGCACGGTAAATCCCGATTTCCTGCCGATCGAATCTGAGTCCTATCTGTTCATCGACGGTCAGCGAGTAGCCGCGACGCTTGATGGTATGGCCGTAAGCTGGCACATGCTGGAACGAATGGCCGCGGCAGGTGCTTTGACCGTAGGCACGAACTGCGGATGGGCTTCGACGTTTGTGGAGTACGACATACTTGGCCGCGCAAAACGGTCCAGTGTTCCCACGGAGGTTTCAATTCCGAACGTGAACGATCCTGAAAGTTGGACGCCGACAGGCGACGGTTCGACTTAGCTATGGACGTATCATAAGTACGCATGGAAAGGCCGAGTTGCATGCAAGACGGATCTTGATAGCGACCCGCACGCCACGGCGGAGTTAAAATTCACAATCCCATTACATACTCTTTAATTAAGTTGAGCGCCTCGGTCACAGCCGAAGCGCTCGTTGAAGTCTTCAGCTATTTTCTGGCCGATCTCAGAAGATCAAGAGTCTGGCTGTAATGGGCTTCGAATCGTTCAAGGACATCTTTTATGGACGATTCCAGTTCCCGTTCAAAATATTCGTCCGGGATCGTCGTTTTCAGTTCGACCTTTTTGCTTCCCGAATTCGCGGCCTTCTTTATCGCGTCCGCAGTGTCAAATGTCGCTTTGACCAGATTCCCGAGAAATAGATTTTCTATTAACTCGGGATCGATCCCGCCGAAATCGAATAACCTGTCGCGCTCCCTGAGAATCTCCCATGGAAACAATTTCCGAACCCAGATCAGTTCCCACCAGATCCTCTCGGTTACCCAGCATGGGCCATAGATCTTGTATAGATGACGTCTCAGTACGTCACCAAGTTCGATGACCGGTCGCTCGGGCCAGTATTCTTCAAATCCGGGATAGTCAAAATGACTTATCAGCGTGGTATACCAGAGGCAATGCGTTTTCAAACCCGGAGGATTGAGCCACACTGCAAGGTTAATGTAGTATCGGCTGATCTTTTTCCAATCGTTACCGTCTGCCGCCTTCAGGTCCGCGATGTTAACGTCCATCCAATGGTGCCAGGTACTGTCGGTAGCGACACGGCCGACCCCTGCAAGATGGCCGTCGTAAACGGAGATCATCGGAAAGCTTGACCGCGCAGGCTGCGGCCCTTTTAGAAAGTTATACGGCGGATCGCCCAGAGTGCTGCCGTACGCGATAATGGCCGGCATCGGTTTTGTCCCGCCGCCAACGGCATTCGGATACTCAGGTTTTGCACCGGACCCATCGAAATCAAATGTCGCGGCAGGGTCAATATCGACCGTCTCGATACATAATCCTTCGTGAGCATGATCGGGCATGACGTTGATCGGCCCGAGTTTTGGGTGGCAAAGAACGGGATGCGGCCGTTTCTTCCAGGCGATAGGCCACGGGGTTCGCTGCCAGGTCACCCACTGTATCGGCTGCGGAGTGCCGTCTCCCTGATGCGGTGAATTACTCAGGTCGAGAGGCCCGCCGGGTGCTCCGGGCTCAAAAGCCGGTGATGGAGGACGAAGGGTGTCAATGCGGTCTGGTGTCCCGATCGGAGGAACTCTATCAGCGTTGGTCCAACGACGCATCGAACCAAGTCGAGGGATATTTCTGCACATCGAAGCCCCAAGGAAATGATGATCGCCGGTACCGAACAGACCGCCCTTTCTGTCATTCATCCACTGAGCTAGCTTTGCCAGTTCCGCGTTCGAAGCCGGAAATGAGGATGGTAGATCGATCTCGGCATCGCTGGCGCTTCCCGAGTTGCTTGGTTTGAACCCAAAGCACCAGATCTGTTCATACTTGTCGATCACAGGCTGCCCCCCTGCCTGCATATCGAACCGGAATCCGCGATACCTTGGTTCGAATTCTCCCGGAGATGCTGCGACCGTTGGGGGTTCTTCGTTTCTAAGAGCAATATCGACCCTGAAGATCATGCAGCCGACGCTGGTCGAACGTATGAGCTGTATAACCGAGCCGATACCGAACTCGACACCCGGTACCGTCGCGATCTCGGTATCGACGACGACCAAGATATCTACCCATGTTCTGAACTTCCATTCGACCACGAGGTCGGTCAGCAGTCCTCGATAGATATCGGCGACATGCAGATGGCTAAGTAGTTCTTTTGATTCTGTCATATTCACTCCTTGCGACTTTGAATGCACGATCCAGCCGCCATCAAGGTCCTGGCGGAGGTCCGAGCATTCCTTAATTCGCAGTTGCATTGGAACCGGGAGAATCTTTGGGTGAGACGTGGGATTGACCGAGTTTCAAGCTGTAAATCGTTAAAGGAACAATTGACGCATACACGTCAATGTCGATTTGCGACACCACTGCCCTTGCTCGGTTGAAGATCGATTTCAGACGCGCGTTTGTCATTAACACGCCACTGAACATCGAGACCCTAAATGGCCTTTTAAACGTATTGCGTAATTGTTCCGAAATCTTTCAGTCTTTTTTGAAGGTTTTTTCGTGTCACAGCGGCAGGTTGGCCGTTGGTCAAACGACTGAGGTGAAAATGCGATTATTACCTCGTTCCGGAAGCTAAGCGATCAGACGACGACAAGAGGATTTTTTCGAGTGCGTATTAGATACTATTGACATTTTAGATCGAAATCTTTCATGTTTTTTTCGACTTTTTTCGAAGTTTTATTGATCGATAAAACAAAATCACAATTTCGCACCAAATATTGATATTTGAGCGGTTCCGGTGTTGACATCCGGCTGAGCCCTTGCTAGCTTTATCGAAATTCGAATACGAGCGATCGTACCCGATCCTGTTCCTTGGCCGTTTGATCCAGGATCGTTGGCAACAACGAACGGTTTTGAGCTGGGTCTCGCATCCCAAGGTTTCAGCTTAGTGTTTTCCAGTATCCGTATTTCGAGATCGTATTTGGCCGGAACTCCCAAGAGGTTTCGTTGGGATCCATACGTCGTTTCTAAAGAATCATTCCAATTTAATACTCGCCTAAAGGAGGAAGCCTGTTTCAGAAAAACCCTGAAACGGGGAGGACTTATTGCGCTCTTCAGTCGGAGTTTAACGGAATGATCTATTGAAATGGCCCGGCTGGTAATTGACGTTACCTTCCGGGCCGCGTTGTACACAATTACGGAACGTTTGAGGTAACGTAGATTGCGCCCATTGCACCTCGCATTCTACGTCAGTTCCTTACTCGTTTCAATATTTGACCTCAACCATATTTGATTCTCGCGTTCCGTCGCCTCGACGAACAGCAGAGGTTTAAGCAGCTATGCCTAACGACAGCCGCAAGCAGAGAAGCCGTCACAACAACGGAAACGTCAGCATTGGTCGAAAATCAGAACGAAACGCTCGTAATGCCATTGGGGGCCTCATCCTTCTTGGAATTCTTGTCGTAGGTACGATCACGATAACTGCGATTGCGAATTGGCGTTCGTTGGTCATTTCGCAGTCAGCATCTGTACTCATGCCGAGTCCAACCCCGCCATCGATGCCTGCAAATGCCCCCGCAAAAGAATTTGTCTATGCGGGTAGTTCGCTCATTTCGACGGTTGAACCATTTCGACGGCCGCCAAGTGATGTTGCGGTATTTCGCCCGACAACGGGTGACTGGTGGATATCAACGCTTCAATCCTACACAGTCGTAAATTGGGGCATCGCGGGAGACCTTGTCGCTCCGGCGGATTTTGATGGCGATGGCAAAACCGACCTCGGGGTTTACCGGCCATCTAGCGGCGTTTGGTACATAATTCGAAGCACAGACGGCGGAGTCGATCAGCACACTTGGGGAAATTCAGGCGATAAAGCAGTTCCTGCCGACTTTGATGGTGATGGTCTATCTGATCCTACAGTCTGGCGGCCCTCTGACGGGGTTTGGTACGTGCTGAAAAGTACAGGCGGATATATTGGGCTTCAGTTAGGAACATCAACAGACATTCCGGTAAACGCTGACTACGATGGAGACGGGAAATCCGATCCTGCCGTGTGGAGGGATTCAACTGCTACGTTTTGGGTGCTGCAATCCACGAATTCACAAGTTGTGAGCTATTCGATCGGACAAACGGGAGATGAGCCTGTTCCAGAAGACTACGACGGCGATGGCAAGGCCGACTTCGCGACTAGAAGGGCATCTGACAACTCATGGCGGATTAGACAAAGCTCTGACGGAAATATTGTCACCTATACTTGGGGGCAATCCTCGGATGTCGCGGTTCCCGCAAGGTATGTTGATTCATTGGACGGGGACGCAAGAGCGGACATAGCCACGTGGCGGCCATCCAACGGCGTTTGGTATATACGCCGGTCGGGAGACGGCAGCACCAGAACCACCCAGTTTGGCGTTGATGGAGACATACCGGTGCCTTCGAATTGGCGCCGGTAACGAAACCCTTCAGACAAACCTTGTCGCTAAGCATTTTTTCAGTTGTCACTGTTATTGAGGAACAAAAATGAACTCGTCGATTCACAAAGTCTCAAGAACCATCAAGTCCGCTTTTTCTAACAAACTCAGGTTCAGCATTATTCGATGCGAGGTTGATCCGCGGCAGATACTGGCTTCGTTCATGATCTCAGCCTTGCTATTGCCGATCTTCAGTCTTCCCATACAGGCCAGGTTTGTGCCAGGGGCGAATAATCTGGAATTTGAGCCTGTGAATGAGGAGCTGTCCGTATTGACGAGTATCTGGCGAGCGCTCAATTCGAGATTAGAAGAAATGGCAACGCCGCTCCGGTCTTCGAATATTGCGTACGAGAATTCTCTGAACCCCTCGAACACGGGAATAGAAAATAGAAAAAGCAAACTTGAAAGCCCCAACTCTTTTCCGTCTCGATTAGGCGATGATTGGAATACAAAAAAGGACGATGAAAATGAAAGGTCGCGCGAGGGCAAGGTTCAGAGTGTCCACACGAACCCCGAGATTTCTGATCATTCGACCGATATCAATAATATGACCTCCGGTAAGTCTGCCGATCACGGACTAAGAACTACTCAAGCGCTCCCAATGTTCAACCAACTTCCCGAAGACGAAAGGGACACTATCTACACGGCTCAAAACAATCTTGGAACGCCTCCGGGACAGGTTGAGATGGACTCAATGAATCAGGCAGCCGCGATCAGAGTAAGGCATAGAGCGGGAACCGCGAATTTCAGTTTTGCACTTCCGCTTGCGTCGCTTTCAGGGCGCGGGATCGACGCTGGAGTGGGGATGACCTATAACAGCCGGACATGGAACAAATCGTGCACGCAGTTTGACACTAACAACTGGCCAAATTGTGTTTCCGGTTACGAGCATTTCACGTATGACGTGGATCAAAGCTGGGTAGCGCCGGGGTTT
>JAEUQK010000032.1 GCA_016789265.1 Blastocatellia bacterium
CGATGATACGGAAAAACTCGTCGATCCCATTCCGGATGAATTTCGGTGGCTGACCATTGACCGAAAGGCGAAGGAAGAGACTCTATGCAGGGTTTTCGCCGAGTTTGAAAGAAAGGGAGTGGTAGCAGTAGCGATAAAGGGTTGGGCTATAGCGAGATACTACCCGGATACCAGATCAAGAAGCTACACCGATATCGATGTGGCGGTTTGCCCAGACGATTTTGTCAAGGCGAAAGCACTGCTTGAGTCATCGGAACTGCGAAATTTCAACGTCGATCTTCACGAAGGTCTTCGCGACAGGGACACACTTGACTGGGCCGATCTGCTGGCACGCACCTACACGGTCGACTTCAATGGGGTCAAGATCAGGGTACTCTCGGATGAAGATAACTTAAGGGTCACGGCCGCGCATTGGCTCATTGACGGAGGCGTATTTAAGGACCGCCTATGGGATATTTATTATCTCGTCCAAAACCGTAAAGCGAGCTTTGATTGGTCAAGAAGTCTGGAAGCGGCAGGTCCCATCAGAAAATCCTGGGTAATTGCCGCAATTGCGGCGGCACGAGATTATCTCTCACTTGATGTCTCCGATCTCCCGGATGAGATCCGTCAGTTTGAACTTCCGAGCTGGTTCAAGAAAGTAATAAAACGTGAGTGGGATCGTGGTCCTTACCTCCGGGTACCGCTATGGATGTGCATTGGGCGGCCCAAAATTCTCTTTGAGCAGTTCCGTAGACGCTTCCCTCCAAACGCTATCGCCGCGACCACCGACACTGAAGTGATGATCGACGCATCTTCTCGGATCGGATTCCAAGTCCGAAGTATGATCAAAAAAGTTCGGCCATTTGCAGCAGGATTGGGCCGGATAAAGCGTGAAAGGGCAAAATGACGCGCAGATCGAATAAAAACGGAACCATTCTTGCGATCGAATCAGGAATTCGCGGCGGCAGCCTCGCAGTTATTAGCGGCGAAGAAGTCATTGGTGAGGTGTCCGGCGATAATTCTGTTTCAAGGGCCGAGGACCTTCTCGCCAAGATCGATGAGATCATCAACTCGACCGTCGGTTCAAAACATGAGATTGACTCTATAGCGGTTTCTGCGGGGCCGGGAAGTTTCACGGGACTCCGAATCGGACTCGCTACCGCAATGGGACTGAGTTCGGCTTTAGGTATTCGCTACTCGGGAATTCCTTTGTTACGTTCGATGGCGGAAACACATTCAGATGAAGGAAGAAAAATTACGGTAGTTCCGATCGGAAAGGTCGATCTTTGCTATCAGGAGTTCGAACGTAAGGATGGAAAATTGATCGAACTGACTCCTGCGCGCACCGGGACTGTGACTCGTTTCCGATCAGAAGTCTGTCAGTTTCCTGCCACGACAATAATTGCTCACAGTGGAGTCATCGGGCCGACGACGGTCTCAGAACAATTATTGAACTCAGATATGTGGATAGACCTTGGTTCAAACCTTGCCTCGGTCATCGGAAAATATTCGTTGATGATCGGAGCAGAGTTCGTTTCTTCGCCGATTTACGTGCAGAGCCCCCGATCTTCCTGAAATGCCCTACGAATTCGGCAATTCTAATATAAAAGTCACAAACGCCGACACGGACGATTCGGTCCGGCTTAGAGAGATCGCCCTTGAAGCCAATATCGATGCATGGACCGCAGCCGATTATTCGGAAGAGATCGGGCGAATCGATTCGATCGTCTTGAAGGCAGAATCATCAAATGGTGAAATTCTTGGCTTTTTAGTGGCCAGAATTGTACCGAGCAACTCGGCCGGTCAGGATGCGGAACTTTATAACATCGCCGTAAGACCCGCCTTACAACGATCCGGGGTCGGAGGTCTGCTCATCGCGGATTTGTTTCAGCGTCTGAGGATCGACGAGGTAAACTGCGTTTGGCTCGAGGTCCGTGCAAGTAATTCGAACGCGATCAATTTCTATTCGAAATATGGTTTCACGAACGTCTCAGTTCGGAGGAATTTCTATTCAGATCCAACGGAAGATGCTGTCACAATGGGCTTTGCGTTTCCGGCGCTTCCGACTGTTACTGAGATGTAAGAATGCTTGATTATTCGCTTGAAAGTGGTATACAGTTAAGGTAAGCCAGCTATCCTCCTCACAAAGTGAATAGCCGGTGAGATAAATTTGACAAGTGAGGAATAAGTCGCCATGGACCTTTCAACTCCTGATTCTGTCAGGGACGAACTACTCAAAAACAACCCGACTTTTCGTGATTTGGTTCAGCAGCATCAAACATTCGAACAAAGGCTTTCGGAACTTGCGCATTTGACCTACCCCAACGACGACGAGCAGACCGAAGAAGCTACCCTCAAGAAAAAGAAGTTAATGGTAAAGGATGCGATCTATGAAATGATGCATGACTACGAGATCTCGCATTAAGCACTAAAGTGCAAACCAACAGTTTTCAAAAGCGGCATTTCACTTGCCGCTTTTTTCTTGCTCACATACCGAAGAATAGCCGGAGATGCCATTCGCAGTTAGAGCGATGATGACGGAGTTATCCGCAGCTTTCGTCGCCAGTAGGAAGTCGTCCTCGCCAGTCAGACGTATATGATCCTCGAGTTTTCCTTCGCGGGTGTTAATGATGTACGCGGCCGGCTCACCTACAACTGTCACAGCCAAAGCATCGTTACCAGTCTCTGTAACACTCGCTATCCGTCCGGGCAATCGCCGTTTCCAAATGACGTTTCCTGTTTCAGCAGAAATGAAATAGACAAAGTTGTCTGCTGACGCTGCCAGTAGATTTCCGCCGACCAAACGGATCTGTGTGATTCTTCCGCCTGCTTTGAATTTCCAATTCTGACCAGAATCTTCGCGATCGATGGAAAACAATCCACCTCGATCATTTGAGACAATTGCTGTTGAGTCGCCATATAACCCCATCGCAATGGGAGGGAATTGTAACCTTATCGAAGCTGCCATCTTACCGTCCGCTGAATCATAAAGTTCCAGATGATTGCCATTTGTTGCGATCGCGATCTGCCGAGCGCTTATGTCCGGTGCAGTGATCTGTCCGTCTTTAGCCGCGGTTTTCCATTTGATCGAACCATCCAATTCATCAAACGTTATGATCTCGGTTCGTGACGACACGACCGCGATACCGTGATCGGTTACCCCGGCAAGATAATTCTCGGCAGCCGGCAGTTCCACCCTCCAATTTGTGATTCCCGATAACGGACTTATCGAACGTAAATAGGCTGCTGAGGTCTTTCCTGTTTCGGTTGATGTTCCGGATGAGATAATGATGATAGACCGCTTTCCAACCAGGACCGGCGATTTGACCTCGCCGCCGACCTCCGTTGTCCAAACGGCATTCCCGGAATTTACATCGATGGAGTGGAGTACGCCGTTCGAACTGACGTAGTATGCGTTCGCCTTGTCGGCCGCAAGTCCGGCATTAAGGAGAATAGCGGCTGAATGAGACCAGCACTTCCTGATCGGTGACCTTTCGGGTTTAGCCTGGCCGACCGAAGTAAACGTAGCTGCCAATAAGCCAAAATAACAGATCAAGGTGAAAAGACCTTTCGGGTATTTTACTAACTTAATGCCCATCCTTCCCATTGTAAGTGCTTAGGCCGAACTGTCACGACACTTCCTGACAAACCGATAGCTTAACATGCGTGCTTGACCGTTCTGTATGGATGCCTGTAATATCCGACAAAGTTCGCTAAGATCAAATTCACCCACGGAGAATGAACAACCCATGTCATTTAACAAGATCATCATTGTAGGTAACCTCGGACGCGACCCTGAACTCAGATACACGCCGCAGGGCACAGCTGTCTGCGACATTTCGTTGGCGACAAATGAAAGAAAACGCGACAAATCGGGTGAATTTCAGGATGTAACTACCTGGTTTCGCGTGACCCTTTGGCGAAACCAAGCCGAGAACGCGTCAAAGTACCTTAAGAAGGGAAGTCCTGTTTATGTCGAAGGCCGTCTGAGTCTCGAGGAATGGACCGATCGTGAAGGCAACACTCGCCAGACCTTGTCTGTACAAGCATCAGATATGCATTTCATCAGCGGCGGTCCACGCGGTGACGAATATAGCGGCGACACCAACGACGCACCTCAATTTGCCGGGCCTGCGAATTCTAGTTCGTCACCCGGACCGGCTGCGGCTCCCGCCAGGAACGACGACGATATACCGTTTTAAAGGCTTCCCAAACGGAAACGTACGCCCGCCGAATTTGGCGGGCGTTTTGCGTTTGATCTTTCAAGACAAAGCCCATTTACCCATCGCGCGGAACTTTTGGAAACGTTCGTGGACGAGTTGGTCTCCAGTCTTTGTTTTCAGTTCTTTCAGATTCGACAAAAGAGCCTTTTTCAGACTTTCGGAAATATGCTCAAAGGCTTCCTGGGAATCGGAACTATTGTCGTAGGTCACTTCCCAAGTTTCGGGTTCGGGGATCACATCGTCGATAAGGCTAAACGTATTGAGGTTTGAGGCCGTCAATTTTAGCGCCTCCGCGGCTAGATCGGCTTTACCTGCATCCTTCCAGAGAATTGCGGCACAGCCTTCTGGAGATATGACTGAATATACGGCATTCTCCATCATCAATATTCGGTCGCCGATGCCGATCGCCAAGGCTCCGCCTGAACCGCCCTCCCCAAGTACCACGACAATGATCGGGACCCGAAAACTTGCCATTTCCCGCAGATTGAATGCGATCGCCTCGGCCTGTCCTCGTTCCTCTGCATCGATGCCCGGATATGCGCCGGGTGTGTCGATGAATGAAATGATCGGGCGTCCAAATTTTTCTGCAAGCCTCATCACACGCAGGGCCTTTCGGTAGCCTTCCGGCTTTGGCATTGCAAAATTTCGATGCTGGCGTTCTTTCGTATCACGTCCCTTTTGCTGGCCCACAACGCAGACCTCGTGCTCACCTAACCGAGCAAAGCCGCAGATCATCGCCGGATCATCGGAATACCGCCGATCTCCGTGAACCTCAACGAAATCGGTGAAAATGGTGTTGAGAAGGTCCATCGTGTATGGACGTTCGGGGTGCCTGGCGGTCCGCACGCGCTCGATGGCCGTATGCTCATTTTTCTGTGACATAAATTTCTAAAGGATCCATTCGACACTGCATCCGCGGGCCGCGAGCTCTTTCTCGAGGCGAGCCGATCCCTCGATCCTTATTATCTGAGATTCAAGTTTAACTTCCACATCGCCCAATGGCATAGCGAACTTGACATCGCAGCGTCCCTGCGAATGACTGAGTATCGAGAAGATCTCATTCAGGTCATCATCTTTTCCGCAGCTCGCAGGCAGCCATATCTTTGCCGATCTGGCATTCCTTGGCCTCGCATCAGCGAGATCTTTTACATCATCGACGATCAAGGTGATCTCCTGGCCATCCACCGCCTCGACACGTCCTTCGATGATCAACAATGCGTCATCGCTAAGCACCGGTGCAAATTTTCCATATGCTTCGGCCCAGACAAGACATTTAACGCCGCCGGAACGATCCTCGAAGCGAAATGTTGCAAAACGATTTCCTTTCTTACTATATCTAACGGCAAGTGCCGAAACGACCCCTGCCATTTTTAGTCGGTCACCGGCCTTGATGTCGGTACGTTCGGCGATAGGGAGCACCCCCAACCCGGACAAAGTCTCCGTGTGGGAATCGAGTGGATGTACCGACAAATAAAACCCGATCGAGGATTTTTCCTTCTGGGACATCTCACTCTGAGTCCACGGACGCACCTCAGGAAGTTCGCCGCGTCCAACGTCATTACCAGAAGTTGCCGAACCGAAAAGGTCGACCTGACCCCGCTCACGGTCATTCCATGACCGCTGGCTGAGCGAGAGGGCGTCCTCGGTGGCCGCAAAAAGCTGAGCCCGCCATTCGTTCGATTCCTTACCGATTGGTATGAGGGAGTCGAAAGCTCCGGCCATTATCAAACTCTCAAGACCACGCCGATTGATCGATCCTGGGTCGATTCGCGATGCAAAATCAAAAAGGGAACTGAACTTCCCCGACTTCCGGGCTTCGACAACCGAACGAACAGTCGAAGTACCAATGCCTTTGATCGCATTCAGCCCAAAACGTACGGAATCATCCGTCGGGGTGAATCCTTCGTCACTTTCATTTACGTCCGGCGGTAGCAAGTTCATTCCCATTGACCGGAGCTCGTTTGAATACTTGTACACTTTCGCACTGTCGTCCGATTCGTGGGAAAGAACTGAAGCGTAAAAGTATGTAGGATAATGGGCCTTGAGGTAGCCGGTCTGGAAAGCCAGATAGGCATATGCGACACTGTGGCTCCGATTGAATCCATAATCGGCGAACTTCGCCATCAGGTCGAAGATCTCTTTTGCCGTCTCCATCTTAAGCCCTCTTTCCAGTGCTCCATTAATGAATTTCACCTCGTGAGGAGCCATTTCCTCTGGCTTCTTTTTTCCCATTGCCCGTCGCATGAGGTCGGCTTCGCCCAGGCTGTAGCCGGCAAGCTTTTGCGCGAGCTGCATTATCTGTTCCTGATAAACAAGAACGCCATAAGTGTTCCGAAGAACCTCTTCCATTTCAGGCACAAGATATCGAACCTTTTTCTCACCGCGGAACCGGGCGATGAAATCCGGGATCATTCCGCCGTCGAGGGGCCCGGGCCGATATAGAGCGTTGAGCGCAGATAGGTCCTCGAGTTCCTTGGGCCCCATCTGACGGCATATCTCCTGCATCCCCGAAGATTCGAACTGGAACACAGCGTCAGTCTTTCCGTCCGCAAAGAGCTTCATGGTCTTGCTATCATTCAGCGGGACAGACTTCCAATCGATCTCAACCCCGCCTTTTTCACGAAGCGATACAAGGCAATCCTCGATTATTGTAAGAGTCGTAAGTCCGAGGAAATCCATCTTGAGTAACCCCACTTTCTCGAGGTCTCCCATCGGATACTGACTGGTCAATTCGTTCTTTGCCGATACGGCCACGGGAACTATCTCGTGAAGAGGCTTAGGGGAGATAACAACGCCTGCGGCATGGACTGATGAGTGGCGCGAACAGCCTTCCAGACGCAACGCAGTATCGACCAGGTCGCGAACTCGCGGATCGGTGTCGACAGCTGTTTTGAGTTCCGGAACTTGTTCGAGAGCCTGTGAAATGCTTGTGTTTCGGCCCCGAAAGGGAGGCGGGATCAGCTTGGCGATCCTTTCGACATCGCCTAACGGCATATTAAGTGCACGGCCGACATCCTTGATAGCAGCCTTTGAAGCCATCGTTCCAAAAGTAATTATTTGGCACACCGAATCACGTCCATAGACCTGCGTAACATGATCGATCACGGCACCCCGGCCCCGTATACAAAAATCAATGTCGATATCCGGCATCGAAATTCGTTCGGGGTTAAGAAATCGTTCAAAGAGCAGATCATATTGCAGCGGGTCAATTCCAGTGATCTCTAGACAATACGCGACCAGCGATCCGGCTGCCGAACCGCGGCCAACGCCAACGGGAATTTTGTTTTCAACCGCGAATTTGATGAACTCCCATACGATCAAAAAATAACCGGGGAAACCCATTCCCTTAATGATCTCTATCTCCTGCTTGAGCCGCTCGCGGTAATCATCCAGCGGATACCGGAGCGTCCCGGCTTCACGCATAGGATCAAGAACGGTTTCTCGCCGAACTTCATATCCTTCCCACACTACCTTTTCAAAATATGCGTCGCTTGTGATATCGCCGTACTCAGGAGGGATAGGAAATGAAGGAAGCGTCAGTTTTCCGCCTGCAGAAAGGTCAAGTTCGCATGCTTCCGCGATCCGCATTGTATTCGTTAATGCTTCAGGCAATTCCGCTCCGAAAAGACCCCACATCTCTTCAGCTGACTTCACATAGTAGTTGGAAGTGCTGAGAGTATGCCTGGATTCCGAATAACTCCGGCCTTCTCCAATACATAGAAGGATCTCGTGAGCGCGCGCATCCTCAGCCGTAAGATAGTGAGCATCGTTTGTCGCCACGATCGGTATGGACAACTGTTTTGAAAGTTCGACGAGAGTTTTGTTTACGCGCCGTTCATCGTCGGTGTCATGATCCTGTATCTCAAGGTAGAAGTTTCCCGGCCCAAATATCTCATTTACCTCGCCCGCGTATTTACGAGCTGATTCTTCGTCGCCGAACCTTAGATTGCTTAATACTCCTCCATCGAACCCGCCTGAAAGGGCGATCAATCCGGAAGACCGCTCTGCCAATATCTCACGGTCTATCCTCGGCTTTTGATAAAGCCCCTCCGTGAAAGCCTTCGACGCTAAATAAACGAGATTTCGATATCCTTCAAAGTTTTTAGCCAGTAGAACCAAATTGTAAAATGGCCGTTCACCGACGCGCGACGCAGCGTCTCTATCGGATCTGTGGGCTGTTGCCAGATACGCTTCATAGCCAACGACCGGACGGACGCCGGCTCCTTTCATCGCGTTGTAAAACGACACCGCGCCGAACATATTTCCATAGTCGGTTATCGCACATGCAGACATTTGGAGTTCATTGAGCCGCTTAGCAAGAGGTTTGAGTTGGATAGCTCCTTGCAAGAGGCTATAATCGGTATGCAGATGAAGGTGAACGAAGTCTTTTTCGCGGAATTCAAGGCTGCCCATTTGTATCAAAGATAGATGAAAAAGGTGTTTTTGGAAACTTTCGGATGTCAGATGAACGTCTCCGACTCCGAACGGGTTGCGTCGACGCTTGTCTCCCGTGGTTATCAGATCACTGATAGTCAGGCTGATGCAGATGTGGTCCTGATAAACACATGTTCCGTAAGGGAGAAAGCGGAGCAAAAACTTTATTCGGAGGTCGGGCGAATACGGCACTCCGGACGGATGAAACCCGTTGTCGGCGTATTGGGCTGTGTGGCTCAACTTGAGGGAGAAACTCTTTTTGACAAGATCGAGGGTGTTGACCTCGTGATTGGTACTAGGGCAGTTGGTCGTGTTGCGGACGCATTGGAAAGTGTCTTTAAAGGCGAGCAGGTTGCGGATCTCGGAGAACGGGAACGGGACTATAACTGGTACGTTTCTGAGGAGCAGCGCCATTCTCCGTACGTTGCTTTCGTACCGATCATTGAGGGCTGCAATAAATTTTGCACTTATTGCATAGTTCCCTTTTCACGTGGCAGGGAAGTGAGCCTTCCGGCTGATGAGATCGTCCGTCAAGTACTGGAATTTCGTGATCAAGGTGTAAAAGAGATCCATCTGATAGGACAAAATGTGAATTCTTACCGGCCGGTGACGGAAGTGGGTCTCGAAGGATTTGCAGGCAAAACCCCATTTTCGCGGCTGCTTCGTGCGGTTTCCGCGACTGGGATCGAGCGTATAAAATTTAATACATCATTTCCGAGGGATTTTCACGATGATATCGTCGATGCGATCGAAGAAAACGAGAATCTTTGCAACTGGGTTCACCTGCCTGTCCAGTCCGGCAGCGATCTTATTCTTAAAGCGATGAAGCGGCTGCATTCGATCGACCGCTACAAACGAAAGGTTGACCGAATAAGAAATTCAAAGCGCGACATAGCTTTAACGACCGACATTATCGTCGGATTTCCGGGCGAGACCCGAAAGGATTTTGACCAGACTGTCGAACTATTCGAATATTGCAAATACGATTCTGCCTATATATTCAAGTATTCTCCTCGGTTTGGAACCCCATCATATAAAATGGCTGACGACGTCTCTCATGAGGAAAAGTCTGCGCGTTTTGCGGAGTTGGAAAAAGTTCAAAGGCGACTTCAAGCTGAGAGCCTCTCGCGATACAATGGCAAGACGTTGAGTGTCCTGGCAGAGAAACGTTCGGCAAAATCTTATCTGGACCTATTTGGCCACTCGACGTGTCACAGGGTCGTCAATTTTAGTTGCGGTACGGAATTTTTGGGTAAGATCGTCAATGTTCGTATAACCCAGGCGAAATCGAATTCGTTGTACGGCGAGGTTGTCTAAACAAAGTGAGTGAAGGCGAAAATCTAGTTGAAGTCAAGATCGGGGCCCTAATAATGGATCCGAACACGAACACTCCCATTGTCGTCCTCAAAGGCATTGATTCTGAGACCGTATTGCCTATTTGGGTTGGAGCGTTCGAGGCGAACGCGATCGCGCTTGAGGTCGAAAAGATCGTCCCGCAGAGACCTATGACACATGACCTGCTGCGGAATCTCGTGATTGAATGCGGACTAAACGCAACGCGAGTGATAATAACTGATCTGCTCGACAACACCTTTTACGCATCGATCGAACTCACGGACGAAAGCGGCGATCCTATGATGCTCGATTCGCGGCCATCGGACGCGATCGCCCTGGCCCTAAGACTGGATTGCCCGATCTATGTTCGCCAAAAAGTGCTTGATCTTTCGGCGGCGACTCGACAGCCGGACGCGGAATCCGAAGGTGACGATCTCGGCCCAACTCCCGACGATTGGCCGGAGCTTATTGGATAGTTTTCTTTGTCGAATCTCGGTTTGATTTTCTTTTTTAGGACAAACGACGTTTGTCGCGACTTTCGTTCATGATCATCGTTATTGCCAATCAGAAAGGCGGTGTCGGAAAGACGACCACCGCGATCAATCTCGCCGCAGCCCTAGCCACTAGCAAACGCAAGGTGCTGCTTATCGACCTTGATCCCCAGAGCAATTCTTCACTTTCATTTCTGGATCCGGAAAGTGTTAACGGCGGAGCATACGAGTTATTTGCCGAGCCCGATCGGCCCGTTGACGAGCTTGTCTATGACACTGCGACCGAGAATCTGTCGATCATTCCGGCCCGGATCAGTCTTGCAAAACTGGAAGCAAAACTGATCGGAGATTTTGACGCCGCGTTTAAGCTTCGCGATCGGTTGGAAGGTTTGAAAGGGAAGTTCGATGTTATTCTCATCGATACTCCGCCAACGCTGGGCATTCTGACCGTCAATGCGATGGTCGCAGCAAACCACGTTATAATTCCCATCCAATCATCGTACTTCGCGTTAGAGGGAACTGACGACCTATTGGAGACGATCGAAAAGATAAGGTCGCGTCCAAATCCCGACCTCAATCTGTTGGGGGTGGTCGTAACGCTTTACGACCGGCGGACCACGATATCGCATGATGTGGAGTCGCATATTCGAACCGTTTTTGGTAAGAAGGCTTTCAAAACGGTCATTTCGCGGAGCGTAAGACTTGAAGAATCGCCGGCGCACAGAAAATCTATTTTCGACCATGCCCCGCGCTCATCCGGCGCAACTGAATACCACGACCTTTCTAAGGAGGTGCTTAAACGTGTCTAAAGCAGGTTTGCCCATTGGAGTGAAGATGCGTCATGACTCTCATTATGTTGATCAGATCGCAGCCAAATCGCGAAGCGTCGGACGTACGATCGCTGTGGATGCAATATTTCCAAATCCCGAACAGCCAAGAAATGAGTTTGGGGATCTTACCGAATTGACCGAGTCGATCCGTGAAAAAGGCGTACTCGAGCCATTGCTGGTAAAACCAACGGAAGATGGCCGATTTATGATCATTGCGGGTGAGCGTCGTTGGCGTTCGTCGCAGCTTGCCGGATTGACCGAAGTTCCCTGTATCGAAATGGATCTTGATGAGCAAGGCATTGCCGAGATCGCGCTCATCGAAAATCTACAACGTAAGGATCTTAATGTTTGGGAAGAGGCTGACGGACTTGCGTCATTGGCCTCAAGATTTGGATATACCCAGGAGGAGATCAGCAAGAAGATCAGCAAGAGCCGTTCCTCGGTCACCGAGCTTATGACCATTGCAGGCTTGCCCGACGATATTCGTGCTCGATGCCGTGAATCAAATGTTATTTCTAAATCGACTCTGCTGGAAGTCGCACGCCAGTTCAACGACGCCGCGATGCACGAATTTCTTGACGGACTTACCAGCGGAAAGATAATTCCAAGATCAAAGCAAAAAGCGACAAATGGACCGGTAAAAAAACACACTCATCATTCCCACCCGAGGCCTCTCGGAGGTTTCACTTTCAAATTTGATGGCAAGGATCCGGAGTTTTCATTGGAACTTCATTTCGCCGGGAAATCGAACGGGAACCGCGCCGAGATACTAAAAGCACTTAAAACAGCTTTTGAGGCTGTAAAGAACAACACTGCCGAGGTCTAAGCCATTCTAACTCAGCTATTTATGCACTTATAAATATTAAGCATGCTTTCGTTTACATAATCTCTATTATCAGACGCGGTAAGTATATTGCAAAAGATAGATAGATAGAGCCAAACTTGCTCGTCGGCTCTCCCCTACCGCCTATCTGTTATTGCCGTTCGGTCTCCTGGATGCCGTTACTTGCGGCTCACCTCTCCTCCGAAAACGATAAAACTCCGACTTTCCTTGATCCACTCGCTACCGAAGGCCTGATATCCCGAAACCTGTTTTGACAGGCACGTCACGAAAAGTTAAAATTTTCGTTTTGGTATTCGTATCAATTCTTGACAAATAGACGACCAGTAAGGAGTTACAAAGCCTTGAGTAACGGAAATTTTTTGTTCACATCCGAGTCGGTGACTGAGGGTCATCCGGATAAGATAGCGGATAATATTTCAGACGCGATTTTGGACGCGATCCTGGAACAGGACCCAACTGCCCGTGTGGCGTGTGAAACCCTAGTAACGACTGGACTTGCAGTTGTTGCCGGTGAGATCACGACCACGGCGCAGGTCAATTATAAGACGATCATTCGCGACACCATTCATGAGATCGGTTATAACGACGCGGAGTTTGGCTACGATTCGAATACCTGCTCGGTGATCGATGCTATCGGTACACAGTCGCCGGACATCGCTCAGGGTGTTGATACAGGCGGTGCGGGTGACCAGGGCCTGATGTTCGGTTACGCCTGTAACGAAACGCCCGAACTGATGCCGATGCCGATACAGATGGCTCATAACCTCACGCGGAGGCTTTCGGAAGTTCGCCGAGACGGTACGGTTCCCTATCTTCGTCCTGATGGAAAATCGCAGGTTTCGATCGAGTATCGCGACGGACGTCCGTTTCGTGTGGAGGCGGTCGTTATTTCGACGCAGACCGCCGATCTCGACATCGAAGACATCCGTGCAGACATCATGGAGCACGTGATCAAGCCCGTGATTCCTGCCGAACTGCTTGACGAGAACACGAAATACCACATCAATCCGACCGGAAAGTTCGTTATCGGCGGCCCGATGGGCGATGCCGGCCTGACCGGACGCAAGATCATCGTCGACACGTACGGCGGCTATGCTCCGCACGGCGGCGGTGCTTTCTCGGGTAAAGATCCGACGAAGGTTGACCGTTCCGCGGCCTATATGGCACGGTACATCGCAAAGAACGTCGTTGCTGCCGGACTTGCCGATAAATGTACTGTTCAGTTGGCTTACGCGATCGGCGTTGCCGAACCGGTTTCGGTCCTGATCGACACGCACGGCACGGGCATCATCGATGACGAGCGTATTTCGGACATCGTTCGCGAGAATTTCACTTTGACGCCGAAAGCGATCATCGAAACGCTCGATCTTCGCCGCCCGATCTACAAAGCGACGGCTCGTTTCGGACATTTTGGCCGGTTAAACGACGAATTTTCGTGGGAAAAGACAGACAAGGCCGAAACGCTTCGTTCGGCGGCCGAACAACACAGAGGTATCGCAACAAATGGCTAATCCTTCAACTTCGATCCAGTACGACATCAAGGACATCAATCTTGCTCCGCATGGCAAGCAGCGCATCGAGTGGGCTGACCGCGAAATGCCGGTACTTCGCCTGATCCGAGAGCGTTTTGAGAAAGAAAAGCCGCTTGAAGGCGTGAAAATGGTGGCATGTGCCCACATCACGACCGAAACGGCGAATCTGGCCCGCACACTGCAGGCCGGCGGTGCCGAGGCACTTCTTATCGCATCGAACCCGCTTTCGACACAGGACGACGTCGCGGCCTCCCTTGTAGCCGATTGGGGCATCCCGGTCATGGCTATAAAGGGCGAATCCATAGAGACTTACGTGTCACATGTTAAAGCAGCACTTGATACAAATCCGAACCTGATCATCGACGACGGATCGGACGTTGTCGCAACAATGCTCAAGGAAAAGCCTGAGCTTATCCCGAACCTGATCGGTACGACCGAAGAAACGACCACCGGTATCGTCCGCCTGAAGGCGATGGTCGCGGCCGGCGTGCTCAACTTCCCTTCTATCGCTGTAAACGACGCTCAGACCAAGCATTTCTTTGATAATCGCTATGGCACGGGCCAATCGACGCTTGACGGCATCATCCGCGCGACAAACATTCTGCTCGCCGGTAAGACGCTCGTCGTAGTCGGCTATGGCTGGTGCGGTAAAGGTGTGGCGATGCGTGCCCGCGGTATGGGCGCGAACGTCGTCGTTTGCGAGATCGACCCGATCAAGGCGATCGAAGCCGTAATGGACGGTATGCGTGTGCTTCCGATGGCTGACGCCGCAAAGATCGGCGACTTTTTTGTCACGGTCACCGGCAACCGCCATGTCATTGATAAGCAACACTTTGAGGTGATGAAAGACGGTGCGATCGTCTGCAATTCGGGCCACTTTGACCTCGAATTGAACCTCGACGCCCTTCGCGAAATGTCGCAGCCGGCAGTTACCCGCCGTCCGTTCGTCGAAGAATATCGCAGCAAAGACGACACCAAGAGCGTGATCGTACTCGGCGAAGGCCGTCTGATCAACCTTGCCGCTGCCGAAGGCCACCCGGCGTCAGTAATGGACATGTCGTTCGCCAACCAGGCATTGTCTGCCGAGTATCTCGTCAAAAATAAGGGCAAACTTGCTAACGGCGTTCACGTGCTTCCGACCGAGGTCGATCAGGAGATCGCTTCGCTCAAACTGCATGCAATGGGCGTGAAAATGGACGTTCTCACCCCTGAAATGCTCGAGTACATGACGAGCTGGGAAACCGGCACCTAAGACTTGACCGAATAGATTCAAATGAAAAAGAGGCTGTTTTTCGACAGCCTCTTTTTTAATTTGCCTCGCATCCAGACAGAGCATCATTCAAAACCCGCCCGGCTTCCGCTTCTAAAATATCCGTACGTTCACTTCCCGGCCCGCCCCCTCGGGGCCTTGGTGGATCCAGATCTTGTAGCGTGTCGTGGTCACGATGTGGTTCAGAATGTCGCGGACAGATCTATTGCTGAACGAAAAGCTGTATTTCTTCGGGTCCGGATAGTTTGACGACAACGGCTGATCGGCCGTTCTTCGCGAGATCTTTTGATCTTTCAGGTAACGCTTCACCTCAGGCGTTTCGAACAGCCGGTCCAACAGGTCTTGTGCGCTTACCTGCTCAGCGTTCAATTGCGGGATCACCACGTCGAGCACCGATCCCTCTCTCGGCGACGGCGATATGCTCAGGACATTGCCGCCAGACCAGGAATATCCCGGGCAGTCCTGCATCAAGCCGGTCATCAGCATTCCAAGGTGTATGCCGTTTTGAAAAAGAACGTCATGCTTTCCTTCCGATTCGGCCCCCGCCGCGCCAGCCCTCTGCTGAAAGCCGGTAGGCAGCTTGTTCATCATCGCCAAACCCGAAAAGATCTCCGGACAGCTTGCTCCCGGCAACATCAACCGGACGGAACGCCGCGAGACATCCGCATCCGGCGCAGTTTGGCCAATGCACGACAAAACCATGCCCAAAATGACCGTAAAGAAAGGTGCAGCTCTTTTCATAATGCAAAGCCTCCTCTTGCGCATCTGAGATAATGTCAGAAGCTCGGAAACTTCGTCAAGATCCTGAATTCCTGCGTCCAAAACCCCCAAATATCACTTCGGCGACCGCAACATGAATCGCGTGCCACTCGGGTTTGACGCAGCCACTGCCATTGCCGCCACAGTGCCGGAAACAGAAGTGGCACCGCGCAGCGGGTGTCAGCGTATAGCCACGCGGCGTAAGCCCGTGGAAAAGTTGTTAAGTTCAAAGCGGAGCCCGCACGGCGGCCTGCTTAAGTTCGTTTACGGCAACGCGGTTAATGGGATCTCCCGTCAAAGTGAGCGGGGTGATCATGTATAATTTTGTACGTTAAGACCAATATAGGATCCTGCCGCGGTTAGGGCCGAAGTAATATTTTTAGACCTCGAGCAATTATAGTTATGAAGAATTCAATGCTCATTGTCGTGATCGTCTTTTCGGTTTTCGGTATTAACGGACAGGAAATTCCAGATGGTGTTCGATACAAAAAGGCTCCTGATGCAGTAAACAATGCAACCAAGGCAAGTCTGGAAAGTGCGCTTTCCTCGGATTCGCTTCCCAAAAATGTTTTTGGCGATGTTACGGTGGTCGGTCCGATGCTATGGAAATCGCTCAAGCCGTCAGCCGACAAACGACTGCAGAACACGATGCCCCTCATTCTGATCGTTTCCGGACAGTCGGTTGAAGGTAAACGAATCGGGTCGGGCGACGAACTTGAAGCATTCTGGAAATTGTTTCGCAGCAAGTATCCGGGCCTTAAGGATGGAAAGATACGGAAAGGAAACGTGCAAGAGATATCCTATTACTGGGCAACCATTCCGTTTGATATTGAGGAACCATTCTGGGTCATTGAAGCCGGAACTGACCGGTTCATAACAAACTTCACAATAAACGATGGCAAACCGCGTCTGCTCTGGATAGATCGCGTCGATGATCTAAAGTCCCTGATGCCAAAAGCCCCGTCCAAACACATTGTGAAGCGGGAAAGTGTAGATCGTTGAACAGAACTTACGTTTGTGTGTCAAACACGCATCACAATAACGCCATGTCACATACGCGCTTTCTATTTCACATCGTTTTCGGAACTAAAGACCGTTTTCCGCTTATCAACGAATCTTGGGAAAATGAATTGTATGCATATCTTACCGGTATCGTGAAGAAACATAATGGTAACGTGATCGCCATTAATGGAATGTCGGATCACATACACATTCTGGTCCGTTTGGAGCCCGGTGACTTCCCTGCTTTCATGCGCGAACTGAAGGCCAGTTCATCGAAATGGGCAAAGAAACATCAACCAAAATTCTCGTGGCAAAGGCGATATGGAGCATTCACAGTGAGCGAATCGGCGGTCGATACGGTGCGAAACTATATTCGCAACCAGAAAGAGCATCACCGGAAACGAACGTTTGAGGACGAATACCTCGAATTGCTGCGTCGTCACAAAGTTGAATTTGACGAAAAGTATCTGTGGGAATGATAACATGCCGCGTGTTTCACACGCTTGAGATTTGGTTGTGTTTCTGGCTACACATTTCGCTTCGCTCCATGTGTAGCTAAAGTTGTTCCCGCCTGCTCCGCACGCTCGGGCGATAAGTACATGGTCGAAAGTGTGCGGAGCACACGTCGATGTCGCTAGCTACAGGTGAAGCGAAGCGAAACCTGTAGAATGGCGTTCAAATCAATTTCCCGGAGCGGGTGTAACACGCGTCACGGGTATTGTTCCATTCCTGTGTTTGCACATTCCACTTCGCGACAAATATTGCCGCGTGCTCCTGGCGCTTCGGCGGGATGATGTCATCTTCATGGTCCGCACTCATTGGCGACAGGAGTGTCGCCGCTCCCTTTTGATTCCTGGCGTGTGCCCTGTTACCCTCTTCACGTTCTCACTGAAAACTTTTTCCAGGCCCAGGACATACAGATATGAAACTCCGAGTTCCGTTTTCCCTGCTGCTCTTGCTTGTTTTTGCGTTCACATTCGCCAATGGACAAACGCGTCGTCCGTTGAAACTTGACGATCTTTTCCGCATCAAAAACGTCGGCGGCCCGCAGATCTCGCCCGACGGACAATGGGTCGCATACACCGTTTCGACGGTGGATGTAAAAGGCGACAAATCGGATTCGAACATCTGGATGGTCAGCTTTGACGGCAAGACCGAACGTCAGATCACTTTCTCGAGCGACAGCGAAACATCGCCGCAATGGAGCCCGGACGGAAAGTACCTGTCATTCGTTTCCTCGCGTCCGGGGCCGAACAAAGGCAGCCAGATCTGGGTGCTCGACCGCAGCGGCGGCGAGGCAATGCAATTGACCGAGGTAAAAGGGCGTTTGCAGGGTTACGAATGGTCGCCCGATTCGAAGCGGATCGCGATGGTCATCGGCGATCCCGATCCCGAAGAACCGGCGGCCCCGGGTGCGACAGCAAAACCGCCGAAACCGATCGTCCTTGACCGCTATAAATTCAAGCAGGACGGGCAAGGCTATCTGAGCGGAAATCGCAAGAGCTACATCTATCTTTACGACATCGCGGGCAAGAAACTCGATCGGCTGACCAAAGGTAAGGCGGACGAAGGCACGCCGGTTTGGTCGCCGGACGGCACCCGGATCGCGTTTACCAGTAACCGCAAGCCGGATCCCGACCGGGACCCGGGAGCGCAGATCTTCGTTGCCGAAGCGAAAGCCGGAGCGACCGAAAAGCAGGTAACTCCCGATACGAGCCGCGGCAGTCGTCCGGAATGGAGCCCGGACGGAAAGACCCTCCTGTTTCTTGAATCAGACGAGCTGAAGTACGGCGCTTACAATATGAACCACCTGACGACGGTCCCATCCGACGGAAGTTCGGCGCCGGTTCGTGTGAAAGCAGCGGAGGACCTCGACCGCGGAGTGTCAAACGCATTCTACTCCGCCGACGGGCGGTCGATCTTCGTTCTTGTCACGGACGATATGTCGGTCTATCCGGCCCGGATCGATCTCGCGACGGGAAAGCTTGCCCGCTTGATCTCAGGTCCGACGGTCATTTCCAATTGGGACCGTCACGGCGACCGATTCACAGCTCTCTCGGGCGGTGATAACAAAGCGACGGAGGTTTACGCGTTCGAAAACGGAAGCCTCAGGCAGTTGTCGCGTCAGAACGACGCGTTCTTTTCCGAGATCGATTGGCCGGCGACTGAAGAGGTTCGATTTACGAGCCAGGACGGTACTTCGGTAAGCGGCCTGCTGACCTACCCGACGGGATATGTGAAAGGAACCAAGGTTCCCTTTCTGCTTCGCATTCACGGCGGCCCCAACGCTCAGGACCAGCATTCATTCGCGGCCGAACGGCAGTTTTTCGCCGCAAACGGCTACGCCGTGCTGGCGGTCAACTATCGCGGGAGTTCCGGACGCGGACAGAAATTCTCGCGGGCGATCTTTGCGAATTGGGGCGTGTATGAAGTTCAGGACCTGCACGCGGGTGTCGATCACGTGGTCAAAATGGGCGTGGCCGATCCCGAGAAAATGGGCGTCGGCGGATGGAGCTACGGCGGCATTCTGACCGATTACCTGATCGCGAGTGATAACCGTTTCAAGGCAGCGACCAGCGGCGCCGGAACCGCGTTCACTGTCTCGTATTACGGCACAGATCACTACATCACCCAATACGACAATGAGATCGGGCCGCCCTGGGAACCGAAAGCGTGGGAAACCTATCAAAAACTCGCGTATCCGTTCCTGCAGGCAAACAAGATCAAGACTCCGACGCTTTTCCTCGGCGGAGAAAAGGATTTCAACGTGCCGATCTCCGGCGGTGAACAGATGTATCAGGCTCTTAGAAGCCTCGGTGTCGACACGCAGATGATCATCTACCCGAACGAGAATCACGGAATTCAGCGCCCGAGCTACGTCCGAGATCGTTATGAGCGATATCTTGCCTGGTATGACAAGTATGTAAAGAAAAAGCCGGCCGCGCCTCCGTCTCCGATCGCCGCATGGGAAGGTAAGTGGAGCGGGAAACTTACGAATATTCCGGCAAAACCCGGGTCGCCTTCGGTTGAGGTAACGATGGAGATCGGGGCCTTTCCGACATCGGACAACTCTTGCTCAATGTGGAAAACGACCTACACAGAATCGGGCAGCGTCACGTCGGTAAAAGATTACAAGCTCTGCCGCGGCAGCGGGCCCGAAGATATCTATATTGACGAAGGCGGCGGTGTAAAGCTCTCGGCCCGCGTTATAGGCGATTCGCTTGTCGTGCCGTTCAGATCGGGCAATACATTTTTGGTTTCGACTAGCCGGCAGCGAGGCGAGGTCCTTGAGCAGGAGATACTGACAGTCGAAGATTCGCCCGCTGTAACCGGCATTCAGCCGATGCAGGCGAAAGGGATCCAAAGGATCGAGCTTAGACGCGTCGCCGAAAGTAAATAAGCTTGTACCAAACCCGGAGCGCGGACTGACGTCTCAGCGCTCCGTTTCAGAATCGTAGTGACAGGCAGCTAAGTCCGCCGTCCATTTTTTCGAACTCGGACATTTCGAGTTCGATGAGGTTGTAACCGAGCTTTTCGAGCTCCGTCTTCAATTTTGGAAAACCGGCTGCAAATAGAACATAGTCGTTCACACGAATACAGTTTGCGGCGTATTCTTCGCCTGCAGGAACCCGGACGATCTCGTATCCGCCGAACTCGGGCTGGCCCAGAAGCGAATCGGCAACTATCAATCGATTTTCACCAATAAAGGTAATACCGCTCTTGAGATGAAGCAATCCTTTGGTGCCGCGAACATCGACATGACTTGAGGTATAGCTTTCCGCGTTCAGAAATCCGGAAAGCTGCTCGGCACCTTCCCTGTTGGTTCGTTCCGATATGCCGATCAGAAAGTGGCTGCCGATCTGGCAGACATCACCGCCGTCAACCGTCCCAGGCGGCTGAACACGGTCGAGCCGGTCATAGAATTTTGACAGAGTTTCGACGATACTGACGACCTCGCCCTTGCGGCTCTCCGCTCCGGGATTTGTTATCACCGCACAATTCTCAGTCACGATCGCGGTATCCTCGACAAACGTCGAATCGGGATATGCCGGGTCCGCTTCAAGTTCTATTAGCGTCAGGCCGCAGCGGATCAAAGCTTCGCAATATGCACGATGCTGTGCAAGCGCTTTTTCAAAGACCGGAGCGCCGAGATCGACGCTGGTCAGGCCGTCGGCGAAATTGTCGCTCGGTGGGCGAACTATTGCTCTGGTGAACATAAATTTGCTTATCTTACTTCTGTAGCTTCCAATTACATTTACGGCTATTTTGCGTGCGGTTAACACTCGGGCGAGCCGATCTGCGCTATCATCCGTCGTATGCCGATTGGACACATCACCGAGATAAGGCGCGTCCCGCTCGTCCAGTTTGACGTAAACGAGCACGAGGAACAGTTCAGGCCGCCGGTCTATATTAAAGAACACAAAGCACTTAGCCGCATTGTCCTATTGGACGGGGTCGCCACACCTTTCTATCTCGGGAAACGCACCAGCCACAGCCGCGTGACTTTTGAATTTCACGGCGTTTGGTGCTATGTCGATTTTCATGCCGGAAAGCCCATCAACCTAAACGACCTTCTGTGGGACCTTAAAGATGAATACGAGTTCGTCGCTAACGATGAACTGCGGGCGTTTACCGCTGGAAAGCAGCCACAAATTAACACGATTTACACGAATAAATGAACAGGAACCAGCAAGGCTCGACAAAGTAAGAGGCCTTGCGGCTTCAGCAGAACAATTATTGAAATTAGTAAGATTCGTGGCTAATTTCTAATTCGCCTGGAGTTTTCGCGCAACCGCCTGGACCTCATCAAGAACACGAAGAAGATTGCCGCTCCAGAGCTTTGCGATCTGTTTTTTGGTGTAGCCGCGGCGAACAAGTTCAAGCGTTACATTAAATGTTTCCGCTGCATTGTCCCATCCCTCGACACCGCCGCCCCCGTCAAAATCGGAACTTATGCCCACGTGGTCGATGCCGATCTTTTTCACGAGATAGTCGATGTGGTTGACGAAATCCTTCACGTCAACGTCGGGCACATCTTTCATACGTTCACGGACGATCGGGTTGGTCTTTGCCCTGAAGGCTTGGAGTTTTGCCATGTAGGCAGTGCGTTCAGCTTCGGGGAGCTTAACGACATCGGCGCGTTGAAGAACAGTAAAGCCTTCCTTTGCGGCGAGTTCCCTGCCTATCTCGGCCTGCTTTGCCGAACGAAGCTCGCTCTTTTCCTTGTTCACGTAATTGCGAAACGCCACCGCCTGCACCACACCGCCGTTCTTGCGGATCGCTTCGAGCTGTTCGTCATCGAGGTTACGGCTGTGGTCGCACAATGCTCGCGCACCCGAATGTGAGGCGATCACCGGAGCCTTGCTGAGCGCGATGGCCTGCAGATTCGCCTGTTTTGAGGGGTGAGAGACATCGATCATGATGCCCCACTTGTTCATCTCCGCGACCGCCTGTTTGCCAAGATCGCTGAGTCCGTTGTTGAGCCATTTGCCGTCCGCCTCGCCGGTGTTAGAGTCGGCAAGCTGGCTGTGGCCATTGTGTGCGAGCGACATATAGCGGGCACCGCGGGCGGCGAATTCCTTGACCCGACCAATATCCGTTCCGATCGGGTATCCGTTCTCGACGCCGATCATCGCGACCAGCTTGCCTTCTTTTGATAGGCGGCGAACGTCGCTGGATGTCAATGCAAGGCCAATCTCGTTTGGCGCGATCTTTTCTGTCAGGCGATGAATAGCGTCGAACTTGTCGATCGCGTTCTTATAGGCCGCCGCGTAACCGGCGTCGGTGAGTTCGCCTTGGCCCGTGTAAACGATCATCCACGAAACATCAAGACCGCCTTTCCGCATCTTCGGAATGTTCACCTGATTAGGCAGGTCCTGTGTATAGTTGACGGTGTCGGTGAAGTTGGCTGTGTTTATGTCGTTATGCGTGTCGAGCGTGATGACATCTTTGTGGATCTTCTTGGCCTTTTCAATGAGTTTGGCTTCGTCACCGTTTGTTTGTGCGAGGAGCGAAATGCCCGGCAACGAAGCAAAGATCGCGGCCGCGGCTATCGCGGTAAAAAATCGTTTCATCTGTTTCTCCCAATGATCAGTGTGGCGAGATTAGATTACTAGGATAATAGCAGCACAGGCAAGACGGCAGTTGAGATCACGCGGCAGCAACTTTAAAGCGATGCTTTAGGGGTCGCAATATGACAGTTAAAGTGGAGCATCAATTCCCGCATAGCTGACACCTGCCGGATCATGATTTCGAAACGATGAGTCCCAATGTCTATGAAGCCTGCTCTGTTCCCTGCATCTGATCGATCAGGCGGGCAGAAAGCCGCGACCAAATGGCGTTGCCAAGTTCCCCTTCGAGCACGATGCTGTGCCCGCCCCGAAGCAGCAACCGGGTGGTCTCGCCAATGCGTTCGGCAAGAACGACGTCACCCGTGTCCAATAAAGTGTTTCCGAATTGAAGTAGATTCATATCCTACTTGACGAAAATAGGATCCCTTTTTGCGGTCAAAGTTCTTGCAATCTTTCTGAAACTGACCATAATTACGTTATGCGTAAATTGGTGGTTCTTGTCGTGTTGTCGTTCCTTAGCTTGTCGGCCTCTGCTCAGAATAAGGCAGGCGTTCCAATAGCTTCTGCACCTGCGACACCGGAGTTCCTTGATGTAAAGCTATGGTCCGACCTTGGAAAACCTACTGAGGGAACACGTGGCTTTTCGCTCTTTACGCGAAATATGCAGCCTAAAACGGACACGCTGTTTGAGATGTGGATAAAGATCGTTCCGGTAAACGCCGCTTCATTCAATAAGCGCTTCGGCCTGCCGCGTGAATCTGCATTTGTTGTCCAATACGCTACCGTCGATTGTGAAAGGCGCGTGGTCCTTCTTGAAAAAACGACGGCATTTGACGCTTCTAACGGGTTTGTCGATGCCCGAGCTTCAGATCTGGTGAAAAACGAAACCCGGACAAGAGTAAAAGCGGGATCGGTCAGCGAGACTGTTTTCGACTATATCTGTCTAAAACTTCAGTAGTTCTATTTCCTTCCACAACACTTACATTCGATCGAGCTCCCAACTGGATCGATCTCCGCAAATCGGAGGTCATGTTCCGCACGTATCGATTCGCGTTCGGACAAGTTATCAAAATAATCATTGATAGCGTTCACGACCTGTAGCCGCTCTTTGTTCGGTAAGTTCAGGAAACCGTTAAACACGATCACTGCGTCCTTGTCCATTTTAACCTCTCGCTGATCTCGCGAACACCGCCGGCATCACGGCAAAGATCGCAACCATTATGTAATACACAGTTCCTGCCACAGGATCACGCTGGGCGATAAATTCGCCTATCATCATTCCACGCAACGCCAGCACGACTGTGAATTCGACGGCCAACAGCAAAATTGCCGCGGCCAGCCCCGCGGCCAACGAACGCCCGATCTTTCCTGTAAGATCGAAACGCCTGACAACATATCGGGCCGAAAACACGATGACGGCAAACATCAGCGGCGACTCGACAAGTTCCGCATAACGCTCACCCAGCCGCGGAACCAGAAACGGTACCCTGATCGAACCAAAGAGGGATCCGGCGGCGAAGACGATCGCAAAATATATAGCGGACGATCTTACGATCCTTATCACGTCTTCACTTTGGTCAACAGATATGCTCCCAACATGGCGAACAACATCAACGGCCCCCATACAGCAGCGATAGGCGGAAGCGCACCCGAGAGCCCGAGTTGTTCAAATGCCGACGTCACGCCCATGAACACCAGCCAAAGAGCGACCGCATAACCCACCGTTGCGGCCTTCCCTTTTCGATTCAGACTCAGAGCAAAAGGTGATGTGAACATCGCAATGATGAACGGCAAAAAAAGCGTGGACCACTTCTTTTCCAATGCGACCTCAAAACTTCGCCGCTCAACCTCAGATTCACTGTCTTCTATACGACCTTTTGTTTCTAAAATACTTAACTGGCTTGGTTTCTTCCTGATCTCCTTAAATGGATTCGACTCCGCCGGGACATCAACACTTCCCTTAATGATCGAATTTTCTATTGTTCCGTTTGAAAGCGCGCTCCTCTTCACCGGGCCGACCAATGAAATTCCCGTTTTGACCCAAATTGCTTCCGGCGAACGGTACAGGGTTTGCAATTCTCCGCTGTCCGCAAATTCAAAGATCGTGACGGCCTCGACCCTCTTTTCGTTATCAGACGCATCTGTATTATATGTAAATGAATAGATCTTGTTTCCCTCGGCGACCCAGAATTTCCCCGGTCCGATGACCGGCTTCCCTCGGCTTCGAAGCTGCTGCCTAAACTCATCCTGGAGCAGGTTTGCTCTTGGAGCCATCACCTCTTGAACCGCGAGGTTGAATCCGCCGATCGCAAGCATAAGGACAAAACAAGGAGTCAGCAGTCGGTACACGCTCTGTCCGGCCGAGGTCCAGGTGACCACTTCGTTCTGCCGCGATTTGATCACGTAGGTCACCAGGGTGGCTATCATGGCGGATGACGGAGCCAGCTGAAGATAGATGAACGGCAATAGAAACACAAGGTATTTTGCCAGCAGCGTTATGCCTCCATCCATCGTTCCCGCAAATCGCCATAGCTCAAACGCCGTAAATATCACAAATACCGAAGCCAAAAACACCAAGGTTATTACGAAGTACTTGAACAGGTTTACAAGTATGTCGAAGTCCCGAAGCCCGGTCGTCACGTCAACAAACAGGTTTCTTCGTTCAAGGCGCCTCGAGTCGCCGGAAAATAGCTCATGTAGTTTCTCGGATAATGGAGTTAAATAACTGAGTGGGTGTATCTTAGAGCCCCACAATAACCATATTATCAAGAGAACGCTGAAACCGATCGGGATCAGGCTGCCCACGAAAACGCTGACGTTCCCCGTTCTCGCAAGCTGTTCACCAAGAAATGCGAAAAGGTAGTACGTTATCAGACCCGCCAGAGAAAGAATGGCTCCGTAGCCTCGTCCGCCGCGGTTAAACCTTAATACGAGTGCTGCGCCAAGGAGACAAAATATGATCGGTGTGATCCCAAGTGTTATCCTCCGCTGCCAGAGTATCTCGGCCTCGGTCCGCTCGCGCCCTTCCCGGCTTTTTGCAAATTCGGACAGTTGGGTCAGTCCTAATTCTTCCGCTGAACTCTCGGCTTTGGCGAGTTTCTCGATCAACTCGCCGCGTTGGGTCTTTATTGCGAACCGCACCTCGCCGATACGCTCTGAGACAAACTTCTCTTCCCGGTTTTCCGGTGTAATGGTTGTGGAAACAGCGTCTTCGAGGACCAATTCGGAAAACTGGTCGGTCGAATCTATGCGGCCCTTCTGCGACGTTATCAGACGCATGTTCCCCGTTGCCGTATCTTCGGTGTAAATGAAGATGTTTTTCCAGGTGCCGTTTGTCAGATCGCCGTCTTTGACATAGATCGTATATCCGGCGACCTCTGTATTGAATACACCGGGCTCAATAGGCGATTCGAGTTTGTAGATCGCCGTTTGCATTGCGACCTGTCTTACCACGCGCGCCGCGATCGGAACACCAAATAGATTGACCGCAAATGTGAAACCGGAAAGCAGGACGCCGAGCAGAATGATCGGAAGGACAATCTGAAAATTACCGACGCCCACAGCCCGTATCGCAACGAGTTCACTGTCGCCCTGCATCTTTGAGAGGCCGATCACCGTCCCGACGAGGACGGCCATCGGACAGGTAAATGCGATGACGTTCGGAATTAGAGCAAACGCCAATTGCCAGATCAGTTTTCCGGGTATATTAACGCTGAAGAAGATGTCGGCGAAGCGGCCCGCCTGCTGAACGAACAGTATCACGCTCAACAGGACCCAGGACGACAGGAAATACGGCACTACCGCGCCGATCAGATATCTGAAGATCGTCCAGCTGTGTCTCATCAGTTCAGGTTAGGATTTTATCGCAAAGAGTCGCCGCTCGCGACTTCCCTGCCCAGGACGCCTGCGATTATGCGTTTCATGACCGATGAGATCATAGCCACCGAATCATTTCTGCCATGTGAATATTCGACGAAGTCTTGCGGCGAAAGCGCCTGCACATTTCGAAACACCTCTCGGTCCTCGGTCGAGATCTCACCGATGGCATATGACTTTCTGCAGGTGCCGCATTGGAGCTGAAATCCGGAAACGATCGTTGCTGCCTCATTATCGCCGATCGTTCTCCCGCACGATCCGCAGCGGAGCCAGTCCGGCAGATAGCCGCTCAGCCTAAGCAGCCAGAGTTCGAAATATAATTGAACAGCTGAAAGATCACGTTCGTTCTCTGGCGCCGCGAGACAGGCCGTGATCATTCGATACAGTGTCTCATCAGCGTCGTGAGGCGGGGCAAAATCGGTTAGCAGGTCGCCGATGTATGAGAATGCGGCGAGAAACGCAGGATCGCTTGCCGTGCCAAAACGCGACCTGGTCAGTTCTACTTGCTGGATAGAGACGAGTTCGCGGTCGTCCTTTTGAAAATACGAGAGATTGACCGTAGAGAACGGCTCTAGCGTGCTCCCGAACCGGCTCTTAAGCCTCTTAGCTCCTTTTGCGACTCCACGGACCACACCGAATTCGCGAGTAAAGAAAACCACTATCCTGTCGGCTTCGGACAGGTTGTAACTTTTGATCACGAGTGCTTCGGATTCCTTTAGGGACATCTAAGATGATTATATCCGAGCGGCAGGCTTGAGAAGGATGTTGGTAGACGTCCGCAGGCAAAAAGGTCTAAGTCTAATGCTCTCTTCGTGAGCAGATCGAGCGGTAGATGATCACGATCTCTCAGATCATAATAACTGTCCACCGCGGATCGTGCCGGCCCCAAACCTATTTGCGCCAGCCTTGCGCCACCTGCGCCACCTGCGCCGGCGCGGCACGCGGCGCATCAGATCTTTCTACCATGGGATGAAATACAGGACCCAAGCGATCAATAGGCTGACACCGACAAACTGCAGAAAAGTCTTTGTCCCATACCACAGCTTTTCCTTTGGTGTGCCGTGCGAGATCCCACCGAAAACAATGGAGATCAATGCGCCAAAACCTACAAGATAAAGAAAATGGATCATTTCTTCCTCCCTAGATAGATGTCGATCGCATCGATGATCGCAAGGTAATTCAGGAGTCCGGCCGTTTCTACCATCCTGCCGCCATACTCAAAGGTAGCCAGCGCGGGTGTGTTCGGCGACGGCTCAACCGACAGAAGGAATGCAGCTATCGCACCAAGGCCGTTCCCTAATTTGGCAAAGACGTTTAGTAGAAACAATAACGCCCCTTCGGCAAAATTGAATCCGGGGTAATAGGCCCCTCCGCTCAACACGCCAACAATAAAGAGCGTCCAGATCGCAGCCGCGATCAGTAGTCCTCGCTTGCTCCTTTTTTGGATCAGATGGCCTGCTCCCGGGAAAAACCAGGCAGCCAGGCCGATTATGATTGGATTATTCATCAATTGTCCTCGAAAAATTGCCTCTAAATCACCTTAACTGTCATAATTCGAACATTAGAGCGGAATGGAATATTTAGCTGCATCTTATTGATATTAGACTATTTACAGAATATCTAAGGTTACGCATCAAGTGTGAGGCGGCGGCAACCATATCTACTGTATTACTTAAATAGTTTTAGCTAACTCTTTGATATGTCGCACTTTACCGATATCAGAAACTTCTTTACCTTTCTACCGCCCGTTTCCCGCCTTCTCGACAAAACCCCTGAACAATTGCCTCGATAGTTCATCAACCTGCCAATCAAGCTCTGGGTGCCATTGAACTCCAACCACAAATCGATCACTTCTCGTGTCACACACGGCCTCTATGACACCGTCCGGGGCCCAGGCGATCTCCTCTAAATCCCTTCCGATCTTACAGATAGACTGGTGGTGATGCGAATTCACTTTAGTTGTGTCTTGGCCGACAGCTAATCCTTTTTCTAGCGGGCTTCCAGGCTTTACTCGTATCGAGTGCGACCGCCTCTCAAGTGGTATTCCTTGTTGGTGCTTAATTGCGTTCAGTACCTGCGAATCGATGTCCTGGATGATCGTTCCGCCGCGTGACACGTTCAGCGCCTGAAGCCCATAGCATATCGCAAATAGAGGCAAGTTTCTCTTCTCTATTTCCGCGAGAACTAACAGATCGGTAGCGTCTTTCTCGGGAACGACCCGCCCAAGCTTTGGATGCGGTTCCTCACTGAAATGTGCGGGGTCCACATCTGAATCGCTCCCCGGCAATAGTATGCCGTCAAGGCCTGCGACTGCATCGACAATATACTCTTCGTCAGGTATCAGCGATATGTGAACCGGGGTCGCTCCCGCTGCAGCAAGAGCCTCACTATAGTCGCGTCCCAGATAAAACCGCCTTGTAGCGTGCTCAAGCCGCATTGTGATGCCGATCTTTGGTCTATACGCCATAAACACGTTTATGTTCAAGCAATGTCGCTGTGTATGTCAATTTGAGCATTTGTTTTCGAACAACTATCATCTAGGTTTATGGGCAATTCCGGTTCGAGAGAGTTTATCCGGTCGACGACCGTTCTCCTGGTTCAGCGTGGCGGAAAGGTCGCGATGGCGGGCGATGGCCAGGTTACGCTAGGTGATACCGTGATAAAGGGAAAAGCTCGAAAGGTCAGGCGAATAGCCGGCGGGAACATCCTCGCGGGTTTTGCGGGTGCCACGGCAGACGCGTTCACTCTTTTGACCCGCTTTGAGACAAAACTCGAGCAGTTTCAGAACCAGCTCGAACGGGCCGCCATCGAACTGAGCAAGGATTGGCGCACGGACAAATATCTTCGAAATCTGGAAGCTTTGTTGATCGTTGCCGATAACAAAGATGCGTTCTTGCTTTCTGGAAAGGGTGATGTGATCGCCTCCGATGATGGTCTTCTTTCGGTCGGTTCCGGCAGTATGTATGCACTAGCGGCCGCACGTGCACTCATGAAGCACACGGAGCTTTCCGCTCGCGAGATAGTCGAAGATGCCCTGCGCATCGCCGGAGAGATCTGTATTTACACTAACGGCGAGATCGTTATCGAGGAATTGTAAAGAAGGCAGAAATGCCGGGCGTGAGGTGGTTGGTCACCAACGAGTTCAAACTGCGGACGAGGGCGTCTGCGATGCATTAAGATGGCGATATATCTTGGCGGCCAGACCGCGACAGCAAAACCTAAGCTCGATGAGCTTACTCCACGGCAGATAGTCGAGGAACTCGACAAGTATGTCGTGGGCCAGTCGGCAGCAAAGCGTGCCGTGGCAGTCGCGCTTCGCAATCGCATCCGCCGCCAGAAATTACCGGCCGAGATCGCTCAAGATGTCCTGCCGAAGAACATCCTCATGATTGGCGCGACCGGCGTAGGTAAGACCGAGATAGCAAGACGCTTGGCACGCGTCGCCGATTCGCCCTTCATCAAGATCGAGGCATCCAAATTTACCGAAGTCGGCTACGTTGGGCGGGATGTAGAAAGCATGATCCGTGAACTAACGGATGTGGCGGTGGATATGGCTCGACAATCGGCATTTGAGGAAGTCAAGGTACAGGCCGAACAGAACGCCGAAGAGAACATCCTCGATATCTTGCTACCACCAACATCATTCAATTACGAAAGCGAGATTGATGCATCCGATCCGCCTGCCAATCGGACACGGGAAAAACTGCGCGAACAACTTCGCAAAGGCGAGCTGGACGAACGCCTTATAGAGATCGATACGCAGGACCGCGGGAACGCGACGATCGATTTCATAGGCGGCCAGGGAATGGAAGAGATGGGCGTGAACTTAAAAGACATGTTCGGCAATCTTTTCCCGGCAAAGACCGTTCGACGCAAGATGAAGATCGGCGACGCCAAGCCCTACATGATCCGAGACGAACAGGAACGCCTGGTCGATATGGAACAGATAACCCGAAACGCCATCAGAAAAGTCCAGGATTCGGGCATTGTGTTTCTGGACGAGATCGACAAGATCGCCGGCCGAGAATCAACAGGGAATCCAGACGTTTCACGTGAAGGGGTTCAGCGCGATCTGTTGCCGATCGTTGAGGGAACCAACGTCAATACTAAGTACGGCATGGTCAGTACCGAGCATATCTTGTTTGTCGCAGCTGGAGCGTTCCACGTATCAAAGCCCTCGGACCTAATACCGGAACTTCAAGGACGGTTTCCCATCCGCGTAGAACTCGAGTCGTTAACTGTTGAAGATCTTAAACGGATCTTGGTTCAACCAAAGAATTCACTTATCAAGCAGTATCAGGCACTCTTAAGCACAGAGGGAATCGAGCTGGAATTCACGGATGAAGCGGTCTCGAAGATCGCAGAGATGACTGCCGAGATAAACCTTCAAACTGAGAATATTGGTGCCCGACGGCTTCACACATTACTGGAAAAGCTCTTAGAGGAAATAAGTTTCTTAGGTAGTGAACTCGAAGTTAAGCACCAGGTGATCGATGCCGATTATGTTAGTTCCAGGCTTGACGGTTTAGTAGAAAATCGCGACCTCAGACAATACATACTTTAAGCACTTATCCGCTCAGAAAACTAAGCACATTACGCACCTTATGCCTTTAAGCTTTCCCGTTAAGCAGTTCGTTTCTAAAGCACCCTTAGCGGTTTTAGCACTTGTTCTGCTTACGTCGTTAAGCTGTGGAAAACGCAAGCCGCCACTACCTCCGGAAGAGCGGGTCTTGCAGCGAGCAACGATCACTGGGTTTCAACGTGGAAATCAAGTGGTCTTATCGTGGAAGATGCCTAACCGGAACGCGCCTGAGGGCAGTGTTCTGAATATCAAAAGGGCGGACATTTACCGTTTGACCGAGCCGCTGACAACTCCCCAAAACCTTTCGGAAGAGGAATTTGCAAGCAGAAGCCTGATCATCGCGACGATGCCGATCACGGATGCAGATTTCGGCGCAAAAACGCTGCAATTTTCCGATTCCCTGCAGTTCGCCGGTCAGCCTGCGAGATTGCGTTACGCTGTCCGATTCGTGAACGCGTCCGGACAAAAGGCGGCGTTTTCCAATTTTTTCCTCCTTGAACCAGCGGCACATGTCGCAAACGCTCCTACTTCCCTTTCGTCAGAACTTACACAAGAGTCTGTAAGGCTTTCCTGGCAGGCACCCACTTCGAACATCGACGGGTCGGGTCCGGCTAACATTATAGGATACAACATTTATCGATCAGAATCTGAGAAGATACCTGCGAAACTGTTGAACAAATCGCCTGTCAACGATAACCGATATGACGACTCGTTTTTTGAGTTCGAAAAGGAATATTTCTATTTCGTGCGAACCGTTTCGCTTGGGACCGATGCCCAGCCGACGGAAAGCTCGGAATCGAATATTTTCAGGATCAAACCCGTAGATACATTTCCGCCGTCGGCACCAGCGGCAGTGACAATCGCTGCAACTCCGACTGAGATCTCCGTATTCTTCCCTGCTAACCCGGAACCGGACGTAGTCGGATATCGGATATACCGTTCAACGGACCCCGATCTTGTTAAAGAAAGATGGGAACTATTGACCCCTGAACTATTGACAACAAATACTTTCCAGGACAATAAGGTCGAATCAGGCAAGACCTATTTTTACTACGTGACCGCGACCGACAAATTTAAGAACGTAAGTGCACCAAGCGATGTTGTGAATGAAACCATCCCTTGATACGCAAATCCCTCTAACAACGACGTCATAAATAAAGAAAAGGCCCGCTGCGGGCAGGCAACGGACCTTATCATCTTTATTCGTTCAACTCAGTCTCGAGTCAAGAGCATCGCGCCGACAAGACTCTCAGGAGTGTCCCCACGTTCCGTAATTCTCTAAGCTAATTTCCACGCCGGATTTCACTTGCGAGCGGCTCGCGAGCCGGAAAACTCTTTAGTTCCCCTTGTTTACTAAAACGCGTTCAGTAGGAAAATAATAGTCCTAAAGGCTTCTGAATGTCAATACTTTTTTTGCCGCAACAAGCACTCTTATATTTTGAGTGCTAAATCAGGAATATCCATGATATTGAGTATTTGGGTTAAGCCGCACTCGACATTTTGTATCCAACGACTTACATTGAAATTTATTCGTGCAAGTCTGAACTAGGTTCAAAATGAAGATCGAGATACCTTCTGATTTTTCGCCGTCAAAGATAATTTGCGTCGGCAGAAACTATGCGGAACATGCCGCCGAACTCGGCAACGAAGTTCCCAAGGAGCCGCTTCTCTTCCTGAAAGCTCCGTCTGCCTTGATCCGCGATAATGAACCGATCGTCATCCCGCCACAGTCGCAGCAAGTCGAGCATGAGGGTGAGCTTGCGATCATTATCGGACGCGACTGTAAGGACATCGGCGATGATGAGGATCCATTCCAATACGTGCATGGTTATTCATGCCTGAACGACGTAACGGCACGCGACATTCAGCGAAAAGATGTCCAGTTTACCCGCGGCAAGTCGTTTGACACGTTTTGCCCGATCGGGCCATGGATCGAGACCGAACTCGACGTGAGCGACCTCAGGGTGACTTGTTCTGTAAACGGCGACTTAAAACAGGACGGGCGAACCTCCCAAATGGTGTTCCCCGTCGAATTTTTGATACGATACATCTCAAGACAGATGACGCTGAAAGCGGGCGATGTGATCGCAACGGGGACGCCGTCTGGCGTTTCCAAGCTGAACCCCGGCGATGTTTGCACCGTGGAGATCGAAAGGATCGGCGTGCTGTCAAATACGGTCAGGTGACCAAATCGTAAACCCAAAAAGAACAAATGAAATTTTTTATCGATACCGCTAATTTGGAAGAGATTCGCGAAGCCAATGAACTTGGGCTAATAGATGGCGTAACGACAAATCCGTCGCTTGTGGCAAAAGAAGGCGATGTAGTCTTTGAAGAACACATCGCAAAGATCTGTTCCATTGTCAAAGGAGACGTTTCTGCAGAAGTGACGGCCCTTGACACGGAAGGAATGCTGACGCAAGGCCGCGAGCTTGCGAAGATAGCTCCGAACGTCGTCGTAAAGGTCCCACTGACACTTGACGGTCTTAAGGCTTGCCGAACGCTCACCGCTGAGGGTACCGGTGTCAACGTCACGCTGTGCTTCTCGCCTGCCCAAGCGCTTTTGGCGGCCAAGGCCGGTGCGAGGTATATCTCGCCATTTATCGGCCGTCTTGACGACATTTCGACCAATGGAATGCAGTTGATCATGGACATCGTCCAGATATACGACAACTACGATTTCGATACACAGGTACTTGCCGCTTCGATACGGCATCCGATGCATATAGTCGATTGCGCCCTTGCTAGGGCAGACGTAGCAACGATCCCATTCAAAGTGATCAAACAGCTGGTTCAGCATCCCTTGACCGACAAAGGACTTGAGGCATTCCTCGCCGATTGGAAAAAGAGCGGCCGAGAATAGGATAAAGACGTCAGTACAGAAATTTGGAAGCCGGAGTAAGGCCATTATCTGCTCACTCCGGCTTCAAATATTTTACGACGATCCCTGGGAGCCATCCGGGAACAGTAACCCTCTGAGTTCGCCTTGATGTGCTGCGGCATCGAGGTCCTGCTGCAAGGCTGACTGGTACTTGGCCCGAAACACCTCGTCTTCGTTCTCCATTGAGATCAACGAACGAAGAGAGGAGATATGCAGCTCTACCGTTTCCTCGCTAAAACCGTCCTTCTGGTCAAACATCTCATCGATCTCGACGATCAAAGTCGAAAACTTACGCAGCCACGCAAAATCAACATCATCGAGCAGTATTGCGAGAAACTGACCGGGGCTCAATGGTCCATTTGAAACCTCATAGATCCTTCTTTCGTGATCGAGCAGTGTCTTATGCAGCTTAAGCAGCAAATTACGTCCGTTCTTGAGTAAATCAGCGTTAGTCATAAAACCATTCTAACCCACCTAACGAAAGTTAGTTACCGGCCTTTCTTTTGTTTATTAGCTGTCTAATGATAGATTATTAGACTGCTAATTAAATTTCATTAGCCATGTCATAGGCTTTATTGAGGCGGCTAATAAACTACTCTCAGGCAACTAAGATGAACCTTAAGGACAGTGTCAGCTACCTACTTGCCAGGTTAACGACGGCCCACCGAAATCTTCTGGAAAGGACCATGACGGAGATCGGGCTGCATAGCGGCCAGGTATTTGTACTGCTTGAGCTTTGGAAGACCGACGGCCTAAGGCAGGTCGATCTTGCGGAGCGTCTCAACCTGGCAGCCCCCACAGTGAACAAAGTGCTGGGCGGGATGTTGGAGGCTGACCTCGTTACGCGTGAGCGATATGAGAACGATGCGCGGTCCACGCGCATCTTCCTCACGCCAAAGGGCAATTCGGTTCGTGGGGACCTGGAAAAGAAATGGGCGGAAGTTGAAGAGCAAACCGTTATGGGACTCACCGAGACAGAAGCATTGATCCTGAAGCAGCTGCTCGCAAAGCTGCTCGGTGAAGTGTGACGAGAATTACTTTCTGAAGTGGCTTTGAAGGTATAGAATGGTTTCATACCGATCGATGTTGGAGGCTGAACGATGAAGGTCCTTTTTGCCACGGATGGCGCAAAACAGAGCAATGCAGCTATCGACATCCTCCGCAAGTTCAAGCTTGAAGCGGGTGATGAGATAAAGGTGATCAGCGTGATCGACATGGCAGTTCCCTTGGCGGTTGATATCTACGGCGGATATCTTCCCGACACGTCGGAACTTGAAAAAACGGCGAAGGTGAATGCCGAAAAGATCCTCGAAGAAACGGCCGGATCGCTTCGGACTATTTTTAGCGATCCCGAAGTGAGGATATCGACTGAGGTGCAGTTTGGCTCGCCGGAAAGCCGGATAGTGGAAACAGCCGATGAGATGAAGCCGGAACTTGTCGTTGTCGGCTCACACGGCTACAAATCATGGGAGAGGCTTTTGCTTGGCTCCGTCTCTGAATCGGTCCTTCACCATGTGCCCTGCTCGGTGTTGATAGCGCGCTGTCCCTAGCAGCATAAGCCGTGCCTCATCATCGAATTACTATCAATTCCCTTTCGTATGACCTTAGCATTCGCAAGTCCTGGGAATGCGAGCTGACACGTTCAACCTCGGAACTGATCGAGGCCGTCGGGGTATTTGACCGCAATATTGAGCATAAGGAATTAGGGCTGATAGAGATCGGCACCCGGTCGGTCGAAACCTTTTTTTTCGATAGGTGGTTTAATCATTTTCATTTCTTCCGGCCTGACGGATCGCTCAGAAACCATTACTTCAACATCTGCATGCCCCCGAGGTTGAACGGCAGCATACTTAGCTATGTCGATCTGGACATCGATGTCGTGGTCTGGCCCGACCGTAGTGTGTCGGTTCTGGACTTAGAAGATTTCGATCGGAACGAAATTGAGCTGGGTTATCCGCCCGAGATCCGAGGTGCGGCTTTTAAAACGCTTAATGGACTTCTGGAGGTTGGAATAGATCGAATAATATCAACGGTGTAACTCTAAATAGTTCTTGCGTTTAGAGATGAATTATTGAGCTTCAACTTTGGTGTTGCGAACTGACATCTGATAAGAAACATTAATTGTGGAATGGCCTTATTTCGGTTGTATCCTTAAAATATACGCGCCAACACTTATGTTTGTCCCGGCCTGGACCGGCACCCGTTGTCCGCTCGGAAGATCATGCCCGGCGATCATTGCCGGATTTCTTCCCTCGTTAAGGATCCAAAATCGACCATTTCCGTCCGTAATGACCGAGGCATGCCGACGGCTTATCTCCGGATCACCCGCGAGAGTAATATCGACCGGCTTTGATTTCGAGCCGCGTCCCACACTCGTCTCAAGATTGAATATAGGCACAACATTCTGCCGCACCCCGCTGTGCCATATCTCCAGCCTGTAAAGCTCGACCGCTCGCTTACGAACGTTGGTCATAACCTCTGCCTCGTCACCTTGCAGCGGCTCTGCCTGACGGATAACGGCGTTCGGTACCGTCGGCGGCGGAGACTGGATCGTGTGGTTTTGAACAAAATTCGGCTGCCCTGGAGCAGGCTGCGGCGGCAAAGTGCGGTCGGTCGGGATCTGTCTCGGGAGATTGGGACTTGTTACTTTTAAGTTCGAAGCGTGGGAAGCAGGATCCGAACCTGACGGCAGATCCAAGGACTTCGGTCGAGCCAATACGCCTGTCTTACCTGTCGATGAATCTTCCCAACTATGCTGTATTCGGATCTCGCCCTTTTCCAGTGTCCCGTCCACACGGAGTTCGAGAACGAAAGACTTTGTCTCAAGCTTCTTTTTACCGGCTATCTCTCGAGCACGCTCCGCAAGGATATGATAAAGCCCTTGCTCAAGGCCGCGGCGTTTAACTCCCTGCCATTCCTTGTCGTCGGAATCGGAAAGAAAGATCAGATATTCGCTCGGAATGATGGTAGTTCCCTGCGGCAGAGGGACCATTTCACGCTGCATAACACCTTCGATCTCGCGCGCGATCTTTACGATAAACTCCTCCGCGGCACTCCGAGGTTTCACCTGCGCGTCGCGTGCCGCCTGTTCGAGCACTGTCTCGGCAGTTTCTCCATCGATCCAACGTCTTACCTTGTCTAGTACGCTCAATTCATTCTCCTAATCGAGATCAACATATTTACCGTAAAGCCACCCGCGGTTTGACGCAAGCGGAGCATCCCGCTCGCGCCCCTGCTGGACGACCTCGACCTGATACCAGTTATTTTGTATCTTCAGGATCTTCACCTTGGAATCTTTTGTCACCAAGCCGATAGGGGCGTTATCCGCGCTCGGCGCCGGACGCAAATTAATGTCAGTATTTGCTTTCCCGGTCTTGTCCCTCGACGCGATCGAAATATTATCGAGCAAACCCGACCCTCTTAAAAATACTGAAGTTGCATACAGTCCGCCCCCGAAGAGAGCCAGGAAGAAGGCCAAAGCGGCGAAACGCCTGAATCTCCGCCTTTTCTTTTTTGCGATCTCGACGGCTTCTTCCTTGACGATCGAATCGAGAACATTCTTTTGCTGCTCCTGGATCTGATTCGGCCAATAGTCCTCGACTCTCGGCGTCGGTTTTGGTTGGATCGCCGGGAACTTAGGTAATTTTTCGACATCGATCCGGAGAGGACTTTGCGCCGGGGAAAAAGCGTTTTTGAGCTTCAGTTCACGAGACGTGTCAAAACGCGCCTGAACGGGCGCGAGCGGCGAATATCCGCGCTGAACATGGGCTTGCGGCGTTGAGTGTATCTTTGGCCTGACAGTGGTCGCGGTCTCGAAATCCGCGGCGAATCGGCGAAGTCCTTCGAGATCTGCCCAAAACTCGTCAATATTCTGGTGCCGTACCTGCTGATCGTCCTGTGTCGCCTTTAAAAGTACGCGCTTCAATTCAGATGCCCACTCTTCGTTCCGATAGTCCATCGGAAGATCCGTGATAGGTTGCCCGGTGTAATATCTCGGAGATTCGCCGGTAACGATCGCATATAGTGTCTTAGCAAGCGAATAAATGTCGGATGCCGGCGATAGTTTCGCCTCTGTCATCACGCCTGCCTGGACAAACGGACTATGCTCGGGCGGAGCGTAAACGTTTGTGCCGACCCGCGTGATAGGTGCATCGGTCTGGTGAATCCTGGCCACACCAAAATCTGCGATCTTGACGATATCACGGTCTTTTGTGAGCAGCAGATTCTGCGGTTTTATGTCGCGGTGTATTATCCCGTTTTGATGCGCATGTCGCAGGCCGGCACAAACCTGCTCAATGTAGTGGAGCGCTTGTTTGAGCGGGAGTTTCTTTTCGCGGGTGAGTCTTTGCATGTCGCCGCCTTCCATATACTCCAAAACGATGTAATGGAAGACCGTCCCGTCGAGGTCACGCGCCGTGCCGTGTCCGAGCCTGCTGATCACATTTGGGTGACGGACTCGATCGAGCGCAATAGCTTCGTTCTGAAAATTCTCGACCAGAGTTCGTTCAAGATCTGCATCCAGATCGTCCTGAAGAAAGACGTTAAGGGCCTTTATCACGACCTTGCAGTGATTGGATTGAGGCGAAGCCAATGTGTCACGCGCAACAAAGATCTCGGCATAACTTCCCCGGCCGAGGTCTTCGATCACGTCATAACGCCGATCGATCCTGCAATTACTTAGAGATAGCTCTCGCATCAATGGGTCGTGCCGGAAGAGTGGCCCTCATCTCAATACGATATTATAGGTCGAAAGTTCGGAAAACACATACTTTATGGGACGCCTGGACCGCCAAACAAACCACCGCGTTTTTCTGTCACCGAACCTTTTTTCAACCATTTCGTTTCAGTTAGCTAGGACGGTGATCTCAAGATCCGAGGTGTTTTGAAATGCCCTCGGTATGAACTAGAATGGCGTCAGTTTTTCACAAAGTCGGAATGGCCGAAAACAAGCCGGTAAAATTAAAAGGCTTCTCGATCGATTGGTTGATAAAGGGATCGCTGACGAAGATCGGCGACATTTTCGATCGTCTGACGGGCCGGGGTTGGAAGCCCTCAAGCAGCCTCGCGACCAGCGAACTGATCGAGCGAATGAAGTCGTTGATGGACGCCGAGGTGCGTGAAAATGGCCACAAACGTAAATACGTCCCTCATAACATCAAGCTCAAAATGCAGTGGGATAAGTTCTCGGCTGATTCGGATACGGCGATGAAAAAGCTTGAGAATGAGTTTTTGGTTGCGGCAGTGGACCACATAAACGATCGGCATTACTACACCTATTCCCCTCTTTCGATCACCATAAAGCCCGATTATTTTACGAGCGGGGTCGTCCTTCTTGTCAGCTTTGATAAGTTTGATGCCGATGAACACGAAGCCGCAATAAACGTGACCGTGGATAGCATCAAGGGCGAAAAGACGGCACCAGCTCCGATCTTTGAGAAACAGAAAGGGACGCTCGCCGTCAGATTTGAAGCGGCCGGAAAACATGTCGTGAAGTCTCTGGATCTGGAAGATGGAAAACGTTTATCGGTCGGGAGAACTAAAGAAAATAGCCTTCAGATCGACGACACGAGCATATCCAAAGCACACGCGTCGTTGTTGCTGAATAAAGATGGGAAACTGGTGGTCGCAGACACAGGATCGACCAACGGAACATTCGTTAACGGAGAGCGTATCGCATATGGAAAGGCGGTCGAGTTGAATAGTGGGGCCAAACTGATGTTTGGCCTGATAAATGTGAGTTTTGATTTTCGGTTGGCCGAGTCGGTTAGTTCGGCGCCGGTTCCGGCGGTGACCGAGGCATACAAAGTGGGAGAACTCGAATTCTCGACCCGGAAGGTTGAGGAATCCCGCATCGAGAATCCTCCGGGCCCAACTGTTGCCTCAATTCCCGTCCCGAAAGTGGACACGATTCCAATTAACAAACCCGACCTATCGGAAGCCATTGAAGAAATGGTCAAAAAGAATGAGGTCTCTCCTAAGATTGCTCCGCAGCCCGCGATAACGGAACCGGGTATTGATGTCGATAAGAAAAATACAGGTCAATAGAACCAATACTTAAGGTAGTGCTTTTACTTTTGTTACAGATCGACTGGAATAAGCTTCGCCCTGAAAACCTTCTTGGCGGACAGGTGCTTGAACGCACTCCTGCGGGTCTAAGCATTTTGTACATCATCGGACTCGGGGTTCTTATCGGGTTTTTGGTATTAACTTTTTTTGATAATTTTAATCGTCCGAAGTTCCTTTTCGAGTTCGACCTTCCTCGTGAAGTAAGGAAGAAACTAACGCAAACCATCGCTAACAGGAGCATTCGAGTTTGGCAGTTTGTCTTTATTTTGCTCGCATTTAGTGTTTTCGGTTTCCAAGTCTATTGGACCTATTTTGCCGATGAGTCCAATGAACAATTTCAGGCGCTGGCCTACAAAGACCTAAGGACACGCAGAACAACGTCGGCCAATCTCCGAGGATGGATGCTGGATCGGAACGGCAGCCTCGCAAACGCCCTGGCATATTACAAGCTCGATCAGGACGGCAAGATCGTCCGCGGATTTTCGCTCGAGCGAGAAATGGCGCACCTATTGGGAACCGAGAGAGGTACACCGGGCCTCGAACGAACGCTGTATAAAAAGGTCGCGGACCCGTCGCCGGAGTCGTGGGAAGTTCTAACAACAGTCAAGCGAAAAGAGGACGAACAAAAGGACGTTAAGATAACTATTGACAAAGACTTACAAGCATATATCGCGAAACAACTTGAAGGAAAGAAAGGGGCGATCGTGGTACTGAATCCACAGACTGGCGACATCCTAGCTATGTATTCCAACCCTTCGTTCAGCCTCGATGAAGCACAGAACCTCGATGATTACCTCAAACTCGAGGGAAATAAGCGCGATAAACCTCTATTAAATCGGGCGACGCGTGAATTCTATGTTCCCGGTTCCACCTTCAAGACCTTCACAATGATCTCGGCATTTAGAGCCGGAAAGCAAAACTCGATGTTTCCAAGTTATGCTGAAGGTTTCAAACCGACCCGCGGCTCTCGTCCGATCGTGGACGCAACGCAGAAACTGCTCCCGGACGGCACGGTGACCGGAGTCTGCGACGGCGGATGCGAAGAAAAGAACATCCAGTTTGCTTACCAGGTATCGAGCAACCAATATTTCGCACAGTTAGCGATCGAACTGGGCCGAGAACGTCTTCGTGAGACTGCTCAGCTTCTTGGTATCGGCGCTGCAGATACTCCGGAAGGCGCTCTGTTGCCAAAGTTCTTTCCGAATATCCTGAATACCAGTAATCCTGCGATCGCAAACGCCATTGCTCCGCAGCAATCGACGATGGTGACCGGAAAGGACATTTCCCTCTTCGATCTGGGTCTAGAAGGAATGGGTCAGGGATACGCCGGACAGATGACGCCGTTTCAAATGGCGTTGATCGCATCTGCTCCGGCAAATTTGGAAGGAAAGCTGATGAAACCGCGCATCGAGATGGACCAGCCGCCGCAAATGTTTGCGCAGATGCTGTCGCCGCAACAAGCAGCACAGATCCGCACGATCATGTCCACGGTGACGGAGGAACCCGGCGGAACCGGAACCGTCATATCGGCAAAGCTGGCCGGAACCGGCATAAGAACGGGTGGAAAGACCGGCACCGCTGAAAAACAGGCGCCGCTTTACGATGAAAAGACCGGAAAACTGAGAACTGAAAAGAAGCGGCGTAAAAACGATAAAGGTGAATGGGTAGAATATGACGCCCCTCTGATGTACGAACGGACCGATAGCTGGTTCATCACGATCGCGCCGCTTGAAAGGCCTCAGGTGGCAATATCGGTCGTTGTCGAAGGCGGCGGATTTGGCGCGCGCACGGCTGCGCCGATCGCCGCAAACGTGATATTAAAAGCCCGAGAACTCGGATTGTTGGGAGATCAATACAAACCAAAGTCCGCTCCGGTAAATCAGGGCAAGAAACCGAAAAAAAATAGTTGAAAAACCGAACCTCTTCACATTTCTTCATACTCGTTTTGATCGTCATAATGACGGCGATCTCGCATTACTCCATCTACTACGGCGGTTTGATCCGTGGATACGAAACATCTTCGCTCGCGGCGTTCAGAAACATAGGTATTCTTGCGCTTCTTGCGTTACTCCCGATCTTTCTAAAAAAATTCGGAAAGTTCGCAGGTAACTGGACACTTTATACGTCTGCGGTCTTGTTGTTTTCGATCGGACTAACAGTCCAGTACCGACTGTTCAGCGATCCGGAATACACGTCGCGGAAAGACAAGGCCGAGGCAAGGCAGCTAAAGATAAAGACCGCGCAGCTCCACTTTATCCAAGAGAATTATTCGGCTGAGAAGAAACAAATGATGGGTTTGCCGGCCACTCCGCCGTCGCCTGTTGACCTTTCGAAAGAAACTCCGCGTCCTGCGGAAGATTCCTGGCAAAGTGTCCTAACCTCCGGCCGAACGATAAACCCGATCCTTGGAATTTTCGGGCTCATCATCGCGTTGTTTTTGGTTAGGAACGATCGGGTCTTAGAATTTCTTCAGAACAACGGATTCCTTCTTGTCCTATTGACCCTTGGCCCATTGTTCCTTGCGGCGATCACATCACGAGCAGGCAAGTCGATCGGAAACATGACTCCTTGGGAACCATCAAAGATCCCGTTCCTGATCGGTTTTGCCGCGATCCTGGCCATACTTTACAAGAACCTTGCCCGCACGTATTGGGGATTGCCGCGAGCAAAAGACGTAGTACCGCTTGTTTTTATGGCGGCGATGCCTTTTGTTCCTTTCTTTGTCCTGAAGGATTTCGGACAAATGATGGTCTTCAGCGGTGTGTACGCAACCCTGTTCCTGATAGCGGTTCGCCGGTTCTCACAGCGGTTCGTCTTGGTTGGCACGGTTCTGATCGCGGTCGGCATCCTTGTTGTGGGGGCTTTGCCGGAAAAAACGCAGGAGAATATCCCGCTTTTGCCAACGATCGCAAGACCGGTCAAGGCCATACTTCCCGATCGCATTCAGCAGCGGTTTCATCTTTGGCTTGACGGTTTCAATCCGCCAACACCCGAGACTTCTTGGTGGAAGGAGGATTACGACGATTATTACAAAAAACTGGTCGAAAAGGATCCGGAACTGCCGCAAATGCTGGCCGAAGATCCTGATCTGCAAAAAACGATCAACATTGATGCATGGTTCGATGTGCTTGCATTTCAACCGGCCCAGGCGACATTTGGACTTGCCTCCGGCGGCACGACCGGTCGAGGCCTTGGGCTCGGTTATCCTGAGTTGATACCAGTCGCCGATTCCGATTACATATTCGCCGCCCTAGCAGAAGAACTTGGACTTTTTGGGGGTTTGCTGATAACCTTTGCCCTGATCGTACTCGTAAGTGCAGGTGTTAGAACGGCTTTAGATTGTCGTGATATGTTCGGCAAGCTGTGCTCGATCGGGCTTGCGGCTTTCATCGGTTTTCAGGCGTTGGTAAATGTCGGCGGGATAACGCGTGCGTTGCCGATGACCGGGATCACGCTTCCATTTGTAAGCCACGGCGGATTTTCGCTGATAACGAGTTTTGTGATGCTTGGTATGCTGATGGCCTTTTCGCACCGTAATGCTATGGACAGGGCTCAAGCGATACCGAGTGAATTGCCGTGATCATCTGACCGTTTTGCCGGAGAAATGAGAATGTCAAACAATTTTCGTTTTGCTTCATCGTCTGTTTCTGAACGCGGCCTAAGCGAAAAACGCCCGGTTAACGAGGACTCGTATATCGATCTCAAGAATCTCGGTCTATTTGCGGTCGCGGATGGCGTCGGCGGCGCTCAGGCTGGCGATGTGGCATCGCAAATGGCAGTAGAGATCCTCGGTGAAGCATTCGCGAACCTGCCTGAGAATTTTGACGCTGAAGTTGTAATGCGGGTCGCAATAGAAAGGGCGAATCAAGCAATTCACCAAATGTCGAGTGAGATCCCGCAGCTCGCGTCCATGGCCACAACTATCGCGGCCCTTCACATTTCCGGAAACATTGCGACCATCGGGCATGTGGGCGATTCAAGAGTTTACAGAATATTACCTGATGGAACACTTCAGCGTGAAACGGCCGACCATTCAGTGGTGGAAGAAGAGGTACGGGCTGGCAGAATGACACCCGAGCAGGCTCTGGTTCACCCAAGCCGCAATGTGATCAGCCGGGCGCTCGGGGCCGAGGATACGGTCGATGTCGACCTTAAGACCATAATGGTCGAGCCCGGAACGATGTTCTTGCTATGTTCCGACGGAATAACTAGACACATAGAGGACGGCGAACTCACACGGCTTTTTAACAACGAGATCGAGCCGGATATCCTGATCGATCAAATGAAAGATATCTGCTACAGCCGCGGTGCCGAAGACAATTTGACTGCGGTTGTGGTTCGTGTGTCGAGCGAACTTGCGTCAACTTTCGCCATGACCGACGCCGAACCAACGATGGAAAATGTTGAAGAAGAGACGGTTGCAACGGCTCGTTCACCATTTGACAGCCTGGCGGATCAAGAACCGCAGGAGATCGAGGTCGAGAACCAAACGATCGAAGTTAAACACGAGGACATTCCGGGGATCTCAGTTGAATCGGATGAGGAAGCCTACCTCCTTCAAGAGACCGAAGAAACTGTTGGATCCGAGCCAATGCCGCCAGAGGAATATACGTCCTCGAGCGTAGTCGTTCCTGCGGGCGGTGATTCGCCATCACCCCTTCAAGACGAAAGTCCAAGCCTGAGTTTTCAAGCATATGCGGATAAAAGTGAACCAAAGCGTTCAGGAGGGTTTATTTCGACTTTCCTCTTCTTTCTGCTTGGTGCAGCTGTGGGCGCTGGTGGATATTTCGGGTGGCAGCAACTTAATCCACCACCTCAGGTTCCGGTCCTAAACGAAACAAAAAGCAATAACATACCGTTGACGGCCTTTGAAGAAGCCCGGCGCGAGGTCGATAAAGCTCCCGACCGTTTTTTGGCCGCGAACGCTGCGAGTCCACAGGACGCAGAGGACCATTACCTTTTGGGACGCGCACAGCTATTGACCGGAAAATATGTGGAAGCGACCCGGCAATTTACCCTCGCAAAGGAACGACTTGCAGATGTTGACCCGGCAAATGCGAAAACGCTCGCCGCCGAGATCGCGTTGGGTTCGGCGATCGCCGGAAATCCCGCAGTCGCAGAGGCATTTGCGAAAGAGATCGCTGCAGGCAATCAACCCGGCAACGCAAACACTAACGTAAACTCAAATTTGAATTCGAACACAAATCGGCCCGGCCCGATCCGTTGATCACTCGATAGTCGTATCTCGCTGGCGTTTTGCTTCAAAAAGAATGATCCCGGCGGATACGGCAAGGTTAAGACTTTCGACGCCGTTTTCCATCGAAATACGTACCCGTTCATCGACCATCTCGAGTTCCCTGTCATGGAGCCCGTGTGCCTCGGATCCAAATATCAATATCCGCTTCTTGGTCCAGTCTGTATCAATATAATTTGACGAAGAACGAAGGTCGGCGGCTGTCGTTCTTAGGCCATGCTTCCCGGCCCAGCGGACCATTTGTCCAAAGTCAACGCCCTGCACGATCGGCAACCGAAAACATGACCCCATTGAAGCCCTGATCGACTTAGAAGAGAAAGCGTCGGCAGAACCAGGAGATGTCATGACGAGATCAACACCGGCAGCCTCAGCCGCCCGAATAACGGCACCAAGATTCAAGGGGTTGTTAATACGGTCGAGGTAAACGGCTATGTGACGGATCACCATGTGATCCAGATGATCGATCGAATGGTCCGGCCGTTCGCCGATCAACACAATTCCCTGCGGGGTCTCGGTATCTACGAGCGAATCAAATGCCTTCTGAGAGACTATCTTTGCATCTTCGAACTGACTAAGAAGGATCCCTATCCTCTTGTCTTCAAGACTTTGTTCAGAGAAAAAGGCATCTCGGATGCAGACTCCGGAACGAAGCGCTTCCTCCGCAAGCCGAACTCCTTCGACGAAGATCAGCCCTTCTTCCTTTCCTTCTCGTACACGCCGAGCGAGTTTCAAACTCGAATTATCACGGCTCGTGATCATTTCTGAAATCGACATTGGAACTACTTTTACCATCTTTCACTGATTTACGGTAGAAAACAGCCGGATCAACGTCGAAGCGCGCGTTTGCAAACACCCGCTTTCTCGCTTAACTTAAATCTGATGAAACCCGAATCACGGCCTATGAGCAAACTCGAATTGCTAAAGGAACGCAGCACCCTCGCCGAAGTGGGCGGCGGAAAGGCACGCCTCGATAAACAGAAGGCGAGCGGTAAGATGACCGCCCGCGAACGCATAGATTTCTTTCTGGACGAAGGTACATTTGAGGAGTTCGACAAGTTCGTAGTTCATCGATCGACGGATTTTGGACTAGATGAGCAAAAATATCCCGGCGATGGTGTGGTGACCGGACACGGACTAGTTGACGGCCGCGAGGTCTTCGTATTTGCTCAGGATTTTACCGTTTTCGGCGGTTCATTGTCTGAAACGCATGCACAAAAGATCTGCAAGGTGATGGACCTTGCGATGAAGGTCGGAGCGCCCGTGGTCGGGCTTAACGATTCCGGCGGAGCCCGAATTCAGGAAGGCGTGGTCAGCCTCGGCGGATACGCTGATATTTTTCTGCGGAACACGCTTTCAAGCGGTGTTATTCCGCAAATAAGCTGCATTCTTGGGCCGTGTGCAGGCGGCGCGGTCTATTCGCCGGCGATCACGGATTTCAACGTGATGGTGAAAGATTCGTCGTATATGTTCATCACGGGCCCGGACGTGATCAAAACAGTTACGCATGAGGACGTTACCAAAGATGAGCTCGGCGGGGCGATGACACACAATGCCAAATCAGGCGTGGCACATTTCGCCGCTGATTCCGATGAGCACGCGTTGCGTATAACACGTGAACTTCTCTCGTTTGTCCCGTCCAACAATATGGAGAACCCTCCATTCGTTGCTACGAGCGACCCGACAGACCGTAAAGACACGAAGCTGAACTCGATCGTGCCGGAATCGTCAAATCAGCCTTATGACATCCGAGAGATCATTAACACAGTGGTCGATGAGGGTTATTTCTTCGAAGTTCAAGAGCATTACGCACCAAATATCGTCATCGGATTTGCGAGACTGGGAGGATATTCGGTCGGTATCGTCGCCAATCAGCCTGCATTTCTTGCCGGCGTTCTGGACATAGACGCATCGGTAAAAGCCGCTAGGTTTGTGCGGTTTTGTGATTGTTTCAATATTCCTTTGATCACATTTGAAGACGTGCCCGGATTTTTGCCTGGTGTAAATCAGGAACATTTCGGCATCATTCGTCATGGCGCGAAGCTACTATATGCCTTCGCCGAGGCAACGGTGCCGAAGATCACCGTGATCACTCGAAAAGCCTATGGCGGAGCTTACTGCGTCATGGCGTCAAAACATATTCGCACCGACATCAACTTCGCATATCCGACGGCTGAGATCGCTGTGATGGGAGCCGAAGGTGCCGTCGGTGTGTTGTATCGAAAGGATCTGGCCGAAACGACTAACCCCGAAGAGACGCGCACTCGGCTAGTGAATGAGTTTACGGAGAAATTTGCAAATCCTTATGTCGCCGCCGAACGAGGGTTTGTTGACGAGATCATCGAACCGGCAGAGACGAGGCCTAAGCTCATTCGCGCTCTTTCTTTATTGCAGAACAAACGCGACACGAATCCGCCGAAGAAGCACGGCAATATTCCCCTTTAAGAATCACTTTAAGTGTGGCCGGGCCGACGGTTAAGATATCGGTTTAAGTCTAGGGCAGCTCGATAGATCACTTTAAGTTACGATGCCACCACCTACCGGCCATCGCCCGACCTGGGCAGAGATAGATCTGGACAATCTGGCATTCAATTTTCACTCGGTCAAGACGTTTGTTGGATCGGAAGTGGAATATATGGCAGTGGTAAAGGCAAACGCCTACGGACACGGTTCGGTCGAATGCTCCCGACGCCTGGAATCCGAAGGAGTGGACTGGTTTGCCGTCGCGCTACCGGAAGAAGGTATTGCTCTGCGAAATGCCGGTATCTCTAGGCCGATACTCTGCCTGGGCGGTTTTTGGCCAGGACAGGAAAAACAGCTCTTTGAATTTGATCTGACGCCCGTTGTTTTCATTCCGGAACATGCTGAAATGCTGAATGCGGCTGCATACGCTGCTGGAGTCACCAAAGCTATTCATGTGAAGTTCGACACCGGAATGGGTCGAGTGGGTGTGAGGTCGGAAGAGGTCAAGGAATTCGCCTCAAGGCTTGTCGCTTTCTCAAATTTGAAGGTCGACGGATTGATGACCCACTTTGCGGTTGCCGACAAACTCGCCGAAAATGAGTTTACTAACCAGCAGATCTCTAGATTTCAGCATGCGGTCTCTATTTTTAACGATCACGGTTTTCATCCGAAATACCTTGATATGGCCAATTCGCCCGGGGCGGTGGCCCATCCGTACTCGCGTGGAAACTTGGTCCGGCTCGGAGGCGTGCTTTATGGGCTCGGCGGCGACGTGTTACCTCAGGAAATTCCGCTGCCGGTTTTGAAGCCGTTAATGTCGCTCAAATCGCAGGTTGCTATGGTGAAAGACGTGCCATTGGGCGAGACCATTGGTTACGGACGAACGTTTTTGACGAAACGAGACTCAAGGATCGCGACAATTCCGATCGGTTATCACGACGGCCTAAGCCGGGCACTCTCAAATGTCGGTTCCTTTATAATAAACGGCTGCATGGCGCCGATAGTCGGGCGTATTTCCATGGATTGGACCACGATTGATGTCACCGATGTTCCGGACGTTTGCGTTGGGAGCGAAGTGACGATCATTGGGTCCCAGGGCGAGGCCACCATTAAAGCAGAAGATATTGCCCTAAACTTAAATACGATCTCGTATGAAGTGACGTGCTCGATAGATTCACGCGTGCCTAGGGTTTACGTGCCCAATTAAATTCTCCTTAGGGTTTACCAAATGGCTGCATTGGCTTAAAATTCTTGCGGTCAGTTGCGAACAAATCCATCCCTTCATTGATACCGATATGAATTATCCTTTAGAACTGTCGTTCAAGATCCTGGCTATCGCCAGCCAGATCTATGTTCGAGATGCAAACGGAATCCTGATCGGCTACGTAAAGCAAAAACTCTTCAAACTTAAGGAAGACATAAACGTCTTTGCAGACGAAGGTCAAACGCAACACCTTTTCAATATCAAAGCCGATCGCGTGCTCGATTTCTCGGCAAAGTACAATTTCACCGACGCGGGCGGCCGGTATCTTGGATCTGTCCGGAGAAAAGGTATGCGTTCGATCTTTAAGGCGAATTACGAGATCTGCGACCCGAGCGGCGTCCAGGTGATGCAGATCCACGAAGAGAACGGATGGATAAAGGTCGTAGATGCGCTGATCGGCGAATTGCCGGTGATCGGGATGTTTACCGGCTACCTATTCAATCCTTCTTACTTAGTGTCCAGAATGGACAATACTCCTGTTGCCAGACTCCAGAAACAACCGGCATTCTTTGAGGGGAAGTTTCAGCTTTCTCCGCAAGGACAGTTCTCCAGCGATGAAGAATCTTTGGTTTTGCTAAGTGTGTTGACAATGACGCTGCTCGAACGGGCCCGCGGCTAATGGACTCTTGGTTTGAGTTTCCATGGAAGGAATTTCTCTTTAAGTGCTATCGAAAGGCACTGGTTGCCGATCTGTTGAGCAGGTCGGCACAAGTCGCGTTCTACTTTGCGTTTTCATTGTTCCCGCTCTTGTTTTTCCTGGTGAGTTTGTTTGGGCTGATCCTTGACTCGACCGAAGAACTGCAGCGAGAAATGTTTGCCTACCTTCGGCAAATGATGCCAGCCACCGCATTTGACCTGGTACGGCGAACCGTTCAGGAAGTCGTCGAGACGAGTTCGACAGGAAAGCTGACCTTTGGACTACTGGTAACGCTTTGGTCGGCTTCGGCAGGGATCGACAGTATTAGAAACGCTCTTAATGCGGTGTACGGCTTGCGAGAATCGCGGTGGTGGTGGAAACGAAAATTACAGTCGATCGGGATAACCCTGATCTTCATCCTGCTGACTGCGGTCGTTTTGCTGATCGTTTTTTACGGGTGGCAAATGTTCCGATCAGGCCTTTCGATGGTCGGCATCGAGGTCTCGTCGCCGCTGATACTGATCTCAATACAATGGATCTCGATACTTTTGGTCATGTTATTTGTGTGCGAGGTCATTTATAATCTGCTTCCAAACTACAAACGACCGAAATGGCGTTGGGTCACGCCGGGATCTATTGTTGCCATCGCGCTTTGGTTGTTACTTACGAATGGCTTTCGGCTCTACCTCGGATATTTCAATTCATACAGTAAGGCATACGGGTCTCTTGGCGCGGTGATAATCCTATTATTATGGCTATATCTAACCGCACTTGTTGTTATTGTGGGAGGTGCGATCAACTCAGTTTACAGCTCGATCGAAATAGAAGAAGCTGAAACCGGGCCAGTTACGGACATGGAAACAACCAACTCCGAGTAGTTTTTCCATCGTAAATGTCATTTGATAGACTCTAGTTTCATTTCATTTGCCCCTTTAGAAATTTATGTCATTAATGCTCACCGAGATCGCTGAACAGCCGGACGTTCTCGAACGAACTATTGCCGCAGAACGAGAGAAACTCGTAAAGATCGGCGATTTCCTGCGACAGAAAGACATCGATCTTATCGTTCTTGTCGCACGAGGAAGTTCGGACAATGCTGCCCTGTTTGGGCGATATTTGCTTGAGGTTACGACGGGCATACCTGTTTCGTTGTCGGCTCCCTCGGTTTACACCCTTTACAACGCCAAACTTAGGCTGAAACGAGCCGTCGTGATCGGTGTTTCCCAATCAGGCGAGGGAGACGACATCAACCACGTCCTTGAGGCCGCGAAGGATGCGGGGGCGTTTACTCTAAGTATTACAAACGAAGCCGGGTCGACAATGGCCCGACTTACCGACGAGACATTGCTGATCCATGCAGGTCGCGAGAAATCCGTGGCGGCCACAAAGACGTATACAGGGCAGATGCTCCATTTTTACATGCTGGCTTCTGTTGTTGGCGATAAACGCATTGATTACAGTCGAATACCTGAATATACCTCGAAAGCACTTGAACTTAAAGAACAAGTTGAAGAGATAGTTCAGAGATACGCCTTTATGGAAAACTGCGTCATCGTGGGACGCGGCATGAACTATGGAAACTCGTATGAACTCGCACTGAAGCTGATGGAGACGTGCTATGTCGTTGCCGAGAGGTTCTCTTCAGCGGACTTTTTTCACGGCCCCTTGGCGATCGTGGAGAGGCGATTTCCCGTGATCCTGTTTGGGCCATCAGGCGTCACAAAGAAAAGCAACATCGATCTTCTCGATCGGCTTAGAGAACTGAATGCCGATTCCCTTTCTATCACAAATGATGAGGAGATAGCGGGGCTTTCGTCGAGAGGAATAAGTATGCCGGCAGAACTGGACGAATTCTTATCGCCGATCCCCTTCATCGTTCCTGCCCAGCTTTTCGCGGCCTATCTTGCCGAAGCAAAGGGCCTGGATCCGGATGCCCCGAGGTCTCTTGCAAAGGTTACCAAAACGCTGTGATCCGATGGACTGAACGAGTCTTCCTATTTCTCGTTTTTTCGCTTGGCTTTATGCAGCCGGGCATGAACATCTCGGGCCTGCACACGACCCTTACCGACGCGATATTTCTGCTGACACTATCGCTTTTCACGATAGCCTGGATATCTGGAAAGACCAGCCTTTCCCGCGATCCCATTCACAAATACCTAGCGGCCTTTCTTCTTGCAATGGCCGTTTCGGCGGCCTTCTCGATCATGCCAAGGACCGGCGTGCTCAAACTCGCAGGAGTCGGATATCTGGTCTGCTTGGTTGTTTTGACCATCAATGTGGTCAGAAACGAACGAATGTTAAAGTCGGCGATACTTGTTTGGATAACAGCGAGTACCGCTGCCGCCTTAATTGGGGCGATCACAGTCGTCCTTTTCTACGTCGATCGAACGAGTCCGTGGCACAGCATATTTCTGCATCACTATGGCTCGCTTCCGGTCGGCAACTACCCCAGGATCCAATCGACGTTCCTTTACCCGGCAATGTTGTGCAACTATCTTACGGCAGGCATTTTGTTGATCCTGGCATCGTTTAAGCTGGGCTGGATCAAAAACAAGCCGACGGCATTTTGCTTGATTCTTCACGGCATTGCAGCGATCTTCACATTGACACCGGGGCTCGGCGGACTGGTATTTGCGATCGCATTATGGGTCGGCTTTATGATTATTGAAGGAAAGCGCCCGTTATATGGCAAAATCGCTTTTGCCGCGGGATCGCTGGTGTTCATTTTGTCGATAGCAGTTTCAGCTTTCTCGATCCGGCCGATAGCCACATCGCCTTTTACGTACGATGTTTTCGGAGTGCGAATCGATCCGACCCAAAGACTGCTCGCGTGGCGCGACGCAATTGAAACATTCATCCAGCATCCTTTATTTGGAAAAGGCGTCGGACTGGGAGTAGCAAATGTCCGGTTTCAGGCTCCCTCCGGGCAAATGCAAATTCTTACGGATGCTCACAACACCTTTCTGAGCATCGCGGGACAGGCTGGGATTCTTGGGTCGGCAGCGTTTTTCGCGCTTATGATCTCGACTCTCCGACGTGGCCTTATCTCACGAATAGGAGAAGTAACAAAAGTAACAAATAAACCGATCTCTCTGGCGATGACGATCGCCTTCATTTCCGGAATAGCTTTTCAGGGTATGGTCGGTTCGTTTGAAGACGCTCGACATCTTTGGGTGCTTCTTGGATTGATAGTTGCGGCTTCGCGAATAGACGTCCCGGCCAAAGCCGACCGCTAGAATTCTGACGACGCCCGCAGAAGAGCTTCCCTCATTTCTCCAGCGGTTCGCCACCTGAGTTCGACCTGTTTTGCAAGGGCAGTTTCTATCACCGCAGATACCTTAAGGGGCACCTCGGGAACTCGTTTTGCGATCGGAATGATAGGTTTTTCGAAGATCGCTTTTACGGTCTCCGAGATGCCCGCATTGGGACTAATATCGAGTGCATGAGCGCCGGTCAACAAACTGTAAGCGGTCATTCCGATCCCGTATATATCAGCGGGCGGACGGACTTCTTTAAAATCGCGAACCTGTTCGGGGGGCATGTAAGCAATCGTACCGGCGACATCGCCGACCATGGTCACACCGCTCATTCCGGTTTGCTTGTAGCTCTTTGACAAGCCAAAGTCGGTAAGTTTCGCAATGTAGTTAGGATAGGTGCCGTCAACCAAGATGTTCTGCTCTTTGATGTCACGGTGAACGAATCCAAGGCTGTGTGCAAAATCCAAGGCGGCAAGCGTCTGTTCGATGATCTTGATCACCTGCTGCCACGGCAATTTTCCGCCTCTCTGTTTTGCGAGACGCGAGGCGTCCATACCTGCAACGTATTCAGTGACAAGATAGACGATGCCATTATGCGTTCCGTGTTCGATATAACTGACTATGTTCGGATGCCTAAGAGAAGACGAGACCTCGATCTCGCGCAGGAACCGCTTTAATGACTGTTCGCTAACTGCCACTTCCGGGAGCAATGTCTTGATGGCAACAAGTTTGCCGTCCGAGACCGCCCTCGCCAGCATTACGCTTCCCATTCCGCCCTGGCCCAGCACCTTGATCATCTGATAGTTGGGAATAGGCTGCGGATTTTTCTTTAGCTGTTCTCGGCAATTTTCACAAAGATAGGAAAGCCGAGCGTCGGGACGCGAAGCTTCAGCCTTAGCCGGCAATCCGCAATTTATACAAGCTACAGTTATTAGCGAGGGCTCGGTCTTTTCGTAACTTCGCTGGGCCTGAGGTGCCTGGCTATCGTAGTCACCGGAAACCTGAACCTCGAGGACCGTTTCACCGCCCTGTATCCTGTCGCCGTGTTTTAGATACGTCGAGTCGACCCGAAGTCCGTTAACAAAGGTACCGTTGGTAGAACCAAGGTCCCTGAGGAATGCCTGCGGGGGAGCGATCTCAACGATGCAATGGTGACGCGAAAAAAACCGGTCATGAGGCAAGCAAAAATGCGCATCCTCACTTCTGCCGATCATGAAGGTGTCGTGCTGGTCGAAGGTAAAGGATCGTCCCGTCTGCGGCCCGGCCACGACGTTAAGTGTTACACGCATCTATGAGGATTATAGTGAAAACTAACTAATGCTTCCAAGTATCTGTAATATTATGAAAATTGTTGACAGAATGAAAGTTATGGCGCCCAAGACCATGCCGGCGATAGCCAATCCGCGGCCGCCGAATTTGGTCGGGTCAGAATCAGCGTTCCTCAATCCCATAAAACCAAGCAAAGCAGCAGGGAGTCCGAGCCAAAGCCCGCCGTAACAACAGACAAATATCGCCGCAAAGATACCGAGTATCAAGGAAACGGTCGGCAGGGTTTGATCCAAGGAACGCGTAAAGTGAATTAACCCCGGCTGAGGTGCCTGATAAGCGGGGGTTTGCGATTGCCATTGGACAGGAGCCGATGGACCGGACCAACCGGTAGGGTTGGTCGCCCTCGGATCCTTCATCATTATTGTCGGCGGTGCATCGTCAGCAAAACCCGGCGCGGATTCCCTGCCAACAGTCGATCCGAACGAACTAGCGGCGAGCTGCATCAGCAGTTCGCCGTCATTCAGACAAAAGTTCAGGTCGGGGTCGCCGTACTGCTGGCCGCATTTTGGGCATCGTTTCATAAGGTGCCGCAACCTTTGGTTATTTTATGATCGCAAGCTTTTTGAAGGCGACCTTTACGCCGTCACCCGAATATAGGCCGGGGACACCGTCCGGATGGCCGTATGTGTCCTTTATCGACGTGACCAGTTGATCGTTAATATAAAGGTCGATATCGCTTCCTTTGTCTCGGACCTCCAGAGTATTCTCCTGTGATCCATCGCGAATTGCTGTCGACGATTTCCAGGGAACCACCGCCGTCTCGTTTGCAGGATCGTGCCTTACAACGCGATATCGTTTCTTTTTCGCGTCGATCAAAAAGGCATAATCCTTTTGAAGCGGATCCGGATCGCTATGGAAGATCAATCCATAACCCAAACTTGAATCTGCATTATCGACGTTTCTGACGGTTACCCTGACAGTCGCATCCGCGGTCGAATACGTGTCGGGGGCAACCAGGACATAGTAATACCTCTTTTGCTTCGCCGCCATCATCAGCTCGTCGCCTACCATTTCCGTAGTGCCGTAAATGCTGAATTTCTGTACGAACATCGAAAGTTCTATGTCCTCAACATTTCCTGAAGGAGGGGACGTGGTCGTCGGACTAGAGCTGTTGCTTGGAAATGTGGTTCCCTTGTTTGTCGGCGGAGGATTTGGGGGCGTTGAATTGTTAGACGCGACATCGGTTTGAGAGGCTATAAAGACAAGACCCAGCAGCCCGCCGCCGCCGCACAATAGTAGAAGGATACCAATTATACCTGCGACCCAAAGCCAGGTCTTCGAAGACTTCTTCGGCTGTGGAGCATATTGAGGGTTGTTGCCAAAACTTGACTGTATTCCTTGCGGCGATCCGAAAGTCGGACTTGGATCCGTCGGTCTTGGCTGGCTCATCATTACGGTCGGAGCCGGCTCATTCGAAGCCACGGTCAATATCGAACCGTCTTCCAGGCAAAAATTCAGATTGTCGTCCTGATAGGTCTTTCGGCAAGTCGGGCAGATCTTCATCTATGATTCCTCAATGTTTTCGTCAAACTCTGACGCGTGATGCATCACATTATACGCATTTTGGGCGTTAATGGTAATCAACGAGTCGAGGATCGATAAGTTTCAGGAAAGCCCTGCACCGCATTTACCGCAAAATCGAATGTTCGCAGGGAATACACCTCCACACCGGCGGCAGACACGCTCGGCCTGTTGAGGAGGATTGACAGGTGTCCTGGAGACGAAACCGGTCGGAATGGAAGGGGATTGCTGGATCATCGCCGGCGTAATACTAAGCCCGCAGCGTCCGCAAAAACGGGAGTTTGCCGGAAGCGGCGACGAACATCGCGGACATGGAAAAGTACCGGGAGGAGCGTCACCCGGACTTACAAGAACAAATGAACGGTTGCCGCATCGGCCACAGAATCGGACGCCTTCGGCAAATCTCGATTTGCACTGGGTGCACGCTACGATGCCGGGCATCATGCTTGATCCCGCACCGCTGCTGGTGCTCCCTTCGGACGGTGACGGCTGACTTCCGAGTTCTCGCTGCGAACGGAGCTGTGCTTGTATTACTTGTTCAGTCGCACCTTCGCGTATCTCTATGACCCGTTCATCGTCCTTTTCGCCCGATCTCGCAACTCGAAGAACGTGTTGCCCGGCAGGAATATCAGAAATCACGACGCGTCCGGAACTGCCTATGCTTCCCTTACGCTCATCGTTTACATAGACTTCGGCGTTTGACGGCCCGAGAATAACCAATCGCGAGCGGCCGAGTTTGCTTGTCTCGCTTACGTCCGATGCGGCTTCTTCCAGTTCACTGATCCATTCGCCAACGGTTTGCGGACGATCCTTGGGATCAATTTCAAGGGACCGCATTATTACATTTTCGACATCGGCCGGGAGATCCGTTCGAATACTCGAAAGCGGCGGCGGCTTGTGCATGATCTTTTGCATGACAAGCTGCATCATGTCGCCGGTAAACGGCGTGCGTCCGCCGAGCATCAGATAGGCGATCGTTCCGAGCGCATAAATATCTGCTCTCAGATCAACGCCGATCTCAGGCTGCATCTGTTCCGGGGCCATGAACTCAGGTGTTCCAATGATGCCCCTGGACGAAGGTGTCGCGTTCGAACTGAAGTCCGTTACTGTCTGATTGACGATCTTCGCCAAACCAAAATCGCCGACTTTGATAAAGCCGTCGCCTGACTTACCTTTCTGCATCAGGAAAATGTTTGCAGGTTTAAGGTCTCGGTGAAGTATGCCAATGTCGTGGGCCGCTTCGACGCCGTCCGAGATCTGACGGAGCAATCGAACCGCACGTTTTACAGGTAACGTGCCTTCGCGGCGAAGCAGGCGGTGAAGCGTCTCACCCTCGACATATTCCATAACGAGATAGAAAACGCCGTCCGCCGTCTCGCCGAAATCCGTGACACTCACGGTGTTAGGGTGCTGGATCGAAGCGGCTGCCTGGGCCTCACGTTCAAATCGGGCGATGGCTTCGCCCTCCTGAAGGTCTTCACTGTTCAGCACGTCCTGGCGAACGGTCTTGACGGCCACGCGCCGAGTCGAGAATTTGTTGTCGCGTGCGAGATAAACCTGACCCATCGCGCCCCGGCCAAGCCTCTTTTCAAGAAAGTACCGTTCGGCCAAAAGCTGGCCGCCGGGCAATGAGATACGCGTCTGTGTTTCGTCGAACTGGCACACCACGACCTCATCGCCATAGCACAGATCGCATTTCGGACATTCCCTCATTTCTCAGAGATATACTACCTGATTTGAACGTTAAAACTCGGGGTTTTTGCAGTTTGGACTTTGAAAATCTAAATTGCTATACTTCGTATTCGTTTCTGGGTCGTTAGCTCAGTTGGTAGAGCAACGGACTCTTAATCCGTGGGTCGCAGGTTCGATCCCTGCACGGCCTACCAGATCGAAAAGCCACCGTCGTCAAGACGGTGGCTTTCATTTTATACCTTATCCCGCCATCGCAGGACCTCATCACGCAGTATCGGATTTTGTTGAAAGCTTCCCGTCTTCCCTTGTGCAGCGGTCGCGCGCTGTATGTGCCAATAACTAAGCCCAAGTTTTCCGACTGCCCGCAAATAACGGCTGCGGGCAAGAAATTTTCCGCCGAAAATACCAGACAACAACCACGAAACACTCTTGAACGCCGACGTTGCTATATTAAGATTCTCCTGCGGGATCAACCCGCGAGCTACATCGAGAGCCAACATGTCATTCAATATTCGTCGCTGACGCCGCATTATGTAGAAACTGAATGCGACGAAGATCAGGAACAACGGAATCTCTAGAATGATATAAAACGTGAAGAAGCCGCAAAGAGAAATATTCTCGCCGCCAAGCCCGAGCGTAGAACATACTGGTTCCAAACCAAGCCCAACGAGCAGGATCGTTACAACGATGCCGAGGCCGTTCCAGACACCGTGAAGGATCATTGCGACGAACCATCCAAGCACGGGCATCGCAAACTTTACAAAGCCATTGTGCGACTCTCTCGAGATTCCGCAGCCAATACCGGTCATTGCCGTGAACGTAACGTGTGCAAATGGGGACAAAACCCCGCGGAGCGTGAACAATAGCAAAAAGCTCCAAAATGCGTCCGGGCTGATGCCGTATTCCGCGTAGGCCCTGTTTAGTCCGCCGCCGTAATAGAGTACGTTTTCAACAGTTGCGAATCCAAGCGCAATAACGCCGCCGTAAACAATACCGTCAAGGATGTCGTCGAAGTACCGGCGAAAGAAAATAAGCAAGATCAGCAGGCCGAATCCTTTTGAGCTCTCTTCGAAAAGCGGTGCAGAAATAACGGCCGTGATTATCTCGCCGAGCTGAGGAACACCGGTCGAAACTGCCGCAGCGACCATAGCTACCGAGCCGAATATCGTATTCCCGATAAACGAAACAAAAACGGAAACAATAGCTCCCCAGGCAAATGCAAATGCCAATAGCCAGAACGGCTCAGGATCGTATCGATCGAGCCCCATCAAGGGCAGCACATAAAATGCGGCGGGGATGAATGCAATGACGGTTGCGAGTATTGCCGGAACCGGTTGAAGAAGTAATACAAACAGGGCGGCAACCAGAAGCCCAAGCAGCACGAAGAGGAATGTAGCGATACCGATCCCGATAAAAAGGCCTGTACGGCTTGGAGGCGGATTATGAGGCTGCTCTAAATTTCCGAGTCCGAGGCTGGAAAGCGATTGAGCTATGCTCTTCGTCGGAACACTTTGCTGTTCCTGCGCAAGTTCTGCAGCTTGTTGAAACTGATCGATCTGAAACTGTCTAAATTCCTGCGGAGGGACCGCCGAAGCCGTCACCGGCATCTCGATCTGTACCGAAGCAGTAGTCCCATTTCGCCCGAACTGAATATTGTCACCAGGATTCAGTCTGACCTCTTCGACCCGGGATCCGTTGACCAGCGTTCCATTCGTGCTACCGTTATCGCGAATGTAAAAACCGTCGGCCTTTGCCTCGATGAACGCGTGCTGTTTTGACGCGATCCTCTCTGAGTTTGGATCAAATCGTACCGTGCAGTTTTCGCTGCGGCCGATGGATAGAAAACCTGATTCAAGGTCGAAACTCTGCCCTGAAAGCGTTCCGCTTGTAATAGTTAGCCTCAGTTTCATAAAGCAATCATAGAAACAAAAGGACTTAAGTCAAGTCAGCGGCCTCAGTTAGCAAAACACGAATGACCAACGCGGTAGCTATTGAGGATTTACTGACGACGGCGTCGGCCGGTCGCCCGAGTTTCCAAACTGCCTTATCCAAACAGACCCATCAGAACTGTTGATCCGGTACCAAACGTTTGTGCTTGGACGAAAGACCGAAACGTCTGCTTTACCATCGCCATCGTAGTCTCCGGGAACAGGAACGTCTTCGGCGAGACCAAACTGTTGGATCGCATGAAGTGAACCTGCCGAACCCAGAACGTACCAATGACCGTCCGTCGGGCGGAAAATTGCGTAGTCCGCTTTACCGTCGCCTGTGAAATCACCAAAAACCGGCTTATCACCGCTCGTTCCCCACTGAAGGATCATCGGAATACTGGATGAACTGGGCAAAACGTACCACACGCCGCTCGAAGGGCGCCAAACGCCGATATCAGCCTTGCCGTCGCCTTCAAAATCGCCGGAAATGGGCTTATCGCCGTTGATGCCCCATTGAAGTATCCGTAGCCCAAGCGAACTCTGCCACACATACCAGACACCGGTCGATGGCCTCCAGACCGCAATATCCGTTCTGCCGTCGGCATCATAATCGGCGGCAACCGGCTCATCGCCGTTCAGGCCAAATTGAACAACACGGAGCCCGGTCGAACTCCCGTTTATCCACCAAACGCCGGACGATGGCCGCCAGATAGCAACATCAGATCTACCGTCGCCGTCATAGTCGCCAGGCACAACACGGTCTTCGGCAATACCCCATTGAGTACCGGTTAACGCATTATCCGAACTTTGCTCGATCAGCCAGCTACCGGAGGATGGTGTAAATACAGCCGTGTCTGTCCTTCTGTCTCCGTCAAAGTCTGATACAACGTTCTTGCCCGGCGACGTCGACTGCCGTACATCGACAATGTATAGCCCGGAGGCAAGGTCCCCGATCAAAATACGGTCGTCGCCAAGGAAAGGAAACACGGCCCACGCACCGTCATAACCCGTCGGAACGGAGTTTTGGAGATTCACGCTGCCGCACACTATATCCCAGGGTTCGCCCGCCAAGGTGCCGGTTTTGGTTTCTGCAGGTTCAAAAAAGGCCGTCTGGTAGGTGTCATATTGCCCGATACGCGTCAGCGTCGCCGGATCGGAAATATCGAAAACCTGAAGTCCGGCCTGATACCACGAAACATAAAGTTTGTTGCCCTTAACGACCGGATTGTGCGGAGTAACGGCGTTCAGGCCAAGGTCGTTCATCGTGACCTTATTGACCAACAGCGGTGTCGCGGGATTTGAGACATTGTAAACACGTACGTCGCCGGGACTTGGCCCATTAGCAGCAGAACCACCAACTTCACGTGCGCTGTATAGGTAGTTTCCGTCTTCGCTGGTCCAGCTGCTGTGCATGCTGTTTCCGTTTGTCACCGAAGCATTCGGATCTTCTATAAATCCAAGCAGAGCAGGTGTCTGTGTCCCGATGTTTGAAATATCATAGATCTCGGTCCTACCTCGGGTGGTCGAGGTTCCCCAACCGGAGGTGAACATACGGTTTCCTCTGATGTGCATCGCGTGGACCCAGCTTGTTTCAGTGGGATTGATGTCACGGATAAAAACAGGTGTCGCCGGATTAGTAACGTTGATCACCTTAAGGAGTTTGTTGGAAAATCCGTTAAAATTCTCTATGAGGTAAGTAGCTCCATTCTGTTCAAATACGACCATCTCATGAATGGAATTGAATGCATTACCGTTTGACGAATTGACCACACCGAGCAGCTGCGGGCTGGCCGGGTTACTGAGATCGACAATGTAAACGCCGCCGCCGTTTCCGCTGCCGAAATATCCTCGATCGTTTACAACGATCGCTTCCAGGAATTGTTCGGTCGTGCTTGCCGTCCCCGTTCGAATTGGGTTGTACCAATTCGCAAGAGTCGGTGCATCGGCATCCGCGATGTTAAAGATGAACGCACCGCGACAGTTATAACTGCCCATAACGGCAGTGTTCCCCTCGGCATATATATCGGCAAATTTCAGATTTGAACTGCTTCCGCAATTTGGCGAGATCTGGGACCTGAGGCGTACCCTTTGTGCGGTCGTGTCAGCTGACAAAAGAAACAAGATAGACAGCAATAGGGTAACGGCGAGTAAACTTTTGTTTATCATCAAGAACCTT
>JAEUQK010000017.1:0-140000 GCA_016789265.1 Blastocatellia bacterium
AATATAAGTTGAGTGAAATGAAATTCGGAATTCGTTTGCCGTCCAAGTAAGGACAACCAACGGATTCCGATAATGATACTACATCGATCGACCTTTCGATCTTAAAGTAATGGCCGCTCCATCAAGAGGCTGCCCGGGAAGATGCATCACGGATCATCAGATCGAAAGTTCCCGGCCCTACTTTTTTAAAGCGACGATTCCTATTTAGCGAAACCGCGACCGAAATGGTCGGATTATTCCCTTTGAATTCCATTCCACCCGCGACGAGCAGGTTATAGAGTTCGTTAACATGCATCGGCTGGCCCGCTTCGCGAAGCAGCAGCGTGCAGGCCTGAGTGATGGTACGGTCGGCAAACCGATGGCTTACGGCTTCGATATTATTCCCGCGACTCGGCACCCCACGTCTCTGACTGAAGATCGAGACGTTGGTCGAATCGAGACGTTTTGCAGGTTCTCGAAAGGATGTGTTATTGGTTTCGGTCCGACCGGGGAACAACGGCGTTCGTTCAATCTCGGATTCGCGAGTCACAAAGGAAAGGTCTTCGGCCGGCCGGCTGACGGTCCGCATCGTAACCAGCAGACTATCGATCATTGTCTCGGTCTGCGACGCGCTGTTCTCAAGAGCCTGAATTTCGCCCCGAAGTCGCTGGGCTTCGTGCTCAACCTCACGCAAGCGAGTCATCAGACGCATCTGAACATTGCGCGTTTCCTGAAGGCCCTTTTCAAGCGTTGCTATAAGTTCGGCGTCTAACATGTTGAGCAGTAAGCGGTTATGGAGGTCAAGCGACTAGAAAGTGTTTAACGGTACAAATGTCGATCTAATTATTTCGAGCGATGACGAAGTTTGGGATCTCGTCCAATGCTTCACGATACTCGGTTTGGGGCAAAATTTCAAGATTTTTTCTTGCCTTTATCGCGTAACCCGTTGCTATCTCTTGTACTTGTGTAAGCGTAGCGTGTCTTTGCATTCCGTCGGCGATCTCGTTTTTGATCGAACCAGAATACTCGCCGCTCAACATAATTTCCTCAATGAGGGATTTGAATGAAGGTTCGATCTGGATCAATTTTATTAGCGGCAGTGTCAATTTCCCCTCGAGAATGTCAGCTCCCGCCGCCTTTCCAAGAGCCTTATCATCAGAAGTGAAATCGAGCAGGTCATCAGCTAACTGAAAGGCAATACCCAAATTCATTCCATATTCCCTCATAGCCTGCTGCCTTTCCGGCGGAGCGTCGCCGAGGATGGCTCCTATCTCGCAACAGCCGGCGAAAAGGTATGCGGTCTTTCGCCGAAGAATGTCGTAATACTCTTCTTCCGAAAGATCGACCTTGCCTAAAGTGGTCAATTGGATGAGTTCGCCCTCGGTCATCTTTCGGGTGAGCCTGGTAAGGATATCGAGAATCTCGAGTGACCGTTCTTTTAACGATGTCTCGAACGCAGACATATAAAGCCAATCGCCCATCAAAACAGCTGCGTGATTGCCAAATCTAGCATTTATCGTTGCACGGCTGCGGCGGAGGTCGGCGTTGTCAATGATGTCGTCATGGACCAGGGTTGCCGTATGGAGCATTTCCATAACCGTCGCTGATCGGATGACTTTATCGGCATCGCCACGGCCGCCGATCGCATAGTTGGCAAGAATAAGCAATGCCGGACGAACTCGTTTGCCGCCGGACGAACGCAGGTAATCGCCAAGGTAATCGATGACCTGAATGTTCGATTTAGCCTGCCGCTCGAACTCCGCCTCGACCAACGACATCTCGTCGCGGATGAGTCCAAAGATCTTCCGAGCCGCGAGGTTCGGGATCAACTCTTTCTTTTGAGTCGCAAAAGTCTGCATTTAGTCTAGTTGCTGCGGTAGTTATCAAACTGCATATCGATGCCAAAGTCTTTGCCCTTAAGGGCGGCGATGACTTCCTGCAAAGTGTCGCGATCTTTGCCCGAAACTCGAACCGTTTCGCCCTGGATCGACGCCTGAACCTTAAATTTGCTGTCCTTAATGAACTTAACTACCTCTTTCGCTTTGTCGGTCGGAATTCCCTGCTGGACCTTGACAAGCTGGCGGACGGTGCCGCCGGCCGCCGGTTCGATCTTTTGGTAATCAAGAGCTTTTAACGAAATGCCGCGTTTTACGAGCTTGCTCTGCAATATGTCGTTCATATTGCGAAGCTTTGTATCGTCTTCGGCCGAAAGCAACAGGTCTTTCTGCTGAAGCTCGACGGTTGCCTTGCTTCCCTTGAAATCGAAACGCTGCGAGATCTCCTTTGTGGTTTGGTTGAGGGCGTTCGTAACCTCGGCATAATCGGTCTTGGATACGATGTCGAATGAATTCTCTTTTGCCATAAACGTATATTTTGCCACAGTGAGCACCGAGAGCACAGAGGCAATGGAAACTGTCTCAATTCTTCAGATCGCCCTTCGATATATCTAATTTGAAGAAATCGAGGAAATTCCTGGTGGTTTGCTCTGCCAATTCCTCAAGTGTAATTCCATAGAATTCGGCAAGGAATCTGGCGGTATGCTCCACATATGCAGGTTCGTTGCGCTTGCCGCGATGTGGGATCGGTGTAAGAAACGGACAGTCGGTTTCAATAAGGAGTTTGTCGATAGGGACGACGCGGGCAGCATCACGAAGATTTTCAGCCTTTTTGAAAGTCACGTTTCCGGCAAATGAGATCAGGAATCCAAGCGGCATCAGGGCCTTTGCCATTTCCGGAGTTCCGCCAAAACAGTGCATGATCCCCGGAACGCCGACGCCCTCGTCCGCATTTGTCGGCCTACATTCCTCTCTAAGGATATCAACCGTGTCATCATCAGCATCGCGGCTGTGAATTATTATCGGAAGGTGTAGCTCTTTCGCGACACGGATCTGTCGAAGGAATACCTCTCTCTGGACATCTCGCGGGCTGTGATCGTAGTAATAATCAAGCCCGATCTCGCCCCACGCGATGACCTTGTCGGACCTCGCGAGTTCGATCAGGTGCTCTTCGGCCTTGTCGTCGTAGAGCTTCGCGTCGTGAGGGTGCACGCCCACGCTGGCAAAAACGTTGTTGTATTTCTCCGCAACTGCAACCGCCTTCCGAAAATCATCCGAATGCGGATCGCCCGTGCCCACATTCAGCATCGCGATCACGCCCGCATCCCTCGCCCGCTGAACGACCTCATCGCGATCATCATCAAACGCCTCGCCGTCGATATGGCAGTGAGAATCGATCAGTGTCATTTCGGAAAGAAGCTAATCGAATCGATCACTCTTGCAAACAGTCTTTCGTCTTCAGAACTTGGAGGTGAGGAAACCGGGCCTATAGTGATGTGCAGAATTCCTTTCTTTGTCGAAGTGAGGGCGGTGATCAGGTAGCGTCCTCCACCAGGGTTCATGACGTATCGTTTTGCTGGATTGGCGTCGATACTCAAGTCAGACCTCGACTTAATGAAATCTTTGAAAGCGAACTCGATATGACCTTGGGAATACTCAAAGAACTTCTCGACACTCTCGCCACTCACTGGGTTATGGTCACCAAAACCGACCGTAAATCGAGTTCCCGCGTGCTCGCATGAAAAGTCATAGCCATATCGTTTTCCAACTGAATAGTTGTACTCCGTTACCTTTCGATTTGGACTACAAGGCAAAAGTAACTTGAAACCAGCGTCCTCCGCGACGAACTCTTTCCAACCATCGTTCGCCTGCTGAGTCACGCAACTCGAACCGAGAACTGTGATCGAAAGTAGCACTAAGAATTTCATCTTCATTTTAACCTCGCACCGATCTCGACGTCGTCAAGAAAACTGGCAAGCGCCGGATTGGGGCCGGAGTCGTCTTCGAGTGACGCGGCGCAGATCATGCCCTGGGATTCGAGGCCGCGCATTTTGCGGGGTTTGAGGTTGGCGACTACGACTACCTTTCGGCCGATAAGTTTCTCGGGCTCGTAGTATTCGGCGAGGCCGGCGAGTATTTGACGCGGCTGTTCTTCGCCGAGATCGACCTCGAAGCGAAGGAGTTTGTCGGCTTTCGGAACACGCTCGGCAACTTTTATTTCGCCAACGCGAAGTTCGACCTTCAGGAAATCGTCGATGGAAATATAGTGGTCGGTAGTCAGTGGTCGGTGGTCGGTTTCCACCGCAGCGTTGGTGCTAGAGACTACTTCTTTGTTTTTCTCGACTTCGGTCGCCTGACCACTGACCACCGGCAACTGTCCACTCTCCTTGATCTCATTCATAACTTTTGTTTTATCGATCCTGGGAAATACTCCTACCGTCTCGCCGATCGCGGTTCCGGGGGCAAGTCCGCCCCATTTTAGATTTGCAGGGTCGACCTTTGACACATCGTCCGAAAGGCCTAACTGGCGATAAATACTTTTGGCAGATTCAGGCATTACCGGATGCAGCATCACCGCGAGCCAGCGAAGCGTTTCGACCGCACGGTAAAGGACCGCGTTCAGCGTTTCGGCTTGTTTGTCGTCCTTGACCAGTTCCCAAGGCTTTGCGTCGGAGATCATCTTGTCGATCCTTGCGATGACGGTCCAAAGTACTTCAAGCGCCTGGCTAAATTCGAAATTATCGAACCGGCGGATGAATTCGTCGCGTGCGCGTTCGAGAACCGAAACGATCTCGCCGCCATCCGGATCGAGGCCGGCCCTACGAGCATGAATGTAGTTCTCTTCTGCGATCTTCCCGCTCGGGACGATCCCGTCGCGATATTTCGAGATCATCGAGAAAGTACGACTGCCGAGATTGCCAAGGCCGCTTGCGAGATCGGAATTTGCACGGTCGATCAGGCTTTCGTAACCGAATTTGCCATCCTGTCCAAACACCATTTCACGAAGCACAAAATACCGGACAGCATCGACCTGAAAGTGCTTGTAAAGTACATCGACCTCGATCACGTTGCCGAGCGTCTTGCCCATCTTTCGGCCGTCGGCATCAAGCCACATTCCGTGAGCATAAACTCCGGCGGGCAAGGGCAGACCGGCCGCATGAAGGAACGAAAACCAATAGACAGTATGAAATCGAAGTATGTCTTTGCCGACAAGATGCACCGCGGGCCAATACTTTTCGAGGATCGACTCTTCCGAGTGAGTACCCATCCCGGGCCGGGGGTTGCCCCCGTAACCGAGGGCAGTTACATAGTTTGAAAGAGCGTCCAGCCAGACGTACATAACGTGACCGTCATCATCCGGAACGGGGATTCCCCACGATACCGAGGTTTTCTGCCGGCTGATCGACAGGTCCTGCAGGCCGCGCCGGACAAATGAAAGGACCTCGTTACGACGGGCTTCGGGACGCACAAGCTGCGGGTTGGATTCGATCGTCTCGATCAGAAAATCGTCGTAGTCGGAGAGCCTGAAGAAGTAACTTTCCTCTGCCACCTTGTCCAGAGTTCTCTCGTGAATCAGACAGAAGGGTACGTCGAAGCCTTCAGGAATATAATATTCGTCTTCGGTTTTGTACTCGGCGCACGGAGCACAGAACCAGCCTTCGTAATAGCCCTTATAGATGGTGTCGTTCCCTTTCGGTGTCTTGTTTTTCGCTATCTCGCGCCAAAGGTGCTGAACGCCCTCGTAATGAAACGGCTCGGTCGTACGCATGAAGATGTCGTAACCGCCGTGCTCGGGATCCAGGCCAAATTCGGCAAACATCCTCTTCAGTTCCGCTGAAATAAAGTCGACTTGTTCCTGTGGTGTTCGACCATTCTTTTCCGCCGCACGCTGGATATTAATGCCGTGTTCATCGGTCCCTGTCAGAAAATAGACGTCGAAACCGCGCTGCTTCTTGTAGCGGTGTATCACATCGGCAACTATCGTCGTGTACAGATGGCCCAGATGGGGAAGGCTGTTCGCATAATAGATCGGCGTTGTGATGTAAAAAGTGTTCATCCTAAAAAAGATAAAGTGTAGCGTGTAAGCTGGATTTTATCCACACGCTACACCGGAGGGTTGTGATGAAATATGCTATTTCATCCTTTGTTTATCGGCAGCCGAGAACTCGTCAGAGTCTTTGTAGCGAGGCAACAATGGTAGATTCCCGAGTTTGAAACCGATCGCCATTCCGATCTCAGCGTTTTGGATCATCGCATCGGTATTCCACCAAGGTTTGTATTCGTCAGATGCTTGATGATAGTACTTCGCGGTGTATTCGCGAAAGAAACCGAGCGCCTCACCGGTCAATGGTGTAACAAAATCATCGCCGTGGCGAAGCGAGATCGCAGGTACACCGACCTTTGCAAAAGGAAAGTGATCCGAACGGAAGAAAAATCCCTGTTCGGGCCTCATATCACCATCGAGCGTCAAATTTCGCTCCTTCGCGACCTCGCTTACGACCATCTCTACTGTCGATCGCTCTGCTCCCAACGCTGAAAAATCTTTCACCGTGCCAAAGAAATTAACTCCGTCGATGTTTACATTGCCCGCGATCTTGTTTAATGGAACCAGTGGATGGGCGGCAAAATATTCGGCTCCAAGCAGGCCTTGCTCTTCAGCCGTTGTGAACAAGAAATATGACGAACGCTTTGGCCTTTGTTTCTTCGGAATTTTGGCGATCGCGTCGGCGATACCTAATGTCGCGGAAACACCCGACGCGTTGTCGTAAGCGCCGTTGTAGATCTTATCTCCGCGTGCGTCCGGCTCGCCGATGCCTAGATGGTCCCAATGAGCAGTGTAAACCACGTACTCGTTCTTTAGCTTCGCATCACTCCCTTCTACGACACCGACGAGGTTTGGCGATTCAAACGACTTAAACTCGCTTCGGAGATCTAATTTGACCCTGAGCCCGGTTTTAACCGGCTTAAATCCTCTTGATGCAGCTCTTTCTCTAAGATGCTCAATGTTTAGCCCCGCCATTTTGAGCATTCGGCTGGCTGCGTCATCGGTCATCCAGGATTTGACTTTGAGAAACGGGGTTCTCTCATTTGGGGTCCGCGCGATCTCATATCGCCAATTCCCGTTTGAAGTGCGGACGACGTTCCAACCATAGCCGGCCGACTCGTTGGTGTGGATCAGGATAACGCCCGCGGCTCCCCGACGGGCCGCTTCTTCATATTTGTAAGTCCATCGTCCGTAATAAGTAAGTGCCTTTCCGCCGAACAGATTCGGCTCTGCAACGGTGGCCGGAGGGTCATTGACCAATATCAAGAGTACCTTGCCCTTATAATCGTCGGCCGAACCGCTGTAATCGTTCCAATTGTATAAAGGAGCATCGATGCCATAACCAACAAAAACCAACTCGGAATCTACAGAGACGTCCGCAGCTTGAGCACTTGTCGTCGCGACAAACTCGTCCCCGAACTTGTAATTTGCGGTACCGCCCGCGTTTGTGACCTCGAGCTTTGTATTGGGGTCGGCCTTTACGCCGACCATCTTTACATTTTGAAAGAAGCTCTTTCCGTTGCCCGGTTTCACCCCTGAAGCCTTCAGTTCATCGGCAATATACTGAGCCGCTCGTTTTCCGCCTTCGGTTCCGGGACCCCGGCCCTCGAAATCGTCGCCAGAAAGCCGGATAACACGTTCGCGGATCTTCTGAGCGTCAAAGTTCTTAGTAAAGTCCTGAGCAAATAAAATGTGGGACGCAAACGCAATTACCAGTAGAATGCTGAGTGATTTCTTCATTACTTAATGTTTCTTGAAAGGTGTCTGCTGACGACACTTAAGGAATTTCGTTAACCCTTAATGAGTGACATCGCCTCTGCGCGTGTTCGTGGATCCTTGCGGAATCCGCCTAGAACTGCTGACGTTATTGTGACTGCCCCTGGCTTTTTGACGCCTCTCAGTGTCATGCAGGTATGTTCCGCTTCGATCACCACCATCACACCGAGCGGCTCGAGATTATCGAACAGCGTGTTGGCGATCTCCTGCGTGAGGCGTTCCTGGACCTGCAGCCGGCGGGAAAAGATCTCGGCTATTCTGGCGAGTTTTGATAAACCGACGATCCGGCCTTCTTTTGGGATGTAGGCAATATGACATTTGCCCACGAACGGCGCCAGGTGGTGTTCGCAAACCGAGGCGATCGAGATGTCCTTTACCAGTACCATCTCGTCATGTGAGTCGCCGGGCAGTGGAACGATATGCTCCTTCGGGCTTTGCCACATCCCTTCGGTCAATTCGACGTAGAAATCAGCCACACGTTCCGGTGTTTTTTGGAGTCCTTCGCGGTCCGGGTCTTCACCCATTCCTTCCAGGATCATACGAACGCCGGCGGCTATTTTCGCCCGATCTACTTTTGCCTTTTTTCTTGCCAAGCTTCCATCCGCCTTAATAAATACTTGAATGTTGCTCTGATTCTAGCGTTTTAACCTATTCTTTGCATTTCGCGACCGCTTCAGCCACCACTTTTACCGATACGCCGTTTGAGGCCGCAGCGGCTTTTATCTCTTCGAATTCCGGCTGGCTGTTTACCGGTTTCCCATCAATATAAGATGTCTTTACCGATATTTCGCCATATTCGGTCATTACCGAACCAGACGAGCGTTCGAGGCTGTGACGCTCCATCCGCTGAATGCGCACGCCGATCGTCGAAGTCTCGCGATAAAACAGATCCAACAGCCGGCTCTCGTCTTTAGCCCTACATAGGACCGAGATCTTGGTGGCAGGCCGGTTTTTTTTCATTTGGATCGCCGTGAACCAACAATCGAGTGCGCCTGACTCTAATGCCCGATCCATAAAATGCCCTAATACTTGTGGTGAAAGGTCGTCAATATTCGTTTCCAAGATCGATACCGTTTCATTACGTTCTTCGGCCGATGAACCTGCAGACTCGCCGATCAAAATACGCAGTACATTCGGAAATTTCTCGTATTGGCGTGAACCCGCACCATATCCTGATACTTCAAGTGATAGATCATTTAATGATCCGTAACTATCACATAGGGTGGAGATTATAGCCGCCCCTGTTGGCGTAATTAATTCTCCGGAGATGTCGGTCGAGTAAACTGGCACTGACTTTAACAATTCTGCAACCGCCGGCGGCGGTACCGGAAATCTACCGTGAGCCATGTCAACGAAACCACTGCCGACATGGATCTTTGAACATTCGAACCGCTCTATCCCTAGAATCTCAAAACCAATACACGAACCGACTATATCGATTATGGCGTCAAGGGCCCCTACTTCGTGAAAATGCACCTTTTCGAGTGCGACGCCGTGAACTGAGGCTTCGGCCGCGGCTAATCGCTTAAAGATCGCGATCGCACGTTCTTTCACTTTTCCGGACAGGGATGACCCGGATATTATCGATTCGATCTCAGGAAGATGCCGGTGGTTCTTTTCATCCGGTATCTCTACATCGACATGTACTGAAGAAATACCTGACCGATCAACTTTTGTCACCAGGAGTTCAAAATCAGGAAGACCTAATTTGGTCAGTTCAGACTTGAGAACCTCATGGTCAACCCCCGCTGCGATCAACGCTCCGAGGATCATATTCCCGCTGGCTCCGGCAAAACAATCAAAATAAAGTGTCCGCATAAAGGTGAAGTTTATCTTTTTAGCCTTATCAATGTAAATCGTGAGACAAAAACCGGGTTGTTATCGCGTAACTATTCAGGAGTCAAGAGTATGTCATTCATTCATAAATTCGCTGCTTTATTCGCGATCGCCGCGTTTTCTAACATCACCGCCCATGCAGACACACGTATTCGATTTGCCAAAGGGCGAACGTCGGCCACCGTCTCCGGCCGCGTCGCAAGCGGCGGACGCGTTTGTTATTTTGCCGGTGCCCGTGCGGGCCAACAATTTACTGCGACCGTTAGTTCCAGAAGCGGAAAGGTCGTAATCTTCGAAAGCGGCGAGACGAGCTATAACTACGAAGTGGAGCAAAGCGGCGACCAGTCGGTCTGCGTGGACAACCTTGCCGGAGCCACGACGTATTCGTTGACCGTCTCGATAAGGTAGCCGAACAAGGTCTTGAAATGACGTAATTGAATTGGCGTATTTAGCGTGTTTCGTGATCAGTAACGTATAATCTCTGTTTTGGATCCATTAGAGATTCTCAACAAAGATGACGTTAACCGAACTGCAATCGATACTTCGCGGCAAAGTGCGCGAAGCTGCTCAGAATAATTTTCAGATCGTACTGGATCAGATCGTCGCCGAAGTTCCGCCGAAAACGGAACTCGGAGACCTGGCCTTTCCAGTCGCGTTCGACCTGGCCAAGCAAATAAAACTGGTCACGGGCGAAAAGCAAAACCCGCGAAACATTGCCGAAACGCTGAAGGCAGAGATCGAAACGCTCGAATTTGTCGATCGTGCAGAGGTTGCTGGTGCCGGTTACCTCAATGTTTTCTTCGATAGAGCGAAATTCCTGGCTGAGAATCAAACTACTGCCCCTCTTCCCTCTCTCCAGAGATCAGAAGATTCTACCGCTGAAAAAGTTTGCGTTGAACATACTTCCGTAAACCCCAATAAAGCGGCCCATATCGGACACGTTCGCAATTCTGTGCTTGGAGACACGTTTCAGCGGATCCTGACGGCTACGGGTAAGCGCGTTGAGATCCAGAACTATATAGATAACACCGGCGTTCAGGTGGCAGATGTTGTCGTTGGCTTCATTTATTTGGAGCATCGCGATCTCGAATCGATCAAAGCTCTCGACAAAGAGTTGGCAAATGACGGAATTTCTTTTGATTACTATTGCTGGGACCTGTATGCGAAAGTTGGTCAGCAGTATCAAACAGATGAAGAGCTGAGATCCAAACGGGCCGAAGTTCTCCACTTGATCGAAAAAGGTAGTAATCCAACCGCCGAACTTGCCGACCATGTTGCGACCCGCAACGTCGAGTGCATAACGAAAACGATGGAGCGGCTGTCGATCCGCTACGATCTTCTGCCGCGTGAATCGGAGATATTGCACCTCCATTTTTGGAACAAGGCATTCGAGCAGATGAAGGAACGAGGCGTTATCCATCTCGAGTCGGAAGGCAAGAATGCGGGATGCTGGGTGATGCCGTTCGAAGAACACACGGGCACGGACGAACACGAAGCCGACAAGATCCTTGTCCGTTCAAACGGTACGGTCACTTACACGGGAAAAGATATTGCGTATCAAATGTGGAAACTCGGTGTGCTAGGGATGGATTTCTATTATAAGCCATTCTTCAAGTACCCCGATGGAAAGGAGATCTGGATAACGACCGCTGACGAAAGCGAGTCGAAGCCGCACGAACAAGAATTTGGCCACGGCCAGGTCGTTTATAATGTGATCGATTCGCGCCAGTCATATCCGCAGGAAGTCGTGAAGAAAGGGGTCGCGGCCATTCACCCCGAGATCGGCGAACGCGGCAGCGTGCATCTCTCATATGAGATGGTCGCTTTGTCGCCGGCGGCGGCTGAGGAACTCGGTTTCGAAGTGAGTGATGAAGATCGCAAAAAGCCGTTCATCGAGATGAGCGGACGAAAAGGCCTAGGGGTAAAGGCTGACGATCTAATTTCAAGGCTCGAGGAGAAAGCTCTCGAAGAGGTCGAAAAGCGTCACCCCGATTCGCCTCTGGTCGAAAAACGGCACATTGCCCATCAGATCGCCGTCGGCGCTTTGCGTTACTTTCTATTGAAATTCACGCGAAACACTGTGATCGTGTTCGACTTCAAAGAAGCCCTGTCGTTCGAGGGTGAAACGGGACTCTTCTGTCAGTATTCGGCGGTCCGGGCAAATTCGATATTTCGCAAGCTCGACGAACGCGGCGAGACTATTGACGGATCTGCGATTTCGGATGCAGCCAAGGTAAGTGAGATCTTTGGTTCGGAATCAGGTACTGACATCTGGTCGATCCTGATACTAGCGTCAAGGCTGCACGAGACCGTCGAGGCCGCCGCCGCGCAGAATGAACCCTCGATACTTGCAAAGTACACGTTCAATCTTGCCAAGGCATTCAACCTTTTCTATCACAATCATAAGATCATCGCCGAACCTGACGTTACGAAACGGGCCGTGTTGATCGCGGTAGCCGATTCAGCCAGACGGTCTCTCACAGCGGCATTGGATACGATGGGGATCGAGGTTCCCGAGAAGATGTAGCGTTATTGCAGATCTCTGGAAATTGACAGCCATTGAAGTTTTCTGCTAAAAGTCTAGTTAATGAACACCTGCACACACGATTATGCTAATGGCTACTGGCGAACCAATTTCGCGTGGCGATCTAGCTCGCGTGCGTGCGGTGCCGGTTTGGTCGAGAGAAACTCATAAGTTTTGTTCCTTTTCCCAGGACACATCGACTACAGGAAATGCCGCTCAACTTAGGGCGGCATTTTTGTCTTTATGATGAACGAATTCGAGCGATTCAAAGAACAAGCGAAGCTGGCGAATGTGGTTCCGGTGGTTGAAACCTTGTCCGCCGATCTTTTGACGCCACTTGCAGTTTATCTCAAGCTTTCGGCCGGTTCTGAACGCTCGTTTCTTCTTGAATCGGTCGAAGGCGGCGAGACGCTCGCACGATATTCATTCATTGGAACCGATCCGTTTCTCACAGCCTCGGGTGACGACGCCGAAGTGGAACTCACCGACGAGAACGGCACGACCAAACTCGCTGTTCCGATGCTCGCGTTTCTGCGTCAACACTTTGCTAAATACCGAGTTTATGAAGACGGAAGCCTGCCGAGCTTCATAGGCGGTGCGATCGGTTTCATGAATTTCTCCTGTTCGGCTTGGTTTGAACACTCTCTCAAAGCCGCGATGAAACCAGGAGACGACCGAAGCACGTTTATGTTCTTTCGTTCGATCGTCGCCTTCGACCATGCAAAGCAGACGATCTCAATAATCACGCTTGTGTTCCCGGATGTCGCAGACGGCGGCAATACATTGAGCGCATTTGAGTCGGCAAAGGCGAGAAACTTCGAGATCAAAGACCGTCTGGAACATGGAACATATCAACTGGACGATCCAAAGCCGGACGGTACCATCGGAAGTGCGTTGTCGAATTGGGAAAAGGACGATTTCGAGAAAGCGGTGGCGGAAATAAAGGAACTGATAAATGCCGGCGAGGCATATCAGGTCGTGTTGTCGCAATGTTTCACAGTGCCGACAAATGCTCCCCCAGTTTCGATCTACCGGGCAATTCGCAGGTTAAACCCGTCGCCTTATTTGTTTCTTATCCGCGATCAGGGCCGCTCGGTGATCGGGGCGTCACCCGAGATGCTTGTTCGCGTACGCGGCAGGATAATGGAATACCGACCGATCGCAGGGACGCGGCCGCGTGGAACGAGTCCGGACGAAGACTCTCGACTTGCCGAAGAAATGAGGGCGGACCGAAAGGAAGTTGCGGAACACTTGATGCTGGTCGATCTTGGCCGCAACGACCTAGGCCGCGTCGCGGAATACGGCAGCGTAAAGGTGGACAGCCTTATGCATGTCGAAAAATACTCACACGTACAACATCTCGTTAGCTTTCTCTCCGCCACACTCAGGAACGGGCTCGATCGATTCGACGCGTTGGCTTCCTGCTTCCCTGCCGGCACGGTTTCAGGTGCGCCAAAGGTCCGGGCGATCGAGATCATTGAACGCCTCGAACCTACACCGCGTGGAATCTACGCCGGAACAGTCGGATATATCGATTACGCGGGGAACCTTGATACGTGTATCGCGATCAGGGCACTCTCACTCGAGAACGGTGTCGCTAAGGTGCAGGCAGGTGCGGGAATTGTAGCCGATTCCGTTCCGGAACGTGAGTTTGAAGAAACGGTCAACAAGGCAAAAGCAATGATCAAAGCGATCGAAATGGCAGAATCGCACGAACAATGACGTCGATCCTAGGAAAATACATCGGAAGATTCAAAATTGGCAGTTCTGTCGAACCGGCCGATGCGGAAGCTGTACTTGACGCCATGATCACCGAAACCGATGGGTCTGTCCTTGCCGACGTATTGACCGAATGGCATAAGAAAGGTATCGAAGAAGAAGAAATACATTCATTCGCGAAGATAATGCGCGAACGTATGACAAAGGTGAACTCGCGGCATGAGAACTTTGTCGATATTGTCGGCACCGGCGGCAGTCATGCCAAAACATTCAATGTCTCGACCGCGGCTTCGTTTATTGCTGCGGGTGCGAGGGTACCGGTCGCAAAACACGGCAACAAGGCCGCAACAAGTAATTCGGGAAGCGCTGACGTGCTCTCAGAGCTCGGAATAAACCCCTCCATCGATCCATCGACGGCGGAACGATGTCTGAACGAGATCGGTATCTGCTTTATGTTTGCACCGAACTACCACCGGCTCTCGCCGACTCTTGGTGATGTCCGGCGCAGGCTTGGTTTTCCGACAATATTTAATTGCGTTGGACCACTATGTAATCCGGCATCGGCACCTCACCAGTTGATCGGTGTTTGGGAAAGAAACCTCGTTTCGAAGATAGGGAACGCTTTGGCACGTTTGGGAACGAAAAGGTCCTGGATAGTTTACGGCGAAGGCGGACTAGATGAGATATCGATAAACGGACCAACAGTTGTCGCGGAGATCGAGAACAAAACTGTTCGCAATTTTGAGATCACGCCTGAACATTTCGGACTAGAGGCGTCACCGACCCACCACCTGCGTTCAAACGATGCGAACCATAGCTCGAAGATGATCTTAAAAGTCCTTCTCGGAGATCCGCATCGACGATCGGCTGAAGATATTATGCTGATCAACGCAAGCGCGGCGATGCATATTGCAGGATCGGGCGATTCTTTAACAGACGCCGTGTCAATCGCCAAAGAAAGTCTTCGGAGCGGGAACGCGCATCGAAAATTGGAGGAACTGGCAAAAGCCATTCCGGTATGAACGGCACCATTCTTGAGAAGATAGTCGAGTCGAAGCGGCGAAGGGTCGAACAAGCAAAGGCGGCGATCGATCTTTCCGAACTGAACTTGATGGCGGATGAAGTCAGAAATAGATCCGACAGTCATCGGCTGCGCGACGCTCTCGCATATCGATCGAAGCTCAACGTAATTGCCGAATTTAAGAGAGCCTCGCCGTCGAAAGGAGTTATAAATGGGTCGGTTGATCCGGTGGCAATTGCCGCAATGTATCGGGCTGGCGGAGCCGCGGCGATATCCGTATTGACAGAAGAAGACCATTTTCAAGGTTCGCTCGACGACCTTCGAGCAGTGCGAGCGACTGTCGATCTGCCGATCTTGAGGAAGGATTTCATTTTCGATGAGTATCAGATATACGAGGCTGCAGCAGCAGGTGCCGATGCGATATTGCTGATCGCGGCGATGCTAAATGATGATGAATTGGAGCATCTGAGATCACTGGCCGAAGACGAACTAGGCATCGATGCCCTCGTGGAAGTACATACTCTCTCCGAACTTGAGCGAGTAATATCGATTGGGGCTACACTGATCGGGGTTAATAATAGGGACTTACAGACGTTTCACGTATCCCTGAATGTTTCACGCGACCTCATAAGACATGCTCCGCAAAGCGCAGTCATGATCACTGAAAGCGGGTTGCGAATACGCGATGATCTAGAAGAACTGCGAGAGCTTGGCTATTCGGGCTTTCTGATCGGTGAGACCTTAATGCGGAGCAGTGACCCGGAAGATGAGTTGAGAACGTGGACCACCCAACAAAATAAGATCGACGGATAAGACTTAACGTACCTGTTTTGTCGGAACGATATGACCAAGGTAAAGATCTGCGGCATAACAAATCTTGAAGACGCTTTAATGGCAACCGAACTCGGCGCGGATATGCTTGGTTTTAACTTTTATGAAAAAAGCCCGAGATACATAAAACCTCTGGCGGCAAAGGAAATAATCGACCAATTGCCGCATCGAGTCCTGAACGTTGGTATATTCGTCGGAGAAACGATCGATCAGGTCCTGGAGATCGAACGAATGTCGGGTATAAAGGCACTACAACTTCACGGCGGAGAATCGCCCCGATATGTATCGGACTTAGCGAGACGAACGGGTGCAGAGATCATTAAAGCATTTCAGGTGAAGCAGGGATTTTCGACGCTTAGCATCCTGAATTTTGACCCGGTAACGGTGTTGTTGGATGCGTATTCGCCAAATGAATTCGGCGGCACAGGTGCCGTTTTTGACTGGGAGACGGCCATACTCGTAAAGCCGCTCGTTCAAAAACTTATCCTCGCGGGTGGGCTGAACGATGAAAATGTAGGTGAAGCCGTGGAAATCGTTCGGCCATATGCTGTGGATGTCGCGAGCGGCGTTGAATCGTCGCCAGGCAAGAAAGACCCTAATAGACTGGAAGCATTTATTAGAAATGCAAAAAACGGATGACGAATTACGAACCAAACGAGCTCGGATATTGGGGTGAATTTGGCGGCCGCTATGTGCCGGAAACACTGGTTGCGCCTTTGGACGAACTCATTGAAGCATATTTCACATATCGGGACGATCCTGGATTTCGCACGGAATTTGACGGATTGCTCAAGGATTTTGTGGGTCGTCCAAGCCCACTGTATTACGCAGAGCGATTATCTGAAAAACTCGGCGGGGCCAGGATCTATTTGAAACGCGAGGATCTTAACCACACTGGCGCACATAAGATAAACAACTGCGTCGGGCAAATTTTGCTTGCGCGCCGAATGGGGAAAGCGAGGATCATAGCGGAAACAGGCGCCGGGCAACACGGAGTTGCGACCGCAACGGTTTGTGCTCATTTCGGACTTGAATGTGTCGTTTATATGGGCACGGAAGACATGGGGCGGCAGGAATTGAACGTATTTCGAATGCGGCTGCTTGGAGCTGATGTTCGAGGCGTGGATTCGGGTTCCAGAACCTTGAAGGATGCGATCAATGAAGCCCTTCGTGATTGGGTAACCAACGTCGAAACTACTTACTATCTCCTTGGTTCCGCACTCGGCCCCCACCCATACCCACTGATGGTTCGCGATTTTCAGAGCATTATCGGCCGCGAGACCCGTAAGCAGATCATCGAGAAAGAAGGTCGACTGCCAGATATGCTGATCGCTTGCGTTGGCGGCGGCTCTAATGCGATCGGCCTTTTCTACGAGTTTCTGAAAGAAAGAAGAGTGAAGATGATCGGTGTGGAGGCCGGAGGCATCGGCTCTGGTCTGGGCGAACATGCGGCGAGGTTCATGACCGGTACAAACGTCGGAGTTCTTCAGGGCACAAAGAGCTATCTCCTGCAAGATGAATATGGTCAGATCGCAATGACGCATTCGGTTTCCGCGGGGCTTGATTATGCATCGATCGGTCCGGAACACGCATATCTTCACGATAGACGACGAGTCGAATACACCAACGTCTCGGATGAGGAAGCGCTCAGTGCTTTCCAAATTTTATCGGAAACTGAGGGGATCATTCCCGCGCTCGAATCAGCTCATGCTATCGCACAGGTATTGAAGACCGCACCGCAAATGGCTAAAGATTCGATAATAGTCGTGAATCTATCGGGACGCGGCGATAAAGACGTAAACACGGTTGCTGATGAATTGAAGAACCGGACACAGTAACAGGTTAAGTACAAATATTTTGAGATGAGCAGCATTGGCGAGACATTCATACAACTAAAACACGAGGGACGCAAAGGATTCATTCCTTTCGTCTCGGCCGGTGATCCTGATCTGCAAGCATCTAAGGAGATCGTTCTTGCGCTTGCTGCGAACGGTGCAGACATCATCGAGCTCGGTGTTCCCTTTACCGACCCGATGGCTGACGGGCCAACAATTCAGGCATCCTCGCAGCGTGCATTGGGAAACGGCGTTCGGATCCCCGATGTATTACAGCTGGTTCGCGATGTGCGTAAAACGACAGATGTTCCGATCGTACTATTCAGTTATCTAAACCCGCTTTACCGCTTCGGAATTGAAAGACTGGCTGCTGAGGCGGCCGATGCCGGCGTTGACGGAATACTTATTACCGACGCAGTTAACGAAGCAGCATATGTTGCCTCACAGATACTCGGAAGGCACGGACTTGATCTGATCTCTCTTATCGCGCCGACCACGTCCGATGAGAGACTTTTTCGAATCGCCGCCAACGCAAGCGGGTTTATTTATGCGGTTTCGCGTGCCGGCGTTACGGGAGCCCAAAAGGAGACCGGTGCGGCTGCCCGTCAGTTGGTGGAGCGGGCGAGAAATTATACCGACCTCCCGATAGCCGTCGGTTTTGGAATTTCAACAAGAGAACAGATCGCGGATGTTTGGCAGTATGCCGATGCAGCAGTCGTTGGATCGGCGATAGTCGCCGAGATCGAAAGATCGATCTCTGGCGGGAACACGGTCGAAAGGGTAACCGGATTTGTTCAGGGTTTGCTCCCGCCGGTTGCAAAAGAGACGTCGCAAATCTAGAGTTTAAGTTTTGCCGACACAATAGATAGAAACTTTTTATGCTTATTGTTATGAAACCCGATGCGACTCAGTCCGAGATCGATCGGGTATTGGAGATCATTGGAAAACTTGGGTATCGCGGCCATGCAATGCCCGGAGAGACGCGAACCGCGATCGGGATCACTGGTAATAAGGGCTCCGTCGATCCCGCCCATTTTGAGAATTTGCCGGGCGTTGCAGACGCTATACGGGTCACGAAACCGTATAAGCTGATCTCAAAGGACCTTCGTCCTGAAAAGTCAGCCATTAAGGTCGGAAATGCATACATCGGCGATGGCTCGCTCGCGATGATCGCGGGCCCTTGTGCAGTGGAATCCGCGGACCAAGTGTTCAAAGTTGCCGAAGTAGTTGCGGCATCGGGTGCCAGGTTTTTCCGCGGCGGCGCCTTTAAACCGCGTACTTCTCCCTATGCCTTTCAGGGAAAAGGCGAAGACGGACTGAAGATCTTAGCGGAAGTTCGCGATCGTTTTGGCCTGAATATCGTTACCGAGGCCATGGACGAACACGGAGTTGACCTTGTCGAGAAATACGGCGACTGCATTCAGATCGGTGCCAGAAACATGCAGAATTTCTCGCTATTGAAATATGCGGGGCAAACCCGAAAACCGATACTTCTTAAAAGGGGACTATCGGCAACTTTGGACGAATTCCTGCTCGCTGCTGAATATATAATGTCCGAAGGAAATTATGACGTCATCCTATGTGAACGCGGCATCAGGACGTTCGCCGATCATGCACGCAACACCCTGGATATTTCGATAGTTCCCGCCATTCGGCGCGTTTCCCACCTGCCGGTGATCATAGACCCGTCGCACGCGTCGGGACATAATTATATGGTCGAACCACTTGCAAAGGCTGGTGTAGCGGTTGGTGCCGATGGTTTGATCATTGAAGTACATCCATGCCCGGAGGAGGCGTTATGCGACGGAGCACAGGCATTGACTCCGGATCAATACCGATCACTTTCCGATATGATCAAGGTGCTCCAATCGGCGTTAAACGCGAGCGAGAGCGACTCTACGACATTCAACACGAAAGAGTTAACCGCCTAAATGGTAAGATCCGCGGCGATTCCCGAAATGGCCGCGGATCTATTTTACGTTCGACGCCTTTTGCCTATCTCGCCAAACGAAACCTTATAATACCATAGATCTGCAAGTAACAACTGAAAATTGCAGAAACGATCAACAGGGTCATCGGCCCAAATTTGAAACTCTCCGGCAGCAAAACACCTATTGCCTGACTCAACATCAGCCCTATCGTGAGACCTGCGGCACCGATAACCATACGGCCGATCATCCATTCACGAAATCCATCCCTCTCACCAAAAAAGGGTAAGAAGTAGGGCACAACAAGGAAAGCAGCCAGAGTCATTCCCGAGATCGAAACGTCAAGTCCGCTGGAAAAACCCGCCAGGCCGATGTCCATGGCCAGGAAGAAAAGAACGAAAGTCGTGTCCAGGCCGAATAATCTTTCACCTTCGGAAGTGACGACCGCAAATTTTCGACCGATCAATGACGGTTCGGCAAGCAGCGCCGAATTACTGATGTTCTGCATCGGAAACCTCTAATTTATATGTTTGACTTTATTTACCTTTCTTAGCAGGACCGCTGAACTGTTTATAAGCCACACGGAAAAGCTCCGAAAGAGCATTTGCCGTCTCCTGAGTAAGGTTTTTGTCCGCCCGGAGGTGGGCTTCGACGATCTCCGGAGTTGCCTCGTGAGGATAATAGATCACCGGTTCAACATCGGAAGCCGCCTGCTTGTTCATGACCCGATCGATCGGCATATCAAGCCAGCCGGTCAACCTTGCGATGTTATCTGCATCCGGCTTGCCGGTACCATTCTCGATCCTGGAAAGTGTAGAAGCAGACACTCCGGTTTCGTCCGCCACATCGCGAAGGCTAAGCCCAAGTTCTTCCCGGTGGCGCTTGATAGCCTTTCCAAGTTCGGCCGTGTTTACAAAATTATCGTTCTTAAATGCCATTTTCTCTTCCCCCGTCTCAAAGATATTTAAGTGTCAAATGTGCACTTTGCATTTCATAGATAAAACATAACACATGAAGTTTTTAAATGCAACACTATATTTCATACTTGCAACAAACGGTTTCATATGGTACTTTGTATTATAGATGGCACACGTGAGAATGAAGCATTCACTGGAAGTGCCGTATTGACAGCATTTACCAACTGAGTCGCGACACCTGGATCGCGGCGGACAGGGTCATTCGGCTTTTTTGACCACCGGGAAATCAGGTAACCGCGTAGAAATAGGTCAGGTCGTCGATGATCGGTGAAACACAAATGGAGAGAAAAATGAACACGCAGAAAGAGATGGTCAAACAACAGGTTTTGTCGGATGAGTTCGATCTGGGCCTCAACAATGTCCTGGATTTTTCTTCGACACTTAAGGAACTGAGAAAGAATGTCGACCCGAATCTGGTGCGACATCGTGAGGCGTGGCGTGACCGAAGCGGGAACGTCCGTGTGGTTGACTACGTTGAGTGGCATACGGTCGCCGACATACTTGACGAGACGGCACCGAACTGGGCGCACACCGTTAAGGACATTCGATCGATCGGCGATCTGGTTATCGTAACCGTTGCGATAAGTATAGACGGCGTGACTCGCGAAGGCATTGGAACAGGTTCGGCGCGAAGTGAAACCGGGATCAAAAAGGCAGAGCATGACGCGTTAAAGCGAGCGGCGGTCAAGTTTGGGATCGCCCGAGACCTCTATAAGCGCGAGTTCGACGCAATTGAACGCAGCGATGAAACAACCACGGCAGGATCGAGCAGCTTCCCTTCGGACCCTGTTGCTAAGGGCATCGGCGACATGGTATCGCCCAAGCAATTGGGCATGATCCGTGCCACTGCCCGTGAAGCCGGAGTCAATGCCGACGACATAGCAATGAAACTTATGAACTGCCGGACGAGCGAATTGTCCAGAAAAGCGGCGTCTGCATTGATCGACCACTTACAGGAGCTCAAACCGCAGGAAGTGCCTATGAGGCAAGCGAGTTGATCTAGTCTCTCCAAAAAAGTTTTGAGTTGCGGCATCCCGTCCAGCCTTCCCGCGAAGGCCAGTAAACTCCCGGCTGCAACTCAAAACTCCCGCTAAATAAGTCGTTTACTACACTTTTGATTAGTGATAAGATTCGGGCATTCAGCTTAAGGTAGTCGAAGTGTGCCTTTTCCAAGGCAAGTTAGAAATTGGAAAGCGTCACGAGAGAGGAATATATGGATGGTGAAATAACCGATCACGAATTAAAGAAGCCTGGGCACGGCGATTTTTGTTGGAGCGAGTTTGCGGTTAAGGACCTGGAAAAGTCCAAGGCTTTTTACTCAAACGTGTTCGGCTGGAAATTCAGTGAGAGCCAGAATGCCGGGAATGAGATGGCATACTTAGAATTTTCTTCCTGTGGTGGTGAGCAACCCGATAGTGCACTTTACCAAATAGACCCGGCTATGTTTGGCGGAACGCCGCCACCGCCTCACATTGCGCAGTACGTATCGGTGGATAACATCGACGCGACGCTGGAAAAGGCGAAAACATTGGGGGGAACGGTCGTGTTCGGTCCATATGACATTCCAAACGTAGGTAGAATGGCGGTGATAACCGACCCGACCGGGGCAAACATTTCCTTGATCACTCTGAGCGGGATTCGTTGATCGCATTTGGCGCCACGAAAGGGTGCATCCAAGAGTGAGAGGCCATCAGAATTCTATGAACCTATCCGGAAGGCTTCTATTTCGGGGTCAATTGATGATTGAAATGGGTAAATTTGGTGATTTATGAGCTTTTGAATGGGTTGTTTTCTACGTTTTGCCTAATAGCGTGGGAAGAGTTGGGAGTTTTTGAATGAAGCTAGTGGCGGAGAGGATCATTGTTTTTTTGCTACTCTCCGTGACTGCTTACTCTCAGTTCACCAAGACCTCTACAGAACGGGCAGACGACATCGCTGCGATCAGACAGGCGATCTCCGAAGTAGAACGCTCTTTTGTCTCGCGGGAAACATCAGCGATCGAGAAGACATATATTGACGGTTATGTGGGTATCAAAGGAAAGATCGTTTACAACGCCCGCGACCAGCTTCTTGCAATGATCAGATGGGATGCCGCAGCGATCAAAGCCGGGAAAAGGCTGGATTTTGAAACGCTTTCATATGAAAGTGACATTCCCTTTGTGACGGTCTATGATGACGCCGCGATCGTTACTTCCCTTAAGAAAAATCTCTGGCGTTATAAAGACGACAAGTGCCTTTCAAAATATCAATCGACCGAGCTTTGGATAAAAGTAGGCTTAGATTGGAAGGTTGCGGTCGGCCATATGACTGCTATTCCTTGCGATCCATTGCCGTGGCTTCCTCCACATCCAGCCGTAGTGGAAGCAAGAACGGTAACTCGGCCGTCAAAGTATCTCTCCCCAACTGTCGAAACTGAACTGAGAGAGCTTATTAGCAAGCTAAATGAGGGTGGGATCTTGCGTGATTCCGGAAGTGATATGTTCACCACCGATTTCACTTCAACAGGATCGAATAACGATGTAACTTCTGATCGGACCTCGCTGCTCGCCGCTCTGCGAACTCCGACCGGACGAGGCGGTGAACGGTATAAGGACGACGAGGCCTTTCTTAGCTACGGGAACTCTGCGGCTTATTTCTTTCGAGTTCGGTCGATCGCAAGGGCGGGGGAATCGAAACCGGAACCGCCGGTTACGTTTTCGGTATATTTCGTAAAGCAACTCGGTTCGTGGAAGATCGCCGCTTCCCACGCGTCATCGCTGCAGGATTGAGTATTAGGAGAGCACTATGGCTGAATTTTCCGTCCCTTCACATGGAACCGTTTGTTGGCGTGAACTGGCCACACGTGACCTTTCAATTGCAAAGAGATTCTACTCCGAACTTCTCGGATGGGGCCTTGAACAGAGCAAGATCACACAAATGCCTTACTTGGAAATACAAATCGATGGAGTCGCAGTTGGAGGAATGATGGCGATCGATGAGAACTGGGGGCCGGAGCCGCCGCCTTCTCATTGGAGCACATATGTAGCCGTTTCCAATGCCGACGAGACCGTTGAAAAGATCAAAGAAAATGGCGGCACGGTGAGGCATGGGCCTTTCGATGCCCCGGGCGTAGGAAGGATCGCAATGGTTACCGACCCAAGCAACGTACCTTTCGCGATCATTGAATTCGTCCGCCCTGATTAGTCGTTTCAATTGAGACCAGAGGAATTTCTGCAGAGCGAGCTTGAAAGGGCGCTTTTGGTTCGGTCTCAAGTCGGTGCGTATTAACCCCTGGAACCGGTGAATGTTAACGGCTCTGGAATGATCGAAACAGTGATCGAGCCGGACATTGAGTCACCATCGACCTTCCCGTTTATTGAAAGCTCCATCGGCTGCCCTTGAATTTCACTTACAGCCACAGCCGAAAATTTGTTGCCATTTATCGAGACTTGATTGACCTCTCCATCACCGAGCATCGTTTCGAGTGTTCCGGTGATAGTATCACCACTATTTTCAAGGATGAGTTTCACCGGAACGGCCTGCCCCTGAAAATCCAGGGAAAGCAGCCAATCTCCGGTCACATCGACGTCCGCGATCAGATCATTAGTTTCGAATTGGGAAAGCTCCTTTGGGTTGCGATCAGTATCGAAGATCTCTATTTCCTCAGCGAATTCCTTGACCTGCGGAAGAACCTCACCTGCATCACCAACTATTACGATAGCGATACGATCTGGGTGTATGTGCTCGGCCGCGACACGTTTCACATCCTCGATCGTCACTACATCGACCTTGTCACGATAAGTTTGAAGGTAATCTGCCGGCAGGCCATAGAGCTGCTGCCCAACTATCAAGCCCGTCAAACCCTCTTGCGTTTCTGCACGGATCGGGAAAACGCCGGTCAGATAGGCCTTTGCATCTGAAAGCTCTTCTTCAGGGACCGATTCGGTTCTTATTCGATCTAGTTCGTAAAAGAACTCCTTTATCGAATCGCCAGTAACCGCTGTACGGACCTCAGCCGTGGCCTCGAATTCTCCGCTCAACCGTTTCATATCAAATCGGGTATAGGCACCGTAGGTGTAACCTTTCTCTTCGCGAAGATTCATGAATACCCGCGATGATGCTCCCGCTCCGAGCACCTGATTCATTACCATGATCGGAAAATAGTCAGGATGGCTCCGATCGACGCCAATATTTGACATTACGATGTTTGACTGGGCAGAACCGGGACGGTCAACAATGGTGATGGATCTGGCGTTCCGTTCCGGAGGTTTAGGCGAATCCAATCCAACGATGTTACCCCTTCCCCAATCTCCAAAATGGCCTTCGATCTCTTCGAGCAGCGACTCTCTGTCCACGTCGCCGACCGCGATCAAAACGGCATTGTTAGGAATGATCCGTTCGGCATGCAGTTTTACGATACTTTCCCGGGTCAGACGTTCGATATCGCCAGCCGAGGGCGATATTACAGCGTAAGGATGTTTGCCATAGAGAATACGTGCAGTCTGTTCATTAGCAAGAAAATTCGGCTGCGATCTCTGGAATTTCAGATTCTCAATAGTGTTGCGTCTGTAAAGATCCAATTCGTCCTCCGGGAATGTGGGCCGAAAGACAACCTCTGCCATCAAGGCCAAGATCTCGGAGCTATAAATCGTGAGTGCAGAGGCAGAAATGCTTGTGAAATCGTCCGAAGCCCCTACGTTTAGGCTCGCACCGAGACGCTCGATCTTTTCGGCCAGTTCTTTACTGGAATAATTCTCTGTGCCTTCAACCATCAATGAAGCCATTGCCGAAGTAGTCCCGGTATTGCCTTCCGGATCGTGCGAGTCGCCGGAGTAAAATACGAGTCGATAACTTACCAGCGGTAGGCGGGGATCATCGAAAACGACCACGCGAAGGCCGTTGGAAAGCTCTGTTTCAAAGGCTGAAGGGATGGTGAACGGCACCGGAGCAAGCGGCTCTGGCGCTGTTGTTTGAATGCTCATATTTGTCTTTTTATTAGTGCTGCGGTACCAGGCCCCGCTGAATGCGATCTCACGGTATCAAGAAACGGCGAGGTCGACGCTGTCAACCGACGCCAGCCGGAACGATATCCAATAATGCCCTGTTCTCCGTATTGAGAAATTTATCGACGGCCGCACGTATCGCATCCGGCGTTACAGAAAGCAGCTCGTCGAGTTCCCGATTTATCAAAGACGGATCTCCGTCAAACAAGGCGAATTCCGCTATCTGCTGCGCTCGCGACATCGAAGACTGCCTCATTCTCACGGCATCATTGATGAGTTGGTTATGTAGCTTCTGCATCTCTTCAGGCGTGGGGCCAACCGAGGCTATATCTCGTATCTCATGCATTATCGTCTCGCGGATCCGACTAAGATCTTTGTCCGGTTTTGGAATTGCACCGATGAAGATACTCGAGGGCCCGCGGCGTTCATCCGTAAATCCAAAAAGCTGGATCACTGACTCTTCTCCCTTGACCAGTCGCTGATAAAGTCGGGAACTGTCCCCGTCATAAAGCAATTTCCCTGCCAGGTAAAGTGCATTTGATTCCGGAGTGCGTCTCTTTGGAATTTTCCAGCCAACCAGAAATGCGGGAAACGGCGCGAGTTTGTCTTCCCATTCACGATAATTGTCAGCCACTTCGTCCGGTTCCGTAACATCGAGTTCCTTAGGTAGAGGTTGAGCCGGAATGTCACCGAAATAGGTTTCGACCAACTGCTTTGCCGTGTCGGTCTCAAATGCCCCAGAGATGACCAGAACGGCGTTATTCGGCGCGTAATATGTCTGAAAGAAATCCTTCACGTCCTCAACCGATGCATCGTCGAGATCTTCCATGGATCCGATGGTCGAATGCGAATTCGCAAAGTTCTTATAGATCATCTGATTTATCAGGTCGAAGATCTGGCCGTATGGCTGATTATCGTACCGCAAGCGCTTTTCTTCCTTGACTGCTTCTCGCTGGTTGTCGAGATTTTCCTGGGTAACGGCAAGCGATCGCATTCTGTCCGATTCGAGCCACAATCCAAGAGGAAGTTGATTTGCCGGGAGTGCTTCAAAGTAGTTCGTCCTCTCACTGGAGGTTGTCCCGTTCATCGTCCCGCCGGCTTTCATAATGTATTGAAAATGTCCCGCCTTCGGGACGTTTGCCGAACCCTGGAACATCATATGTTCAAACAAATGGGCAAATCCGGTTTTTCCGGGGGGCTCGTTCCGTGAACCAACGTCGTAATAGACCGCTATTGCGACAACCGGTACCGCCATGTCTCGATTCAAAATGACCCTGAGTCCATTTTGAAGGCTAAATTCCTCTATCTCGAGAGGAGCCAATTTGAAAGATTCAGTCATATGCAGGTAATTAGGACAATTGTCCATCAATGCCGTAATTCATCAAATCATTTCGATCCTGAAATTGCAAAAATCATCCGGACAGGGGCCTGACGGTCTTGAACATCCCGATCGCGATCATCGAACAATTTCACCGTTTCGATTCTGGTTTTCCATGGCGATCGAGTGCAGAGCCGACTTTACGTGAAAGGGCGTGAGGTCCGGATGTTTCTCGAGAAGCAACGCGATCACTCCGACAATGTGCGGGCACGCAAAGCTGTTTCCCGTCAGGCTTCGGTAATCACCTCCGGGCCATGCGGTACGGATATTTACGCCTGGCGCTGTAAGCTCGATGACCTCGCCATAGTGAAAGCCAAAATTCAACGGATCCTTCTCTTCGCTCTTGATGACCGAGATCAGGGAAGATGAAAACACCGACGGAAAGCTGGGTTGAGGAAGATTATTCGCAGCCGCTACGACGATGCATCCGGCTTGATATGCTCGGTCGAGCAGGTCATGTAACGGAGCAAAAAACTGTGGTTTTGTCGTCCCGAGCGAGAGGTTGATCACCCTGTACTTTTGTTTTATCGCCCACTCAAGTCCGGCGAGAAAAGCCATACCATCGCCAAGACCGCCCGCACCAAGAACTTTGATGCTGTGTAGCTCAGAATCAGGTGCGATCTTAGAAATGATCCCGGCACATGCGGTTCCGTGACCGGCAGAATCGCCCGCGTCTGAAGGATCGAATACGACCTTCTTGTTGTCAACACGGGCTTCTACCGAATCCACGACCTTGCCTGCAAGGTCCGGGTGGCCAATATCTATCCCGCTGTCGATAACCGCGACCGATACCCCTTTGCCCCGAGCCGAGCGCCAGCTGTCGTCGAGCTGAAAGTACATAGCTCGAGTACTGCCGTTGACTTTTTCAATTCCGGAAACTGCCGTCATTTTTCAGGAAATTCTCAGTACCGAAGGTAAGTCTGATTGATCGTATCGCTCGTATAAGTGAGAAGTGCTTCCAGTACACTGCGACAAAGCGAACGTTCCGCCTCGCCACGTCCGGCTATCTCCCGAACAATGACCGCGAGATCCATCATTTCTCTGTGTTCGGCGCCTCCTCTGTAGTGGGACAGCCATTCTCGAACCTCTGTTATGTCAAATTCAGATCCTTCGCCAACTATCTTTTGCCCCATATCGCGGAACAATTTTGCTGATTCGTACGCCCGTACTAGCGATGCGATGGCATCGGCGAACCGTGCCGCCCGATCCATCTCATCCGGAGAAAAAGGCTTATAAGGTGGATCACCAGCCCGGTTGATATACTCGAGCACTCCGATCACCTCACCGTCGTGTCGAAGCGGTGTCGCGAGTATCATTTCAGTCGAATAGCCCGTCAACTTATCCACTTCCCGGTAAAACGAGGCATCGGCGTCCGCATTCGCAACGGCGATCGGTTGCCCCGACGAAAGTACGAAACCTGCAATCCCTTTTCCCGCCGGGATCAAGACCCCAACGAGCCTTTCCGCGACCTGGCCTACCGCCGACAAAAATCGCAGGTCACCGTTATCACCATCTCTAACAAGGACCGAAGCCTCGTTCGACCCGAGATCTTCGGCTGTTACCCGAAGTATCTCCTCGATCGACTTGGTCAATGGCTCCGTGAGTATGTTAGCAATATCTATCGTTTCGATCAGGCGCTGTATCTTTTCGGCAAGTTCACCTTCATGTTGGTCGGGCATTCCTCGATTTTGGCCTAAATTCATAGCATTTTCAAATACATTCTCGATCTCGAGGCGAAGATTGGAATAATCATCCGAATCGTCGTATATTGTCGTCAAAGTTTAAGAATTCGATCAGTCTGGCTGAACGTAAACCGGCAGCCGATCGACCAAAGTAGTGCAAATGATGCTGCTCCGATATATCGCGTTCGGAGCTACTCTGTCCTTATGTGTCAGCGTAGCCGGACAGAGCCGAGCCTTTCCAGGTAAGGCCTCTAGTGATCCCTTTGTGATCGAACAGGGTTCGACGTTCTCAGCGTCTTCGCCCCGGAGGCCCGCCGCGCCGTCTTCCGCGACCGCCGCTTCCTCGATCTTGACCGACGTGCAGGACGCGATAGAGATCATCAGATCCAATCATGCAAACGGTCGAAAGCTCATAGATGCCGACCTTGCAAAATCTTCGATAGTTTCGATGCTCAGGTCATTGGACCCTCATTCAAATTACTATGACAAGTTAGAATATGAGGAACTCCTTGGAGACCAGCGTAGCGAATATTTTGGGACGGGTTCGACGATCGTCTCGTATGAACGCGACAAACGGCTTCAAACCTACATTATTTCAACATTTCCGGGTTCCGCCTCCGAGAGGGCCGGCCTCAGGTTCGGCGACCGCATCACCGCCGTTGATGGAAAAGATGTCACTTTGCTCTCATCGTTAGAGATCCGGGATATGATCCGCGGCCCCAGGGGCACGACAGTCAAGGTGACCGTTGATCGTAATGGTTCCCAGTTAACTTTTTCACTTCGGCGAGATCGGGTCGCTCAACCTACAGTTACAAATGCGTTTCTAATGGAGAGCGGGGCCGGCCTGATCGAAATGTCTGACGGATTCAGCTTTACTAGTTACGCAGAGTTTGATGCAGCATTTCGTGAGCTCAAGAGAAACGGGATGACCTCGCTTGTCCTCGATCTTCGGGGTAATCCCGGCGGAATACTTGAACAATCGATCAAGATCGCAGAGAAGTTCCTACCGGAAGGTTCGCTTATCGTCTCGCAAAAGGGACGAATGTCGAACGACGATCGTATCTGGCGTTCGGCAAACCGGCGGCCCGAGACCCTGCCGATAGTTGTTCTGGTGGACGGGGACACGGCGTCAGCATCTGAGGTGATAGCCGGAGCCCTTCAGGATAACGACCGGGCGGTGATCGTCGGCCAAAGAACCTTTGGAAAGGGCCTTGTTCAGAGCGTTGTGGACCTTCCTCAGGGCGGCGGCCTGACTCTAACAACGGCAAAGTATTACACCCCTTCGGGACGATCCATCCAACGAGACTACGAACATCAGGGAGCCTACGACTACTACAATCATAAGAATGATGAGGCAAGTAGCTCGCCGAATCGGTCGAAAGCCTATATTTCGACTCGAGAAAGGCGAAAAGTATTTGGCGGTGACGGAATACTGCCAGATGTCCAGGTTAAACCGGATGAGGTCACAAAAGAGCGAATCGCACTATTAGACCCTATATTTTTCTATTCCCAACGGCTGATCGCAAGAGAACCGTCAGCAATTTCTGACCGGGATGTTTCCGATTTCATCGATTTTGCCCGCAATGACTGGGCAATTTCAGAACCCGACATAAATGCTGAGCGCGAGTTCATACGCTTAAGGCTAGGATACAATCTGACGCTCGCGAGATCTGGCTCGACAGCCGCGTCAGAATTTCTTTTGAAACGCGATCATGTAGTCGCAAAGGCGATAACAGCAATGCCGCAGGCTATTTCGTTCGCAAGTTCCTATTACAGCCTTAAGGCAGCCCCGCAAAAATAAAAAAAATGCCCGCCGAAGTCACATACTTCAAACGGGCTAAGGTAGAAACAGGAGGAAACTGGAAAGACTCGTCCGCAGAAATTCCCTGCATTCTCACTTTCATGTTCCATTAAACTTGATGCCTCTGAAACTAAAGGTGTTGCCTTGCCTCAAAAAAAATCTCCGCAGATGTTGATCATCCACGGAGATCCATTTCATTTAACTCTGGACAGATCAGAAGTTGAACTTTCCTGAAAACTGAATACGCCTTGCAGAACTCGTTACGCTGTCACGAATTCTACCAAAAACAGTTGAGTTGAAAGTTGCTGTCGGGATACCGAACGACGCAGTATTGGTCAAGTTCTGAGCATCGACACGGAGGTCGAAGCTAAGCGTTTCGGTAAATCGGAACTTCTTTGAGAGCGACACATCAGTCTGGAACCTGCGGGGACCGATGAAGTAGTTTCTTCGGGTATTCCCCAGTTCGCCCGGACCTGGCTGGGAGAACAGCGCTTGTGCCTGTTCGCTGAACCAGTAATTGGTTCCGTTTCGCTCGACCAGTGAGCCTAGGTCACGCGGGCAATTATTACAGTTCGCAGTTGCCTGAGTAACATTGCTTATTGTGTAAAGGCCCGAATAAACGGTGAACGGACGTCCCGAGGACCAATTATATCGGCCTGCAAGCTGCCATCCTCCGATGATATAGTCAAGGGCCGACGGCATATCCGATCCAAACTTTTTACCCTTTCCTACCGGCACTTCCCAGACGTATGTTGCATTCAGGACGTGGCGGCGGTCGAAATCTGACCATGCGTAATTAAGGTTCTTGTCCCTAAGGTCGAATGGCGTGCTCGATGCCGATTGGTTGTTGTCACGGGACACGGTCGTAAACACCGGGTCATACGAACGGGTATCCTTTGAAATTGACCATGTATAACCGACCGAATAACCAAACCCTCCGGTGAGCCGCCGTTTTAGATTGACCTCAAGTCCGCTGTAACGCGAATAGTCCGTGCTGTCCAGGACATTCATTGCTCCAAGAAACTGCGGGAATCTCTGGAAGAAGTACGGATTACTTAGGCTTCGGCTGATGAGCTGCTGAGACGTCGACGTACACAGCCCAGAGGAGACCTGGGCGGAGGTGCAAACAAGTCCTGAGACTGTACGCGCTGCGGTAGCAACACTGCCTCCGGTGTTTGTAGTCGCAAGAGTTGCTGCGACCGTCCCGTTTGCACGAAACGCAGCTGTACCTGCCGCATTGGCGATGTCACCGGTAAACAAAAGATTCGTTAAACATTCGTTCGTCGAACCTGCACGGATCTTGTTGAACGTTGTCAGGAAATTATCCGCACAGCGTGAATCCTTTGCAAAAATATCCACCTGATTGGCGTCGTATCCGCCGAAAAGGTGAGTTCCACGTTTACCGATGTAATTGACTTCAAGAACGCTGTCCCAGAACACGTCGTGCTGAATTCCCGCAAACCATGAATGGACTTCCGGATAACGCGCATCGGGGTCGACCAGAGTTATCGACGAAGTTGAGAATGCGGGCGGCGTCCTCAATTGCGCCGGCGTTGAGGTCGGGAAGAGATTTGGTAAACCGTTCCTCAGCAACAAGTTCTGCTGCGCTATCCCCGAGGCAGATGCGTTAAATACGTTGCCCGGAGTTCCCTGCCAGATGCTGTTGGTAAATACTTGTGTTGCAAAACGGTCGTACGATAGACGGTAATTTGCTCGGATCGACGTCTTTCCCTTGCTGAACGGATCCCATGCGAAACCGATTGACGGCCCCCAGTTATCTGTGTCATCAGGAAACATCTTTTTCTCGACCCAGGTGATCGCATTTGTCGGTGCGGCCCCGGCGGTGAACAGACGGTCGGGTGCAAGAATGGGAAGATCCTTTGAACTAGGACTTAGCTTAAGTTCATATCGTAATCCCAGATCAACCACAAAATTGGGGAACATTCTCCACGTATCCTGAAAGTAGAAGTCGTATTCAGGATAATAGGCACGGAAGTTCCACCGAGTTCCAGCGGGCGCCCACGAGGTTGGGTTTTCAGGGCTAACAATAAATCCCTGGCTGAAGCTGCCGATTCGCCCGATCAAATTGTTGATCAGGGAACGAAGATTTGTTAGATCGTTCGCGTTGATCGATGTGCTGCCCGAGGCCGGAAGCCCGAAACCCGTAAAGTCACTCGAACCCGCGCCAAAACCGACCGTTCCTTCGATCGCACCGCCAGCGCTTGAACGATCATCGAGTACACGTCCAAGGCGAATGTTCACGCCCGCTTTGAATACGTGCGGCGAATAATCAAAGGTCATGTTATCCACGATCTGGAAAGTCCGAGCAGCGCGAGCATTTCCGAGCTGATTGCCATATGCATCGGCAACTGTGTTCAGGACGAAGGGCACATCATTTCGAACCTCAGGATTAAAGAAGGAGAATCGGAAGCGGCTAAGGCCGAAGATCGCCTCGTTTGTAAATTTTGCGTTTGGCGACCACCGATGGTTGAATGCAAAGTTCTTAGGACGTCGTCCGGTATCAACAAGATTCGGGAATCCCGGAAACGCCTGCAATCCCCCGTTGACACTGTCGCCGATGGTGTTTTGCTCTCCTTCAGCGTACCGGACATAGAATTTGTGCTGATCGTTCAGGTTATAGTCAAACCGCATTACGAGATCCCACTGCTTTTCGAGCTGGGGCGCGTTAAAATTGAATCTAGCCGTATTGAGGCCATCACCCGCCGAGAAGTCGTTCGGAAGCGGATAACTGTTTAGGATCCCAGTTACCAGAGGATCAAAAGTGATCGGAGACCCCGTGTTTGCATTGTAATAACGTATACATTGAGTAGTGATCGACCCGCTGCAGTCCGGGTATCGCGCAGTGCCGTCAGCATTCACGGACGCCGTTGCCGTACCGGCCGGTGCATTCTGCTGCCCGACTACATAACGGAAGATCCCGGAACGGGCCGATTGGGTGTAAACAGTACGAGTCGTCAATCTGGTTTCCGTGGCGAATAATCGTTGGTAGTTTATAAAGAAAAATGCTTTGTCCTTTAAGGGCCTAAACTTACCTCCGTCGCCGAATCCAAATGTCGGGATCGGCCCCCCGGCACTGAAACCGTAAATGTGCTGAACGAATTGCGGCCTCCTAACTCCGAGCAGATTACTCTCGAACTGATTAGCGTTGAAACGAGGCGTCTGGTAATACTCAAAGATGTTCCCCGAGTAACGATTAGTACCGGATTTGGTAACAAGAGTGACCTGAGCACCGCTGTTTCGTCCGAGTTCGGCGGTTGCGTTGCTGGTTACGACCTGAAACTCCTGGATAGAGTCCGGATTAGGACGGAGCGGAGTGAAATTCGAACCGCCGGCAGTCGTGTCATTGATGTCGATACCGTCCAACGTGAAGTTAAATGCACGGTCTCGAGAACCGTTAACATGAATGCCTCCGCCTGTGTTCGATCCGACCACGACTCCCGACTGATAGTTCAGAAGATCAAGAGGATTTCGGCCACGAAGCCCGACGATAGGCAAACTCTGCAAGGTCTGCTGTTCGATGGTTGAGCCCACATTTCCCGACGTCGACGTCTGAACGGTCTCAGCAGCACTCTCCACGTTCACGACCGCCGAAACGTCTCCCACTTCTAAAGCAAGATTTACAGTTGACGGCTGGTTGATCAAGGCAACGTTATTCGTCGAGACGATCTTCTTAAAACCTTGTTTCTCGACGGTGATCGTGTAAGTGCCGGGAGGGATCAGATCGAAGGCATAAACACCGTTATCACTCGTAGTCGTGATAAGCGTGGAGTTGGTGCCGGGATTGATCAGCGTAACCGTCGCTCCGGGAACTATGGCTCCGTTATTATCGGTAACAGTACCGGTAATGCGTGAGGTTGTGCCCTGACCAAATGCTGACCCGAACAACAAAGCAGTCAACAACAACGTCGGAAGTGCGAGAAAAAGCCTTTTGATGCTCATAATGCGTCCTCCAGGATTTCAACTGTTTCTAATAACGAAGTCTGATGAGATACAGACAAATTGAAAGAATTGGTGATGTAAGTTAACACAGGTTTCCGTCAAATGTTAAGTCAACGTCCATGATTTAGAATAAAATTCACAATTTCATACGGTCGAACCAACAAAAAAAAGGCCGCGTCCGGCTTTGCGGCTGCGGCCAAGTATTGGTTCCGAAATCGGCTTCGGATCGATCAGAGTCTATTGCTAGAAAAGTAATCGAAATCCGAACCGGACGGCACGCGGAGATTGATAAAGCTGCGGCATCTTGTATCGCGCGTCCGGCCTATCGGGTGAAGCCCCTATATGGGTCAGGATCGTCTGAAGCAATGCGCCGGTGGTATAGCCGTTTGCGTAAAGCACAGGACGCTGTCCGGCAGTTGCCGCCGGGAAGAGCGCAGCATCGTTTGGCCTGCCCGCCGTAGTATTCATCGTCGGGTAAACCCCAGTCACTGTATCCTGGTCCCACAAATTGGTGAAGTTGATATCACCGGCAATGGTGAACCGGTTGTCTCTTCCGAATCTGTACCGATGAGTGATATTCAGATCGGTCTGAGAGTACGTCGGCGAACGGCCCAGATCACCACGATGATAAAAGATCTGCGGAGTAACGCTCGACTGTCCGTAGATCGATGTTGTCATCGGTGTTCCGGAAGTGATCGTCTGGAACGCAGAAAATTCCGTCGAATTCGTCTTGCTTCCCATCCAGTCGAAAATATAGGCACCGTAGAAATTGAACACGTGCGGTCGATCAGTCGGCAACGGTCCATTATCCGGCTGTCCTTCAGCAGTAAAGCCAATGAACGGAAGGTCAAACGCACGGCTTACTCCCGGAGCGAGGCGGCCGTCAACCAAATGAGGCTCATCTGAACTCGAAAGTCCCGTGTAGTTTCCAAACAATCGGCTGTAGGTGTAGTTAACGTTGAAATAGAAATTCTTCGACAAACGCTTGTCGAGAACGAATTCCAAACCGTCGTATCGGCGTTGTGGACTCGCAACGTTGATGTATCCGAACTGGCGGAGCGATTCAGCATGCAGGCCGCGGCCCGGATTTCCGATGATGTACGCTTCGCTTCCGGCGCTGTTAACGAATCCGGCATCTTCAACGGCTTCATCGACATTCTTAAATGTGTAGCGAACTCTGAACACATAATCACGGCTCAGCTGCCTTTCACCGCCGACAGTGAATTCGGTCTGTTGAAACGGTTTCAGGTTCGGATCGACAGCACCGAAACCGGTGTACAAACCGGCACCCGGTTCATTTGCGTTGACGCGAAGATTTCGTTGGCATCGGCTCCTGACACCGGGAGCGATCGTTCCGGTGGACGGGCAAACGCTTGGGCCTGAGAAGTTACCCACGATAGTGGTAATGTTGAAGCTTGAGACTGTGTCACCCGGGAAAATCTCAAAATAATCTTCAAGGAAAACGTCGCCGCCAAATAGACCACGCGGTAATGCGAATTTCACGCGGTCAAAGAAACGGCCGTAGCTGGCAAATACTTTCGTTTTGCCATCGCCAAACACGTCAAGCGCGAATCCCAACCTCGGAGCGATCTTATCACCCCATCCAAAGTTGATGGCGCTCGGGTACTGGTTAAACGACGGAAGATCTTCTTTCTCAATTCGAACACCCAGATTCAGCGTTAGACGACCGAACATCTGGTACTTGTCCTGAATGAAAATGCCCTGGCTCAGATTTGAACCGCTTCCGTTGGTGCCTTGACGCCGGAACGAACCCGATCCGATCGCACCAGCCGTATCAGTGACTCCGGGTTGAGTGCTCGAGATCGGTGTTCCAACAAAAAATCGAAGCTGTCCTATCGCATTGTTGCCGGACTGCACGTCATTGAAGATCGAGTATCTTTGATATCCGCCTTTAATCTCGTGCTTGCCTCCAAGATTGAATAAATAGGTGCCGGCAAATTCGTAAGACGTGCGAACAGAAATATCCTTGACAGTGATCGAGTTAGCACCGGTTGTCGAGCATGGAAACGCCGGTGTGTTGCTGCTGCAGCTGGAGACCTGCGGAAAGAATGTCGGCACAAAATAATTGCCATTCTTTTCATTCAGGAACCCCCGACTGTAGCGTCCATCGATAACAAGGTTGCTTGTAGGAGTATAGCTTCCGGAAAACGAGACCAGATTCGAGGTCTGCCGACCGCCCTGTTTTGGACGAAATTCACTCTCGGGCAGGATCCCGATCGGCGGACCAAAATTGGCCGTTGGGATGCTCGGATTGAACACGTAGGAGGAAGAAGTAACATTCGAGAACGAGGAACCCGGAAGGCTTCCTTCATCGATGACCGGGTCCCACAAGAAGGAACCGGAGAGTCTCAAGCTCTCGAACGGATTGGCATCTAAGCGACCAAACGCATACTCATAAGTTCTCTTTCTTCGGTAAGTTTGATTTGCCACCGAAGTACGAGTGCTGGCCGGAAGATTGGTCAAGTACTGCGTGTTGACTTCGGTAACGAAATACTGCGGAGAATAACTGGTAAAAAACCAAAGCCTGTCTTTGATTATCCGACCTCCGACATTTGCTGTTGGAAAAACATTGGTACCTTGGGTCTTCGGCGGGTTAAAGTACTCAACAGCCTGAACGAAATTATTCTGTCCCGTGGATCCGGTCGTGAATCTCGTTAACAATGGACGCGGAGTCCCGCTGAACTTCGGTGTGTCGAACTGAATTCCGACCTCACCGTGGAAATCATTGCTTCCTCCTCGGGTCACAACGCTAACCACGCCTCCGGTGGCACCGCCGTATTCTGCGTTGAAACCGCTAGACTTGACCTGCACTTCCTGAACTAACTGAGTCGGAATATTGTAGGTATCATTCAACGTCCCGGTCCGATAGTTCGTCACCTCCTGACCATCGATAACAAAAACGCTTTCGGCACCCGAAGCCCCGTCCACCGAGAAACCACCCGTCCGCGATTCAGGACGAGTTCCGGGAACAGTTTTCAACAAGCTTGTAAAGCCAGTTCCTTTGGGGAGCAGCTCTATCTTCTGGGCACTTAGCGTCGATTGGATCGCATTGTTACCTGTATCAACGGGCGGGGCATCAGAAGCGGTAACGTCAACGGTATTGACGGCGGTACCAGGATTTACGGTTATGTTCAGTTGGGTGGTGGCGCCTACGGAAACCTGAACGTTTTCGTATCGCGATTCACCAAACCCGCTAGATGCAGACGTAACAACCAGATAAGTTCCCGGCGGCACCTGCAGAAGGCGAAAAAAGCCCTCATTATTAGACGTCACCGTACGCCTGAATCCGGAGCCTAGGCCGGTTGTTGTAGTGCCGGACACGGCATCCCGAGCACTTGTTACAGTTACGGAAACGTTTGGCACCAAGCTACCAGCCGAATCCTTGATCGTGCCTTCGAGACTTCCGGTTGTCTCCTGACCATAAGCGGACAGACTAAAAAAGATAAGAACAGTCGCCACAAGCAGACCTGTTCTACAGAACTACATCATTTCGATATCCTCCGAGGATTTTGAATTTGACCCGATCGATACAGTAGGTTCCTCTATTGGAACTATTACTGACATTGATAATTAATTGAAAAACTAGTCGATTGATTTATGAGGCAAATTCTGTGCCTCCGGTCGGTCGATTTTTAAGATCGGCATTGATTCTTGAATTCAAGTTATTGATGACAAGAGCTTGCAGACACTAACTAATTGATTCTATTGCGTTTAGCGGCCGCGTAAATACGGGCGTCAATAAGTGAACCGATTTTCAAGCAGATCTGCAACGTCAATGAGGCCCTGGTTCCGGAAATGACCAATGTCGTAGAGTAGTCAGCAAAGACCAAAAGAATGGATTTTATTCATTTTGTAGGAACTTAGCGTTCGTATCGCAGGACGATTCCTTTGGCGCCAATAGCCCATCCATACTTCTTAAACATGAACAGTCCGTAAAGATGGTTTGTCGTGCCGCTTTCCTGTTTTATCCAGGTTCGGCCTTTGTCAGACGAACGAAGGATAGAGCCGCGGTAGCCGACGATCCAGCCGTTCTTGTCGTCCGCAAAATCGACCCTCATGAAGGTCTCGGTGAAATTAGTCAACACTCGGGTCCATGTGGCCCCGCCATTTTCGGTTCGAAGGATCGTTCCCTTTTCGCCTACTGCATATCCTTCGTTGTCATCGCGAAAATCGACATTGTAGAGTGCGTTTGTGGTTCCGGAGGACTGTTTTACCCAAGTACGCCCGCTGTCCGTCGACGCGAGGATCACTCCGTCGTCACCGACGATCCAGGCGTGCGAACTACCGTTGAAGTCCAAGTGGAACAACTCGGTTTTCGTCGGCATTTGAATACGAGTCCAATTTTCTCCTCCATCGTCGGTTCGCATCACCAGCGAGTCAACTACCACATCTTCGTTCTTTACTTTTCGCAAAAGAGAACCGATGGCGATGCCACGTTTTTTGTCGGCAAATCGAATGCTCAGGAACTCGGGTGTAAGGTTCTTGAATTCTCCTGATCTATAAATATGCGTTTCATTCCAAGTTCGGCCCGCGTCGTTTGTGATAAACATTTTCCGGCCTGCAACAAGATAACCATTATTATCGTTCCGGAAATAGATCTCGTTGATGTCCTCAGCAACGTTTAGCTTATAAGGCGTCCAGGTCTTTCCGCCGTTTGCGGTGGAAGCCAAGAAACCATTGTCTCCGGCAACCCAACCCTGCTCCGCCGATGTGAAATAAACCGCCACCAAATCACCGGAACCCGGCGAGGGCAGCTTAAACCAACTAGTCTGGGAACGCGATATCGAAACAGAAACAAATATCAGAAACAACGAAGCAAACACGTAAAAGATCTTTGGTGCCATAATGCTGGAAATCAGAGGCGATGTATAACGAAAAGAATAAACCGTTTCTCGTTATAAATCACCTCTGACAATATAACCGCTGTTACCGGCCCAAGACACTATTTACTTCGTAACACGATAAACGCGGCCCTTTAGAACAACCACTACTTCCTCACCAAGAGAGAAATATTGTCCGAGTTCCGGTTCTCTGGCGACCAAAGCAAAGTACTCGTCGCTGCCGAATTTCACGACTGTCTCTGGGAGTTTCGATTCGTTCCTGAGATCCGAGTCGACCCATACGTTCGATTGATTGAAGAAATTCTTAGTGCCCACGAACTGATTGATGGACGAATTATCGACTAGTATCCGCTCGTTCCTATCCTTCTTTTTGTCTTCTGCGATCGAATAATTTTCCTTCATCGCGTTTTGCTGAACGCTCATCTGAACCGCTCCAGCGCCGCTGTCAGCCCGCACCTTTGCCGGAGCAGACCGCATCAAACTTATCTGCCGTTCAGAATCGCGCGGTGCATTTGCAAGAGAACCGTCAGTGGCTAGATATGACGTGTAGGGCGTGACAATGCCGTAACGCGTGCCGAGATCGGTCACCTCATCGCGAAGCTCTTTCGTCTCGCCATTTCTGCGGATCTCTTCTATCAACCAACCGACTCGACGGCTTGCCCAGAGTCGCGGGAGAAACTCGTTATCGTTTTCGCGTTCGGGAAAATCGAGACCGCTGAAGCTGAAACTTCGAGCTTCCTTACCCGTCTTCCCGTTCAACGCAATAGTGATATTCTGCAGGTCAGAAGCATTCTTGTACCGGCCGATCATGGCTATCTGCATACCCTTGAAAAGATCGGTGATCTTTCTCGGGTAAACAAAATCTGCCTGAAGCCCGCCGAGATCGAGTTCTATATCAGAAAGCACTGGTGAGCTTACTCTTGCAAAGAAGTTTGAAACCTTCACCTCCAGATCTTCTTTAGGCTGCACATAGTCCGAGATACCTGAATTTTCTGTACCGATCCTATCGAGCAATGCGGTGTTTACGTCATAACCAAAACCGAACGGGAATATTCGAACATCGATGTCTCTGTTTTTCGCAGTCTTTAAGTTGGCAACGATCTTCTCGGCATCAGTAACCCCAACGGTGGGATTACCGTCGGTCATAAAAACCAACATCTTTGGACGATCGCTTCTCGCGAACTGTTTGAGCGACGCTATCAACGAATCGTTGATATTTGTCCCGCCTGTTGGACGCAGATTATTAACGAATTCTTCACCTTTTCGCTTCCCGCTCGCATCAGCGGCGATAAGTCCGCGTTCCATAAGGTGTTCTTCGCCGGCAAAGTTTATGATATTGAATCGGTCGCCGTCCCTCAGCGTCCGAACGCCGAATAGCAGGGCATTCCGAGCCTTTTCCATCTTCCCTTCATCGGCCATTGAGCCGCTTGTGTCGAGAACGAAAACTATGTCTTTGTTCACCAATTCACGCTCTGAGACGTCATCGCGCGGACTCATAAGAAGCAGAAAGTATCCGTCCTTGCCGGGTTCGCGGTGAGTAAGCAGGGTCATCCCGAAATCGTCGTTCGAGAGGCCGTAAAATAGCTGAAGATCCGAGTCGTTGTCGGTCGTTTCGAATGAGACGATCGCGTTTCGCTCACCTTTGTTCGAAACGTCTATCTTGTGGGATGGCGAGTAGATGTTTCTCAAAGCTTGTTTGCCAACTATCTCTACTCGGCCCGATACAGAACCGAATTTCTGCGGCGGCAATGCGGTTCGAACCCCTTCGTTTTCTATCCATGGCTGCCGCCAAAGATTACGGCCCGTTCCCAGCGGATATTTGTACGCCACCGTGCCGGATTCGGCCTTCAACACTTGGGAGTAGGTGAGCTCGAGTTTCTTATCCGAATTTCCCGGAATTGGGAATATTGAAGCCTGAAAGAGGTCCTTTCCGGCATATTCAAGCAGTCCAGGATCGCGCTGACGCCTAACTATCTCATCGTATATCCTTCGTGCTTCTTCCCGAGTCCGAACTTCCCCGACAAGCTTCTTGCCGTTTTCCCATATCGAGAATTCAACGATCGAAGCCGTTTCGGGGATCGGGAAGAAATAGGTGCCCTCGAGGGTGTAAGGGGTATCGTTTCGAAAAACCTGCTCGACATGAGTGGTCGCGACCTGTCCCTCGATCTTCGTATCCAGTTTGATCGATTTGACCGGCAATACATTTGGCAGCGGGATCGGACGCGGGATAGGAGGACGCGGCGGCCTGCATGGCCGAACGTCACATACGATGGGAACAATAACACCTTGGCCAAATGTTTGAGACAATGACCCAAAGGCGATAAGGGCCAGTAACGCGGTGAAACTAATATAGAACTTTCTCATTTCATACTCCCAAGAATCGAAATCGGGGCGAGCGCAAGAATTCCTTACATTGTAAGGAACGAACCCGCAACAGGTTTCTTGCAATAGAAACTTGAGAATTTTGAGACTCTAGGGTTTGTCTATCGGTTCATCACTCAGCGCGGTGTCGATGTCTTTCTCAAATTTTATGCGGAGTCTTTCTACGAGGGCGTCTGAACGCTGGAGATTAAGATCAATGTTTGCCCTGTTTTTCTGAACCTCGGCAAGAAGTGATTGAAGGTTTGCCTTTTCCAGTTCTAATGACCGGCGACGTTGGGCACGAAGTTCTTCAGGGCGCAATGAACCCACCGACGAAAGCTGGCGTTCGATTGCCTCGGGCCTCATGTCAATGTCGATCTGGTCGATCCGCGATCTGATCGAATTCTCTTTTTCGATCATTTCGAAAAGCTGTTTCCTTAAGCTGTCCGATCTCTGTTCCGACTTAGTCAAAATATCCAGATTAAGCGCGAGCCGCTTTGCCTTTTCGTCAGGATCTTTTTTGCCACTGATCTGTTCAAGCCGGGCGAGTCTCTCGCGAAGTTCGGCTATCTTTTCGGCGCTACCAGGATCCAGGACGCTGGAATTGGGATCGGTTCGATTCGAGGGCGGCGGTTCGATAACGACTGTCGGATATTCGTCCGCACGGCTTATGACCGCCGGCTCCGTTGCCTTTGGCGTGGGAGTCGGTGTGGGCTTCACGGCCGGTTTTCGTCTATTAGTTTGTCCTTCGACAGAAACTATAAAAATAAGGAAGGAAAGTGCAGCAAATGCAAACACACCGGCCGCAAACCTAGGAACCGTTCGATCCATTGTGATTCTCCTTTTTATCAGGGATGAAATCTTTCCGACGCACTAGCTCGACCCCGTTCTTTAACAATCCGAGTACAGGTATGGCGTCCAACCCAGAATTTAGCACCCCCATTAAGAGTCCCTTGTTCTTTATGTCGCTTCCCACCAATACGATCGCAACAGCCGTTCCGCCGAAAGGCACCATCTTCGCCGCGCGTTTCGCTACCTGCCACCCGGCGGCATGTGCGATCGTACGCTTCAAACTTCGCTTTTCATTAGCCATCGAAATTTCAGTCTATACTTGCCTAAAATTGATGACAACAGCATACTTTTCTTTGCACGTAAAATCTCGCCAATTGTTCCTTGATCACTGCCAGATATGCCGTTAAAACTTGAGAATGCGTCAAAACGTGTTGGAAATCGATGGTACTATCGGGATGTTACACTCGAAGCGGTCGATGGCGAGGTCTTTGCCGTTTACGGACCGAATGGGTCAGGAAAAGGAGAGTTGATAAGGTCGTTCGAGGACGTGGAGTATGTCACTGATCCGGGAATGACCATATTTGGCCGTCGGCTGGGCAGAAAGCCGGAGTCGACGATCGATAGATCTAACCGACTTATTACTGCCATTGCAACTTCGACGCGGTCATTGGTCCTGGACGAGCCTTTTCGGGGACTAGATGATGGATCTATCGAGGTCTTGGCCTCGAAGATGAAAGAGGCAGCAGGCGAGCGAAACATACCGGTGCTTTTTTCAACATCGAACTTCTCTCATGTACTGCTCGCCGCGCATCGGGCCCTTGTTATTGCCGACGGGCAAGTGCACCAGATCGGAACTCCGCAGGCTCTTTACGACGAACCGGAGAATAGGACCACGGCCAGATTAACTGGACGAAATAACCTGATCGAGGCTCGACGGCTTACCTCTTCAAAATCTGAATTGCCTGAGTTCATAACGATCCGCGGAGAACATCGATTATTCACCCAAAAAGTCGAACTCCGAACTCTCGGTGCGATCAATAAAAATTCCTTCCTCGCGATCCGGCCCGAACAGATCTCACTTTCGTTCGGTGCATCGTTTCCGGAAGACAACTTACTGAGAGCTGTTATTAGCGGAATACATTTTCAAGGAGCGACAACGGTCGTGTCTTTGACCTGTGGCGATCTGGCACTTGAGGCACTAGTTATGCGGCTTGTCGGCCTAAATGTGGGTGATGAGTGCATGGTCGGACTTCCGCCTGACCGCATCAGAGTCCTGGCTGCATGATCATTTTTGCAAAAAAACGAACGACCCACGATCACTTCCGAGCCGTTCGGTGATGCTAATTGGTCCAATCGATCATATCGAAGGCGTCAGTATTACCTGTACCCTTCGGTTCTTTGCCTTTGACGCAGCCGTGGTATTGGGCGCGACCGGCAGTGTTGCCCCCAATCCTCTCGGTTCGATACGCGTCTCGGCTACACCCAATTGATACAGCCGCTCAGCGATCACCCGTGAACGAAGGTTTGTCAGGTAATTCAGGTCGTCCGGGGTTCCAGTATCATCGGTGTGAGATTCGATCGTGACTTTATAATCCGGATTTGCAACGAGCAGTTCCCCTAGCGAAGTGATCCTAGGGCTGGCGAGCGGCGAGAAGGTGGAGGCTCGCGGACCGCTCCAATAGGTTTCGGCGAGAGTTACAACGATGCCCCGTTCCGTTCTTTCGACCGTGCCGAATTTCTTAAGTGAAGCCATTAAGCCGGCTTCATTTGCACGAAGCGTTTGAAGCCTGACATCGCGAGCGCGCTGTTCCTCGGCTTCCCGGGCGGCCTTCTCTACGGCGGCGACTCTAGCCTTGGCTGAATCGGCTTCGACTTTCGCTTTTCCCAAGTCCTCGCGCAGTCTTCCGTTCTCGTTCTTGAGATCTCTGACCTGTCCGGATAAATTCGCCACGTCTCGTTCGGCGAGTTCGCGAGCTCGAGTCTCGTCCGCAAGCTGTTGTTTGAGCTCGTCGATCTGTGCAAGAGCATCAGAATATCGGCTTTCGGCTTGTCTTATCTCTGCGTCGTTCCTTGCCTGTTCGTTTCGTTTTTCCCGAGCCTGTTTTCGTACCTGTGCGGTCGATTCGGCCTTAACGGCAGTACTGACCGCACGTCGAGCCGTTATGTCAACCTCTTCTTCCTTTCGTCCCGCTTTCCATGAATCTTCGGCATTCTGCAGCAGAGCTTCGGCCTCTCTAAGTTCAGTAGATGCGTCACGCTCAGCTCCCGCAAACTTCGCCAGGGCGACTGCCTGCTTGGCCTGCAAAATGGTGGATGGCGTTTTCGAATAATCGATCTCCGCGATCTCGGGCGTACGCGCATCGCGGAAGAAATCGCTTGAATTTCCGAAATACTGTATCGAAGGCGTGGTGTCGATCTTTCTGCCGCTAAGCGTGTACGGACTCAGATTCTCCAGCATTATCTCCTGGCTAGGTCGGGCCACGAGAAAGTGAGGTTCGGCCGTAATGATCAACGCAAAGGTTTGAAGCGGCGTCGTAACACTGATCTTCGAGTCGAACTCGAAGAATCCTCGTCGTTTGATCTCGCCAAGATTCGCCACCTGACCGTCAGGAGAAACGGCCCATAGAACATAAGTCGCGTAACCGCGCCCAAGTTCGAACGGTCGCGGCATTTTCGAGACGTTCAACTCGACCTCGGTACCATTTCGACTTGTTCGCTTTATCTTCGCGTCCCCCTTCATTCGCGGATATCGAGTCGTTCCGCGAAACTGCACCATTACCAATTCGTCCAACGGATATGTGATAGCCGTTGTTCGCCTGGGCACATCAACTTGTGCAAATACAGTGTACGAAAGAGATGCGGCGACCAGAGTAATAACCGCCGACTTTAACAAAGAGTATTTTTTCATTAATTGCTCCGGAGGAATGATGTTAAGAACAAGATGCCATAGGCACCTTCGAAGTTGCAAATAATTGCGATTTGGACAACCCGACGTCGTTTAAGTATATTCGAGGTTTTAGCCGTCTGAATGAACGAGTTCCTAAGGTTACTAAAGTACGTTCGGCCTCACTGGCTGACGTTCCTCTTCGCATTCGTGGCGATGATCCTCGTCGCTGCGTTCGAGACCGCCACCGGTGCCCTGCTCGTTCCGATCTTCGATCAATTTCTTCCTAACGCAGCCAAAGAATCAAAAACGCTTTTTGACCTAAACAGCCTTATACCGAGAGACAATTGGTTCCATGCCTGGATGGTAATTTCCGGCTTGTTGCTTACGTTTACCATTTGCAAGGGGATTGCAGAGTACTTTTCATCCTATTTGATGGCAAATATCGGGCAGTCTGCGATACTAGATCTGCGCAGACAGCTTTATGATCATTTGCTTAGCCAGCCTGCTTCGTTTTTCGAGCGTCATCGCACAAATTTTCTAGTATCGAGACTGGTCGTTAGTTGTTCAGCGATCGAATACGCCGTATCGGCCAATCTCCGTGACGTCTTGCGAGAAGCTCTTATTCTTGTATTTTTGCTCAGCGCAGCGTTTTATTTGAACTGGCGTTTGATGCTTGGCGCAATTCTCATCGGCCCGATCATTGCATTCCTCACGACCAAATTCAGCAAGCGTCTGAGAAAGTTCGCCGACGAGTCGTTCGAAGGCAACAAACTCCTGACCGACACCGCGCAGGAGACCTTGGCCAACCAGACCATCGTGAAGGCATACGGGGCCGAAGAACGAGAAAAGGAGCGATTTTCCCGTGTGGCGAATCTGATCGCGAAGGCAAACCTGCGATCGGGCCGGCTTGCGGCCATTTCACCGCCGACGATCGAAATAATCGGTTTTATCGCTTTGCTTGTATTGCTTTACTTTGGTCTTCGCGAGATCAATGCCGAAAGACTTGATGCGTCACAGTTTTTCGCGTTCATGTATTTTCTGTTTCGCAGTTACGACCCAATGCGAAAGATCTCTCGACAGCATAATGAGATCAGCAAAGCATTCGCGGCCGCAAAAGACGTCTGGGATGTCTTGGATGAGACAGAAGTATTGCCGGAAAAAGAAAATGGAGTTGAATTAGAACCGCTCAAAGAGCAGATCGAATTGCGGGAGATCTCATTCAATTATCAAAACGACACCAAGAAGATCATTGACGGGATTTCGCTCGAAGTAAAAAAAGGCACTGTCGTTGCCCTGGTCGGCGAGAGCGGAAGCGGAAAATCGAGCTTGATCAAGATCGTCCAACGCTTATACGATCCAACCGAGGGCTCAGTCATCTGGGATGGCGTTGACATAAGAGACGCAAAGGTAGCGAGCCTTCACAAACAAATCGCGCTTGTAACTCAGGAAACAGTTCTGTTCAACGACACTGTAAAATACAACATAACGTATGGAAAACCTGAAGCGACAGAGCTCGAGATACGAGAAGCCGCCCGTATAGCCTTTGCAGACGATTTCATCGAAGAGCTGCCTCAAGGATACGAGACGGTCGTAGGTGAACGCGGGACGTTTCTCTCGGGAGGACAGCGGCAGCGAATAGCGATCGCTCGTGCGGTTCTAGTAAACGCGCCGGTCCTTATTCTCGACGAGGCGACCTCTGCTCTCGATACCGAATCGGAAATGCTCGTCCAGCAGGCTATCGAGAATTTGATGCAGAACCGCACTTCCATCGTGATAGCTCATCGGCTTTCGACGATCCGTAAAGCGGACAAGATAGTGGTAATGGATCGGGGCAGGATATTTGAGACCGGTACACATGCCGAACTGCTGGAAAAGGACGGTAGATACCGGCGGCTTTACGATCTTCAGTTCGCTAACGAACAGGAAGATGCGCCGGTCTTGTGACCAGGCAAAGAAGGTGAATATATGAAGTCAATGACAGGGTTTGGTCGAGGATCCGTATCAGAGGAATCGTTCTCCGTAAATGTCGAACTTAAGACGGTTAACAATCGGTTTCTCGACGTAAATCTTCGCCTCTCCGGTGAGTTGCAGCCGCTCGAAGGAACCATCAAACATCTGATCGGTGAACGGCTATCTCGCGGACGTGTCGAGGTAAATCTGCAATACGACTGGACTGATGAGATAACTTATGAGCTTAATCGTCCGATGATAAACGGCTTTCTAAAAGCCATGAAACAGATGCAGGAGGAATTCTCACTTGCAGGTGAACCGGATCTGAACGTGATCGCCCGATTGCCTAACGTCGTGGTTCCAAAAAAGGACGATCTGAAACCGGAGTTTATCGCCGGGATCGTCACCGCCATCAATGCCGCTCTGGACGATCTGGAGAAGATGAGGGAGAAAGAGGGCGACCTGCTCAAGACGGAATTGGGTTCCCTTATCAATGACATTGAAAAACGGCTGCCTGTCATCGAGTCAGAATCCTCCGGTGTTGCTGATGAATACCGGCAGCGTCTGACAAAACGCATTGGTGAGATGCTCGCCAAAAGTGAGTCACAGATCGAACTTGACCAGGGCCGACTAGCTCAGGAAATAGCATATTTATCCGACCGCTCCGACATTTCAGAGGAAATAACCCGGCTGCGAACTCACATCGATCATTTCCGCGGGATCATGAACGATCACAAGGAAGTCGGCAAGCGGCTCGATTTTCTGACCCAGGAACTAAATCGAGAGGCGAACACCATAACATCGAAGACGAATAATATGACCGTCAAAGAGAACGCACTGCAGATAAAAAGCGATATTGAGAAAATAAGGGAACAGGTTCAAAACATAGAGTAGTGAAAGGAAAATTGATCATCATCAGCTCTCCCTCGGGCGGCGGTAAAGGAACGCTGATAAAGGAGTTGCTTGAAACGATACCCGATCTGGGATATTCGGTTTCATGGACGACGCGTGCCCCGAGATTTGGCGAAGAGGAAGGAAAACACTATCACTTCGTCACTAGAGAGAAATTTGTCGAAGAAATTCGAAACGAGGGGTTTCTTGAACACGCGGAAGTTCATGGAAACATGTACGGAACCTCGATAAGGCAGATCGACGAGATAGCCTCGACCGGAAAGGACGTGATCCTGGAAATAGATGTTCAAGGTGCGGCTGCGGTGATGGAGAAGGCTTCGGAGGCTGTGAGCATATTCATCCTTCCGCCGTCGTTCGACACGCTGAGGTCAAGGCTTATCGCCCGGGCGACCGAAGGTTCGAACGACCTGGAGATCAGACTTCGAAATTCCATCGAAGAGGTTCGACAATTCGCACGTTTCAAATACGTTGTAGTAAACGACGAACTCCAGCTCGCGTCGCGAAAGCTTGCATCGATAATTCTTGCCGAACGGCAACTTACAGATAGACAAACCGGTGCCATTCAAGGTATTCTAGATAGTTTCGAGCGTTCGAAAGCTTGATTTAGGAGAAATTTGCGATTTATATGGCCCAAGAACCGGCAGAAGCACTTGAAGGAAACGAAGAAACCGAAGAGATCATCGACCCGCCCACGATCGATTCGAAGTATCGAATGATACTGCTCGCTGCACAGCGGAGCAAGCAGCTGCAGCGAGGCGCAATACCGCGGACCGAACTCGACATCAGAAAACATAAGGCCACTCGCGTTGCGATGCGCGAACTTGAAGAGAAAAAAGTGAATTTTAAGATCCTGGACAATTAGACGGAATAGGATAATGTGAAACGGATGGTTGAAAGCTATTTCAACCATCCGTTTTTGTTTTCGGTTGAGCACGTTTCGACTGCCTACATTCCCTTATAGTTAGGCCCACCTCCGCCTTCGGGAGTCACCCAATTAATGATCTGGTAAGGATCGGCTATGTCGCACGTTTTACAATGCACGCAATTCGAGAAATTGACCTTTAGTTCCTTTCGTCCATTGCGTTCCTCCATTTCATAAACGGCAGCAGGACAGAAACGCTGGCAGGGATTGTCGTATTCTTCCGCGCAGCGGGTTGCGCAGATCTCGGTGTCGAGAACGTGCAGATGTGACGGCTGGTCCTCGTCATGGGCTACAGCGCCGTAAAACACATCGGTCACCTTGTCAAAGGTCAACTCTTTATCGAAAGGAACCTGGTCATATCGTCCGTTCGCCGGCATTGCACTAACTTTTTCCATTCGTTGGTGCCCGGCAACGTGGTGCTCTTTCGGCATAAAACCCCAAGCCAGGCCTTTAGTAAGAAACTGCAGGCCGGTGTTGATCAATGCCGACCACCTGCCTTTTTGGAATGCGGCGTGGAAATTGCGGACCGGATGAAGTTCGTCATAGATCCAGCTAAGGTTGACCTTTTCCTCAAAATGTTTGAGGTGTTTTGAAGACGTGTCACCGTGTCCAAGGGCATCTACGATCGTCTCAGCAGCGAGCATTCCCGATTTCATCGCTGTGTGAATCCCCTTTATACGTTGGCCATTCAGGAATGAAGCCGTATCGCCCACAAGCAGCACGCCGTCTCCATAAAGCCTCGGCATCGTCCAGTAACCGCCGGCATTGATCGTCTTTGCGCCGTATTTGATCATCTTTCCGCCGGTCAATATTTCGGCAACCTTAGGATGTGTTTTGAACTTTTGAAATTCGGCGTGCGGGTCAATGTTCGGGTCTTTGTAGTCAAGTCCGGTCACATACCCGATACTGACCACGTTATCTTTCATTCCATATATCCAGCCGCCGCCGTAGGTCTGCGTGTCAGATGGAAAACCGAGCGTGTGAACTACCCTGCCTTGTTCGAAATTACCGGCCGGAACCTCCCACAGTTCCTTCACACCTATCGAAAAAACCTGCGCCTCCTTGCCTTCCATCAAACCGAGACGTGCCATCAGCTGTTTAGCCAGCGAACCGCGAGAACCTTCACCAAGCACGGTCACTTTTGCAAGCAGATCAACACCCGGTTCGAAATTGTCTTTCTGTTTGCCGTCCTTATCAATTCCTTTGTCGCCGGTCCGGACGCCTATCACACGGTCATTGCCGTCGTAAAGCACCTCGGCCGCAGGAAATTCAGGAAAGATATTGATGCCAGCCTCTTCGCATTTTTCACCCAGCCACTCGCACATCTTGCTTAAGCTAATGATGTACTTGCCCTTATTCTTTAACGGGGGAGGTACGATCGGCGGTGCGATCGACCCCTTTTCTGTGAGGTACCAGAATGCATCTTCGGTAACGACCGAATCGACCGGACAACCTTGTTCTAAAAAGTCCGGCATCAGTTCGCGGATAGCGATCGGATCCATAACGGCACCGCTGAGAATGTGAGCACCGACGAACGATCCTTTTTCGACGATCCCGATCTCGATCTCACCGATCGTATGGCCTGCTTTCAGTCCCCGATCGACAAGTTCGTCGTGCTCAGCGATCTTCTTCTTTAGCCAAAGTGCCCCCGCAAGATTTGCCGGACCTGCCCCGACAAAAACTACGTCCATTTCGATCTGTTCGCGTTCGATCATGATTCCTCTGTGAAATAAAATGAATGGCTATTCAGTAAGAGTATATCAAATCAATCTTCGAACTGCCGTTTGAGACTTTCGATGTATGGAGCACGTGCTACCCCTTTTTCGGTGATGATCGCCGTAACGAGGTCGTTTGGCGTCACGTCAAACGCATAGTTGCTCACAGTGGCTTCGTCTGGTGCAAGCTGTATGTCTTTAACGTGGGTCACCTCGCGGATGTCGCGTTCTTCGATCGGTATCTCGTCGCCGGTCGGAGTATTTAGATCCACGGTCGAAAGCGGCGCGGCAACATAGAACGGAATGCCATGCCGTTTTGCTAGTACGGCGACCATGTAAGTCCCGATCTTGTTTGCGACGTCACCGTTGGCGGCGATACGGTCAGACCCGACAACAACGGCCTGCACACGGCCTTTTTTCATCACGTGGCCCGACATGTTGTCAGTGATAAGCGTGACCGGAATTTCGTCCTGCATCAGTTCCCATGCAGTGAGCCTCGCTCCCTGAAGGTACGGCCGTGTTTCATCAGCTATTACCGCAACGTGCTTGCCCTGATCGACGGCTCCGCGAATAACGCCCAGAGCTGTTCCCCACACACCGCCGGTAGCCAAAGCGCCCGCATTGCAATGCGTGAGAACCGTATCGTTATCATTGAGCAACTCGCCTCCATACTGGGCGATCAAACGCTGCGATTCGATGTCTTCGTCGTGAATCGCTTTCGCGTCGTCGACCAGGATCTGTTTTATCTCGTTAACCGACTTACCTTCGGATCTTGCTCGCTGAAAGGTCTTTTTCATTCGGTCGATCGCCCAGAACAAATTAACGGCAGTTGGCCGCGTTGCCGCAAGCACGCCTGAAACATAATCGATCTCCTCATCAAGGTCATCGATGTTCGTTCCCACGAAGCTTTTCGCTCCCAACGCGATGCCGTACGCCGCCGAAACCCCTATCGCCGGGGCACCGCGAACAACCATGTCCTTGATGCCTTTAGCGACATCATCGTACGTTGTCAGCGTCAGCCACTTTTCTTCTGTCGGAAGAAGCCGTTGATCAAGCATCAATACGCCTTCGTCAGACCATTTAACAGGAATAATATTCAGGTTCATAATCGAAACTCAAATCTTACGGAAAATCGGGGGCGGGCTCAAATTGCCGGAACTTTTGACCTTGGTTTTCGCGTAACATAATGAGCCGAACGCCTCGGTAAACATGTTATGAAGATCGAGAACATCTTAGATTCCATTCATTCGTCCATCACCCACCGCTGGTATTTTCAGTTGTTCACGGTATTCACACGTATCTTGCTTGCGATTGGCTTTATTCCGCCAAGCTATAAAAAGATCGTTCATCAGCCATTTACTTCACTTCCGGATTCCAATCCTGTCGGACATTACTTTAATGCTCTGTTGCAGACGGGTTTCTATTACGAGTTCCTGGGATGGGGACAGATGATCGCGGCGATCTTATTGCTTTTCCCGCGTACCGCTCATTTCGGTGCCCTGATATTTCTGCCGATCATTGCCAATATCGCCGTTCTTACAACTTCGGTCGGTTTCCAGGGTACATGGATCATAACGATCCTGATGACATTTGCCGCCACCTGGCTCGTCGCATGGGATTATGATCGCCTGAAGCCGATTCTTTTCGCCAAAAGGAGCCAAAATTCGGTTAGATTGCCGAAGCAGTTTGCCTCGATCCCGGCATTTTTCGCTTTTGGCGGCGTCGCCTTAGGTCTACTGTTTTGGACGCTAGGCATCGGAAATCTCCCGAATTACCCAATGGTTACGGGATTCCTGGCGATCACCGGCTTCGTTTTCGGCTTGATCGTTTCGATGCATTTACGATTTATGAAAGTAGGACCGCTGGGCGAATTAGAATAACGAGGCTCTGTTACACGTTTGCCTGTAGGAATCGCTTGCTTTAAACTCTAACGATACTTTGCTCACTAACACAACAAAGTATTCAAGACACAATTTAAGCAATGCAGCAAGCCGTTTCTACGAGCATGGATCTCACTTTTCATACGTTTCAACCCCTCGGATTTACCCTTCCGGAACCAATTAAGGAACTGGAACGAATCGCCATGAACTTCTATTGGTCGTGGCATCCTGAGGGATTCGATCTATTCAGAAGCATCGAACCCGAATTATGGGACAAGAGTGAACAGAATCCTCAGCGATTCCTTGCTGACGTAAGCCAACTTCGCCTATGGCAAAAGGCCAACGACAGTGATTATCTTTCGCGCTTGAAAAGATTTGTCGAGAGGTTTGACCTCTATATGTCCGAATCTGCATCTGATGTTGTAAACGGGCCAACCAAGTCGAATCCAGCCGCCTATTTCTGTGCTGAATACGGAATTCACAATTCCCTGCCGATATATTCAGGCGGTCTGGGAATCCTCGCGGGAGATCATTTGAAATCCGCAAGTGACCTGAATATCCCTCTCGTTGCTGTAGGTTTGCTATACCGATACGGCTATTTTCGGCAAAGGATCGCTCACGACGGGTGGCAGGAAGAGAATTACACAAACATTTTTAATTTGGGCCTGGCTATCGAACAGGTCCTGGATGAGTCCGGCGAACGCGTGACCGTGATGGTCCATATCCGCGGCCGGGAGGTTCATGCACAGGCATGGCTCGTTCGAGTTGGCCGTATCAAGCTCTATCTTCTTGACACCAACATTAACGAGAATGACGAGATCGACCGGATGATCACAGGTCATTTGTACGGCGGAAACACTGAAACCAGAATCGTACAAGAGAAAGTGCTCGGCATCGGAGGCGTAAGGCTGTTGAGAAAGCTGGGTATCTCGCCGTCCGTTTTTCACCTCAACGAAGGCCATTCGGCATTTCTAACTCTCGAACTTGCCCACGAATATCTCGTCGCAAATCCCGAAGCATCATTCGAGGAAGCTCAAGATGCCGTTCGTCCGCAGTGCGTTTTCACGACACACACCCCTGTCGCCGCAGGTAATGATGCATTCTCTACTGGCGAGCTTCACAGCTGTTTTGACCAGAATTTCATCGCCGGGCTCAAGCTTACTGATCAGGAGTTCTTCGGTCTTGGGCGCATAGATCCCGGGGATGTGGACGAACCGTTCGGAATGACGCCATTCGCACTACGTATGTGCCGTTCGGCAAATGGTGTCAGCGAAAAGCACGGCGAGGTCTCGCGCGGACTCTGGAAAGAGATGTATTCGGAAAACATCGAGCCGAACGATGTGCCGATCACACATATTACAAACGGCGTCCACGCACCAACCTGGATCGCACCGGGTTATCAATCGATCTATCGAGACGAGATAGGTGAGGATTGGGCAAAGCTTTTAACCGATCGGAAAGCGTGGGAGGACGCCATCGTCCGAATTCCCGATCGCAGGATGTGGGAACAACACGTACGTCTGAAAAGCCTCCTCATCGCGTTCATTCGCGAACGAACGCGGTCCAAAGAAACGGGTTCTAAAGACACGATAAACGAACACCGCGACACTCGAAAGCTCTTTTCGCCCGACGTACTTACGATCGGTTTTGCAAGGCGCGTAGCGGCCTATAAACGATGGAACCTGCTGCTTACCGACCTTGAACGCGTGCTGAAGATGGTCGATCATCCGGAACGGCCAGTTCAGTTCGTTTTTGCCGGAAAAGCCCATCCGCAAGATCGAACCGCGAAACAGATACTTCAGGAACTAATGAGCATCAATCACGATTCGAACTGGCAGAAACGGGCGGTATTTGTCGAAGACTACGATCAGGAAGTCGCTCGTTATCTCGTTCAGGGCGTGGACGTATGGATGAATGTTCCTCGGCGTCCGTTAGAAGCCAGCGGTACGAGCGGGATGAAGGCAGCAATGAACGGTGCTCTTAACTTCTCGGTCCTGGACGGCTGGTGGATCGAAGGCTACAACGGTAAGAATGGATTCGCGATCGGCGAACTCGATGTTGATGACGACGTGGAGATGGATGCTGAAGACGCCGAATCGCTTTATTCGACTTTGGAAACGAAGGTAATTCCGACGTTTTATTCCAAAGGTGATGAGGGCCTTCCCACTGAGTGGATCGCGATGATGAAAAACTCTATTGCTACGCTTACACCTCAGTTCTCGACGGATCGTATGGTCATGGATTACGTCGAACATATCTACCGGAACTAGTTCGTAGTCGTCGGCTACATCAGATTTGGTTGGTTGTGAATCGCAGGTTACGTCAACAGACGAGAGTCAATATGCAAGATCTCGAATTTCAAACCGGCGTCATAAAGCCCGTGGAGATATATAAAGAAACCTGGGAAATGATGAAGCCCGAGTTTTGGACGATATTCGGGATCACGATCGTTGGCATCCTGGTCGGAAGCGTTATACCAATCGTCATCATTGGCCCGATGATGTGCGGTGTCTATATGTGCCTGCTCGACAAGGCTGACGGTCGTCCCGCGAAATTTGACAAGCTATTCAAGGGATTCGATTTTTTTCTTCCGAGCCTGATCGTCGCTTTGGTCATTATGGTGCCCACGATCTTCTTCGTTATTGTCGTTTATGTTCCCATGATCGGCATGGCAATGGCCGGGCAAAGGATGAACGAGACCGAATTGATGACCTTTATCATCGGCATGCTCGTGGTAGAGGGCGTTGTCGCTATCGTGATGATCACTATCCACTCCCTGATCATCTTTGCGTTTCCGCTGATCGTTGATCGAAAGCTTGGCGGTTTCCAGGCAGTTATCCTGAGTGCGAAGGCCGTTTGGGCGAATTTCAGCGGCATTGCCGGCCTGTTCGGTGTCGGCATACTGGTTTGTCTCGGCGGTTATCTCGTTTTTTGTATAGGAATCTATCTCGCCGTGCCCATCGTGATCATGGCCACGACCGTCGCTTATCGAAAGATCTTTCCTTCGATCTCGCCCGCCAATTTTGAACCGCCGCCTCCAAACCTTTATTCTGGACTGTAGGATGCCCGCAACGATCAACAAGGTGGAATCGATCGATGAACTCGACGAATTGTTCGAACGCTCGTTCGCGGAGCCCGTCGTAATTTTCAAACACAGCAACAGCTGCGGCATCAGTTCGCATGTTCTGGAGATGATCGCCGAATTTGACGGCCAGCTCAACGTCGTCGTCGTTCAGCAGAACCGTGACGTTTCCAACGAGATCGCCATACGCACCGGATATACTCACCAATCGCCTCAGATATTTGTATTGGTGGACAAGAAACCCGTTTATCACGCGACCCACTACGGCATCGATCCTGAGATAGTAAAACAAAAGGCACAAGAACAATGATCGAACCAGTTAAGATCATCGAAGAAAACGACGCCGAGATCACGATCGTATGGTCGGACAATGTCGAGACGAACTATAACGCCCCGCAACTGCGACGTGCCTGTCCTTGCGCCGGATGTATCAACGAATGGACCGGAGAAAAGATGCTTGATCCGTCGTCGATCGTTGATGATCTTTCTTTCAAACACATCTCCATCGTCGGCCGTTACGCATTGAACTTCCATTTCACCGACGGTCACGACACGGGCATATTCAGCTTCAAACTGCTGCGAGAACTTGCCTAGCCTAATGTTGTACAATGTTGAAGATGCAGGAAAGAGACATCTTTGACGAAATACAAGAGATCAAGAAGGCCAACTATTCGTGCCCGTTTTGCCGCGAACGTAATGACTACGACGTTCGCTGGATGAAACGGACCAAAAAGAAGAACGCGCCTCGCACGCTGAACGAGCACGACCGTGCCCGTTTTCAGAAATCCCGCGACTATATGGTCAGAATGGACGACCAGCTTATGTGCAAGAACATGCGTTGCCGCAAGAGGTTTGACATTCCATCATCGCAGTCTGTCGTGTTCATATAACGTGTGGAAGTAAGCGTGAATGCGTGCTATGCTTCACTCATAAGTAAACTGCAGCAAGGGGGAACGAAAGTGACAGGAAACAAGCTCGAATTCTACGAGAACGAGACCCCGATCGATGAATCGATGAAAGAATTCATCGATGAAGAGATCGCCCACGCCCCAAAGGCACCAAACGAACTGACCGAACGGCTGTTTGAACATCATTCGTCCTCACCCGCGGATTCCGGCGGCGATATCGACGCAAGCTGGGAAGAGGTGAACAGTTCGGGTTCGGAAGCCGTTTTCGGCCATAACCCTACTCCCGACCAGTCCGACGTCGAAGAAAACGCTCACGCGATGGGTATCGATTTTGAAGATAATGAACCGCTCGATTTCGTCAAGAAATTTGAACGGCGCGACCGCAACCGGTTTGAGCTCAATGAGAATTCCAAATCCGGCAAGGACATGATCTGATATTCAATCAAGACCAAAAAGCGAAAAGGCCGACGCGAGATCGGCCTTTTCCATTAGAAGCATGGGATGACGTCAGTAGATATTGAATGTGAATGAAACGGGTCTCGTGGTCGTCCTCGGAACTCCACCCACCATTTCCGGTTCAAACCGGATCGCTCGAGCCGCAGCGATCGCCTGTTCGGTCAGGCCGTAAGGCAAGCCTTTGATCGTCGAGATCGAACCGATACCGCCTGATGCCAAGAAAGTCACACGAAGCGTCACAGTACCCTGAACGTTGTTCTGCCGGGCCGCGTCGGTGTACTGGGCCTTTTGTTTGGAAAGTATCTTAAGCGGCTGAGTCACTTTGGCGGCTGCCGGAGGCGGCGCGTTTCCGCCTGGGCCATCACCGTCGCCGTTACCATCTCCGTTTCCGCCGCCGCTTCCCGAACCGTTACCGCTGCCGGCCCCTGTTCCGTTACCGCTTCCCTGTCCGGTGCCATCACCGGACCCCTGGCCGCCGCCTCGTCCCGTTCCGTTTGAAAGACCAAGAAACTTGGAATTCGGATCGCCCCAGCGATCGTATTCTTTCGGGAACTTACGGTCTCCTTCAGTTTGCGGAGGAGGCGTTTTCAATTCGAAATTATCGCTTCGATACGTATTGACATCCGGCGGACGCGTCGGGTTTCTTGACTGATCGGCCAGGTCACCGCGAGACGTCTCATTTTGTTCTTCACGGCCGCCGCCGCCGCCACCGCCGCCTTTGTCTTTCTCTTTCTGCTTCTGCTGTTCTTCCTGAATGTCCATCGGGACCTCATCTAGAAGCAGCGCGAGTGAACGATCGTCCCCGATCGCTCCGATGTCCAGAGTTTTCTGAAACAGCGACACGCCCCACGCGGTCATCGCCGCCGACAGCATAAGTATCGTCGAACCAAGCAAGAGGTAATTCCTCTGCTTTACGTTCTTTTCTTCGATTACAGTGATGCTGTAACCGTCACCATCTTTGGTCAAAATTGGAGGCGGCAGTGTGTGCCGAACTTCATCAGCATACTTCGGCTCGGACTCGAACAGAATGCCCTTTGGCGTCATGAAAGCCGGGGCCTCTCCTTTATGCTCCGATACCGGAGCGGCGACAACCTCCACAACCGGCTCAGAAACTGATTCATTTACTACCGGAACCTCTTCGGTCGGAGCCGAAGCGAACGCTACCTCATCAGGTGTCGGCTCGGGTTCGTCAGCGACCTCGATCGAGGGCACGGTCTCGGCAATGAAAGCCGGGGCTACGGGTTCGAGCGATTCCACGGTTGGAGCCGCTTCGATCATCTGATCTGTGTCTTCCGGGACATCCTTGCCGACCGGGTTCATCTCGAATGCTTGCAGCGAAGCCCCGCAATCGGGACAAAACGTGAAACGCTCGGCAAATCCCTCATCACACGAACTGCAGTATTTTAGAATCTTTCCCATTCTTTTCTCGGCCTCTTTCTAACGCTCACCCGCAGAGCGGGGCATCAACCCTATCGAACCATTATACCGTTGATTTTCAACTATGTTAAGCCTATTTTGAACATGCGGCTTTAGTGAACCAACCGCTTATTCAAACGCATAGATGCTGTATTTGTTTGACGCGATGCCCACCTGTCTCTAAAATTCACTCTTTGAGACGTACAATATCGGACGTGCCTTTAAACCGTCGCGGCAACATTTTGTACTTCCGCGGCAACTAAATTGACGCATCCGAATTGCCAAATTGCTTTATTAAATGAGATCTATAACTTTATTCCGTAAATTTGCCGCCGTTCTGATCGCCGTGTGCTCGGCCTTTCCGGCGTTCGCCCAAAAATCGCAAACTCCAAAGCAGGAAAAATTACTCAACGGGATGAAGGTCTTGATCTGGAATGACCCGTCGGCGGCGTCAGTTTCGGTAAAGGTCCGAATTCATAGCGGCTCTGCATTCGATCCACAGGGCAAAGAAGGCCTGATGGCGATGCTCGCGGAGAATTTCTTTCCGAATGACGGAACGAAGGAGTTCTTTAAGGACGATCTCGGAGGCAGCCTTTCAGTAACCGCAAATTACGATTTCATACAGGTCAACGCGTCCTCAAAAACAGAGGAATTCCTGACGATGCTTGAGGCGGTAGCGACAGCCGTCTCGAATCCCCCGATCGACAAAGACTCCGCGACAAAGCTACGCGATAAACGACTTGAAAGGTTGAAGGCACTCGAAAAAGATCCGGCATATGTTGCCGATGCTGCGGTCGCGAAACGCCTGTTCGGTACTTTTCCTTATGGACGGCCTGAATTGGGAACCGCGGATTCCGTTTCGAAGATCACATTTGCCGATCTCCTTGAGGCCAAACAGCGGTTCTTAGGCGCCGACAATGCGACGGTATCGATCTCTGGAAATATTGACAGTGCTTTGGCATTTCGAGCCACTCGCCGTTATTTCGGAAGCTGGTTGAAATCAGACAAAATAGCTCCGTCAACCTTTAGGCAGCCTGACGATCCGGACACGAAGATGGCTACAATAGTTGCTGAAGGCGGGGGCGAATCGCTGATGCGCTTTGCATTTCGCGGATTTGCCAGGAACGACAAAGACTACGCCGCATCTGCGATACTGACATTTATTTTGGAGGACCGGCTTAAGCAAAACCTAGCGGCGAACAAGGAGAAAGCGACGGTCAGACATTGCGCCCACATTCTGCCGGGTATCGTAGTATTTGGCCTTCCGATGCAGGTGGGGTCAGACGTACCGGGAAACTTGCCTACGCTTCTATTGTCAAAGGCCATAACTAACGACGAATTTTCTTCAGCGAAGGCAAGGATCACCTCTGCTTACAATGGGATCCCGGTTGACGAATTTTGGCTAAACGCCGATACGTTCAAACTGACGTCTGCGGCCGACGATCTTAAGTCACGCGACGCTGTTACTCTTTCAGACGTCCAGCGTGTTGCCGAACGCCTGGTTAAGAATCCAGTCGTTGCGATCACCCTTACGGTACCTGAGAAAACCGCGGTCTCAAACTAAATGGCTGAAGCACGCACGGCAAACGAGATCGAACATGCTAAAGCGGTAAGGGCGATGTTTTCGGGCATCGCGGGACGCTACGACCTGCTCAATCATGTTCTGTCAATGAACATCGACAAACGCTGGCGGCGGCTTGTAAGGCAGAAACTTCAGCCTATCCTCGATGATCCAAACGCACTTATTCTTGATGTTGCTTGCGGAACCGGAGATCTTTCGATCGAGCTGCAGACACATGCTGATGCAAGCGTGATCGGCACTGATTTTTGCCGACCGATGCTTGCGGTCGCTGCGGAAAAGAACACCAAGGAATCGCTTGCCATTCCGTATGTAGAGGGAGATGCAATGCGGTTAGGCTTTGCAAGCGACAGTTTTGACGCAGTAACGATCGCGTTCGGGCTTCGAAACCTGTCCAACTTTAGCGATGGACTGGCCGAGCTCAGACGAGTTTTAAAGACGGGCGGGCGAATCGTCGTACTCGAATTCTCATCGCCCGCCATTCCCGGCTTTCGTCAGCTATTCAATTTGTATTTTACGCGAGTCCTTCCGCGGATCGGTGGTGCCGTAAGCGGTTCGCGCGGGGCGTACGAATATCTGCCCGATTCCGTATCCAAATTCCCCGATCAGAAACGCCTCGTTTCGATGATGATGGAAACCGGTTTTGATAGTGTAGAATATACGAATCTGACCGGCGGCATCGCCGCAATTCACACGGGCGTAAAGAGATAGCCTCTCGACTTGATGAAATACAAGCTCCTTAGTTTTGCCAGGCAGATGGCGTTGACGCTGCTGGTCATCTGGACGGTCGTGTCGCTTGTGACGCTGCTGATCGAGTTTGTACCCGGAACACCCGCGACCACCATACTTGGCGAAACTGCGACAGCTGAACAGATCGCCAATTTCAACGCGAAGCATGGGCTTGACCGGCCTGCGTTCTTCTTTTCTATTTCTTCCGAGAACGGATTCAGTTGGAACGGCGTCGACAACCGATACGTCGATTATTGGCTCGGTCTCTTTAAGGGCGATCTCGGCAGGTCGTTTCGAACTGATCGGCCGGTGCTCGATATGATACTCGAACGATATCCGGCGACGATCAAGCTCGCGCTCGCGTCGATGCTCGTCGCGATCGGCATCGCTTTGCCGCTGGGAGTTCTAGCAGGAACGAACAAGAATGGCATAATCGACAACTTCGCATCGTTCATCGCATTGATGGGAATTTCCCTGCCGACATTCGTGATCGGCCCTTTTCTTGTTTACATATTTGCGGTACAGCTTGAGTGGTTTCGACCGACCGGAAGCCTATATCCGGAAGACATAATTTTGCCGGCGTTTACCTTGGGCGCAGCTCTCTCAGCGATCCTGACCCGAATGATCCGTTCGAGTGTGATAGAAGAACTCGGTGAAGATTATGTTAGAACCGCTCGCGCAAAAGGCTTGAGCGAGCGAACGGTCATTTACAAACATGTTTTGAAGAACGGCCTGATCCCGGTCGTGACGATACTCGGCTTGCAGCTAGGTGTACTGCTCGCCGGCTCGATAATTACCGAGAAGATCTTTAGCTGGCAAGGCCTCGGCCTGCTTCTGCTTGAGGATGGCATCGCGAAACGCGATTACCGCCTGGTACAAGGCTGCGTTCTTGTCATAAGCCTGACCTACATTGTCGCAAACTCACTAACGGATTTCGTTTATAAGAGACTTGATCCAAGGATCCGACTTTCGTGAATCGACTTAGCTACATCGGCATCGCCATTGCGCTGATCGTTATTTTGCTGGCGGTCTTTGCACCGCTTGTTGCGACGCATGATGTCGAGTTCCAAAACCTGGCTAACAGGTTCGCCTCACCATCGGCCGAGCATTGGTTTGGAACGGATTCGCTGGGGCGGGACGTCTTTTCACGCGCTGTCTTCGGTGCACGCATTTCGCTTGAAGTAGGCATTTCGGTAGTCACAGTTTCCGGGATCATCGGGATTCTCATCGGAGCGGTCGCAGGGTTCTATGGCGGCTGGGTCGATAAGATATTGTCAGGATATTTGTTCAATGTTTTTCTAGCATTTCCCGGCCTTCTGCTCGCGATCGCCCTTGTAGCATTTTTGGGAGCAGGCCTCGGAAAGCTGATCCTTGCGCTATGCATTATAGGATGGGTCGGCTACGCCCGTGTGATGCGAGGACAGGTGCTGAAAGTACGTGAATATGATTTCGTACAGGCTGCAAAGGCTCTCGGAGCGAGTAATATGCGTATCTTGTTTACCCATATCTTACCGAACTCTATCCAGCCGCTGATCGTTCAGGCGTCTCTTGGAATGGCCGGTTCCGTATTGTCCGAAGCATCGCTTTCGTTTCTAGGACTCGGAATACCGCCGCCGGCTCCGAGCTGGGGAACGATGATCGAAGAGGCCAGAAATTATTTTTCGGTCTATCCGCATACGCTCTTTTTCCCTGGTATCGCGATTGCCCTGACCGTGCTCGCCTTTAACTTTATCGGGGACGGTCTTCGCGAATATCTCGACCCCAAACAACGCACACGCTAATGCGTATATTTCCACTCGGCGAATCTGCACTCACCGTCGAATTCGGTAACGAGATCTCGCTTGAGTTGAACCGGAGATCCATCTCGCTCGCAGCATTTCTGTCGGCGAATCCGTTTCACGGAATGGTCGAGGCTGTTCCAGCATATTCCTCGGTGACTGTGTTTTATGACCCTTTGAAAGTGCTAAGACCGCATCCGCAGAGTTCATCGTCGTTTGCGGCCGTTGAGACGATGATCCGTGAGATCGTGAATCGTATCGAAGATACGGAGATCAATGGACGACGGATCATCGAGATACCGATCCATATAAATGAAGACTCATCGCCGGACATGGAAGCTGTTTGCGAATTTGGCGGGCTCGACAGCAAGTCGGTTGTCGATCTGTTTCTCGGCCGGAACTATCGCGTTTACATGCTCGGCTTCCTTCCGGGCTTTGCCTATATGGGCGAGGTCGATGAACGAATTGCGGCCCCGAGGTTGAAAACGCCGCGAACAAAGGTCCCGGCGGGAAGCGTCGGGATCGCGGGTCTGCAGACAGGTATTTACCCACTCGAATCTCCCGGCGGATGGAACATCATCGGGCGCACCGATCTTAAGATGTTTGACGCTGGTTCAGGCGAACCATGTTTGCTAAGACCGGGAGATGAAGTCAAGTTCTTTGCGTATTAGCTACAGCCACTTCCTTTTTGACTGATGTCACTCTTCGTACAAAAGGCCGGAATACTCACGACCATTCAAGACGGCGGCCGCACCGGTTCGCGTTCGCTTGGGATCAATCCCAGCGGAGCGATGGATCGAACTGCAATGTCACTCATAAACTTGCTTCTTGGAAACAATGAGAACGAGGCAGTGATCGAAATGCATTTTCCCGCCGGTGAATTTGTTTTTGAGGTTGATTGTTCGTTTGCCGTTGGCGGTGCGGATCTCGGGGCGGTTTTGAACGGAATTGAGATCGCGAACTGGTCGTCTGCTATCGCGAGACGTGGAGATAGTCTCAGATTTACAGATCGGCAAAACGGAAACCGCGCGTATCTCGCGGTCGCAGGCGGATTCAGCATCCCCGAATGGCTTGGGAGCAAGAGCACGAACATCGCGGCTGGCGCCGGTGGAATAGGCGGCCGGCGATTGCAGGCAGGCGACCGTATCGGATTTCTCAACCCGATAACCTGTAAGACGCAGCGACTCGGGCCTACGATGACCCCTAAATACAACCGCTTCCCGACAGTTCGCGTGATCGCCGGAGCTGAGTTTGACGAACTTACAGCGATTAGCGAAAGAACATTTTTGCGCGAGGGATTCAAGGTCACAAATGAGTCAAACCGAATGGGCTTTCGTTTATCGGGAATGCCTATCTCGCTTCTCGATACGAATAGAATGGTCTCGGCCGCAGTCACGTTCGGGACAATACAACTGCTGCCCGACGGCCAGATGATCGTGCTTATGGCTGACCACCAGACCGCGGGCGGATATCCGAGGATCGCGAATGTGATCTCTGCCGACTTGCCGCTGCTTGCTCAACTCGGCCCTGGTGATGGGGTCGGATTTCGCCTCGTGTCGATCGATGAAGCCGAATTTCTCCTGGCACGTCGCGAAAAGGATCTTCAGTTTCTAAGACTGGGCATAAGGTTCAATGTCTGAGTCATGGTACGATTGCTGACTGCCGATGCTTTACGTACGATACACCGTCGATCTTAATTGCGACCTGGGCGAAGGCTGCGGAAACGACGCAGAGTTGATGCGTCTGATCTCGTCTGCAAATATTGCCTGCGGCTATCACGCAGGCGACGATGACACCATAAAACGTACGATCGACCTCGCACTCGAAAACAATGTGGCGATAGGTGCCCATCCTGGTTACAAGGACAAAAAGAATTTCGGGCGAACGGCAATGTCTTTGGCCTTCGGGGAAATTCACGACATTGTGATCGACCAGATCCTCAAACTGAAGCACTTTTGTGAAGCGGGCGGTGCAAAGCTGCGCCATGTGAAACCGCATGGTGCGCTTTACAATCAGGCGGCAAGAGAACGAGAGATCGCAGCCGCGATCGTCGATGCTGTCCGTGCGGTCGATCCTCAGCTTGTTTTCTTCGGTCTTTCAGGAAGTGTCATGATCGACGAAGCGGAACAAGTTGGCTTACCAACCGCAAGCGAAGTGTTTGCCGACCGAACCTACAAATCAGACGGGACGCTTACGCCGCGAACTGAGCAGAACGCGTTAATAGAAGACGAGACGACATCGATCACTCAGGTTATGGACATGGTCAAATATGGCCGCGTTCGGTCGGTCGATGCCATAATGGTCGCGCTGGACGCCGAGACGATCTGTCTTCATGGAGACGGACGTCACGCCGTTCAGTTTGCTCAAAACATAAGGGACTCACTTACCGTTTCTGGAATAGAGATCGCGCCGCCTTTTCACACGTGACGATGAAGGAAAAACCGCTTAGGTCCGTGATACTCGGCGCCGCTTTTCTGATGGCGACGTCGGCCGTCGGGCCAGGTTTTCTCACACAAACAACGGTCTTCACAAAACAGCTCCTGGCAAGCTTTGGGTTTGTCATTCTGCTTTCGATACTCCTCGATATCTTTGCGCAATTGAATATTTGGCACGTGTTGACAGTCAGCGGCAAACGCGCGCAGGATGTGGCGAACGGAACGATCACAGGCAGCGGATATGTTTTGGCGATTCTTATAGCGGCAGGCGGGTTGGTCTTCAACATTGGAAATATTGCCGGATGCGGGCTCGGATTTAATGTCCTATTTGGAATTCCTGTAGAGATAGGGGCGGTCGTCAGCTCCGCGATCGCTATTGGCATTTTTCTCGTGAAAGAGGCCGGTAAGGCAATGGATGCTTTTGTGAAGATACTTGGCGTTGTAATGATCGCACTGATAGTTTACGTGGTCTATGCATCGCATCCTCCGATTGCCGAGGCCGCTTATCGTACTATTGTCCCTCTTCAAATCGACGCGCGGGCCGTCGTAACGCTTGTGGGCGGAACCGTCGGCGGCTACATAACGTTTGCCGGGGCCCATCGGCTGATCGATGCCGGTATTTCGGGAATAGGATCCTTAAAGGAAGTCCGGCGCAGCGCGATTACCGGTATAGTGCTCACGGCTTGCATCCGATTCTTTCTATTTCTCGCGGCGCTGGGCGTGATCACGATGGGAATGGCGATCGACGACAAGAATCCGCCAGCCTCTGTCTTTCAAGATGCTGCAGGCGATATCGGCTATCGCATCTTCGGTGTTGTAATGTGGTCGGCCGCGATCACGTCGGTCATCGGGGCCGCATTCACAAGCGTATCTTTCATTAAAACGTTCAGCGAAAAACTCGAGACGCGTTCTAACTATGTGATCGTAGGATTTATCGTCGTTTCAACGATGATCTTTCTGCTTGTCGGTCAACCGGTAAAGGTGCTTGTCTGGGCGGGAACGATCAATGGATTCATACTACCCATCGGTCTTTCACTTGTTTTGCTGGGGTCGCGCAAACGGGCGATCGTGGGCAAATATGTCCATCCGCTCTGGCTGCAGATCGCAGGATGGCTTGTGGTAGCGATCATGGCGGCATTCAGCATTCAAACGGTGATAAACTCTTTCCAGTCTTAGGCAAGCCTTTTTAGTCTCTACCGCATCTAATTTACATCCGTTTGAAACGATGCATATATTAACCGCGGCCATATCGATCTTCATATTCGTTGCCTTAACATTTGCGCAATCGGGACGAAAGATCCAGCCGACGCCGACACCTGTTCCCCAACGTTCGGAAGCACCTGCATACTCTGAATCGACCCCAAAACCAAAGCGTCCAGTATGGCTGCCGCCGTCACAAAGGCTTAATCAGAAGCCCGCGCCAACTGTAAACAAGCCCATTGCCGATACTACCGCCGACGGCGAGGACGGCGAAGTAAAGGTCGAGACAAATCTTGTAACGATCCCGGTCTCTGTCTTTGATCGCAACGGGCTATATATTCCAAGTCTTAAACAGGACGATTTCAAGATATTTGAGGACGGAAAGGAACAAGAAATTGCCTACTTCGGCACGTCAAAAAAGCCTTTCACGGTGATTCTCCTTATAGATACAAGTCCTTCGACGGAATATAAGATCGATGAGATACGCCGTGCGGCGACCGGATTCGTCGATGAATTGAAGGCCCAGGACAACGTGATGGTGATCGAGTTTGATGGAAACGTTCACGTGCTTACCGAGATCACCAACGATCGCCAGCGGATCTACAAGGCCATCGGAAGGGCTGATTTTGGTTCTGGCACTTCCCTGTACGATGCGGTCGATTTCTCGTTGAAGAAGCGGCTGAGTAAGATCGAAGGAAGAAAGGCGATCGTATTGTTTACCGACGGCGTTGATACTACATCCGGCAGAGCGAGCTATGATTCGACGCTCGGGCTGGCCGAAGAATCCGATTCGCTTATCTTTCCGATCTACTACAACACCTACTTTGACAACCGTCCAGGCATTTTCTCACCGTTCCCGGGTGTAATGACTCGTGATCCGCGAGGTACCCGAGCCGAAGATTATGCCCTTGGGAGACGCTATTTAGAAGAACTGGCGGACTACACCGGCGGGCGGGTTTTCAGGCCTGAGGCGACGCCCGGCGGACTTACTGCGGCGTTCGAAGGTATCGCAGACGAACTTCGCCGACAATATCAAATAGGGTACATTCCCTCTGACGACGGAAAGCCGGGCCAACGCAAACTGATAAAGGTCCGTGTCGATAGACCCAACCTTGTCATTCGCGCCCGCGACAGCTACATCGTTGGCACTAACGGGTCAGTGTCAACTCCAGCCAAGTGAAAAGGCTTCAAACTCCATCCATCGGTCGCCGCTGTGATACGATTGCGCTAGATCATGTTCTCGCAGATCAAAATCGCAGCACGTGGCTTTTTTGGAGTTTGTTCGACTGTTCTGACCCTTTCGATATCGCTTTTCGGCCTGCTTACGCGCCTTTTCATACTGCTTTTGCTCCTTTCGGACGCGGTTCTTTTCATGGGCCCATTGACTGTTACCTTGGGCCGCGGCGGTCTGGCTTAGTCCGGTCAGAACAAATAATGAATGAACACCAACTGAAAGAACTGTTTTGAATTTAATAAGTCTCATCATCTCCCCATTTTTCTGTGAATCGAAATAATAGCGTTTTGATCTACGCGAAATACACGTAGAACCTCTTGCCGCCATTGATGTTTAAAATACCTCTGCCAAACCCGGTAACTGTTGAAACTACATCGCTTATCTGAGAGCAAGATCGGCCGCACGCGCTGCCCGTAGACGATCTCGTCCGATTTCCCACCATTTCCGCCCTTATCTAATTTCGAGAAGTTCGTTTATACTCGTCTTGTTCTTCTAAACTCCAAAACACGAGATCGCTGCTTGATCAGAAACATTGGATCGATCTGTCTCATTAACGAGGTCGGCGTACCGATCAGACTTTTCCCTATGTCAAAAATAACCCTCATCACAATCGCGATAGTTCTCTTTACCATTAATGTCCTTGCTCAGGCTTCCCAACCGTCAACTGACGACTTGAACAATTACTTCAAGCCGGTGAAATGGCGTTCCATCGGACCATTTCGGGGCGGCCGGTCGGTCGCCGGAACGGGTGTTATCGGCGACACAAAAACATATTACATGGGCACCACCGGAGGCGGTCTGTGGAAGACCAGCGACATGGGAATAACATGGCGAAACATCTCTGATGGTTTTTTCAAGACTGCGACTATCGGAGCTATCGCTGTTGCGGAAAGCGATCCCAACGTCATTTACGTAGGGACCGGTGAGCACGCGGTACGCGGTGTAATGACGCATGGCGGAGACGGCGTTTACAGATCGACCGACGCGGGGAAGACATGGAAGAAGATAGGACTCGATGCTACGCAGCACATTTCGCGAATAATAGTTCATCCAAAAAATCCGGATATCGTATGGGTCGCGGCACAAGGTGCCCTTTACAGCCAAACGAAGGAACGGGGAATTTTTAAGTCGGTTGACGGCGGCACAACTTGGAAGAACGTACTCTACGTCGACGAAAAGACCGGTGCCGCTGAACTCTCGATGGACGCGAGCAACCCGCGCATCTTGTATGCGGCAATGTGGGAGCATGGACGCCTGCCTTGGAAAGTTATCAGCGGCGGCCCGGGCAGCGGTCTCTACAAATCCGTTGACAGCGGTGAAACCTGGGAGAAAATGACGAACGGATTGCCCGAGGAAATGGGCAAGATGTCGATCTCAGTCAGCCGTTCGAATCCGGAAAAGGTGTATGCATTGATCGAAAGTGACTCGAACAAAGACGCTCGCGGGCTATATGTTTCCAACAACGCCGGTAAAAGCTGGAGCCAGGTCACAAGTGATCCAAGGTTGGTACAGCGGGCGTGGTATTACATAGAGTTGTTCATCGATCCTAAGAACGAAAACGTGATCTATGTGCTTAGCGCTCCGGCGTTGAGATCAAACGATGGGGGCAAGACCTGGGAACAGTTATCAGGAACACATGGCGATTATCACGACCTTTGGTTCAATCCATACGATTCGAATAATTTCATAATCTCGAATGATGGTGGATCGGCGATCACGTTCGATAAAGGCAAAACATGGAGCACGCAAAGCAACATGCCTACTGCTCAGTTCTATCGAATAAACGTAGATAACAAATTCCCTTATCGCATATACGGTGGACAGCAGGACAATACGTCGGTTTCTATCGCAAGTCGCGAACTTGGCGGCGGGGGAATAACCACGTCCAGTTGGACGTCGTCAGCGGGCGGCGAAAGCGCGTTTCTCGCCTTCGATCCGGACAATCCGAGATATGTACTTGGCGGAAGCTATCAGGGCACGATCGAGGTGATCGACAATGAAGCCAGCGCGGGCACAAACATAATGGCCGCGCCTATTCAATACCTTGGGATGGATGCCAAGGATATGAAATATCGGTACAACTGGAACGCCCCGATCATATGGAGCAAACACGAACCGAATACCTTCTATCACGGTTCGCAATATTTGTTAAAAACCTCGGACATGGGAAAGACGTGGAAAGAAGTTTCGCCCGATCTGACCAGAAACGAGAAGGAAAAGCAAGGCAAAGGCGGCGGCCCATATACCAACGAAGCCGTCGGAGCCGAGAATTACGGAACGCTTGCCTACATAATGGAATCACCGCATGAAAAAGGCGTGATCTGGACAGGCAGCGACGACGGTTACGTTCAGCTTACTCGCGACGGCGGAGCCACATGGAAGAATGTGACGCCTCCCGGATTGGCAGAATGTTTGATCAACGCGATCGAGGTCTCACCTTTTGACAAGGGCACGGCATACATCGCGACCACCCGTTACAAATTCAACGACCATACACCCGGTCTTTACAAAACGACCGACTATGGCGCGACATGGACGAGAATAGACAACGGCATCCCTCGGAATGCGTTTACCCGGGTCGTACGAGAGGACGACGGTAGAAAGGACTTGTTATTTGCAGGAACGGAGCTGGGCCTTTTCATTTCGTGGGACGGCGGTAAGAACTGGACGCCGTTTCAGCTTAATTTACCTGTTACACCGATCACCGATCTTCGTGTTCACAAAGGAAATCTGATCGCCGCAACTTCCGGACGAGCATTCTGGATACTTGATGACCTATCGCTGGTCAGACAATACAAACCTGATTCGCCAGCTTTCGCGTTCTTCAAACCGTCCGATGCATATCTCGCAAATGGCGGCAGCGAATTGAATGGTTCGGACCCGGAGTTCACTGGAGCAAATCTCACTCGCGGCGTAAACCCCGCAAACGGCATGGTTCTATATTACAAACTGCCTGAACTGAAAAAAGACGATGTCGTCACGTTAGAGATCACGGATGGCGAGGGCAAGACTGTTCGCACTTTCTCTTCGAAGGCCGATCCGTCTTATCGACGCTGGGATGGCGGTCCCGGTTCCGACCCCACGCTGTCGAAGGCGAAGGGTTTGAACCGATTCGTTTGGAACATGCGTTACCCGACAATGCCGGGGGTCCCGGGTGTGTACATCGAAAGCAGTTACAGCGGCCACAAGGCATCGCCCGGCAAATATCGATTCACCTTGAAGGCGGCCGGACAGACGCTAACAACAGATGCAGATATTTTGGCGAACCCGCTTTACCCCACCGATGCGGCGACCTACAGGGAATATCATGCCCTGATGTCATCAATGGAAGCAGAAGTAACCACAATGCATCGAACGGTGAACAGCCTTTATGAAAAGCAGAAGCAGCTTGATGCGATCCTTGCATCGCTTCCGGCGGGTGAAAAGTATGCCGCAGTGAAGCGGGACGGTGAAGCTCTTCTGAAGAAGATGAAGGCGTGGGACGAAGACATGGTTCAGCGCAGATCACGAGCCTATGATGACGTGGAGAATTTTCCGAATAAATTTACAGCGAACTATATGTTCATGTTGAATCAGACGGAAAGTGATATTCCACGCGTTAACCAGCCAAATCTGGACTTGCTTAAAAAGCTCACGGGCGAGTGGACAGCTCTCAAAGCAAGATCCGATGAAATGTTGACAAAAGACATTCCTGCGATCAACAAACTACTGTGGGATGCCGGCATTGGTGCGGTTTGGAAAGACAAGTAGTGACCGAATAAACCGGAAGCCGGGGGGCTCAATTCCCGGCTTCCAGTCTTTCAACGATAGTGTCGACGATCGTTTGAGGTGAACCTTTGCCGTCAATGACCATGGCACTGTCAGGTTCCTCTAATGTATCGAACTGGCTCTCAATAAGGGTCGGATTCATGAAATGCTCACGGCGCCCGTCCAAGCGGCGTCGGACTGTTTCGGGATCGATCTTCAGATAAATGAACCGAACACTCCCGGCCTCAACGAGGATTCGCCGATAAGATCCTTTCAATGCAGAGCAAGCCATAACAATATTGTTCTTGTCTGCAAGAACGTCACGAAGGGTTTGCAGCCATGGTAGGCGGTCTCTATCGCTGAGCGGGATTCCGGAACGCATCTTCTCGATATTTTGCTCCGGATGGTGATCGTCTGCGTCGACGAATTCATAGCCCAGACGGTCGGCAATTAGTTTCCCGACCGTTGTTTTTCCGGAACCGGTTACACCCATGACGACTAGCCGCATATCTACCGAAGAAATCCACCAAGGGTCCAAACGAATGTGATGATGACGACTGCTCCTGCAATGTCGAGCAAGATGCCGTATTTGACCATCTTCATCAACGGCACGTAGCCCGAACCATATACGATCGCATTGCAGGGCGTTGATACCGGAAGCATGAAACCAAGGCTTGCCGCAAACGTCGCACCCAGAGCCGGGATGAACGGATCCTGGCCGTTCGTCTGAGCGATAGCGATCACCACCGGAACAACCATATTCGCCGACGCGGTGTTCGAGGTCGTTTCGGAAACGATTATCGCCACCAAAACCGACGCCACCAACAATCCGAATCCGCTGCTGAATGGAAGGAGGTCAGTCAATCCTCTTCCGACCGCTTCTGCTAGTCCGGTTTGAAACGAAAGTACGCCGAGTGCAAATCCACCGCCGTACAAGAATATTACGCCCCAATCGATCTTCACTGCATCTTCCCACGTGATCGCCCTGGTACCTTTCTCGCTTCCCGGCAGTAAGAACAGTAATAGCGCTCCGACGACGGCGCCTACTGCTTCCGGTATTCGAGTATTCAGCGATCTATAGATCGGGCTTTGTTCGCCGGCAGCGAGCGCGATGATTCCGGGGACGATCCAGATCAGGACAGTAACAGCGAATGCGATCACCACCGAACGCTGTCCGCGAGTCCAGGGCCCAAGCTTTTCGCGTTCGCGGTCCAGCATCTCAGCGCTGCCCTCGATCTCTTTCACTCCCGCCGGCGAGAGTTTGTTCAGATAAAACCACATGAATATGAACAAGACGATAACCACCGGCGTGCCGATCAGCATCCATTTGAAAAACGAAATATCGGCACCCACAAGATTGCGAATGAACCCGATCCCGATCACGTTTGGCGGTGTTCCGATCGGCGTCGCGAGGCCGCCTACCGATGCGGCGAAAGTGGTAATGAGCATGAGCGCGGTAGCATAGCCGCGGTTGATCTTGATGCCCGTCTCTTTTTCTTGAGCGAAAAGAAATGAAATGATTGAAAGCCCGATAGCAAACATCATCGCGGTAGTAGCGGTGTTTGAGATCCAGGCCGAAATGAAAGCCGTCACCGCCCCGAACGCAAAAAGAATTCTCGACGGCCGTGCACCGATCACATCCCAAGACAGGACCGTGAATGCGACGCGCTTGTCGAGGTTGTGAACGAAGATCGCCCGAGCTAGCATGAATGAACCGATAAAGAGGAATATAAGCGGGTCGGCAAATGGGGCAAAAACGCTCTTCGCGTCGGCGACCTGGAGAATGACCGCCAGCGCCGCTCCGAGGATCGCCGTCATGGTCATCGGCAGCGACTCACAAAGCCAAAAGACGATCACAAGAGCCATTACAGCGGCAAGCCGATGGGCCTCGGGCTTGAGATCAGAGAAAGGCAGAAAGAGGATGATCAGAAAGATCAGTGGACCGATCACAAGTCCGGTTCGCTTTCGCCACTTTTCAAATCGCTCTTCGCCTTCGGAAAGTGTCTCGACAGGTTCAAATAGTCGTTCGGTTGTCATTGGTTGATGAAAGATTCTTTGCCATTTTCTACGCTCTTGTCTAGAAACGGCAACCTGAGAAAACAAAAAAGACGCCGTGAGAACGACGTCTTTTCTAAATCTGGTGATCCGACCAGGACTCGAACCTGGGACCCAATGGTTAAAAGCCATTTGCTCTACCGACTGAGCTATCGGACCACGCGGCTGGAATGGACTCCAGCCGAATTGAGTATTTTACACAGCCGATCGTTCTATCGCAAGTTCCATTCGAATGTCTGCTCGCTGATAAAGTGAATTAGGATCAGGTGGTGTTTCGACGAAACCGTATTTCCGGTAAAGGCTTATCGCAGGTGCCAGTTTGGTATGTGACTCGAGCCAGATGGACTTCGCGCCGGTCTCTGCGGCGAACTTCACACATTTTTCCATCAAACGGTCGCCGATTCCCTGCCCGCGAAACTCCGGCGAGACCGCCATCTTGGTCAATTCAAACACGCCGTTGGCGGACGGAATGAGAGCAACTGTTCCCGCAGCGGTTCCGTCGACAAGTGCAAAAAAGATCTGACCGCCCGGTTCGATGACCCACTTTCTCGGGTCATCCAAGATCTCCCGATCGTGTTTTTCGACCGAAAACTCCGATTCTATCCACTGATAATTAAGCGACGCAAAAGCTATAGCGAATTCGTCCCGAAAATCTACGACTTCAACATCCATCAGCTAATTCTTGAACCACCCTTCCATGACCGATTCTTTAAGGATGATCGTTTGGTCACGTTCGGGGCCAGTAGAGATCAGACCGATCTCTACCCCGACCTGATCCGACAGGAACCGCACATATTTCTGGGCAAGTTCGGGAAGCTTCTCAAACTCGGTGGTTCCAACCGTATCGGCCTTCCAGCCCGGAAGCGACTCGTAGATGGGTTTTATCTGACTGAGGTCGTGAGAAACCGCCGGGAACGTATCGATCCTTTTTCCGTCGATCTCATAGCCGACACAAACTTTGATCTCATCGAGGGCATCGAGCACATCAAGCTTCGTTAAAGCGATCGAATCGAATCCGTTCAATTCAGCGGCATATCTTGTCGCAACTGCGTCAAACCAACCGCATCGGCGGGGCCGCTTTGTCACGGAGCCATATTCGTTACCACGCTGGCGAATGAGGTTAGCCATTTCCTCTTCCGCATCGACCATCTCGGTCGGAAACGGTCCTTCGCCGACACGAGTCGCATATGTTCGGACAATGCCAAGTACTCCGGAAATGTGATGCGGCGGAATGCCGGCACCGACCGAAGCACCGCCGGCAGTAGGATTGGACGAGGTCACATAAGGATATGTTCCGTGATCGACGTCAAGCAGCGTGGCCTGTGCCCCTTCGAGCAGGATCTTCTTCTCGGACTTTCTTGCCTCCGCCAGAAAGTGCGAGGTCTCGCAAACAAAAGGCCGCAAACGCTCGACCAACGGGGTGATCTCTTCCAGTATCTCGTCCGCACGCAGCGGTTGATTGCCAAACAAGACTATTATCCGGTTTGCTTCCTCAAGATTTCGTTCGATACGCAATTTAAGAAGTCCCGGTGACATAGCGTCCGACACTCGGATCCCGCGTCGGCCCGCTTTGTCTTCGTAAGCAGGCCCGATCCCTCGCAGCGTCGTACCGATCTTCTCATTGCCGAGCCGTTCTTCCGACGTGTGATCAAGTGCACGGTGATATGGCATGATCAGGTGCGCTCGAGAAGAGACTTTGAGACGCTCGGGTGAAACCTCGATCCCCTGTTCCTTGATCTGGTCGACCTCCTCGAAAAACGCTTTCGGGTCGATGACCATTCCGTTGCCGAGAACGCATGTCTTGTCCGGATGAATTATGCCGGACGGCAACAGTCGAAGGACAAAAGCCTTATCGCCCACGTAAACGCTATGGCCGGCATTGTGGCCGCCCTGATATCGCGAAACAATATCAAAACGATCCGCCAAAAGATCGACCACCTTTCCCTTTCCTTCGTCGCCCCATTGGGCACCGATTATGACAATTATCATTTCTCTAATTAGCCAACGTCCAATTATACAATTCCACGTATTTTCTCGCCGCGTTTTCCCATGAATTGTCCACCGACATTCCGTTGCGCTGTATCTTTCCCCACGTTTCCTTGTCCCCGTAAGCAAACAGGGCTTCGTATATTTTCTCGAGGAAACGATCGGCCCGGTACGGCCCGAACTTGAAACCATTTCCGGTTTCCAAGACCCCGTCCCAATTCTGAACCGTATCGTCGAGGCCGCCGACGGCACGAACGATCGGGATAGTTCCGTAACGCAAGCTGTACATCTGATTCAATCCGCACGGCTCGAACTTTGATGGCATCATGAACATATCGGCACCGGCCTCGATCAGATGTGCGAGCGGCTCATTGTATCCGCGATAGATGCCGACCTGACGCGGCGCGTAGTCGCGCAGCGATTGCCAGAAATCCTCATATCGCTTTTCACCTGATCCAAGCGAGACAATATATGCTCCGGTCGCGAGTACCTCGCCCGCAACCTGCATCATCAGATCAATCCCTTTCTGACCGGTAAGCCTTGTAATATTAGCCAAGACTGGACGATCAAGGTCGATCGGCAACGAAAAACGCTCAAGCATCTGCCGCTTGCACTCACGTTTTCCGGAAAGGTCGTTGATGTCGAACTTTGCGGGAAGTTCCCTGTCTGTAGCCGGGTTCCAAACCTCGTAATCGACGCCGTTCGTTATGCCGATCAGTCGGCTTGCACGCCTTCGAGTAAGCCATTCGAGGCCATAACCGTTCTCGGCCGTTTGGATCTCGTAACCATATCGGCGAGAAACGGTCGAAAGTGTGTCTGACGTCTCAAGGCCTGCCTTCATTGCCGATGCGTAGCCATTAAAGGCAAAGGCGTCCTGTGCGAATCGAGAACCGAATCCTAATTTCCAGAGCTCGCCGGAACTAAACCCGCCCTGATATGCCATGTTGTGGATCGAAAATACGGTCCGCGTGTTTCGCCAATACGCATCCCAACGGCGGCGTTCGGCGATCTCCACCGCCGCAAAGCCGCAGTGCCAGTCGTTCAAATGGACGATTTCGGGCGCCTTTCCGATTCTCTGCAGCAAAACGAGAGCGGCGTGATTGAAGAATGCAAAACGTTCGTGGTCCTCCGAATAACCGTAGATCGAATCGCGATGGAATAATGAAGGAGCATCGATCAGAAACGTTGGTGAACCGTTCGCTTCGCTATAAAACGCCTTGGAAGGATAAACGCTGCCTCGCCAATCCACATTCAGATCGTGAATTGCCATATCCCAAAGATATTCACCCTTCGTCTGCCAATAGCAAGGTGTTATGAGGACCGAATCGATCCCAACCGACTTTAATGCCTTGGGTAAGGCACCGGCGACATCACCAAGGCCGCCGGTCTTGGAATATGGAACCGCTTCCGCTGAGATTACGGCTACTCGCAAGTCGATCTCCCTGATTTGAATAGAATTCGCAAGGTATTCAAATTTTATCAGGTGTCCGAGGCATCGTCTATTTCTTTGACCGCAAAGGCGATTACGGCTATCTTATGCGAAGCATTATTATGAACGAACCGGACGAGATCAGCGAACTGCTCCGTGAGATACGTGACATTCAGACCGAGCATCTGAGCGAATATAAGCGGGTTACCCAGCGTTCGCTCGAACTGCAGGAAAGGGCTGTCGAAAGACAGGAAAAGATCGGACGCCTTTACGTAAGGGTGATCCTTGCTTCGGCAATTCTTGTACTCGGGATCATTGTCGTAATAATTTATGTGATCTCCCTCCTTCCAAGACGATATTAACAAACACACGCAGAAAAGCCGGAGAGCGTTCGCTCCCCGGCCTTGTAACTGAGAAAAAGTGATCAATTAGAAATTGATCCTTATCATCAGGTCTATGATACGGCCGCCCGGATCGTTCGTCGTCGAAGTATCCTGGTATGCCGAACCGTTGCCCATCTGACCGAAGGTCGAACCGCCGACACCCACCGTTACCGTGTCAGCTGCCCAACCGCCGACTCGGAAGTTCGGCATGTTGAGTACGTCAAGCACGGTCAATCGGAGTTCGATGTCGCGGTTTTCGCCAAGCTTGATCTTCTTCATCAATGCAGAGTCAAACTTGAAGAATCCCGGGCCATAGACGATCAGGTTGCTGAAACCGCATTTGCCGGGTGACTGTGAAATGCAGTTACCATAGCCTGCCGGAGCAATGAATCGTCCCTGCGGGCCGCCGGTGCCGAAAGTGGTACCGTAACCGCCGTTCGTGTTCGTATTCGCAACGCTGATATCGAAAGCACGCTGCGTGTTGACGATAATATCAAGCGGCAAATAGGTCACGACCTCACGGGTTGCTCCCGGAAGCAAGGTGTTCTTGTAAACACCCATTGCCTTCTGGAGGTCCTTCTTTGTCATGCCGACGAGCTGAACGTTTCCGAAGTTGACCGGAGAACCGCTCTGCCAGCGAACCGTCGGAAGAAGCGACCATCCGCCGATAAATCCATCAACCCATGAATTTGCACCGCCAAAGAACATACGTCCTTTGCCGAACGGAAGTTCGTATGTCGCGTCAAACTTGAACTGATGTGTAATATCAAACGCCTGGATATTCTTAGCAAGTTCAAGTCCGCCATCGCGGATAGTGAAATTCGGACCAGCACCAACTACACTGCTCGAAGCATAGGAATTTGCCTGTGCTTTCGACCAGACATAGTTTGCCTGGATGCGAAGTCCTGCCGAAAGTCGACGGCGGACCTCGATGATCCCCGAGTCGTACCACGTCTTATTGCTGTTATCCACGATCCAGGATCCGCCTGTTGGCGTTGCCGGATTAACGTAGAAGAAATTGCTCGGCCGTCCATTTGCAAGTGCATTAGCACGGCGCGTCGCGTTGTTTTCGAAACTCGTTCCGCTGAATGCGAACGGGTTTGGATTGTTGCGCGAAAGTGCAAGAACTAACGTCGCATTTGCAAAGTTGGCCGCCGTGTACCTTGCCGGATCGGCAGGATTATAAGTCGCAGCCGAATTGAAATACGACATCATTAACGGCAGTTGGTTGGTGTTGGTACCTGCACCAAAATATGCAAATGTTGAACCGCGACCGGCGGCGATATTCGCATAAAGATTCTGCTGGGCAAGTAGAAATTCGGCTCCGAAACCATTTTCGATCAGATTGAATTCGTTGATGTTGAACTGTCTTTGAAGGTCAACGCCGCGGTTTCCAACGTAGCGAAATTCAACAACCGTGTTACGGTCGATCTCACGTTGATATCCAAAGCTGAACGAGTGAACCGTTCCGGTCTTTAGATCCGGATCGAACGTATTAGACGCATCCGCCGTGCTAAGGGTGATCGGAAACGCAGGCGACGTCCCAACGACTCCCGGACGCGGGGTAAGGTTTGGATTTCCTGCATCACGAAGATTGGTGCCTGCAGTAAGATTACCCAAGGCAAGACTTCGTGAAAGCGAAAGGGCACCGCCGGGATTGGAACCATTGATGCTCTCAAGAAGGTTGGCACCTTCACGAACGAACGAAACGGAATATCCACCTCGGAAAACGCTCTTTCCGGCACCGCCGAATAGCCATCGTCCAAAGCCTTTGTCTCCAATGTCGGGACTCCAAACAACGCCTACGGTGGGTGCGAAATTGTTATAGTCGCCAGGATACGCTTCGTCTCCGGGCTGCAGAGCAACCACGCGGGGAACTGACCCCGTCAACGTCCCGGGCTTAAAGATGTTATTAAGACCCGAAACGCCAAAGATCTGGTCATAGGACTCGAGACGAGAGTAGTTTCCAACGCTCTTTGCGATCCACGGTGACTGCGGCTGCCACCGGACACCGAAGTTCAGGGTGAAGCTGGGACTCATTCTCCAACTGTCCTGAACGTAGAGTCCATAGGTAGTTTGCTTTGCCGCACGGAAAAGCGGGCCGTTTTCGGCATATTTTCCGTCAGCGCCCAAATAGGCAGTGGTTGTGTAACTCAGCACTCGGCCGATCAATGTAGCATACAGTGCACGCGCCGACGCTTGCTGTGCTGCCGTCGAACCAGGCATGGTCGTGCCATTGAACATCGTGAACGCAGTTCCTTCAGTTGAATCGATACCAAAACCTACCGAGGGAACGATACGGTTATTTGCCGAACCGAGTGAACGAATGATCTTGTATTGTCCGCCAAAGCTGATGCTGTGCGAACCAGAGATCCACGTCACATTATCGGTGAGGTCATAGGTCGGGGTTGAACGCGCACTGCTCGAGTTCGTTGCGACCGGCGAAGTAATACCGGCAGCATCGACGCCGAGAAGACGTCCGCCCATGTACTCAAAATCTGCCGGGCTGATAGTTGCGAAAAACTCACTGTCGCCGAACGATGTCGCATAGCGGGCCTCATTGACGATGTTTCTCGTAAGCGTTGAACGAACTGCGAACGAGTTCGAGTTTCTCTCCGATCCCTGTCCATAGCTCGGGAATCCCGGATAACGCGGATCGACCGAGTTGAGAAAGTCAGTACCCGGATAGAATTTCTGCCGGTTCATCACGAGCTCAAAGCTGTGATTCTTGTGAAAGTTCACGTCAAACCGCATCGCCAAAAATTTTCGCTTCTGGTTGCCGGTCGGCTGGAACGTAAAGGTCTGATAGCTCGGCTGTCCAGATATCGGGGTAAGGGTTCCCTCTGTTCCGATCGCGGTACGAATACGGCTAAGAACCGCTGCTACGGTCGGATCTGCAGTGGCTAGTTGGCCATTTGCCGAGGCGATGTTGTAAACGTTGACGGTCTGCGTAACTCCGGCACCGGTCACATATGAATAGAGACCATTCTGTGTGTCAGGAGTCATCACGGTCCGTGTGCGCGTTAACGATTCAGGCTGACGAAACTCTTCGTAGTTAACGAAGAAAAAGGCTTTGTCTTTACCGGACTTGAACCATGAACCGCCGCCGTCGCCAAACGCCGGATACGGGATCGGGCCGCTGTATCGGCCGCCGTATTGATTCAAGCGGATCTTCTGGCGAAATGCCTTTCCGTTCGAATCACGTTGGCCGTCGCGGTTAGCGTACCAGTAGTTAGCGTTGAGGCTTTCATCGCGATGCTGCCAAAATACGCCGCCGCGATAATCGTTAGTCCCTCGCTTAGTAACGAACTTGATCTGGACCGCGCCGTCACCAGCACTCTCAGCGCCGGGATTGGCGGTCGAAACGGTCACTTCTTCGATCGCGTCAACACGCGGGCGAACGTAGGTAAAATATCCGTCAGAAGAACGGAGCAGGTTATCCTGAACGTCAACGCCGTCGATCGAGATCGAGAGTGATCCTTTCGGGAGGCCGTTGATCGATGCAGAACGCGGGCGTCCGACCGTTGCAGTTCCCGGAAGAAGAGCGACCAGGTCCAGAGCGTCTCGTGAAGCGATCGGCGTATCGGTGATCTGACGGCCTGTGATGGTCGTACCGATAGTCGCGGTCTGTGTCTGCAACACCTCGCCGCCGCCGGTCACGACGACCGTTTCACTTACCTCACCAGCTTGAAGCGCGACGTTTACGGTAGTCGGTAATCCGGTGTCAACTTTTACGTTTTCCACTACCGAACGCTTGAAATTCGCCGCTGTCGCCGTAACGGTGTACACACCTGCTCCAACCGAGGGTACTCGGAATCCGCCGGTATCGTTTGTGACGACGGTAAATTCTTGTCCGCCGGCGCCTTTTACAACGACGGTGGCACCAACTACCGCGGCACCATTTGCGTCAGATACCGTACCCGCGATAGAGCCGGTGGTCTGAGCAAAAACAATGACCTGAAACACAGCAACCAAAAAGGCTGCCGTCATCAGGCGCATTAGGTTTCCTTTCATTTGTGTCCTCCAAAGTATATGTGAAATACCAAATCAGAACGTTATATGGAATATGGACACCCCTTGATCTTGGTACTAATGGAGGTTTCAAAAGAAACCAAGGAATAAATTGTTTATTGAAATTAGGAACTACTCTTTTAGTAGGCAAGAAACGTGCCTAAAAATGCACCCTGAAATCACTTTTACTTTCAATATTTCACGACAATTCAATACAAGATTACGAATAAATGGATTCAACATCATGGATTTGATTCAAATTTTCGTATTTTTCAACAAAGAAGACCGCCCCTTTTACAGAACGGTCCATATTCAAGTCTAACTCAGGATCTAGGTCTGCATGGAAGCAAGAAACTCGGCGTTGGTCTTGGTCTTTCCGAGGCGTTCAAGCACTACTTCCATTTGTTCGACGGGTGAGAGCGGATTGAGCACTCGCCGCATTACCCAGATTCGATTGAGATCTTCTTTGCCGATGAGGAGTTCTTCCTTGCGTGTCCCCGATCTCTGGAGATCGATCGCCGGGAATAGCCGCTTGTCGGACAGACGGCGGTCTAGATGAATTTCCGAGTTACCCGTTCCCTTGAACTCCTCAAAGATCACGTCATCCATTCGCGAACCCGTATCGATTAGAGCTGTCGCGATGATCGTAAGGCTGCCGCCTTCCTCTATATTACGGGCAGCACCGAAGAAACGCTTGGGCCGCTGCAATGCGTTAGAGTCAATACCACCCGATAGGATCTTGCCGGATGGCGGAACGACGGCGTTGTGGGCGCGCGCGAGACGCGTGATCGAATCGAGAAGAATTACCACGTCTCGTTTGTGTTCGACAAGCCGCTTTGCCTTTTCGATCACCATATCGGCAACTTGGACGTGCCGTGTCGGCGGTTCGTCGAATGTCGATGAAATGACCTCGCCGCGGACCGAACGCTGCATATCCGTGACTTCTTCCGGCCGTTCGTCTATGAGGAGAACGATCAAGGTAGTTTCCGGATGATTCTCGGTGATCGAATTCGCGATCGTCTGTAGGAGCATCGTCTTACCGGTTCTTGGCGGTGCAACGATCAAAGCACGCTGCCCCTTACCGATAGGGGTGACCAGGTCAATAACCCGTGCGGCAATATTCTCTGGGCCGACCTCCATCTTCAACTGCTCATCGGGATAGAGCGGTGTCAGGTTGTCGAAAAATACTTTCTCCCGTGATTGTTCCGGGGCTTCGAAGTTGATCGCCTCAACCTTGATGAGGGCGAAATAACGCTCGCCTTCCTTTGGCGGTCGGATCTGACCGGAAACCGTGTCGCCCGTTCGGAGGTCAAACTTGCGGATCTGCGAGGGGCTGACGTAAATATCGTCCGGGCCCGGGAGATAGTTGTATTCCGGAGCTCGCAGAAATCCGAATCCATCCGGAAGAGTTTCCAAGACTCCCTCGGAAAAGATGAGTCCGCTTTTCTCGGTCTGTGCGGCAAGAACTTTGAAGATCAATTCCTGTTTGCGAAGCCCGGTCGCTCCCTCGATGCCCATTTCCTTTGCGATATGCGTCAGTTCACTGATCGACATATCCTTAAGGCCGGCAAGATTGAGAAGCTCCGGTTTGTCGCCCTGACCCTTTTGATTCGGACGTTCATTGTCACGTCGCGCCGTCGGCTCAGCCGATGAGGGCTCAGCCGTGCCGGCTCCCGCCTCGGGAGTATCGACTTCGCCATTTACCGGGATCTCGTTCGTTTCGGAAGTTATACCGTCGTCAGACTTGCCTGCCCTCGGACGCCTGGATGATGTAGTTTTGGTTGCCATTTTGTTGTGGTGCAACTAACGCCGTTTGCGTGATGCGTTCCACGCTTTACGCTTTCAATCGTTCAATTAGCACGTTGCTTCTCAAAATAAATGAACTCGAAAGGTGGAGAAAATAGTATGGATCTTGTTGTAGTAATTACAAATGAATACAGCCTTGAGCGAACCTCAAGAACCCTCGAAGTTTTAGGGATGGTTCTGTTCTACTACAAAAAAACGATTAACGCAACTGATTTTTCAACATTTTGTCGCATCTACTCCGCATTGGCTGCCGACGAAATAGATGACAGGACCTTTTCACGTCCCATCCCAGATTCAGAGGAGTAGGCGATGATCTTCGCCGCCGGCAACACGACCTCAAGTTCTCTTAACTGTTTTTGGAGTTGCAGCCTGCTCAGTTTGTCAGACTTGGTTGCAACCACGATATGGGGTTTAGCGCGAAAATTCAGCCATTCATTTAGTTGAATATCCAATTTGGTTGGCGCATGTCGCACGTCGACAAGCTGCACGCAAAGAACCAAAGATCCGCTCTGTGAGAGATAGTCCTCCGCCATTTTCCCCCAATCTGCACGCATTGACTTTGAGACCTTTGCGTAGCCGTACCCTGGAAGATCCACGAAATAGAACCCGTTGTTGATCAGGAAATAGTTTATGCTCTGCGTCCTCCCCGGAGTGTTCGATGTCCTCGCCAGCGACTTTCGCATGAGGAGAGAATTAATCAGAGAGGATTTACCGACATTTGAACGGCCAAGAAAAGCGACCTCCGGCAAGCCCGAATCGACCCAATGCTCCCGCTTAAAGGCACTCTTGATGAATTCAGCCGATGTAATTTTCATTCGATATATTACATTTCGCGGTCACGGACATAATAAAAGCCCTCGTCAATAACAACGAGGGCCAAATAGCGTAACGTACTCGTCTAATCCACGGTTGGTGCAATTGTCTGGGTCGGCCCGTCGGGTTTCCACAACAAACCCTCGCTGACGGGCTCGGAACCGTGGTTGGACTCAAGTGCAAAATTTAGGACTTCGTCGATCGAATCGACCAAATGTATAGTCAGATCCTCGCGAACTTCATCGGGGACGTCAGCAAGGTCCTTTTCGTTTTCCTTGGACATTATCAGTGTCTTAAGACCGAACCGATGCGCGGCGAGCAGCTTTTCTTTTACGCCGCCGATCGGTAACACCTTACCTCTCAGCGTTATTTCTCCCGTCATTGCGACATCATGCCTCGCCTTTCGGCGAGTCAACGCAGAGACCATCGCGGTTGCGATGGTAATACCGGCACTGGGACCGTCTTTAGGGATGGCCCCTTCGGGAACGTGGATGTGGAGGTCCTTCTCGCGGAAATCCTTAGGATCGATACCGAGTTCTTCCGCTCGGGATCGAACACAGGTCAATGCTGCGCGAGCCGATTCCTGCATAACCTCTCCAAGCTTACCGGTAAGAGTGACCTCTCCTTTGCCCGCGACCAGCGTCGCCTCGACCTGAAGTACATCACCTCCAACTTCGGTCCAGGCAAGTCCGTTTACGAGCCCGATCTCGCTCTTTCGCGCGATGTCCTGCTTGCGAAACCGGATCGTCCCCAAAAGCTCTCTCACTTTCTCAGCATCAACAACGATCTTGAAGTTTGCTTTATCGTCGGTTGCTACATACTTACGGGCGATCTTACGCAGGCACGAACCGATCTCACGTTCCAGGTTTCTTACGCCTGCTTCACGGGTATAATGACGGATCAATTCGAGCACGCCGTCTTCCGTAAACTTTACCAAGCTGTCATCGATGCCCGTATGTTCGCACTGTTTTGAGATCAGATGACGCTTAGCGATCTCGACCTTTTCCCTTTCGGTATAGCCGGAGAGGTTCAATACTTCCAGCCGATCCTGAAGAGGAGGTGGTATCGTGTGAAGAACATTCGCGGTCGCGATAAAGAACACGTTCGAGAGATCGTAATCGACATCAAGGTAGTGGTCCCTGAACGTATGGTTCTGTTCCGGATCGAGTACCTCCAGCAAAGCCGAAGACGGGTCGCCTCTAAAATCTCTTCCGAGCTTATCGACCTCATCAAGAAGTATTACGGGATTTATCGTCCCCGCTCGCTTCATTAGTTGAACGATCTGGCCGGGCAAAGCTCCGATGTAGGTCCGCCGATGGCCCCGGATCTCCGCTTCATCATGAACCCCACCCAGTGCCAAACGTACGAACTTTCGGCCTGTGGCATTTGCAATTGATTTTCCAAGCGAAGTCTTCCCAACTCCCGGAGGTCCAACAAAACATAGGATCGTCCCTTTCGGATTTTTAACTAGTTGCCGAACCGCAAGGAACTCGAGAATACGCTCTTTGATCTTTTCCAGTCCGTAATGATCCTCGTTAAGCGTATCCTCAGCTTCTCGAAGATCGTTGTATTCTTCTGAACGCTGTTTCCACGGCACGTTAACGAGCCAATCTATATATGTCCGGGAAACAGTGCTCTCAGCCGACATCGGCGGCATAGCCTCGAGCCGGGAAAGTTCCTGATGAGCCTTCTCTTTTGCCTCGACGGTCATACCAACTTCGTCGATCTTCTTCTTCAACTCCTCGAGTTCTGCCTTTTCGTCCTTCCGTCCAAGCTCTTTATGGATAGCTTTTATCTGCTCATTCAGGTAATACTCGCGCTGATGTTTGTCCATCTGCTTCTTGGTTCGGGCGTGAATGGCACGATCTAGCTGACGCTTTTCGATCTCGGCCTCAAGAACGTCGATAAGCTTCTGGAGCCGCTCCGGAACCGAAGCCGTCTCAAGCAAGACCTGTTTTTCATCAACATTGATGCGAAGGTGCGATGACATCGAATCTGCTATCTGGGCTGCCGAAATACCCCGCAAACTGGCGTGTAGCGCGTCTGTATAGGCATCCGGCGAGACCCTGAGAAGCTGTTCGACAAGCGTATGAATCTTTTGCAGGAGACCGTCGGTCCTGTAGCCCGATTCTTCGCTCGAAATGACCTTTCGGACATGGGCGTGAAAAACTCCATCATCATTCTGTTCGATACGTACAGATTGCCCGCGTTCCCTTCCCTCGACAACGACCTTGATCTGCCCATTGTCTTGACGCTGAGCCTGAAGGATCCGTCCGATCGTCCCGACACTGTAGATCTGATCTGCCGCCGGTTCGTCAACGGTCGCGTCATGTTGAGTTGCAAGAAAGATATCCCGTTCACCTGACATTGCCTCCTCGAGAGCGGCAACCGAACTGGGACGTCCGATCTTGAATGCTACTTTCGTGAACGGAAAAATGACGACGTCCCGAATCGGGACCATTGCGTAACGCTTAATATCCGCCGGCATCTGGTCAGTAAATTCTTGCATAGAATTGAGGGGAATCAGTTTTTATGACTATTCGGGTAAATAGAAATCGGATAAAACTATTTACGCAGAATTAACAAGCAAAAGCAACAGAAAATCGGCTGACAGCCGACAGGCCTTAATTACTGCGTACCGCCTATAAATGACCAATCAGGACTGGATTCAAAAATTTTCGCTGAATTGGCGGATTTCTGCACAAAACGTTCAATTGTTACTAAGCTTTGGTGGACGACCTGCTAAATAAGGAGAATTTGATGGCCCGGACAAAAGTTTCCCCAGACGTCGCGCCGATGAATCAACTAACCAGCACCTGCTGTTGGTACACATGACCTCAGATGCTATGTAAATGGAAAGGCAGGGATGCCGGTCAGATACTTAAAAAAATGGACGAATCCCCGAACTTGTTTCCATTTTATATGCTCGATAACGGAATTGCTCCGAGCGAATGTAAGGAAACTGCAAAAGCTCTTGGCATGAGTTGGGCGGGCGACGGTGAGATCGACGCTTGGGTTCTTGCCAGGGCTCTGCGATCTCATGGCCCTTATTGGGTAGCGGGAATGCGGCAAAAGAATTTTTCCCACGTAATCATAGTCACGCCATGCAATCCGGAACAAGGACAGATCCGATAAATCAACCCATGGATGAATCACGACCTTTCGGATACGTGGGGCACAGTCTCGTGGCTTAACGATCGCGGCAAGGTCGGGAAAGAGACTGACGGAAGTCTTATCTATTCGCCTTAAAAGAGAATTTCTATGCCGCCTCTTCAATACGAGGCGCGATAATATCGAAGACCGGCGCTTTGCGCTCGATCATATCTTTGGTGATGACAAGTTCCTTGACCTTTTTCTCAGACGGAAGGACGTACATCGATTCAAGCAAGATCTCTTCCATTATCATCATCAAACCTCGGGCCCCCACTTTTCGTTTATGGGCCTGGAAGGCGATCGCTTTCAGTGCGTCATCCGTGAACTTTAGCCCGATGTTGTCGAACTCGAATTTTCGTTGGTATTGTTTGACGAGCGCGTTCTTAGGTTCGGTGAGGATACGCACCAGTGCACTTTCGTCGAGCGGCTGAAGCGTTCCTACCACCGGCAAGCGACCGACGAACTCTGGGATCAAGCCATAATGCATCAAATCTTCGGGCTCGAGCTTTTCAAGCGCTTCGTGTTGTCGCATGCGGCTCGTTTTAACATCTGCTTGAAATCCTAGCGACTTATTGCGAAGTCTCTTTTCGACCACTTTTTCGAGACCGATAAACGCGCCGCCACAAATAAACAGAATATTAGTGGTGTCCAACTGGGTGAATTCTTGCTGCGGGTGCTTTCTGCCCCCGCCGGTGGGTATGTTGGCGACCGTACCTTCGAGGATCTTTAGAAGCGCCTGCTGTACGCCCTCACCCGACACGTCGCGCGTGATCGACGGGTTGTCATCCTTTCGGCATATCTTGTCGATCTCATCAATATAGATGATCCCGTGCTGTGCTTTTTCAACATCGTTACCAGCGGCCTGAAGCAGCCGCAACAAGATATTCTCAACGTCTTCTCCGACATATCCGGCTTCTGTGAGACTGGTGGCATCGACGATACAAAACGGAACGCTGAGTACTTTTGCCAATGTTTGAGCTAAAAGTGTTTTTCCGGTTCCTGTGGGGCCGATCAACAAGATATTCGATTTCTGTATATCGACGTCTGACCGACGCTTTACTAGTTCAAGCCGCTTATAATGTTGGTAAACCGCCACCGCAAGCCGCTTTTTGGATTCTTCCTGTCCGATGACATATTCGTCAAGGAAGGACTTTATTTCCTGAGGTTTTGGAAGAGATGTGCGGGATGAGGTCGTTTCCTGCTGTTCATCGTCGTTGATGATCTCGTTGCAGATATCTATGCACTCATTGCACACGTAGACACCGGGACCGGCTATTAGCTTTTTGACGTCATTCTGCGACTTGCCGCAAAACGAGCAGCACAAGAGTTCTTCTGGTCTTCGGAAATTTGCCATACGAGAAACAGTTAAGCTCTAGTCAATACATGATGTCCGGACATGATGTCCGGCGGTGAAACCGGCCACTCAATTGAAAACACTACTTATCCCTGTGTTCAATGACCTCGTCAATCAGACCATATTCTTTTGCCTGGATGGGTGTCAGAATGCGGTCTCGCTCGACGTCCTTTTCAACCTGTTCGAATGACTGGCCGCTGTGATTCGCGATGATCCTTGATGTCATTTCACGCATACGAAGGATCTCTTCTGCCATTATTCGAACGTCAGTCGCCTGTCCCGATGCCCCGCCAGACGGCTGATGAATAAGGATCCTCGCATTCGGTAATGCGAACCGCTTCCCTTTAGCACCTGCCGTTAGCAGCAAAGCTCCCATCGAGGCACACTGGCCGACACAGATCGTCGTGCAGTCATTCTTGATAAACTGCATCGTGTCGTAGATGGCCATTCCCGCCGTTATCGAACCGCCCGGAGAGTTGATGTACAGGTTTATGTCACGCTCAGGATCTTCTGCTTCCAAGAAAAGAAGCTGTGCAACGATCAGGTTTGCTATCTGATCATCGATCGGCGTACCGATAAAAATAATACTGTCCTTAAGAAGCCGCGAGTAGATGTCGAACGCACGCTCGCCGCGCGACGTCTGTTCGACAACCATAGGAACTAAAGCCATAATTTTTCTCTCAATGTTGAAACTACTTTAAGTAAAGGGTGAAATTGGCGACTCTAAGTCATTGTGAAACCTACGATTGCCAAGTTTACAGACTTATTCAGAAATTGCAAGCATTTTACGTCGCCCTCAAAATACCGCTCATATTGATCAAGCTCATTCCGCGGACTTGGATCTTGCCGGTTTCTTTTTTGCAGCCTTAGGCTTTTCCGACTCATTCTTTTCAGCCTTAGTTTTCACAGTCTTCTTGGGTTTCTCGTCCGTATCTTCAGCTACGGCCCCCTCCTGACTCTCGTCTATCCACGGACCATCGCTAACCTTTGCTTTGGCAACAAGAGCCTCAATTGATTTCCTAGTTCGAAGATTATTCTCGATGGTTGCAGTTCCGCCCTGTTTTGTTATCGATTCCCTGATCTCTTCGGGATTGGTGCGATAATAGTCAGCGAGCTTTGCGATCTCTTCATCGACCTCTTCTATTGCTACAACTATACTCTCCGCCTCGGCGATCTTCTCAAGCAGCATTGCTCCTCGAACGTCGCGTTCGGCCTGGCCTCGCATCTGGTGATAGGCCATTTCGACAAAACTGTTCTCGACCTTATTAAGATCGACCCCTCTTTGCTGAAGATCCCGGGCGAAATTGTTCAATAGATTTCTTGCCTGATTCTCGATCAAGGCATTTGGCACTTCGAATGAATTCGACTCGATGAGTTTAGCGACCGCATCGTTTCGGACTCGCGCATCGGCGTCGGCTTTAGCATACGTCTCCAAATCGACACGGAGTTTCTTCCTGAGGTCGGCTAGTGATTCATATCCTTCATCGAGGCTCTTTGCCCATTCGTCATTCAACTCGGGCGTCTCTGAACGACCAACCGATTTGATCCTGGCTTTGTAGTGAACGGTCTTTCCCGCCAGCGCCGGCGAAGAAAATTCAGCAGGATATGAAACGGTAAAATCCTTCTCATCGTCAGCCTTGACACCAACCAGGTTCTCTGTGAACGCCTTTTCGATAACCTCATCGCCTAGTTTAATCTCAAGGTCGCTAGCGGTGATGGGCTCACCCTTCGGGTCGTCTGCAAAGACGCCCTCGAGATCAGCGATTACGGTATCGCCCATCTCTGATCCTCTACCCTCGACTGGTATGAGAGCGGCTTCCTGATCGAGCCGACTGGATATCAGGTCATCGATCTCACTGTCCTCGACAGGCTTGATACGGCGCGTCAGTTCGATACCTTCATAGTCCGGAGTCTGCAACTCCGGCATGACCTCGACGTGAACATGAAGCTTGATCGACTCAGACCCGTTTACCTTTATGTTCTCTGCGTTGTCAAGATGCAACTGCGGTTCGGCAAGCGGCTGCAGACTGTGTTCCTGGATCGCTTCCGACACCTGTTGAGGGAGAACAAGCTGAAGAACTTCGCTCTTGATCTCCTCTCTGAATCGCATTCGCACGACATCCAGCGGGGCGAATCCTTTGCGGAAACCGGGAATACTGACACGGTCCGCGTAACGCTTACTTATCTTGCCATAAGCTTCCTTCAAAACCGCGGGCTCAACTTGTATATGGATCTCGCGCTGCGTCGGCGAGATCTCTTTTAATTCACTATTCATTCTCTGGAAAAGGATAGCGAACGAGGGGTTAAAAGTCGAATTGCGTCATTTCGCCGGCTATGCGTTCACCAACGACCTCAAAAGCACGAAAGCTCGATGTTAAACCGAATAGAACGGCGAACATCGAGCCCCTTCCTTTTACAGATCTTGGTGCCGAGGGCGAGACTCGAACTCGCACGTCTTTCGACGCTAGATCCTAAGTCTAGTGCGTCTGCCAATTTCGCCACCTCGGCATTTGCAGGTCATCACCCTTCGGCAGATAGGAGCCTTCGAGCATTTCCTGCAATTTGAATTTATCCAATGCGGCTTAATTTGTCTAGGCGATCATTTTTTCAGGTACTTTCGATCATACTCTTCCCAGGACAGACTGAAGTCGCGGTCTTCGATCATCCCGCTGGCTGAACCGCCGGTAACATATTTGGACTCCGCACGCTTAAAAAGTCGGTACCCGCCATAGCCAATGGCACCGAGAACGCCGATAACAAGACCATACCAAAGCAAGCTGGTGACCAGCCCGAAAAGCCAGAAGAACAGCATCACGCCGAAGATCAGCCCCAAAATTGCGAGGATCAGTTTGATCAATTTCATCTTTGCAACCTCCAGACAGGGAGATATACGAATTCGATTTCCCGATGTTCGTGGAAAATTTTCACCTATCGTATAATTTGCGATAGCTTTTGACCCATGACCATATCAGAGATCGCCAAACTATTAGAAGCTCAGTTGAACAGCAACGGCGACGAGATCGCAACTAATGTTACGCACGACTCAAGACAGGCTCGTGAAGGAACTTTGTTTGCAGCGATAAAGGGATCGACCGTCGATGGCCACCGATTCATTGATGACGTTTTGCGTCGAGGTGCGGTAGGTGTAATTTCCGAATTCGACCCTCCAGACGGATTTTCTCGGTCATGGCTGAAGGTCGTCGACGCTCGTAAGGCACTCGCAAAAGCTGCGTCGATCGTCTTCGGCGATCCGTCACACCATTTGGACCTCGTTGGAATCACGGGAACGAATGGAAAAACGACGACCACATACCTTTGTTATGCACTAGCCGAGGCTGCCGGAGTAAAACCGGCAATGCTGACGACCGTTGAATATAGGATCGGTGAAAAGAGCGAAGAAGCGATCAGAACGACACCGGAAGCCTCGGACACAAACAGGTTTCTTCGCCAAGCAGTCGATGACGGTTGCGGATTTGCTGCGATGGAAGCATCTTCGCAAGCCATTGACCTTCATCGGTGCGACTGGCTTCGTTTTCGCGTCGCAGTCTTCACGAATCTTACACAAGACCATCTGGACTACCATCACACGATGGAAAACTACTTTGACGCAAAAAAGAAGTTGTTTGACGGGCGTCTCGGAGAAAGGCCGGGCACCAGCGTTGTCAATATAGATGATGAATGGGGCGTTCTACTCGCAAACGACCTGGTTGCCCGGGGACAAAGAGTCGTTACGTTTTCCCAGAATGGCCGAGCAGACCTCACTGCTGAAAATATCGGGGTTTCGCTTTTATCCGGCACCTCGTTTTTGTTGAGGACTCCGGTTGGAGACCGAGATGTGCACTCGCCGCTTGTTGGCCGACCTCATGTTTATAACATGTTGGCGGCGACCGCCGCTGCATTGGAATTAGGATATGATCTGGACCTTATCGTCGGCGGGCTTTCGAGATGTGCCGGAGCTCCCGGAAGATTTGAAAGGGTTCAAAATGATGGAGACTTTGCGGTGGTGGTCGATTATGCCCACACCGATGACGCGCTTTTGAATACCCTTCGTACAGCTCGAGCCCTTACAGAAGGACGCGTAATAACCGTGTTCGGCTGCGGAGGTGACCGGGACAAAACAAAACGGGTGCCGATGGGAAGAGTCGCAGGAGAAAACAGTGATCTTGTATACATCACTTCCGACAACCCGCGTACTGAGGATCCGCTTAAGATAATTGAACAGATCGAAGCTGGCGTGAGAACCACCAAGACGGAATTTAGTTCGATCTCTGATCGGAGAATGGCAATACAGCGGGCAATTGTTGAGGCAAAAGCCGGAGATGTTGTGATCATCGCCGGTAAAGGCCATGAAAATTACCAGATCATCGGCAACGAAAAATTTCATTTCGACGATCGCGAAGTAGCTCTTGAGGCTCTCGGTAAACGTGTTGAGCTGTGAACTAAGAGTTCACCTTTAGATTATTCACAATATCGCGCTGGGCCGCCGAGATCGGATCGAACCGAACTGCAAATCCTATTTCTTCCTCATGGTTCACCACGATTCCGTTAAACTGGGCCTTCATACCGTCCCCCATTGGGATAAAGAGTCGAACACTTTCACCATCGCTTACATCTTTTCCACTTAGTACAAAGCATCCAGACTCACTTACGTCGCTTATCGTACCGCTTGACCGGCCACTGAATCCCTCCCACTCGATATCGAGTATGATGGGGAAACGCTGTACCCCACGACGTTCTTTTCCTTCCTTGTTCTCCATTGGATCGTTCACCTTCAAGTACGGTTTGCGGCTGAATTGTCGGTACCTGTTCTTCCCAAATAATAATAGACCGGCAATCCAAGAAGGATCAGGCCTATTCCAATAAAGGACTGTTTAGGGGCTGTGATCATTGTATTTATCAGTAGCCATCCTGAAACAAGAAGGAAGAGTACCGGTACGACTGGATATCCCCAAGCCTTATAGGGCCTTTCAGCATCCGGGTAACGCTTACGAAATACGAATATCGAGGATCCTATCAATGCGTAGAAGATCCAGGATCCGAATATTACATAATCGGTCAGTGTGTCGAACGAGCCAGACAGTGCAAGTATGCTGGCCCATACGCCCTGAAAAAGGACTCCGTTTATTGGAACTGAATTGACGGAGACTTTCCTGAACGTACCAAACATCATCCCGTCGGCGGCCATCGCATAAGGAATCCGCGAAGCACTTAGGATCGAAGTATGCAGTGTTCCAAGGGAAGATAACATCAGGCCGACCGTGAAGATCGCGGCCGCCGCACCTGCAGCGAGGGTGGAAAGGCCGCCATATGAGCTATTAACAACCTGCATTGCGACCGACGACGATTTCGAGACCGAGGCGATCGTAGTCGGGTCGAGAATGAAATAATATGCAACATGCGCCCCGACATAGAGAACGATCACAAGTAACACGCTGCCTATGATCGCAATTGGTATGTTTCGGTTCGGGTCTTTGACCTCACCCGCGACGAACGAGAGATTGTCCCAGCCGTCATAACCCCACAGGGCTCCAAGCATTGCCGCTCCAAACCCCGCAAGAAACGTATATTCCGGTGAGCCTATCCTCACTGCGTCTGCTACACCTTCACAGGCTCCGTTTACAGCAGCGAGCGAAAAATTAGCAAACGTTCCACCTGTCGCAAACAGGAAAGCACCCAAAGCGACGAATAGAACAAGTCCGATCTTTACGAACGTCAGAAAGGTCGCGATCTGTCCGGTGAGTTTCACTGACAGACAGTTAAGAGTTGTAAATATCACGATCACCATTACGGCAACCAACTGAAGTGTCGTGATCTCAAATACCGATGTTTCGATCAATGTCCGCTTCAGTGCACCGCCAAGATAGTCGTTGAGTGCGATAGCAAAAACTACCGCAACGCTTGCCTGAGCTCCGGTACGAGCAATGAACATCTGCATCCAGCCAAACAGGAAACTCGACAACCGCCCATACGAATCACGAAGAAATACGTACGGGCCGCCTGCTTCAGGCTTCATCGCCGTCAGTTCCGCGTAGGTCAATGCACCGGCCAGCGAAAGCACGCCCGCCGCAACCCAAGCGATCAGGACCCAAAATGGTTCGCCGACGTTACATGTCATTACGCGTGCCTTTAGAAAAACGCCGGTACCGATCACGTTTCCGACTATGACCGAAATTGCCGCCACCAGCCCAAGGCCTCGGATCAAATGATGAGACGTAGTTGAGTTTTCTGACATAAGAAAGAAAGCGCGCTAAGGCGAATGATTCCGAACATATTACGCGAAAAGGTTCTTCAGGGGAAATTTTCCAGATAACATTCGCGTGATAACATCGACGACGTGCACCGGATCGACCTGACAGCCGACGAACTTGTCAATGCACTGATGGGGCTCGCAGACAGCCGACACGTCTGCATCCTTGATAGCTGCGGGGCAGGTCATCAAGGCTCTCATCTGTTGATCGCCGGGGTCGATCCTGTGGAGAGCTTTGAGATCTCGGATGACGAACCTGACCTTATACTCGATCGGCTGTCCGAGGCTTTGACCAGCGATTTCGCGGCGATCTTCACGCTTTCTTACGACTTGGGTTTGAAACTGAACAACATCACCTCTAGACATAGATCGAACGAACCCGGTGCTTTCGTTTCACTTTTTCGGAAACTTGTTATTCACGATTACGACACGAATTCGACTTTTCTTACGGGCTTTGAATCAGACTCTCAGAAAGTAATAGACAATTTGGTATCCGCGCGGTTTACTCCAAACAGATCCACAGATCTTCCGCAAATCCGGACGAATTACTCCCGAGAAAAACATATAAGATCGGTCGAGGTCATAAAGGAATTCATCAGGCGAGGCGACACGTATCAGACCAATCTTACTCGTCAGATCACGACTCAATTTCAAAATAAATTTGATCCGCGTTCATTCTTTCAGCGAATGCGGTCAAAACATCCTTCGCCGTTTTCGGCATTTCTTAAGAGAAACGACTCGACGGTCGTCTCAGCTTCTCCAGAGCGGTTCTTTCGGATAGCGAATGGTCGGATTACCGTGTCACCCATAAAAGGTACTAGGCCGCGCGGAACTACATTCCCGCATGATCAGGAACTTCGCAATGAACTAAGACTGAGCGAAAAGGACCGGGCCGAGAATGTGATGATCGTCGATCTGTTGAGAAACGATCTGGGGCGTGTATGTGAGTTTGGGAGTGTGTTAGTGGAGCGACTTTGCGAGATTGAAGAACACCCTTCATTGTTTCATCTTGTCTCGACGGTCTCAGGCAGACTTCGCCAAGATGTGAACATCACTGATGTTTTGCGATCACTTTTTCCTTGCGGTTCGATCACGGGGGCTCCAAAAATAAGCACTATGAAAATAATTGACGAGATCGAAGCGACGGCGCGTGGGCTCTCAATGGGGACGATCGGATATCGCCTCCCGCACAGCTTTGGATTGGGTGAGATCATCGACACGAGCGTAGCGATCCGTACGATGGTAATTCGGGATAATAACGCAGCATTCAATGTCGGTGGAGGCATTGTTATCGACAGTGATCCGGAGGCTGAATACTTCGAAACGGTCACAAAATCACAAGCTCTTCTTGATAGCCTTGAATAATAAACCGGGAACATTCCCCCTTGGCTGGCGTCTAATCTTCTGCCAGTCACACACAATCACGGAGGGCATCAAATGAATCAGCCTCAGATCAACGTAACACCGCTGATAGACGTACTTCTTGTTTTACTGATCATCTTCATGGTGGTAACCCCGGTAAAGCCGAGCAAGATCGATACGAGGATCCCGTCTGAGCCCAGACCAGATCGAGTGGCAATTACTGACCCGAGAACACTTGTCGTTTCTTTGGATCGGACAGGTCGCCTTGTAATAAATGGTGACGCTACGTCTTCGACAATTGACGATCCAGCGGCAGCTATCAGACGTCTTCGAGAGATATTTGAAAAACGAGAGCAGAACATGGAATTTGAAAAGACCGTGTTCATAAAGGCATCGGAGAGGACCACGTATGGAAGCGTTGCTAGGATGATAGATGCCCTCAAACAGTCCGGCGCAAACCCGATCAGCCTCCAGATCGACCAACTGGAGAGATAGAACTTTTGCGAACGGTAACTGCCTTAATCAGCATCTAATTGTGGTATTATGTGGCTGGCGGATAAGCCTCGACCGGTTCGCCGACATCAGTTTCTCCGTAATTCCATTTCGTAGATGGCAAACTACTACGACGTTCTAAAAGTATCTCCGAAAGCGACCCGTGCAGAGATCAAATCTGCCTATAGGCGCTTGGCGCGAAAGCTGCACCCGGACAAGAACAACGGGTCAGGAGCGACGGCGATCGCGTTCGCGCAGATCGCAGAGGCGTACGAGGTGCTTTACAATCCGGCGGAACGCGCAAGGTACGACAAGCAACTACTCCACCTGAGCTACGAACGCTCGGCTAATGGCGACTCTGTTTTTGCGTCTTCGAACAGCCATGCCCGCCGTTGGCGACAGATGGTATATGAACACCGGTACAACGAGATAATCGATCGAATGATCGCCGATGAACGCCGCGAATCTATCGCGTTACAGAAGATCATCTTTCCAACGGTCGCTCTTTTCGTTTCATGCCTTGTCGTTGCCATATTGAAGCCACAGTTCTTCGAGAATTCCGCGATCATTGGAAAGATCATTTTGGTCTCATTTTTTGTCGCTGGCGTGATCCACCTTGTAGGCCGAATCCGCGAAGGACTCGAGCGGTTCACTTACAACGAGGACGAACTCCATGAATCTATCCTTGATGACAAAGAGAGAAAGGTTAAGCCGTTTTCGAGACTATTTGCGGGCGGCTTTCTGATAATCGGGGTTGTCGCGAGTTTCGGGATGGGCCTTGTTATTGGCAATTACGTGGACCTTTCAAATGTCTCTATGCCGGCGATGTTCGCCCACGGAATCAAATTGGAATTCGTGTTTTACCCGCCGATCTTCGTCCTTCTTGTCGATGTGATGCATAGTTTTGCATCCCGAGTCGACGTCTAAGTCTTGGCTTGACTTTGCCGTATCCAACCGCTAGAATTTCAAGTTTCCGTCTAGTACGGTTACGTCTTTATTGATTTTTAAGTTATGGCAAATCATAAGTCAGCTGAGAAACGAGTTCGTCAGAACGCAAAAAGGAACGAGATCAACCGCGCAAACCGAAGTAAACTGCGCACTCAGGTAAAGAAACTGCGTGGTGCACTTGCTCACCATGACAAGTCGCAGAGTGTGGAACTTTTGAACCCGACGGTTTCCTTGATCGACAAGGCCGTTAATAAGGGCATCATTCACAAGAACACTGCTGCGAGGTACAAATCGCGATTGACTAAACACGTTTCGGAACTAGCTTAGTCCTCCTACGAGTTTTCTCCTTTATTTCAGCGGAAGCGGGCTTCACGAGCATCCCGTTTCCGCTTTTTTTGTTACAATCGCGTTCGATGGAATCGAACCGGACCTACAAGTATTACGATCTGTTAATGGCGGCCTTTGTGGCCGTTTTACTTTGCTCGAATCTCATAGGCGTCCATAAGGTCTCACACATAAACCTGCCTTTTTATGGCGAGTATATTTATGGGGCGGGCGTCTTATTCTTTCCCATCAGTTATCTGTTCGGCGACATCCTGACCGAGGTCTATGGCTATAAACGTTCGCGTAAAGTGATCTGGGCAGGGTTTGGCGCGCTCATCTTTGCCTCCCTTATGGCATTTGTCGTGAGCAGCCTCCCGGCCGCCAAAACAATGTCGGTAGAACAACAATCTGCCGTGAACTTGATCTTTGGTCAGACACCGCGCATCGTTGCGGCTTCCCTTCTCGCCTTTTGGATCGGTGAATTCGTAAACTCGTTTGTTCTCGCCAAGCTAAAGCTATTTAGTTCCGGCCGATTTCTATGGATCCGCACGATCGGTTCGACGATCATGGGCGAGATAGCCGACTCACTGGTATTTTATCCCGTTGCGTTTTTTGGGACGTGGTCGAACGAACAGCTGATCAGCGTGATGATCGGCAACTACATTATTAAGGTACTTTGGGAAGTGATCGCCACACCGTTTACATATCTGATCGTGGGTTTTCTGAAACGAGCTGAACACGAGGATTATTATGATCGCGACACGGACTTCAATCCGTTCAGCCTTGAGACATAAATATAGATGTCCCTGCAACTTGATACACCGATAATTGACCTGAGTCTTCACGGTGTCGCCCACCTCTCGCATTTCATGGCGAAAAAACTCGCGGCGGCGGTTGCGTCCTATGCCGACAAGAGTGATGCATCGACGGCCACGGTCGAGGATCTCCTCAACTATTTCCCGGCACGTTACGAGGATCGAAGTAACTTTCTGGAGATCGATCAGCTCTACGACGGGATCGAAGCATCTGTTGAGCTCTTTGTACGCGTTTCGGGAGGCTTTCAGGTCGGAAAGAATCGCGATAGGAAAAAGCCGCCGCTCTATATTTTTGAAGTCAGCGGGGGAGACCGAGAGCGAACGCGACGGCCCGTGGTTGTTTTCTGGTTCGTCTCAGGCAAGGCCGCAAAACATACCATCGAATACTATTCAGAGCGGTTTGCGCGGGGTACACGCTTCGTCGCATATGGCAAATGGGAATGGGACGGCCGCCGCAACACCTTTGTTCTGAAACTCGGAAAACCTGACGAACTCGAAGTGTTGCCCGCGGACGAACCCAAACTGCTTGCGATAAATGAACCGGACAGCGCCGGCGAAGAGGAAGATCTCGATCAAGACATCGAAAGCCCTGAATTTGTAAAGGTTCACACGGCACGACGAGTTCCGGTATATCGAAAACTGGGGCAATTTCAAACCAAGCGGCTTCGGGAGATCATTTTCGACGTGTTGCAAAAGATCGATAGGTCACTGATCGATGAAGATCTGCCTGCCGATATCGTAGGTTCGAATAACCTGCTCAGCCGCCGGGCAGCTCTAGAGGAGATCCATTTTCCGCCGGACAACTCGCTGATATCAGAATATGAGATGTTCCGCAGCCGGGCACATAAGCGGCTCATATTCGAGGAGTTTTTCTGGCTTTCGTTCGCACTACAATTAAAACGGGGTGAACGTCGAAAGGAACCGAAGGGGACGGTCATTGAGATCCCCAAAGCCACAAAAAAACGAATGGCGGATCTGCTTACGTTCGCGCTAACCGGGGCCCAGCGAAAAGTTGTCAAGCAGATCTTTGACGATATGCAGTCCTCGGAACCGATGAACCGCCTGGTTCAGGGAGATGTGGGGAGCGGCAAAACCATTGTCGCGTTCCTAGCGATGTTTGCTGCGATGGAAAACGGCTACCAGGCTGCAATGATGGCCCCAACGGAACTGCTGGCTGAACAACATGCAAGAAATGCCGTCGAAATTTTCCGTGAAACTGGGTATCGCGTGGGCCTTTTGACCGGAAGCATGAAAGCCTCGGACAAGCGCAAGTTACATAACGCGATCGCAAGCGGCGACGTCCAACTAGTCATCGGCACCCACGCGTTGATCCAAGAGGCCGTCGCATTCGAAAATCTCGGGCTTGCCGTTATCGACGAACAACATCGTTTCGGTGTGCTGCAGCGTGCTGAATTCCGAAAGCGCGGTCTAAATCCCGACGTTCTGGTGATGACCGCGACCCCAATTCCCCGTTCCCTTGCGATGACCGTTTACGGCGACCTTGATGTTTCGATCATCGATGAACTGCCGCCCGGCAGAACGCCGGTCAAAACGGTGGTGTTGGGCGAAGACCAACGTGAAGGTGTCTACAAAGGGATGGAGCGCGAGATCAAACTCGGCCGACAGGTTTACGTTGTTTACCCGCTTGTCGAAGAATCTGAAAAGATCGACCTTAAGGCAGCTACTAAAGAGTACGAACACCTCCGCGACAAGATATTTCCTCATCGTTCGGTAGGTTTGATCCACGGCCGCATGAAACCGTCAGACAAGGAAGAAACGATGCGAAGGTTTGCAGCCGGCGATCTGGACATACTCGTTTCTACGACGGTCATCGAGGTCGGAGTTGACGTGCCGAATGCCTCGCTCATGGTGATCGAACACGCAGAGCGGTTAGGTCTTTCACAGCTTCACCAGCTTCGCGGGCGCGTCGGCCGCGGAGCCGAACAAAGCTACTGTGTCCTGCTTACGGGAGACAAGAAGACCGTGTTCGCCAAACAACGTCTCGGAATAATGGAAGAGACAAATGATGGTTTCAAGATAGCCGAAAAGGACCTCGAGATCCGCGGCCAGGGCGAGATATTCGGCACACGGCAGTCAGGAATCCAGCTTTTCAGGATCGCGAATATCGTAAGAGACATCGAGATCCTTGAATCCGCACGTCGCGAAGCTGAAAACCTTCTTACTAAGAAGCGGCATTCACCGGAGACCGCAACGCTGATCAATAAAGTGAGAAGTGGGTCGAAATTCAAGCTAGCCGGTATTGGCTAACTCACCTGCCGGTCTGACAGACAGCGGCAAATCAGATAAAATATAAAGATGCGGATCATTGCGGGTGATTACGGCGGGCGTGTTATCAAGAGTCCACCGGATTCCCGAACCCGGCCTACTTCCGACCGCCTTCGCGAAACCCTATTCAATGTCCTTGCCCCTCAGATCGAAGGATCTCGTTTTCTGGATCTATGCGCGGGCACGGGTGCTATCGGCATTGAAGCGATCTCACGAGGGGCGTCGCATGTGACATTTGTCGATCGTTCGAGAAAGGCTTGTGCTTTGATCGAAGAGAACCTGGACTTATTAGCGGTTCCAGAGCGAAAGACGGATGTCCTTGCACTCAGTGCAGAGAACTTCACGGGCCGCAAACATGACGAGGGTTGGGACCTCGTGTTTTTCGACCCGCCGTATGATACGGATTATGGAGTTGTTCTATTCGAGTTTGGAACTCCGGAAAGTAACTTGCTCAATAACGACGGCGTTCTGATCGCCGAGCACCACACCAAAAACGCCCTCCCGGACGCGATCGGCAACATACGCCGGTGGCGAGTTTTGAAACAGGGCGAAACCACACTGAGTTTCTACGAAAGGAGTTAGCTGGACGATGAAAATACTCGTCTGGATCATTCTCTGTCTGATCTGGGGCTCAACGTGGATCTTCATCAAGATCGGACTTGGCGATCTACCACCGATAACCTTTTCGGCGGCCAGATTTGGCTTAGCGATCCTCATTCTTGCTCCTCTGATCAAGATATTTGGATTCGCAATGCCGAGAACAAAAAGCGAGTGGAAGCTTATGGCCCTCACGGGGTTTCTTCAATTTTCCTTAAATTACAGTGCCGTCTTTTGGAGCGAACAGTATATTGAATCGGGCTTGGCAGCCGTGCTTCAGTCGATGATCACCGTTTTTGGCCTTTTGCTGGCTTGGATATTCCTACCTGCTGAAAAGATCACTAAACGGAAGATCATCGGAGTTACGCTTGGCATACTTGGAGTCGCGATCATTTTCATTGACCAGCTTCGTGTTGAAAACTGGATGGCCTTTGCCGGCTGTGTTGCGATCGTTTTGGGCGCTTATGCCGCCGCACAATCGTCCATACTCATTAAGGCAAAAGGCAGCGGACTCCATCCGGCTTCGCTTGTATTCTCTCAGATGATTTGCGGACTGCCGGCGGTCATTGCGTACGCCTTGATCAAGGAAGGTAATCCGCTGAAACTGAACTGGAGTTTCACCGCGATACTTTGCGTCGTTTATCTAGCGGTTGCCGGCACCATCGCTGCATTTTGGCTTTACTATTGGCTATTGAGTAGAATCGAATCGACCAAGGCGATGATGATCTCGCTTGTAACACCTCTTTTGGCCGTCATGATCGGAGCAATTGTACTTGGCGAACAACTGCCGCCGCAGACTTATTTTGGCGGCGCATTGATCATGGGCAGTATCGGACTAATAGTCCTGCGACGAAAACGATCAGAGCCGCAGGAGGTCGGAGACGCGAAGGAAATTCAGACAGGATGAACATGACAGACAAGATGTTTTCACTAATTTTTGTCCATCCTGTCTATCCTGTACGTCTTGTAAGATAATGCTTTAACGCTCTCTATGTTCTTCAAATTCACAACAGCCGGCGAATCTCATGGAAAAGCTCTCGTTGTCATTGTCGAAGGTCTTCCCACCGGAATGGAGGTCGATGGGGCAGCGGTCGACCATGAGCTCTGGCGTCGGCAGCAGGGTTATGGCCGCGGCGGGCGGATGAAGATCGAATCGGACAAGGTCGAGTTTCTCGCCGGAGTTCGACACGGGATCACGATCGGATCACCCGTCGCGATGATGATCGAAAACCGCGATTTCATTCACTGGAAGGACGTGATGTCCCCCGAACCGTTGTCGGATACGTCGGTCGATGAGCCGATTGTAAAGGAAAACGAAGGAGCACCGAAAGTTCGCCGCGTCGTCACGCGGCCCCGGCCCGGTCACGCAGATCTTGCGGGCGGACAAAAATTCGGGGCCCGTGATCTGCGCAACATTCTCGAACGCGCATCGGCACGCGAAACGGCTGCACGTGTCGCCGCCGGAGCTTTGGCGAAACAACTCCTCGCTCAATTCGTCGTAGTTCTGAAGAGCCATGTCATCAAACTTGGCTCGGTTCCGGAGGTTCCACTAGAAAAGACTTGGGACGAGATCGCCGCGATGCCGCCAGAATCGGTTCTTTCGTGCACCGAGCGCGACGTTGAGACCGCAATGATAGAACTGGTGGACAAGGCAAAGGAAAACGGCGACACAGTTGGCGGCATCTTCGAAGTAGTTGCGAAAAATGTTGTGACCGGTCTCGGATCGCATACTTCGTGGTATGAGAAACTGGATGGCCGCATCGCGCAGGCGTTCATGTCCATCCAGGCGGTCAAAGCAGTCGAGATCGGAAACGGTGTCGCGAACGCCGGACGCTTCGGCTCTGAGGTTCATGACGAGATCTTTCATGATGGGACTGGTTTCTCGCGTCCAACCAACCGTGCCGGCGGACTCGAGGGCGGCATTACGAACGGTGAAGAACTCCGCGTCCGAGGTTATCTGAAACCCATCTCGACGCTTCGCAAAGCGCTTCATTCCGTCGATATCGACACAAAGGCCGAAGACCTCGCCGCATTCGAACGCTCCGACATCACCGCCGTCCCCGCCGCCGGCGTCATCGGCGAAGCAATGCTCGCGATCGTCCTCGCAAACTCGATGCGAGAAAAATTCGGCGGCGATTCGCTTGATGAAATGAAACGCAATTTTGATGGCTATCGGGAATCTTTAAAAGCATTCTAGCCGACAACGCTGGAACATTTTGCGTTGATCGACGTCCAATCATCAATGCCAGAGTTCTATCTAAGGATTGTCTCGGTCTTTGCGACCGCTGCTGTGATCATTTCGTGTGCTGGCGATAATGGCTCACCTGCGTCAAACGCATCCGAGGCTCGCGAGGCGAAAAAGGAGATCGAACGGCTTCGCGAGGACATCAAAAAGATCGAGCCGTTTTTCAAACCGATGGGCAAGCCGGAGCAGGGTGATTGGCTCGCAGGACAGAAAGAACCAGGGCAGACGTTTGACGAATATATCGATTCCAGCCCGACGGTTCCGACCGACGACCGCAAGGTAATATACATTCAGCCGCTGGGCAAATTCACCGCCGACCAAAACAAGGTCATCCGCATCACCAGCGACTACATCGAAGCCTTTTACGGCCTACAGGTTAAAACTCTCGCCACGAAAGTGCTCCCGGCAACGTTGAACGAACCCGACCAGCGGATGATCGACTACCCGAAGCACCGCCAGCTCCGCACCGGCTACATAATGGAAAAGATGCTGCAGCCCGCGTTGCCTGCGGACGCCGCGGCGCTCATCGCTTTCACCAACGAAGACCTTTACCCCGATTCATCGATGTATTTCGTCTTCGGCCAGGCAAGTTTAGAGAACCGCGTCGGCGTATGGTCGTTGTTTCGCCTTGACGACCAAGCTGATTTCGACCGCTTCCTCCGCCGTACGATGAAGATCTCGGTCCACGAGATCGGCCATATGTTTGGAATGCGTCACTGCACAAAATACGAGTGCGTGATGAGTGGCACCAACCACCTCGGCGAGACTGATCGCCGACCCATAGACGCATGCCCGGAATGCATGGCCAAGATCTGCTGGATGATGAAACTAAAACCCGCCGAAAGATACGGCAGATTGGTCGAATTCAGTAAGAAGCAGCGATTATCAAGCGAGACAGGCGATTTCACCAAGAAGCTGAACGCAGTCAAATGAGTAATTACTCTTCAGTTATGGTATGCCTGACCTTTCATTTCGGCTAAAGATCAAATAGAAATGGCAAAACCTTTGTTTAATATCGGCGATTCTGATCTTATTTCGATCGCAAGAAACACAGCGAGTGTCGTCGCGGCTAACCCGTCGGCCTACGGAGCTACAGCCGACGACGCAGCCGAACTGTCCGCGTTTGTCGATCTATTTGACGCAGACCTCGAAACTCAGAAAGCGGCAAAAGCAGCGGCTAAAAGTGCGACCGAAAAGAAGAAAAAGAGCCGGGAGGCGAAAAGGACTGCGTTTTTCTTACCGTGGACGCCTCAACGCCCTTTATCGCTGAGTATGGCCCCGAGTCGGCCGGCAAGACGGCTCATTATATGCTCCGCTGGCGAACGCGAAACGGCTCGGTCAGCGCCAGGAGCGAGACGATGTCCGCTACGATCACCGGCTAGAGGCGTTTACACCATTGACTCGCAACTTTGTTCGACTTATGTTCTCTGCACTCAAATATGCGGAGTACAAAAATGATAGCGAAGAAATGGTTTGCGGCGCTTGGATTCGTAGCGATAATGCTCGTGGCTGCGGTTTTTGCTCAAACCCAGAAGTCAGGTTTGTCGCGAGGGTGGAAGTTCGTTGAGGTGGAACTATCAGCGACCCAGAGTGCGGCACCGACTCTGAATAAGTACGGAGCCGATGGCTGGGAACTCGTGAACGTCGTTCCAGGGTGCGTTGTAAGTGAATCCGGCGCAGGAGTGATCAGCACCAAGTGCAACTGGTACGCCTACTTCAAGCGGCAGAAATAATCGCTGCAGCGAATATCACTTGCCGATGTCACGGCGGTACTGCATCCCGGCCCACGAGATCTTTTCAATGGCTAAGTAGCATTTCTCTAGCGTAGATGCGAGATCATTTCCGGTTGCGGTGACGCCCAGAACGCGTCCGCCCGCGGTGACGAATTCGCCCGCGTCATTCTTAGCAGTTCCGGCGTGAAAGATGGTCACATCCTCTGCATAATCGAGTCCGCTGAGCACATCCCCTTTCCGAGGGCTATACGGATAACCTTCAGCTGCAAGCACGACCGTTGCCGAACTGCCGGGAACCCAGCGAATTTCCGCTTCGCCGAGTTTTCCTGCAAGCATCGCTTCGCAAATGTCGACCAGATCGGTTTCCAGCCGAACGAGAATCGACTGCGTCTCCGGATCGCCGAATCGCACGTTGTATTCGAGCAGCTTCGGCCCTTCGGCGGTCATCATCAACCCGAGAAATAGTATTCCGCGAAACCGGAAACCCTCTTCCACGCACCCGCGAAGCGTCGGTTTGATGATCTCCTCGACTACCTGCCGCGTTTGTTCTTCACTCATCAGAGAAACATCAGTTATCGTGCCCATGCCGCCGGTGTTCGGGCCGGTGTCGCCTTCACCAATGCGTTTGTGATCGCGCGTCGGAGGCATCAGCGCGAAGTCTTCACCATCGACGAACATTATCAACGAGACTTCCCGGCCGAACAGGCATTCTTCGAGAACGATCTTCGACGCGGCCGCTTCTCCCGCAATAGTCGCGAGTTCTTTTATTGCGTCAACAGCTTCTTTCCGGGACGCGGCAACGACGACTCCCTTACCTGCAGCGAGTCCATCGGCCTTTACGACAACGGGCGAAGATTCATCGCCAAAGACACCTTCGTTCAGTATCGCTATCGCCTCATCGGCCGAATTTGCATTCCTGAACATCGCGGTCGGAACGCCATGCCGAGACATAAAATCCTTAGAAAAGGCTTTGCTGGACTCCAACCGGGCTGCCGCCTGGCTTGCACCAATGATCTTCAAGCTTCGACACTCAAATTCATCGACGATCCCCAAGGCCAACGGCGTCTCGCCGCCGACAAATGTGAGATCGATCGCATTCTTAACCGCAAATTCTGCAAGCGCTCTTATATCATCCGGTTTTATCTGAACACACTCTGCCAGGCCCGCTATTCCGGCATTGCCATTCGCGCAAAACAGCTTCGTCACTCTTGGACTTTTGGAAAATGCGAGACAGATCGCATGTTCGCGGCCGCCTGATCCTACAACGAGAATTCTCATAGATTCCTTTTAAAAGTTACGGTTTTGTTATATACTCCCGTTGGCCGCGCTTGACGCCAAACGTCGACATTTATTTGCCGAACAACGTCACCGACCAAGCTTCATGGTCGTTCTCAAATTGGCGAACTTCGTCTGATTTGAGTGATTACAGGTCGTGAAAATGACCGGAATTCACCTTCGGTCAAGATCGCTCAAAGCTGTGTTCCTCCTCCAATGCACCGGCACATACTTTGGATCGCGATCGTAAATATTCGGTTATGTCTGATAGTGATTTTAACGGAACAGGGTCGGAACTGCACACGCCATTTGCCGAGGAATCTGAATTTCAGGACAAGTCCATTCGATGCATAGACTGTAATCGCGATTTCGTTTGGACAGCCGGGGAACAAGCCTTTTTCCGCGACAAGAACCTCCAGAACCCTCCAAAAAGATGCAAGGAGTGTAAACAGGCCAAAAATGAGCGGCTTGCGGCAATAGCAAATGCTGAGGCGTCCGGAATCAAACAAAGGATCGAAGTCACCGTTGCATGTGCTCGCTGCGGTGAGGTTACCACGGTCCCGTTCTATCCGTCACAGGGAAGGCCGGTCTTTTGTCGTTCCTGCTTTCTTGAGATGAACCCTTCGATCCTGAACCCGATGAATTAGCCTCCAACGTGCACGCTCGGGCGAAGTTCGGGATCCGGTTCGGCCTGCCTTAATATCTCGCGTGTAACTGGCGCCGTATCTCCTTCACCGAAAAGAATATATCTCGCAAGATACATGATCGGGTTTCCTTCGCTCCAACCAAAGTAAACGTGCGGTATCTTTCCGGTCGAGTCTCGAAGATGAAGCATTAATGCGGCGATCGCGTTCGGTACCGCGGGTGCCTCTGTTCGAAGGATCTTATAGCCCTCTACATCGACCCCGCGTATCTTCAAACCTCCCGTGAATTCCGATGCGTCACCCAAATCAACCTCGTAGAAAATGATCGGGTCCGAAGCGGGTATGTGATTATCTACCCTCTTTTCATGTTCCTTGAATCGGTATTCGGTCACATCACCTGTCTCCCGCCGGTTTGTGACAATTCGAATATCCCCATCCGCCGCATCCGAGAGAATCTCCAAAGCTTGAGCGTCAAACTCGATCTCGCCGACCCTTACCTCCGTAGTACGCAGGGCTCGTGAAATAAACGACGTGGCAATGATACCTAGAATGAATAGTAAAGCGATCTGCAAGCCGCGCGGCTGTTCCAGGATATTTACGAAGGTCGTGTAAATGAAAACCAGTGTGATGACCAAATAGAGTAGCCAGCTCTTTCGTGCCTTTGAGCGGGCCGAAATCGTGACCGCAACGGAAGCCGATGTCATCAGTACTAATACGCCGGTCGCATAAGCTCCGCCCTGTGCCGTTACGTCCGCCTGAAATAGTATCGTGACCAAAAAGCAGATCGCCGTAAAAACTAGCACGAGCGGTCTCGTCGCTCTTGCCCAGTCAGGGGCCATTCCATAGCGGGGCAAATAGCGCGGAACGATGTTCAGGAGGCCCGCCATCGCAGACGCCCCTGCAAACCAAAGTATCAGGATCGTAGAAAGGTCATAGAACGTACCAAACACGTCACCAAGATATGAATGTGCGAGATAAGAAAGAGCCCGGCCATATGCTTCGCCGCCGGACTGAAACTTTTCCGCTGGGATCAGGACAGTAGTCACGATGCTGCTGCCAACCAGCAGGAAGCTCATGATGAGCGCCGCTCCCGCTAACAACTTCTTCCCGTTTGCGATCCGGCCCTCTAGGTAGGCATGATGCTCCTCGGTGATATGAGAATCTTCAAATTTCGCCAGCTTTATTTCTGCCTTTTTTTCCGGGGATAGGTGGATGTCACTCTTGACCAAGGGCATCACAACGACGCCCGTCTCAAACCCTGAAAGGCCGAGTGCGAGCTTTGGAAAGAACCAAAGCGAAGCGATCAGTAAATAGACTAGACTTCCGCCGACCGAAGGATTTGTCCATACAAGCTGCTGCCACCTAGGAAAAGCTTCCGGGTTTATCCAAAATATCTCGTATATTCCGACGCCGATCGTAATAAGATTCAGCCCTATATAAAGCGCAACTATGCCGACCGCTATCCCGATCGCTTCGTTAAAACCTCTCAAGAAGACGAGGCCAAGCATTCCTATCAATACCAGCGTGACGATGACTGCGTGATTTAGAATAGGCAGGCTGTGTTCGACAAAAGGGTTTTCAATAATATGTGCCGTGGCATCGGCCGCCGAAAGTGTGATCGTGATAATGAAACTCGTGGCGACGAACCCGAGCAGCATCAATACGAACATCTTTCCTTTCCATCTTGAGAGCAATTTCTCAAGCATGGAAATTGAGCCGTCACCGTGTGGGCTTTCTTCGGCAACACGGCGATACATGGGAAGAGCACCAAATAGAGTCAAAAGGACCAGTACAAGTGTTGCGAACGGGGATAAGGTTCCGGCCGCAAGAAAGGCAATACCTGGCTGGTAACCAAGAGTCGAAAAATAGTCGACCCCGGTTAAACACATCACCTTCCACCACGGGTGTTTCTGGTGCCGGCCTTCCGGTTCATGGGGCCCTTCGATCTCTTGGACGCCCTTATACAACCAGCTCGAAAGCCAATTACGGCCTTTTCTGATCATCTTCGAAAAACCAGACAACCGCACTCACAAATCAAGCGAACACGGCCATCTTTATCCAAAATTATTTTCAACGGCGTTGTTTCCATCTGGCCTTTGAAATCAGCTGCCCGTGGGGACAAAGCGAAGTTTCTACTACAAATCGATGTCTGTCCCGCGATTCGACTCCTATGCCGTTAGAACTCGCGGAATCGTTTACAAATATCCTCAAACGCCATAATTCAGATCTGTGCAGCAGACCGATCAAACCACACCAAAAGGAGACCTGAAAAAAATTTTAGGGCGACGTCTCCCACACCGTCGCCCTTGTGGCCGCGAGTCCTCACCCCTCGCGGCCGGATGTTCACCGGGGAGGTGAACAAGACGATTATCCATATTGACAGGTAAATTGCAACAATATTGGCCCGTGAACGCCAAATTGAATGACTAGATGGCTTTGAGGGTCATTCAACTATAATAGCCCCGACGAAATAGCGGCGCGTCCGGTCAACGGAGTCGAGAAAAAGGCTGTACTCACCACGAGTGATCTCTTTGGAAACTTTTATGTTCACCGTTCTCGCAGTAATGCGATTGCCATAATCTATAGGGACGGTTGAAGCCTCCGAGAACTCAAGAAATGGCGAACTTGAACCGAAGCTGGCCGCGCGTGGATCAAGATCCAGACCTCCGATGAATAGTTGATAGCTGCCGCCAGGCTCCATCAATACCGGGCATCTTGAAAGTCCAGCGTTTAGCCCGATCAATAGGCTGTCAAAACTTGCAATCGCGAACCGGATCGGTGATCCAAGAAAAATGTTCCCACCACTTTCCACGGAAATAATTCCGAAATCTAACAGATCCGCCGACCCGGGTTTGGTTCCTTGCGAAAAAATCTGGTATTTCCCTTCTGAGAGCCCGCTTAATTCAAAGCCGCCGGTCTTATTTGATAGAACCTGAGCCTTTACAGCACCAGTCTCTGGATCCTCAGCCCAGATTAGCCATGGACTTCCCGTCGCAGAACGAGGAGGAATAGACCCGGTGATCGCACCGCAGCAGTCGGTATTGTCAATATTACTGCCATAGATCGATCGAATCGATGCGACATCAGCCGACGAAAGACTACGCCCAAAGTCAAATATATGTCCAATTTCGTTCTTGGATATCTCAGGGTTCATCGTTGACGAGGGCAATAACGAGTGATCTAGGCCTAAGAGGTGGCCGATTTCGTGAGTTAGGACTGTCTGCAGATCATACGAATCCACGGAACCGTCTGTTGAGAATCTCACATATGGGTTTAATACGATATCAGCCTCCGATATGGCCCCTTTCCGGTCAAAAAACAGTCTGGTCAAGGCGGGTGGTGAGTCGCCGCCATTTGGAAACAGCAGAACATTCTCTGATGTAGCTGCGATCGTGATCAAACTTATCCCGTCACCACCCGATCGTGAACTACTGATGTTTTGAGCGTCACTTGTTGCAAAAAAGAAGTTGAAATCAGCCACGCGTTGCCATGCGGCAGCGCTTTGGCGGATCGTTTCGCGAACGTTCGCACCATAACTGATCGAAGACGATGAATAAAGTGAACTTGAAATGGAAAGGGTCGCGGAGCGTCGCGCCCATCGTCGATTCGGTCCGTTCGGCTCAGCGGTTGAAGGAAAGGCTTGGAGAGCTTGTAAAGCGATGACACTTACAAGGGATAGAGCTGTAGTGATCTTTTGCCCAAAACGCACAAGAGATATCCATTTCAAAGGCTATGTCCGGGTGTCTTGCGTATCGGTGCGGCCAATATTTTCAAGATCCGCAAATGCGACCACCAAAAGAAGAGCAACAATACCAAGCGTCGCGACCACATAAAGGATCGCTATCTGCTCGAAATAAATAAAGCCGCCGATAACTATCGCCGCTGCCAGGAGCCAAATCAATGCCGCCGTCCGGCGACTCATTTTTCCAGTTGTGTTTGCCATTATTTGTGAAAGCAACTATCAGACTACTCAACGTATTGAATCAAATTTCGTCGAAATTAACAAGGTTTTGGACTAGATCTCAACTTAGTCTATGACCCTGATCGGGGTCGTTTCGCGATTTCCTCGATTTACCTTTCGCTCGATCACCGGAGGAAATCGCCGCTTCTCAGCGCCCTTCATCGTAACGTCTATCGTGTCGAAAGGCTCCAATATCGGGTCTGCGATGCTGCCTTTAAGTATCGATTCGAGATCTGCCTCAATAACACTCGAATTTCCTTGCTTTCGCCGAAAGATGACAACCTGCGACGCAACTCCGTTCTTTGCTACTCCACCGGCACTACTTACAGCTCGCGAAAGTGTCATTTCATTTCGAAAAGCGACGACGCCGGGATTGTTCACACCTCCGACCACATAGATCGGAAGCGATTCAGAAACAATAACGATGTCACCGCTGACGATCTTTGGATTCGAACCGTCCACGCCCGCTATCAGATCTGCGATCTTGATAATTCGAGACACCGGCGACTTTTCATTTCCCGATCGATGTCCTTCACAACTGCTGTTTTCAGGCCTGAAAATACTGATCTCTCCGCCTGCCGAGTCAATGAAGCCTCCAGCCATTACGATCAGCTCGTTTAGGAACACATCTCGTTTGATCCGCATTCGCATCGGGTTTTTCACACCGCCATCCAGGTATGCCAATGCCCGGCCATTTCGATCGATTATTCGAACGACCACTTTAGGATCGCGAAGCACCCTGGAGTATTCGCGAGCGACGGAATCCGCGAGCTCATTTGTTGATAGACACCTGGCATATACAGGCTCTGTGACCTTATCGAAACGGTCGAGAAACCCTTCAGGATTTAGAGTCCCTCTCCAGTCAAACTCGAAGCTGCCGACAACGTCGATCTCTACTGTATCTCCCTGATGAATAAGGTCAGAATCTTTCTGGCTGATCGATTGGCTAAATACAGCTGCGACGATCAGCTGCATAATGAAGATCGACGCGATCACTCGATATTTACTGATGAGGGGACCCACAAAAACGTAGTATGTTTTCAGAAGCAAATCTCTGGAGGACCGGAAACTCAATTCAAGACTTCACTTTTGAGTCACGTATGGATGTCTTCCGGTTTCTCTTATTGGCCGAGCTTGGTATGGCAAACCCTCGGAACTCGAGATTACACCCATCACAAAGGAGGTTGTATCTAAATAAGATCTTTAACAGGAAAGGTGTCGGGCGATATCCACGCCTGATCCTTTTACTTCTGCAGCTCGGACATCGTTGGGAAATCATTTTTAAACTACAATCTTAAGCTGGCTTTTCCAGTCTGCAAATTAAAATTTTATCAACTCACTGTTTTTCAAGCCTGCCGATCTCGGACTCCACATGTTCAGCGATCGATCGGTTTTCAGTGCTCCACCCGGAAATGTTTTCGAACGCCTTTCTCGCATTCTTATAAAACCTAAGTGCCTTGGACGGCTCACCGCCGGACAACGCATTTTCCGCCTTTTTCACTAATTCTCTAACCTTAATACCATTCAGATGGTCCCGGATCGCTGTTTCCGAATCGATCAGACGCCTTTCCTGCGGATAATAGGACAATGCCGCCTCCAACACACCCAAAGCTTTCATTCCATTTTCAATACTCACTTTTGAGTTTGGAGCTTGGGACATTGCTATCGAGTGCGACACGACCTCCAGTTCTGCCCATTTGAGCATGTGGTATTTATGCCGATGGACGGCCCTTTCCCTCCCTTGTGTTAGAGCAGCTATCCTTGGTGAACCAAAGCCGACCATTGGTAATTCCCGATCGACGAGATCGATATAGAACGAACAAAGTTCGAACACCTCCCGATGGCTGCCGGCGACCGAAGAAAGAACATTGGCCGCATCGGATTTTCGCTTGATCTCAGCCAAAAAGGCCGCATTTCTCTCGATAGTGAACTTTTCAGCAGGGTCACGCTCGCGCTCGAGTCTTGGAGCAAATGCAAGTGTTCTGTCCAGTTTGTGCTGCGCCGCCACGATACGGTTTCTGGCGTTCCGTAATATTATTTCCCTTAGGATCACTGTAGCTATCAGAAACAAGCTGGTGACCAATCCCGCAGTGATCCACGGAGTTTCATCTTTTATCTCTTGAAGCAGTAGCCACACAAGAAAAAAAATACCGATGGCCATCGCCGAAGCGAGAAAATAGAAATTTGACGCCGGCAGCCAAAATGGCCGCCTTTTAGTATGTGATCGGTGGTTACCGGTCATCATTGATCAAAAATTGCTATCTTAGAGTCCTATGTCGCGTCTGCAAATGTCCAAAGTAAAGAGCGTGAAATTGCACTCATCTTGCGGTGATTGTAACAAAATGTCAACATTCGGCTCACTGACTGAAAATTGACACATGAGATTTCTGATATAATTTGTCTTATGCCGGCAAAGTCAAAGCAAAGATCAAAGTCGCCGATACTGGATCATATTCGGAAGCCGACCGCGCCACCGACCAAAACGATGGGACTTATGCGCCCCGAATCAAAGATCCATCCCTCTGGGCGTAAAACCAAGCATAAGCCGCCCAAAAGCTTCGATTCCAACAATGGGGATATTTAGTAAAAAGAAGTTCGCTGTTCAGAGACAGTTCAGAATATGGGCACGACCGGAAATGAAGGTGACGTTCCGAGCCGAAGTGATGCCCGGAAGATCACGCGAAGAACGCACTTTCACAGTAAGGCAGGTGCTGAGGAACGGCCGAGTTTCGCTTTACGATTTTCCGGATGAACATCGTGAAGGAGCATTCGAGGCGATCAATTTTCTTCGCGACAAGGTAAAGTGACCGCTCAAAAGTAATATTCACGTCCGATCTCCAGAATTGATACTTGATCCAGTCCTGAGCGACTGATCTGGTCGATGACCCGTTCTCGATATGCGGGCTTAATGTTGATCACAAACACCGGACAATGGGACAAGCGGAATTTCGCCAGTTCCCTGGCCAAAGCTGACGGAGTAAGGTGATGTGAATTTTCCGCCAGATCCGACAACTCATCCGGAAAGGCACATTCTATGAGTAGGGCAGAAAGGTCGGTCCTACCATTTACGGTTTCCCAGTACGACTCCATCTCTGCCGTATCTCCGGTGATCGCTATCGAATGTCCGTTTTCGGAAATGACAAATCCTGAACATGGGACCTTGTGGTTTACTGCAACAGGCAGTATTTCCACCGAACCGATCCTCAGGATCGAAGCGACGTCAAAAGATCGATATTCCACAACCGGGCCTACGTGGTTCCTAAGCTCAGAAAAACGCGGGTATACCGACCAGTTGAATACGTCACGTTCTAATACCTCAATGACCTCGCTCGAAGCATGGATCCTGAGCGGTTCTGAAATAGTCGAGAATTGATCGTCAAGGAACAACGGCAAGCCGGCAATATGGTCGAGATGGGCGTGGGTCAAAACTACGTCCTTAACCAATTCCCGTTCTTTGTCATCAAGCGCCATCGCAAGGCTTCCGGCATCGATAGCGATCCTATCATTTAGAATGAAGCACGTTAGATGCTGACGCGACGATGCCGAGCCGTCTTTTTCAAATGAACTTGGTAATAGGCGTAGTTTCACAACTTCTTGTCATTAGACGCAGTTTTCGTAAAGAATTGCCGAGTTATCTCGCACACGTTTGCGCCCTGCCGCCGTCGATCGAATATGTTACGCCCGTGATCCAACCTGCTTTTTCCGAAGCAAGGAAGTAGATCAGTTCCGCAACTTCGGAAGGATGCCCGGCCCTTCCAAGAGGGTGAGTGTTGGCAGCATTTGCCAGGAATCTCTCATAATCCTCGAGCCCCATTCCTCCTCGTTTATGGAGATTCGTCTCCACTACCCCAGGATTTACCGCATTAACTCGAATACCCTTCTTTGCCAACTCCAGCGCGGCGCACCTTGTCAACTGATCTACACCGGCCTTTGAAACGCAGTAAGCGAGCACTCCAGGAAATGCCCTTGTTCCCGTAACGCTCGACACGTTTACTATGTTTCCCTTCGACGCCTCAAGATGAGGTATGCACTTCTGCATAAGATAAAACACCGATTTGAGATTGATGTTCATCATCTGGTCCCATTCGTCTAAACTCGTGTCTTCGATAGTTCCATTCATTATGATGCCGGCTGAATTAACCAAAACGTCAATTTGACCGAATTGGTCCACCGTTTCGGATACAAGCTGGTCGATCTGAGAATATTCCAAAACATCGGCAAGATGGGTTTCGACGGTTCCCGAATGGTCACGGGCGTCTTCCCGCAAGGCTCCAAGATCTCCTTCGTTACGCCCAACTGCAACCACTCTAGCCCCGTTCCGCGCAAATAATAAGGCAGAAGCCCGGCCAATGCCGCTGCTGGCTCCTGTTACGAGAGCAACTTTGTCTTTCATATATCGATCTGTAATTTCAGATTAGGATCTTAGAATAACAGTGGAAGCAAAAACCCCGCAAGCAAGTTGCTCTGTAAACGACAAAACGACCCAAACGGGCCGTTTTACAAGTACTATCGAAATTCCAAGCGTAAAATTTATGCTTAGGTCTCACTTGGCCGAGCGTTCACGGAGAACAACTGCTCGAATGCCAGTTTCGTCTCTTCGCGTTTCCGAGCCTGAAAATCACTTACCCAGCCGGAAACGTTTGCGACTACTTCACGAGCCGCCGCACGTTTTGTTTTTACCTCGCTAACGACCGGCTTTGGCTGAGTTCGGGTTTCGCCTTTCTTTATGACCTTCACTTTGTGCTTGGTATCCATAGATAATTCCCTCTTGTTCTTATGAATGCTGAATCTGTATTATTTGAGTCCAACCTCGTATTCCAATTCATTAGGTTGCAATAACCGTGCCCAAACTTTGACGAAATCCGATGAACTTTTTGCGAAACTTACGAAATGCGATATCAGGTTTTGCATTTTGCAAACTTCCGCGTCGAAATTTGCATTCCGCTCGAATTAGCCATACGAAAGTTGCCGGCTGCTTGTTCCCTAAAACTAGCTGAAATGCCGAGAAAGTCGAGGCTTCACCTACTAACGCGTTAAAATTCCGCGTTTTCTATCATCGGGAACGTTTTTTGCATTTTTATTTTCTGATGCGATTGTACGAAGCGGCCATTATTTATCTCACGATCGGCGCACCCATCGCGATGATGTACTTTTTTCGCAATCGTAGGGAAACCAACTTTCAGTTGGGCCTCCTCACAATCGCAACCTTTATTTTCTGGCTGCCTCTCGTCTTTTATTTATCGATCAAGGCCGTAAGTTCGACTTTCGACAAATCAAGGTTCGCTCCAAAGGCTGGTTCGGATGTAGATTTTGAATCAAAGTTAAAGGAGATCAAGGGAGTTCTGGTGTGGTCGAATGACACCGTCGAGTTTCGCGAAGCCTTGGACCGATATGCTGCCTTAACGTCGGAAACGCGTTTTGCTGTACGGCTTCGTTCTCCTGGCACGTTCGAGATCTTTGCGATCGCCGCAAATCGCAACGAGGCGGCAGGCACAGCGTGCATGGCAAGAAAGATCAGGTCAAAGCTGATCAACCATCAAAGAAGAGCGGCTCTCGATCTGATCTCGTCTGTCAAAAAGATCGCTGTGTACGGTGAAATGGGGGTTAATGCAATTGCACGGACCGCTGCACTGGCACTAGATCTGGGAGACAATGCAACATCCGCTTTACTGCTTGATGTCCTAAAAGATCGTTCAAGAACTGGTAAGGCCGGCAATCAGCAGGTCGAGACCGAAAATCTTGCGGCCGCTTAAATATCTACGTGGGAATTAAATCTCCTTTGTTCTAATTGGATAACGATTTAGAATTCTCGGAGTGCTCGTTTTACTCCACCTTTTCGCGCTCTTCCTATTGGTTCTGCTCGGATTTTATATTTTCGTTGCGGACCCTCGAAGTCGCGCGAACCAGACCTTTGCCGCGTTTATCGCATTCCTCGCCCTATGGACAACCAAGGATCTGATATTTTGGAACTTTCTGAACGATAATGCTTGGGTTAAATGGTGGGCGATCGGAAGTTTCTCAATTGCGCTTTTGATGCAATATTCGCTGGCCGTTTTTGCATGGGTCTTCCCCGAAAATTCACGAACACCGAAACGGAGGGCGGCCATCCTTTTCGCACCGGGTCTGGTACTTGTACCCGCGGCCTTCTTTGGATTTCTCTGGAACGACATTTCCATCAGAAACGGCGGCATCACGATAGAACTCACGGTACTAGCATATGTCTTTGTCGCTTATGTTTACTTTGTTTTCTTTTACGGCGCCGTCGAGTTAATGCGGAAATATCGCGCATATAAGGGAACGCAAAAGGGTCAACAACTGGCCGCGATCCTGCTTGGGCTGGGAATCACCGGAATGTTAAAGACGGCCGCTAATCTTGCGCTCCCCTACTTTGGACATTTCGAGTTCTTGCCGTACAGTTCGATCTTTGTTCTACCTGGCGTCTTGATCTACGCATATGCGATCACGAATTTCCGCCTATTTTCGCTTCAGACCGCACTTGATCAGTTTCGGCTTTTTGGGATCACGTCTAAGATCGCATTGAGCATCGCATCCGTTGCGATCATCAGTTTTGCACTACTTCAGATCCCGATCGTCTGGTGGTCATTTCGTAACGGAATGAGTTTTGAAGGCTGGAGGCGATATCTCGTATTCAGCATAATTTCGGCACTCGTCCCAAATCTCTTGCTTGTTCTTCTGATCGTGAGAACTATATCGCGGCCGCTACAGAGGATCACCCTTGCGGCCGTTCAAGTAACGGAAGGCAATTACGGGACACAGGTTGACCTGCGAAAAAGCAATGACGAGATCGGTTTGCTTGCAAATTCATTTAACGAAATGAGTCGCAAGATGTCTGCCGATATTGAGAGCTTGCGGTCACTTAATGAGAAACTCGCGCGTGCGGAACGACTAGCAGCAATGGGCACTCTCGCTGCGGGTGTTGCACATGAAGTCAATAATCCGCTTGCCTCCATTTCCTCGCTTGTACAAATGTTAAGGTCGCAATCGGCGGACAATGCTGAAACAAGGGAAAAACTCGATCTTATTTCTACCCAAATCGGCCGTATTACTCGCGTAACTCGTGATCTCACGGAGTTTGCACGGGTTCGGCCCGCATCTCGGTCAGAGGTCGATATCAATGAAGTAATTGAGGCTAGTTTGAGGTTGGCAAGCTTTGATTCTGAATTTCAGAAGCTTGAACTTGTAAAGTCTTTATCGAGCGACCTGGGAAGGATCATTGCCGACGGAGATCAATTACAGCAGGTATTTCTCAACCTGCTTCTAAATTCCCGGGACGCGATGCCATTAGGCGGAAGGCTTTCAGTTAGTTCGGCACGGAGGAACGGTGAAATAACGATCTCGATCAAAGATAGCGGCGCGGGTATTAGCGACTCCGCCCGTACTCAGTTGTTCGACCCGTTTTTTACTACTAAGCCCGCGGGAAAGGGAACAGGCCTGGGCCTCTCGGTTTGCTACGGTATCGTGAGCGCCCACGACGGCCGGATCGAAGTCGAGTCAGAATCCGGCGGCACCGTGTTTAATGTGATCCTGCCCGCCTCCACCAAATAGACCCGCAACAATTACTATTCCTTACACCAGATGGTTTTCTGAATTGACGAAATGGTCAATTGTTGGCGAAAAGGCAGGTATCCCGATTCCGACCGACAAAGACGACCTTTTCAAGCACTCGCTTATTGTTTATCAATGTTCTAACACCATTCCTTATGATTGGCACACCTCTTGCGCAGCACGCCAACGACTGCCGTGTCCTTCACCCTTAGCTCGGAGTTGTATTTTTCGTGCATCGAGCTTCCAAGCCGGGTTCACGGTTCGTCAATAATTTTATTAACACATGAGGAATCTATATGAGAGGAATTCTTATTGGAATAATGTTGTTTCTTTCGGCCGTCGCCGTTTTTGGCCAGTCCGATATCCGGCCCCGTATCTACATTGAAGAGAGCAATTCTTGGGAAGTAAAAGGTGACCCGATCTTTTCATCGACCGACAAGAAAGGCCGGGTAAGCATCAGCGGCGGCGAATCTAGCGGTGGTGCTGTTCCACGAACTGCTGAGGTAATGAAACGCTTTAGCGAGCAATGTAAGACCTGTGTCGTTACGCGTTTCAAGGATAAGGCCGATTTCATCGTTCTGCTTGAACATGAAGGCGGCAAGGACCTATTCAATAAAGACAACAAACTTGCGGTCTTTAACAAAGATGGAGATCTTATTGAAAGCGGCTCATTCAGCCGACCACGGAAGGCCGTTGACGTCGCATGCAAGGCGATCCTTGCAGCTTATCAAAATCGTACGACCCAAACCGAGGGCTCAAGTTTGAACTAGGCCCGGATCTGCGAAGTGAAGAACTCGTAAATCAAAGTTGGCGGACCGACCTGTATCGATCCGCCAACTTTGCCTCAGCCCATATTGCGGTTCTAACGCCTAACCGAATAGATACGACCATTTCGAGATCGATAGTACTTACGGCCATTCCTCGTGTACAGATAAGTAGCTCCTGCACCGGCAAGGCCGCCGACGATCATACCTGTTTTTCCGCCTAACCAAGCTCCCGTTCCGGCTCCGAGCAAGCCGCCGCCTGCGATCTTCGCCGCTCTGCGATACTTTGAGTTGTAGGCCCGCCGCTTGGTACCTTTCCGGCTCGAAGCATAAAGCAACCCTGCGCCGGCCCCCATCATCGCACCGTTTCGACCGCGACCGATCAACGCACCAGCCGCTGTCGAACCGGCAACTATTGCCACGTTCGTCGCAACACCGCGGTACTTTTTCTTTTTTCGACGGGTTTGACCAAATGTCTCAGGAACAATCGCCGTAATCAGAAACATACACAAAACCAAATAAATTATGACCTTTTTCATTACATCCTCCTTGAAAACAAACCTGTCTGGACATTACTGTTCAAGCGCCGTGCCAGAATGCTGACGAACCGTCATTCCTATTACGGCACATCGCATTCTTCGGGCCTGAAGCTTTTGGCTCGGGAATAGCAGTTAACACGCGGATCAAAATACAAAATATTTTAAACGTCACCCAAATTGGTTACGTTTTTCGGTTGACATTCCAAGGAAATGCGCTATTTTTAAGTTGTTCCTTGCTTGCTCCACGCTTGTGAGGGACACAACGGTGCTGAAAACGGTGTGGGAGACGGTTTCGGCACCTTTCTTCGTTTTAAACTACCCGTCTGTGAATTTCGGATAAGAAATCATTTTGTTTAATTCCCTATTCGTTAGGCATAACTCTTGCCCGAGTAATCGACAACGAGGGCGGGTGAATGATTAGCGTACACAAATTGGACGATCAAAATAGATTCGGTCTTTCAAATCGCGATATTTATGATCGGCCGATCCCTAGGCCGCCATCCGAACTACTTGACCGACTTATGGCCACTCTTGAGTCGAGGTTCGTAACCAAGCGCCTTCGAAAAGATGAGAGACCGCATCGCCGGCATGAAAGGGATCAATCTCCGGGACATGGCTTCCCGCACCGATGAGTCCCTTCTTCTCGTTTAGAACCTGCCAAAGACCCTACTAAATAACCGCTAACGTGTACGGTATAATACGTTCATGTCCACTCTTGCGTGGTTGCTTGTACTGGTAGGCGCGTTGACGTTACTCGGCAGCTTGGCGTTGCTGATTACAACCGTGAAATATTACTGGGGCGAGCGAGGAAGACCTCCGCTTACGGGAGACGAAAGGCGAATGCAAAAACAAGCTGAGATCGAACTTCGTCGGAAACAGATCGAATACGCCGAAACCCATCCAATCAAAACACGCAGTCCCGACTTCTTCGACAACAGGAAGAAAACTTAAGTCATCCATCGACCGATCTGGTCTTTATATCAGACCGTATTTCTTAAGGTATCCGCAGCTGTGCTACTCTTTCTCTGCTTTCCGACCACAACTGATACCAATTGAGTAAAATATGATCGCATCTGCAATCTTATCGTCTTTACTGTTGTTTCAGATTCCTTCTCTGAGTCCGCGTCCGAGCGAGACTCCGCAGGCACGGCCAGCTCCTCAAGCTGAACAAAAAGAGGAGCCGCCAGTTGTGACCAAACACTCGATAAAGATGGGAAACCGCCAATTGAATTACACGGTTTCGACTGGTTTTATGCCGATCAAGAACGCTGTCAGCGGTGACACCGAAGCTCGGATCTTTTACATGGCATATACGCTGGATGATCCGCCTGCCGGCCGACCCCTGATGTTCTCGTTTAACGGCGGCCCGGGTTCGGCGTCTGTTTGGCTTCATATGGGTGCATTGGGCCCGAAAAGGGTAAAAATGCTCGATGACGGCTTGATGCCGCCGGCACCTTACGAGGCCGAAGAAAATGCCCAAACATGGCTGGATCAAACAGACCTTGTGTTCATTGACCCGGTCGGCACAGGCTATTCGCGAGCGACGAAGCCCGAACTGGCAAGTAAATTCTTTGGCCTGACCGGCGATGTCGAATCGATCGGTGAGTTCATTCGGATGTATCTCGGCCGCAACGAGCGATGGTCCTCACCTCTTTATCTTGTAGGTGAAAGCTACGGAACGACTCGTGCCGCCGGCCTTTCGAATCACCTTTTCGAACGAGGCATCGCGTTGAATGGGATAGTTTTGGTTTCGACCGTGATGAATTTCCAGTCGCTGAGTTTTGCAGACAATAATGACCTTCCGCTTATCCTGATATTTCCGTCATACACGGCGACGGCGTGGTATCACAAACAGCTTCCGGCCGAGCTTCAAAGAAAACCGCTTCGCGAAGTATTGAACGAGTCGGAGCAGTTTGCGATGAATGAGTATGGGCCGGCGATGCTTCGGATAGACAAGCTCTCGGCACCCGAAAAGAATGCGCTCCTTGATAAATTCAGCCGTCTTTCCGGCCTTGGCCGCGACTTCGTCGATGAGAACAATTTCAGGGTCACGCTCGGCGAATTCAACAAGGAGCTGCTTCGAAAACAGCGACGGAGTACGGGCCGTCTCGACAGTCGATTCCTGGGTTTTGACAAGGATTCTGCCGGGACAAGCACCGATTTTGACCCGAGCATGACAGCGATCCGCACGCCGTACACCGCCGTTTTTAATGATTATGTGCGTCGCGAGCTCGGCTACAAATCAGACCTTGAATACTACATTCTCGGCGGCGGCATCACATCGCCGTGGAACTGGGGCGTGAACAACCAGTACGCCGATACATCGCAAGCGCTCTCCTCGGCGATGCGCAAAAACCCGTACATGAAGGTAATGGTCGCGAGCGGTTATTACGATATGGCAACACCGTATTTCGCAGCGGAATATACGGTTTCAGCGATGAACCTGGACCCGCAGTTACGACGCAACTTTACGTTTACGTATTATGAGGCGGGCCATATGATGTATATCGAAAAGGAATCGCTGAGGAAGCTTAAGGTGGATGTAACCGGCTTTATTCAGTCATCTGCGCAACGATCAGGACGATAACAATTTTCGAAGTTCCCGGAAAGCGGCTTCAATCCATTTCAGAAGGTTACGCTGACCGCTCGAGTTATGTCGACTCTCATAACGGCTTCTTGATCGAATCGTTTCATATACTCTGACCGGATCTCTTCGATCTTTGTATTTGCAGCCTTGCGTTCCTTGCGTTTGTAGAGAAGCACGATAACCTTGCTTTGTTCCATTACGACTTTCGCGTCTTTGGCTCGCCACTGGCCGTCAGCTTCGAGAATGGTCAGCCCACCGGGAAAGCGCGGTGTCACAAATTCATCGACGAATCTTTGCCAATCTGACTCGCTTACCAACGAACCGTTTCGTTTGCTCAAACCAAAAAAGAGCTCTGTTCTGATAAATTTTTCGGCTAAAGAGGAATTGAGATCAGATGCGTGCCTTGCCGGGACCGAAGGCAGAGCAAGGGCCGGGGAAAATGCGACGAAAAATAATACAAAGACAAATTTCCTGATCATTCTTTTTCAGGCGGCCCGCTCAAACGTGATAATTCACCAAAAAACGACTGCATCCATTCCCTTCCGGTCTTTTCCTTTTCTCTTCCCGCATTCTCTGTCGCCCAGTCCAATACTTTTATCATGGGGACATAAGGCATTTCCTTCAATGTTCTCTCTCGAGCTGTGGTGATCAACGATTCTTTCACCTGAAAGAAATGCCTTATGTTCTCGACACCCGTGCCCTCTGCAGTTTTACAAAGTTCCGCCGGTGATGTTACCAGGTACTCCCTGCAAGTTATTGGGCGGGATTCGTGGATCGAACAAGATTCATTATCCAGGAAGGGGCAGGCGATCTGGAATCGAAAATATTCAGTGATCGCTGCCTCGTATTCCTGGTCGCCCGACTTCGCGGCGTCCGACAGCCGTTTAAAGTACCCTGCCGCTTCAAGCGTTTCGTTGCCCGTGCGAAACCTTTCCTTGATCTCAGACCTTCGCGGCTCGGGCATACCTTCCACCAGTTCGCCGAGGTCGAAGGCTTCCGATTCCGAGACAGGAACGAGTTGTCGGCAGCAAGCACCACAGCCCGCACGGCACGAGATCTCTTTCCCAGCGGCGATCACCTGTTCAACCCCCATTTCGATGAAGGAGTTCGACATCTTTCGAATGATCGGAAGCATCGCCCGAAGCTTCACGGACTCGCTCGGTACCGACATTCCCATAGTTAAGGGCGAACCGCCGACTTCGAGGGTTATCTTGATGGTTTCTGTAGAGACCTCGTTTTCCATATCATTTCCCTTGATGTTCAGTTTGCCCCAGGACAAGGTCGATAGCGTGTTGAAGCACAGGCCGGATGACATCAAAACATTCCTCAACCGCCTTTGGCGATCCAGGCAGATTTATGATCAGCGTCCCGTTCGCGATACCGGCAACACCTCGGGACAACATTGCCATGGGAGTCTTCATATAACTCTCGTGACGAATTGCCTCGGCGATGCCCGGCGCCTCGCGTTCGATAACGGCGCGCGTTGCCTCTGGTGTATTGTCCCTCGGGCCGAAGCCCGTTCCTCCTGTCGTGATAACGAGGTTTATATCGTCCCTTGATACAAAGTTTGCCAATGCACCACGGATTTCGTCTATATCGTCAGAAACAACGACCGTCGCGACAATCTCCGCGTCTGCCGGACGCAGCAGTTCAACCAACCGCGAACCGGACACATCGTTCTCCGGCTTTCGCGTATCGCTTGTGGTCAAAATCGCGGCTCTGATCTTTACCCCTTCTCCCATTGCTGCGCCTAACTATTATGGTGGTCTCGTGATGATAGATTCGATCCGAGGAAAAGACAAATCATGCTTGCGTAACATCGAGTTCTGCGAGCATTCGTTCCTTACGTTTTCCGTAAAGTACGCTCAACAACACTCCGCCGACCACAAGGGCCATTCCGACGATCGTAAGAGGAACGATCTTTTCTCCAAAGAAAAGTGTTCCAAACGCGATCGCGTAGATAAGGCCGGAGTAATTTATGATAGCGACGCCGGCGGCCCTTTCTCGCTGCAGAGCGTTGGTTAGAAATATCTGTCCGAGTTGAGAGAATACGCCGATCATGAAAAGCCAGAACCAATCCCAGCCGTTCGGCGATGTCCACGAAAAGAATAGGCTGATGAATCCAGCGACCACGCCGACAAGCTGGAAATGAAGAACCACCGTCAATGGATGTTCTTGTTCACGCATTCGTCGGACGAGATTGTATGCAACGCCGGAACAGAATGCGGACATGATTCCGAGTGCAAGGTAGAACGGCGAAATGCGTGCGTCAAACTGCTCGATCAAAAGCACGCCTGAAAACGCCATTGCATAAAAAACCCATTGAAATGGCCGGACTTTTTCTCCTAACAGAACGATCGCGATCACACTTGTGAAGATCGGCGAGAGATACTGAATAGTCATTGCCGAAGCAAGCGGAATGTTCTGTAGCGTTGTAAAGAAGAAATAAAGTGCTGTGGTTCCGAACAATCCTCTGGCGAGCAGCAATCCACGATGAGATCCTTTCCAGTCCGCACCGGCACGATATAATCCGATGAAGCAAAAGATGGATGCAAAAAGACATCGAAAGAACACGACCTCCATCGGAGGAATGTGAGATATCTGTTTGACGAGGATATTTGCCAAAGAAAAAGCGAGCGTCGATAGGAACATCGCCCGCACGCCTTCGGTCAGGAATTTTTGCTTCTCTGCCAAACTACATTATTGTACAGCTTTCTTTGAATTCGAACCGCAACCGCAGTCATCTCCACAGCTTTTCTTCGGCGAAAATGCCCGCACCTTCTTCCGGATCAATGTCACCGCATATGCCAGTGCTCCGAGCACGATCAACCCGGCAATTAACGTCTGGATATCGAGCATTACTGCAACCCCACGAGCTTACCGCCCTGATAGGTCAGGAACGCACCCAAGTACGCGAGACATGTCATATATCCCAACATAAAAAGCGGCCATCTCCAGGAATTGGTCTCTCGGCGCACGACAGCCAGCGTTGACATGCACTGCATCGCGAGAACAAAGAAGACCATCAAGGTCAGCGCCGTTAGCGGCGTCCAAACAGGTTTCCCGGCCGAATCTTTAGCGTCACGGATCGCTGCGATCAATGTTGTCGATTCTTCGTTCTCGTCCTTTCCTACGTTGTAAATTATGCTTAGCGTTGAGACCAATACTTCTCGGGCCGCAAAGCTTGCGATCAATGCGACGCCGATCTTCCAATCGAATCCAAGCGGCTGTATTACAGGTTCAATAAGATGGCCCAGCTGCCCCGCGTAGCTGTTTTGCATCTGAACCGCTTCCGCCGCGGTCGGTTCACTGGCAGAAGGACTCGATCCGGTTCTCGGAAAATACGCCAACGCCCAAAGGATGATCGAGATCGCAAGGATCACCGTACCTGCTCGTTTCACGAACAACCAGGCGCGGGTGATCATGTTCTGAACGACTGTCCGCAGGTTTGGAACCCGATAGGGCGGTAATTCCATCACAAACGGCGGCGGCGGAGACTTTAGGATGGTGTGTTTCAGTATAAACGCCACAATGATGGCTGCCGCAATGCCGATCGAGTACATCGCCAGCATTAACAAGGCCCCAAGAGAGATGAACCCGAAGACAGTTTGTCCGGCGAAGAACGCACCGATCATCAAAGTATATACCGGCAGTCGAGCCGAACAGCTCATGAAAGGAGCGATCAAGATCGTCGCAAATCGATCCCGTTGATTCTCTATCGTTCGCGTCGCCATTATGCCGGGTATCGCGCACGCAAAACTACTCATAAGCGGAAGAAATGCTTTGCCGTGCAATCCGACGCGACTCATGAGTTTGTCCATCAGAAACGCCGCGCGAGCCATGTAACCTGAATCTTCAAGTAGTGAAACGAACAGAAAAAGCAGCAGGATCTGCGGCAAAAAGACTAGAACACCGCCGACGCCGGCAATAATGCCATCGACAAGAAGGTCCGCGAGTATGCCTTCGGGCATTGCCGACCGAAGTCCGTCGCCTATCGCACCGAAAACCTGCTCAAGTAGGTGCATCGGCACTTCTGCCCATGAAAAGATGGACTGAAATACCAAAAGCAGAACGCCGACGAGTATCGCAAGGCCGAAGAACCTATGTGTCAAGAGCTTGTCGATCTTTTCCGACATATCGTGCGCGCTCTTGTCATTGTGCTTGACGGATCGTTGAACCGCATCGGATATAAAACTGTAACGCGCGAAGATCTTTGCGTTCTCGCCTGCATCGGCGTCGATCTCGAGAGGGGTTGTCTGAACCTGACCGATCACCTCTTCCACTCGCGACTCGAGTTCCTCTGCACCACGGCCGTCCGCAGCGTTTACCGCCACCACCGGAACCTTCAGTAGCCGCGAAAGCGATGCAATATCGATCTCATGCTTCTGACGCTCGAACACATCGATCATCGTCAGGGCGACAACGACCGGGATCCCATATTCGAATAGCTGCGTAACCAGATAGAGATTTCGTTCGAGATTGGTTGCGTCGACAACGGCGATGACCGCGTCGGGCTTTGGAGTTCCATCGATCTTTCCCAAAAGTACGTCGCTCGCTATCTGCTCATCCAGCGACGTTGCTTCGAGGCTGTACAGACCCGGCAGATCGATAAGTTTTATCTCTTTTTCTCCGACGGACCACACTCCATGCTTGCGTTCCACCGTTACGCCTGGATAGTTAGCTACCTTTTGATTTAGGCCAGTTAAAGCGTTGAAGAGAGTCGTCTTGCCGGCGTTCGGATTTCCGGCAAGCGCCACATTTAGCTGTTTAAAAGCGTGAGGTTGAGGGGCTGCGTCTTTCATTGGATCTCAATGGGAGATTTGAAACTACGAAAAAACGCAGATCAATAAGCGACCTCGACGGACTGCGCTTCGTTCTTACGAACTGCAAGCTTGTAGCCGCGGATACGGATCTCGATCGGATCACCGAAAGGTGCCGACTTTACGACCCTAACTGCTACTCCGGGTACCACACCCATTTCCATAAGGCGTTTTGAAACCGCCGACTGCCCGTGCACGGCAACAACATTTGCTTCTTTGCCGATCTCGAGTTCGCTTAATTTTGTGCTAGTTCTTTTTGTCATTTTTCTTTGGTTTCATCTCCCAAAGCACGTTTATGATCAACCATTTTCCGTTGAATTTGCCGATATGCATGTAATCAACCCAATCACGCATCTCAAGCTTCACCGTGGCGGCACCGCCCAAGACATCAAGGATGGTTACGTCCTTTTGCTGTTCGGCCGCCGGAGTCTGCTTACCTGAACCCGTTCGTGTCCCCTGAACAAGCGCCATTGCCGTCATCTGTCCAAGGCCGCTTTGGCCCCTTTCATTTGTCCTCACGATCCTTTTCGCAAGGTCAGGGCTTAAAGCACTCTCCATCTTGTCGGAATTCCCTTCATACCAGCCTTCGGCATAATTCAGCGCCGTTCGTTTGATCGCTTCACGATCCGCATCCGCCGTCTGGGCATATACGTTCATTCCTGCCGCCACTATTAACGCGAAAATGATTGCTCCAAAGTACCTCATTACACAGCCTCCATTGTATTTTAATTGAAAACCGATTTCAATTTCATTTTAGCGATTTACCAAAACTCGATCTCGGTTCCTAATACGCATTATTTCGGAGGAATGTTTGAAACGGTGACGAGGTCGGCCTGATAGACCCCAACAATGAATCTAAGCGGCACACGACGCTCATCGTTCCCCAGCCATACCTTCATCGACAGCTTATCAAGCTGAGCGTTCCCCGTATTGATGGCTATCATCTGAGAAGAAAGTTTTCCGATCGCGGTCTCGATCACGCTGTCTGCTGAAGGCCGCAGCGTAAAAATATACGGTTGCGAGGCCCAAAAAACAGCGACCCGAGTATCGTTTACGGGATTGCTCAGTGTCTTGCTCGGTTTGAGATTGAACGATCGCATCGCGTAAATAAGCGACAGAATACTGTGGGTACCGATGGGTGCGTCAACCTGCTCCTTTCCATTGTAAGTGATCTTCCCGGTTGTTTCGTCGAAGATCGCTGTTTGATTCAGTAAGTTCAGGCCCGACGACAGCTTGATATCGATCTTTCTTGGAGCGAGTGAATCCGGATCGACATGCGCAGTGATCGTGTCATTAAGAGCGAATACCGGATTATCCGGGACAGCGTTTGTGACCGTCGCCGTCAAAACTAAAGTGTCCTTTGAATCGATCTCTTTACGCTCACGGGCCCTGAGAACGAACGTGCCGACAGGCCTTCCACCGGCGCTCACACGATATTCCAGTGCCTCGCCCAACGCGAACGAAAGTTCCGGCGAAAGTGGCTTGTTCGGCACGTATGGCTCCGGAGTACGAACGGGCGTCGGCGTTGGTTTCGGAGTCACCGAAGTGACGGGGCTTGGAGTTGGTGTCACCGCCGGCTCGGGAACGATCATCTGAATACTCGCGGCTTCCGCACGAAACTCACCGCGGGCCATCTTCAGCCGGACCATGACCGGGATCTTTGCATCGTCATTTGACAGGTTGAGGCGAAGCTCTTTAATGCCGATCTCAGTAAAATACTCACTCTGAACGGCAGCGACGGTCGTCTCAAATTCTCCCGCGGCGACTTTAACGTTTTCACTCCCGGTTTGAGTGAACGTCACCGTATATACCTTGTCGCCTTCGAGTAGCGAAGCCGTGCCGGAACCGCCGGCCTGACGGATTCTGTAGATCAGCGAAAGAAGATCAAGATTTGCCGCAGGCGCTTTTAGAAAATCGCCGATCGTTTCTTTTGAAATTCCGTCGGGATCCTCGATACGCCTCGTGTACAAGGGCATGCCGAGATCGGGGCTAACGAATGTCGTACGCACCTCGTCAACCTCGTAGAACGCCGCGCTGACAAGGTTCAAAGTCTTGAACTTCGAACGCAATTCGACAGCGTCTTTACCCGATAGCGTCCCACGCGAGACGGTAAAGAACTCCGCATAGGCAACGTCCGAAAACTTGTCGAACGAGACTGAATACGTGATCCGCTCACCGACGCGAAACGCAGTCGGGCTATCTTGTCTTGTTGGTTGAGCCGCGGCAAGGCACATCAAAACCAGGACGATCGCCCCAATTGATACGAATCTCTGGAATTTGAACCTTTGATGGATAGGCACGCGTTGTTGGGTAAATACCGGATGTTTGATGCACTAAATAGGCTTCGATAGCTCTGTAATTATGTCTTCGACCGCCCGCTGCCTGTCAGAGGCCGACGTTATAGGCCTTCCGATCACGAGATAGTTCGCACCTTCAGCAACAGCTTCGGCCGGTGTCATTACACGCTTTTGGTCGTCATTCGTTGCGTTTGACGGACGAATTCCAGGCGTGACGATAAGAAAGCGGTTCGACGCGACCGAGGCTCGGATCGCCCTGATCTCCAGAGGCGACGCGACTACGCCGTCCAAACCACATTTTGCCGTAAGTTGTGCCAATCGCAAAACTTGTGATTCCGTTTCGTCGCTCACGCCTGTTTCGGCGAGGGTCTCGCGGTTCGAGCTCGTGAGCACTGTGACAGCGATGACCTTTGGCCTCGCGATCGATTCCCTTTCGCATACGTTCGCGACCTCGGCCGCCGTTCGTGTCATCATTTCGCTGCCGCCGCTCGCGTGTACGTTGAACATCCAAACTCCAAGACGAGCGGCCTCGACCGACGCCTTTGCGACCGTGTTCGGAATGTCGTGAAATTTCAGGTCGAGAAAGATCTTCGCACCGCGTTCGACCAGATCGCGAACGAAACGCGGCCCTTCGGCAGTAAAAAGCTGAAGGCCGACCTTGAACGCGCCTACCGACCCCGAAAGCTCAGCGAAGATCGACCGCGCCTCATCGGCGGATTCGACGTCGAGAGCAACAATTATCTTGTCTTTTGGGTGCGTCAAAGGGTTAGCGGCGATCGCAGGGTTCATCCGAACGTGGTATGGTCAGCGGCAGATCTCGCTGGGTTATTCCATATCGAGCGGATTGCGAAACGGCTGATCGCTCGAGGTATCGGCCTTTTTCAGGGCTTCCTTGAACTTCTCTTCCAAAAGACGCTCGCGGTCTTTTTGCGAAGACATTTCCTGAGCGAAGAGCTGATCGCGAAGCTCGGCTTGTTTCGATAGATGGCCTTTCAGGTCCTCAAACGAGCCCACGACCTTCTTCTTTTCCTCATACCCGAGTATCGCACCCGTCTGGGCGTCGATCGTGACCGTCGCCTCGCAGCATGGACAATGTATGCTGAACTTCTCCATAACCTCGCCAATTATACACTAATCGATTTCAGTAGATAGTTGATAATGGATGGTGATGAACGGCGACTGGAGCCGACGTCGTCCCGATGCAGATGAGCACGAAGTGCGAACAGGCCATGCCATGCCTTGCGCCACCTTTTGCGCCGGCGCAGGTGGCGCAGGTGGCGCAAGAGTAGAGCGCTTAAAGCTAAGGGTTTGCTTAGGGAAAATGGCCGGTCAGCCGCTCACCGCCAACCGCATCGAGACCGACCTCGACGGCATGCTCGCCATCAACCCTTCGCAAATGACCGCCGTCCACCGCCGCCGTAAAAACGTCTAAGACAACAGAGACGGCCAGTTGAACTTGAAACAAACAAAAATGCCCGGGTGCTTTCGCACGCGGGCGGGGAGGCCCATGTTCCGTTCGGGTCGGGATCAGATGTCGTAGTACATCGAGAACTCGAGCGGATGCGGGCGGAGGCGGAGCGGCGTGATCTCTTTCTCGCGCTTGTAGCTGATCCAGCGTTCGATCATCTTGGTCGTGAACACGTCGCCCTTGAGCAGGAATTCGTGGTCGTTCTCAAGAGCGACCAGCGATTCGTCGAGCGAACCCGGCAGCGACGGGACGTTCGCTAGTTCTTCGGGCGGAAGATCGTAGATGTCCTTATCGAGCGGATCGCCCGGATCGATGCGGTTCTGGATGCCGTCGAGGCCGGCCATCAACAATGCCGCGAATGTGATGTACGGATTGCAGCTTGGATCGGGCGGACGAAACTCCAGGCGTTTCGCCTTTGGCGACGGCGAGAACATCGGTATACGGACCGCTGCCGATCGGTTTCGTGCCGAATAGGCAAGGTTGACCGGAGCCTCAAAGCCGGGGACGAGACGCTTGTAGCTGTTGGTGGTCGGGGCCGCAAAGGCGACCAGCGCCGGTGCGTGCTTCAGCAGCCCGCCGATGTAGAACTTCGCCATTTCCGAGAGGCCGGCGTACTGATCGCCGGCAAATAGCGGAACGCCGTCCTTCCACAGAGACTGGTGAACGTGCATCCCCGAGCCGTTGTCGCCAAAAAGCGGCTTCGGCATAAACGTCGCCGTCTTGCCGTGAACATACGCGGTGTTTTTTACCACGTATTTGAAAAGCATCAGGTTGTCGGCGGTATGGAGCATGTTTGAGAAGCGGAAATCGATCTCGCACTGTCCCGCCGTCGCCACCTCGTGATGGTGGCATTCGACGTCGATACCGACCTCGCCAAGGATGTTCGAGATCGTGTTTCTGATATCCACGAGCGAATCGACCGGGGCTACCGGAACGTAACCTTCTTTCGGACGAATATGAAAACCCATGTTTGGGTTTACGTCGCCGCCCTTTCGGCCCGAGTTCCAGTGGCCCTCTTCCGAATTAACGGTGAAGCCCGCCGAATGCTGGTCATTATGAAACCGGGCTTCGTCAAAGATGAAGAACTCGGCTTCTGGGCCGACATAAGCGGTGTCGGCAATGCCGGTAAACCGGAGATAGCTTTCGGCGCGAACCGCGACAGACCGCGGATCGAGTCCGTAGCCCTCCTTGGTGATCGGTTCAACGACGTTAGCGATCAGACAAACTGTCGTTTCGTCAGTGAACGGATCGATCCAATATCGCGACGGGTCAGGCACGAGAAGCATGTCGGATTCGTGGATGTGCGCCCAACCGCGAAGACTCGAGGCATCAAATCCGAAACCTTCTTCAAACGAATCCTCGGTCAACTGGCTGATCGGGAACGTGAGGTGGTGCCACGAACCGGGCAGATCGGTAAATCTTACGGATACGAACTTTGCGCCCTGTTCGGCCACAAAGTTCAATACATTCTTTGTGTTCATTATGTCTCCAGACAAGTCTTTGTAAAATCGTAAACAGGTCTTCGCAGACGGGTAAAAAGCTGCGACAAAATTAATAATGATCAGACTCACTTAGTGCAAAAAATATACCAAAGACCTACTGATGGCTAACTTATTGATAGACTTAGGATAAGTTCGGGGGTTGAGTGTCGGTCCCCATCGACATTCCTACATTATTGTTACTAATATGCAAACATAGGTACATTTTTGTACCAACTCGATAGACCGTGTTGGGCTGTGAAAGCGCAAAAAGATCCCGGAAAATCGATTCCCGGGACCTGACTCAAAGGGACCTGATGTTGGATCTTATTGCGGACCGAGTACTTCGACACGGTCTGCCGATGCATATCCGATCGTTCTGCCTTTGTTGTTGAGGATGTTCACACGTTTCATCTTTATCGATTGTGCAAACGCAAACGCTTTCTTCAGGAGTTCTTTCTGTTCGTCTTGCGATTGGGCATCCCACGAAGGCTGAGCCACACCGTAGAGAGTCTCGCTGCTTGTCCTGGCAAGCCGCAGGTGCTGGCGAAGGTCGGGATCAGAAAGTTCCACCGTGGAGGCGGCGGCAACGTCACCCTGTTTAACCGCCTGATTTTCAGACCAGAAGTAGATGCCAGCGCTCGCGATAAGAACGATTATAGTCAACGCGACGAGCCACTTGTTCAGCGAGAAAAGACGAAATCCGCTGGGCTCCTCAACCGGCGCTCGTTCGAATCGGACCGGCTGCACCGGTTGGCTTTCGACCGGCTCGGAGTCTAATACAGCGTCTTCCTGGCCCCGCTTTTCTTCTTTGAAGAGTTCAACGAGAAAGAGTGTTTTGCTTGCGGCAGATGAAACGACGGTATCGTAAGTGAATCCGTATTTTGAGTCGATCTCGTCGAGACTGACCGATCGGCTTTCTTTGCGGATAAGGTCAACGAAACGGTTTCCGATATTAACGTTGCATTCGATCGCCGCCGCTGTCACTTCGGAAGCGAAGAACATCTCATTGGTCTCTTCCTTAAACAACCTGATGCGATTAAAGAAATCCGATGAGATCAAACTGTCGAACGTCTCGGACGCCAAGGACTCGGCGGCAAATTGGTGAAACGTGTTGACCGCCTGCGACACCCCGTCCGAAGTCTCCCCCGAAGGGAAAAGAGCAAGACTGGACCAATTTGAATAGAGGGTTCGGATATGTCCGATCATTTCGGACCGGCCAAATAGGAGCTTTCGACGCTCTTCGCCGATCTCGCGAGAGAACAGGCGGGTCATAACGAAATCAAACTTTCCTCTGACCGGCTCAGAGTATGGAGAATTCCTATAGAACCTGGCAAGTGCCATCAACGCTTGCGAGCTGAGGATCGGCTTCGAGTTTTCGCAAAACCGTCTGACGTTAGCAACAGAAATATTCGCGTCTCGTTTTGCCAAAGCAGAAAACCAGTTCTCAGTTTCCTGCATAAGGTGGAGTTCGGCTTCGGAATATTCGTTTGAGGATATATCGGCTGAGACCTGTAGGAACTTATGGAGCGCTTTTTTGACATTCAAGTCGTCGAAGGCGACCGGTGTCATTTTCATGTGCTCCCGCTCAATGCCCGAAAGCACGTGTTCGACCATTTGAAGGCTCGAAACCTCGTCCATCGCGCGCTTTCGATAGAATTCGCGCTCGTCAACAGGCGAACCGGTCTCATGGATCTCCGGGGCGGACGCGACCGCATCCTCGTCCGCATCGATCTCATTGGAGATCAGATCAGACGCAAGGAAATTGGCGCTCTCGGAAAACAGATGAGGTACGGCCGGGGTCGGTGATGCGGGCTGCAAAGGACGGTCATTCGCTTTTCTGAGATCAATAACAGTCTCTTCGAGCAAATTCTCTTCTTTTAGCTCTTCGATAAGATCTTCGAAAACATTCATTTTTATACCCTTTTGCTGGTGGTTCAAACTGGGTAGGCGGTCTTATTCCAAGGCTCCTGCCGGCAGGATCTGAGTTATCTTTCCCGTCTGGGTCAGCTCATACTTGTAAACGATGTCGTCAGAAACATTTCGTGTTGCGGTGATCACATATTCCGTCGCAAGCTCGGGGTCTGTAGGTGTAACGGGGGTCATTTCAAACACGTATCTCCCGCGAACTACCCGATCGCCGGTAGTAACACCGATCCCGTTTCCCATGATCTGCTGGAGTTCAGGGAGACGTCCGAATCGATTGTTTTGAGAATAGAACATGACCTGTGTCGACGATATCGCGCGGAGTGTGGCAAAGGTCGTCCCGTTCTCAGCCGAGCGTATTCCCTTTTGAAGGGCGGGAACTGCGAGAGCGGTGATGATCCCGATGATCACAACCACAAGCAATAGTTCGATAAGTGAAAATCCCGATTGTTTATTTCTAAGCGACATAAAAACCTCAAGATCTAAGAGTGACAATATTTGACACCATTTTTTGACATTTGTGAGTCGGAAAACAACTCCCTGCAATTCCAACTGTTGTGATCATGGGACTTATTCAAATTTCATTGAAAGTCCCCAACTTTCACACTGTTGGGATTGCAACGCTTATGCCAGAAGCTCAACGGCGGTCACCCACAACGGCATAGCGTCTGTTCGACGGGTGTTTTTTGAGTTTTCCGCAATTTTTATTACACTTTAAGTTTCGCCCTTACGCGTAGACATCTATTTACTTGGTGACAGGAGCAACGAATATTGAGTTCAGTACTTGAACAGACAACCGAGACGTACGGGATCGACAATTGGGGAGCGGGCTATTTCAGCGTCAATCGGAAAGGGAACCTCGTTGTGCTATCACCGGAGAACGAGAATCTGAACGCGGATGTAAAAGAGATAGTCGATGATCTGCGCAAACGAGGTATCTCGACACCGGTGCTGCTCCGCTTCCCGCAGCTCTTATTCGGTCAAATAAGAAAGCTTCAGACCGCATTCAGAAAATCGATCAAAGAATTCGAGTATGAAGGCGGGCACCTTTGTGTCTATCCGATGAAGGTCAACCAGAATCGGGCCGTCATCGAGGAGTATTTGAGGGAAGGGTCTCGATACAACTTCGGGCTCGAGGCCGGTTCGAAGGCAGAGCTTTATGCCGCGCTCGGTCTCGAGCAATCAAAGGAGAGCCTTCTCGTACTTAACGGATTCAAGGATCGGGATTTCATTAAGCTTGCTTTCGCGGGAGCGGGTGCCGGTAAGAACGTCGTCATCGTTATCGAAAAGATGAGCGAACTGGAACACACGCTTAGTTTGATCAAGGAAGTGACGGCGGAGAATTCGAATGCGGACCTGCCGATGATCGGCGTTCGGGTGAAATTGTATTCAAAGGGTTCGGGTAAATGGGAGAAATCCGGCGGCGAAGCGGCGAAATTCGGACTGACAACGACCGAGATCCTGGATGTCATACGCCGACTGCAAGAAGCCGGCCGGATCGACCTTTTAAAGCTTCTTCATTTTCATATTGGTTCTCAGCTTACCGACATCAAACGCATCAAGAACGCAATGAAGGAAGCCGCCCGGACTTATGCGAAGATCCGTCAGATGGGTGTTCCGATCGAGTTTCTGGACGTAGGCGGCGGCATGGCGGTCGATTATGACGGGTCACGCACGTCGTTCGAATCGTCGGCCAATTACAATGCCCGTGAGTTCGCTAACGACGTCATATATGTGATCAAGACCGTTTGCGACGATGAGAACGTTCCGCATCCGACAATAATCCAGGAGTCCGGACGCTTTCTTTCGGCATACCACGCGATACTCGTCACGAACGTTCAGGATGAGATAGAGACGGTCGTGGAAGACCTGACCCCAATGGAGATCACGGCGGACAACCCGCAGGTTGTCAGAGAATTGGCCGATCTTCGTGAAACGATCAACGCAAAGAACTATCGCGAATATTATCACGATGCGTTGGAGCATCGAGAAGAACTCTTCACGATGTTCAATCTCGGGTTGATCACGCTTGAAGACAAAGGAAAGGGAGAGGTACTTTTCTGGGATGTATGCGAACGGGCCGATCAGTTCGCACAGCAAAAGAAGTACATTTCCGAAGAATTCGACGATCTTCGAAAATTGCTTTGCGCTAAGTATCTCGCCAATTTCTCGGTCTTCAGGTCGATGCCGGACAACTGGGCCTTGGAACAGCTATTCCCAATCATTCCAATACATAAACTCAACAAAAAGCCGACGGAATATGCTACGCTATGTGATATAACGTGCGATTCCGATGGTATTGTTGACAAGTTTGTCGACCTTCACGACGTGAAGCCCGTGCTTGAACTTCATAAGCTCGTACCGGGTGAGCCTTACTATATTGCGATGATGCTTGTCGGCGCGTATCAGGAGGTGATGGGAAACAACCATAACCTCTTTGGGGTGCCTCACGAGGCGCACATTCACATCGGAGAAGACGGACATATCATTAAAAAAGTCATCTATGGTGCAACACTTGCGGATTCGATCTCGGCTGTACGTTTCGATGCCGAGCAACTGCATGATCAGTTCCGGCGGATGATAATGAAAAGGATCAAGGATGGCGAACTCTCGACAAAAGAGGGCAGCCAGTTGATCGAATACTATCAGGATCAGGCTGAAAGCTATACCTACCTGACCCCAAGCATCGGAAAAGCTGTTTAGAAAAGATACCGATCACGCGATATTTAAGATCTAAGATAAACGATACCCGGAGATATTATGGTAGCTCAAAAGAAAACAAAGGCTTCGAAATTCCTCACCGTTCCGACGCGTCCAGTGCCGATCGACCGTGACCGGTCGGTCGCGGGACTGCTCGAAAAGATGGAAGGAGCCGGATTTGGTGCAAGACAATTGGCGGAAGCACACCGCATTTGGCTTGATATGCTCGACGACAATTCGACGATATACATGTGTGCGTCGGGTAACGTGATCTCGTCTGGAATGCGGCGTTTGCTTGCTTATGTCATCAAGAACCGGTTTGTCGATGTTCTCGTTATGTCGGGCTCGGTATTGTATCAGGATATACATGAAACGTTAGGACGCAACCACTATCAAGGTCATCCGAGCATGAGCGACGAAGAACTGGCTGCATCCGATATCGCCCGGGTGGGCGACGTTCTCGCAAATCGAGAAGAGTTTCAGGAAGCAGACGAGTGGGTTGGCAGCGTGATCAACCAGCTTGATCAGAGCCGGGCCTATTCGGTACGTGAATTCATGCATTTGATGGGACGAGAGCTTGCCGAGATCGCACACGAAGACGGCATCATGACGTCTGCTTTCAAATCACGGATCCCTGTCTATTGTCCCGATCTGCAGGCGACCGAGCTTTCGGTGGGCGTTGCACGTGCCAGGTTTGAAAAGAAGGCTCAGTTTACCTTTGACATGACCCATGACACCATCGAGATGATGCAGATCGCGCAAAAAACACGCAACTCCGCGATCATCACGCTTGGAAGTTCGAACAGCCAGAACATGGTGAATGTCGCAGAAGTGTCGTCGTACATCAACAGAACGAATCCTCGAGGTCACAAGTACGCCATCTCTATTACGACCGACTCGGTCCCACTCGACGGGCGTACACCTTCGTATTCCAGTAACCACACCAGTAACTTTGGTAAACTCGGCAAGGGAGCAACAACCGCATTCGTACCGTGCGATCCGTCGATCGCACTCCCAATGATAATCACCGCATTATCACAAACTGCCGCGAAGTTCATGAAGGGCAGGAAGCGTCCGAATTTTTCATTTTCAGGCAAAGATATGTCGATCGACGTTCCTTGATATTTTCAACAGTGAACCTGAACCATGGAGAGCAGCCCTGCTGTTCTCCATTTTTTTATCTGCAGGCAAAGATAAAAAATTCGAACGATAGTGCCGACGACGACGTAAAATAGAGGTAATTCTTGAATCTTTCTACCGAAAGGCTAGAATTTAGGTGATATTAATTTCGGAGAAGCATTAATGTTTACAAGGAAATCTCTTTTGTTCGCATCCCTCCTCTCGCTCGCTTTTTTCTCAGCCTGCAAAACAGGACTTCTCAACGGGAATGAAACGCCCGAACCGGTCCAACCGGCCGCGCCGCCCTCACCGATCGTGGTCGATGGGGTCAGGACGTCGTATGCGGACGTCGTTGAAAAGAGCTCGCCGGCGGTTGTCCGGATCGAGGCCGAACACAAGAACAAAACTCAGTCACAGACACAGTTCAATCTGGACGACCTGTTTCGACAGGGTCCAAATCAACAGCCGCAGCAGCGTTCGCCGATCGAACGCGGGCTTGGCTCGGGTGTTATCGTATCGGCGGACGGAACGATCCTGACGAATAACCACGTGGTTGAGGGCGCGGAGAAGATCACAGTACTTCTTGCCGACAACAAGTCATTTGATGCAAAACTTGTCGGTTCGGATAAACCGAGCGACCTGGCCGTGTTGAAGATCGAAGCCCAAAACATGCCCTACCTCACGCTCGGAAATTCCGACACCGTTCGCGTGGGCGATATCGTACTCGCCATAGGCAATCCGCTCGGGATCGGACAGACTGTGACCGCGGGCATTATTTCCGCGAAAGGCCGTCGTACCGGCTTGAGTTATGGTAACGCGAACGATTCATTCGAAGATTTCCTGCAGACGGACGCGCCGATCAACCGAGGTAATTCCGGAGGTGCGTTGGTAAACCTCAATGGCGAGCTGATCGGGATAAACTCACAGATACTTGCCGGCGGCCCTTCGGGAGGAAATATCGGTATCGGCTTCTCGATTCCCTCCAACATGGCCAAATCCGTGATGGAGCAGCTCTTGAAGGACGGCAAGGTCCGCCGCGGAATGCTGGGGATCAACATTCAGAACATCACGAACGATACTGCCAAAGCACTCGATCTAAAGGATACAGCCGGCGTTCTGGTCAGCAACGTACGATCGGGCAGCGCTGGTGAAAAGGCAGGCCTGAAACGTGGTGACATCATTACCGCGGTCAACGGCGAAAAGATGGACGACAGCAACGTCCTTCGAAATAAGGTCGCAGGTACGCTTCCCGGAACGGAGATAAAACTAACAGTGATGCGGGACGGAAATCCTGTAGAACTGACCGCGACTCTTGACGAATACAACGTCGAAGGAGTTGCAAACAACCAGCAGGACAAGGACGGGGACGGCCCGTCGGCACAGCCCCAGGGCGGAAAACTCGGCCTCAGCTTACAGCCTGTTACGCCTCAGGTTGCAAAACAGCTTGGAATGGACAGTGCGGACGGGCTGCTTGTGACCGACGTAGACCAGGCGGGGCCGGCCGCCGAAGCAGGCATTGCACGCGGTGACGTGATACTTGAGATCAATCGTTCCGCTGTCAGATCGGTCGATGACGTCCAAGCCGCTCTCGACAAAGCCGGCGACCGGCCAGTTCTGATGCTCGTCGCCCGTCGCGGCGGGACGGTTTATTTGACGGTTAGGCCGAACTAGTTTACGCCAATGCCATTTGGCGACCATGAGCTGATTCACCCCGTCATCCACTGCTTTGGCAGATGTACTCGGTGCTCGCGCCTTATCCCTCTGAGATCGGATTCTGACGGTGGCCCTGTGATCGAAAGACTAGATTGCCCCCATTGTGGATGCACTTTGAGCGAAACGGCAATTTTGACTTCGTATGTAGAA